>NZ_LBJF01000002.1:444024-445066 GCF_028128735.1 Bradyrhizobium sp. CCBAU 53415 | reverse complement strand
GGCAGGGCTATCGCATGTGACAGATGAGGCTGAGAAGGAATGCGTCTTCCCAGCCTGCCCGCTTGACCTTTTGTCGCATAGAGATGCGGGCGGGGTGGGTCCGAATGAGGTTGATTGCAGCCCTCCGCAGGACCGCGAAGTTCTCGGGACCGTTGTTTTTTCTGGTTCGACAGGCATCTTCGCCGAAGACGACATCGAGCACCCAATGCAACTGGTTCTCGATGCTCCAATGGCTGCGAACGATCTGCAACAGGCGTCTTGCAGGCAGATATTTGGACAACAAGTAATATCGCACAGCCGGCTTGCCGGCGGGTTTTCCGTGCAGCCGTCGGCGCGAAGTGATGCGGGCCACGGCCGCCACTCCGGGGAAGCGGTTTGTCGTCCCCAGGCTGGTGTTGCGTATGACGGTCGCACGCCTGGATTCGTGCCGGTCGTGCGTGCTTGGGTCGACCCGCTGAGCCACGCTGCGCTTGCCCGAGCGGATAAAGAGGCGCTCGACCTCGGCAAACAACTTGCTCTGATTTTCCTTGAGAGCCAGCACATAGTCGGCACCACGCGCGAGGACTTTCTTGGCGAAGGGACGATTGCAGTGCAATGCGTCGGCGGTAACGATACAGCCCTCGAGCGAGAGCATCTGCAGCACTTCCAGGGCGCCTTGAGCCTCGTTGCGGCCCGGAGCCTTGCACGCGGCCAAGGCCATGCGGGCTTCGGTCGCAAATACATTGACCATGTGCAGCGGCGTCGCGCTGCGGCCGCGTTCGTAGGCCCCTCGAACCGCCTTGCCGTCGACTGCCACCACGCCGGTGAGCTTGATCCCGTTGGTCTCGGCGAATGCTGCCATAAAGCTCCGGAAGGCTTGCTCGAAAGCCTCCGGATCGAGCGCGTTGAAGACCCGACTGAAGGTGTCGTGACTGGGAATTCCGTGCTCCAGTCGAAGGAATTGCCGCAACAGCTTCTCTTTGGAGGATGCGAACACCTCCATATCCGTCGCGCACTGTCCGCCGCACAACACGGTGGCCAATCCGATGACGATGATATCCAG
>NZ_LBJF01000002.1:0-443860 GCF_028128735.1 Bradyrhizobium sp. CCBAU 53415 | reverse complement strand
TCCAGGGGAGGGTAAGTCGAGCCCAACCATTTGATTTTTATGGACTAATATCCCGGCACCCCTTGACCGTGCGTTCCCCGTCGCCATCTGCTAGTGGATAGGCACGCGCCGGCCTTGAACCGGCGACGTCTGGAGAGAACCATGTTCATTCAAACCGAAGCCACCCCCAATCCCGCCACGCTGAAGTTCATTCCCGGCCGCGTCGTGGTCGACGGCAGCCCGATGGAATTTGCGAGCCGCGAATCGGCCACGCGTTCGCCGCTCGCCGAAAAGCTGTTCGACGTGCCCGGCGTCACCGGCGTGTTCTACGGATCGGACTTCATCACCGTGACCAAGGCCGGCGGTGAATGGCAGCAGCTCAAGCCCGCGATCCTCGGCGCCATCATGGAGCACTACATGTCGGGCGCGCCGCTGCTCGCCGACGGCACGGCGCAAAGCGACACCGATCTCGACGACGGGGACGAGTTCTTCGACGAGGCCGATGCCGAGACGGTCGACATGATCAAGGACCTGATCGAGACCCGGGTGCGGCCGGCCGTCGCCAATGACGGCGGCGACATCACCTTCCGCGGCTTCAAGGACGGCATCGTCTATCTCAACATGAAGGGCGCCTGCTCCGGCTGCCCGTCATCGACCGCGACGCTGCAGCACGGCATCCAGAACCTCTTGAAGCACTTCGTGCCCGACGTGGTCGAAGTCCGGCCGATGTGACGACGAAGTTGTCATTCCGGGATGGTGCGTTGGCACCAGACCCGGAATCTCGAGATTCCGGGTTCGGTGCTACGGACCGCCCCGGAATGACGGTTGTCGGGGGCCTGCAAATCGTGCGTGATGAATGGCGGATAGGCGCTTACTTCGCTAGACTGTTCGCCATTCGCCACTCGCCATTCGCTTTTTCATGCTGATCCTCGCCATCGATACTGCGCTCGACGCCTGCGCGGCAGCCGTGCTCGATACCGAAACGGCCGAGCTGCGCGCACAGGAATCGCTGCCGATGAAGCGCGGTCATGCCGAAGCCTTGATGCCGCTGATCGCGCGGGTGATGCAATCGGCCGATCTCGCCTTCACCGCGCTCGACCGCATCGCCGTCACCGTCGGTCCCGGAAGCTTCACTGGCCTGCGCGTCGGCATTTCGGCGGCGCGCGGCCTTGCGCTCGCGGCCGCGCGGCCGGCCGTCGGCCTGACCACCTTGTCGGCCTATGCCGCCGCCGTCGTGGGCCAGAGCAGATCGGCGCCCGTGCTCTCGGCGATCGACGCGCGGCACGATCACGTCTATTTCCAGATCGTCGCCGGCGACGGCAGCCAGCTGGTGCGGCCGAAGGTCGCCCCCATCGGCGAGGCGATCGCGGCTTCCCAGTTCGGCGCGCCGCATCTGGTGGGCAATGCGGCGAACATCCTCGCCGAGCGCTGGCCGAAGGATGGACCGCAGCCTGTTGCGGTCGACGCGCAGCCCGCGCCCGATATCGGCTGGATCGCCTGGCTGGGTGCGGCGGCCAATCCCGACGCCGCGCCGGCGCGGCCGTTCTATCTGAAGGCGCCAGACGCCAAGCCGGCGGCGCAGAGGCCGCTCGCAGCGCAAGCCGCAACCTCATGATGGGATGGCTGTCGGAGTGGTGGCACGGCGGCAGCCCCGTCGTCGAGCCCGCGACCTTGCGCGATGCCGCGCGGCTCGCGCAGCTGCACGGCGCATCCTTCGCGCGCGGCTGGGGCGAAGGCGAGTTCGAGAGCATGATCAGCGAGCGCAACACGCTGGTGCATCGCTTGCGTCTCGGCCGCAAGACGATCGGCTTTGCGGTGTCGCGGATCGGCGCGGACGAAGCGGAAATTCTCTCGATTGCGGTGGACGGAGCTTATCGCGGCCGCGGCCTCTCCCGCACGCTGCTGATGACCCATCTCGGCCACCTCGCCGGGCGCGGCGTGCGCACAATATTTCTCGAAGTCGAGGAAAACAACCAGCCGGCGCGGCGGCTCTACGACCGATGCGGATTCATGGTGGTCGGGCGCCGCGATCGCTACTATAAGCAGCCCAATGGGGAACAATTGAACGCCCTTCTGATGCGACGTGACTTGTCGTAACATCGGTGGCAGAAGGCGCCCGCCAGGCAGACAACGCTATGACCACACTGAAACCCTCTTCTGCATCCAAGGCGTCCGATATCGAGGCGCGCTGCGCCGCCACGGGCATGCGGATGACCGAGCAGCGCCGCGTCATCGCCCGCGTGCTCGCGGAAGCGATCGATCATCCCGACGTCGAGGAACTGTACCGGCGCTGCGTCGCGGTCGACGACAAGATCTCGATCTCGACCGTCTATCGCACCGTGAAACTGTTCGAGGATGCCGGCATCATCGAGCGCCACGATTTCCGCGAGGGCCGCGCGCGCTACGAGCAGATGCGCGACAGCCATCACGACCACCTCATCAATCTGCGCGACGGCAAGGTGATCGAGTTCACCTCCGAGGAGATCGAGAAGCTCCAGGCCGAGATCGCCCGCAAGCTCGGCTACCGTCTGGTCGATCACCGGCTCGAGCTCTATTGCGTCCCGCTCGACGACGACAAGCCGACCAATTGATCGGGCATGACCTGGTCGGAAAACCGCGTCACACTTTTCCGGGTCATGCCTTAGTGCCCATCGATCTCATCATCTTCGATTGCGACGGCGTGCTCGTGGACAGCGAGGTGATCTCGTGTCGCGCGCATGCGGATGTGCTGACGCGCCACGGCTATCCGATCACGTCGGATCAGGTGTTCGAGCGCTTCCTTGGCCGCTCGACGCGGCAGGCCAATCTCGAGATCGAGACCGAGCTCGGCCGCAAGCTGCCCGAGACCTATCACGGCGATCTCCAGGACGAGCTGTTCCGATCGTTCGAGGCCGACCTCGAGGCGATCCGCGGCATCCATGATGTGCTTGATGTCGTCACGCAAGCCGTCTGCGTCGCCTCGAGCGGCTCGCATCAGCGCATGCGTGTGAGCCTCGGGAGTACCGGGCTCTACGAGCGCCTGGCACCGAACATCTTCTCGGCCTCGCAGGTGAAGAACGGCAAGCCGGCGCCGGACCTGTTCCTGTTCGCGGCGAAGGAAATGGGCGTCCCGCCCGAGCGCTGCGTCGTGATCGAGGACAGCCTGGCCGGCATTGCCGGCGCCCGCGCCGCCGGCATGACGGTGTTCGGCTTTTACGGAGGCAGCCATTGCGGGGACGGCCATGCCGAGACCCTGCATAAGGCCGGCGCCAACCTGACCTTTGCCGACATGCATCAGCTGCCGGAGCTGGTCCGGAGGGTCGAGACGGACGTCCTGGCGGGCTGATTATTGCCCCCTCGCAGTTATTCCGGGGCACGCGCAACGCGCGTGAACCCGGAATCTAGACGACTCAGCTCGAGATTCCGGGTTCGCGCTGGTGCGCGCCCCGGAATGACGGCCGAAAATGGCCCCCATTCGCTGGATTTTCGCCCCTCCAGCCTATATCTGAGGGCCGTCCTCCACCTCCATTTTCGGGTTCCATGACGCCGCCGCGCAAGCTGCACATCAAATCATATGGCTGCCAGATGAACGTCTACGATGCCCAGCGCATGGTGGACACGCTGGCTCCGGAGGGATTCGTGGAGACGGCCAGCGCTGATGACGCCGACCTCGTCATCCTCAACACCTGCCACATCCGCGAGAAGGCCTCGGAGAAGGTCTATTCCGAGCTTGGCCGCCTGCGTGTCGCCAAGGACGAGGCCGCGCGGGGAGGCCGGGCGATGCAAATCGCGGTTGCAGGCTGCGTGGCGCAGGCCGAGGGCGAGGAGATCGTGCGCCGGGCGCCGGTGGTCGACGTCGTGGTCGGACCGCAGAGTTATCATCATCTGCCGGCGCTGCTGAAGCGCGCCGGCGACGAAGGCCGCGCGATCGAAACGGAATTTCCCGCTCAAGACAAGTTCGGCTTCCTGGCCCAGCCCAAGCCCGATGCGATCCGCGCGCGCGGCATTTCCGCTTTCGTCACCGTGCAGGAAGGCTGCGACAAGTTCTGCACCTTCTGCGTCGTGCCGTACACGCGCGGCGCCGAAGTCTCGCGCCCCGTGGCGAAGATCGTGGAGGACGTGAAGCGGCTCGCCGATAACGGCGTGCGCGAGCTCACGCTGATCGGGCAGAACGTGAACGCCTATCACGGCGAGGGGCCTGACGGAAAAAACTGGCCGCTCGGCAAATTGCTCGAACATCTGGCGACGATTCCCGGCGTTGCGCGGCTGCGCTATTCGACCAGCCATCCCCGCGACGTCGACGACAGCCTGATTGCAGCCCATCGCGATCTCGGTGCCCTGATGCCGTTCGTGCACCTGCCGGTGCAATCGGGCTCGGACCGCATTCTGGCGGCCATGAACCGGAAACATACCGCCGATGATTACCGGCGAGTCATCGACCGTTTCCGTACCGCGCGCCAAGACATTGCTTTTTCATCAGATTTCATCGTCGGCTTCCCGGGCGAGAGCGAGCAAGATTTTCTCGCCACCCTCGCGCTTGTCACGCAAATCAGCTACGCTGCGGCCTATTCGTTCAAATACTCCGCCCGGCCGGGAACGCCGGCCGCGGACATGCAGGAGACGGTGTCCCCCGCCGAGATGGACCAGCGATTGGAGCGGCTCCAGGAACTGATCGACAGCCAGCAATCGGCCTTCAACAAGGCCGCGATTGGCTCAACGGTCGACGTGCTGTTCGAGCGTCGGGCCCGCAAGGAGGGCCAGATCGTGGGCCGCACCGCCTACCTCCAGCCCGCCCATGTGATGGCCTCGCCCGACATCATCGGACAAGTCCTGCCGGTCCGGATCGACAGCCTCGAGCGCTACAGTTTTCTCGGCGAGCTCGTGACGCCGCGCACGGCGCGCGAACCCGCTTTATCGCAAGCCACTGGAGCCTGAACCCTTGCCCAAAAGCGCATCGGATTCGTCTTCGTTCGCTCCCAGCCGCAAATTTGATCGCGACATGCAAGTTCCGCCCGAGACCCAGGTCGTCATCGACTTCGACGACAACCGCGCCGCCTCCGCGCTGGTCGGCCCCTACGGCCAGCATCTGGCGCAGATCGAGCGGCGGCTCGGCGTCGTCGTCGATTCCAAGGGCAACCACATCACCATCGGCGGCACCCGCGACGGCTGCGATGCCGCACGCCGCGTGCTGGAGATGCTCTACGCGCAAGCCGTGAAGGGGCAGGATCTCGATCAGGGCGAGGTCGAAGGCGCAATCCGCGCCGTGATCGCCCAGGGCTCACTGTTCGAATTCGACGCGAAATCGGCCAAATCGACCTTCGACAGCATCAACCTGCGCAAGCGCCCGGTGCGCGCGCGCACGGCCGCACAGGACTCCTACATCCGCGCGCTGAAGCGGCACGAGCTGGTGTTCGGCATCGGTCCCGCCGGCACCGGCAAGACCTGGCTCGCCGTCGCCCATGCCGCGCAGCTGTTCGAGCGCAAGGAGGTCGATCGCATCATCCTGTCGCGTCCGGCGGTGGAAGCCGGCGAGCGGCTCGGTTTCCTGCCCGGTGATCTCCGCGAGAAGGTCGACCCCTATCTTCGGCCGATCTATGATGCGCTCTACGACCTCATGGATGCGCGTATCGTCGAGCGGGCGCTCCAGACCGGCGAGATCGAGATCGCGCCGCTCGCCTTCATGCGCGGCCGCACGCTCACCAACGCCGCCATCATCCTGGACGAGGCCCAGAACACCACGTCGATGCAGATGAAGATGTTCCTGACACGTCTCGGCGAGAACAGCCGCATGATCGTGACGGGCGATCCCTCGCAGATCGACCTGCCGAACGGCCAGACCTCGGGTCTGGCCGAGGCGACCCGCCTCTTGAACGGCGTCGAGGGAATTGCCCAGGTTCATTTCAAGGCCGAGGACGTGATCCGCCACGAACTCGTGGCGCGGATCGTTGCCGCCTACGAAGGTTCGCCGCAGCGGCCCGCCACTGGTCAATCCTGACGAGGCAACACCGGACCCCGGAGGCGCGGACACGGCGCCTTTCGTCCCAGACAACACAATGTCCCATCCCAACCTTCCCATGACCGAGGTCATCGTCGTCGCCGATTGCTGGCAGCGCGAGCCTGATTCCGAAGCCGTGATCCAGCGCGCGGTGGCGGCCGCCGCTGACAACGTCGACGAGGACGTTGCCGATGCGGAAGTGGCTGTGATGCTGACCGATGACGCCGGCATCCGCACCCTCAACAGCAACTGGCGCGGCATCGACAAGCCGACCAACGTGCTGTCGTTCCCCGCGCTCCAGCCGGAGGGCGCGTGGAAGGAAGGCGATGCGCCGCGCATGCTCGGCGACATCGCGATCGCCTACGAGACCATGCGGCGCGAGGCGGACGAGGAGCAAAAGCCGTTCGACCATCATTTGAGCCATCTCGCCGTACACGGCTTCCTGCATCTGATCGGCTACGACCACGAGAACGAAGGCGACGCCGAGGAGATGGAAGCGCTCGAACGCGAGATCCTGGCTCATCTCGGCATCCCCGATCCCTATGCCGACCGTCCGGGGACGCATTGAGATGCCGGATTCCGATCCGATCCACGACAATCCCCGCAACACGGCCAATCTGCCGGCCGTGGTGACGCCAGGCGAAGTGCTGCGCCCGACCGCGGAAGGCTGGCTGCTGCGCGCCATCCGCACCCTGTTCGGCTGGAAGGCGGGATCGGTTCGCGACGACCTCCAGGTCGTGCTCAATGCGACGACGCCCGACGACACCGGCTTCTCCGCGGTCGAGCGCACCATGCTGCGCAACATCCTCGGCCTGCACGAGCGCCGCATCGCCGACGTGATGGTGCACCGCGCCGACGTCGTCGCGGTGAAGCGGGACATCCCGCTCGGCGAATTGATGGACCGCTTCGAGAGCGCCGGCCATTCGCGCCTCGTGGTCTACAACGAGACGCTCGACGATCCCGTCGGCATCGTCCACATCCGCGACCTGCTCGCCTTCATGACCGCGCGTGCCCGCGTGTCGGAAGCCACCAAGACCAAGCGCAAGAAGCCGCTGCCGGCCGGGCTCGACCTGCGCGCCGTCGATCTCGCGCTGCCGCTCGAGGAAGCGCGCATCATCCGCAAGCTGCTCTACGTGCCGCCGTCGATGCGGGCGATCGACCTGCTCGCGCAGATGCAGGCCACGCGCATTCACCTCGCGCTGGTGGTCGACGAATATGGCGGCAGCGACGGGCTGGTTTCGCTCGAGGACATCGTCGAGCAGATCGTCGGCGAGATCGACGACGAGCACGACAGCGACGAGCCACCCTCGATCGTGCGCCTGCCCGACAACGCCTTCATCGCCGACGCTCGCGCCAGCCTCGACGACGTCCGCTCGGTGATCGGCGAGGATTTCGTCACCGGCGAAGCCGGCGAGGACGTGGAGACGCTGGGCGGCTATCTGGTCAGCTTCGTCGGACGCCTGCCGGTGCGGGGCGAAGTGATCTCGGGCCCCGGCACCTACGAGGTCGAGGTGCTCGATGCCGATCCGCGCCGTGTCAAGCGGCTGCGCATCTCGACGCGGAAGGAACGTCCCGCGCCTCGCACCCAGCGCGAGAGCCGGCGCCGCGAGGCCGCGCCGGACGGTGGTCAGCCACCGGCCGGCGACACGCCCACGCAGCCACCGAGCGACGGGACCGGCCCGCAGTGAGTCCATTCCAGCGGCTCCGGCAGATTGCGCTTGCCATCATCCTCGCCTGGGGATGGAAGCGCGCTGTCATCGCCATGATGGCTGGGGCACTGTCGGTGCTGGCGCTGGCGCCGTTCAACCTCTTCCCGGTGCTGTTCGTCACCTTCCCGGTGCTGGTCTGGCTGATCGACGGCGCCGGGGCCGGCCGATATGGCGGCATCCCCGCCGCCGCATTGACCGGCTACTGGTTCGGGCTCGGCTATTTCGTGCCCGGCCTCTACTGGATCGGCTACGCCTTCTTCGTCGATGCCGACGTGTTCGCCTGGCTGACGCCGTTCGCCGTGCTGGGCCTGCCGGCCTATCTGTCCATCTTCACGGCGATCGGCTTTGCGCTGGCGCGCCTGCTCTGGACCAGGAACGCCACGCGCGTGCTTGCGCTGGCTGCAAGCCTGACCGTCAGCGAATGGCTGCGCGGTCACGCGCTGACCGGCTTTCCCTGGAACGCGTTCGGCTACGCGCTGTCCGAGCCGCTGCCGCTGGCGCAGACGGCGTCGCTGATCGGCCTGTGGGGCATGACGTTCCTGGCCGTTGCGATCTTCGCAGGCCCGGCGACGCTGATCGACCGCACGCCCGATCGCCGCTTGCCATGGCGCGTGCCGGCGGCTGCCGTCGCAGTCCTGGCCGTCATGAGCATCTTCGGCGCAATCCGCCTCTCGCTGCATCCGACCACGATGGTCGCCGGCGCCAAGCTGCGCTTGATGCAGCCGAACCTGCAGCAGGACGCGAAGTTCAACTACGCCGCCAAGGCGGAAGTGATGAAGAAGTACCTCGCGCTGTCGGACCGCGCCTCCGGCCCGCAATCGACCGGCGTGCGCGATGCCACCATCCTGATCTGGCCGGAATCCGCCTTTCCGTTCTTCCTGACCCGCGAAGCCGACGCGATGGCGCAAATTGCCGACCTCCTGCCGAAGGGCACCGTGCTGATCACGGGGTCGGTCCGCGCGCCCGACCTGCCGCGCGGCACGCCGATCACGCGCGCTTACAATTCGATCTACGTGATCGATCACGACGGCAGCGTGCTCGCAGTCTACGACAAGCTGCATCTGGTGCCGTTCGGAGAATTTCTTCCCTACCAGGCGTTGATGGAGAAACTCGGCTTCGAGCAACTGACGCGTGTGCGCGGCGGCTTCATTCCCGGCACCGTGCGGCACACGTTGCCGGTCGCCAGCGCACCGCCTGCGCTGCCGCTGATCTGTTACGAAGCCATCTTTCCCGGCGAAGTGGCTGGACGCAACGAACGCCCGGGCTGGATCGTGAACCTCACCAACGACGGCTGGTTCGGCATCTCGACCGGCCCCTATCAGCATCTGGAGCAGTCGCGGATGCGCGCGATCGAACTCGGATTGCCGCTGGTCCGCTCCGCCAATACCGGCATCTCCGCAGTAATCGATCCGGTCGGACGCACGGTCGCGAGCCTCGGTCTCGGCATCGAAGGCATTTTGGATGCAAACCTCCCGGCCGCGATCCCACCGACCGTCTATGCACGGGTGGGTGATGTGCCCGCAGCCATGCTCGTCGCGGTGGCCGTGCTCCTGGCGCTCCGCCGACGCGTCGCCAAGCGTCAGCCCTGATCGCGCCGCCGGCGAAGCGGCCGGAATCCTTTGACAACCGTCGTCCCACGGTTGACAGACTGCACGCGGGCTCCCCATTCTGCACCGGCTGCGAAAGACAGCGGTGCATTGCTAAATTTCTCCGCAATGTTTCCCAATAACAGGGTTTGATTTTGACGATGTTGCACCCAGGGCATGCTTGATGACTGCTCCGAAGGTGATGTTTGGAGGGCTGAGGAAATGTCGAAAGCGCCCAACCCTGTTGACAAATATGTCGGCAGTCGCGTGCGCATGCGCCGCATCATGTTGGGCATGAGCCAGGAGAAACTCGGTGAAGCTTTGGGCCTGACTTTCCAGCAGATCCAGAAATACGAGAAAGGCACCAACCGAGTCGGCGCGAGCCGCATCCAGCAGATCGCCGAGATTCTCCAGGTACCGGTGTCATTCCTGTTCGAGGGTGGCCCGAGCGGCGTGCCGGGTCCGGATGGCTTCAGCGAAGGCGCTTCGCCTTCCTACGTCTCGGACTTTCTCGCGACCTCCGAAGGGCTCGCCTTGACCAAGGCGTTCACGCGAATCACCGATTCGAAGATGCGCCGTTCGATCGTCGATCTCGTCGAGCAGATTGCGGCTCGCGAAGGCCCGGACAAGCGCTGAAGCGCCATCTCCATGGCGATTTGAGACTGCAGCAAATCTGGCCTATGTCGTCATTTATGACCGCGCCTCGATGCGCGTCCGCTTCGATGATGCAATACATAGGCACAGATGCGTCCATGACCGGATCCAATTGGTTCGATTCTCAAACTATCCTCGATGGCATCCGCCGCTGGGTGGAGATCGAGACCCCGACGGAAGCGCCTCAACAGGTCAACAAGCTGGTCTCATTGGTCGCTGAGCAATACCGCGATCTGCCTGTCACGCTCGAGCGCATCGCCGGCGTGGACGGCTGCGGCGATCATCTCATGGCGCGCACGAATTGGGGTCAGGACCGGCCAGGCATCCTGGTGCTGAGCCACCTCGATACCGTTCATCCGATCGGATTCATCGAGCGACTGCCGTTCAGGGTCGAAGGCGACGTTGCGTTCGGTCCCGGCATCTACGACATGAAGGGCGGCGCCTACATCGCCCATCACGCCTTTCGCGCGCTTTGTGCAACGGCCGATCGCTCGCCGCTCGGCATCACGCACCTGTTCACCTCCGACGAGGAGATCGGCAGCCCCACCTCCCGCGCGCTGATCGAGCGGGAGGGACGCAAGGCCAAATATGTGCTGGTGACGGAGCCGGCGCGTGACGGCGGCAAGATCGTCACCGGACGCAAGGGCGTCGGACGCTTCCAGGTGTTCATCAAGGGCGTGCCCGCGCATGCCGGCTCCCGGCCCGAAGACGGCCGCAGCGCCGTCCGCGAGCTCGGCAACGTCATCCTGGCACTGGAAGGGATGAACGATCTGACGCGCGGCGTCACCGTCAATGTCGGCGTGGTGCGCGGGGGCACGCGTCCCAACGTCACTCCGGAGGAGGCCTATGCCGAAGTCGACCTGCGCGTGCTGAGCTTCGAGGACGCAGACGAGTTCGTCGGCAGGATTCTCGCCCTGACTTCGAAGACGGACGGCGTCACCGTCACGGTCACCGGCGAGCTCAATCGTCCGCCTTACGAGAAGAGCAATGCCGGCGCCTCGCTGTACGAGCATGCGAAGACACTCGCCGCGGAGATCGGCTTCGAGCTGATCGACACGCATACGGGCGGCGGCTCGGACGGCAATTTCACCGCCGCGCACACCGCGACGCTGGACGGGCTCGGGGTCGACGGCAAGGGCGCGCACACCCATTATGAGCAGCTCTATGTCTCGTCGCTCGCGCCGCGCGCGCGGCTGCTCCATCGCCTCTATCAGACGCTGCGATGAGCGAACGCAAGTCAGACCCCGATCGCGAGGACAGCGAGCGCGCCTTCTTCGGACGCCGCAAGGGCCACAAGCTCAGGCAGCACCAGGCCGAGCTGATCGATCATCTGCTGCCGCATCTTGCGCTCGACATCGACCGCGAGACGCCGGCGGATGCTCGCGCGATCTTCGCCCCCGCAGCCGAAGATGTCAGGCTCGAGATCGGCTTCGGCGGCGGCGAGCATCTTGCGGCGGAGGCGAAGAACTTCCCCGCGACCGGCTTCATCGGCTGCGAGCCCTATGTCAACGGCATGGCGAAAATCCTCGCGCAGATCGAGGCCGCCAACATCGGCAACATCCGCCTTTTCGCCGGCGATGCTGCCGAACTGCTGGCCTGGCTTCCGAAGGATTCGCTGTCGGGGATCGACCTGATCCACCCCGATCCCTGGCCGAAGCGACGGCACTGGAAGCGGCGTTTCGTCCAGGACCGGACGATCGCCGCAATGGCGCGCGTGCTCCGGAGCGGCGGCGAATTCCGCTTCGTCTGCGACATCGACGACTACTGCGCCTGGACGCTGTCGCATCTTGCACGCTCGCAGGACTTCGTCTGGCTTGCCGAGCGCGCCGATGATTTCCGCCAGCCATGGCCGGGCTACACCATGACACGCTACGGCCGAAAGGCCGCACGGGAAGGACGCAGGGCGGCCTATTTGAGGTTCAGGCGGGTCGGTTAGTCAGATCGTCCGCCGGTTGCGCCAGAAATTCACGACGCGTTCGGCGGTCGCGGGCATCAGGCGCGTGAAGTTTGCGCGCGCGACCTCGATGTCGGCATCGGTCGGCGTGCGTTGCGGGCCGTACCAGAGCAGGATGAGCGCGCGCACCGTGGGCCAGCCGAGATTGAGCACGCGGCCCAAGATCAGAAGTGGATCGTAGCGGTCGCCCGCGATCAGGCGATCGAGGATCGAGAGGCGAACGCCGGACATCGCCGACAGCGAGGCGATCGATTCCTCGTATTTGTGCGCCTTGGCGAAACCGAGCAGCGCGCTCTCGCCGAGATGGCCCTCGCGATGCAGCGCGAGCACCGTGCGCTGCGCGCCCGAAAAATCGCGTCGCGGCCCCGGCGGCAGCGCGGCCTCCTCGATCGCCGCCATCGCGCGCTTGATCTCGACTTGGCGCGTGGGATTGACCACGCTGGAGAGTCGGCGGCGGATGACGTCGAGCGTCCCGTCGAGAAGCTGTCTCAGGTGCTCGCCGGAAAGGTCATTGCGCTGGCCGATCTTGAGCGTCAGCACGCCGTCCTGCGCCGCGCGCTTGATCATCTCGGAATAGCTGCCTGGTGAGAACGCCGCACCGGCATTGCCCGCGGCGCGGCGCACCACGTCGCGATCGCCGCGCTCGACCAGCACGTCGGTGACGACGGGAGACAGCGCGGGGCGCTCCGTCATCGCCAGGAGATGGCCCTGGCCTTTCAAGCGCGCGATCTCGACAAGAGCCGCATCGTCGAGCACTGGCGAGCGGCGCAGCACGGGGCCGGCCACCATGATCTCGTTCTCGCGCGCGAGCTGATTGACCAGGTGCGGCGGCGCGTTGTTCAGGCGCGAGAAACGCTCGGCCAGATCGACGCGCGAGGCCAGCTCGGCATGCGGGACGAGGTCGATCAGGAGATTGTCGAAGAGATCGATCAACTCGGGGCGGAGCTTCTCCGCATCCTGGAAGAACAACTGGGCGATGGCACGCGCGATCTCTCCGCGTCGCCGCGGATCGCCGCGTTTGACGATATCGTCCAATCCAGGAATGAGCGACGTGGCAACGGTCATGGAAACGCAACTCGAACGGGGCACGCCGCGGGTGCGCCCTTGGTTCAAGCCGCCCCACGATCGGGGAATTTAGGCCTGCTTGATGAAAGAAGCGTTGCGCAGGGTTCGCGGATCGGCGCAAAAAGCCCCCGTTCCCGCCGCAATGGGCCTTGTCCGGGCGGCCGGAAAGCGCTATATCAGCGCCAATTCATCTTCTCATACGATCCGCGTAGTGAGAGTGGGCCCGAAAGGACCCGCTCTTTTTTATTACCTGAACGCGGCTTGGTGGGAGATGCGGCCCGACGCGCTGTCGGGAGAGTTCCGAAACGGGCTTTGAAGTCGTAACCAAGCCTTAACCCAAGCCTTAACCAACGAGCGCCCTGACCCTGGACATGACCGAACCGAACCCTGGTTCCACGGATGCCGAATTGCTGGCCGAGCCGCGGCTCGTGGTCGAGCCGGGCGTCGCGGCACGGGTGTCGGCGGTCGCGGCTCCCGTGCTCCAGGGCATGGGCTATCGCCTGGTGCGGATCCGCATTTCCGGGGAAGCCGGCTGCACCGTGCAGATCATGGCCGAGCGACCGGACGGCTCGATGCAGATCGAGGATTGCGAAGCGATCTCGCGGGCATTGTCGCCCGTGCTCGACGTCGCCGATCCCATCGATCGCGCCTACCGGCTGGAGATCTCCTCGCCGGGGATCGACCGTCCGCTGGTGCGGCGCTCCGATTTCGAGCGCTATTTTGGGCATCTGGTGAAGGTCGAGATGGCGGTCGCGCATGAGGGGCGGAAGCGTTTCCGCGGCGCGCTCGGTGCCGTCGAAGGCGACCGCGTGCATCTGCATCGCGACGACGTCAAGGCGGGCGACGATGCCGACGTGCTCCTGACCATGGAGGATATCGGCGAGGCCCGGCTGGTGCTGACCGACGAGCTGATTGCCGAATCGATGCGCCGCGGCAAGGCCGAGGCGCGCGAGATGCGCCGCAATCTCGGTCTCGAACCGCCGCAGGCGCCGCACGCGAAAATCAGCGAGAAAACCACCAGGAACACCAGGTCGAAGAAGAAGCCGGCCCCGAAGAACACCAAGCAACATCGCCTGGCCGCCGAACGCGCGCGGCGCGGCGAGACCGAGCCTGACCAAGGAGACTAGCCATGGCAGTCAGCGCCAACCGACTTGAATTGCTTCAGATCGCCGATGCCGTCGCACGCGAGAAATCGATCGACCGCGGCATCGTCATCGCGGCGATGGAAGACGCCATCGCCAAGGCGGCACGGGCCCGTTACGGCAGTGAAACTGACGTTCATGCCGAGATCGACCCGAAGAAGGGCGAGCTGCGGCTGTCGCGCCACATGCTGGTGGTCGACAAGGTCGAGAATCATTCCAACCAGATCTCGCTGGTCGACGCGCAGCGCGCCAATCCCGGTGCCCAGGTCGGCGACACCATCGCCGACACCCTGCCGCCGCTGGAATATGGTCGCATCGCCGCGCAATCGGCCAAGCAGGTGATCGTGCAGAAGGTGCGCGAGGCCGAGCGCGACCGGCAGTACCAGGAATTCAAGGACCGCATCGGCGACATCGTCAACGGCGTCGTCAAGCGCGTCGAATATGGCAGCGTGATCGTCGATCTCGGCCGTGGCGAGGCCATCATCCGCCGCGACGAGATGCTGCCGCGCGAAGTGTTCCGCAACGGCGACCGCGTCCGCGCCTACATCTTCGACGTCCGCCGCGAGACGAGAGGCCCGCAGATCTTCCTCTCCCGCACTCACCCGCAGTTCATGGCGAAGCTGTTCGCGCAGGAAGTGCCGGAGATCTATGACGGCATCGTCGAGATCAAGGCGGTGGCCCGCGATCCCGGCTCGCGCGCGAAAATCGGCGTGATTTCCCGCGATTCCTCGGTGGATCCGGTCGGCGCCTGCGTCGGCATGCGCGGCTCGCGCGTGCAGGCGGTGGTGAACGAACTGCAGGGCGAGAAGATCGACATCATTCCCTGGTCGCCCGACATCGCGACCTTCGTGGTCAACGCGCTGGCGCCAGCCGAAGTCTCCAAGGTCGTCATCGACGAGGACCGTGAGCGCATCGAGGTCGTCGTTCCCGACACCAACAACCAGCTCTCGCTGGCGATCGGCCGCCGCGGCCAGAACGTGCGTCTGGCCTCGCAGCTCACCGGCTGGGACATCGACATCCTGACCGAGCAGGAGGAATCGGAGCGCCGCCAGGCCGACTTCGAGAATTCCACCCGCGTCTTCATGGAATCGCTCAACGTCGACGAAGTGGTCGGCCAGCTGCTGGCGTCAGAAGGCTTCACCTCGGTCGAGGAACTCGCGATGGTGGACCTCAAGGAACTCGCCAGCATCGAGGGTTTTGACGAGGAGACCGCGCAAGAGCTCCAGAACCGCGCCCGCGAATATCTGGAGCAGCAGGAAGCCGAGCTCGAGGCCAGGCGCAAGGAACTTGGCGTCGAGGACGCGCTCAAGGACGTGCCCGGCGTGACCTCGAAGATGCTGGTGCAGTTCGGCGAGAACGACATCAAGACGGTCGACGACCTCGCAGGCTGCGCCACCGACGACCTGGTCGGCTGGACCGAGCGCAAGGAAGGCGGCGAGCAGACCAAGCACGCCGGCGCGCTCGACGGCATCGACATCTCCCGTGACGACGCCGAAGCGATGATCATGCAGGCCCGCGTCAAGGCCGGCTGGATCACCGAAGCCGATCTCGCCAAGCCTGCTGAAGAGGCTCCGGCGACCGAAGACCAGCCGGCGTAAGGCGTGTTGAACGAAAGTGGAGACCGGTTTTGCTTAGAGAACACGCGACTTGGAAGGCGTAGGAGGATGTCGCCCGGATGCTCGCCAGCACTGACAGCGAACTCGACCATGGGCCGCGGACCGAAAAGTCCGCGACCATGCGCATGTGCGCGGTCAGTCGCGAGGTCCGGCCGATCGACGAGCTGATCCGCTTCGTCGTGTCGCCGCAGGGCGACGTGGTTCCCGATCTCAAGCGCAAGCTGCCCGGACGCGGCATGTGGATCACAGCCTCACGCAAGGTGGTTGCGGAAGCCGTGCGGCGTCACCAATTCAATAAGGCCTTCAAGCGCGATTTGCGCGCCCCCCAGACGCTTCCCACCGACATCGAGGCACTCCTGGTCCGGAGCGTGACGGAAGCCCTTGGGATCGCCGCCAAGGCGGGGCAGGTCGTGGCCGGCTTCGGCAAGGTCGAGAGCGCCCTTCGGGAAGGAACGGTCGAGGTCCTGATCCATGCCAGCGACGGGGCCGCGGACGGAATCCGCAAATTGGACATGCTGGCGCGTCAAAATGCTGGAAATCGCGGTGCCCAACCGCAGATTCCCGTCGTTACCGCACTGAAATCGGTAGAATTGGATTTGGCACTGACCCGGTCAAATGTGATACATGCTGCCCTGCTCGCGGGCCCGGCGAGCAAGTCATTCCTGTCACGTAGCCAGATGCTGGTCCGATACCGGATGGCGGACGATGACAAGACTGCCGAAAAGCCCGGCCAGGATTTCTGAGAGACAACGACGACCCAATTGGACGGTGCGGCAACGCACAACACTGATAAATCAGGATTAGGACTGCTGAATGGTTGATACCAAGACCCCTGGCGACAAGAAGCTGAGCGTTCCGAGCAAGACGCTATCGCTCAAGCCGCGCGTCGAAACGGGCACCGTGCGCCAGAGCTTCAGCCATGGCCGCAGCAAGCAGGTCGTGGTCGAGAAGCGCGGCAAGCGCCGCATTGGCGATGGCCCCGAGCCGCACGCGCCTGAGGTCACTGCAAAGCCGGCGCCGGCCGCACCCGCCGCGCCGTCGCGCCCGGCGCCGCCCGCCGCGCCTCGCAATGCCGGTTCCGGCGTGGTGCTGCGCACCCTGACCGAGGATGAGCGTTCGGCCCGCGCCAGCGCGCTGGCCGATGCCAAGCTGCGCGAGGTCGAGGAGCGCCGCCAGGCCGAGGAAGAGGCCCAGCGCCGTGCCGTCCGCGAAGCCGCCGAACGCGCGGAGCGCGAAGCAGCCGAGGCCCGCCGCAAGGCGGAGGACGAACGCCATCGCCATGAGGACGAGGCCAAGCGGAAGGCCGAGACCGAGGCCAAGAAGCGTTTTGGAGNCTCCAGGGGAGGGTAAGAGCGCCATCAATCCAGCTTCGCATCCATGCCGCGCTTCACCGCCGGGCGGGCCATCAGCGCCTCGTACCAGCGCCTGACGTTGGGGAAGTCGGCCAGATCGACCTTGTGGCGAGGATGGCGCCAGGCCCAGCCCAGGATGGCAAAATCGGCAATCGAGAGCCCGCCGGCGACGAAGTCGCGCCCCTCGAGCCACTGGTCCAGCACGCCGTAGAGCCGGCGCGTCTCCGCCATGAAGCGCTTCAGGCCGTAGGCGCGATCCAGCTCATTCTCCAGCGCGATGAAATGGTGCACCTGGCCCGGCATCGGGCCGAAGCCGCCCATCTGCCACATCAGCCATTCGTAGACGGGGATCCGCTCGCCAAGCGATTTCGGCAGGAATTTGCCGGTCTTTTCGCCGAGATAAAGCAGGATCGCGCCCGATTCGAAGATGCTGACGGGCTTGCCGTCGGGTCCCTCGGGATCGACGATCGCCGGGATCTTGTTGTTGGGAGAGAGCTTGAGGAACTCCGGCGCCATCTGCTCGCCCTTGGTGATGTTCACCGGGATCACCCTGTAGGACAGCCCCATCTCCTCCAGCGCGACCGAGATCTTGCGGCCGTTCGGCGTGTTCCAGGTGTAGAGCTCGATGGTCATTCCCGTTTCCTTCCCCAAGAGGCTTGCCCCTCAACTACTCCAGAAGGTTGCGCCCTCACAACCGGCGGTTCGGGATGGCCGATCCCTGTTGACGGGAGACGCCGCCTCTGGAATGTCGCGACTGTGCCGGATAAATTCCGCCTCCACCAAAAACGCTGTTCGAGGGACCGCCGTGTCGAAATCAGCCTCCCGCGCCCGCTTGTTCGAAATCATCCGCCGGCGCTCATTCGGCCGCGGCGAGGTGACACTCGCGTCGGGCCGCAAGAGCGATTTCTACTTCAACCTCAAACCGACCATGCTCGACCCTGAAGGCGCGACCCTGCTCGCCGAGCTGACCTATGAGGCGCTGAAGGACGACCAGCTCGATTTCATCGGCGGACTCGAGATGGGCGCGGTGCCGCTGGCCGGCGCGCTGGCGCAGATCTCCTGGATCAAGGGCCATCCGATCGCGGCCTTCTTCGTGCGCAAGAAGCCGAAAGAGCATGGCGCCAAGCTTGCGATCGAGGGCCTGCCCAAGGGCGAGACGCTGGCAGGCAAGCGCGTCGTGATCGTCGAGGACGTCACCACCACAGGCGGTTCGGCGATGAAGGCGGTGGAATCGGTGCGAGAGACCGGCGCCAATGTGGTGCTGGTGCTGACCATGGTCGACCGCGAGGAGGGCGCCACCGACACGTTCGGTGCGGCCGGCCTGCCGTTCCGCTCGCTGTACAAGGCGTCGGAATTCCTGAAGGCGTAGGAGAACGAAACGAGACATTCTCGGTCGACATGCCTGAGCGTGCCCCGGAAGCAACGCCGTCCGTGAAAGCTGGGCCCGGCCTTAAAGAGATCACCGCCTCGTCTTGAAACCGCCTCCACGAAACTGCTCATTTACCATCGCGAACTAAGGTGAATCGTGTGCTGAGACCTCGAACGGTCCCGGCCGGTTCAGTAGCGTCGGGTGGAGTGAGCCTTGCGTACAGAGTTATCCCATACGCGGCGGCTGCGGCGTGCGATGCTCGTAGCTGTCATGGTTGCGGTTCCCGTGCTCGCGGCCTCGACCCCGGTTTCGGCCGAGGGCCTGTTCGACTTCCTGTTCGGCGGAATGCAACGGCCACAGCCGGCAACCTCCTCCGATCCCTTCACGGGCCAGCAGAATCCGGCAAACCCGCAATATGTACCGCCGACACGCTCGGCCGCAGCCGGCTCGGGCCCGGCCTTCTGCGTGCGCAGCTGCGATGGCAAGTATTTTCCGCTGATGCGAGGCACCGTGTCACCGGCGCAGATGTGTCAGGCGTTCTGTCCCGCCACCGCGACAAAGGTCTATTTTGGGTCCAGCATCGACGGCGCCTATTCGCAGACCGGCGAGCGCTATGCCGACAGCGAGAACGCGTTCGCCTATCGCAAGGCGCTGCGCGCCGACTGCACCTGTAACGGCCGCGAGCCGGTCGGCCTCGCCCCGGTCGATCTCGCGCTGGACTCTTCACTGAAGGCCGGCGACGTGATCGCCACCACCGACGGCCTCGTCGCCTATACCGGTATCCGCGTCGGCAACGACCAGGCCGCGGATTTCACCCCGGTCGCCTCCTATCCCGGCCTCACCGCGCAGGTCCGCGCACGCCTCGGCGAAATGAAGGTGGCGCCGGTGCGGGCAGAGACGATGTCGGCAGATGCGCCGGCCGCAGAGATCGTGCGCGAGGCGCTGCCCGATGTGACGGTGCCGAAGACGGCCGCGAAGCCGGCGAAGCGGGCGGGGCTGGATTGATCTCGTGTCCCGGACGGCGGCGCAGCGCGAAAGCGATGCGACGCTGAGCCGGGACCCTTAGAATGCCGCGAGATGGGCCCCGGCTCTGCAGCGCATCGCACCGGACGATGCTTCGCATCGCCGGGAGCGCTGCGCTTTGTCCGGGGCACGCGATCACCTGCCGATGATCACCCCGATCACGTTCGGCGCGGCCAGATATTTCTCCTCGATCGCCGCGCGCGCAGCGGCGCGGTTTTCCGGCGTCAAGAGGCCACGCTTCTCGGCCAAGATCATCCAGCAAAAGCCCCACCAATCGGTCAGCATGCCCGCTTCGTCGACGAGGTCATAACCCTGCTCGGCCGCGAAGATGCGCGCATGCGCCTCGTCCAGCGTGTCGAGAAACAGATGGTCCTCCGTCGAGAACAGATCGTCGCTGACGTCGTCGATGGTGTAGCCCCAGATCGACTGGCATACCGCGTTGAACTCGCGATCGAACTGGTCGTCGTCGACGGCATAACGGCGCGCGGCCTGATGCAGCCGCGACAGCGATCGCGCGAAATCGGCGATCCGGGTAAGGGCAAATTGATCGAAGGCGATGGTGGACATCTAGTCCTCGCAAAGTCTGACAGCCGCTAGATATTGTGTCGGCGATGCGCCGAATCACAATGATATATCAAAGACTTGCTAAATTGTTCTTAATTTGTTCTGAGGCGATCAAGGATCCCCGTCCGGCCAAGGCCCGCTGTGGATTGCCGGAATCGAAAGGGGCCGCCTCGCAGCGACCCCTTGCCGGTTACAATCTTGTTCGGGATGAGAAATCCAGCCCCGGCGAGCGTGAGGTTAGAACCGGCGACAGGCTTGGGCGATTCCGGAAAACTACTGAATGGAGTGCTGTCCTAGTTTCGGCCGGCGTCTCAATAGCAGCGCGAGGCCGCAATGGCGTGGACGCGGCGGTCACCGAGCAGATGAGCGACGAAGCCGTTCTTCGGAAAGATCTTGGCGAAGGCAGCATCGCGGATACTGAGGCCGCCGGCATAGGCGCCGAAGGCCGGCATCACCACCCGTGCGCCGTCGGAGGCGAAGCAGCGGCGCTCCATCGAGCGTCCGCGCGCGGAGACGCGCGCCTTCGGATGCAGATGGCCGGCGATCTCGCCGCTTGCACCGGTCGGCTCGTGACGGAAGGTGATCGGGCCGATCACGACTTCGTCCGCGACGGTGCCGCCGAGATCGCGCGGCAGCATGGGATCGTGATTGCCCGAGATCCAGATCCAGTCGCGGCCGCTCTGGAGCGCGGCGACCGCGTCGCGGTCCTGCGCCGACAGGCGCTCATGCGCGGTGCGATCGTGAAAACTGTCGCCGAGCGCGATGACGATTCGGGGATCATGGCGGGCGGTGACGGCGGCGAGACGGCTCAGCGTGGCCAGCGTGTCGTAAGGCGGCAGCAGCACGCCGCGGGTGGCGAAGCTGGAGCCCTTTTCCAGATGCAGATCGGAGACGACGAGCAGGCGCTGCTCTTCCCAGAACAATGCGCCGGAGAGGTCGACCCGGAGCGAGATGCCTGCAACGTCCAAAGCACGCGTTGAGGAAATCGAGATTGCCACTTGCTCGGTCATGGCCGGGCCTGTCCCGCCGGCGCGGCCGAAGCCGCTTCGGCGCGGCGAAGGCCCGGGCATGACGATGTGGGTAGAGTTGCGCCCCGAAAATACATTCTTGCCGTCTAAGACATCGCCTCTTTGACGAGTTCGTCGGCGGCTTCGGCCAACAGTTCGTCTGCAGCTTCGCCATAGACCGACTCGCGGCCGATTTCCAGCATCACGGGGACCGCCAGCGGAGAGACGCGGTCGAGTTCCCGATGCGTGATGCGGCCGTGGATGCGGGCGAGCATGTCGCCGAGGCGGCGCAGGTCGAGCAGGCCGGTGGCGGCATCGGCACGCGCGGCGCGCAGCAGCACGTGATCGGCCTGGTGCTTGCGCAGCACGTCGTAGACGAGATCGGTCGAGAACAGCACCTGGCGGCGGCTTTTCTCCTCGCCGGTATGACGGCGGGCGATCAGGCCGGAGATGATCGCACAGTTGCGGAAGGTGCGCTTCATCAGCGCGGATTCGGCGAGCCAGGCCTCGAGGTCGTCGCCGAGCATATCAGCGTCGAACAGCGCGTTGAGGTCGATGCTGCCCTCCCGGATCATGAACGACATGTCTCCGAGCGCCCAGATCGCCACCGCGTATTCGTTGGCGACGAAGCCGAGCGGCCGCGCGCGGGCGCGCTCCAGCCGGCGCGTCAACAGCATGCCGAGCGTCTGGTGCGCCAAACGCCCCTCGAAGGGATAGCAGACCAGATAATGCTTGTTGGCGCGCGGAAAGCTCTCGACCAGGAGCTCGCGCACCGCCGGCACGCGCGAGACGTCCTTTTGCAGCGACAGCCAGTCGCGCACCTGCTCCGGCAAGCCATTCCACATGCGCCCATCAGCGAGCAGGCGGCGCACGCGTTCGGCCAGATAGGTCGAGAGCGGGAACTTGCCGCCCATGTAGGACGGCACCTTCGGGTCCTTGTCATGCGCGCGCGAGACATAGACCTGGTCCTCGACCAGGGCCTCGTAGCGCACCACCTCGCCTGAGAACACGAAGGTATCGCCGGGGCTGAGGCCCTCGATGAAGGCTTCCTCGATCTCGCCGAGCAGCCTGCCGCCGCGGGCGATCACGCCGGTCGAGCCGCCCGTTCTTCCCTGCCCGCCGCCGCGCGAGCGCACCAGCCGCACTTTCAGCATGTCGTCCTCGACGATGGTGCCGACATTCATCCGGTAGCTCTGCCGCACCTTTGGATTGGCGACGCGCCAGCGGCCTTCCTTGTCCTGCTTGATGCGGGCGAAGCGCTCGTAGGTCTTCAGCGCATAGCCGCCGGAGGCGACGAACTCGACGACATCATCGAAATCCTGCCGCGACAGATCGGCGTAGGGCGCTGCGGTGCGGACCTCGCCGTAGAGCTCATCACTCAGGAAAGGCTTGCCGCAGGCACAGCCGAGCACATGCTGGGCCAGCACGTCGAGCGCGCCAATGCGCAAGGGCGGCGTATCCTGCGCGTTCTCGGCAATCGCGTCGATCGCCGCGCGGCATTCCAGGACTTCAAAGCGGTTGGCCGGCACCAGCACCGCGCGCGAGGCCTCGTCGAGGCGGTGGTTGGCGCGGCCGATCCGCTGCATCAGGCGCGAGGAGCCCTTGGGTGCACCGATATTGACGACGAGATCGACGTCGCCCCAGTCGACCCCGAGGTCGAGCGAGGAGGTGCAGACCACGCCGCGCAGTCTGCCCGCCGACATGGCGTCCTCGACCTTGCGGCGCTGGGCGACGTCGAGCGAGCCGTGATGCAGCGCGATGGCAAGGCCGTCGTCGTTCATGCTCCAGAGATTCTGGAACAGCATCTCGGCTTGGCTGCGGGTGTTGACGAAGACCAGCGTGGTCTTGTTCGCCTTGATCAGTTCGTAGATTTCGGGGAGCGCGTGGCGCGCGCTGTGGCCGGCCCAGGGCAGCCGCTCGCGCGTATCGAGCATCTCGACCACGGGCGGCGCGGCACCGCCGGCGACGACGACGTCGGCGGCGACCTCCTTGCCCTCGGGCTGCGGCACCAGGAAGCGCGCAAGCTGATCCGGCTCGGCCACGGTCGCCGACAGGCCGATCGCGCGCAGCTGCGGCGCGAGACGCCACAGCCGCGCGAGCCCGAGCGAGAGCAGATCGCCGCGCTTGGACGTCACCAGTGCATGCAGCTCGTCGAGCACGATGCGCTTCAGGGAGGAAAACAGGAACGGTGCGTCGTCGGAGGACAGCAGCAGCGCAAGCTGCTCGGGCGTCGTCAGCAACACGTCCGGCGGATAGCGCCGCTGCCGCTGCCGCCGCGACACCGGCGTGTCGCCGGTGCGGGTCTCGACCTTGATCGGCAGCGTCATCTCGGCGATCGGCCGCTCCAGATTGCGCGCGATGTCGACGGCGAGCGCCTTGAGCGGCGAGATGTAGAGGGTGTGCAGGCCGCCGGCGCGTTGCACGCTGCGGCCGGTGGAAACGAGGTTTCCCTTCGCACCCGCGTCTCGTTTGACCGACTGCGCCGACAGCTCCACCAGCGTCGGCAGAAACCCTGCGAGCGTCTTGCCGGCGCCGGTCGGCGCGATCAGCAGGGCCGAGCGGTCCTCGCGCGCCTTCTCCAGCAGCGCCAGCTGATGCGCGCGCGGCGACCAGCCGCGGGCTGCGAACCACGACTGGAAGCGATCCGGCAGCAGCGCGGCCGGCTCGGCCGATGTTTGGAGGATACGGGGCGGCACGGCATGACAGGTAAGCCGCAGGAGTGGATTCGTCGAGGGGTGCTACCCTCCCCGCCTGAACGAGGAGGGCCAGCGGTCTTACGCCCCGGTCGGCACCTGGTCCAGAAATCCGGTTACGCTGCTGATGCGCCCCTCCCTCAGCACCGCAAAATCAGTGCCTTTGATCGGGCTGTCCGCGGCGCCATCGGGACCAAGTCCCCACGAAAAGCGGATGTGATCACCGTAGCCGTTGGGCTCGCCGATCAGCTTGAATTTGAAATCGGGAAAGCGCTGCTGCACGCCTGCGATCAGCGCTTCGATGCCGTCGCGGCCGTCTCCCCTCATTAGCGGATCGACATAGCTCGCGTCCGTCGTCCAGTTTTCGCTGAGCAGTTCGCGGCGTCGGCCGGCCGTGCGCTCGTTCCAGAGCTCGATATAGCCGCGGGCGATGGTGACGGGATCGGTCATGGTGCTCTCCTTCGATGGTGCCGTATTCGGCTGACCGTCACTATCGATGGATCACGCGCGCGGATCGATTACCTTGGAGGTCATCGGTGTGTGCAAAAAACGAAGCGCGACGATGATCTCGTCGCGCTTCCGTCGCATCCCAATTCCGCGAAAATTACTTGGCCGCCGTGACCATGATCTCGACAGTGTATTGCGGGGCGGCCAGCTTGGCTTCGACGGTTGCGCGCGCCGGCGTGTTGCCGGGCGACACCCAGGCGTCCCACACTGCGTTCATCTCGCCGAAGGTCTTCATGTCAGTGATGTAGATCGTTGCGGAGAGCAGCTTCGACTTGTCGGTACCGGCCTTGGCGAGGTGGCCGTCGATGGTCGCCAGGATGTCCTGGGTCTGCTTCGTCACGCTTTCGCCGGCCGCCTTGTTCGCGACGACGCCGGCGAGATAGACGGTGTTGCCGTGCACGACGACCTGGCTCATGCGCGGACCGGTTTCAAAACGCTGAATGCTCATTGGGGATCTCCTCACTGGAATGGCGGCCCTGTCTAGCCCAGCACCTCGCGCTCTGCCACCCCAGGCACGCATGTGTTGCCCGGCACGCATGCGGCGGATGCGTCACCGCGATGCATGCGTCGCTTTACGGAAACCGGCTGAAGAACGTCCAGATCGTCTCGGCACCGTCGATGTCGGCGTTCTGCGGCCCCAGCAGGCCGGCGGCGACCTTCGGGAAGCGGGCATCCGGAGAGAATCCGGGCACGCGATGGCCGCCATGATTGACCCGATAGAGCACCACGTCGTGTCCCCGGGGGCAGCGTGAGGAGATCCGCGTGACCGTGGAATGGTCTGCGGGCGCCCTGTCCGGCAAATCAGTCACCTCAGCGTCATCGGTCTCGCAGCCATTGAGACTGCGCCAGAACGCCAGCGTCTCGTCCGTCGACCAGAATCCGTCTGCGGCAAAATAGCTCGCTCCGCGTCCACCGCCGTAGGGGACCAGCAGGTCGGCGGTGCCGTTCATGAGCAGCATCGGGACCGGCCGTGATGGATGGCACGTGACGGCGGCCTCCTCGGTGAGATTCATGATCACGCTCGCAGCCGCCGCAAACAAATCGGCGCGTGCGCAGGCCATGGTCATCGCCATGGCGCCGCCATTGGAGATGCCCGCGACGAAGACGCGCCTTGCATCGGCCGTGCCGTCGGCCACCAGCTTCTCGACGAGCCTTGCGATGAAGCCGACGTCATCGGTACCCGCCGGCGGTCCGCGCAGGGCCGGTCCCGCCTTCGTTCGCGCGTCCGCCCATGCATTGTTGAGCCCGTCCGGAAAGACCACGGCCAGGCCCTCGCGCTTTGCAACCTGGGGCCACGCCGTCCGCGTGATCATGTCGGCGCCACGCTGGGTCTTGCCATGCAGCACGATCACGAGCGGTGCAGGCCTCTTGGCCGGCAGTTGCGCGGTGTAGGAGCGCTTCACGCCGTTGACGTCGATCGTAACGGCGGACGCAGCTGAAGCTGCCGCCAATGAAGCGGCCAGCGCCGCGATGCGCATCCATCGCAGCATGATCTAACCCACCGCCTTGGCGGCGGCACGGCCCGCATTGCGGCCCGAGAACAGGCAGCCGCCAAGAAAAGTCCCCTCCAGCGAGCGATAGCCATGCATGCCGCCACCGCCGAAGCCGGCAGCCTCGCCGACGGCGTAGAGGCCGGGAATGACGCGGCCCTCTTCCCCGAACACGCGGGAATCGAGATCGGTCTCGAAGCCACCCAGCGTCTTGCGGGTGAGGATGTTGAGCTTCACCGCGATCAGCGGTCCGTGCGCCGGATCCAGAATCCGGTGCGGCGAGGCGGTGCGGATCAACTTGTCGCCGATGTAGCGCCGCGCATTGTGGATGTTCATGACCTGCGCGTCCTTGACGTAAGGATTGGCGATCTCGCGGTCGCGCGCCTCGATTTGCATCCTGATGTGCTCGAGCCTCAGGAGATCGCTGCCGGCGAGCTTGTTCATGGCCGCAACGAGCTCATCGAGCCTGTCGCGGACGATGAAGTCTACACCATGGCTCTTGAACGCCTCCACCGGCGCCGGCGCGCCCTTGTTGGTGGCGCGGCGCAAGGTCATGCGCCAGCTCTTGCCGGTCAGGTCGGGGTTCTGCTCCGAGCCCGACAGCGCAAACTCCTTCTTGATGATGCTCTGGGTCAGGATGAACCAGGAATAATCATACCCCGTGGACATGATGTATTTGAGCTGGCCGAGCGTGTCGGAGCCCGGGAACAGCGGCGCAGGCAGCCGCGTGCCCGTGGCGTCGAACCACATCGAGGACGGGCCGGGCAGGATGCGGATGCCGTGGCGCGGCCAGATCGGTGACCAGTTCTGGATGCCCTCGACATAATGCCACATCCGGTCACGGTTGATCAGCCGCGCGCCGGTCTTCTCCGTGATGCCGATCATGCGGCCATCGACATGCTCGGGCACGCCGGAAATCATGAATTTCGGCGGCTCGCCGAGCCGCTTCGGCCAGTTCTGCCGCACCAGCTCGTGATTGCCGCCGATGCCGCCGGAGGCGACGATCACGGCCTGCGCCTTCAGCGCAAACTCGCCGACGGCGTCGCGGGAGGAGCTCCTGCCGCGCCCGACAGTGTCGGGCGCAAGGACGGCGCCGCTGACGCCATCCACGGTGCCGTTGGTGATCGAGAACGCATCGACGCGATGGCGGAACCTGAAGCTCAGCCGGCCACTCTTCAGCGCCTCGCGCGCGCGGCGCTCGAACGGTTCGACGATGCCGGGACCGGTGCCCCAGGTCACGTGAAAGCGCGGCACCGAATTGCCGTGGCCCATCGCGTCGTAGCCGCCGCGCTCGGCCCAGCCGACCACGGGGAAGATGCGATGCCCCATCGCGCGCAGCCAGTCGCGCTTCTCGCCGGCCGCAAAGGCGACATAAGCCTCGGCCCATTGCCGCGGCCAATAATCCTCGTCGCGGTCGAAGCCGGCGGTGCCGAGCCAGTCCTGCATTGCGAGCTCGTAGGAGTCCTTGATGCCGAGCCGGCGCTGCTCCGGCGAATCGACCAGGAACAGTCCGCCGAACGACCAGAACGCCTGGCCACCGAGCGACTGCTCTCCTTCCTGGTCCACAACGATCACGCGCTTGCCCGCGTCGGCGATCTCGGTTGCGGCCACGAGACCCGACAGTCCCGCGCCGACGACGATGACGTCCGCTTCCTCAGCCATGCGCCTGCCCCTCCATGAGTTCCCCCTGTAGTTCCCCGGATTGAAGCCAGCGGTTGCAACTGAGATCAAGGGTGTGGCGCGTAAGACCTCATTAACTTGTTCCGCTTGGGATAGAGACCGGCCGAGTGCAGCGCGGACGCAACACTGGATTTGAATTTGTTTTGATCGAGCCCGCCTGCCTAGACAAAACCTTGGTTACGACAGACGCTAGCTGTGCATCACCACCTGACACGCAGATTCGAATTCGCTGGGGCGGGGGACAATGAAGTTTCTGACGGGGTTGCTTGCGGCGGTTCTCCTGATCGCGGGCGTGGGGGCTTCTCACGCGGTGGTTCGGATCGCGGATGACCGCGGCGGCCGGATTGGAACCTACGTCGACAAATACCAGGATCTCAGGCAATCGGGCGAGACCGTCATCATCGACGGCCTCTGCGCCTCCGCCTGCACCATCGTCCTCGGCGCCATCCCGCACGACCGGATCTGCGTGACCTCGCATGCGACGCTCGGCTTCCACGCCGCCTGGGATTTCGGCTCCAACGGCCGCGCCGTCACCAATCCTGAAGCTACCCAGATGCTCTATGCGATGTATCCCTCGCGGGTGAAGCGCTGGATCGGCCAGCGGGGCGGGCTTACCCCGCGGATGCTCTTCCTGAGGGGCAAGCAGCTCGAGGCCATGTACAAGCCCTGCTACCTGGACGCACAGGCCTCGACGGCCAAGCCGTCGCGCCGGTCGCTCCCGCAAGCGGAGAAACTCGAAACCGCTCGGGGCCAGCTCCTTCACTGATAGGTCGCGGCCTGACGGAATCCTTTTACCCCGCAGGCGGCGTCTTGCCCGCAGGCGGCGCAAAGCCTATCTGACAGCCTGGGAACCGGGGCCTTCGCCCCGATCGTTGTCATGGCTCAACCACTACATCCAGCGCATCGGCTATCGGACAATTCGCCCACTGCCGGCCGAATGCCGTCCGTGCTGCTGTGGGCCGGCGCGGCAATCGGCGGCCTCGTCGTGATCGGCGCGCTGGCGCTCTGGTTCCACTATGGCAGCCAGGTGTTCTTCGAAATGATCAGGACCGGCTTTGCCGCCTGCTTCTGACCTGCGACAGGAAGTTTTACGCCCATGAGACCCGCCACCCGTCCGCTGGTGATCGCGACCGCCTTCGCCGCAAGCCTCATTGTCGGGCTCCTGATCATGTTCTGGGCCATGGGCGGGCTCAGCAAGGTGGCGCAGCCGGCCGCGATCGGCGGCCCGTTCCAGCTGACCGACCAGAACGGCAAGGCCGTCACGGACAAGAGCCTCAAGGGCAAGCCCACCCTGATCTTCTTCGGCTACACCCATTGCCCCGACGTCTGCCCGACCTCGCTGTTCGAGCTCTCGGAAGTGCTGCGCGCACTGGGCAAGGACGCCGACAAGGTCAATGCCGTCTTCATCTCGGTCGATCCCGAGCGCGATACGCCGGCAACGATGAAGGACTATCTGTCGAGCTTCGATCCGCACCTCGAAGGCCTGTCCGGCGATCCCGCCGAGACCGCCAAGGTCATCACCTCCTACCGGGTCTATGCCAAGAAGGTCCCGACCAAGGACGGCGACTACACCATGGACCACACCGCGCTGATCTACCTGATGGACCGCGACGGGAGGTTCGTCTCGCCGTTCAATTTGAAGCGGACGCCGGAAGAGGCGGCGGCTGATTTGAAGAAGTATCTTTGAGCCTTATGTCCGGGCGCGGTGCCTCCACATCCGTCATGGCCGGACTCGTCCCGGCCATCCAAGTTCTTGGGCGGGCGAGGAAGTTCGTGGATGCCCGGGACAAGCCCGGGCATGACGTCTGAGAGACCTTTACCCAGCCCGCAATCGGCGCTCGCGTTCCCGCTGGGATGGTCTATAAGGCCCTCCGATCCCAACGAAATTCGTTCATTTCCGGCCGATGGCTCCATCGCACCAGGCGAAATCGTCCAAATCTGCCCGTAGCTTGCTGACGGGGCTGGCCGTCGGCGCGTGCCTGCTCGCGGGACTGACCGGCGCCGAGGCCCAGGCGCCCGCCAGGCGGCCGCCGGCGGCACCTCAGGTCACACCGCAAGCCGCACCCCAGGCGGCCCCGCAGGCCGTGCCCGGCTTCTGGGACCCGCGCCGCCGACCGGAACGGCCGGACCTGTCGCGCCTGACCGTGATCCGCTTCCTGACCGAGACTGACTATCCGCCGTTCAATTTCACCGGCGCGGACGGCAATCCGGCCGGCTTCAACGTCGATCTGGCCCGCGCGCTTTGCGAGGAAATCAAGGTCACCTGCACCGTGCAGATGCGCCGCTTCGAGACGCTGGTCGACGCGCTCACCTCCAACCGGGGCGATGCCATCATCGCCTCGATGGCGGCGAGCCCGCAGCTTCGCTCACGCGTCGACTTCACCGATCCCTATTACCGGGTGCCGGCCCGCTTCGTCTCGCGCAAGGACGCGGTGATGCCGGAGATCCGGCCCGAATATCTCGAGGGCAAGAAGGTCGGCGTCATCGCCGGCTCGGCGCATGAGGCCTATCTCAAGGCGATGTTCACCGACGCCGAGCTGCATGCCTATCCCAGTGACGATGCGATGCGCGCCGCTTTGCGCAGTGGTGAGGTCGACTTCATCTTCGGCGACGCCATCTCGCTGGCGTTCTGGATCAACGGCACCGATTCCGGCGATTGCTGCGCCTTCTCCGGCGGTCCCTTCGTCGAGAGCCGTTTCTTCGGCGAAGGCATCGGGATCGCCGTGCGCAAGGGCAACGACGTGCTGCGACAGGCCCTGAACTGGGCGATGTTCCGCGTCTGGGAAAAAGGCCGCTATACCGATCTGTGGCTGCGGTATTTCTCGGTGAGCCCGTTCTAAACAACGATCGTCATTCCGGGGCGATGCGCCAGCATCGAACCCGGAATCTCGGGATTCCGGGTTCGCGCTTCGCGCGCCCCGGAACGACGATCAAGACCATTTTTGCATTCTGCCCGAAAATCGCTATTTTCCGCGGCCCGGAGGCCCTTCTTGATGTCCGTTATCGATCCCAGCATGAGCCCGAGCGACCTGCGTGCGCTCGCCGAACAATCCAACGCCTGGCCGTTCGAGCAGGCGAAGGCCATTGTCGCGCGGCTGAAGAAAAGCCCGAAGGACGAGGTGCTGTTCGAGACCGGCTACGGGCCATCCGGCTTGCCGCATATCGGCACGTTCGGCGAGGTCGCGCGCACCTCGATGGTGCGGCATGCCTTCCGCGTGCTGACCGAGGACAAGATCAAGACACGTCTGCTCGCCTTCTCCGACGACATGGACGGTCTGCGCAAGGTGCCTGACAACGTGCAGAACAGGGCGCCGCTGGAAGCCAATCTCGGCAAGCCACTGACGCGCGTGCCTGATCCCTTCGGCACGCATGACAGCTTCGGCGCGCACAACAATGCGCGGCTTCGCGCCTTTCTCGATCATTTCGGCTTCGATTACGAATTCGCGAGCTCGACCGATTACTACACGTCGGGCCGCTTCGACGCGACGCTGCTCAAGATGCTCGCCGCCTACGACAAGGTCATGGCGATCATCCTGCCGACGCTGGGTCCCGATCGCCGCGCGACCTATTCGCCGTTCCTGCCGATCAGCAAGACCACCGGTGTCGTGCTGCAGGTGCCGATGATCCGCCGCGACGTCGCGGCCGGCACGGTGACCTATGTCGATCCTGACACGAACCAGGAGGTCGAAACGCCCGTCACCGGCGGCAACGTCAAGTGCCAGTGGAAGGCCGACTGGGCGATGCGCTGGGTCGCGCTCGGCGTCGACTACGAGATGGCCGGCAAGGACCTGATCGATTCCGTGAAGCTGTCCGGCGCCATAGCAAAGGCGCTCGGCGCCACGCCGCCCGAAGGCTTCAACTACGAGCTCTTCCTCGACGAGAAGGGCCAGAAGATCTCGAAGTCGAAGGGCAACGGCCTCACCATCGACGAATGGCTGCGCTATGCCTCGCCGGAATCGCTGTCGCTGTTCATGTACCGCGAGCCGAAGGCGGCCAAGCGGCTGTATTTCGATGTCATCCCGCGCAATGTCGACGACTACCAGCAGTTCATCGACGGCTTTGCCAAGCAGGACGGCAAGCAGCAGCTCGGCAATCCGGTCTGGCACATCCACAACGGCAAGCCGCCGAAGGGCGACATGCCCGTCACGTTCCAGCTGCTGCTGACCCTGGTGTCGTCGTCGAACGCGGAGAATGCCGAGACGCTGTGGGGCTTCATCGGCCGCTATCGCCCCGGCGTGACGCCGCAGACGCATCCGAAGCTGGACGCGATGGTCGGCTACGCCATCAACTATTATCGCGATTTCGTCGCGCCCACGAAGCAGTTCCGGGTGCCGACAGACAGCGAGCGCGCCGCGCTTCAGGATCTGCGCGATGCGCTGTCGCAGTTGGCGCCGGACGCTTCGGCCGAGGACATCCAGAACGTCGTCTACGAGGTCGGCCGCCGCGAGCCGTTCCTCGACCAGGTCAAGAAGGGCAAGGACGGCCGGCCCGGCGTCACGCTCGACTGGTTCAACATGCTCTACCAGGTGCTGCTCGGCCAGGAGAAGGGTCCGCGCTTCGGCTCCTTCGTCGCCGTGTACGGCGTGCAGAATGCGGTGAACATGATCGACGGCGCGCTGGCAAGGAGCGCGTGAGAAACGCGTTGCTCTTCGCTCTACACTCCGCTGTCGTCCCGGCGAACGCCGGGACCCAACCCCAGGGAGAAGTTAGGCGAAGATTCGTAATTGCGCTTGCGTCGGTCCGAAGACCGCCACTCTCCGACAGATCACGCGGTATGGGTCCCGGCGTTCGCCGGGACGACAGTGTTGATCGGAGACGCCGTCTCAGGTCGACCGCAGCACGTAGCGCCGGTTGTCCTTCTGCACCGGGCGCGCGTTCATCGGATAGAGCTTTGCGAAGGCGGCAACGTCGGCGCTGGCGACCTGGATCGGATCGGTCAGCAGCAGCCATTCGACCACTTCCGAACAGGGCGGAGTCGTCAGCGAGCCGGGATAGCGGAAATAGCTGAGCTTTTGCGGCAGCAGGACGTGAGGATCGATGCCGGCATCGGCTTTCACCGCGGGCCCTTCCGCCGCCGGCATGGACTTGACGATCTTGCCGAAGGCCGCATTCGGCCTGCCTTCGGCCATCAGCACACCGACCACGGCCAGACCGCCGGCATCGTTGCGATGGACGAAATGCGCCTCCATCGGAAAATTCTTGCCGCCGATCATGTGCTCGCTCGGCCGGTGAAAGTGCACCTGGAGCAGCTTGTACCTGACGTCGCCGAGCGCGAGCGTGCTGCCTTCGGCGAAGTTGAGCTGGATCGTGTGCCCGTTGTTGACGATGGTGTCGGCGCTCTTGCCCCAGTTCAGCTTCAGAACCGGCAATTGCGACCTGATCGTCGCCTCGATGTCGATCGGCGATTGCTGCAGGCCGACCGCGCAGGCCTTGTTGGCCGCGTCGAGGTCGCCCCATTTGGCCGGGCCGCCGGCGCCCTCATAGCTCCAATGGGTGCCTTCGGCCGCGAAGCCCGGCTTGCATAGCGGACAAAGCGCGAGACCCGCCAAGGCCTTCAATGCGTGACGGCGATCCATCATATTCCCCCTGCGATGAATTTGGTCGGCAGCAGGTACGCAACCTATGTAAGAGGGACGGTGAGTCGCAAGGTCGCGGCAGACAAGGCGTGGCCCGGCCGATGTCATCGGCCGATCGCAACACCGGTGGCAACCGATCACTGGCTTGCCCACAGGATCCGCGCGATCCACACCACATCACCCGCCGCCATCGTGCATTCGGCCTCTGCCCCATCGAGCGGCTGAAGCTCCAGCGTCTTTGCGGAGCGGCGCTTCAGCGTCGCGACCGTCACCTCACCCGCCTTGCTCCTCACCACCACGCGATCGCCTTTGCGGATCGGCGCGCCGGGTGAGACCAGGACGATGTCGCCGTCGCGATAGACAGGCGCAAGCGCATCGCCGGAAATCTCCAGCGCAAACGTGTGGCGGTCCTCCGTGGTGGGAAGCGCGATTTCGGTCCAGCCCCTGCCGGATGGAAGGCCGGCCTCGTCGAAAGCGCCGCTCGTCCCGGCCTGCGCGAAGCCGAGCAGCGGCACCGAACGGCCGTCGCGCACGCCGTCGTCGTCAATCAACTTCGCAAAGCTGTCGATCGAGGTGTCGGCCGCGGCCAGCGCCTTGGCGATCGATTCGGTCGAGGGCCAGCGCTCGCGGCCGTCGGCGGTGACGCGCTTGGACCTGTTGAAAGTGGTGGGGTCGAGCCCGGCGCGCTTGGCAAGGCCGGACGGTGACAATCCGGCGCGCGCCGCCAGCCGATCCAGCGCGGCCCAGATCTGGTCGTGGGTCAGCATCCTCTGCGCTTTGGCCTGTCTGACCATGGAAGGTCCAGCCCGTCGCAACTCAGGAAAACTGTCCTCAAATCAACCGGTTTTCCGTTTTTCGCGCAAGAGGCAGCAGGGGAAAGCGGTTTCAGGCGAAGTGGGTATCGGTTCGCGTCAAGAAAACGCGTCAAAACAGCAATCGAAAGCCCCGTTCCGATTTCATTGGAACGGAAAAGGCTCTAGGTCTTGAGTTCGGAAGGGACGGCCTTTACGGTCGCCCCCGGGTTTTGCGGACCCGCGAGAGACGAAAAAACCCAAATAATTCAAAGAACAAACAAGGCTGCGGAAGCGGTGGTCAAGATCTACAAAATCTGTCCGGCCTCGGCCTGGCGCGAGGCGGAACGGCAGGGTGCCTACCGGGGCAGCGCGGATGATGCGCGCGATGGATTCATCCATTTCTCGACCGCTGCCCAGGTCCCCGAGACCCTGCGCAAGCACTATTTCGGGCAGCGTGCGCTGTTCCTGGTCGAGGTCGACGGTGACGTGCTGGGCAGTGAGCTGCGCTGGGAGCGCTCGCGCAATGACGAGTTGTTCCCGCATCTCTACGGCGAGCTCGATCTCGGCGCGGTGATCGCAGTGATGAACCTCAACATCCGTTCCGACGGCGGTCACGACGTTCCGGAGTTGTTGCCGTGATCCGCGCGTTCGACGCCTTTTCGCTGCCGGTGTTGCGCTGGCTCGATCCCGAAGACGCGCATCGCCTCGCGATCCAGGGCCTGCGCTTCCTGCCGCCGGTCAAGCCGCGCGCCGATGATCCCAAGCTCGCGGTGCGCGCCTTCGGACTGAACTTTCCCAATCCGATCGGCATGGCCGCGGGCTTCGACAAGAGCGCCGAGGTGCCGGACGCGCTGCTGCGGCTCGGCTTCGGCTTCGTCGAGATCGGCTCGGTGACGCCGAAGCCGCAGGAAGGCAATCCGCGACCGCGGCTGTTCCGGCTCGATCGCGACGAGGCGATCATCAACCGCATGGGTTTCAACAATGACGGCGCGGACGTTGCGTTGCGCCGGCTCGCCGCGCGCGCGCAGCACGGCGGTATCGTCGGCGTCAATGTCGGGGCCAACAAGGATTCCCCGGACCGCGTCGCCGACTACGTCAAGCTGATCGAGACCTTTGCGCCGGTGGCGAGCTATTTCACCGTCAACGTCTCCTCGCCGAACACGCCCGGCCTGCGCAATCTGCAGGAAGGCGCGCTGCTCGACGAGCTCCTCGCACATGTGATCGACGCCCGCGAGCGGGTGCGCCAGAAGGCGGGCGACACGCCGGTGCTGCTCAAGATCGCCCCGGATTTGAGCCTTGCCCAGCTCGACGACATCGTGCAGGTCGCTCGCTCGCGCCGGGTCGACGGCATGATCGTGTCGAACACCACGATCGCGCGGCCGAGCACGTTGCGTGAGCAGGTACGGGCGAAGGAGCAAGGCGGCCTGTCGGGGCGGCCGCTGTTTCGCCTTTCGACGCGCATGGTCGCGGAGACCTATGTGCGCGTCGAGGGTGCGTTTCCGCTGATCGGCGTCGGCGGCGTGGACTCGGGCGGCGCCGCGCTGACGAAAATCCGCGCCGGCGCCAGCCTGATCCAGCTCTATTCGTCGCTGGTCTACAAGGGCCTCGGCCTCGTCGACGAGATCAAGCGCGACCTGACCTCGACGCTGCTTCGCACGGGGCGGGATTCGCTGTCCGATATCGTCGGCGCTGATGCGGCCACGCTCACGGCGGAAGACTGGCCGGGGATGTGAGACAGTCTGGTGCCCTGGATGCGGCGCAGCGGGTAGCGGTGCGCTGCTGATCCGGGGCCTATGCCTGCTGGATCCCGGCTCTGCGCAGCAGCGTTTCACGCTGCAGCGCGTCCGGGACACGAGAGTTACGGCTTCGAGAACGTCGCCCGATACAGCGCCGGATAGCGCGCACCCTGCAAGCCGCCGCGGGCGACGTAGAACGCGATCAGCGCGCTCCACAGTCCCGCATTGCCGAACGATTGCAGCCCCAGCCAAATGCCGAAAAAGATTGCCAGCGAGGCCAGCATCAGATTGCGCATCTCGCGCGCCCAGGTCGCGCCGACATAGATGCCGTCGAAGCCGAAGGCGAACACGCCGGGGATGGGGGCGAGCACGATGAACGGCAGGAAGTCGCGCGCGGCGCGGCGTACGTCCTCACTGGCCGTCATGACATCGATCAGGTTGGGGCCGAGCAGCGCGAACAGCGCGGCGACGACCAGCGCGAAGCCGAGGCCCCAGAGCAGCACCAGCCTGGTCGAATCCGCAAATCCCCTGGCGTCGCGCGCGCCAAAGCTTCGGCCGCAGAGCCGCTGGGCTGCGTTGGCGAGGCCGTCGAGGAAGAAGGCGCTGACCAGGAGGAAATTGTTGAGCACGGAGTTCGCCGCCAGCGTGACGTCGCCGGCGCGCGCGCCCTTGGCGGTGAAGAACAGGAACACGACGATCAGCGCCGCCGTGCGGATCATGATGTCGGAGTTCACCGCCAGCAGACGCATCAGTTTGACGCGATTGAACAGCGTTGCACGGGGCACGCTGAAGCCTCCGGCGGCATGGCGCCGGCAGACGATGACGCCGAGCGCGAAGCCGGTCGTCTCCGACAGCAGCGCGGCGATCGCCGCGCCGGCAATGCCGATGTCGTAGACCAGCACCAACAGGACCGTCGCCACCATGTTGATGAGGTTGATGACGACCTGGAGCGCAAGGGCCGGATTGGCGCGGGCCTGTCCGACCAGCCAGCCGAGCACCACGTAATTGGCGAAGGCGAATGGCGATGACCAGATCCGGATCATGAAGTAGGTTTTCGCCGCGCGCGTCACGCCTTCGCTGCCGCCCATCAGGTCGAACAGCACCGAAGTCAGCGGCAGTTGCAGAGCGATCAGCGCGGTGCCGATCAGGCCGGCAACGATGAAGCCGCGCACCAGGATCGCGGTCTGCTCGCGCGTCTCGCCGGCGCCCAGCGCCTGTGCGGTGAAGGCGAGCGTGCTCATGCGCAGGAAGCCGAACAGCCAGAACAGGCAGTCGAAGATGACGGAGGCCATCGCGACGCCGCCGAGCAGCGCGGCATCGTCGAGCCGGCCGATCGCGGTGGTCGAGACCACGCCGATCAGCGGCGTGGTCAGGTTCGCGACCATCGCCGGCCCCGCGATGGCGAACACCTGGCGGGAGCCGATCCTGGGATGAACCGGTGCGTGCATGTCAGAACACGAGCACCATGCCGTCCTCTGCAGCCAGATGCGGCACTTCGCTCAGATGCGACAGCATGTCGTCGCTCATATGGGTGAGGACGAGCCGCCTGGCGGCGATCGCGGGCAGGTGCTGTTCCAAGATCTTCAGGCTGAGATGGTTCTTGACCACCTTCTCGTACATGTAGGCTTCGGCAATGAAAAGGTCCGCGCCATGCGCCAGCGGAATGAGCGTCTCCGTCCATTCGGTATCGGCGCTGTAGGCCAGCGTGCGGCCCTCGGCCTCGATGCGATAGGCCAGGAAAGGCCCGCCGGATTCGCCGTGCACGACTGGAAAGGGTGTCACGGTCACCGCGCCGAAGCTTCGGCGTTGCTGGGGCGCGAGCTCGACCACGTTCAGCTCGAAGCGTTGGTTGGTTGTCGAGGAATGCTCGAACAGCGCTTCCATCACCTGGGCAAGCCGCGCCGCGATGCCCTGCGGGCCCGCGATCGTCAGTGGCCGCGTCCGCCGTGAGAATTGCGCGTCGAGCAGGACAAACGGCAGCCCGGCAAAATGGTCGCCATGGAAATGCGTGATCAGGATCAGATCGATCTCGTTGCGGTCGATCTCGAGCCGCTTCAGCGCCGGCAGAGTCGACGCGCCGCAATCGATCAGGAAGTTGGCCGCGCGCCCCGAGACATGGAAGCAGGTGTTGAGCCTGCCGCCGGAGCCGAAGGCGTCACCGCAGCCGACGAAACGCAGTTGCATCGGCTGCGCGCTCCCTCAATCAAATCCTCACCGGCCGCGCGGCGCACCGAAGACGCGCGAGAGCAGCCAGATCGGGATCACGATGACCGCGCCGAGCAGGAAGTAGCGCCACAGCCAGTTCACGGCATCGAAGCCGAGATCCCAGAGACGCTGGAACAAGAGGCGAATGCTGGTGATGATATTCCAGGGATCGAAGCCGATCGCGGCCAGCACGACGCCGACCAGGATCGAGAGCAGGACCAGCCGGAACGCGACCGCCAGCGGGGAGCCGCCGAGAAAGCGGTGCAGGCCGTCGCTGCGGCCGGCCGGCAAATCTCTGACTTCTTGGACCATCGCGAACTCCTCAGGGGATTCGACCCCATTATAGGGCACGGCGGGGCACATGGGGAACCCGCATCGAGGCGTCAATCGGGTTACGGGAGTTTAATTCCGGCAGCGCCTGCCTCGGGCTGGCTGTAACCTCTCCCGCAAGCGGGAGGGGGAGCGCACCGCCTCACACCTCAATCTCCGCCGCTTCCGCCTTCAGCATCCTCTCCAGCGTCTCCAGCCGATCCGCCTCCCGCGGCGGCTTGTCCCAGCGCAGGCGGCTGATGCGGGGAAAGCGCATGGCGACGCCGGACTTGTGTCGCGGCGAACGCTGCAGCCCCTCGAACGCGACCTCCAGCACCAGCCCCTTGTCGCCCTCGTGCACGACGTGGCGAACGGGACCAAATTTTTCCGTGGTGTTGCGGCGGACGAAGCGGTCGATCTGCAGCAGCTCCTCGTCGGTGAAGCCGAAATAGGCCTTGCCGACCGGCACCAGCTCGTCGCCAGTCTCGCCCTCGGTCCAGACGCCGAAGGTGTAGTCGGAATAATAGGACGAACGCTTGCCGTGGCCCCGCTGCGCATACATCAACACGGCATCGATGATGTGCGGATCGCGCTTCCACTTCCACCACTGCCCCTTCGGCCGCCCCGGCAGGTAGGGTGCATCGCGTCGCTTCAGCATCACGCCTTCGACGGCCTCTGCGTCATCGCCGGCTCCGGCGCTCGCCGGATCGGCGCGTGCCGCGGTGAGCGCATCCCAACTCGCGAAGGGCACGGTCGGCGACAGATCGATGCGGGGATCGCCGAGCTTGGCAACGAACGTCTCCAGCCGTTCGCGCCGCTCCGCGAAGGGAAGCTCGCGCAGATCGTTCTCGTCGTCGCCAAGCAGATCGTAGGCGCGCAGGTGGATCGGAAACTCCTTGATCAGTTTCGGCGAGACGACCTTGCGGTTGAGGCGCTGTTGCAGGACGTTGAAGCTCTGCACGCGGCCCCCGCGCAGGATCAGAAGCTCGCCATCGATGGCGCCTGTGAGCCGCAGCGACGGCACGAGGTCGGGAAAGCTCCCCGTGATGTCCTCGCCGGTGCGCGAATAGAGCCGCGCCGCAATGTGGCCGCGGCCGTCCCGCCCCGCCACCGCCTGCACGCGAATGCCGTCCCATTTCCATTCGGCAATGTAGTCGGCGGGATCGAGCGTGGCGAAATCCGTGTCCTCGATCGCATGCGCCAGCATGACGGGCCGGAACGGCGCGGGATCGCGATTGACGGGCTTGTCGCCACGGCCTTCCAGCCAGGCGAACAAATCGAGATAGGGCGGCGCAAGACCGGGCCAGATCAACTCGATCTCATGCGGGTCCTTGTCGCCGAGCGCCGCAGCCGCGGTTTTCGCCAGCCGCGCTGAGACGCCGATGCGAAGCGCGCCAGTGACGAGCTTCAGCAGCGCCCAGCGGCCGGTCTCGTCGAGCTCGTCGAGCCAGCGCTCGAGCTGCTTTGGCAATTCGGTCTTGCCGAGCGTGCGCAGCGTGGTGACGACCTCGGTGAGCGTCGGGGGCGGCGGATTGTTGTGGCTGCTTGGGTGAGGAGACTCTTCAGCATCTCGCCCGCGGTACTCCCCTCCCTGCCCCTCCCCCGCAAGGGGGGAGGGAACGGAGAGAGCCATGCGCCCATCACTTTCGAAATCGCCATGACTTGTTGTCGCTTCCGGTGGCCGCGCACTCCGCTGTGCTCCCTCCCCCCTTGCGGGGGAGGGCGGGGGAGAGGGGTGGCTCGGAAAAGATTCGCCATTATTAGGCACCCGCCGAGGCCACATCAGCGCCACCGTCTCCGAGAGGTCGCCGACGTAGTCGTAACTCAACCCGAACAGCACCGGATCGGTGCGCGCCGCGATGAGGTTTCGGATCAACGCGGGCTTGGCGTGCTTGAAGCTCAGCGCGCCGGTCAGCGCCGCCAGCGCATGACCGCGGTCGGGATCGCCGACCTCGCGGAAATAGCCGGTGATCAGCCGCAGCTTGTTGTTACGGCCGGGCTCGTAAGCAAGGCGGTCGAGGAGTTCGGCGAAGCGGTTCATGCTTCGGCCTCGTCTGGAATCGGCGTCTCGCTCTCCTCCTCGTCGCCATAGCCGACGAGATCGAGCGGCCGCGCTTTCAGGCCTTTGCTCCGGCACCAATGCACCAGCGCATCTTCCTGGCCATGGGTGACCCAGATCTCGCCCGCGCCGGTCGCGTCGACCGTGGCGGTGAGGCCGTCCCAATCGGCGTGGTCGGAGATCACCAGCGGCAGCTCGACACCGCGCTGCCGCGCCCGGGCGCGCACGCGCATCCACCCGGACGCGAAGGCGGTGACGGGATCGGGAAAACGCCGCGTCCAGAGATCGGAAGTCGCCGAGGGCGGCGCCAGTGTGATGGTGCCGGCAAGCGCTGCCTTCTTCACGCCCTTCACCGGCCTCAGCTCGCCGAGCGTGATTCCGCGGCTCTGGTAGTAATGCGTGATCTTCTCCAGGGCGCCATGCAGGTAGATTGGCGCGTCATAGCCGGCCTGGCGCAGCAGCGCGATCACGCGCTGGGCCTTGCCGAGCGAATAGGCGCCGACCAGATGCGCGCGCTCCGGAAACAGCGCGACCGAGGCGAGCAGCTTCTTCACCTCGTCGCTCGCATCACCATGCCGGAATACCGGCAGTCCAAAGGTGGCCTCGGTGATGAAGACGTCGCAGGGCACCAGCTCGAACGGCGCGCAGGTCGGATCGGCCGCATCCTTGTAGTCGCCGGAGACGACGATGCAGGTGTCCTTGCAGGCCACGGCGATCTGTGCGGAGCCGAGCACGTGGCCGGCCGGGTGAAATTTGACGGTGACGTCGCCGAACCGGATCTCCTCGCCATAGCGGATGGCTTGCGTCGATCCGGCAAAATTCTCGCCGTACCGCAGCCGCATGATATCGAGCGTTTCCTGCGTCGCCAGCACCGCGCCATGGCCGGCGCGGGCATGGTCGGAATGCCCGTGGGTGATCACGGCGCGCTCGACCGCACGGACAGGGTCGATATGGAAGCCGCCGGGCTTGCAACACAGGCCGGCAGCAGTTGGCAACAGGATGTCTTGCGGACGCATGCCTGCTATATAGGTTGCGTCATCGCGTCTTCGAGTCATCACCGCTTCGTTCCCGGTTCCCGATGCCCCTGCGCCTGTTCCAGACCTCCGGCGATCTCATGGCCGACCGGCGCTTCGAGTTCGCGCGCGACCTCCAGCTCAAGGGCGATCTGCCCGCCGCCGCGGACCTCCTGGACCAGGCGATCGAGCTCGCGCCGAACTTCACCTCGGCCTGGTTCACGCTCGGCGAAATCCGTCAGCAGCTCGGCGAGCGCGACAAGGCGATCGCGGCATTTCGGGAAGCGCGCCGATCCGATCCCCAGGACCAGCACGGGGCCGGCCTGCACCTGATGCGGCTCGGCGACGCGGAGGTGGCGGAGATGCCAAAAGCCTATGTGCAGGCGCTGTTCGATCAATACGCGCCCCGCTTCGAGCACGCGCTGGTCAACGATCTCGACTACCGCGGGCCCGCGCTGATCTTCAAGGCGGTGCTGGCCGCAAGGGTCGCCGCGAAGAAGCCGACTTACTTCAAGCGCACCATCGATCTCGGCTGCGGCACCGGACTTGCGGCGGCTGCCTTCGCCAAGCAGGTCGATCATTTCGTCGGCATCGACCTGTCGCCGGGCATGATCAAGGAGGCGCGCGCCACCAACCTCTATGCCGAGCTCGAGGTCGCCGACATGATCGAGGGCCTGCGCGGCAAGGCCGACGCAAGCGCGAATCTCGTCGTGGCCGCGGACGCGTTCGTCTATCTCTCCGATCTCGCACCGGTGCTGAGCGAAGCCAGGCGCGTGCTCGTATCAGGTGGCGTGCTCGCCTTCACGCTGGAGACGCATGACGGCAGCGGCATCGTGCTCGGCAACGGCTTACGCTATGCCCACGCCGCGGAATATGTGCGCGGTGCCATCGCCAAGGCGGGCCTCAAGCTGCTGACACTGGAGTCGGCCTCGCCGCGCAACGAGAACAGCGAGCCGGTGCGCGGCCTCGTCGTCGTCGCCGAGAAGACTTGAGTCTACACGCTGACACTCCCGCGATTTGAGCGTCATTGCGTCGCAAAGCCGCGACTTCCTACTTGCGAGCTGCACTGCGATGCCAGCACAATGCCCTCACTAGGGAGAAACAAATAATGACCAGGAATCCATCGCGGCGCGATTTCAGCGCCGCCGCGCTCGCCACCATCGCTGCATCCACCTTGCCTGCGCCGTATGTCCGGGCCGCGGAGAAGAAATACGACGCGGGCGCCAGCGACACCGAGATCAAGATCGGACAGACCGTGCCGCATTCCGGCCCCGGCTCGCTCTACGGCGTGCTGGGGCGCATCGGCGAAGCCTATTTCCAGATGCTGAACGAGAAGGGCGGCATCAACGGCCGCAAGGTCAAGTTCCTCACCATGGACGATGCCTACAGCGCGCCGAAATGCGTCGAGGCCACGCGACGGCTGGTCGAGCAGGAAGAGGTGCTGGCGCTCTACGGCTCGCTCGGCACCGCGCCGCAGACCGCCGTGCACAAATACCTGAACTCCAAAGGCGTGCCGCAGCTCCTGCTCAACACCGGCGCATCGAAGTGGAACAATCCGAAAGAGTTCAAATGGACCATGGCGGGCCTGCCGCTCTATCCGACCGAGGCGCGTATCCTGGCCCGGCACGTCGTCAGCGTGAAGCCGAACGCCAAGATCGGCATCCTCTACCAGAACGACGATTTCGGCCGCGACTTCTTAGGGCCCTTCAAGAAGGTGCTGGCCGATGCCGGCGGCACGGCGCAGGTGATCATGGAGCAGACCTACGATCTCACCGATCCGACGGTCGATTCCCAGCTCATCAATCTCTCGAAGTCGGGCGCCGACGTCTTCTACAACATCTCGACCGGCAAGGCGTCGTCGCAGTCGATTCGTAAAGTGGCCGAGCTCGGCTGGAAGCCGCTGCAGCTTCTTTCCGCCGGCTCGACCGGTCGCTCGATCCTCAATGCTGCGGGTCTCGATAACGCCACCGGCATTGTTGCCATCCGCTACAACAAGGAAGTCGGACTGCCGAAATGGGAGAAGGACCCCGACGTGATGGCGTTCGAGGAGCTGCGCAAGAAGTACACGCCGGCGATCGACCCCGACAACACCATCGCCTTCGCCGGCTACGGCCAGGCCGTGACCATGGGCGAGATCCTGCGCCGCTGCGGCGACGAGCTCACCCGCGCCAACGTGCTGAAGCAGGCATCGACACTCGCGGGCTTCCATTCGCCCTATTTCCTCGATGGCGTCACCTACAGCTACACGCCCGATAACTACACGCCGATGAAGACGCTGTTCATCTCCACCTTCACCGGCAAGGACTGGGACATCTCCGACAAGCCGATGTCGGAGTAGGCTTGGAGCGGGTCCCGCCGCTGCCTCTCCTGCTCTGCCAGGAGAGGCAGGAGGACACCGGCGCTTCGCGCTAACCGGCGATAGCCAGCTGGTACGCCTGCGCCGCGTTCACACCGAGAGCCTTGTCCCGCACACGCGGGCCAAGTCTCGCGAGGCAGGCCTCCAGCGCGGTCTTGATCTCACCGTAGCTTCCCGCAAGCAGACAGACTGGCCAGTCGGAGCCGAAGATCAGCCTGTCCTCGCCGAAACATCTCGCGGCGTGCTCGACGAACGGAAACAGCCGTTCCGCATCCCAGTCGTTCCAGACCGTCTCGGTCGCTAACCCTGAGATCTTGCACCAGACATTGCCGCAGGCCGCCAACGCTTTGATGCGGTCAGCCCATTCGGCGCTCCCGCCGGCTGCGATCGGCGGCTTGGCGGCGTGGTCGAGCACGAAGCGCGCCTGCGGAAAGGCCTGCGCCGTCGCGATCGCGGATGGCAGCTCGCGGGCGCGGACGAGGAAATCGTAAGCGAGATCGCGGGCGAACACAGCCGTGAGGCCGCGCTGAACATCCTCGCGGAGCAGCCAATCGGGGTCGGCCTCGTCGTGAACCTGGTGGCGGATGCCGACCAGCTTGCTGCCTCCGGGCAAAGCGCGCAGCCGGTCGAGCGTTTCATCAAGTGCACCATCGGTCAGATCGGCCCAGCCGACCACGCCGGCGATGAAGGGATTGGCGCGCGCGATGCGCAGGAACTGCTCGGTCTCCTCCAGCGCGGAGCGGCATTGCACGACGATGCTCGCGTCGACGCCGTTTGCTTTCAGCAATGGCGCGAGATCGGCGGGACCGAAGGCGCGACGGATCGGCGTAAGCTCGTCCGCCTCCATCCAGGGATAGTCGGCGTGCGCCGGGTCCCAGAAATGCTGGTGGGCGTCGATGATCACGCCTTACACTCCGCCCGGCAGCGGCGCCCGTGCATCGACGAGCTTTCGCGCACGCAGCTCCTGCCAGAACGCCGGCGGCACCGCCGCCTCCGACATCGCGATGTTGTCGGCTACTTCCGCGGCATTGCGCGCACCCATCACCGTGACGGTCACCGCCGGATGGGCCATGCAGAACTGGAGCGCGGCGGCTTTCAGCTCGGTGCCGTGCCTGCGGCAGAGCTCGTCGAGCGCAAGCGCTCGCGCAACGAGCGCAGGATCGGCGTCCTGATAGTTGAACTTCGCGCCAGTCCGCGGATTGGCCAGGATGCCGCTGTTGTAGATGCCGCCGAGCAGGATGCCGATATCCTTCGCCCGACAGAGCGGAAACAGCGCATCCAGTGCGCCCTGATCGAGCAGCGTGTAGCGCCCGGCGAGCAGGAAGCAGTCGACCGGCACGGCCTCGGCGAAGCGAACCAGCATCTCCGACTGGTTCATGCCGGCGCCGATCGCCTTGACGGTGCCTTCACTGCGCAGACGCTGGAGCGCGCGGAAGGCGCCCGCGACGGCGTCGTCATAGTGGTCGTCGGGATCATGCACGAGCAGGACGTCGACGCGGTCGAACCCGAGGCGGGCGAGGCTCTCCTCGACCGACCGCATCACACCGTCATGGCTGAAGTCGAACACCGGCCGCTCGCGCGGCGTGCCCTTGTAGTGCTCGTCCTCGGCCGCGGCGCCATCCGGTACACGCAGCAGGCGGCCGACCTTGGTCGAGATGGCATAGGACTCGCGCTTCTGTTGCCGCAGGAACGCGCCCAACCGTCGCTCCGCGAGGCCGAAGCCATAGAGTGGCGCGGTATCGAAGAAGCGCACGCCGAGCGACCAGGCCCGCGCGATCGTCGCCTCCGCATCTGCATCGCTGACGGGGGTGAACAATCCGCCGAGCGGAGCGGAACCGAGACCGATCGAAGTCACGTCGAGGGAGCCAAGCCGCGAGCGTTTCATTCCCATTGCCTTCCAGCTGTCTTGTTCCAGCAGTCCAAATCATCACTCCCGCTTGCGGAAACCGCAAGCGGGAGTGGCATGCAGGAGCGCGGGGCTGGCGGCGCTCCTACTTCAGCATCTGCGCGACGTTGTCCTTGGTCACGAGGTCGAGCCCGGTATAGACGATCTCCGGCACCTTCTCGCCCTTCTTGATGGCGAGCAGCGTGTCCATCGCCTTCTCGCCCATCTCGAACGGACGCTGGCCGACCAGCGCATTGGCATAGCCGTCGCGCAGCAGCTCGAGCTGCATCTTCAGCGTATCGGCGACGACAAGCGTGAACTTGCCGGAATCGATGTCCTTCTTGTTCCTGGAGGCGAAGGCCTTGAAGCCTTCCGGGGCGAACATCGGCCAGCCGCCGATCGGAACGATGGCGGCGAGGTCGGGCGTTGCGGTGCGCATATCCGTCATCTGCTGGACCGCCAGCGCGGGATCGTCGTTGCAGAAGGTCGGCGAGCCAGCAACCTCGGTCCATTTCGAGCCCTTAAGTGCCTCGCGCACGCCATCGACGCGCTCGGCGAGGTTCCTGGCGCCGGGACCGCCCGAGACCATGGCGTATTTGCCGCCGTCGGGCCGCATCTTCAGGAGTTGCTTGCCGAGGGCCAGGCCGAACTCCTTGTTGTTGGTGCCGATATAGGCGATGCGCTTGGAGCCCGGCGCATCGGCATCGAAGGTGATGACCGGGATGCCGGCGGCGGTTGCCGCCTCGATCGACTTGGTCATGGCCGCGACGTCGGCGACCGAGATGGCGAGACCGTCGACCTTCTGGGTGACGAAGTCCTGGATGATCTGGGCCTGCGTCGCCGGCTCATGCTCCACCGGCCCCTTGTAGATGCACTCGATGTTGCCGAGCTCCTTGGCGCGCTTCAGGCAGCCGTCGCGCGCGAAGTCGAAGAACGGATTGTTCATCGCCTTGGGCACGATGACGAAGCGGTAGTTCGCGGCGAATGCCGGCGTCGCCATCATCGCAACGGCGATACCGGCAAGAAGAAATTTCCTCATTGTCTCCTCCACCCTTGTTTGGTGCCCATCCTCTCGAAAGCGCCGGGAAGCGGACAGGCGGCATGTTCGTTGCCTTCCCGAAGCGACGTCACGTCATCCGCGAGCGGATGCGGTCGACCAGCACGGCCAGGATGATGATCACGCCCACCAGCGTCTGCTGCCAATAGGAGCTGACCTGGGCCAGCACGAGACCATTGCGGATCACTTCCAGCAGCACGCAGCCGACGATGGCACCTAACGGACCACCGATGCCGCCGGCGAGGTTGGCGCCGCCGATCACGGCCGCCGCGATCACGTTGAGCTCGTAGGATGTGGCCATGTTGGCGGGCGCCGAGCCGAGCCAGCCGGAGATGATGATGCCCTGGAGCCCCGCGGCGAGCGCGCAGATCACGTAGACCTCGACCTTCACCCGCACCACCGGGATGCCGGTCAGCTCGGCCGCCTTCTCGTTGCCGCCGAGCGCGAAGACGTGGCGACCGAACGATGTGTGGTGCAGCACCACCGCCATCGCCAGCGCAAGAATCACGAGATAGATGAAAGGTACGGGGACGCCGAGCACGTCGCCCGATGTGGCTGCGTAGAAATAATCGGCGTCCGGTCCGCCCGGAAAACTGCCACGGCCGTTGGAGACGACATAGCCGAGCCCGCGCACGATCGAGAGCATGCCGAGCGTGGTGACGAAGGGCGACAGCCCGAGCGCGGCGATGCAGAAGCCGTTGACGAGACCCGCGATCAGCGCCACGCCGAGCCCGGCGAGGATCGAGACCAGCAGGATCAGCCCGGGCACATTGGCGAGCACGGTCTTGCCGTCGGCCGCCATATGCACGAACAGCGAGCCCGCGGCCGAGCCAGGCGCCGACAGTTCGGTCATCACCATCGAGGTGATCATGGCGGAGAAGCACATCATCGAGCCGACCGAGAGGTCGATGCCGCCGGTGATGATCACGAAGGTGACGCCGAGCGTCGCAATGGCGATGAAGGAGAAATTCTTCGCCACGTTCTGCATGTTGCCTTCGGTGAAGAAATAGGGGCTGGCGAAATTCATGATCACCAGCAGCGCCGCCAGCGCGAGCAGCACATAGCCGGTCTGGGAGGCAAAGATGCCGCGCTGCCACCACCTGATCCTGCCGACATTGGAGAAGGTGATCGGGGATTCCAAGGGCATCGCCATCACGCCGCCTCCTTCGCGCCGGTGATGAGAGCGGTGACTTCCTCCGGGCTGGTCTGGTGGATCGGCTTGTCGGCCCGCTTCTCGCCGCGGCGCATAACGACGACGCGATCGCACACCGCGAACACGTCGGGCATGCGGTGCGAGATCAGCATGACGGCGACGCCCTGCTCCTTCAGCCGGTGAATCAGGCCGAGCACCTGCTCGACCTGACGGACCGAGATCGCGGCGGTCGGCTCGTCCATCATGACCAGGCGTGCATTGGAAAGCCGCGTCCGCGCGATCGCCACCGCCTGGCGCTGGCCGCCCGACATCTGCTTGACGAGATCGTCGGGACGCGTCTCCGAGCGCAGCTCGCCGAACAGCTCCAGGGCGCGCGCCGCCATCGCCTTGTGGTCGAGCAATGCGATGGGTCCGAATTTGCGCTTCAGCTCGCGGCCGAGAAATACGTTGGCGGCTGCCGTCAGATTGTCTGATAGCGCGAGGTCCTGATAGACCACCTCGATGCCGACGGCACGGGCATCGACCGGGCGGTTGAACTGGACCGCGCTGCCGGCAAAGCGGATCTCGCCATGGCTGGGGCGAAAGTTGCCGGCGATGATCTTCACCAGCGTCGACTTGCCCGCGCCGTTGTCGCCCATCAGACCGACCACCTCGCCGGGCAGGATCTGCATGTCGACATCGTGCAGTGCGCGGATCGCACCGAACTCCTTGCCGATACCTGCGAGCTCGAGGACCGGTACTGCGTCTGTCCTTGCCATCAGCGGTCTTCCTCAGACATAGCGATTGACGAGCGATTCCAGATATTCCTGCCGACCCGAGCGCGCCTGCGGGTCGAAGCCGGGACTCATCGCACGGTCGGCGAGATCGGCGAGCGAGCGCTGGCCGCCGAGAATGGCGCGGCCCTCGGCGCCGGTCCATCCGTCGTAACGCTTCGCAAGCGGCGCAGTGAGGACGGCGGCGTCGATCATGTCGGCAGCAGCGAGGAACGCGCGTGCGCAGGCATCCATCGAGCCGACATGGGCATGGATCAGATCGTCGGGGTCGATCGACTGACGGCGGATCTTGGCGTCGAAGTTGAGCCCGCCCGAGGTGAATCCGCCGCGGTTCAGTATCTCGTGAAACACCAGCGCGAGCTCGCCCACATTCATCGCGAACTGGTCGGTGTCCCAGCCGAGCAGGTCGTCGCCGCGGTTGATGTCGAGCGAGCCGAACACGCCGAGCGCCTCGGCGAGCGCGACCTCGTGATGGAAGGAGTGGCCGGCGAGGATGGCGTGATTCTGCTCGATGTTCAGCTTGACGTCGTTCAGGAGATCATAGCGCGCGAGGAAGCCGTAGCAGGTGGCGACGTCGAAATCATATTGATGCTTGGTCGGCTCCTTCGGCTTCGGCTCGATCAGGATCGGGCCCTTGAAACCGATCTTGTGCTTGTGCTCGACGACAAGCGAGACAAAGCGGCCGAGCTGATCGAGCTCGCGCCTGAGATCGGTGTTGAGCAGTGTCTCGTAGCCCTCGCGGCCGCCCCACAGCACGTAGTTCTGGCCGCCGAGCCGGTGCGTCACCTCCAGCGCGGCGCGGACCTGGCCGGCGGCGTAGGTGAAGATGTCGGGGTCAGGATTGGTCGCGGCGCCCGCCATGTAGCGGCGATGCGCGAACAGATTGGCGGTGCCCCAGAGCAGGCGCACCTTCGCGGAGGCCATCTTCTGCTCGAACAGATCGGCGATCGCGTTGAGGTTGGCAACGGACTCCGCAAGCGAGCCGCCTTCTGGCGCCGCGTCGACGTCGTGGAAGGTGAAGAACGGCACGTCGAGCAGGCGGAACAGCTCGAAGGCGACATCGGCCTTGGTGCGCGCCATCGCCATCGCGTCGGCGCCGTGGTGCCAGGGCCGCAGGAACGTCTCGCCCCCGAAGGGATCGCCGCCCGGCCAGCAGAAGGAATGCCAATAGCAGACCGCGAAGCGCAAATGATCCTCGAGCCTGCGGCCGTGCACGAGCCGGTCCTTGTCGTACCAGCGGAAGGCGGGTGCGTTTTCCGCACCCTTGCCGGCAAAGGCGACAGGTGCGCTTGCATCGAAGAATTTGGCTGACGCGTTCACCTGAGAGACTCCTTCAATGCTGGATAAAGCGCGCGCCACCGCCGATAGGCCTCGTCATAGGCCGAAGCGACCGATGCACGGGGCATAAAGCTCGCGAGCCGCCGCGGACGGCTGCAGGCCTCCGCGGGATCTTCGCCGGTCGCGGCAAGCCGGGCGAGCCGCGCGGCGCCGAGCGCGGCTCCGACCTCGCCTTCCTCGACGCGGTGGACGGGAATGCCGAGCACGTCGGCGCAGATCTGCGCCCACAGCGCCGAGCGCGCGCCGCCGCCGACGAGATCGACCTCGGCAATCGGCCCACTCGCCGCGCCCAGCGCCGCCAGATTGTCGCGCGCGGCAAAGGCGACGCCCTCGAGCACGGCCTGGACGATCTGGCTCCGGCCGGTCGCACCGCGCAAGCCGACGAAAGCGCCGCTGGCAGCAGCATCGTTGTGCGGCGTGCGCTCGCCATCGAGATAGGGCAGGAATCTGATCGGGCTTGGTCCGTCGACGCGCTCGCCGAGCGGCGCCAGCAGCGCTGTAGCCGGCGTCTCCATCACGCCTGCGAGCCACGCGAGCGAAGCCGCGGCCGACAGCATCACGCCCATCTGGTGCCAGAGGCCGGGCAGCGCATGACAGAAGGCATGCACGACTGATGCCGGCGCCGGGGCGAAGCGATCGGTGACGCGGAACAGGACACCCGACGTTCCCAACGACAGGAAGGCGTCGCCCGGCGCGATGGCGCCGAGCCCCATCGCGCTGGCCGCATTGTCGCCGGCACCGCCCGCGACCACGACATCGTTCCCCATGCCCCAGCGCCGCGCGTAGTCCGGCGCGAGCACCGCGCTCACATCGCTGCCCTCGACCAGGCGCGGCATGTGGTGCAGATCGAGCCCGGTGGCATGCAGCAGCAGAGCCGACCAGCGACGCAAGCCGACATCCAGCCACAGCGTGCCGGCCGCATCCGACATGTCCTCGACCATCTCGCCGGTGAGGCGATAGCGGACATAGGCCTTCGGCAACAGCACCTTTGCCACGCGGTCGAAGATCCCGGGTTCGTGCCGCGCGACCCACAACAATTTCGGGGCGGTGAAGCCGGGCATCGCCAGATTGCCGGTGATCGTGTGCAGCGAAGGACAGCGCCGCTCCAGCGCAACGCATTCGGCCTGCGAGCGACCGTCGTTCCAGAGGATGGCCGGACGCAGCGGCCGGCCGTCCTCGCCGAGCAGCGTCGCGCCATGCATCTGACCTGACAGCCCGATGCCACGAACCTGTGCGATCTCGCGCGGCTGGCGCGCGGCGAGATCGTCGATTGCGCCGATGGCCGCATCGACCCAGGCATCGGGATCCTGCTCGGACCACAGCGGCGCTGGGTGCGACAGCGCAAGCTCGCGCGCCGCCGTCGCGACAACCGCGCCGGCTTCGCTCACGAGCACCGCTTTCACACCGGATGTGCCGATGTCGGTCCCGAGATACACGCCATCCTCCCTTTCACCTGCTGCAGTGCGCGATCTTGCGTCGCTTTCCCCGCAACGAGCCCGTTCGAAATCCACCCGCCGCTAAGGCAGATTGTCCCGCATCACGATGTCGATCCTGATCTTCTCTTGCTCGCGCAGGATCGGCTCGCCGCGGGCGAGCGCCAGCAGCACGCGCACGGCCGCGCGCGCTTCATGTCCGGGGTTCTGCGAGATCGCAGCATCCATCACGCCCTGCAGCAGCAGTCGGCGCGTCAGCGCCGTGACGTCGTGTCCGACGAACACCACCTGCTTGTCGCGACCGACCTCGCCCGACGCCTTGGCGTTCAGTGCGTTGGCGACGCCTTGCGTGCCGGCACCGACGTTATAAAGACCGACAATGTCGGCATGGCTGCCGAGCAGCCGCCCGAGCAGTTGCTCCGAACGATCGTCCTCGTCGCGCCCTTCCAGCACCGGCAGAACGCCGAGGTCGGGGAATTCCGTCGCTATCACCTGGTTGAAACCGAAGATGCGCTCGGCATGGTCGCGCAGGCCCTGCGATCCCGCGACGATCGCAACCTTGCCGGACCTTTGGCCGACCAGCCGCCCGACCAGCGCGCCGGCAGTACGCCCCGCCGCGATGTTGTCGATCCCGACATAATGGTGCCGGCGCGAGGACGGCACGTCCGAGACCAGCGTCACGACCTTGGTGCCGGCATCGACGAGATCGTTGATAGCGGCGCGAACGCCGGGATGGTCCAGCGCCACCACGGCAACGCCGTCGTAGTCTCCCGACAACGCCTCCAGCGACGCCGCGAGCGCGGAGGGGTCGAACACATCAGTTGCGACCATCTCGACATTGAGGCGGCGGGCCGAGAGCCAGGCCGACATTTCGCCGAGATAGGCCTCGATCTGCTGCATGAACGGGTTCGGCCCCGACGGCATCACGAAAGCGAAGCGGCGGGCACGGCCGCGAGCGAGCTCGGCGGCGGCTACATGCGGCTGGAACGAGTTGCGCTCGATCGCCGCCTTGACGCGCCGGACCGTGTCCGGGCGCACCCCCGGCCTGTTGTGCAGGACGCGGTCCACCGTCGCGAGGCTGACGCCGGCCTCACGGGCGATATCCTTCAGGGTCAGCGCAGTCGGAGTGAGCGTCTCGGCCATGGCTGAAGGCTAGCAGAGGTATTTTGAGGTACGCAACTCATTTTGAGGGGCGCGGGGTCGTTTTTCCAGCCGCCGCAGCTCCCCGGAACAGCGCGAAGAGGTTGACGCTGGATGCGCCTCGCGCCAGGCGACAGGCTCAGCCGGTGGTGAGGTCCAGCGTCAGGAACAGGCTGTTGGGGTCCTCGACATAGCCCTCGAACGGGCCGCAGGCGACGAAGCCATGCGCCTGGTAGAGCGCGTGCGCCGGCTTGAAATAATCCCACGAGCCGGTCTCGAGGCTGAGCCGGCTCATGCTTCGCGCGCGGGCCTCGGTGATGATGTGGCGGAGCATCCGGCCGCCAAAGCCGCGCCGGCGCGTGGCCTGAAGCGTGTGCATCGACTTCACCTCGCCGTGGCTCGTCGAAAGCGTCTTCAACGCGCCGGTAGCGACCAGCGTCTCGCCGTCCCAGCCGGTCCAGAATGCGACGTCGCGTGCACGCAGACCGGCCAGATCGAGCGCATGCGCGCTGCCCGGCGCGGTCTGCGCCCGCGCCGCCGTGACGTGATGATCGAGCAGCGCGATCACGCGGGGATCATAGGTGTCGCCGGTGCGGATCTGCATCGTCAGGATCTCCACTCCATGATCTCACATCTTCCCATAGGAGGCGCCACGCCGCGTGATGATGACGTAGCGCGCGTCCTGCCTCGTTTCGTTCTCGAAGATCACTGCGCGCATCACGTCGAAATCCAGACAATCGCCCTCGCGCAGCCGCACCGCCTTGGCATCGATATGCACGACGATCGCGCCCTCCAGCATCAAGAGCTGCTGGGTGAAGGCGTTGCGGCCCCAGGGGCTGTACGGCACCCGCGCGCCGGCCGGCAGGTCGACGACGATGATCTCGATGCCGCTCGCCGCATCCGTCGGCGAGGCGTGCCGCCTGCGATAGCCGCTCTCGGGATCGCGCCAGTGCGGCTGGTCGGCGAGCCGCACCAGCCGCTCGGGCGGCTTCTCGGCCAGCGCAACGACATCGCTCAGCGACACGTCGAGCGCGGCGCAGAGCCTTCCGAGCAGCGCAGCCGTCGCACTGCTCTGGGCCCGCTCCACCCGCCCGATCATGGCCCGGCTGACGCCGGACCGCGCCGCAAGCTCGTTCAACGTCATGCCGGCCTGCGTCCGCAGCGTCTTCAGGCGACGACCGATCGCGCGGTCGAGTTTCTGCTGGTCCATGGCTTTCATCCGAACATTGCCGACAGGAGGACCGCACCCGTCAGGGCGAGAGAAGCTTAAGACTGGCGAGGCGCGCGTGCCGGGAGCGAGGAGCTAATATATTAGAATCATTGGGCAGCGCGTGTGCGGCTCGCGGCTGGATCAAATGGAAATGCTATCGGGGAGGCTTGGAGCGGGCGAAGGGAATCGAACCCTCGTATGCAGCTTGGGAAGCTGCCGTTCTACCATTGAACTACGCCCGCAATCCCTTGAGATTGCTTGTTTTTTCCGCCTCAGTCAAATCGGCGTGGCACGGTTTTGGCACGCGATATAGTACCGCCCGTACCGGAAGTTAGAGCAAATCACGTCGCGTTTTGCAATCTCACAATCGTCGTTGAACTTCGCGGGGCACCGGCCGGATCACACGAGTAACTTTGAAGCTGTTGGCATCGTTCACATGCACGCCGAGCACCGAATCGAACAGCTGCCTGTAGGTGATCTCTACATCAAGTGCATCCCCCGAGCCGAGCGGTGCTCTCGCCTGTCCAAACGATCTAAAAACTCTTTGTCCGCGATGGGGGCTGAAATCGGCACGGCATTCCACTCAGACGACCATTTTCGTTTGGCGTGATTGGGCCAAGCTTTCAAAATTACGAAGCGCGCACGCTCTTTCCGTGTGCGTTCCTAGAGCTGTTCTACGATCTCCACAATCGGCTCCACAACGAGCGGAAATTCGGACCGTGGAATTTTGATGAGAGGTTTGGTGTCTCCGACACACTGCCCGTGATGCCAACATCTGTGACGTGGGGATCGGCTTCATCCACAGAACTGCTTATGAAATGTCGTTCGAAAGTTCAGGTCTCGATAGTGCAGATGATCGAACTGGATCCGAACAGCGCGGGCCTTTATTCGCCAACCGGTGAGGTCCTGAGTATGAGGCTTATCGAAAGCGGCTTGTATTGGTTAGATGAATTGCGGGGATCAGCGAAGGGCAAACCAGCAATATCCATGCCGTTCGTGAAGGTCTTCGGACGAATGCTCTTGAGGGCGGAATTCGTCAACGAATACCGCTCAATGAAGAAAGTCGCTCGGTCGAACAGTTTGCAAATCGACGACATCGTCGTGTTGAGGCGCTTAGCAAAGCAGCACAAGCTTGTTGGCGCGTTGGCAGGCTCTATCTTCAATCTAGGAAACTGGAGCGCTTACTATGATACGGCGTCTCGAATGCACCACCGATCGCTCCAGCTTGCGGCTCGCTGATCAGCACCTATCTGTCCGGCCATGAGCCTGGATATCGGGTTCGAGCGTAATAGCACTGAAGGGGAGCGACGGCATCCCGTCGATCATGAGTTTTAAGTAGATCCGATAGTTCGGCAACTGCAAGAAATCAATCTCGACAAATCGATCTTGGAATTCTCGCGCCAGATACGTCGCGTCCTCTGTTCCCACTCGAAAGGAAACAATCGTGCCAACATTTCCCAAAATGGCGTGGCGGACGTTCGGCTCTAATTGATGAAGGTATTGATGCGCGACCGTGAAAGGTCACATCGCCGTTGCGATGATCCGTGCGAGCAAAGCGTGTCACGTCTGGCGGCATGCGATCCATCTTCTCGCTTCCGGCGCTAGCCGACACCATGTGTCCAGCCATCTGCATGACGGAGGGATGTGACCACACCGCGGAGATGGAGCCCGATCAAGATCAAGGTTTCTGCGAGGCGTGCGGTGGCAACACCCTCGTGTCAGTGCTCGTGCTCGCCGGCCTGATCTAGGAGGCCGACGATGCAAGTCCGAAACTACTACCACTGCGCAGAATGTGGCCGCGAGTGGAGCAACGTATGGACCGCGCAATGCGACGAGGATTGTCCGCATTGCGGCGTCCGCCACATGTCCCCGTACAGGAGTGAAGACGCGGAGGAGCGCGATGATGAATAAGATCGCCATTCTCAACGACGCCTTCAGGCAGACGTTCCGCGGCGGCAAGATCATGATGACGATCGGCGTTGCAGAGCTACCGGACTGCCTAAAGGCCGAGGCGCTGCGTAAGGTCGCGGACTTCTCCGGATTTACGGAGGAGAACGATCCGTATAGCGAACACGACTTCGGAAGCTTTGACCTCGTCGGGCGGAAGTTCTTCTGGAAGATCGACTACTACGACAAGGATATGAAGTGCGGCTCAGAAGATCCGAGCGATCCCGAGCGGACCACGCGTGTGCTCACGCTGATGCTCGCTAGCGAGTACTGAATAGAGCAAGAAATGACCGCCTCCCATCTGGACGCAGCGGATCGATGCTCCAGCAGGAGGAGTACCGTTGTGGGGACCATCGGATGGCCTGCCGGATTGCATGTGCAGTTAGGCGCCCGATCAGGGCGGAATTGACTTGGACACTGTTTGTCCAGCCCTCGCTCTCGCGAGGGCTTTTTTGAAATGGCAACAATAGCGAGCAGCAATGCGTTCGGCTTGCCGCAGCATAGTCGGCAGGCGATTAGCGTTGCGTTCAGCCCATCGAAGGTTCGACCACGTCGATATTGTCCATCTACGGCACAGGAGCGAGCTGTCGAGGTGGGCGTCACCGAGTGTAGGATGGTGAAAGTATTCGAACATCTGTAGCGGTGTTTGATTCATCTGAGCATTAAGTCAACCGTATCACGTAAACGGCCCGCTTGGATTTGCCTGCTATTCTGGCTCGCGCAAGCCGGTCCTTTGATCTGACCGTCTCAAGGTGGGCTCGTCATGCCTGACGCGTGGGCGATTGCCTCCGGACCCGCCGCGCCGTCTCTTCGGGCCGCGCAATATGTGCGTATGTCCACCGATAATCAGCGATATTCGACCGAGAACCAGGCCGAAGTCATTGCCGGTTACGCACAGAGCCGCGATCTGACGATCGTGAGGACTTATTCGGACGAGGGGCTCAGCGGCCTTGCCATCGGATGGCGCGACGGCCTCAAAGCGCTGATTGCCGATGTAGAAGGTGGTCGCGCCGACTTCGATTGCATTCTCGTCTATGATGTCAGCCGCTGGGGACGCTTTCAGGACGTTGATGAAAGCGCCTACTACGAGTTCATCTGCAAGCGAGCCGGGATTGCCATTCATTATTGCGCCGAAGAGTTCGAGAATGACGGAAGCTTCGCGTCCAGCATTCTCAAGGTGAACAAGAGAGCCGCAGCCGCAGATTTCAGCCGTGGACTCTCCAAGAAGGTATTTCTTGGCCAGTCGCGCATCGTGCGGATGGGATTTGCGCGCGGCGGCATGCCGGGCTACGGGCTCCGGCGGCAGCTCGTCGAAGAAAATGGAGCTATCAGGCGGACGCTCGAATATGGACAGCAAAAATACCTTCAGACCGATCGGATAAGGATCGTTCACGGACCTGATGCCGAGGTTGATACCGTCAGGCGCATGTTCAATGCGATCGCGTATGAAGGGAAGTATCCCGGTGACATTGCAGCGGAGCTAAATGCAGAGCATATCCGCACCACACGCGGCCGGCACTGGGATCGCGAAACGATCCGGACGATTCTTGCCAATGAGACCTACACCGGCAGCCTTATCTTCAACCGCGCCTCTTTCAAGCTAAAGCAGCGCCGCGTCAAGAATCCCCGCGACATGTGGGTCAGATACGACAATGCCTTTCCTGCCATCGTGTCAGTTGAGCTGTTCAATCGCGTGCAGGAGATCATGCGCGCCCGTCGTGAGCAACGCAGCAACCAGGAGGCCATCGATCGCCTTGCTGCTTTAGGGCGCGAAAAGGGCCATCTCTCCGCGGCGATCATCGCCGGGGCCGACGGGATCCTGTCGGCCGAAAGCTATAGGCGCCGTTTCGGGTCCCTCGTCGCCGCCTATGCGTTGGCCGGCTATCAGCCCAAGGCATATCAACGCCGCGCCGAGACGACCGCCAGGTTCCGCAACCGTATGATCACAATGGCCGACGACGTTGCGGCCAGGATCAACGCTCTCGGCGGTGTGGCCGTTCACGAAGGCAAAACCGGCATCCTCTGCTTGGATGATGGTTGCCGGATCGCGATCGGCTCGGCTCGGGCCGTGACCAGCGGCGCGGAACGCGTGCGCTGGACGATCTACGCCGATAGACGGGCGAACGCCGAACTTACGCTGATTGTGCGAATGGACGCCTCCAATGACGCGATAGCGTCATGCTACTTGCTGTCGACCCGCGATCTTTCGCAGACAAAGGGCAGCGTGCTGCGCATTTCAAACCCTGTCTTTTCTCAGGCCTGCCGCTACGACACTCTCGATGCGTTCTGCTGCCTATGCGCCGGTTATGACGAAGGGAGTACAGCGTGAAGCGTCATCGTAAGATCGAGTCCATACCCATCGCTGCAATTCAGGTGCTCAATCCGCGAAACCGCAGCCGCGCCCGATTGAAGGAGATTGTCAAAAGCATTGAGACGATCGGCCTGAAGCGACCAATTACTGTAAGCAAGCGGGAAATGGCGAACGAATACGATTTGGCATGCGGCCAAACGCGCATGGAGGCAGTTTCGGCCCTGGGTCAAGTCGGAATTCCTGCGATCTTGGTCGAAGCATCGACCGAGCAGTGCATCCTGATGAGCTTGGTCGAAAACATCGCGCGCCGCCGGCACTCGCCGATCGAACTCGTTCGCGATATCGGCCGGCTCGCCAAGAGCTACCGGGCACCGGATATTGCACTGAAGCTCGGGGTCACGGAGGACTTCGCGCGGGCTGTCGCCTATCTGAGCAAGCATGGTGAAGACAGGCTCATCAGCGCGGTTGAACGAGGCATCGTGCCGCCAACTCTCGCTGTCGAGATCGCCAGGGCCAGGACGCCCAAGTTGCAAGGAGCGCTGCTAGAGGCCTTCGTGAACGAGAAGCATACGAGCAAACAGATCGCAAAGCTACGTAAGCTCGTCGAGCAGCGCCATCGCAAATCCATGAAGGCTCAGTTTGCGGACGAGACGATCAATGCTGCGTCCCTGGTTCGCACCTTTCGGCGGGAGACCGAGCGCCAGGAGATCGTGGCAAAGAAGTCCGATCTCACACACGCGCGTCTCGTCTTACTGATCAATGGGCTCAAAATGCTGATGAGCGAGCGCATGTTTACGTCGCTCCTACGCGAAGAAGGGCTAGACAAAATTCCCCTGCCGGTTTTGCGCTTGATGTCAGCGAGTGGCTCATGACGGAAAGGCCTATTCTTCGACTGGCGTTTGAGCTCGAGCTAGTGGTTCTGCCGCTCAAATCCCTGCTACCGCTCAAACAGGTGACCGACCGCATCCGGCGCTCGCACAAATACAAGGTAATTGCTGCCTCAATTGACGAGATCGGCATCATCGAGCCACCTGTTGTCTTTCACAAGCCGGACCGGCATGGCCGGTACATGCTGTTGGATGGAGCTTTGAAGCGGGACATTCTGGAGGCCAGAGGCGAGACCGAAACCGAATGCCTGCTGGCGCTCGACGATGAAGCCTACACATACAACAAGAAGGCTATCCGGCTCTCGGTCGTGCAGGAGCAAGTCATGATCCTGCGTGCCATCGAGCGCGGCGTGTCCGAAGACAGCATTGCCAGGGCCCTCAATGTGAATATTTCGCATATCAAGGGGCGCCGGAGGATGCTGCGAGGGATCTGCAGGCAAGCTGTTCATCTGTTGAGTGACAAGCCGGTTAATCCAGTCACATTCGACGTCCTGCGGAAGATGCGGGAAGCGCGCCAGATCGAAGCCTGCGAATTAATGGTCGCCGCTTCGAACTACTCGTCGTCATATGCAAGAGCCCTACTCACGGCAACGTCGGATGAGGGTCGTATGCAACCTCAGAAGCGCGGCGTTCCAGCCGTGGTGACGCTAACGGACCTTTCCCGTATGGAGCGAGAGCTCAAAGAAGTGCAGGAGAAGGCTGCCAAGGTGGAGGCATCCTACGGACGGGACATGCTAAATCTCGCGATCGGCGCCCGTTACGTCTCGGAGCTACTGCGCAGGCCCACGATCGCTCGTTATCTCGGCGACAATCATCCGGAGATAGTGAAGGAGTTTAGGTCCATCTTGTCGGCAACCCTGACTGAGTCGCCGAAGAGAGCGCCATCTCGGAGCAAAGTGGACGCTGACAAAGATGTGCATACGACGTAAATAGGCTTTCGGCGCGTCAAGAGAATGAGAGTATCAGCATCCTAGACAAACAGATGATGTTCTTTGAAGTTGAGTGAGCTCCGAAAGGCGGAGAGGAGGTAGGAAATTTAGATTAGCACTCTGCTACACAAAACTGTACATATACTACGGGTTAGTGACACTTTCTGATCTTTGAAAAGCGAAAGGCGCGGTACGATTTTGGTGTTCACCCTTAATCGTTAACCACGCCTTTCATGCACAAGAATACCAAATTGCTGCCGTACCAGCGGCGGGAAGCGTATCGTCGGTGGCGGGACGGAGACAAAGTCACCGACCTCGCAGCGTACTACCGCGTGTCGCGAAAGACCCTGTACGAAGTCTTCCGCAAAGCGAAGATCGGAGTGTTCGAGAATTACTCATCGAAGAATCTGCGGTACCGCACGATCGAATACGGGTTCAAGAAGCTTGAGCGGATCGAAAAGAAGATCGCCAAGAGACTAGCTAAACGAGCTCTCAGAGAAAACCGGTACGTGAAAAAATACCCTGGAGAGATGGTGCACACCGACTCATCGGTCATGCCGCTCATCCCCGGAGAAGCGATCACGACGCCGAAGGAGTACCTGTACGTATTCATCGACGATTGTTCCCGAACCCTCTTTGCTGACATCCTGCCTGACCAGACAAGCTACTCCGCTGCCATCGCGCTCGACGAAGCACTCACGATGTTGCCGTTCAAGGTCGAACGCATGTACTCCGACAACGGGAAGGAGTTCAAGGGGGCGTTCAAACAGCTCTGCGAGAAGCTCTGCATACCGCAAGGCTTCACACAACCATATCGTCCGCAGACCAACGGGAAGGCCGAACGGGTCATCAAGACACTCAAGCAAATCCTCCGAAAACACCGTTTCAGCTCACGAGAAGAGAGGCGTCGTATTCTCTATGCCATCGTCCGCCACTACAACCACCTCCGGCCGCATCAAGGGCTCGGTGGGAAGTCGCCGTTTACCTTCTTAGAGGAATACATCGAACGAACCAAACAGGAGTTAAAAGTGTTACCAACGCTTGATTAATGTACAACAAAACTTGACGTCGCGAAATCGCGACGCGCTATTATAGGTTGCGCTCTCGAGAAGGAGGGCCTCTAAATGAGCTTATGCGGGTTAGCCGCGGCCCTAGTCTGAGGGCGACTCAGTGCCTACTCATCTGCTCATGTGCTTTACAGCCACACTTGACTTGTCTTATGAGATGACGAGTGCGGAGTGCATTGCGGCCTGCCCTCTGCTGTATCTTCAAAACGCTGGCTGAACCAGCTTGGTTGAATATCCCAGACTAGTGAAGCTCTATGAGATTTTATCAGTTCGAGCCATTTGGCGAAAACCTACCCAGCCATAGGGACGGCGGGAACAGGGGCGCGTCGGGATTGCTCGTATTGATAGTTGGGAGTTTCCTATGGCCTCTAATTGGCGCAATTATTATCGCGCGGGCAGTTTTTTTTGATCCTCACGTTTTCGTTGGCTTTGACACCTCAGCCGGAGCCTCCAGTGCTGTTGATTCTGCCAAGAGGCAGAATTTAGGGGCTGCGGCAAATAGCAAGTAAGCTGCAAAGGCCGTTTTCTATTAGGCTGCTCGCGGTGTACCTAGTCCAGGGCGGCGGCTCTACCGCATCGCGGTCAGGAGCAAAAGAAAAGTAACACCAGCAAGACAGAACCAGAACCATAGGATCAAATAGGGTTGTGTAGGTGTGGGCTTGGTTCTCGACACCATGTCCGCCTTCTTGACCTCTTGGATCCTCGATTGCATTTCGGGTTTCGGCTGGAGCCCAGCGTCCAATTCAGCTCGTGTGATTGAGCTGACCTGCCGCCGGGACCTTAAACCTTTTGGTCTCGCCTTGCGACCTAAGAGCATCGGCTCGCCGTCGATGTGAGCGCCAGGCCGCTTCAAATTGGCACCGCGGCGCGCCTCCCGAGCGCGAGCGTTTCCTTTCTGCGATCGCTCGTAGGCAGTGGACGGATCGTTTGGCGCCCCGGCTGAGAGCCTTGAGGCGACACTTCAATGATTCGAGATCGCTATTGAGCAAATGAACCGTCGAGCATCCCTTCAGGATGAGGTTGAAGGCTATCATCCACGTAAAATAGCTATACCGATAGCTCGCCAGCCCAAGCCATCGAGAAACAGATCTCAATTCCTGCCGGCAATAATATCCAACTCACGTTTAACATGCTCGATCGCGCCAAATTCGGGGACCGCATCCTGCAGCACAGAACGGATTGTGAGGGGATCGTCTTTGGCGATTGCCTCTTCCAGTGCTGCAAGCCATTTGCCTAGCGTCGGCATCGGCGGTTGGTTAGGCTTAGCCGCCATCATTCCAGCAACACCAATCTCTATGGCTGGCTCCTGGCTTGCAAACAGCGTTTCATTCAGCCGCTCTCCGGGACGAATGCCGCTGAACACGATTTCGATATCTACTCCGGGCTGAAGGCCGGACAAACGGATCATGCGCTCGGCGAGTTCGACGATCTTGACCGGCTGTCCCATGTTCAGCACGTAAACAGAGACGTCGGGCCGCGCCGGAGTGATCGCATGAGCCGCTGCGGTGAGTACGAGGTCGCAAGCTTCGCGGATCGTCATGAAGTATCGGACCATGTCAGGATGTGTAACGGTGACTGGACCTCCGGCCTCGATCTGGGCTTTGAACTTCGGAACCACCGAGCCATTCGACGCGAGCACGTTCCCGAATCGTACCGAGATCAACCGCATATGCGGTGTAATATGCGCCTGTGCGGCCAAATCGTAGTCGAGCGCCTGGCAGTACATTTCTGCGAACCGCTTGGTTAAGCCCAGCATCGATACCGGCTCGATCGCCTTGTCGGTCGAGATCATAACCATGGCCCTTGCGCCGGCGGCCAGAGCGGCATCGGCAACATTCACCGAGCCGAAGATGTTTGTTTTGACTCCCTCGCTCCAATCGCGCTCGAGGATAGGGACGTGCTTGAGCGCTGCGGCATGGAAGACTATATCGGGTTTGAATTGGCTCATCAGCCGCATGATCCGCTCGCGATCTCTAATGTCAGCGATCCGTCCCTCGATAGCAGAGTTGCTATCACGAGAAGCCAGCGCTTCGGTTACGGCATAAAGCGCCGGTTCAGAATTTTCGACCACGAGCAGGCGAGCTGAACCCAAGGTTACGACGCGATCGCAGATCTCGGCGCCGATAGAGCCGCCGCCTCCTGTCACAACGACCGATTTCCCCTTAATCAACGTCTCAAGTTGCGCGTAATCGATCTTCTCGCTCGGGCGCAGCAACAGGTCCTCAACAGCGACATTGGCGAGCCTAGGTGCATTGCCGCTCTCCAGCCAATGCAGTCGGCCAACTATCAGGCCAAGCTGTTTGGCTCGCACCATGAGAGTTTCCGGATGCGCCTCCGGCTCGAAGGCGGAGGGTGTCATTACAAGACGTTTGATAGGTCGACGGCGATGCTCAAGATCGCGAATGGCAGCGTCGATGTCCTCGACCCCGCCCAACACCGGAATAGTACGGATCAGCTGTCCGTGATCCGCGGCCGATGGCGAGAGAACGCCGACAGGCCAGAGGCTTTTGATGGCACCATTTTCTATTCCGCGTACCACCACTTCCACATCCGCGGCGCGTCCCACCAGCAGTGCAGGCGCAGCCTTGTCGGAGTTGGCATGCAGGCGCGTTCGGGAATAGCGGAAATAGCGATAGGCCAAACGCAGCGCGCTCAAGCTGAACACTTCGAGACAGAAAAACAGAACAATCGTAACGCGACCGAGGAAGACGAAGTCGTGTGAGGTCGTCCTGGGAAAGAAGCTGACGTAGTCCACCACCACGAGCGCAAGTGTCAGTATCGCGGCGACCCGCAGGATATTCAGCGCATCCGGCAACGAAACGAAGCGCCACTTGGCCGTTGTCAGGTTGGAAAAGCCACTGACAAGGACACTGAATAGCACGAACCAAGGCAGGACCAGCAGTAACTCCGGCAGCCGCGCACTTAGCTGAGCTCCATCGAACCGAATGTAGAAGCTTGCCAGCAAGGCGAACGCCGTGGCTAGCGCGTCGTGGGCTAGGATCAGGAAGTTGCGAAGCTTCAATTGCGAAAGCTGCATCATAAAATCAATGAATTGAAGAAGTTCGGGACAAGGGAAGGCTACTGATAACGCATCTGCCGATCTGCATCGAGTCTTGCAAGAAGAGTTCGTGCTGACATTGCGACTACGTGGTGAGTTTGAGCAATCTTACCAGGCGGGCTCCCGATAGCGCTTCATTCGCCCAAACATCGATCCACAATCGAATTCCTGGCTACGGCAGGTCTGGCTCTACACTCCGGCGGTGGAGTGGGTGGTTCAACCAAACCCATTGGTTGAGGTCAGTTCACGAATCTATGTTTGAGTCCAACGCGCCGCATCCATTCGCACTGACAACGGCTGAATCGGCGCCTTGAATTTTCTAAACTCTAGAAATCGCATTACCCTCAGCTTCCAACCCATTCGCAAGAACTCCCCGTCTGCCGGGATGGTCGGCAGAAGTCGGCTCGACCTGCGCGGCAGCTCTTTGAGAAACTGTGCGAGCTTCGTCGGTAAGGACCATGCCCCCGACGACTCCAACTCCCCAAACGTAAATCCATCCAGGAGTAAAATCGAAGAGGTGAGAGTTGAAAACGCATCCAACTATAGTTTGGGCCGTCACAACGAGGCCAACAAACGCAGTCAAACTATCGCGCCAAAAAAGTAAGACGTGAGTGATCCAAATGCCCAACAGGATTACTACTCCGACGAGACCTAGTGGGATTGCGATCGCAAGTATTTGATTGTGTGGGTTTCTGATGACCACAGACTGAGCTCCACTCTTGCCAATCGCAGATTCCTTGAACAGCTTTTCTGTGGATCCAGTGCCGTTCCCTACGAGAGGCGCCCTCTCGATAAAGCTAACGGATTTCCTCCACCATTCCAGCCGCAGTCCGATTGATGTGGGCTTGTCTAACAGCTCGAACTGGTTGATCTCCCATACCCCATGGAGAACGCGACCTCGAATGTAGCTCGAAGATGTCCAGACGGCTGCCGACAGGAGCAGCACGACAGCCAAAGCAATGGGCAGTGTCTTCCAGCCCTTCAGTTTCACGAACAGCAACAGCGTCAAAACTATCATTGCGACCAGCTCAGTGCGCGACGTCGCGACAAACAACACGTCGCCAATGAAAATCAAGGAGCCTACCAACGAGAAGCCGCTGGCCCAATATTGCCCACGCCTCCATTTCACAACGGCGAAATAGAGCAGCGAGAACGCGCAGATTACAAATTCAGCGCTCTGGACAATCTGATCCTTCACAGGAACGCCGGGGTTCTCGGGGCGCCATATCGACGGATGAATGGCGGTCGCGATAGACAAGGCGAGAAGGACAGCGCAGGAGGCCAAAAAGCCGATCACTACACGATGACCAGTCTCGCTGGTACTAAACTGCGTTAGCAGTGGCGGTATCATCAACAAGCGAAAATAAGGATGAAGACCGTGAAACCTGTCGTAAAAACTGACGTCCGCCCAGAACATCGCTGCTGTTGCAAAAAGAAACAGCAGTACAGGCAGCCCCCCGACCAGTGATGTGGAGTTCTTCCACCACTTTGAGTGATCAAGTGTAGGAACGGCGGCTGCAAGCCAAAGAACGACCAATACTCCGACCGCAGTGGTGGACCACGGTAGTGCTATTGCTACCATCACAGCTAGCAAGTCGGCCGCATTGCGGAAGACTGGACGACTCTTCTGCAGCCGCAGCTGTAATCTTTGGGCCACTTCGACAAACTCCTGAGACATAGTTTGGAGCAATAGTCGGTTCTCCAAGGAAGGCGCCAGATTCATCGCGATGCGAAATCACGTCCTATCGTTATAATGGTCGATATAATGATGTACAGGTCCAGCCGGACACTCGCGCGCCGGACATAGAATCGCGAATATCGCAGTTTTGCGGGTACGATTACGTTTTCATAGTAAGTAACGGGGTCAGATTGCTTCGCGAGAAGCTCACTTTCATTCCGAAACCGGATAGAGGCAAAATCTGTCAAGCCGGGACGTACTGAAAGGACAGTTCGAAAATCCGCGGGCGAGTATTTCTGCACGAACTCAGGCACCTCAGGCCGTGGTCCGACCAAGCTCATGTCGCCTCGTAGGACGTTTATCAGCTGCGGAAGCTCGTCCAGTTTTGACTTTCGCAAAATTCGCCCAATTGAGGTTATCCGCGGATCCTCGCCAATGGTCAGCTCGCGGACGGCATCGGGCTGAGGAGTCATTGTTCGAAATTTCAATATCTGAAAAGGGCGACCGTATCTTCCCGCGCGCACTTGGCGAAAAAACAACGGGCCAGGGGAATAGAATTTGATAATGGCCGCCAGTACGAGCAGTGGAATCGCCAAGACTGACAGTCCGACAAGGGTCGCCGTTAGATCAAAGAGACGTTTTGACATATGAAGCTAAGCAAGGAGTCTTCGAGCAGCCTCGATCACGTAGGCCTGGACGCTGTCTGTCATTGAATTGAAGAGAGGTAGGGTAACGAGCTGTTCGAATGCTTGCTGAGAATGTGGAAACATGCCGGCTGAGACCCCAAGCGAACTGCGCCAGTATGAGTGCCGGTGGAGAGGTATGAAGTGAACGCTGCAATTTACGCCAGCTTCAGCCATGCCCACTATGAAGGCATCACGACTGATCGCGGCATCCGAATTCAGCCGTATCGCATAAAGATGGCTCGCGTGAACGTCGCCCGACGGCGCCCTTGGAGGACGCACAATGGGCAATTCAGCGAGCGCGGCGTCGTAGATATCGACCAGCGCCGACCTTCGTTTGTAGAAATCCCACGCGCGTTTCAACTGAACAATACCAAGCGCTGCCGCAATATCGGTTAGATTAGACTTGTAGCCTCGGGCGACAATCTCGTAGCCCCAAGAGTTGCTACCAGCCGCGCTATATCGCGCAAAAATGTCACGATCTATGCCATGCAGGCGCAGCGTTCGAGCCCGTTTGGCGACTGCGGGATCTGCGAACGTAATCATGCCTCCTTCGCCAGTGGTAATCGTCTTGGTCGCGTAAAAGCTGAATACGCTGGCATCGGAAGTGGCGTTTCCGATAATTCGGCCATTCCACGTTGTTGGCAATGCATGCGCCGCATCCTCAATCACCCTTAAACCATGGCGCCGCGCGATATCTCCAATCGCCGTCATATCGCAGGCCAAGCCCGCGTAATGAACGGGGATAATCGCTTTGGTGCGAGGCGTTATCAGACTCTCGATCTTTGCAATGTCGATATTGAGGGTAGATGGATCGATATCAGCGAGCACAGGTTTCGCGCCGACATGGACGATGCTCATGGCGGTTGCGCTGAAGGTGAAGTCGCTTGTGATGACTTCATCTCCTTCGCCTATCCCGAACGCCGCGAGCGCGATCTCCAAACCCGCGGTGCATGATGATACGGCCAGAGACTCGACATCCCCACCAACGAAACGCGTGAAATCTTGTTCGAAAGCTACGCAGCGGCTACCGGTAGTAAGCCACCCGGAACGTAAGCATTCAACGACCGCGTCGATTTCTTGCTGTCCAATGTCAGGCAGAGAAAATGGTACCTTTTGATGCCGTGGCGTCAAAATCTCGTCTTCCGCGACATTGATTTCTGCGGAATCAATCAGCCTTCTACTATTCATTAGCGAATCCTGGACCCTGCCCTCGGTTCGGTTAGATTCGCTAGCCGGCCTTCCGTCACAGCTCCGCCTACCCTATGAAACCAGCGTCTCACCCCCGAGAGGAATGACTAAATCAAAACAGCACCACTTAAGCGCGCAGCCTTGTTGAGTTTCAGCTTATCCCCTAGAGTGTCCTAGAAGAAGGTCGCAAGAGTGTCAATGCAATACGCGTGTCGGCTCGACGCGACAGCGGTGAGTTGTAATGCACAAAATGCATATCTGGAGGCTGCGCCCCATATGGCGTTCACATTTGCGGAAACTGCCATACCAGCTCCCCATGGGCGGTTGCCGCAAGCAATCACTGACTTATTTCATGCTGCGCGATGACCAGGGGCCGCAGTTCGAGTCCGCCTGCAAAGATTGAGAACCGGCGTCGCTTCGAAGTACAAGCCGGAGCCAGCACATCGGTCGGGAATGCTATTTTGCCCCCACGTATTCAGAGAACATCGATCCTACTCCTCTTTGTTATGCTTCTCGGTGCCGCGACCGGATACGCCCGGGAACTAGTTTTGGCCGGAGCCTTCGGCGCGAGCGGCGAAATCGACGCGTTCTATCTTTCCTTCGGAATCGTGCAAACGGCCCATGACTTACTGTTCGTGGGATCCCTTGGCGCAACGATCGTTCCCTTACTTCATACGTTTGGCGCGGAGCGCGCGGACAGTTTGCCCGCCAGGAGACGATTTGTCGTAACTGCGACGATGTTGGTAGGGCTGGTCGCGACCGCATTGGCAATCATAGTCTGGGCGATGATGCCGACGCTAGTCAAAGTTTGCGCGCCCGGGCTATCCGAAGCGGTCGCAACCGACGTCATTCATTTTGGCACGAGCTTGGTTTGGTTGTTGCCAGCAACCGCCTTGACAACTCTATTCGCGCTAGTGCTCAACGCTCATGGGAAGTTCGTATTGGCGGCCAGTGCCTATCTCATCAATAACTCAGTCTTCTGCATTTTGGTTCTAGTTTTCGCTCCAGGCATGGGCGCTCGTATTCTTCCCTTGGCGAGCGTTGCTGGTCTCCTCCTGGCAATTCCCATCCTCGCAGTGCGGCTTGCGCGAATGAACCTGTTAGCGCCCGTGTGGCCTGATCTCAGTCGGAGCTTCTTCTCGGGCCTATGGCGATTAGCGCGTATGCCGCTACTGTCTCTCGGGATCGGAAGTACCTCAGGATTGTTGATGGTGTCTCATTTGATCATTCGGGGATATGCCGCCGACTATCCCGAGGGCTCCATCGCGGCCCTAGGCTATGCCTTCCGGATCTATGAAGTGCCGCTGTCGCTCATTGCTAATCCTGTAGCCACACTTATTTTGCCGATCGTCGCAAGTCTCCATGTGGCCGGCGAAGTTGAGCAAATTGGCAGGCTCAGCAGCCAAATCCTTCTATGGGGCCTGGTTCTGCTTTTCCCGGCGGCTATGATCACTTGGCTTAATGCCGACCTAATTGTTACTCTGTTGCTCCGGCATGGGAATTTTGACGGCGATGCAGTCAGCGTTACCGCTGCTGCGCTCCGAGCGTTTGCACCCGCTGTAATGAGCGAGGCTGTATTCGTCGTTTTCTTCCGCTTTTTTTATGCGCTCCAAAAACCCGGCCGTACCGTCGGCGTGTCCCTCGCTACGCTTGGTGCGCTGCTGCTCCTGTTGCCAGTAACTGCGCCTACGGCATTCGTTGCAATCCCACTTTGCCTCTCTGCGGCTTTCACCTTAGCGGCCGGCATGTTGGTGTCGCTGCTCGTTCATGATGTTGGATGGAATGCGCTTCCGAAGTTCAGCGAAATCACTCGATGGGTGGTGTGCGCCCTACTGAGTTCAACAGTAGGGAAGCTGGCTCTCTGGGGGCAGGCAAGCGCTTACCCGTGGTCACAGATGACCGCATCAGCGCTGTTCATCTTGGTCTATTTTTCCAGTGTCGTGCTCTTGTTGCCGGACTGTCAACGCGTTGTCTTCGTGGCTGCAAAGAAGATTATGAGGAGAAGAAGCGGAGTCGGCGAAGCATGACGAACGAGCTCGATCGTATCAGGGACGTCTATCGTCGTCGGATCAAACTCGGCGTCATCAATCGATATTCTCCGTTTGTCCCCGGAGAGCTTCTTATGCTGCAGCGTCGCGAAGAGGAAACGCTGAGGCTGTTGCGTAAATACGGCATAGCAAGCTTGTCGCATATGCGAATCCTCGAAGTCGGGTGTGGCCGTGGCGCTCGTTTGGCAGATTGGTCCCGATGGGGCGCTGCGCCCGAGTCGCTTTATGGCATCGACTTGATGGAGCCTCTAATTCGCGAGGCCGAGCTATCTCTGCCAACCGCGCACTTTTCTGTTGGATCGGCAGATCGAATGCCATATGCGGATCAGAGTTTCGATATCGTCGTCCAGTTGACCGTTTTCACCTCAATTATGGATACCCAAGTGAAGCTCAGGGCCGCAGCTGAGATGTGCCGGGTCGCCAAGCCCGACGCACTCATTGTTTGGTACGATTTTCGTTACCCCAATCACCGGAATTCCGACGTACGGCCGATTGGGTTGAAAGAGCTGCGTGAACTCTTCCCCGGCTGGGATGTAGACGCTCACTCCATGACGCTTCTGCCGCCGTTGGCGCGCGCGTTGGCCCCGCTTTCTTGGGCCGCGTGCCGTTTGCTCGAAAAGTGCTGCCCTCCACTTCGAAGCCATTACTTGGCGGTTCTTAGGAAGCGAAGGCCGTAATTCTATGCTCAGTGAGAGCGCCGTCAGGAAAATGTTCGGAACGCTAGCCGCATGATTGAATGGCAGGATGCGGGACGAGTTTCCGAGCTTTGCAGTGCTCCAGGAACTAATTGCGCGCAATTGACTGCTTGCCTGGCCGGCGGTCGCGAGCCCGTTTTGTCCGCAATCGGACAAAATTGCGCGTCGAATTTACTCCCCGACGCCGATCCGAAGGCGCGCTCATGATCTATCTAATAAGCGCGATCGGTCTCATCTTCATGTCGAATTTGATCGCGATGTTCGTGATATCGAGTGTCGACATTGTATCGTATGTCGATGTGATGGTGATTTGTCGTCAGTTGGCTGAAGCGCCTGATCAGTGCTCTTCTGCAGCACAGAGCGTCGGATGGATAGGGTGTATTTCAAGCGTAATTCTCATTCTCCTCCTTCTTGCAGCCAATAGAAGATTTCCCGGCGCGCCGAAGTTTCGTAGAGTGGGGGGCGCGGCGTTTGCCGTCTTCATCCCGCTCATCGTGGCAACAGCATGGTTTCACTTACTCATCGAGCTGCGTTCTCCCTGGCCGATGTATCGAGAGGAGATATTCAAAGAGTATGCATCGGCGTTATCGCTAGGGAACTTGTTGTGGCCGCTTTGTCTGCAGCTTGCCATCAATGCAGAGGAGCGAAAATGGCGGGTCCTATTTCTTGCTGCACTGGCGCCGATAGTGGCCGCCTCGCCATTTCGCGGGGTACTCTTTGCAGTTGCCGTCTTTGGTATCAGTTTGCCATCTCTGGATTATGCCATCCGGCAAGTACAGATTTTCGGGGTTTGGTCGAAACAGGCTGCAATCTACGGAGTGACTATTTCGACGGTTGTTCTAGCGATGGTGTTTCAGCTCGGACTCGAAACGAAAGAGCGTCCCACTGACCTGAAGACTCAGGGAGGACTGTCCGCGCAAATCGCGGGGAAGCTGGGACAGCGAATTGCCATTCCGTTGTTTCAGGCGGAGTATGCTGGGGCACACAGTCTGGACCCGCACATGCCCTCTTTGGTAGAGGAGACACTCAGCAAGTTAAGATTGCGTAGCGGCACGAGTTCCAACGGATATCTGTATGCCAAGAGCCACGGGGGAGCAACTTATGGGGAGACAACGAGCCTGTTTTCTGGTGAGGCTTTGCTTCGAACCACTTCGCACCCCCTGATCTGGTCAGTCGTTGCTCCGTTCCTGCTAATTTTGGTTTGGATTGGCTTGCGCGCAATTGGATATGATGCGGGGGTCCTGATTGGCGTCGCAATTTGGCGCGGTTCTCTCGGCGGTGTCATAGGCATCCTGCCGTCATTGGCAATCCAGCTGGGACTATTTGTCGTGCTCTGTCGAATATTCGGAAAACTCACAACCACGGTTGATGCGAATGGGTAGCATTCGTCGAGCGTCGAGATTTGATCGCCTCGATCTTATCGCAATCCTTCTCCTTGCCAGTCTCCTTGCGACACAAATGGTGGGGATCGGCCTGGGATTGATTGCGCGCACGTACGTGGTCGTCAGGGCGGACTTCTCCTTCGATCGTTATCTCGAAGAGGACTGGATGCTTGAGAATGGTCAGGCTGAGGCTGCGGTCGCATTTAAGGACGTGATGCCGACGTTCCGGAGGCACCGCCCCGCCGTCGATTGCAATCTCAGGAATTTGGTCATAATCGTTCTTGTGCCGGGAAATATCGACACCAGGCCCATCTTTGAAAAGATAGAAACTAATCTCAACAATATCGTACGTTCTAAGCGCCAAATTGAAGCTGGTGTAAAGCCGGTGAAGCTAGCCGAACTCAGTCTGACCGCCTACCCTTGGTTCAAGCCGCTCGACATTTTGGCATCGCTAGTATTGCTCGGCGCGCTGCTGTTTTGGTTCTTCCTCCCTCGTAAGCTCCCTTACCATGAGCGCCTTGTGAGCGGGCGGTCGAAAGAGGCTTCCCGATGATCGCCGTCTGCTCCGAAACTTCGCTCTCGCAAACGAGACCTTGGCACAGCCCGCCGATAGGCTTTCTGGGCGCCGCAGGTTTGATGATATTTCTTCTTTTGATACCATCGGCATTCCCTGCACTCGAGATCTGGCCAAGTCTCATATTCATCGTAGCACTGGCGCTATTTGCTCCAGCTTACGGGCTTGCGCTCGGTATCTTCATTGCACCATTTCAGCAGTTTGCGAGCCTCAACCTGGATCAATTCCATTTGCTGCAGGGAGTCGCGTGGAGCTTCATCGCCTTTAGGCTGTTGTTACTCATCCAGCCACGAGACCTGCTCCGGATCAGAACGTCGCCCACTATCATTTTCTTCGGTGCGTTCACTTGTTTAGTCCTGTTTCGCAACGCTATTCCATTCACGTCCCGGTTCTACTTCCTCGACGCAGGTTTTGTTGTCACGATCTTTCTAATCACCATGACCGTTGGCACCGCGACGCGGCTCCCGTCCTATAGTTGGACTCTCGTATCAACTGCGATGTTGTCAGCGGTTCTTTTCTCGATCCTCTTCGACTTTGCACTAGTCTACATTCCTCTGGCAGAGTTGACCCCGTACCAATCAGCATTGCCGCCCGACAAACTTCGACTGGCTGGATTGCATGCAAATCCCAATGCCACTTCGAAATTTCTCTTGGCGGCGGTCAGCCTTACAAGTGCGCTGGTGGTCGGACGGGTTTTCAAGGAAGACCGCCTACGAGCATGGTACGCCTGGTTACTGCTCGCGGTCCTTTTGTTGGCGCTCTCCGCTACTGCGGCTAAGTCTGGGATCGCTGCACTTGTCGTCTCCCTAAGCATCGCGGCTTGTCTTTTGATGGGCTCCGCCTGGACCCAAAGACACAGTTCCGTTCTGTCGCCAAATGATCAAGTGATGGAAGTCGGAAAGGTTTTTGCGTTGTTCGTTTTCGCCGTGGCCAGTTGGACGATCGTGATCGCTCCCCCCATCAAGGAGCGTGGGGCTGCGGCTTGGCTCGCCTCGGGCCTGCCGCTGGATCGGCCGGACCTGAAAGAACTGGCAGGCAACAGGGCGGGCGCGAGTGAAGCTAGTGCAACTCACCCCGTGACGGGAGGAGACAGCCGCCCGGAAGGTTCGCGCTCGAGCTTAACGGGTGCATTCATTGAGGAATTCCGTATTGGGAAGTCATTTCAGCTCAAGGCCGGGGTCGCGCCAGGCTCTAGCCTAGAGAGCCCTCTCAAGTCCGAACTACAGGGGCAGAAGGCAACGAAACGCGATTGCGGGATAATGTGTACGGGGCAAAGAGATCTGCTTTGGTCCGCGGGACTGTCAATTTTGAAGCAGAATTGGTTCTGGGGGCTTGGGTATGGGGGATGGAAGCAAGCGCTTGATCAGAAACTTGGATATCCCTTCGACTCCCCTCATGTTGGCTTTCTAGAGCTAGCCGGCGAGTTCGGGATCATGGGCGCCGTCCTATATCTTTCGTTTGTCGCATTCATCTTCAATCGCGCGTGGAGAGGGCTTTGCCTCAACGGTGACGGTTATCGCAAAGCATTCATTGTCGGCGGCTCCTTGTTCTCGGTCGCGATTTTGACGACCGAGCTATTTGAGCCTGCGAAATTCTTCGCGATGGCTCCTCACGCTATATGGATTTGGACATTTCTGGCGATGCAAGAGCGCATGCTAGATGATCCTGACTGGGTCAGTTCGGTCGGTTGACGTCGATGGAGAAATGCGAGAGGCATTCTCGGATCAGCTTGGAATGGCCCTACGAAACTGCAGTACGGGTTTAAAGAGAACCGCGCCAGCTCGTGCTACCGCGGTCTTGGGGGAAAGTGGAAATGAGAAAAATCTTGGTAACGGGAGGCTGCGGCTTTGTAGGGGTCAATCTGATTGACTACCTTAGGCGCACGACCGATTGGGACATCGTCGTACTGGATAATCAGTCGCTTGGGAAAAAGGACTATTTAGCGCCCTATCGAGTAACATTCATCGACGGCGATATTCGAGATGCTGAAAGCGTTTCGAAGGCCGTAAGCGGCGTAACGAGCATTGTTCATCTTGCGGCTGACACGCGCGTCATAGACTCGATTGAAAATCCGGCTCATAACTTCGACGTCAACGTAAGGGGGACGTTTTGCTTGCTTGAAGCCGCGCGACGCGCCGGCATTAAGCGTCTAGTATTTGCCTCGACTGGAGGCGCGATAATCGGAGCTGCACAGCCTCCAGTGCATGAGGGGATGGTGCCCAAGCCAACGGCGCCCTACGGAGCCAGTAAGCTTTTTGGTGAGGGGTATCTTTCGGCCTACTCTGCTTCATATGGCATGAATGCGACTGCGCTACGCTTTTCGAACGTCTACGGGCCACGCTCTTATCATAAGGGGAGCGCGGTAGCGCAATTTTTCAAGAATGTGTTGGCGGGTAAAGAGATCACCGTGTTTGGCGATGGCACCCAGACGCGTGATTATGTTCACGTCGATGATATTTGTTCCGCAATTGCACTTGCGCTGACTGTTGAGAAGAGTGGAAGCGTCTATCAGTTAGGCTCGGGTATCGCGACCTCGGTGAATGAGTTGCTGGATCTGATCCGTGTTGCAATTCATCCCAACCCGATGCCGGAAATCAAGTATATGCCTTTCCGAGCTGGCGAGCTGGTGCACACACATTCCTCGATCGAGAAAGCAGTAACAGAACTCGGATATCGACCAACTCGGCTCCTTGCCGAGGGAATCGCCGAGACCTGGAAATGGTTCTTGAGCCACAACAAAGAAATCTAACGCCTGGTCTTCGAAAGAGCGAGAGTATGCTGCTTTTTTTTTGGTTGAGTGCAATTTGCGCTGTGTACTCTTACAGCGGATACCCAATAATTTTGTGGTTCGCCAGGCATCTCGTTGCCGTCAACGATGATTTGAAAGGCCGGATAGAGCAGCGCGCCGCCGCGAACTCGGCGTCGTTTACGATGATCGTCGCGGCTTACAATGAAGGGCCCCACATCAGGAGAAAGATCGAAAGCACGCGAGACGCATTGGAGAAAAATCCGGACAACGAGCTCATCGTCGTGTCAGATCACTCGACGGATGATACCGTCGCGGCTTCCGAACGCTTGCGTCACCCCCAAGTCCGCGTTTTAGAGAACGAAGGTCGGCGCGGCCGAGCCGGCGCACACAACTACGCCATCCGCTACGCAAAAAATGAATTTGTAATCTTTTCCGACGTGGAAACGCGAGTGCCGGCCGAGACGATATTGAAGATGGTGGACATCCTGGCTCTGCCAGGCATTGGCTGCGTCAATGCGGAGATCGTGTTTGAGAATGAAGGAGACGATAAGGTCAGCGATGCGGCGGGAATCTATTGGCGTTTCGAGATGTGGTTGAGGACCTGCGAAACTCTCCTTGGGCTGTACGCGACCTCAAGTGGGCCCTGTATGGGCATCCGCCGTTCCTTATTCAAGGACCTTCCTGCGACCGGTGATGTGGATTTCACTACTCCGCTTGATGTGATAAATGCCGGATATTTTTGTGCGCACCTGAACGGGCACGTTGCATACGATGTGATGCCGCCGAACGCCGACGGGGAATTCAAGGCACGCGTGCGGATGGTGGCGAAGAACTTCTCGGGGACGATTTCCAGATGGGGAGCGGAGAATATCATAAAGCGGCCCGTGTATACGTGGGCCCTTTATTCGCACAAGATATTTCGCTGGCTTACCCCGTTCTTCTTATTGGCTGCCCTGACGTCAAACTTGATCGTTCTCGACCAGGGCTGGTTCTATCAGGCGACGTTGTGTGTTCAGGGAGCGTTTTACGGGATGGCAGCGCTAGGGGCGGTAGCTTACCGGAAAAGGAGAAGGTGGCCCGTAGTGCAGCAGATATTTGGGTTTGTACTGGTGAATATCGCCTTTGCAATCGGGGTCCTGAAAGCGATAGTTGGCAACGTGCCGGCCTTCTACAACCCCACCCGGCTACAGGCTAAAGGATGACCCAGCGCGCGGCTGAGTTGGCTCGCGGGTCGCGCTGATCTTGTGACATGGCTCAGGATGGTGCGCTGCCGCATTTTGGGGCGAGCAAAGGGGGCGACCACACTGCGCGACACAGTCCCGAGTCGTATTCTTATTCCAAGGCCCCCCTGGATTGTGCGGCGCCTTGCGGGATGCTAGTTGTTGGAATCGAAAGTGATCTTAGGGGGTAATATGAAGATCGTCGTATTTGGGGGTGATGGATTTTGTGGCTGGCCGACCGCACTTCACTTGTCGGCGCAAGGACATGAAATTGTAATTGTGGACAATCTGGTCCGGCGATGTGCTGACATTGAGTTGGAGGTCTCGTCGCTTACGCCGATCAGTCCGATCTCAACCCGTCTTGAGGCTTGGAAGGAAGTGTCGGGTCGCACAATCGGCTTCTTGAACTTCGATGTTGCCAAGGAGTTTGACCGGATTACGGCGCTGTTTGCAGACTTCCAGCCGGACGCAATCGTTCACTTCGCAGAGCAACGAGCAGCTCCGTATTCGATGAAGTCGGAGCGTCACAAGCGCTATACCGTCAGCAACAATGTTGAAGCGACCCACAACGTTCTCTGTGCGATTGTTGAAAGCGGTCGCGATATCCATGTTGTGCACTTAGGCACGATGGGAGTGTACGGTTACGGTGGGGGAGCCGCAATTCCAGAAGGCTACCTGAACATCGAGGTGATGAGCGCCGAAGGGAGGAGAGTTTCACGCGAGATTCTTTACCCTGCGGATCCCGGTAGCGTTTACCACATGACCAAGACGCTCGATCAGCTGATATTCTATTACTACAACAAGAATGACCGCGTTCGCGTCACCGACCTACATCAAGGCGTCGTATGGGGCACGAACACGAAAGAAACCAATTCAGATCCGCGTTTGATAAATCGCTTCGACTATGACGGCGACTATGGGACGGTCCTGAATCGTTTTCTGATGCAGGCGGCGGTTGGATATCCACTCACGGTGCACGGCAAGGGCGGCCAAACAAGAGCATTCATCCATATTCAAGACACCGTTCGCTGTGTTGAGCTCGCGCTACTGAATCCCCCAAAGCGGGGCGCGCGTGTGCAGATCTTCAATCAAATGACGGAAACGCACCGGGTCGGAGAATTGGCGAATATTGTTTCAAAGCTAACCGGCGCAAAGATTCAAAATTTGCCGAATCCTCGAAATGAAGCGCCGGAAAACGATCTTATCGTTGAAGCCAAGAGCTTGGTGGAGCTGGGCCTTAAGCCTACGCGCTTGGAAAGCGGTCTGCTTCGCGAAGTTGTGGAGGTCGCCGAGCGTTATGCTGATCGATGCGATCGTCGTCGGATTCCATGTACCTCTGTTTGGCGACAAGATATCGATCTTTCGGTCGGCGCGAAGGGGGGCGAGTAACGCAGTTACGAACGTCGGCGGTTCTGAACAGACCGAGAATGACGCTTTCTTCGGATGGCGTTTCTCTCGCATCGATCTCAGTCGTCGGAGCCGCCGCTCCCGCAGCGCATGGGTGCTCCCCAGCGGCGAGCTTTCGCGCTCCTATGGGCTAGCGTGCGCTCGGTCCTCGGCGTTGGTTCGATCAGGCAGTCAGTTCCCGAGAATACGCAATGAAATGGTGGCTGAGAGTCCTGGGGGGAGCGGGCGTTCTCGTCGTTTCATTTTCGACGACCTTGTGGATCTTGCTCTACCTCGACAAGCAGAAGCTAGACAGTAGCGGAAGTTGGAAAAGACTCACCGTGGTTGATACGGGCGCTACGAAGGACGATCTGGGATGGCCTGGTTGCACTCTTCGAGTCGTCATACCTGCCACGGCCGTTACAGGCTCTGGCGAGGGCATCGCAGTTAAATTTGGCGCAGGTCCTGTGCGCGGGTTGCATATTACTGAATCCTTTATCGGTCAGTCGGCACCCGAAGGGCCCCCATATGCCTTTGACAAGCCGCCTGTCCGGCTAACGTTTGAGGGAAAGCAAAGCACTTTGATCCCCAAAAGATCGTCAGCCGTGTCCGATGACTCTCCAGAGTTTAGATTGGCCAAAGGAAGAAGCCTCGTCATTGCATTCTACGTGAAAGATACCTCAAACGATGATCCCATTGCCAAGCAACCAACACCCGGCTGGCGAACATTCTACAAGTGCCGCCGCGACACAGATACCGTACAGGCAACCGGATACGAGGAGCGGTCCGAAAAATTTGTTTCGCACGGCGTGTTGTCGGTAGACGTGATCAGGTCGAACTAGACGCTGGACGTCATGATTCCTCAAGGACTGAGGCGGTTCGAATGGAGGTCATCTAAACAGATGGGGCGGCTCGATCACCTTCGGCAGCAAGCGCACGTCATAGCAATCAATTTGATTCTCATTGTCTCGGGGATTGTCGCGGTAGAGTGCCTAATGGGCGATTGGTTTCGCTCTTTCGTTCCGCCAGACGCCGCAATTGTCGATCGGACCTACGTTTACGCTCAGAAGCTTTACGACCCACCGAGCGAGGTCACATATACCCGCGATAAGTATGGATTGAGAGGCGTATCGGAGGCGCTTCATGACATTGACGTCGTGACGGTCGGCGGTTCTACGACCGACGAACGGTACATCACGGAGGGCCAGACCTGGCAAGATGTTATCCGCGCAGTTGATCGGATTCATATTGCCAACGCAGGCGTCGATGGGATGACTTCGAGTGGTCATCTGATCGCGGTAGCCGAATGGCTTCACCAAATTCCGGAGCTGGCTCCCAAGTACTATCTTCATCTCATCGGAGGAAACGACGCGTTATTCAGCCAGTTCAGTCAGAACTATGACAGGTCGGGGAAGGACAGCTCATTCATACAAAAGGTTCTCAACCGATCGGCGTTAGCGCGAGCTTACCGGCAGATCCGTAATCTCCTCATGAGCCAGCGGTCGCTGGGCGTAGGCCATTTCCGAATAGATCCTGACGGCGAACCAAAGGTGGAAGTCGAGGCCGACCGCCTTGGCGGACTGGACCGGTACATTAAGAACATATATCAGCCAAATCTGGAGAAGCTTCTCAAGCTTCATGGCGAGCGAGGGGAGATTGCGATTTTCGTTTCGCAGCCTGTCAACCCAGAACTCGTCGTTTCGCGAGGCGAGGCAACGTTTATCTCTAAACAGATACTGAACTTGAGCGATTGGGCGCTACGCCTTCGCATCATTAACCGCACCACGAAAACCATATGCGAGAAACATCCGCAGGAGTGTCGGTTCGTCGATCTGGCCAATGAATTGGAGTTCGCTAAAGGCGATTTTTATGACTCACTGCATGCGACCCCAACGGGGGCGCGAAAAATTGGGACGTACCTTGCCGGGAAATTACTCGAGTTTTCGAAATAGCCTTCCGAGCCGGAATGCTCGCTAAACTTTCCTCATCCATAGAATGGAATCGGATTTCATCCACTCAACAATGGCAGAGGGCGATTTCGATTCCGGCCCAGTAGGCAGCCTCAGCGCCTGCCGCCATTTGCCGACAGTTGCTTCTCCCTCCCCGATTGTAGCCGAAAAAAGGTGACGTCCGGGACAACTCTTATTATACAAGCGGCCAAGTGCTCAGCTCCCGCAATCATGCTTTAGTTCAAGAGGCACTTGGGAGCGCGGGGTGATCGAAAGCCGCTATCGCTGAGGGTGTGAGAAGCTGATGCAGTTACTGGAATCCGAACAGAATGAAGTCGTCGTCGGGCCAAGCGACCGCAGGTTCGGAATCACGATGGCGTTGGTCTTCGCGGTTATCGGCTGTTTCAGTTTCTACAAACGGTCCTCGCACGCGCCGATCTGGCTCGCTGTTGCCGCGATAGTAATCGGGGTAGCTCTTTGGCGGCCGCAATCACTGGCGTCGGTTAATCGCGCTTGGCTAAAGCTCGGGCTGCTCATGTACCGAGTGGTCAACCCTGTCGTCATGGCAATCTTGTTCTTCGGCGCGATCATGCCAATCGGGTTGACGATGCGCATTTTCGGCAAGGACTTTCTCAACATGCGACAGGACAGTTCGGCGGAAACGTATTGGTCCACTCGTTCCGATCCCCGCCCACCATCTGAATCGATGCGGCACCAATTCTAGGCATAGATGTTCGAGGCGCCGATGTCCTTCTTACGTGAGTTGTTTGCCTTCATCCGCCTTCGCAGGAAATACTGGCTGGTTCCGATCTTCGTGGTGATGCTGTTGCTGGGCGGACTGCTCATACTAACCAAGGGGTCAGCATTGGCGCCCTTCATCTACACTCTTTTTTGAGGTGCGCGAAATTGCGAATCCTCGGAATCTCGGCCTTCTACCATGACAGTGCGGCCGCTCTCATCGTGGACGGCAAGATCGTTGCTGCAGCTCAAGAGGAGAGATTTACCCGTAAGAAGCATGATCCGAACTTTCCGGTAACGGCGACTCGCTATTGCCTAGCCGAGGCTGGGATTGATGCTCGCCAGCTCGACTATGTCGTGTTCTACGAAAAGCCATTCTTGAAATTTGAGCGGCTGCTCGAGACGTATCTCGCTTTCGCCCCGCGTGGTTTTGACTCTTTTCGAAAAGCAATTCCAGTTTGGTTGAAGGAAAAGCTGTTTCAAAAGAGCGTGCTTCGCAATCATCTCGCTGAGATCGATGATAACGTCGATTGGGAAGCCAAGTTGTTGTTCGCCGACCATCATCAAAGCCACGCTGCCTCTGCGTTTTTTGCCTCGCCATTTTCTGAGGCCGCGATCCTCACGTTAGATGGCGTCGGGGAATGGACAACAACATCCGCCGGATATGGTCGCGAGCACACACTCGATCTAACTCGCGAGATCAATTTCCCACACTCGATCGGCCTGCTCTATTCGGCATTCACCTACTACACCGGCTTCAAAGTGAATTCCGGAGAGTACAAGGTGATGGGGCTGGCGCCCTATGGCGAACCGAAATATGCGCAGACAATTCTCGATCATCTCATTGACCTCAAGGAAGATGGAAGCTTCCGTCTTGATCTCAATTATTTCGACTATTGTACCGGTCTCACAATGACCAATGACCGCTTCAATGCTCTCTTCGGCGGCGCAGTCCGCGATCCTACAGAGCCATTAGAGCAACGGCACATGGATCTTGCCGCCTCGGTACAACGGGTGACTGAGGAGATTGTGCTGCGCCTTGCTCGTGGTCTCGCGCAAGAGGGGAAGTCCAAGAATCTTTGCCTGGCCGGTGGCGTCGCCCTAAACTGTGTCGCCAACGGCAAGATTCTGCGTGAGCGGCACTTCGAAAGGATTTGGATCCAGCCCGCGGCCGGTGATGCTGGAGGTGCTGTGGGTGCGGCTTTGGCCGCCTACCATCAGTTCGCGGGTCAACCCCGTCCAGCGCCGGCTCATGATGCGATGGCCGGTGGCTATCTCGGACCGTCATTTTCGCAGACCCAGATAGAGCAACGCCTCGGCCAAGTCGGCGCGGTCTTTGCGACACTGGAGAGCGCTGATTTGATCCCACGCACCGTCGAAGCATTGATCCAGCAGCAAGCGGTTGGCTGGTTTCAGGGAAGGATGGAATTCGGCCCACGTGCACTCGGCGCTCGGTCTATTTTGGGCGATCCCCGGTCACCGTCGATGCAGCGCTCGCTCAACTTGCGGGTCAAATTCCGCGAAAGCTTTCGTCCCTTCGCACCAGCTGTGCTGCGAGACGATGTCGCCGACTGGTTCGATTTAGACAGTGACAGTCCCTATATGCAGCTGGTAGCCGACGTATTACCCAAGCGCAGGAGGCCCGTCGCCACTGGCGATGAAAAGCTGTTCGGTATCGAACGGCTTAATGTTCCTCGCTCAATTGTTCCAGCGGTGACTCATGTAGATTATTCGGCGCGGATCCAGACAGTCGATGCCGATACTAATCCTCGCTTCTATGATCTTCTGACCGCGTTCAAGGCGGCGACAGGTTGTCCGATCCTCGTCAATACTAGCTTCAATGTTCGCGGTGAACCGATTGTGTGTACGCCGGAAGATGCGTTCCGCTGCTTCATGGGCAGCGACGTCGACGTTCTCGTCATCGGCAATTGTTTCTTGAAGAAGGAGGATCAATCCGAGTCGCTGAAGCTGGATTACAAGAACGCGTTTGAACCGGATTGACACAGGACCGTCCTCAGCCAAGCGTGGTCCGCATTTTCGTCGTCAGCGCATCCGCACCAAAGAGCCAGTGATTAGGTTGTGGCGGTATTGAGCCCGATGCATCATCATCCCTACCGAGCCGATATTGATGGGTTGCGTGCTGTCGCTGTATTGGCCGTGGTGGCGTTTCATGCCGGCTGGGTCGGCGGCGGCTTTGTTGGAGTGGATGTCTTTTTTGTCATCTCGGGGTACTTGATCTCCCGTATGATATTTCTTGACTGGTCCGCGCCCGGCTTTGTTGGCCGTTTTTACGCGGGACGTATCCGAAGAATTTTTCCTGCATTAATAGTCGTCCTTTCTGCTTGTATCGGTCTCGGCCAGTTTGTCTTGTTGCCAACGGAACTAAAAGGTCTAGGCAAGCAAATCTTTGGCGGAGCGACATTCCTCTCAAACTTTGTCCTCGCGCGCGAGGCGGACTACTTCGATGTTGCGGCAGACTTAAAACCTCTCCTGCACTTGTGGTCTCTCGGAATCGAAGAGCAGTTCTATCTTATTTGGCCAGCTTTCATCATTTTTGCGATGCGGCGAAGGTGGAGTGTTGGGCACGTGATCTTAGTGCTCGCACTTTCATCGCTGGCTCTCAATGTTGCGTTTATCCAATCACGACCGGTTTTCACGTTCTATTGGCCCTTGACGCGATTGTGGGAGCTATTAGCAGGAGCTGCCGTTGCCCGATTTGAGCTTGCTGCGAAAGTTAGGAATCCTACGGCTGCATCTATCGTGGGTGCCCTTCTTATCCTGGCGGCGGTATGTACCTTCCATCGATCGATGGAGTACCCTGGTTGGTTAGCAATCGTCCCCGTCGTCGGGACGGCACTCCTAATCGCGTCTGGAGGGGCTGCTACCGTCAACCGGCTTCTTCTCTCACGCCAGCCGCTCGTGTTCATTGGGTTGATTAGCTATCCGCTGCTACCGTCAACCGGCTTCTTCTCTCACGCCAGCCGCTCGTGTTCATTGGGTTGATTAGCTATCCGCTCTATCTCTGGCACTGGCCGTTGCTATCCTTCGTCAGGATCGTCGAATCCGGAAATCCGGCCCACAAGTTCATAGCGGCAGCAGTCGGCCTGTCCTTTCCTCTTGCTTGGCTGACCTACAGATTCGTCGAACAGCCCATCCGAAACGGGTTTCAAGCTCATCAGAAGGTGCTTGAGCTCTCGATGGCAATGGCGTCAATTGCGATTATCGGCCTGGGACTCTTTTTCAATGAAGGCGCTGATCAAGCCTCTTCTATCGCAACATTGGACACCAAGTGGTTGGACGCCAAGCTGACGTGCGATGGACTTGTTCAATCACACGCACCCAACAATCGTTGTATCGCTTCAATCATCCAAGATGATGCTCCCATCGATCTAGTTATAGGCGATAGTCATGCATTTGCGTTTGCTTCGGGCCTGATCAGGCCAGGCATTGTTCCAAAGAATACGTTTCTGATCTCCCTAGCTGGATGCCCTCCCTTTCTGTCGGTTGATCGCTACGAGGATGGTATCAAACGATATTGCGATTTCGCCTCAATCATCGACAAGATAAGGCACGGCCGATCAATCAACCGCCTCATCCTGATTGGTCGCTACGCGTTCTATGCTTCCGGCGATGGATACGGATCGGATGGTGGGTTGAAGCCCGGGACCGTCGCCATTTCGCGGCCTGGGCGAACCGGCGGAAGTTATATCGAGATTCTAGTCAGCGGCCTGGAAGCGACGTTGCGCACATTGAGGGCCGCCCGAACAATACTCGTCTTGCAAGCCCCCGAGCTGGGATTTGACATCAAATCATGCGAAGATTCGCGGCCTGTTCGTCTCTCCAGTCACGTCCGTGTCCCCTGCGCAATTTCGAGAAGGGATGTAGAGGACCGTCAGAGCATATACCGGCCGGCGTTCAACGCTGTGTTGAAGGACTTTTCTGCGGTCGAGGTGATCGATCCAATGCAGCATCTATGCGACCGTGACTTGTGCTATGGCGCTAAAGATGCGCTGGTTCTTTATACCGACGATAATCACGTTAGCCCGGATGGTGCCGCGGAAGTATTCCTCGGCTTCCATTAGATCGCGTGGACGGACTGGGCCGCGATTCGAGGAGGCAACTTGGCGTGGCGATCATTCTGGCGTTGGATTGTGATCGGCATCCGCGCCGCAACGCATCGGACCGGCTCCTAGCCTCGGCGCTTGTCGATGCATGAGGCTTACCGAACGTCGATGCGAGCCTTGTACTTGCCTCGATGTTCAACCTGGCCCGAGAAGCCGACGCGTCCGGCGAACTCATTACAGATATTCGACCAGCGGGCGACGTCGCAATTAGCTTTTGCGATCATGAGGCACAACATCAAATTGCAATGCAAACTCGCTTGATTTCACCATTTCACCACTAGTCACGAGCGTTTGATAACGACACCGCAACATATTATTTCCAACGCGCTGGGTTCGACCTGCAATATGTCCTCGGGGAGACATGGATATCATTAGAAACATTTCTGGCCGCGTAGCGACCTTTTTTGTGACGCACATTACCGTGTATTAGTTGGCGCAGTTGTTGTGGCACACCAGGAGGGACACTGTGGAACCGAAATTAAGTGAGCGTGAAAAGATGTTGCTCTCCGCGTGCAAACTTGCCCAGAGCGAACTCGCTCCGGAATCAAGGGCACATCAGGCACTGAGCGAAGCAATTGCTAAAGCGGAATACGATCCAACGACCGATCCGATGCACGCGTTTATGCAGTACTTGTGATCATGTCGTGCAGCTCCGTAGGTTTGATGCTGGCCGCATGACTCGGAAGCGCAGGCAGTTTGTTGAAGGCTAGACAGAGCGTGGCTCGAAGATGCCGGCGCGCGCACGTTAACTCTACTCGATTCAAGAGAGCGGCTTTCGTTCTGTGGTCGCACTACGTAGGATCGCGCATCTACGCGAGACCTGAAAACGCTCGCCTATAGAACCGGTACCAGCACCAATCTACTTAGGCGCGATGACGCCTTTTCCGGTGCCAATCGCACAACTTTTCCTCCCTATTCGCAAGATGCCCAGCGGCGCACTCCACTTGGGGCGACCTTATCGGCTCAAGGTGGTACCCGATAACGCAGTGGTCATTCCGGGCATAACCGCACGAGGTTCATCGCTCGTCGCATCAGTACCGGAACTCGGCCTCTTGGTCCGCCGTGCAGCAATAAGGAGCGCGTTGCGCCACTGGTATCGCGACCACGCCAAAATGCATTTTTCGGATCGGGTATCCCACACTGCCGACTTACTTGGAATTGAAAGGCTGCCTGTTCGCGTTGTGGACCAATCAAAGCGGTGGGGAAGCTGCGACGCACGCGGGACCATTCGCTTGAATTGGCGATGCGCACGAGGGGATTGCCACATTCTCGAAACAACCATTCATGACGGTTCTGGCGCTGTTTGGAGACTATTATGCCGGACTATGACACACGGATTCGTCGGCTCAACAAGCTGGGACATCTGTTCGCTTTTTTGTAAAGCAGGCCTACCGCGAGGGGTACCGATAGGCTCCAATCCAGCGCATTAGCAGAGCTACTGGAGATAGGCACTGCAATTTCGCTTCCCGGTTCTGGCGAGTCCGCCAACATGGGCATATACTCTGCGCATTCATGCGCGAGTCGAGCCCCACAACGAGCGAAGCGGAGATGATCGACAATCATCGGCTCGACTGCCTGTACACGCACCCTTTTCGCGACGGCAAAGGCAAGTATTTTACCGTCGTGTCCAGTGACGATCACGGCGTCCCTTCTGTCGTGGAGTTCGAGCATCCCTGGCCGACTCGTAACAAGATCAAGACCCGTCTCACTTTCATTAAAGGGGATGATGGCGGTCACATCAAGCAAATCGAACTTAAGCGTTTCAAATACTACGCCAGGAAGGGCGATGTTGAGACGGAAGAGGGGATCACCTTTTCGTTTCCCTATTTTGTTGGACTCATAAGCTTCTTGCAATCATTGGCCGGACTGAATCTGAATGACGTGAATGAGCGTCGGATTCAGCTTATGAGCGGACCAGGTCTCGATGCTGATACTCGAAAGCAATTCCACACGCTTGCCGCGACGCCCGAAGGGCAGGAGTTGATCCGCGAGGTCGTCCGGAATGGCCAGCTTTCAGGCTCCGACATCATCAATATCGCGTACCGAAAGAACCAGCTGGAGATCTTCCAGGGGCTGATGTCGGGGATTGATGCCATTGCGAGGTATCGAACAAGCCACGGTATTCGCAAGACGGGTGATGAAGCCGTGTGGCAACACTTCTTTGAGGCCAATACCTGGATCTTTGGATATGGCCTGAACTTTGTTTTCAATCGGCCGCTTGAGGGGCGAGACCTCGAAAGCGTGGTGCGCGGTCACGATATCACCGGAGCTGGAAAGCGTGCCGATGCCTTACTCAAGACAGCGGGAATATTGAGTTCGCTATGCCTTGTAGAAATCAAGAAGCCGAATACTGATCTCCTCGAACGTGAGGCTTACCGTCCAGATTGCTGGCAGGTATCGCGAGAGCTCAGTGGAGGCATAGCTCAGTCGCAGAAAACGGTACAGCGGACATTGGAGAACTTGCCAGTGGAGTTCAGGCCGACCGACGGGAATGGAAACCCCACAGGAGAGATCGTGTACTCTTACAGACCGAAGTCCTTCTTGTTGATCGGCAAGCTATCTGAGTTCATGACCGATACGGGGCCAAATCGCGAGAAGTTCGCGTCATTTGAACTCTTGCGAAAGAATACAATCGCTCCAGAAATTATCACATTCGATGAGCTTCTTGAGCGCGCAAAGTTCATCGTTTCGAGATCGTAGCAAATCAGTGCGCCCACGGCACTCCCGAAAGTTACGTGACAATGAGACTGTCACCAAGATCAACGCAAGTATTTCAGACATACCAGGCGTTTCCCGAACCCGCACGTTCTCGAGGCGCCTCTTGCCTTAACGGCAACTTTCCTCGCCTATGAACCAGTGCGCGGCACAAGTAGATTCGATTGGGTATGCCACCCACAGGTCACAAGGCCTCACCCGAACGACTGGAAGAGTTTCGGCGCATTTACAAGGAAGCTTCTGGAGAGGAGATTACTGCTGAGGAGGCGCTGGAGATTACCCATCGGCTAATTGCGTTGTATAAATTGCTGCTGCTTACACGGCCCTTACCCGACGAGATCGAGAAACCTCCTTCGCCACCACCTCCGGCTCAAAGCGCTCCCGAAGACGTTTGATATTGTGCAAGATGCGCTGACCGTCTTCGGTTTGAAGGTCGCGGCACACTTCTAGTGCCCACTTGGCACGTTCTGCATGCAAAGTTCTAACGTCCTCGTGGACTCCCAGCAGAGTGAATGCGTTCGGTGTTTTGTGAGCCGACGTGAACGGTTTTTTGGCTTCAATCCTGAGTATTTTCTGTGTGAGGATCGGGTTCGAACCGACGGTTTCAAGAATGAGGCGTTTTGACTGATCGTCTCCCGTCAAGAACCAATCCGCGGCTCTGTTGCTGAACGAAACCCACTCCGATACGGGTTCGAACCCCGCCATTCTGTGAACCTCCGACGCCATCCGTTCCCGCAGTCTGATGCGCTCCTTTTGAAGTTCGCTTCGCTGCTCAAGATACTCTTGGTCGGCCAGGACGTTCCGGATACGAAGGCTGGTCAGCTCTGCAAGCTGCTCTTCAACGCTCTTGAGTGAGCTGTCTACTGATCGCCGTCGCACCGCTTGCTGCTCGTCGAGCGATGGGCCCGCGTCGCGCGACATTTCCTCCTGAACCCACTCCTCAATCGCGGGATGGATCCCAAGAGACCGAACGAATTGCTCTATCTGGTGCTCAAGAATTCGAGCTTCTACGGACGGCTCGTCACATCGGGAATCCACGCGCCGCTTCGTACAATGATAGTAGATATAATGTCGTCCAGATGGCTTGTACTTGTGTTCCGCCGTCACAGCTAAGCCACAAGAGCCGCAACGGATCATGCCAGTAAACGGAAAGACGTGCCTTTGTGGTCGAATACGACCCGGCCGCTGCAGCAGCGATCGCGCTCGCTCGAACTCATCTATCGTAACGATCGGTTCGTGCTTGCCGGGATACGTCTGCCCGCCCCAGACGATGACGCCCGCATAGAATGGGTTGGTCAGAAGGCGGTAGACCGAGCTAAGTGCGAGCGGCGCACCCCCCGTCCGTCTCTTTTTCGGCGCACGAAAGCCCCATTCATCACGCGCGATGACTGCTATCTGCTTGGCTGTATATGAGCCTGTGAGCATCAGCTCAAACATTGCTCGGACGAGGGGAAAACGTATCGGGTCTTTGACGATCGTCTTTGTGTCTGGGTCATTGAGGTATCCAAGCGGCGCCTGATTGGGTCGCCACCCTTTTTCAATTTTCGTCCGGTTTCCCCGTTTGACGTTGTCTGAGAGCGCATCCGAATAGTATTTCGATTGGCCAAACATGATCTGCAGCATGAATTTGCCTTGCGAATTGTTCTCGAATGTGTAGGTCGCAAATTTTAGGTCATGGATCACCCTACAATCGAGCATATAGATGAGACGGCCCCCATCGATCGAATTCCGCGCGAGACGATCAGGCGCCCATGCGATGATTCCACACGCAACCCCTTTCTCGATCTCGGCGATCATCTCACCGAATTTTGGGCGACCAGGAGCCTTGGCGCTGAACGATTCTTCGTAAACTCCAACTATTTCGATGTCAGGTCTGTCGCCGAATGTTCGCTTCAATGTCGTCAACTGGGACTCGATCGACGCGACCTGTCGATCTTCGGCTTCCGATGATTTCCGGCAATAGATGAAATAGCGCATAAGTGACGCTGACTCGCGATTCTAGAATCGGAATCGATTTTGCGCGAATCAGATATCCACAGAGCGTGCCAAGTTGTAGCGAAGCTGCGAGACGGTAAGACAGGCCGTATCGGCACACTTCCGCCTTCTTGCTTTGATGCGTAGGGAACGCGGTCCAAGACTCGATGCGGGCCGTCACAGGCTCGCCTACCACAGCGTTTGTTGCTTAAGCGGCTTACGCCCCTCGGCTCTGTCTTTTGATGACTCGCTACGCTCCTTGGCGTTTGCGTCATCAATCGACTTCTTCAAATCGAGCAGCATATTCTTGACCCAATCCATCGACGTTTCGAGCGCCGTAAATCGGCCGTTGGAGTACCAGGCCATCGCGATCAAGGCGCTCAAGAGCCCGATGAAATATTCCCAGCCAATATGTATCGTTATGCCTTCCATGCGCTCAGCCTAGGTGCGAGGGACGCTCGGTCCAAGGCTCGTGAATGTGCCGGACCAGATGCACATCCTGGCCTCGCCGAAATCGATTCGATCGACGACCATTCGATGCATGAACAATGACGCCATCCCCAAGCCGACGAACGAGCAGCGACATGTCAGACCGACAGTCTCCGATGTGCTCGAAGACGGCACCATCGTTGAATTGATATATAGGCCAGAGCATCGCACCACGTTGTTTGCGAAGTCGCTGGCGGGACGCTGGACCTTGGCTAGGCTCGTGGACGTGCCAGGCGGGCACCAGTTGGCCCCGTTCTCGCCCGACAACAATCTGATCACGAACGAGGTTGTCCTGCTCCCATCGGAGCCGCGTTCCTATGAAAGCGAGCAACAGCTCCTCACCGAGATCATCGACTTCATCCATCGCTATGCCGATCTTAGCTCGGCGTTTGAACAGGTCGCCGGTCATTACGTGCTCCTGAGCTGGGTATACGACGCATTCAATGACCTGCCATACCTTCGCCTTCGCGGCGATTTCGGGACCGGGAAGACGAGGTCGCTCCTCACGATTGGTTCGCTTTGCTACAAGCCATTCTTCGCGAGCGGCGCTTCTACGGTCTCGCCAATCTTCCATACGCTCGACGCCTTCCGCGGAACGCTGATCTTCGATGAGGCTGATTTCCGCTTTAGCGACGAGCGCTCCGAGATCGTCAAGATCCTGAACAACGGTAATGTCCGCGGCATGCCAGTCTTGCGCACTATCATGAACCGCCAGCGCGAGTTCAACCCGCGGGCATTCCATGTCTTTGGGCCAAAGATTGTCGCGACACGGGGTCGCTATGAGGATCGCGCACTGGAGAGCCGCTTCATCACCGAAGAAACCGGCACCCGGCGGCTCCGCGATGATATCCCTATCAACCTCCCGCCAACTTTCAAGGATGAGGCACGCGAGTTGCGCAACAAGCTGCTCCTGTACCGTTTTCGTAGGCGGCACGAGATCAAGCTTGACCCGTCCCTGGTCGACCCGACCCTGGAGCCGCGCATCAATCAGATCATGCTGCCGCTCCTGAGCGTCGTCAACGATCGACGGCTCCAGGATACGCTTCGCGGTGCAGCCAAAATCGCTCAGGATTCAATTATTGCTGAGCGAGGCCTCCTCATGGAGGCGCAAGTTCTGGAAGTCCTCATGGAGCAAATGCTGTCTTCCACTAGAAGCGTTGTTCCGGTGGCTGAGGTTACGAGCGGAATGATCCGCCGCTACGGTGCTGAGTATGAGCGACCACTTACAAATCGGTGGATTGGAAGCATCTTGCGCAAAAAGCTGAATCTTCTGACCTACAAATTCCATGGGGTGTACGTGGTGCCTATGGCTGAGCGTGAGAAAACAGAGATGTTATGTCAGCGGTATGGTGTGAGCGTCACTATCGACGCCGCTTCAAAGGAGGGACATGGGGACGTGGGGACTTCTGGCGCCTTCTAGGGGCATCAAGGGCCTTTGACGGGTCTTGCAAATATATACGAGGGGGGTGCTGGCATTCAGCTCCCTAGAGGCGCTCTCCCACGTCCCCATGTCCCCATCTCCACCCGATCTTCATGCCGGACAAGGCATCCTTTCTGAAGCCACGATAGATACAATGGGGGACGCAGTTTTGTATTTCGGTGCCGAGTCGGCACTTTTTCGTGTCTCGAACGAGACCGCTTTCAACGGGATCATTGGTGCGTGCCTGTCATCTTGCTGGCCGGCTGCACCAACTATGCATCACCGACACCAATCATACGTTCGTCCGCATCGTCGTCGCTGGGGATTCACCCAACAGGAGCTTGCATTCCTCATCGGCGTGAAGAGCAGGACCGCCGTCTCGCGGATCGAAGGATCCAAGCGACGACCAAGTCTCGATGCCGTGTTCATTTGCATGCTGATCTTCAATATGCCGGCATTGAAACTCTTCCCGGGGCTCATGGCGGAGCTGCGCGCGTCCATACGCGCGCGTGCTAACGAACTGTACGAAGAGCTGCAGGGTGACCCGTCCAGAGCGACACGACTGAAGCTTGATTTCCTTGAACGGCTGTTGGCGCGGATTGAACGGATTCGCATTCAACAGAGAGTATGATCCAGCATCATGCGAACGCTCTCGTTCTCTCAATCTATGTCAACACGCGCGGTTTTGCGTTCATTGTCTTCGAGGGATATGCGCCATTCGATTGGGGAATACGCGAGGCCCGTGGGGCCGGCAAACGCGAAACATGCCTGTCTCGTATCACGCAACTCTTCGATCGGCACTCTCCCGACGTGCTCGTCATCCAGGACACGTCTACGCAAGGAACAGAACGGGCGCCCTGGATTAGCACTCTCAACGCTTCGATTACGGCACTTGCGAAAGAGTGCGGAGTCCCTCGCTTCGCGTATTCGCGCGATCAAGTCCGTGATGCGTTCGCGCGCTATGAATGCGCGAACAAGAATAGCCTGGCCCAGCTGATCGCGAAACAGATACCCGCCTTCGAGCAATACGTTCCCCCGCCCCGCAAACCGTGGATGAGCGAGGATCGCCGTATGGGCCTGTTCGATGCTGCGGCGCTGGCGCTCGTGTTCTTTCGGTCGCTCGAGCAGCGAGGCGGATGACGAATTACAAACGGATGCGCTGGCAATCTCTTCCATCCAAGCGCGACGCAGCGCTTACGCTGTCTGTCGCTTTTTGACTGAAACGCGATCAATGAGGAAGTCGTCCAATTTCCTGCCCCCTCGAAGTTGCGGCCGCAGCCACCGTGGTAGCCTGCCGCGTCCTGACCACGTCTCCGTTGGGTTTTTCGGATTGCAATACTTGGGACGAACGGGCGGGTACGGGCGACGCTTACGAGCGAGCTGTGTGGGCTCGTTGGCCCGTCCAATCTTGTGCAGCCGCTCCTCCAGCTGCGCTTTTTGCATCAAGAGCTTCTGCGTGAGGCTCGCCGTGACTTGTCGGTGAAGTATCCAGAGCTCATCATGCGAGAGCGAACTCAGACACTCGGTGTTCATGGCTCGATCCAAATGGTTGCGAGAAGCGAGGGCAGACAACTCGGAAATTACTGAGCAGGCAAGTCGTCAATTAAACTTAATCGCCCAATCCACAATTAAATGCGGGAGGTAGCTCGGAGGATGGCAGGACGGGGGTAATATCATGGCAAGGTATTTAGGTGGGAGGCCCCTCCTCTCCTGAAGACGGGTGTAAACTAACGGCCCTGATCAGCTGCGCTCTTCCTGTTCGCATGGCGCGAGCAACAGGGGGGGGTCATCTACTCCCACTGCAGCTATTGGACGACTCGTGCCATGCGCTCAATCACGCTTTGATGCTGCGTGGTTCTAATTCAACACCGGCGGAGCCGCCTATCGGCCAAAGAGAAAAGCCGTCTCCGAGACAGTCAAGCACTCCAAGAAAACTGGACAACAGCAGGACATTCGACGGCGCCTTTGTTGGCTTCGTGCATCTGAAGCATAAATCGCGGAGCGTTGCACATTTGCAACCCGCACTGCCGTTCGAAGCAGTAAGCTGGTCGACCGGAATGACGAAAACATATTTCCTTTTTACTTCGATAAGATCAGCGGGGGCGAAAAGTGTTCGATGTCTATCGTAATGGGAAGCGGGACTTTCTCGTTCTAAGTACAGGGTCTTCGATACCCGCGGCGTACTCATCAACCAAATGGCGCAAGAGCAGAAAACGCATTCTGAACGTCAGCGACGAAATTAGGACAAAGGTTCGGACCCAAGGGTATTACGTCCGGAGCTTGCCGGTCACGAAGAAGAGGTGATTTGCTTCGGTGCTTCGGACGGGTGGTTTTTGCATCTCGAAACCACAACCCAGCCGGCCGCTTTGCTCTCGCTTTTCCGGCAGTAGTCCGCTACTTGCTAACTTGCAGCCGGCGCCTCTGCCTTGCCGAATTCGATAGTGCTCAGGACGCAAACCACATACCACGATGCCTCCTACTCGCAAGCTTATAACGGTTTATCAACCGCTTTGGCGTAAGTTCCTCTTATTCTATGAATGGTCGGCGTGGCTTGGTTGTTGTGGCGAGGCTTAGTCCGAATCGGCCTGTTCTCGTACTTGCCTATAGCTGAATTTTTCATCGCTCCTTTTGATCACTTTCGGCACCGCCGCCGAACCAAATAGAGATCTGCGACGATGTCGTCGGTGCTTGAATTTTGCCAGCCGCGCCACGCGAAGAAGACAAGCCACTCGCGCCAGACCCTGCCTGAGTTTCTGGCGAGCGTCGCTACTCTGCTGTCGCAAGTTCAAGCTCTCGACATCCAAACAACGGATGACGTCCGTCAGGCAATCTTCATTCTCGAACTCGCGAATAGCTGCATCCGGCTGCTCATCCAACAGACCAAACTGGATGAAGCGACCAGAACGAGTTTGCTCGCCGAGGCGGCGATGATTGATCTGCGTATTGCTGAGGCGAGAAGGGATACGGCGCATTTATTTGGAGAGAATGATTTGAAGTTGAGGATTGCGGCTCATGGAGAACAACCGAAAGGCGCACCGTGTTCGTTTTGAACACAAGCACATCGTAAGCATCATGGGTGTCGATGGAACGTGGCGACGAAGCTGCGTTCTCATCGACGCCTCTGCGACCGGGGCCAAGCTTGAGGTCGAGGGCTCAACAGACCCGCTAAAAGCACAGGAATTCTTTCTGGTGCTGTCCTCCACTGGCTTGGCATTTCGACGTTGCGAGCTGATCTGGGTGGATGGGGCTCACGTCGGAGTTCAATTCGTCACCGCAAAGACAAAGGCCAAGACGAACGCAGGGAAACGTCTCAGCTCACAATGATGTTGTCGAACGCCCAGCATGAAAACACCAAAGCCAAAGCAGTGGACGGAGCAGGAGGTTCGGCGCTTAGCCAGGCTCGCTCGCCAGGGACTTGGCGCATCCAAAATCGCTGCCGAGCTGGGCCGCCACGCTGGTTCAGTGAGACGGATGGCGCGGACGATCGGAGTGTTGCTGAAGAAGGAGCGCCCTCGCGGCGCACCTCCGTAACTTTACGGAGTGCGCGTGCAAGATGTTTAGCGTCTACTCGCGACTCGGTTTTGTGACGAGCTCACTTTTGGACAATTTCCCATGAGCGTTAAAGCCCTAATGGCGACGATCCTTCAGGACGAACTGGCATCGCTCGGGGTCCGTTCATTGACCCCCTCTGACTATGAAGCGATCGTCGAGCAGCTACTCGAGCAGTTCAATGAGCTAGAGCTTAATTTGGCTGCTCGCGAGCTGACCGGCAAACAACCGTCAAAGTAGCCTCGCCGCCGCGCGATCGAAATCAGCCAACGGCGCGGCCTCGATCGCAGGGCCTGGCGGTGTCTCTCAGAAGGAGCCGTCAGTATTGCGTCCGCTGAAGAGCGCTCCATCAAGCTGAGAGAAGATGCCGTTCCAAATAGCGCGATAGCAATGCCTCTAAGCATGGTTGTGGTCCGAGTTGAACGACGCTGAGCAACTTCAAAAACGGCCCGAGCCGCAGGATGGGGTAAGTAGCCGGGGCCGGCATTCCCATTCCAAGTGCCGCATCGGCGGTAGGCGGCACGAACCACACGAACCGTTTCGCGGGACCTGCCTGGCTGCATTCAGCTCAATACGAAGGCGCAGTGAGGACCTTTGCCGTCCACGGCTTTGCTGAACTGCGGTGCATTTTTTCCCTAAGCTCAGCGGCGGGTAAATTGCGATCGTGGCAAGAGCGGTTTCGTTGCGCGGCTAGTTTGTCGTACCACGTCGTTACCAGACGACATTGCTCGATCCAAGTAAAAACCCGTTCAAGCCGGTTGCGGGCGTTAGAGCCCCCGAAGGCACTCGGGGGCGTGACGGCGGTGCTGGTGTCTTCACTCGCAAAGTGGAGGTGCCAACTTTCCGACGCAGGACCGAAGACGATGACAAGGTGTCCGACAAAGCGCCGTCGGCATCCGATTAACGTCACCATCGGCGCAGGATTTCGTGCTCTCCAGTCAGATGAACCTGAAGTCATTGATAGTCAGGGCCGCCGCGAGCGTATGATCGAGGACAATCCGCTCGACGCCGTGATCATAGTTGCCGTAGTGATCATCGTGACCATAATGGTGATCGTAATCCCGGTAACTGTGATGGTTATCATGGCTATCGTAGCAGGGCTTCCCCTCATCGAAGGTGATCCACGTGTCGTTGCCATGCTGGATCACACTCCCGCTCGCCAGGAAGTCGGCAACTGATTGATCGCCGACAAGACGTTGGTCAATTTGCAGAACGTCATGCGCAACGTCGAAGTGCTTGACGGTTTCCCGTTCGAAGCCCGGCAGAAACACGAAGGTATCAGCCGCCGACGAACCAGTCATCTTGTGCCCGTCCGCCACCTTAACGGTGATCGCTTGCGTGTCGGAAGCGCCAGATTCATCAGTGGCTCTTACCGTCACCGTGTAGGTCTTGTCGCAATCCGCCGGGGACGTAAGCGAAAGGGCTCCGGTGTCAGCGTCGATCGTGAATGCCGACTTCTTTGGACTACTAACGATCGACCAGGTGAAGCTGTCGCCACTGTCTGGATCAGAGGCGAGCAGCTTCGTCACGAATTCTGTATGCTCATTGATGATGTATTTGGCGTTGTTTCCTCCGCCGCCTGAAGTGATGATTGGCGCATCATTAACGCCGGTCAGCGTGATCGTGGCCGTGGCATCGGCGCTATGCCCCTGGCCATCAAATGCGGTGTAGGTGAAGCTGTCGGTCGTCGTCTGGCCTGCCGCCAAGCTCTCGAACGCGGCATCCGGATCGTATGAAAAAGTCCCGTCCGCGCTGAGCGTCAGAAGGGCACCGGAGGCGAGCTCGATTTGGTGTCCGACGGAAGAGGCATCGCCGTTCACTGCGGCGACAGCAAGCGTATCGTTGTCCGGATCGCTGTCGTTGGCCAGCACGTTCTCGCAAACAAGCACGGTATGCTCGTCGGTCGAAAATGCGTCGTCATGAACCGTCGGTGGCTGATTGATGCTGGATCCGGCGATCGTGACGACGACATTGGCGGAAGCCGTTCCGCCTTTTCCGTCAGAGATCGTGTAGGAGAACTGGTCCGCGCCAGTTTGACCGGACGGAATATCCGGGAACGCTCCTTTAGGATCGTAGGCAATCGTGCCGTCGGCATTCAGAGTCACCTTGGCGCCCGATGCCAAGTCAACCGTTCCACCAATCGCTACGGCCAGCCCAGCGATGGAGGTAATCGTAAGAGCGTCATTGTTGGGATCCGAGTCATTAGAAAGGGGGGCACCGATTACCGCCGGCCCCATCGCATTCACGGAAAGCGCATCGTCGGCGGCAATCGGGCTGAGATTGATGCCGACTCCACCCGTACCGGCCTTTAGGTTGCTGATGAATATGCCGCTGTCCAAGACAAAGTCGCCGGTGTCCGCCACGGCGATGGTGAGGGTGTGTTCCGTCTTGGTTGGGTCAAGCGATCCGGATATCGTGAGTTTGTGCGATACGCCGTCATATTCGGTGGCTAAGGGCGTAGGAGGTACCCCCGCAGCGGTCGCCGTGCTGTTATTGAGGAAGTAGCCGCCTGAGACGTTCTGCGACAGTACGCTCAGCGGCGTGGAAGGTTGGTTGACATCGAAAAATGCGTAGTCCTGGCCGTCGACGAACACGCCGGCTATGTCAACGTAGCTATTGATGTACTCCGGGAATTCCTCGGACCCGAAGAGAGCGTCGAGACTGACTGTCGTCGCAGTGGGGTCGGTCACGGTAAAGGTAATGGTGAGCACGGCGGCATCGTGCGTAAGCGCCGAGAAGCCGGCCGCCGTAAGCACGCCTTCGAGGGGCGCATAGCCTGGCATGCCGTTGTTGCCGGTGAAGCTACCGCTGGTGTTGGTCGATCCGATCGACGCATTGCCACTACTAAGCAGGAGGCTGGGGCCTAGCGTCAGCGATTCGCTACCAACGCTACCGAGGTTGACGCTCGGAAGGCTCGCGAATGCGGCGGTAGCGCCGGTGTAACTGGCCGAGTTGACCGCGATTCCGCTGTTGCCTGAAAGAATGGCTTGAACGGCGTCAGTGACCGCGACGCTGGACTCTCCGGCGATCGTTATGGTTGCCGTCGCCGAACTGGCTCCTCCCTTTCCGTCGCTAATCGCATAGGTGAAGCTGTCCGTTGCGATCTGACCGGTTTGCAGGCCCGCGAACGCACCGTTTGGATCGTAAGCAACGTTACCGTCGGCGGATACGGTCAGTTTGGCGCCGGAGGGCAATGTCACCGGCGACCCGATATTGGCGGGAGAGCCGTTAACCTCGGATACCGTCAGGGGATCTCCGTCCGGATCACTATCGTTCGCCAGGAGGTTTCCGCTTTCAGCCGGACCGTTCTCATTGACGCTTAGCGAATCATTGACAGCCAAAGGTAGCTGGTTAACCGGTGCGTCAGTGACGCCGCTGATGGCGATTGTGGCGATTGCCGTAGCGCTGCCGCCCTCGCCGTCCGACACCGTGTAGCTAAAACTGTCGGTGCCAACCTGTCCGTCATTGAGGGCGTTGAACGCCCCATTGGGATCGTAAATGATGCTTCCGTGATCAGACACGGTGAGATGCGCGCCGGACGGCAATGTGAGCTGCGACCCGACATTGAGGGCCGACCCGTTGACCTCGGAGACCGTCAGCAAGTCTCCATTCGGATCGCTATCATTGGTCAGCACTGAGACGCCGCTCAATGCCGACTTCTCGCCCGTCGAGAAGCTGTCGGACACGACCACCGGCGGCTGGTTGCCGGCCGAAACCGATAGGATGAAGCTCTCAGTAGCCGGCAGACCTGCCATATCGGTTGCAGTGACCTTGATCGTGACACTGCCGACATCTGCAGCCGTTGGCGTGCCGGATAAGACGCCCGTTGCGCCATCGAAAAGCAGCCACCCGGGCAGCGGATTGCCGTTACCGTCGGTCGCAGTGAACGTCAGGTTATCGCCAACATCTTTGTCGATAAAGGTGCTGGCGAGCGCTGTCGAATAGGCGGCACCGACACTGGCACTTTGAGCGCTCGGACTGGTTGCGATCGGCGCATCATTGGCCCCGTGAATGGTCACGGCGAGGGTGCTCGATGAAGACAATCCGCCGCCGTTCTCGAGGCTGTAGGTAAAGGTGTCGGTCAGCGTGTCATTTGCCGTGCGCAGCGCCTCGACCTGAGCATCGCTCTGGTTCACTACGTACTGATAACTGCCGTCAGCATTGAGCGTCAGCACGCCATGCTGCCCCGCAACGGCCGAGCCGACATTATCGGATCCGGCGCTCATGCCAGCAACAATTGCGGTGACTGTCAGCGCGGTACCGGTGTCGTTGCTGAGTACGTTGCCGGTTGGATCGACGCCAATCGATCCGTTGCTGCTCCCTCCCGCCTCAGCCGCTGAAGCCGTGTCAGCGTTGGCGACAGGCGCCTCTGCGCCAGGCTGAGCAAAGGCCAACAATGTACCGTTTGCGGTCTGCTGCGTGGTCAGTTGCAGGCCCTGAGCCAACAGATCGGCATATGATGCACTTAACGTTAGGGTGCTATCGACATTACCATCTTGGTTGACGTCGATTGCCAATATCGTCGATCCTTCGGCGACCGTAATCGCACTCAAGCCAAAGCTGGCTCCAAGAACCAAAATTGAATCGCCGGGGCTGTAATCAGCAACAAAAACATTGTCCAGATTTGCAAGCGCGCCCTCGAAGATATCGATCCCGCCTCCTCCCAAAAGAACGCTACCAGCACCATTACTGACGATCACGTCATTGCCAGCGCCTCCAGAGATGTAGTTTCCTGCCCCGTTGCCTATCAAGGTAGCGGAGCTCGTTCCACTCAAAGTGAGCGCGGAAAATCCGCTCGGAAGATTGACCGTGCCAAATCCGGCCGCGTCGACCTGGAGCAAGTTAAGAGTGTCTTGTCCATTGCCTGGCCCGATCGATGGCAACGCTGACGCGGCGGTAACCGTCCAGTCGTTGCCTCCAGCGCCGTTCGGCGTCGTTTGGACGTCGGACATCGCCGTGGCATTTGCGGTTTCGAAATGCAGTGGTTTCGCTGTACCGGCCGGATCCAAACCTTGAGCCTGCTGAGCGGCATCGCCAACCGTCTCCAGCCCCAGGAGCTGCAACAGTTTGTGTGGCTGCGCGTAAGCATGCCCTGGCGGAGTTACCGCCTTTACAGTTAGATCCACGGAGTGTCCGACAGCTATGCCAGTGCCTACGAACGTGCTGTCCGTGTCGCCGGCCTTGATGGTGGCACTCCCCGTCGTTCCATCACCTTTGGTGAAATCGATTTGGAGTGTTTTCGACACCGCGTGGCTAATATGAAATTTGACTTGATATTGATTGTTGGCAACCTGAACGCTGCCGGCCGTAATAAGCGGTTGAGTGATGGTCCCGTCGTCCACGATCGTTACTTTGATGGGCGAGGTCCAGTTCGCCGAAAGAGCCAGGTTGGCACTTCCGGTGGTGTTCCCCGGCGTCGAGTTGATGGTAGGCAGAAACTCCGGGATAAAGTGCGTCCCCGGATTTACACCGAATCCAACAGATGAAAGACCCGCGCTCGCCGCTATAGGCGCCGCATAGGTTGGGCTCGTTTGAATTGAAGAGGCGTCGAGCGGGCGATCAAGCCAAATTGGATTCAGCAAATCTACGATTGTTTGGCCTTGGTATGCCGCAGATTGATAGGGCAGAAGGAAGCAGCCCTGCGATTGAAAGGTATAGTTCCCACGATGAATGGCGATTGAAGTCCGCAAGGGGCCGCCGGATTGCTGGATAGGCTCCAGCTCCAAATCCACTGCGCCGACAACTCCTCCAGCTCCGCCGGCCAGCAATGAAGGACTCGCGCCTTTCGTGTCTCCAGCGTCGGTCTTGATGACCAGGTTGTAGGTCCCAATTGGAATCGGCGTCAGATCGTCCCATTCGAATCCGCCTGCGCTTTGATTTATCGTGCTTGCAGCATTGGCACCCACCGGCAAGTTCGTTGGAGCTGTATGTATCGACGATGTAAAATAGGGCTGAGAGGCTCCGACAACCTTGGCTTCGAGCCAACCATAGCCGTATGGCTGCCGATGAATTGTGATCTGGATTGCCGCCTGCGGGAGCCCGAAATAGTCCTGCGAATTTGGCTGAGGGGCATTAGCCGAGAACGGCTGTGAAAAACTCGGAGCATTCGTTCCATCGAAAGCCTTCATTTCGAGGAGTTCGATGCCTGTCACAGAATCCGTTCCGTCAGGCCCGCCCTGTACGATGAAACGACCTGCCGTGGAAGTATCGGCAGTTATCGCATAGCTGCTCGTAAAGTTCGTGAGATTGAGGACGCCTCTATATTGCGCGATATCAACATCGACGCGGCCTGTTGTCGGTCCTTTCGGATTTGCTGGTTGAGAGGGCGCGTTATCCCCGTACACCTGGTCGTTGCCATCGGCGGCGTACAGCACGTCATTGCCCGGACCGCCGACAAGCAAGTCGTTTCCGCCGTCGGTCGTCCGTGCACCGTTGCCTCCGAGAAGGACGTCATTGCCCGAACCGCCGTAGAGTATGTCACTGTTTCCGAATGCGCTGCTTGCGCCGCCTATGAGGGTGTCATTTCCACTCCCACCCAAAAGCGTGTCGTTTCCAGCTCCACCCAGAAGCGAATCGTTACCATCGGCCACAGCTTGCGCTGGTTCGATGTAACTCACGGCACCCGTTACAGGGTCAACTCCGTATTGCGGCCAGAGGTTTTGCGGGAAGCCGGTGAGGAGCTGGCTGTTTCCGTCATCACCGGGTGCCCCTGGCGCATTGTAGCCTTGGAGGAAATCATCTTCGAGCGTTCCGACAATTCGAAGACCCTGCGAGAAGATGGTAGCCATCTCGATTTCCTCCGTGGATCTGTGAACGGGGTCATTATCCGGCGCGAGCTATTAAATCGCAGCGCCATGGGAATCTTCTTAAAATTAAATGTCGCTGCAATTGTCTCTTGTTGGGAGTTTGGCGAAATTCACCCGCAACGTTCAGCGGATATCGCGCTTGTCACAACCCCCAAATGAGGTAAGATTTCAATATTTGTTTAATTAGCTTTATGTTCTCGCCGACCGGGAATATCCAAACGGCTTTATGAAATTAAATCCTTCGGATGGCGCCGCAATTTTTCCTAAGGGGGAAGCCATTGGCTAGTTGGGATTTCGATTTGGTAGAAGCTGGGTTTGTTTCGGCAGCAATGAACCCGGAGCTGTGGCCGAGGGCAATGGACCTTGTGGCTAAGGCGACGGAAAGCACCGGAGCGTTACTGCTGCCAATCTCCGGCGCACGAACGCCCGGGATTCCATGTTCAAGCTGCTTGGCAGCAGCAACAGACACATACTTTCGGGACGGCTGGCATAAACATGATGAGCGAAACAAAGGCATCCCGCAGCTTTTAAGAAGCGGGGTATGCTGCGACCTAGATTTATTTAGTCCCGAGTACATCGGGCGTCACCGATACTACCAAGAGTTCCTCGCCCCACACGGCCTGCGATGGTTTGCGGGAGTCAGGGTGGCGTTTGGCGATGATATTTGGTGCCTCTCCATTCAGCGAAGAATCGAGGAGGGCCCGTTTTCGGATGCAGACAAAGGCAAGCTGACACGTCTAGCGCAAACTCTGCCCGCGACCGTCGCTTTAGCTAAGGCAATGGGACTCGCCGCCGGGGGAGCCACCCTGCAGGCCTTGGAGGCTAGTGGCTCTGCCGCTCTCTTGATCAATCGTCAAGGCGAAGTCTTCCAAATGAACCCCTCGGCCGAGCGCATGCTCGTCGGCGATCCTCAGGTTATAAATCGTCGACTTACTTCAAAAGATGGAAGGGCAACGATCGCATTTGAGCGGGCCTTGCATGAATTGCTTTGGAGACGATCAATACCTGCATTGTCCCCGGCGGTGGTTCTGCCGCGACAGGAGCGGCGTCCCTTACTCGCATACCCGATCCAAATCCCAGCTCTTTCTGGCTGCCCTTTGGCGGACTGCAGTGCCGTCGTCATTCTGATCGATCTCAGTTCGCGCAAGCAAATTCCTGAGGAGACGTTGCGAGCTGCCTTTCAACTCACAGAAGCCGAAAGCCGCGTGGCAGCTCGATTGGCATCCGGATACGGTATCGATGACGTCGCGGATCAGCTTAAACTGGCCACTGAAACTGTTCGCACTCAAGTAAAGACCATTTTGGCCAAAACGGCCACGCATCGCCAAGCAGAATTAGTTGCCTTGATGGCTCAGTTCATGTGCGAACCGACATAGCCTTGGTCTGCGTGACCAGACCCTGATCCGCTCGCGCGCACCTTGGAGGCCACTAACATCTCGCGCTGGGCACTTGGGCAGCCGACTATTGCGGGTTGCTTCATGGTGGAGAGGAAAGACCGGGCGGGCGCGGCACTGGCCATGTGCATCTCGCAATGGCTGCGCGTAGCGAGCGGATTGCGATATACGCGGCGACGATCCCCATAGAGTAATTGTGCGGTGGGCCTATCTGTTAGCGATCGATTTGGGAGGACGAAATGGCAAATGCGACAACGTTCGGCTCCGAGTTTCTCGTGAACACCACCACGGTCGGCTCTCAGTTCGATGCTTCCATCACGGCACTAAGCGACGGACGCTTTGTGATGGTGTGGACCGATGCAAGCGGAACCGATGGGGACACGTCAAGCGACGCTATCCGCGCACAGATATTTAATGCAGACGGCAGCAAGTCGGGTACTGAGTTCCTGGTCAACACCACGACGGCGGATATCCAGTATGATCCTGTGGTTACGGCCCTGAAGAATGGCGGCTTCGTTGTTGCCTGGTCCGATGGCAGCGGAAGCGGTAGTGACGCTTCTTTCCAAGGAATTAGGGCACAGGTGTTCAACGCTGATGGCAGCAAGTCGGGCAGCGAGTTTCTGGTCAACAGCACCACGACAGGGTACCAGCTCGACGAAGCTATCACCGCGCTGAGTGACGGCCGCTTCGTTGTTACCTGGACTGACGGGAGTGCAACAGGCGGCGATACGTCGAGCTGGGCGGTCCGCGCTCAGATATTCAACGCCGATGGCAGCAAGTCGGGAACAGAGTTCCTGGTCAATACCACGACGTCGAGCTTTCAGTACAACCCGGCAATTACAGCGCTGAATGATGGTCAGTTTGTCGTTGCGTGGACCGACGGGAGTGCAACGGGCGGTGATACGTCAGGCACTGCCGTACGCGCGCAAGTGTTTAACGGAGACGGCAGCAAGTCGGGCGTCGAATTTCTCGTCAATAGCACGACTATCGGCGACCAGTCCGGGCCAGGAGGGGGCGGATCGGAGACGATCACGATCACCACACTTGTTGACGGACGGTTCGTCATCGCGTGGACCGACTACAGCCAAACAGGTGGCGACACCTCTTCATCTGCAATTCGCGCCCAAGTCTTCAACGTGGACGGAAGCAAGTCAGGATCGGAATTTTTGGTCAACACCACGACATCCGGTTCGCAAAACAACGCTGAGATTGCAGCATTGAAGGATGGAGGCTTCGTTGTAACGTGGACTGACTCCAGTCAAACTGACGGCGACACCTCTTCCACCGCCATTCGCGCCCAGGCATTCAACGTGGACGGAAGCAAGTCCGGAACTGAGTTCCTAGTCAATAGCACCACACCCAACATTCAACAGGACTCCGTAATCACGACGCTACAAGACGGACACTTCGTAGTGGGCTGGACGGACTGGAGCCAGACCGGTGCCGACACTTCAGGTAGCGCAATCCGTGCCCAACTTTTCCAGCCAGACGCCCTGATCAACAAACCTGTAAATCTTACTGCCGGAAACCTCGTTGCCGAGATGGCGAAGCTGGCCGTGGAGTCGTACGGCAAATCCACGGCGGCAGCTGTAGATCGCAATTGGCACGCGGTCTCGGCGACTGAACTACATCTGCCATCAAAAGGAAGTCAGGGAGACGTCGATTATCAGTTTGACAATGGGATCTACAGCGCTTCGTTGATTAGTTCACTTGCAGTGCTTCCTGGTGAGGCTGACGCCCTTGTTCTAGAAGGAGATCTTGATGGTGTTAAGACACTCGTGATTGCCTTTCGCGGTACCGACCCTTCCTCATGGGGTGACAAATCCCATTGGCCTGCAATAGATGTATATTTTTCGTCCTTTCTACCGCTCCTGGACAGTCTGGGGGCATATGTTCATGAGGCTGGGATAGAGAGGGTTCTATTCACCGGGCACAGTCTCGGTGGCTCAATGGTGCAGGATGTCTTGGCCACTCCGCTTGCTGGTATAAGCCCAAGCAGTATGTACGGCTACACATGGGGAAGTCCAGGCGCAGACCTACACTCGCAAAATGCGCATCTTGTTAACTTCGTCCATCCCGAGGATCCGATCGTCATATTCGGTGGACGCTATTACGGCAGAAGCGGCCTCGATATCCAAATCGACAGTCCACTCGTTCCAGACTCCGCGCCGTTCGCGCCGCCACACTCAGGAGTTGATCTGACGGCCATTTCGCATGATAAATTCATCTATCTGCAGGACACGATCAACTTGGCTGATCGCGCCCACGATAGCCACCTCGACTACAACATTGCGCATGCAATCGACACCGGCGATTTTTGGAGTGTGAAGCTAACGTCTTTTCGGGCGTTGCCAGGGACGCTTGGGAGCGACAACGTTTGGATTTCGTCACAGGACCAGTTTGTCCTTGGGGGGCCGGGCGACGACATATTCCATTGGGTAGCAAGCAGAACCCCGGACAAGCCGACAACGATCGATGGGGGAGCAGGCAGGGATACTCTGATGTTGCCGGGATCCGAAAACCTGTGGGCTGCAGTCTCGAACGGATCGGAAACAGACCTATATCAAAAAGGGGCCAAAGATCCCGTGGCGATCCTCTATAACGTCGAGCACCTGCAATTCGCTGACGGAAAGAGCGTGCCAATTTATCATTCCTCTGTCCTGGCTCAAAACATCTCCGCTTCTGAAGGAATACTTCACAATGATCATGGCTTGTTCCTAATTTGAAATCGCCGCCAATACCCTCCCTTCATACGAAGTGGAATGTTTCGTCGCAGTCCTGCAACATGGATGAACTGCTTCCCATGCTATAACGAAAAATAAGATCATGAACATGATTGCCGGCAGTAGGACGGCTCGCGAGGAAAAGGGCCGCCGGAATCCCGATACAGCGCCGATGATCATAGCCACAGGAAATGCCCACCAGTAGGCTACGCTCGCAAGATATGAGAACGAGCTATCCCAATGCGCACCGCCAGGTCCATCAAGAAAGAACAACTCAGAAAAAATAGAAACGGGCAGAAGCAATATGACCCAGGTCGCGGCTAGTATTCTTCGCCAGCTGTGACGTTCCCTCTCACCCTCCTTTAACATGCGCTAGAATTATAGCACGGTCCGCGGCGTCAGCTCGTAAGCAATGTTGATTTGTTGGCCCACATCTGTTTATCGTTCACATCCCGTTCCCTTGATCATCCCTTTCAGCCTGCTAACTACACGCCTCCTAACAGTCTGGAGAGCAGGAATGGCTAAGAAGGCAAAAAGCGGGCGCAGAGAGTATACGAAAGATGACGTCAAATTGCTCAAGGCACATTCAAAAGGGCGGACGCCGGTCGCGAAGCTCTCCAAATTGATGAAGCGCTCCGCAGGCTCGCTGCGGCAGAAGGCTCGCGCACTGGGTGTAGGCCTGGGTCATCAGCGCTAATTGTAGTTTTGCCCACCTCGTGCTCGTTATGGACAAGCCCCTGGCGCTTTTGGCGCCGGGCCTTCTGTCATTACTGCGCCCGGAACTGTGCTGAATCCTAGCTGGAAGGCTCTCGTGCATCTGAACCGGGTTCAACGCACGAGTGGAATGCCGGTCACTTCCGAATCCGGCGCTTCTAGTCGGTCGCGTTGGTAGCCGCCCCAGCTACTGAGCAGACATTTCCGCCTGGTGTGAAGTCGCTCACATTCGCGATCTGCGATTGGGTCTTATCATGAATAGCGACATATCCATCAAAGCTGCGTAGCTACAGGGGAACACAATAATCCGACGGGCCGGCAATGAAGGGACAGGACCCCATACCGGAGCGAGAGGAGCGGGAACTGGCGCGCCACGACCTTCCAGAGGGTGTCGAGGTCGCTGACGCTCCTGAAGAACTTCCGCGCGAGACCGTTCTCCTTATTCACGGCACATCTGCGAACGTGCCGGCGTCCTGGTGGCTACTGAGCAGCGATTTCTGCCGTAAACTAGACTCTCGTCTCTTGGAGCAGATGTCGTCAGCTCGATGCTGGGCACATATCACCAATCAAACAGGCATCTTTGCCTGGACCGGAAGAAATCTTGAGCCCGAGCGGCGCATTGCCGGAGATGCGCTTGCAAACCAAATCGCAATTCTCGAAACAACCAGCGATATCCACCGATATCATATCGTCGCCCATTCGCATGGCGGCAATGTTGTACTGCACGCCCTGCGCTCGCTTGCCGAAGGTCCAGAGAAGCTTGGTGCGGTCATATTTCTCGGAACGCCCGTACTGCGCTGTACGGGGCTCCCTTCATGGTTGAACCGCAGGATGCGAGCTATGCTCCTGTATGGCGCTGGCTTGGTGTTCAGCATCGCTGCAGCCCTGCACAACGGTGAATCTCCTAGTTCAGTTCTCATCTCAGAAGGCAGTCCTCTCACCGCGTGGTTTAATGCTGAGGGGTACCCTTGGTTCGCTCTCATGGCAGCGGGATTTGGAGTGTTGTTGTCTTTTGAGTGGATGACGGGACCGCATCGCGTTGCTTCCGTGTACGGCAGCGGCCATGCACACTCATTCGAATTTGCCGCAGATGAAGCGATGAAAGCGCTGCAGCTCTCGCTCGCAATTGCCCAGCGACCTGGCGATACGCTTAAGCAGCTGTACAGCACGGAGGGCTCCCCCAAGTACGCGGTAAAGCCACAGCGTCCCAAGTTTTGGGACGGTATATGGTCAGACTTCAAGTCAACCACGCTCTATCGACTATTTGAAGCCTCGGTCTTTGCGACTTCGTTCGAGCAGCTGAGGAACGCTAGTCTCGCGGAGAAGCTGGTATTTATATTCAGCGCTATTCTTCTGGTCGCTACGGCCGTACCCGCCTTGCTTGTACTTTTCGATTCATACATTGCCCTGCACCACTTCGAAAATGGGAGACCACCTCTCGCGAACTTCATTGTGTCGTTTCGATCAGCCAACAAGACAATTTCCAACATCACAGGAAGCGCACTTTTTGCGATAGCTGGGCTTTGTCTTATCGGAATAATTCTATGGCGATTGCTGCTCATCGCAGGCAAGGCGGTACGATTGGGCTTGGCATGGGTGACCCAATTGTTGCTACAAGGTCCGGGTGCGCGGGTGATGGGGCTCGTCGTTCGGAACGCCGCATTTGGCGGTCAATGTCGGCAGGTATTGGCACCGCGGCTGCTTCCGGAGCATGAGCGTGCATGTAGCGAGGCAATAAGCGACGAACTAAGCAAAAGGATGAGCGACCTCTCCGCACGTACCGCAGCTCAGGCGGGAGAGGCGCTTTACTTTGCGCTCGCCGAGGGAGATGCTTTGCTAATCAAGCGACACATCCTCTCTCGGCTAACTGACCCGCAGCTTGTGCATTGTCAGTACTATCGCGAAGATGAGGTAATTGGCCGCATAGCGGAGTTGATTTCTGTCCCAGCGAGTCAGTCATAGGAGCGTCACGCCACAACGGCGCTGTCTTAACTCGCCGTGCTTAGGCAATGTCGCATAGCAACCTTCGAACGGCGTCGGAGGTGAACTCGCTGAGGGAGTTTGTACCGACCCAAAATAACTTTGTTTCACATCCCGGGCTGACGCCCTCTTGTTTGGCAACGCTACCGAAGGTAGAGTCCGGAATTCTTTACTTCGCCTATTCATTGCCGCGCCCAGGACGACCTGGGCAGTACCTCAGATTCCGCACCCATATAGGAGGATCACATGGGTCGCTTGAAAACCCTCATTGCCGTCCTCGTCCTTACCTCGCTCGCTGCGCTTCTGCCGGCCGCGGCACAAGATCGAATTCGCATAGGAGTAGTGGCCGACTTCTCTCAATACGGCGGAAATGAAGGCCAGCAGTTCCGGGCAGGGGTCTCCGCTGCTCAGAACGACCAGAGGCAGGTAGCCAACCGGCCGGTAGAAGTCATTGTTCGCGATCACCAGAATAAGCCAGATGTCGCGGTTTCAGACAGTCGCCAGCTTATTGAAGCCGAGCATGTCAACTTCTTGATCGTGAAAGGTAGACCGCCCGTGATGCTGGCCGTCTCTAGAGTGAGCGAACAGCAACAAACGCCGACTATCTTCGTTGGATTGTCCATGAAGCCCTTTTCGGAACGCCAACAACAATACTCATTTCACATGGGGGATAGCGTCGAGCAACTAGCTAAGCTCGCCGTCCGATATGCGAAAGATAATCAAGGTGGCCGGACAGGTTTCATTTTCGAAAGCCGGCTCTACTCCGATGCACTTAGCCGTGAAGCTCAAGCCAGTCAGCTCCCACTACACAATTGGAATGGCGCCGCCGGCTCGCCGGCGATTGTCTTCACGTTTGACCACGATGCCCGTGATCTTCATCTCGACGAACTTCCATCAAACAGCATTCTCGTCGGCGGCACGAATGTGATGGGACTCGGCCGTCTCGGAAACCAAATTAAGGTGGCAGCTATCGCGCCGCACGATCCCTCCCTTAGAAAACCGCCGGGCCTACCGCCTTCCCTTAAAGACGTGAAGGGCGCAGACGCCTACTATGGCTATGCTGCCTTTCAGATCCTTGCACGTGCGGCGCGGAATGATCCTGCTCCTGACCGAGTTGCTGCGAGCATGCGTGCCGACTCGTTCGAAACCGTCCTTGGACAAATCAACTTTATGGCCGGCGGCGAATGTCGTCAGCCTAAGCTCACCGTGTACGTCATGAACGACAATGGTTCATTCCAGCTGTGTCCCGACTGTGGCGGCGTTCACGATGGCTGCAATGGCTCCGCGTGCAAGTGCAAGGACGGCTCTTGCAACAACGACTGCTGTAACAAATAGTGGCAATGATTCCCGATGATCCCAAGAAGGCTATCAAGTTTGTAGCCGCGTTCCTGCCAGGCTTTATTGGTCTGGGCCTCGCAAGTTATTTGGTCGATCTGCGGTTCGGTGAACTTGCATACGCCTTTATTTCGATTGCGATCAGCATCGCATCCTTTGGGATTGCCTCGCTCGCGATGCGGCGATGGCGCGCAAAGAAGCGTAAACCAGCGCAAGCAGTCGCAACGGCGGAGATAGTGCTCGCATATGTAGTCGCGCTGGTTCTCGGAATTTTCGTGTCGGTTGCCTACGATGATGATTGGGTGATCACAGCGGTGAACAAGATACCTTTCGTGTCGCTTACCAAAACAACTCAAGACCACCCGCTTTTATACGTACTCAAGAAGAGCTTCACCTGTGTGGCTGTGCGTCCTATCGATGCTCGTGAGAACAACACGCTGGTCTATACGAAGGCGATGGTACGAGCGATCGTAAAGGATTATGCGACGGTCGAGGGATTTATCCGCGTTTACCCGACCGAGCTAGATCCCGCTCAGGTCTTTCTATCTCCTGCGTGCAAGGTAGATGGGACAAAGACGACAGCAATTCCTGGCCCTGGCGTTCTCGTGCAGACAGAAAATGTCATTGCTTGGGAGCTCATTGATGCGACCGCAAGCGAGTGTTGGAAGATCCACTACGGCAGCAAGCCGCCGTGTCTTTGTCCTTCGGAGGAGGTCAAAGACAGATACATGGCGCGAATGAACGTGGACCGGCATGAACAACAAGACAAGTACCAGCTCTGCCCGGCGGATAAATAGTATACTTCGGCGTCCGGCTGGAAGCATTTTCGAACGAGCCGTCAAGAAACGAGACTCTCGGGACGCCACGTAGAGGATCGCTTGATCGCAGTTCATCGCGTAAGGCGAAGAGGAATTACGATGGTCCATGAACTTGCGGAGCGTTGCACATTTACAACCCGCACAGCCGTTGGAGCGAGTAAGCTGGTCGACCGGAATGACGAAAACATATTTCCTTTTTTGCTTCGATAAGATCAGCGGGGGCGAAAAGTGTTCGATGTCTATCGTAATGGGAAGCGGGACTTTCTCGTTCTAAGTACAGGGTCTTCGATACCCGCGGCGTACTCATCAACCAAATGGCGCAAGAGCAGAAAACGCATTCTGAACGTCAGCGACGAAATTAGGACAAAGGTTCGGACCCAAGGGTATTACGTCCGGAGCCTCCGCGTCTCGAAGAAGGGGCCGATTTAATTCAAAGGATAGCCCTGCCTCGCATCTGATGCGCCTACGCTGTCTAGCGTTTGGCTGCGCTGCACCGATGAAGATCACGCTGACGCGGACTGCTGCAGACCCATCGCGTCCATGAGGCACCTTTGCGAGTAGGGTTCCGCGCTACTGTGCAGCAGCGCTCTTCTGTGATTTCGGCGAAACTAACCGGTCCCATCGAAACTCCTCTAGAGCGCTCACGACGGACTGAAGCAAGACGTCGGGACGATTGGTAACAATGCGTCCGCACCGGCTTGTTGCGATTCCACCGCTCGAGGCAGTGTAGAAAATGATGCGGGGGAGTTGCGTATCGCCGAACCTGTTCGGAAACTCCTGGGCAAATTTCTCGGCCATTGCGAAGCCGGCTGGTGGGCTCTCTTTGGTCTGCGCGTTGAACCGACCTAAATCGTTTGCAAACTTCTGACTCAGCTCTTCATTCGGGAAGGCAAAATAGAACGCGCCGCATCGATCTAACGGAACGCTCGTATCGTGCTCCCGGATAAGGTTGCTGATAACAAGATCAAAATCATACTTCCGAGCCAGATTGATCGCCTCTCCGGTGTTGAGGGCGATCTGTAAGTCTATGCCCATGTCCCGAAGAATACCTTCTTCGAGCCGATTGTTAGATGGTCTGCCGTCCACCCAGAGCACCCGAGCCCCCGCTAGTGCCGGATATACGCGTTCGGCACGAACGAGCGCCCCATTCGCGAAGCGGAAATCAAACTCTCGATGCACCTGCAAGCCTTGGCCCTGCAGTCCTCTCTGTTTGTCGAGCTCTGCCAGCTTTTCAGCTGCGGCGGCTCGGTCAAATTTCCACCCGCCAGGGAGCTCTCCATGAGTGATGCTGTTGAGCCATGTGGCAAAGAATGCCCAATTCCAGACGATCAGAATGAGGATGGCGACGGGCACGATCGCCTTAAGCAGCTCAGCAATACTCGAGAGCGCGGCGGGGATGTCTACACCCTCCGGCTTTGAATCGGACGCCTTCGCAGGCTGTACAAATACGTCGACGCGACGCTGAGGTACCGTCCCACTCTCTGGCTCAGCCAGGCCCATGCAAGCCCCCCTTTGAAGCAAAAATCGCAAATACAACCTAAGTGTGTTGGCGAGCGTATACCGGGCCGGCAGCTTCTGTCCATCGGGTGCATTCTTGCTGCCGCCAGCGAGTCGGGGCTAGCAGTTTCCAATGCGGCTAGTTTCGACGTTATGGATCGAATAGGAGTAGACTCGTGGCTTTGGCGATCGATGATTGGGAGGGCTTGATGACTAACCTCCGTCTACGGCGCCGAGATCAGCCCACTCGCTGTCGCAACTATCCAGCGATCGCCCCAACGCACGATGGAGTCGATTCGCCCGACGCCAGGGACCACATCGCCCCGTGCTGCCATTCGAATCCCATCAGGCCCTTCGAGCACCGCCGTTGCGCCGCGAACGTCAAGCACTGCCCAACCCGGAATAGTCGTTGGTCGTGTCTCGGGGGCCGGCAGGAGCGGCCCCGCAGGCGCGAGCGAGCCGGTGACAGACAAGTCCGCCTCAACAATCGAAGGAGCTGAGTTCGAAGCTTCCGCCGATTGCGCCGCACTCGACGCTTTGGCCAGAGGTTTCGGAGCAACGATTGCGGCGACTGTGGAGGGTTGAGCGAAAGCAGGCGGTGTTCGCGAGCCTGATGCTGATGCTATCTTTCGGACGCCTTCGGCCTTACCGCCCGCCCTTGTGTCCGGCTTGCGGTGCGAAGCTGTTTCCACCTGAGCGGTCGGGTTGAGAGCCGAGAGAGTTGCAGGACCGTACCACGCACCAGCCCAGCCCAATCCGAAGCCCCCCGCCAAGGCGGCCAGAACGAGCCAAGTAGTGCGCTTTGGATGACCGCTTGGCGCTAACAGCGCCAGGACCTCGTCGCGATTGGAGGTGGAGAAATCCAATGGGTTGAGCGCGACGGGCCGCGTCGCGACCTCGCAACTGCCCTGATCTGCGACGGTCACGATCCTTTCCAAGGTATTCGCGTGATGCAATGGCATGCTCGGGCCCCTTGCGGTCACTAATGATCGTGCCGGTAACTAAACCAAACCTTAACAGCCGGTGCACTCAGCACGATTAAGAGACATGGATCGCGAAGGGGCCCAAGCGATAAAAGCGCCCCTGCTAGGTAACTGCTGCGAGTCAGGGAAGGGGTACGGCCGGCGTGAGAGATAGCTGCGCGCGTGAACGCACGCTAGGCCCGTAGGTTTGCGGACCGACCGAACTTGCGGAATGAAAACCGACCCGAAAGACAAGCGAAAGAGATGCGCTCGGACGGCGGTCCTGGAACCTACGCGCGGCCGCCCTTTTTATTTCGTCGTCATCTATGGATTGTATGTTCCAACCCAGGTTTGCATATTTTTCCCGTTGTCGACCGCCCGTTGCTTACAACAATCGTGGTTTGGGCAGTAATGAGTAATCGAGGCTGGGTTTACAATTATTCGGTTATTTTGGACGAACGGGTCGAGGGACTGGTCGCATTATTTCGAGAGCTGCAGACACTTCGGCGTCGACTCCGAGCTGCTCAGGCGAGAAGGATTGCCAGCACCAGCCGTATTCTCAAGGCGAGGCGTAGAAGGAGAGTGCTTCGGCGGAGCTAACGATCGCAAGCTCGCACCCGAGTAGAATGAATCCATCGCGCCGAGGCGCCGCGGAGTTCACTTGAACCTGTCCTCAGTTCGCTTCGATCAGCGGTGGCTCGGCGCTAATGAGTCCGCGTTTTGCTGCCCGGTTTCGCACACCGTCGTCTGCTGCTCTCGCTTCCACATGTCGGAGCTTGCTTCGAAGCATCTCCACCTCTCTTAACTCCGTCACAAGGGCTTCGAGCCGTTCACTTAGAACAGCACAAGTATAAGTCTGACGCGTACTGGACATCACATGGGCCCCAGAGAATGACTTGAACTAAGGCTTCGACGACAAGAGAAAGACTGAAGTCGCTAGACCAAATCAATGAGCGAAAGCCGTCATCGCCAGATGCTCCCAATACTCTGCCTCTGCGAGCAGTTTCCAGCTCCTGTCAGGTTGTCTCGCGGCAGTCTGTCGGCACAGCAACGCCATGGCGCGAAAGCGGCGGGCAGCTTCCATTCCAACCTCCCATGTTTTCCCAACCTTATTTTTCAATTATGCGATGGAGTCATCATGATTACAGGCCATAACCAAATTATCGCGTGGCGGCGGCCACTTAGCTCACCACGTGGCTGCTGGAACCGCTTTCGGTTCCGGCTTCACATCAGTTTCAAATGCTGCTTGCCGCTGCCTTGTCGCGCGTCAAAGTGCACCTGCCGGCAGTCGCGTCCTCGTGTCGAGAGGCGCAGACAGCAGAGCTATGCGAGACTCGTGGATACGTATTGCAATGTCGGAAACCGAACGGACTACACGCAACCTACTCCTGTCTAGTTCGTCTGTTGCTCAGAACCGAATTATATTGGCGATCAGTCCGGCGCAAATGCCGGGCTTTTCGTCGCGCTCGTCTCCGGGAATACGTACGCCGGTTTCCGAGCCCAGCACCGGATTGCATTTGCGGTCTCGCCTCGGACGTCAGTCCTCGAGCACGCTATCGTTTCCCTTAAGTCCTCGGGTGGTCTCAGGCTCTGGGAGCTGGTGTGAGCGATAACGCGACTCGCGTTCGCGCGGCGGCGGCCGTTCAGACGGATTGCGACCAATCTTGGCTTGTAGCTCGATAAGATCGGTGAACACGTCGGCTTGGCGGCGCAGCTCGTCGGCGATCATCGGCGGCTGGCTGGCGATCGAGGAGACCACTGTGACGCGGACGCCGCGCCGCTGAACGGCCTCAACCAAGGGGCGAAAGTTGCCATCCCCCGAGAACAGCACCATCTGGTCGACATGCTCGGCGAGCTCCATAGCATCGATTGCAAGCTCGATGTCCATGTTGCCCTTGAGTTTGCGGCGTCCGGAAGCGTCGATGAATTCCTTGGCTGCCTTCGTGACGACGGTGTAGCCATTGTAATCCAGCCAGTCGACCAGCGGGCGGATCGAGGGGTACTCCTGATCCTCGATGATGGCGGTTTAGTAGAACGCCCGAAGTACCGTCCCGCGACTCTGAAATTCGCTCAGTAGGCGCTTGTAATCGATATCGAAGTTGAGGGTCTTGGCTGCGGCATAAAGACTTGCTCCATCAATGAACAGGGCAATCTTGCTGGCAGATGACATGACAGACGATCTCTGGAGCGCAAAGTGCCACGGTCTGCGAACCCGCCGACGAGGTGGCACTTCCAAAGCATTTCATCGAGGCTTGATCTCACAAGGCTATACCCCAATCCTTTAACCTTCAAACAGTTTTTGCGAACGCCGGACGTTTGAGGGCATCGACCAAGATCCGGCGCGCGAGATTGCTCAGCGCGATCGACTGTTCTGCGGTGTGCGGCAGTTCTTTCGCAGTGCAGTCGTGAGCTTGCTCTCGCCTTAGAAGGGCGCACACAAGCACACGGCCTCCACAGAGAAGGTGGACCGACCCCCATCGACCTTCCTTCCCTTCGCGACCGCAAGACGCTCTCGATCGTTAGGCCAATCTGGTCCGTCGACCTGCTCCGTCCTCCCAGTCGTACGCTATCGGACCACTGGCGCGCAGCTCGTCGCGCAAAGCAAACAAGAACAGAGTTGGTCCGATGCTACGCGCCTCGCTCAGTCTTCGAAGCGCTTCCTTCATTGATCGCGCGCGACTGCGATCGTTCGTGACGATTAGAACGCGGAATGCTTTCCAGCCAAATTGACTTTCGTGCTTCTTCGCTGAGTGTGCAGCAAGGTACGCCTGCATTTTGCGGGCGACACTCGTTTGCATAAGGTCCGCTCGCATGATCGGCATCGTGCCACGATCGATTTCCACCATGAAGCAGCGTCGCGAGCTATCCGCAAATCTGATCCCGAAGGTCAAGTCCGGCACAAGTCCAATCTCCTGCGTCCTCCCATTATGCGACACTCCGACTCGCATTGTGAAAGGATTGCGCATGCTGCACGTCTGCTTTGGAAATTCAGATACGAGTTCATCTGAATGAATGACAGAGATATCGTCTCGCTGCCGCACCACGCGATCGAGCGAGATCCGAAAGTCGATGATCTCCAATTGGTGCTCGATGAACGGTCGACCTGCATTCCGATTTCTTCGGCTCAGCTCAAGATGTCCGCACTCGATTCCGCGCTCCGCAAGCAATTCAGCGCCGAGGTCGCCGAGCGCGTACACCATCGGTGCGGAGCCTGAGGCAGGATAGTAATCGAGCTGCGCGCGTGGTCGGTCGACAAATCCAGCATGGAATAGGCGACATAGTCGATCGTTGGCGCGATCGACTGAGCGGTCGACGAGCGCCGCAATGTGCGTGGAGCGCAAGAAGCGATGGCGCGCCAACTGCCGCAAGATCAACACGTCACCCTCCGTGATTCGGAATGTGAGTGGTTCTAGGGCGCGGCGGAAGCGCGGCCGGCGCTTCGTGGCTGAAGCCAGCACTGTATTCATAGCCGGAATGTAGCAGATCCGACTTCGCCCGCAGACGGTCGGCACCGTGCGTTCAACGAAAAAGTGAAACATCGCCACTGTGGCACATACATTCCCGCGCCGGCACATAACGGAACACGCATTGAAACGCGCATTGGTGAACGGTGCAGACGAGCGACGCCGCAGGCGCTATCTACGTTTTCGAGAGGAGGTGGTGCACATGGAGCTAGACGGAAAGATCGCGCGAGTTAAAGCACTCATCGCTAAGCGCGAGGAACTGGATGTTGAACTCGGCGAACTTCTTGGCGGAGCCGTTCGCGAGCGACGCGTTGCAAAATGCTCGATCTGCAATGAGCCTGGACACCGGGCAAGCACATGTCCTTCAAGAGCAAGCGACGCCCCGAACTAAAAACAAGCCCGCTTCGGCGGGCTTCCTTTTGCGCCCTATGAGCGCCAATCATCACCGCCCAGGTCTGGCGGCAGCGCAGGCCCAACATCAACCGGATTTTCTGAGGCAGTCCCCAGCTCTCGGGTATCCGTCCGAGCAGCCGCCCCGTGGTTTGGGCTAACGGCATAGCGCTCTCGAATGCGTTTGCGAAGAGCTTTGTGCTCCTCAACTGTCATGCGCGGCTCCCGATAGAGGTCTGTGGCTGGGACGCCAATCGACAGCGCAGCATTCGTCACGCCGCGGACATACGCGGCGAAGTGGTACTGCGGCTGATTGAGAATGAATTCGGGAGTCGTTCGCATATCGCGCGCAAGCGCATGAGCAGCTGCGTCGCTGATCTTCGAAGCAAACTTTATTGCGGTCGCACCATAGAGTGCGTCAAGCACCTGCGGCTGCATTTGTTGCAGTCGCTGATGCGCGAGGATCAAGCCCACTTTGAGCTTACGCGCCTGATCAAGGATGACCGGGATCTTTGGATCACGCTTCATAAAGTCCTGGCATTCGTCAACGTAGACGAAACAGGGAAGGCGCTGCTCCTTTGGAAGAAGCTGACGCTTATGCGCCGCGAGCAAGATCATGGAGATGAAAAAGCGGCCCACGATCTCCACGCCGTCTTCTTGAAGCAGGCTTTGCGGAACATTAATGAGAATGACTTTCCCAGCACTCATTTCAGTGAAGAAGTCGAACTTCGATCTCGGTGCCGCGAACATTCTCGAAAGGGTCCGGATGCGCTTGACGGCGAATAGCCTGTCAACTACCTGCTCCTTCGTGCGGTCGAACTCCTTGCTGTTGAACTTCAACTCGAAGAAGCGCCTAGAATCGGCATCCAAGCTCGCGACATGCTGCTGGAATTGAGCGAGCCCGCCTGGTTGCATGAGACCAATCAGCGTGTCGAGCGTTGCGGAGGGAAGGGTAAGCAACAATTCAATTGTGAAATGAAACAACGTGTTCTGACGGCTCGTCATCTCCGCCGACAATAGTGCGCTGAATATATAATCGTATAGCGAGAGCACTGCGTTGCGGAATCCTTCGTGCTCGGCGGGGGAGTAGGAACGCGCGTCATCCAAGCCGACATCGAAGAGATTGAGCGCGACCGGCCACTCGATATCTTCGGCGTCAATGACAACGAGCTTGCCGTCTAGGCGCTCTCCCGGCGCGAATACCTTCAAGCCCTCGATCGCTTTAATGAGATCGCGGTTGCTCTCCATGACAACGATAGACGCTCGATCCCTGGCTACCCGGTCGAGGTCTCGCGAGATCAAATACTGGAGGAGTGTCGATTTTCCGGTGCCTGGCGGAGCCACGATCCACGCGTGTTCGAAGCGTGACTTTTCAGGAAGCGAGAATGGCGCGGGGAAGAGAAAGAGATCGACGAAGGGAGTGCCTTTGAGATACGTCTCGACTAGCTCTATGGGAGGAAGATTGGAATCGCTCGCGTAGACCATTGGTCTTCGTGGCTTGTCATCGTTCGGAGAATTACCAGAGGCTTCGCACAAATTCGCATACAAGCGGTCGTATAGCTTCGTAAAGAGACCGGCCTCGACGTTTTCCTTTCGGCAGATGGTACCGACAATACGGTCCACGACATCGCCAGGCTTGCGCAACAGGCAGACGAGCGGAACGGTGAGTGGTGCAGCGTCCGTGTTCTCGGACAACTCGGGCAAGTTCGAAATGAAGCCCCAATAGACATCGCGCAGGGTCGTAGTGAGCAGATCGCACACGCGCTCGTCATTGGCGAGAAAATGTTGCTTGGCACGCAGGAAGCGGCGCAAATCTACGTGCTCCTTCACAGAGAGCGTCGCGGCGTTCAGATCCATTTCCGGGAAGGAAAATATGGCGGTTTCTAAGGCAAGAATCCCTTCTTGGCATCGATCCAATGCCTCCATCAGCTTAGTTGACGAGGGCAGATCAATGAGGTCTGCGACCTGCTGTGCAACGTATGTATTGACGCGGGCGATTGAGCCCTCCTCGGCCCAGATTGATCCGAAGTGCGCCGCGTGCACTTGGTTGTACAGCTCGATCGTCTCCGACAGGTCACGCGCGCGCTCGTCCGTGAAGCGACGGAGGAACGGACTGAACACGGATGGTCGCGTGTAGGCTGGAAGCTTAGAACTCAAGAACCTCCTCCCGGCCGTCGAACGTCTGCGCGGTGTCTAGGTAGGCTCTCAAACTTTTGCAAGCATTGAGAATAGCCGCCTCAGCGCCGAGCAGTTCGTCCAAGTCTTTACATTCAATATGCTGTCCGCTCATCAGACCGTCGACGGTGATGCGAAGCGATAGAGCCATCATGGCGGCGCTCGCTATTCCGCGAGCGTTTTTCCACCAGCTTCGCCCAACGCTGCTCGCAGAGGCCTCGTCGAAATGATCATAGGCGCTTTCCTGATGCTTCTTGCGCGCGTCGCTGTCGTACACTACGAGCTTTCCCAAGCCGTATTTGCTGACCAGTCCCTTCTCCTCAGGCGAGAGATCGGCGCGAGCATCAAGCGCAAAAAACACTTTGCTGCTGACCACGCCGCCTGTCCGTTGCGATCGGCGGAGTTTGAGTTGCATGGAACCTCCTCCCCCCGATGGTGATGCTACGTGAATCGTTTTGGCTTGTTGGATGCGCTCGATGTGCTCCTCGGCTATTCGTTTAGCGCTCGCCGAACGATTGAAGCTCGGATCTCTCTGGACAATTTGCGCGACCGGCTCCGAAGTTCGCGGTTCTGTAACCGTGGATGTGGTTGTTTCTAACGCTGGCGCGAAACCCGCCGATGCGCTTGAACTGGCATTTCCTTTAGCAACTCTTTTAAGATGCCGCCAAAGTTGTGGCAGCTTATCGATAGCTACAAGTACCAAAACGAACAGTAAGTAATCGGCGAAGGTAAACGGTATTAAGAAGTGCCGGTTCAGCGGCTCTTCAAGCGACAATTTCGGAGGCTCCGCGAGCAAACTACTGTGTGAGGATGCAGCCTTTCCTCCCGAAGAGGCTCCAGACTTGCCTCCAACGCTGGCTTTCTGGTCGAGATATCTATCTATCTCCAGCTCGCGCTCTATTCGTAAGAAATTTCGACGTGCGGTCAATTTCTGGACATCGTCGGCTGAGAGACGTGGCGACAGGAGCGCCACATCGCAGCCATTGATCCTGGCAGAGACATCGGCGCCCATGTCGCTAAAGCAAAGGATCCAATCCAGAGTGAAATGATCATACGGTTTGTCAGTTTGCTGCTGGGCGGGGATCGGTTGCCCCGAACGTCGCCCCGTCTGAGCGACCGTACCGGTTGCCCCAGTTGCGGTTAGCGCAAGGACAATCGCTAGCAAAAGAATTCGCATGCGAGCCCCACTCGACAACTGCGACATACTTTCGGCCGATACTCGGTGCGCGGGGAGCTAGGCTGCTATCCTATCTCCCGGGAATGCCTCTCCAATACCACACTTTTTGCGTGCATTCCAGCCGCGCGCCGTGCCGGTTGCCCTACCAAGTGAGCAAAGACCGGGGAAATGCTGTCTGGTACATCGCGAAGGTAACTGCGGGAGACATTTCACAAACCGGCAGAAATTCGCAGGCGCAAAACCGTTCAGTTCAACAGAGAGCTATCTTAATCGCTCGCCCAATCCAGAGCCGAGCGTGGGCCTCAGAAAACGCTTTGTAGCGTTTAGATTGACGGCCTCGATCAGTAGTATCCTCCTCACTGAAGAGATTGATGAGGCTCGGACGAAGTCCGAGATGGAATCAATCTCGCACAAGAGGTGGAACGATGAAGTGCGCTTCGCGCGCTGTTGTGCGTCAGCACAACAGAAGTCGCACGGAGCACTTCGCAGCATTGCTTGCGCATAGTTGCACATGGGTGTGCATGGCAACCGCTCACCCCGCCTTACCTTAAAGGCGGGGCGTATGGCGGGGCATAAGGAGCAGATCAGCTTCTAAGGAGGAAGGGCTGGCTTTGGAGGGCCAGCCCCGCTCCTACTTTCGTGGAGCGTCGGCAGGTTTGGCTCTCGCGCGAGCCTCAAGCCACTCGATGATTTCATGCAGCCACCAGACCGGCGGGCTGTTTCTGTGTCGGCCGAGTTTGAAGAACTGCGGCGCCTCTCCACTCGAACACAGCCTGAACCAGTGTGTACGGCTGTAGGGAATTCCAAGTGCCTTAAGTCCACGCCAGTTGACCACTTCCTTACCAGTCATCGCTTAGCTCCATTAGTTGGAGCCGTCGCGACGGCTGTCAGTCAGCCGACACGTAATGCTATCTTAAATTGACTAGACTTGAGCAACTTTTTCGGATGCGCTTCGAGCTTTTGCAGCGCAGTGCGCTTTCTCGGGTAGGTAATCATACCTGTCGTAAGTCCCTATCACGATCGAATGCGCCTAGCCTGTCTGGAGTTCGCGAGATTTTTTGCGGATGTGAACCAAGCCACAAAGGGCGCACGCGAAAACGAGAAAGATGCGAAACTACGAGTTGCAGCGCAGGGGCTTGAACCCAGTCGCGGACGATCATTCCACCACAGTATTTGAGGGAGAATGTTTATGAGCGATCGCAAGGTATTTACAGACAGCGTCACCGAATTGCCCACCCAACCCGGAATGACCAAAAGTGGCCTGATGGTGGCTCAGGCAAAGAGCGACACCCGCAATGAAACGATGGAATTACTCTTTTCGCTCGAAATGCCTGACAGGGACGATCTGGAGAAGCGTATTGCTGAGGGTGAGGTATTGTCCGCGGACCAATTGAGCCAGAAGTACAGTCCAAAAAGAGCCGACGTCGACGCGCTCAAATCTTGGCTAACCGAACAAGGCTTCACAGTTGTCGGCGAGAGTCCTGGCGATACCGGAATATACGCCAAGGCCACCGTGGGCCAGATCGAACAAAGCCTCGGCGTCCAAATGGTGAAGGTTACAAAGCAGGGAATCACCTATACTGCCGCGCAGAATGCGCCAAGCCTCCCCGTATCTGTCGGCGCACCAGTTCATGCCATCATCGGCTTGCAACCATTCCGTCATGCTCACAAGCACATGGCGCGCAAGCTCCTACACGGCAATCGCGTCACTCTGGATCGACACGGGCTGCCCTCGCCAAATATTGCCAATTCTCCACCATATCTCGTCGCCGAGATTCTCCATGCGTACAATGCGAACGCATTGGGCGTCACCGGCGCAGGCCAGACGATTGCGATATTGATCGACACCTTTCCGAACGATCACGATATCACCGAGTTTTGGAAAGCGAACGGGATTGCCGTCGATCTGACAAGGATCGGCAAGATCAAAGTGGGCGCTGGCCATCTGCCCGCCCCCGAGGGAGAGGAGACGCTGGATGTCTCCTGGACCAGCGGGATCGCTCCTGGAGCGAAGATTAAAATCTACGCGACCGGGTCACTTCAGTTCGTGGCGCTCGACAGGGCGCTCGATCAAATCATCGCAGACGCTTCGAACGATCCTAGCCTGCGACAATTGTCGATTAGCCTGGGACTTGGGGAAACTTTCATGGGAGGCCCAAACGGCGAAGTGGCAACTCAGCATCAGAAATTCCTCAGGCTCGCCGCGATGGGCGTAAATGTCTTCGTGTCGAGCGGCGATGCCGGATCCAATCCGAACAGCGACGGGCAGACCCCCAACGGCCCACTTCAGGCGGAGTATGCAGCTTCCGATACGGCAGTCGTCGGGGTCGGCGGGACAAGCTTGATGCTTGCGCCCGGGAACGGGGCCGTCGCACGCGAGGACGGCTGGGCCGGCAGTGGAGGCGGCGACAGCATCTTCTTCAGCCGACCTGCCTGGCAGACAGGCAAAGGCGTACCGATCGGGAGCAAGAGATCGGTACCTGACGTCAGTGCCGCCGCCGATCCAAATGAAGGAGCGTTTTTGGTCCTGCACGGACAGCCCACTGGAATTGGCGGAACGAGCTGGGCCGCGCCAGTTTGGGCTGGTTTTTGCGCCCTCATCAACGAGGCGCGCCAAAAGGCCGGATTGCCTCCGCTTTCTTATTTGAACCCGTTGATCTACCCACTGAACGGCACCGGGTGCTTCCGAGACGTCACCGCCGGCAGCAATGGCGAGTTTAAAGCAACTGCCGGCTATGACCGCATCACCGGATTGGGGGCTCCCGACGTCAAGCAATTGATCGCTGCGCTGACGCAAGCACCAGCGCAGGCATCCGTCGCAGCATAGGGAGTGCGAGGAGAAGCTGGTTATAGATCACGCCCGCAACTCGAGAGCGATGCAGGGCGCCTGCAAGGCGTCAGCCCTGCATCGCTGGCTTACTGACTCCGAAACGGCACGCGGTTCGGCAGGTCTCGCCGCCGCACGGCAAAACCTCGATTGATGGAACGACCAACGTATCGAAGCGTCGACGCGCTACCGTCGGACGGCGCACGCGACGCTCGATTCAGATGGTGTCAGCAACTGGCCTCGCAGTTTTCGGCTTCTTCCGCACGGTGGATTTGGTCGATCTCTTCGTCTTTTCTGCAGACTTTTTTGCCTTAGCTGGTCGTATGCCGTCGGGCTTATGTTTCACCAGACTAAACGCGGTCATGAGAACGTCGCTACGCGCCGTAGCCGCGGCAGGGAGGTCGGTTACGGTTACTGTGGCGGAGAACGGTTCATTGCCTGTATTGGATCTGAATACATAAAATCTGGTCCGTGTCATTTTAGGGATGACGGTACCATCGCCTTGATGAAGTTCTGCCGTATCTTCCTTGGTGATCACATGAACGTAGACATCGGGAGCGCTGGTGGCGGAGCAAAGGACCGAGCTATCTTTGACAATGCCTCGTACAACCTGGCGGTGGGTGGTATCCAAAACGATCGTTTCACTCATTGGAAATCCCTTTTTCGAAATTTTAATAGGCAAATTCAGCACAACTGGTGGTCGCGTGTCTAGCCTCCTACCGCTTTGGGGCTGAAGCAAAAAGGGACGATGCGCGCGGTAGGGGGCATTGCAGCAATATCAGGCTAGCGAGCCACTACCTTTCTAAGATGAGCTTCGAGCTTCTGCAGTGCAGCCCGCTTCTCAGGAAGATAGTCATACCTGTCGTATATTTCGTCGAGATCAGTCTTGCCACCACCGGTCACGTGATTGAGCATGACCTCAGCGATCTCACGCGAAACTCCTAAGCGCGCGAGTGTCGAGCGGAAGGTGCGCCGGAGGTCTCGTATCTGCCATCCAGTCACACCCGATTGCTTGTCGAGTTCCTTTTTCAGCTTCCCCCATGAGCCGTCATTGAAGTGCGTACCCTTGATGTGACCAGGGAAGAAGTAGTCGGTGTTTTTGTCGCGCCAGTTATCGCCCATCTTTTCTTGCCGATCGAGGATCGCTCGCGCCATCGGAAGGATTGGAATGGCGTGGGCGCGTCCGTTCTTGGTGAACTCACCGGGAATGGTGATCACGCGCCCTTCTCGCCAGGCGCGTTGCAGCCGTCCTATTTCGCCATTCCGACATCCCCACAGGATGATGAGCCGGATCATGTCGCCAAAGAAGCCGTCGCATGCCTGCCAGATTTTTCGAAGTTCGTCGTCATTTAGGACGCGGCTGCGCTTCTTGTCTTTCCCTGGCGCCGGATAACCTTCAAGCGGACTGCGCTTGATGTAGCGGTGCGGAGGCTTTGTGCACCACCGGAGCATCGTCCGGAGTGCGCGGAAAGCGTGCAGCTGCTCACTGGGTACATCGGCGAGCTTTCCGAGTTCACGCTCGATCGCCGCATCGTCGAGGTCAGCGAGTGTGCAGTTGAACTGAAGGCGATTGAGGAGGCGAAGCGTCTCAGATTTCGTGCGCTCCGCTTTGCCTTTGTAGTTTTCCTCGACGAAAACGAGCTTGGCCTGGGCGAATTCGATGCTGATTTCCTTCTCCCCGACGGGAGTGCCGAGCGCGACAAAGGCGCGACGGCGCGCCTCTGCGAGCTTCAGATCAGGGTAGTGACCGAGCCGGATCTTGGTGCGGTTCGGCTCTTTCAGCACGATCCAGGTCTTTCGACGTTTGCCAACGCGCAGGCCAAAGGCTGGCGTCTTCCGGTCCATGTAGAGACCCGGCTTCAGTGACTGAACAGCGAGATCTGTGAGTCTAAAAATTGGCACGATTTGGCACGCCTTTCACGTGGATTGAGGCGGATAACCATGCCGAAGTATACGCGGGTCGAATCGCGTAAACCACTGTAAAACAAGGGATTTACGGGCGCCATGTTGAACGGTGGGGAGGCTTCATAAAAGATTGGGAAGCTGCCGTTCTACCATTGAACTACGCCCGCTCATGCGCGCTTCGCGCCCATCCTGATTAGCCGAGACGGCGCCTCCCGCCAAGCGGTTTGGCGCGCCCGGCCCGACGGTTGTTAACGTCCTGACAAGATTTCCAGGTGCGCCGGATTGTGGCGGTGTTATGATCGTCTGTCTGGGGAGAAACGTGCACTGAGTGGGGCGTGTGCATGGTGGGGCGCGCGTACGCGATATTCGACACGGCGCTGGGGCGCTGCGCCATCATCTGGAGCAGCACCGGCGTGGTCGCCGTGCAATTACCGGAGGCGCGGGAGATCGATACCCGCCGCCGGATTTTCCAGGTCCATCCCGAGGCGCGCGAGCAACCTCCGTCTGAGAACGCCGAGCTGGCGATCGAGGGGATCGTCGGCCTGCTGCAAGGAGCCGAGCCGGATTTCTCCGACGTCAGCCTGGACGCCGGCGGGGTGCCCGGCTTCAACCGGCGGGTCTACGAGCACACCTGTACGATCCCGCGCGGCGAAACGCGCACCCACCACGAAATCGCCAAGGCACTGGGCGCGTCCGGCGCCGTGCACTCGGTGGCGCAGGCGATCGCGAAAAATCCCTTCATGCTGATCGTGCCCTGCCACCGGGTGCTGGAGGCCGGCAATTACACCGACCGGCTCTCGCCCTATGGCGGCGTGATCTCCAAGCGGCGGCTGCTGGCGCTCGAAGGCGCCCATCCCATCGCCAGCAAGACGCTGTTCGAGGTGCTGCTACCCGTTGCTCCGCCGAGACCGTCCACCTAGATAAGACGGCATGGATGCGACCACGCTGCTGACGACGCCATCGATGACGGTCTCCGAATTTCGCTGCGATGCGGGACCGGACGACACGCCGTTTGCCGAATGCCGCGGCGGCCATTCCATCGCCTATGTCCGCTCGGGCAGCTTCGGCTGCCATTGCCGTGCGGGCTTCTTCGAGCTGGTGGCAGGCTCGATGCTGGTTGGTGCCCCCGGTGAGGAATACACCTGCACGCATGAGCATGTCAGCGGCGACGTCTGCCTCGGCTTCTTCCTCAGCGAGGAGCTGGTCGAGACTCTCGGTGGACAGCGCGCAGTCTGGCAGGTCGGCGCGACGCCGCCGCTGCCCGAGCTGATGGTGCTGGGCGAGCTGGCCCAGACGGCAGCAGATGGCAACAGCGACCTTGGCCTCGACGAGATCGGCCAGATTCTCGCCGGCCGCTTTGTCGACGTCGTCTCCGGCAAGACGCGCAGGCCGGCGACGCCGACCGCGCGCGACCGCCGTCGCGCCGTCGAGGCCGCGCTGTGGATCGACCACAACTCGCATGCCGAAGTCGATCTCGAACAGGCAGCAAGGCAGGCGGGCCTCAGCCCGTTCCATTTCCTGCGGCTGTTCTCGAGCGTGCTCGGCGTCACCCCGCACCAATATCTGGTGCGCTCGCGGCTGCGGCACGCCGCGCGCAAGCTTGCCGACGACGACATCGCGGTCACCGACATCGCCTATGATGTCGGCTTCGGCGATCTCTCCAATTTCGTCCGCACCTTCCATCGCGCCGCCGGGGTATCGCCGACCAGGTTCCGCCAGGCCTCGAAGGGGATGCGCAAGATTCTCCAAGAGCGGCTTGCGCTCAACTGATTAGGGTCGTTTCCGGCGCGCGCCAGTTTCGGCGCGCCTTGCAATGGAGACGATCATGTATGACCACATCGGATTGCGCGTTGCCGACCTCGACGCCGCCACGCGCTTCTACACCGCGGTGCTCGCCCCGCTCGGCTATGTCCTCTGCTCCAGCGGCGACGGTTATGCCGGCTTCGGGCCGAAAGGCGAGCCGGCGCTGTGGCTGCATCTCAACAAGGGCCGCAAGGCCGATGGCGCGCATATCGCGTTTCGCGCCAAAGATCATGACGCGGTCAAGGCGTTCCACAGCGAAGGGCTGAAGAGCGGCGGCCGCGACAATGGCGGTGCCGGGCCGCGCAGGGATTACAGCCCGACCTATTACGCGGCGTTCCTGATCGACCCCGACGGCAACAATGTCGAGGCGGTTTGTAGCTGAGTTTGTTGCACCGTCATTCCGGCGTGATCCGAAGGACCGAACCCGGAATCTCGAGATTCTCCGGCGCGCAACGGCGCGCCGTAGTTCGCGCTTCGCGCGCCCCGGAATGACTCCATCTGATGAGAAAGAATCATGGCCTCCATCCACAACGACATCCCCCTTCCCGCCTCCGCGCACGACGTCTGGGATGCGGTGCGCGACTTCGGCGCGCTGCATCAGCGGCTGGTGCCGGGCTTCGTCACCGCCTGCACGCTCGACGGCGATGCGCGCATCGTCACCTTCGCCAACGGCTCGGTCGCGCGCGAGGTGCTGGTCGATTGCGACGATGCGCGGCAGCGCCTCGTCTATGCAATCAACAACGAGCGGCTGAAGCATTACAGCGCCTCGGTGCAGGTGATCGCCGACGGCGAGCGGAGAAGCCGCCTGGTGTGGATCATCGACATGCTGCCGAACGAGCTTGCGCCTTACGTTCAGGGACAGACCAAGGACGCCGTCATCGCCATGCAAAAGGCTTTTCCGGCCGCCGCGGCCTGACTGCCCTCTGTGAGTTTTCTCACAGAGCTCCGCCCTCGCCGTCCGCAATCATGCCCGCGTGCGTCCGGTTGGCTCCGCTTTCCCGGCGGCGCAGCGCACGCGAGGAGCATGCCATGAAAGGTGCGGACAAGGTGATCTGCCAGGCAGCCGCCGTGCTGCTGCTGTTTTCCTTCGCGAGCACGCCGGCGAAGGCGCAGTTTGCAGGCTTCGGCGGCGGGGGTGCCGGCGGCGAGGACATGATGACCCAGATGGCGCCGATGCTGGAGATGATGAAAGCGAAGATGGGCAAGCGCCGCTTCGCCATGCTGATGCAGACCATGGGTCCGATGATGAGCCGCATGATGGAGAACGGCGGCGGCGGGCCCGGCGGAGTGACAGGCGGCAGTTTTGGCGGCGGATTCGGTGCGCCCAATTACGGCGGCTACACGCCGATGGGCGGAGGCACCATGCCGGCCGGGTTCGGTGGCGGCGACATCATGGGCATGATCGGCGGCGCCGGTGGCGGCGAGATGATGGCGATGATCCCGCAACTGATGCGGCTCGCCAATGTCGGCGGCGGCAGCAGACATCGCCGCCACAAGCATCGCTAGTCGGTGGCGCCGGACAGAGCCGGCCTGATCGCAGTCTTGCTCCCGCGCGGCCCCCAGCGTGTCAGCACCACGCTGGAGCACGACAGCACGCCGAGCACGACCATCGAGCTCGCGGCCAGCCAGAAGAAGCTTTGCGCACTGGCCTCGTGCGTCGACAGCCACCAGCCGACAGCGGCGATGTAGACCAGCCGCGCCGTCTGCGCCAGCACCGGCCCGATCACCTTGGCCGCGCCTTGCGAGGAGAAATACATCGTCGTTGCAAGGCCGAAGAAGGCGTAGAACGGCCCGACTGTCGCGAGATATTGATGGCTCGCCGCGCGCACGGCCACGCTGTCGGTGAAGATGTTGACCCAGAGATCGGGGAAGATCGCAACGAGACACGCCGGCGCGCCGACCGCCACGAAAGCGGCGGCACTGGCGGTCCAGGCGATGCGCCGGGCGCGCGCGATGCGGCCGGCGCCGATCGCCATCCCGACCATCGGCACACAGGCGATGCCGAACGAGAACGCGATCGAGGTCAGCAGAAACTCGAGTCGCGCGCCGATGCCGTAGCCGGCGAGGATCGCGGTCCCGAACTTCGCCAGCATGTGGGTGAAGATCGAGATCGTCAGTACCGATTGCAGCGGCGAGAAGCAGGCGATGGCGCCGACCTTGAGGATGTCAAAAAACATCGCCCACTGGATGCGCAGGCCGCGCAGCTTCGGTGCGATCCGCGCGCGGCCGGAGAACAGGTACCAGCCCATGATGCAGATGTTCATGGAGTAGGCGATCAGCGCGCCGGCCGCGACGCCGCGCATGCCCAGCGGCGGAACGGGGCCGAGCCCGAGGCCCAGCGTGCCGCCGAGCACGATCTGCCAGGCCGCGGAGTTGAGGATGAGGAATGACGGCAGCTTCATGTTGCCGGTGCCGCGCAGGACGCCCGCCATGGTGTTGAGCAACCAGGGCAGCACGGCGCCGCCGAAAAACACCTGCGTGTAGGCGATCGCATGCGCCAGCACATTGCCGCGGCCGCCGAGCATTTCGAGTACCGTGGGTCCGAAGATCAGCATGCCCAGCATGAAGACGAGGCCGAAGCTGATGCCGATCAGCATCGCATGCACCGCGAGCGTGCCGGCACGCTCGCGATCGCCGGCACCGAGCGCGCGTGCGATGGCCGAGGCCACCGCACCACCCATGGCGCCGCCCGACATCGTCATGGTCAGGATCACGGTCGGAAACACCAGCGCCATCGCCGCCAGCGCCTCGACACCGAGCCGGCCGACATACGAGGTCTCCGCGATCACCACGCAGATGCCGGCCGACAAGCCGATCACGTTCGGCCAGGCGAGGGACAGCAGCGTGCGCAGAATCGGCCCGTCGGTCAGCGCGCTCTTGACGGCGCGCGGGGGCGGCCGCAACGGTCGCTCTTGCTCATCGACCGGGATCTCGGCGATGTCGGACATGTCCTCTCCCGGGCAGGAGCACCTTTTGCGGCGCGGCAATGAACAGGTGTGCCAATCAATCTATTCGCGCGCAGGGCGCGGCGGGGGCTTTTGTTAGCATGGTGCGCGCCGGTTCCTCCTGCGTCGGATGCAGGCGTGCCCTGCGGCAGCGCATTCCAATAGGTGAACTTACCCGATCGTCCAGACCAGTGGTGGACGGCCACCGGCTGCGGAACGCATGTGCACGCCGATATGCCGGCCGCAACCCGCGGCGAGCCCTTCGACCAGTCCCTCCAGCACCCTCGTGCAAGCGCGGTGATGGTCGGCGACGTCGTCCATCAGCTTCCAGCTCCGCTGGCGGATTTCGAACGTGCCTTCTGATCGCGTCATCTCGGACGCATCATCCTGCGCGGCGAGCAACGCGCTCAGGAACGATGCGAACTCGCTCGCACCGCCGCGGGTCATCGCCAGCGCCGCTGCAACCTCGTCGAAATATTGCATGCCGATCAGCTTGCCAGTGAGATGCAGGAGATAGCCGGCATCCTCCGGGCCGAACAGTTGCACCATCACGGGCGCAGCGGTGCGGACATATTCCATCGCGTAGTTGCGATAGGCTTTTTCCAGACGCGGCTTCGGCCAGCTCTCGACCGGCAGCGCCGGCGCGGTCTTCGCATCGAACAACGGCGCCTCCAGATGCCGCGAAAACACCAGGCGCTGGTCCAGCTCGAGCGGGTGGTCGTACTGGTGGTAGTAGCCTTCGAGCCCGTCCTGGCCGTCGATGCTCTGCTTGGTGCAGACGAAGCCCAGCCTGAGGTCGCCGAGCGCAACGCCGTTGTTGGCGTGCCAGCCGCGCAGCATCGCGCGGCTGACTTCGCCCGGCACGCCGCAGATCGCGGTGCCCTTCCAGATCCAGCGCGGCGGCGGATAGCGGATCCAGGCCTTGGTGTCGCTCTCATACATGTATTCGACATGCACGCCGCCGATCCAGTTGGAGAGGTAGTGATATTGCGCGGCGGCGACCGCCGGCGGCAGATGATCGATCCCGAGCTTCTTGAGGCCCGGCAGGAAGCGCTCCTGCTGCTGACGGCGAAACACGCGGAAGACGAACTCGGCGGCATCAGCGCTGCCGCGCCGCGTGACGACGGTGAGGATGAGGCCGGTGAAGCAGGCGTGATAGAGGTCGGCGACCGCGCGCCAGCGCTTCCATTGGGCTTCCTGCGTGGCGTCCAGAGCGGCGGCCATGTTCACTCCCGATCGTTGGTTTGATCGAGTGTGTCACTGCACCCGCCGGCAGGCAACATGAGGTCCATGCAGGGCGCTCTGCGCGAGCGATCGTCAATTCCGCATCACGAAGTTTGCGGCGGCGCCTTGGCCGCGCGCTCTCGCTCGACCCGCTCGGTGACATCGCGCGCCATTGCCACGGACCCGACCACGACCCCACCGGCGTCCCGCACCAGCGCGAAGGTCATCTCGATGTAGAGCTTGCGGCCGCTCTGGTGCAGCGCGCGGGTCAGCGTCGGCTTGCCCGCAAGCTTCAGCGCACCACTGGCGAGCGCGGCCTCGAAACCCTTCCAGTGCGCGTCGCGGAGATGCTCGGGAATGATCAAGTCGAGGTTCTGGCCCAGCGCTTCCGCGGCGGAGAAGCCGAACAAGGCGGTCGACGCACGATTCCAGCGCGTGATCGTACCGGAGCGATCCGAATAGATCAGCGCGTCCGCGACATCGTTGAGGATGTTTGCGTCGAGTTGGGAATGATCGGTCATGTCATCACCTCGCAAGCAGCCCGGATTGGTTACGCATCCTGCCACACATTGGATGTCATCGCCCGACTTGATCGGGCGATCCAGTATTCCGAGACAGCAGTGATCGGATCGAGAGGCTGCGGCGTACTGGATGCCCCGGTCAAGCCGGGGCACGACAGTAGGGTGGGGGGCTACACCCGGAAATGCTTCGATAGTTTGAGGCCCTGGGCCTGATAATTGGAGCCGATGCGCTGGCCGTACATCGCGTCGGGGCGGGCGAGCATCTTTTCGTAGACGAGACGGCCGACGATCTGGCCGTGCTCGAGGATGAACGGCACCTCGCGCGAGCGCACCTCGAGCACGGCGCGCGCACCCTGCCCGCCGGCGCCGGCATAGCCGAAGCCGGGATCGAAGAATCCGGCATAATGCACGCGGAACTCGCCGACCAGGGGATCGAACGGCACCATCTCCGCGGCGTAATCGGGCGGCACCTGCACGGCTTCCTTGGAGGCGAGAATGTAGAACTCACCGGGATCGAGGATCAAGCTGCCGTCGGGGCGCGCCGAGATCGGCTCCCAGAAGTCTTCGACCGCGTAGCCGGAGCGGCGATCGACGTCGACGACGCCGGTGTGGCGCTTGGCGCGGTAGCCGACGAAGCCGTTGGCTTTCTCGCCCGATAGATCGACCGAGACGGCGACGCCGCCGGAGAGGTCGGCATCGTCGACGTCGACGAGACGCTCGGCGGCATGCAGCGCGTCGAGCTCGTCGGCGTTGAGGATGGCGTCGCCGGTGCGGAAGCGCACCTGGCTGAGGCGCGAGCCCTCGCGCACCAGCACCGGAAACGTCTTCGGGCTGATCTCGGCATAGAGCGGGCCATGATAGCCGGCGCCGATCATGTCGAAGCGGCGGGTGCCGTCGGCGATCACGCGGGTGAAGACGTCGAGCCGGCCGGTCGAGCTCTTCGGGTTGGCGGCCGCGACGATCTCCGGCGGCAGCGCCAGGCTTTCGAGCAGCGGCACGATATAGACGCAGTTGGTCTCCAGCACCGCGCCGTCGGCGAGGCTGAACTCGTGCAGCTTCAATTCGTCAATGCGCTCGGCGACGGTGGCGCCGGGACCTGGCAGGAAGCTGGCGCGGACGCGGTAGGCGATGTCGCCGAGACGCAGATCGAGGCTCGCCGGCTGGATCTGGCTCTCGACGAAGTCGTATTCGGGCAGGATGAGCCCCGCTTCCGCCATCGCCGCGATCATGCGGTCGGGCAGGATACCATTGGCGTCGGCGGCGACCGTGAAACTCAACCGGGGGCCCTCGTCAGGGGTCAAACGCATCCGCACATGCGGAAAATACCAAGCTTTTACGGCTATCCGATGGACGCCTTGACGGAAAGGGCATTGCGGAATATGAGCATCACTTATCCCGTGGTGATTTGAGCCGGCCGGCTTGCAGCCACGTTAAATAAGTCGCTAAACAGGCCGGGGACCTCTGTGATCCCGGCCAATGGAGTTATCCAGGCCGGTTTTTTGTGACCATTTCTGCTCGAATGGTCATGTCGGAGGGTCCTATGTCGAAGTCGCCTGCCAACTACCGTCCCGAAACCCGCCTGGTCCATTCCGGGACCCTGCGCTCGCAATTTGGCGAGACGTCGGAGGCGCTGTTCCTGACCCAGGGCTACGTCTACAACAGCGCCGAGGAGTGCGAGGCGCGGTTCAAGGGCGAGGATCCGGGCTTCATCTATTCGCGCTACTCCAACCCCACCATCGCGATGTTCGAGCGCCGCATGATCGAGCTCGAGGGTGCCGAGGCCGCCCGCTCGGCGGCGACCGGCATGGCCGCGGTGACGACCGCGATCCTGGCGCCGCTGAAGGCCGGCGATCACGTCGTGGCCTCGCGCGCGCTGTTCGGGTCGTGCCTCTACGTCGTGCAGGACCTGTTGCCGCGCTACGGCATCGAGACCACGCTGGTCGACGGGCTCGATCTCGACCAGTGGCAGCGCGCGCTGAAGCCGAACACGAAGACGTTCTTCCTGGAGAGCCCGACCAACCCGACGCTGGATGTGCTCGACATTCCTGCCATCGCCGAGATCGCGCACAAGGGCGGCGCACGGCTCGTCGTCGACAACGTGTTCGCCACGCCGATCTGGCAGAGCCCGCTCGCGCTGGGGGCCGACGTCGTCGTCTATTCCGCGACCAAGCATATCGACGGCCAGGGCCGGTGCCTGGGCGGCATCATCCTGTCATCGGAAGCCTTCATCGCCGAGCACATCCATAATTTCATGCGCCAGACCGGCCCCTCGATCTCGCCGTTCAACGCCTGGGTTCTGCTCAAGGGCCTGGAGACGCTGGGCGTGCGCGTGCGGGCGCAGACCGATAACGCGGCGCGCATCGCCGACGCGCTGGCGAGCCATCCGAAGATTTCGCGGCTGGTTTTTCCAGGCCGCGCCGATCATCCGCAGGCGGCGCTGGTGAAAAAGCAGATGCGCGGCGGCTCGACGCTGGTCGGCTTCGAGGTCAAGGGCGGCAAAGCGGCGGCGTTCCGCGTGCTCAACGAACTGAAGCTCGCGAAGATCTCGAACAATCTCGGCGACGCCAAGAGCCTCGTCACGCATCCGGCGACGACGACGCATCAGCGTCTGAAGCCGGAGGACCGTGCCGCGCTCGGCATCAGCGAGGGGTTCATCCGCTTCTCCGCCGGGCTCGAGCATGCGGACGATCTGATCGAGGATCTGACGGCGGCGCTGGAGAAGGCGTGAGCGCTCTTACCCTCCCCTGGAGGGGGAGGGTCGCTTCGTATGGAGCGAAGCGAAATGCGAAGCGGGGTGGGGTGGGGTGACGGTCTCTCCACCTCGTACGGTGCCCGAGTGGAGAGATCACCCCACCCCGCTCGCGCTGCGCGCGATCGACCCTCCCCCTCCAGGGGAGGTGAAGTAAATCTACATCGGCCGGTACGTCCTCACGTCCGCGGGCACGTTCACCCCGAGCTTGATCTGGCCGACGGAACGGATGATGTCGTCACCCAACAGCTGAGCGAAGCAGGCGTAGCCCCAATCGTTCATGTGCAGCCCATCGGCGATCACGAAGCCCTCGACCGGAATGGCCTGCTTCTCGTGCCAGTCGCGCATCACCTCGAAGCGCGGGAAGATTCCGACGTGACGGAGCTCGGCGACCTTGCCGAGCAGCTTCACCATCTTGCCGGCGCTCTCGGCGCGCTGATTGACGGCCGGCGAATATTGCGGATCGACCAGCACGATGTCGGCGTCGCCCGCAGCCTGGATGCGGCTGATGCCGTCCTCCACCAGCTTGGCGGTGTCGCCGGGATCGAGATTGCGCAGCACGGCGTTGGTGCCGACCTGCCAGATCACGAGATCCGGGTGCACGTCGATCACCTGCGTCTGGAGGCGCCTCATCATCTCGGGGGCGTCCTCGCCGCCGACGCCGGCATTGATGACGCTGATGTCGGCGGTCGGATAGTGCCGGCGGAGCTGCGCCGCGAGACGATTGGGGTAATTGAACTCCGGCGAGCTCGCGCCGAATCCCTGAGTCGACGACGAGCCGAACGCGACGATGACGACGGGCCGGCCGGCGACGAGCTTGCCGGCAACGTGCGGCAGCGAGCCCATCGCCTTCGGGCCGCCCTTCGGCGGCAGGCAGGGCACACGGTTGAAGATGTCGGCGGCGGATTTGGCGGCCTGCTTCACCTTGTCGAGGGCGCGCGCCGCGATGCCACGTGGCTCGGGCGAAGTCGCAGCGACGGTGGTCTGGGAGGGCGATGTGGGGGCGGGATCAGCCGACTGCGCGGGAGCGGGCGTCGCCGGCGCGGCTTGCGTCTGCGCATGCGATTGCGCGGCCGGCGTCAGCACCAGCAGCACTGCCGCTGCGAACCCGGCCAGCCATGACGTCAGGCAAAAAGGGCGGAGAGAACTCATTAACGCTAGACCTCAATTTTGCTGCTGGGCCGGCTCGAGACGGGCTGCGTCGAACACGAACTGTGCCAACGCCCGGCCAAGGCAATCATGGACCTGCTTCGCCAGTTCGGGTCCACGGGACGGGCTGAACAGGTCGAACTGGCCCTGATCACTCCATTGCCGCATGATCGCGAAACGATCGAACAGCGGGATACCGTGCTCCTGCGCCACCACCCGCATATTATCGAGGAAAGGCTGCGCCGAGATCATGGTTTCGGTGCGTGGACTGTACTGCAGATTCATCAAGACGACGTCAGCCCCCGCATTTTGCAGCGCGGCAACCCCTTCGGTGACGGCACTGCGAAACTCGTCGGGATCGCTGGCTCGGATAGCGTCCACGGTCCCGGTCTGCCAGACGACTAACGTAGGCGTTTTTGCTTCCATCAGTTTAACGAAAGTGGAGGCAGTCTCCTCCGCCGTTTTCTTGCTCTGTATTTCTACGGAGACACGCACCACTTCCGACGGCGGCAGCTTCTCCTTGAGGATCGCCTCCATGCGCGCCGGATACGAGCTGTTCTCCGAAGCTGGAATGGTCGTCGAGCGGCTGCCGATCACCAGGATCTCGAGCGGTTTGCCGGCCCTGATGGCATCGGCGACCTTGGGCAGCGGGCTTTCGCTGGTCAGCAGATAGGCCGGCACTTCGCAGGAAGCGGGTGCAGGGGAAGCGGCGGGCGCAGCATCGCCCGCACGCGCCGCAGGCGCGCCGAGGCCACCGCATAGCAGGATCAGGCTCAGGAGAACCTTCGCCTTCATCAGCCCCCTCCCGCCAGATCGGCGTTGCCGACGGCGTTTTTGGTTTTCGCGCCGCTCTTGTCAGCCACGCGCTTGTACCACGAAATGACCCAGGCCACCCCCCACATGATCAGGACTCCGGAGAGACTAATCAAGGCATGCATGGCTGCGCCGCCGGAGACTTCGGCCAGGATGAAGTGGCCGGCGAAAGCAAGGAAGACGCCGAGACAGAATATCTCGAGGGAATGCTGGCCGCACAGGATCAGCGGCCGCAGCCAGGGCGACTTCAGGCCCGGCCAGTCCCGCGGCAGAAAGCGCACCGTGAGCGCGGCCAGCGCCAGGAAATGCGTGAAGCGCAGCACGTCGAGATTGGTCTTGTCGATCGGATACATCCATTTCTCGATCAGCTTCGGCATGAACTGGGACAGCTGCGGCACATACCAGGTCAGCGTCACGTAGAACGACGCGGCGAGATAGGCGATCGCCATCCACATCGTGACGCGTGACGACAGAATACGCGACATGCGGCGCGCACCTCCGAGCGCACACCATGCACCGAACACGAACAGCAATTGCCAGGCGAAGGGATTGAAGGCCCAGAAGCCGTTCGGATAGGCCGATAGATAAAGATCGTACTCCCAGGTGAGCGCGTAGAGTACGACCGAAAGGCCGAGGGTGACGTCGGGTCGCCATTTCATCGACCACAGGATCAGGGGTAGCGCCAGCATCAGCACGATGTAGAGCGGCAGCACGTCCATGTTGACGGGACGGAAGCGCAAGAGCAGCGCCTGCACGATCGTGACGTCCGGCTGCTTGAGGAAGTCCATGATGCCCATCTCTTCGGTGTAGAGCGGGTTCTCGAACCTGGTCGCCACGTAGGAGATTTCGGCAAGGAAGATCGTGAACAGGAAGACGTGGGCGACGTAGATCTGCCAGACCCTGCGCAGGATGCGCGCGGTGGCGATGACGACGCCGCTCTCCAGCATCGCCCGTCCATAGACGAAGGCGGCGGTGTAGCCGGAGATGAAGATGAATATCTCCGTAGCGTCGCTGAAGCCGTAGTTGCGGATCGTGAACCAGGTCAACAGACTCGGCGGCAGGTGGTCGATGAAGATCAGCCACAGCGCGAGCCCGCGGAACAGATCGAGCCGGAGCTCGCGCTCGCCGATGGCGGGCAGCGTGATGGCCGGCACGGCGGTGCGCGGCCTGGTCCCTGCGGGTCTGGCCTCTGCGGCCCCCGCGATCGTCGATCCCGTCACTCGGTCGGCAATGGTCATCGGGGGCTCAAAAACCCTTCCGCAAATCGCGACGTTGAAGGAATGTAGCGATCCAGCCGTCGTCTCGCAAAGCGGCCGGATCATATAGGGGAATCTCCCTCTGGGATGTCCTTCCCTTCGAATTCTGGCGGGACGATGTCGCCTGAGCCGTCTGCAGCGTTTGGTTCCCGGGACGGATTTGGCTATTATGGCAACCATGTACCGCGCCGTGACCCGCCAGATCGAAGTGACCGTCGAGCCGAACTTTGTTCCGGAACAGTCGTCGGCCGACCGCTCGCGCTATTTCTGGTCCTACACCATCGTCATCACCAATTCGGGCGAGGAGACCGTGCAGCTCAAGACGCGGCACTGGATCATTACCGATGCCTCCGGCCGCCAGCAGGAGGTGAAGGGCGAGGGCGTCGTCGGCGAGCAGCCGATCCTGGCTCCCGGCGAGCGCTTCGAATACACCTCCGGCGTGCCGCTCACGACCGCCTCCGGCTTCATGACCGGCCGCTACCAGATGGTCAGCGAAAGCGGCGAGCGCTTCGAGATCGACGTGCCGACGTTCTCGCTGGACAGCCCGGACCATAAGCGGGTGTTGAACTAGGGGGGACACTCTCGTGTCCCGGACGCGCCACAACGCAAGGCGTTGCCGCGCAGAGCCGGAACCCAGGGCGCCAGTACGCTCCGCGACATGGGCCCCGGCCCTGCAGCGCGCTGCGCCGCGTCCGGGGCACGAGCGCGAAGTGTGGCGCAGGCTCTGTCCACACCGTCATTGCGAGTTCTGACCGGCCGGAAGGGCCGACCCGGCGACGTCCTCGACGCCCGCCTCGTGCGGCGTGAACTGGTAGACCGAGCTGCAGAACTCGCAGGTGACGACGACCTTGTCGTCCTTGACCATGGCAGCGCGGTCGTCGGGCGAAAAGCTCTTCAGCATGGACGCGACCGCATCGCGCGAGCAGGAGCATTGCGCCTGCAGGGACAGCGGCTTGAACACGCGCACGCCGCGCTCGTGGAACAGGCGGTAGAGCAGCCGCTCGCCGGAGAGCTCGGGATCGATCAGCTCGACGTCCTCGACGGTCTCGATCAGCGAGCGCGCCTCGACCCAGGCGTCGTCCTCGGCGACGCTATGCGCCTCGACGCCTTCGGGTGCATCGCCCGGATGCAAGTCCGCCTGCCGCGCGCGCTCCGGCGCCTTCGGCAAAAACTGCATCAGCATGCCGCCGGCGCGCCAGCGATGCTTGCCGCCGTCGCTCGAGCGCCACTCCTCGCCGACCGCAAGGCGCACTTTGGTCGGAATCTGCTCGGAGCGCAGGAAATATTCGTGGGCGGCGTCTTCCAGGCTGCCGCCATCGAGCGCGACCAGACCCTGATAGCGGCTCATGTCGGGGCCCTGGTCGATGGTCATGGCGAGATGGCCGCGACCGAGCAGCGTGCCGGAATCCTTCGCCGTGCCCAGACGCGAGGCGTCGTAGCGGGCATAGGCGCGCAGATGGTCCGGCGCCTTGTAGTCGACGACCAGGAACGACACCGGGCCGTCGGTCTGGGCCTGCAGGATGAAGCGGCCTTCGAATTTCAGCGCCGAGCCGAGCAGCGTCGCCAGCACGATGGCCTCGCCGAGCAACTTGCCGACCGGCGCTGGATAATCGTGCTTGGTCAGGATGTCGTCGAGCGCAGGGCCGAGCCGCACCAAGCGGCCGCGCACGTCGAGCGCGTCGACCTCGTAGGGCAGCACGGCGTCATCGATCGGAACCGCTGATGGCGCGCGAACCGGGCCTTCGGACCCGGTCTTCATGTCAGGGAATTGGGAAACCATGGCGCTCTATCTGGGGTCGGAGAGTGGGGATTGGAAGGGGCACGGAGATCACCGAGATGGTGTGTTCCGGATGCGGATTGAACGGTAACAAGCCGCCTCAAATTCGGTGTCGTCCCGGGGCGCGCGAAGCGCGAACCCGGGACCCACCACAGGATGACGTTGTGACCGGCGATGACAACTCCGAGTCTTCGCCAAACTCAATCCTGTGGCTATGGATCCCGGATCGGCGCGCCGCTGCGCGGCGCTTGTCCGGGATGACAGCGGAGAATGGGGCCATCAAGGCGGCCCCACCACCGCAATTACTTCACCGCGTCAAAGCACCAGGCCAGAATGCCTTTCTGCGCATGCAGACGGTTTTCGGCCTCGTCGAACACGACCGATTGCGGGCCGTCGATCACCTCGTCCGTGACCTCCTCGCCGCGATGGGCGGGCAGGCAGTGCATGAAAAGCGCATCGGGCTTGGCGAGCGACATCAGCTTGCTGTTGACCTGGTAGGGCTTGAGCACGTTGTGGCGGTGCTCGCCCTCCTTGTCGCCCATCGACACCCAGGTGTCGGTGACGACGCAATCGGCGCCGCGCACGGCGGCTTCCGGATCGGTGCCGAGCGCGATCGGCGCATTGGTCGTCTTGATCCAGTCGCGCATCGCCTTTTTCGGCGCGAGCTCCGGAGGTGTTGCGACGTTGAGCTGGAACTTGAAGCGCTCGGCGGCGTGCGCCCAGGACGCCAGCACGTTGTTGTCGTCGCCGGTCCAGGCCACAGTCTTGCCCTCGATCGGGCCGCGATGCTCCTCGTAGGTCATGAGATCGGCCATCACCTGGCAGGGATGCGACCGCCGCGTCAGGCCGTTGATCACGGGCACGGTCGCATAGGCCGCAAGCTCCAGCAGCGCCTCGTGATTGAGGATGCGGATCATGATGGCGTCGACATAGCGCGACAGCACCCGCGCGGTGTCGGCGATGGTCTCGCCGCGACCGAGCTGCATCTCGGCGCCGGTGAGCATGATGGGCTCGCCGCCGAGCTGGCGCATGGCGACATCGAACGACACCCGCGTCCGCGTCGAGGGCCGCTCGAAGATCATCGCCAGCGTTTTGCCTTCAAGCGGCCTGACCGGCTGATGCGCCTTCTGCTTCGCTTTCATGGCGGACGAGGCGGCGAGCATGCTCTTGAGCTCCGACAGCGGCAGCTCGTTGATATCCAGGAAGTGCTTTGGAGTCTTGTTGGGCGTCTTGTTCATCAGCTTGCCGCCCGCTTGGTCTGGCTGGATGAGATCGCAGTGCAGGCGCGTTCGAGCCGCCCGACGCTGTCCTCGATCTCCGCTTCAGTGACGATCAAGGGTGGCAGGAAGCGCACGACATTGTCGCCTGCTCCGACGGTGAGCAATTTTTCGGCGCGCAGCGCCGCGACGAGGTCGCCTGCGGGCACCACGGCCTTGATGCCGATCAGGAGGCCCTCGCCGCGCACCTCGCTGACGACATCAGGATGACGGTCGATCACCGAGGCGAGCTTCTGCTTCAGCAGCAGCGACATCTTCTGAACGTGATCGAAGAAGCCGGGCTTGAGCATGACGTCGAGAACGGCGTTCGCAGCCGAGATCGCGAGCGGATTGCCGCCGAAGGTCGAACCGTGCGAGCCCGGCCCCATGCCGCGCGCCGCGTCGGCGGTGGCGAGCACCGCGCCGATCGGGAAACCGCCACCGAGCGCCTTCGCCAGCGACATCACGTCGGGCACGACGCCGGTGCGCTTGTAGGCAAAGAGTTCGCCGGTGCGGCCCATGCCGGTCTGCACCTCGTCGAAGGCGAGCAACAGGCCGCGCTCATTGCAGAGCTCGCGCAGTGCCTTGAGGAAGGCGGGAGGCGCAGAACGAACACCGCCCTCGCCCTGGATCGGCTCGATGAGAATGCCGGCGGTATGCGGGCCGATCGCCTTCTTCACAGCTTCCAGGTCGCCATGCGGCACCTGGTCGAAGCCGTCCATCGGCGGACCGAAGCCCTCGAGATATTTTGCAGATCCGGTAGCGGCGAGCGTTGCCAGCGTGCGGCCGTGGAAGGCGCCCTCGAAGGTGATCATGCGATAGCGCTCGGGATGCCCCTTGGAGAAGTGATGATGGCGGACCAGCTTGATCACGCCTTCCAGCGCCTCGGCGCCGGAATTGCAGAAGAACACGAAGTCGGCAAAACTCTCGTTGCAGAGGCGGCTTGCGAGCTTCTCGCCGTCGGGGCTCTGGAACAGGTTCGACATGTGCCAGAGCTTCGTCGCCTGCTCCTGCAGCGCCTTGACCAGCGCGGGATGAACATGGCCGAGCGCATTCACCGCCACGCCCGAGGTGAAATCGAGATAGCGATCCCCATTGGTCGCGACCAGCCAGCAGCCTTCGCCGCGCTCGAAACCGAGGTCGGCCCTGGCGAAAACGGGGAGCAAATGCGGCGCGGCGCTGTTGGTCATGACGTCACTTGAATGTTGCGGACGGCGTGAAGCGTGCATTGCGCAACGCACCATTGCCCGGCCCGGAAAACGAAACGTGCCGCCTTTTAAGGGCGGCACGTGACGCTATCTTATGCCTGACAAGACGGGTGTCAATGCCGCCCGGAAAGCCTCGCGAAACGCTGAATCCGTAGTCTTGCGGTGCCGGTTTTGCGGGTTTTCACCACGGAACATGTGGAAGCGAGCCGGCGGACTCTTGCGCGGGAGTCACGCCATATTGTAGCGTTTGGACTGTCAGATACGATATCTCGTGCAGCGGTTCTGATCCCAAGAGTCCTCATGTACCGGCGTAAACGTTCGGGCGTCTTTGGTGCGCCCGGCGAGCCTTAAGGGATTCTGGCGGCACGGGTTTTCAAGGCTTAGGCATTCGCTGCGAAGGCTCCAGGATGGCAGGCTCGCAGCGAGGGAAAGGGTGCAATGACGGTTTTGACCTGGTCCGATGATCGCGTCGAGCAGCTGAAAAAGCTCTGGGAGGCCGGACTTTCGGCCAGCCAGATTGCGGCGGAGCTCGGCAATGTGACCCGCAATGCCGTGATCGGCAAAGTGCACCGGCTCGGCCTGTCCGGCCGCGCCAAGAGCCCTTCTTCGGCAGCGCCCCGGCCGCGCAAGGCACGGCCCGCGCAGCACATGATGCGGGTGACCCGCCCCGTTGCGCGCGGCAACACCGCGCTGGCGCAGGCCTTCGAGGTCGAGGTGGAGGCCGAGCCGGTCACCTACGACAACGTGGTGCCGATGAGCCAGCGACTGTCGCTGCTGGAATTGAACGAGGCGACCTGCCACTGGCCGGTCGGCGATCCCTCGAGCCCGGATTTCTTCTTCTGCGGCGGCAAGGCGCTGTCCGGCCTGCCCTACTGCGCCCAGCATTCGCGCGTGGCCTATCAGCCGGCGGCAGATCGCCGGCGCGCACCGGCCAAGCCGGGAACGCGGTAGGTTATCAGCGCGCCTCGTCAGCCGGCGCGCGAAAACGGCTCAACACATCGGATGTCGTCCCTGCCTGGTGCGCAATTGCGCACGGGGCGCAGGGACCCATAATCCCGGGGCGCTGTCATTGCACGGGATGATCACTCCGAGTCTTCGCCAAACCACTTCCTGTGGTTATGGGTCTCTGCGTTCGCAGGGACGACACTGAGAGTGTGATTGCACTACGCCAAACCAAAGTCTGCAAACCTTAGACTAAAGCGCGATGCGATCAGGATGAATCGTCATCGCGCTGTAGGTCGTCGTTTAAGCATGATCTTTTCGGAAAACCGCTGCGCACTTTTCCGGATCATGCTTTAGGTCTGCTCCGCCTTCGCAAAGCGATCGTCGAGCGCATAACCGGCGCCGCGGACGGTGCGGATCGGGTCCTGCTCGCGGCCGAGATTGAGCAGCTTGCGGAGACGACCGATATGAACGTCGACGGTGCGTTCATCGATGTAGATGTCGCGGCCCCAGACGCTGTCGAGCAGTTGCTCGCGCGAGAACACCCGGCCGGGATGCTCCAGGAAGAACTCCAGCAGGCGATATTCGGTCGGGCCGAGGTCGATCGGCCGGCCCGAACGCGCGACGCGGCGCTTGTCACGGTCGAGCTCGATGTCGCCATAGGCGAGCACCGTGGCGAGCCGCTCGGGGCTCGCGCGCCTGAGCAGACCCTTCACGCGCGCCAGCAGTTCCGGCACCGAGAATGGCTTGACGATATAGTCGTCGGCGCCGGTCGCAAGTCCCCGCACCCGCTCGCTCTCCTCGCCGCGGGCGGTGAGCATGATGATCGGCAGCTGCTTGGTCTCGGAGCGGGTGCGCAGCCGCCGGCACAGCTCGATGCCTGACAGGCCCGGCAGCATCCAGTCGAGCACGATCAGATCGGGAATGTGCTCCTTGAGGCGGGTGTCGGCGTCATCGCCGCGCATCACCGTCTCGACGTCATAGCCGTCGCCTTCGAGGTTGTAACGGAGAAGCTCGGTGAGAGCTTCCTCGTCCTCAACCACCATAATGCGTGCGCCCATGGTACCGTCGCTCCTTAAGTCTTCAGGTATTCGGTATCGTCGTGGCGAACGTGGTCATGTCGCCCTTCGGCCGCTTGTCGGTGATGGCCTGGCCCTCGATCATGTAGAACACGGTCTCGGCGATGTTGGTGGCATGGTCGCCGATCCGCTCGATGTTCTTGGCACAGAACATCAGGTGGATGCAGAACGAGATGTTGCGCGGATCCTCCATCATGTAGGTGAGGAGCTCGCGGAACAGCGAGGTGCAGATCGCGTCGACTTCCTCGTCGCCCTTCCACACCGCCATCGCCGCCGGCAGGTCGTGAGCGGCATAGGCGTCCAGCACCGACTTGACCTGCTGCTGCACGAGATCGGTCATGTGCTCCAGGCCGCGGAACAGCTTGAGCGGATGGAAGTCGGTCTCCAGCGCGGCGACGCGCTTGCCCATGTTCTTGGCGAGGTCGCCGATGCGCTCGAGATCGGTCGCAACGCGCATGGCGCCGACGATCTCGCGCAGGTCGACCGCCATCGGCTGGCGGCGGGCGATGGTGAGCACCGCGCGCTCCTCGATGCGCTTCTGCAGCATGTCGAGATCGGCGTCGGTGGCGACGACGCGCTGGCCGAGCGCGACGTCGCGGCGGATCAGCGCGTCGACGGAATCGACGATCATGCGCTCGGCGATCCCGCCCATTTCGGCGACCAGGCGGGTGAGCTCCTGGAGGTCGGTGTCAAAAGCCTTTGCGGTATGTTCAGTACCCATGTCCCGTCTCCTCAGCCGAACCGGCCGGTGATGTAATCCTGCGTTCGCCGGTCGGTCGGCGACGTGAAGATCTTGCTGGTGTCGTCGAACTCGATCAGCTCGCCAAGATACATGAAGGCGGTCTTGTCGGAGACGCGCGCGGCCTGCTGCATGTTGTGGGTGACGATCGCGATCGTGTAGTTCTCGGACAGTTCCTGGATCAGCTCCTCGACCTTGGCGGTCGAGATCGGATCGAGCGCCGAGCAGGGCTCGTCGAACAGGATCACCTCGGGGCGCACCGCGACGGTGCGGGCGATGCACAGGCGCTGCTGCTGGCCGCCCGAGAGCGACAGGCCGGAGGCGTTGAGCTTGTCCTTGACCTCGTTCCACAGCGCGCCGCCGCGCAGCGCCTTCTCGACGCGATCGTCCATCTCGGACTTCGAGATCTTCTCGTAGAGGCGGATGCCGAAGGCGATGTTCTCGTAGATCGTCATCGGGAACGGCGTCGGCTTCTGGAACACCATGCCGACCCGGGCGCGCAGCAGATTGAGGTCGAGCTTGGGGTCGAGAATGTTGGTCTGGTCGAGCAACAGCTGGCCGGTGGCGCGCTGGCCCGGATAGAGGTCGTACATCCGGTTGAAGATGCGCAGCAGGGTCGACTTGCCGCAGCCGGACGGGCCGATAAAGGCCGTGACGCGATTGGTACCCAGCGCCAGATTGATGTTCTTCAGCGCATGGTGCTCACCGTAGTAGAAATTGAGGTTGCGCGCGGTGACCTTGGCAGGCGCCTCGGGCAGCGGCTGCGAGCCGGGATGAACGGTCGGCGCGCTTACGGAAATAGACATTTCACTCATTTTGCGGTCCTCTCGGCACCAAGGATGCGGGCGCCAATGTTCAGGGCAAGCACAGTCAGGGTGATCAGCAGCGCCCCGCTCCAGGCGAGTTGCTTCCAGTAGGCGTAGGGGCTCTGCACGAAGTTGTTGATGGTCACCGGCAAGTTGGCCATCGTCTTGTCCAGGCTCAGGCTGAAGAACTGGTTGGACAGCGCGGTGAACAGCAGCGGCGCGGTCTCGCCGGCGACGCGGGCGGTGGCGAGCAGCACGCCGGTGATGAGGCCGGAGCGCGCCGCACGGTAGGCGATGCGCTTGATCACCAGCGAACGCGGCAGACCGAGTGCGCTGGCGGCTTCACGCAGCGGGTTCGGCACCAGCAGCAGCATGTCCTCCGTGGTGCGCACCACGACGGGGATCACGATCACGGCGAGCGCCAGCGCGCCGGCGATTGCCGAGAAGCCTCGCATCGGCACCACGACCGCACCATAGATGAACAGGCCGATGATGATCGAGGGCGCCGACAAGAGGATGTCGTTGATGAAACGGATCACCGAGGTCAGCTTGTCGTTGCGGCCGTATTCGGCGAGATAGGTACCGGCGAACATGCCGAGCGGCGCGCCGATGCCGACACCGATCACGGTCATGATCAGCGAGCCGACGATGGCGTTGCGCAGGCCGCCCTCGCTCGATCCGGGCGGCGGCGTGTCTGCGGTGAAGACCTGAAGGTTGAGCCCGGCCAGACCGTTGTAGAGCAGCGTGATCAGGATCAGCGCGAGCCAGGTGACGCCGAAGGCGGCGGCTGCGATGCAGAGGCCGCGTATGACGATGTCCCAGCGGCGGCGGCGCGAATAGATCGGGTTCATGGCTTCACTTTCCGGCCTTGGTTTCCAGGCGCATCAGCATCAGCCGCGCGGCCGCGAGCACGAAGAACGTCAGCACGAACAGCAGCAGACCGAGCAGGATCAGGCCGGACTGGTGCAGGCCGTCGCTCTCGGCGAACTCGGATGCGATCGCCGCTGAGATCGTGGTGCCCGGGGCGAAGATCGACGAGGAGATGCGGAACGAATTGCCGATGATGAAGGTCACGGCCATCGTCTCGCCGAGCGCGCGACCCAGCGCCAGCATGACACCGCCGATGATGCCGACGCGGGTGTAGGGGATCACCACGCTGCGCACGACTTCCCACGTGGTACAACCGACGCCGTAGGCGGCTTCCTTCAGCACCGGCGGCACCGTCTTGAACACGTCGACCGAGATCGAGGTGATGAAGGGCAGCACCATGATGGCGAGGATCAGCGAGGCGTTGAACAGGCTGAGATAGGACGGGGGACCGGCGAAGATCGCACCCAGCACAGGAACGCCGTCGAACACCCTGATCATGAAGGGCTGGAAGGTGTTGGCCAGGAACGGCCCGAGCACGAAAAAGCCCCACATGCCGTAGATAATCGAGGGAATGCCGGCGAGCAGCTCGATCGCCATGCCGATCGGGCGGCGCAGCCATTGCGGACAAAGCTCGGTGAGGAAGATCGCAATGCCGAGACCGACGGGAATGGCGATCAGCATCGCGATGAAGGAGGTGACGAGCGTGCCGTACATCGGCCCGAGCGCGCCGAGCACGGGCGGATCGGCCGACGGCGCCCAGCGCTGCGTCCACAGGAAGGAGAGGCCATATTCCTTGATCGCCGGGAACGCCCCGACGATCAGCGAGATGATGATGCCGCCGAGAATGAGCAGCACCGAGATCGCGGACAACCGCGTGATCCAATAGAAGGTGACGTCGCCGAGCTTGAACGCGCTCAAGGCCTTGGCGCGGTCATATGGACCGGCAGCATCAATCACATTGCTCTCGACAGCCATCTCAGCCACGTCGATCCCCTGTTTTACTTACGCCATCTGCGTGCCGCCAACAAAGGCGGTCTTGTCGACGATCTATCCGGCGTCATTCCGGGATGGTCCGAAGGACCAGACCCGGAATGACGAGATTCCGGGTCGCTCGCGGCGCTCGCGCCCCGGAACGACGGGGCGCGAGCAATCGCGAAAGCTCAGCTCTTGATGTCGGCCGACCAGGTCTTCTCGATCAGCTTGACCACGTTGTCCGGCATCGGGATGTAGTCGAGCTCCTCAGCCATCTTGTCGCCGTTCTTGAAGGCCCAGGCGAAGAACTTGAGGGCTTCCTTGGCGGCGGCCTTGTCGACCGGCTCCTTGTGCATCAGGATGAAGGTCGAGGCGGTGATCGGCCAAGACTTGTCGCCGGGCTGGTCGGTCAGGATGACATAGTAGCCGGGCGCATGAGCCCAGTCGGCATTGGATGCGGCCGACTGGAACGACTCCATCGTCGGCTCAACCGTCTTGCCGGCCTTGTTGACCATCTTGGTGTAGGTCAGCTTGTTCTGCTTGGCATAGGCGTACTCGACGTAGCCGATCGAGTTCTTGGTCTGGCTGATATTGCCCGACACGCCTTCGTTGCCCTTGGCGCCGACGCCGACCGGCCACTCGACCGCGGTGCCCTCGCCGACCTTGCTCTTCCAGTCCGCGCTGACCTTGGAGAGGTAGTTGGTGAAGTTGAAGGTGGTGCCCGAACCGTCCGAACGGCGGACCACGGTGATCGCCTCCGACGGCAGCTTCACGTTCGGATTGAGCTTCTTGATGGCCGGATCATCCCACTTGGTGATCTTGCCGAGATAGACGTTGGCCAGCGTCTCGCCGTCGAACACCATCTCGCCGGGCTTCACGCCCTCGATGTTGACGACCGGGACGATCGCACCCATCACCATCGGCCACTGGACGAGACCATCCTTCTCGAGCTGCTCGGCCTTGAGCGGCGCGTCGCTGGCGCCGAAGGTCACGGTCTTGGCCTGGATCTGCTTGATGCCGCCGCCGGAGCCGATCGACTGATAGTTCAGACCGTTGCCGGTCTCCTTTTTGTAGGCGTCAGCCCACTTCGAATAGATCGGGAACGGGAACGTCGCGCCGGCACCGGTGATGTCGGCCGCAAAGGCTACCGTCGTCGATGCGGCGACCAAGCCGGCAGCGACCATGGTTTTGAGGAAATTCATGCTGGTCTCCATACTGGGGAGCGAAGCGCCAACCGCGCCCGATCGCGCTCCCCGCGCCGTCCGTTTAGGAGCGGTCGACTGAGCTTTTACGAAGGTTTCGTGACAGCTGGATGACACAATCAAGCAATTGAAATTGCTTGATTTTTAACCCTGCGCCAGAGGCTTCACCTGAGGAAAACAGGCCGTGAAAGTGGCGCCCTGCCTGGGCACGCTTTCGATCAGAAGCCGGCCACGATGACGGTTAAGAATATGTTTCACCAGCGATAATCCGAGCCCGGTACCGCCCTGCGAGCGGCTGTCGCCGACGTCCACGCGATAGAACCGCTCGGTCAGCCGGGGCAGATGCTCCGGCGCGATGCCGGGGCCGAAATCGCGGACCATGACTCGGATTTCCTGAGCTCCATCAGAGGCGGCGGCCGAGCTCAGTGACACGATGACGCGTCCGCCCGAGGCGCCGTATTTGAGCGCGTTCTCGATCAGGTTCTCGAACAGGCGGAGCAGCTCCTCGCGGTCCCCTGCGATCATCACCGGCGGTTCCGGCAGATGGATCTCCACCTCGACCTGACGCTCGCGCGCCAGCGGCTCGAGACCGTCGGCGACCTGGCGGATGATCGGCACGAGGTCGACCAGGGTGTCGGGCCGGACATGGGCCGACAGCTCGACCCGCGACAGTGACAGGAGATCGTCGATCAGGCGTGCCATGCGGGTGGCCTGGTTGTGCATGATGCCGAGGAAGCGCTCGCGCGCCTTGGGATCGTCCTTGGCCTGGCCCTGGAGCGTGTCGATGAAGCCCGACAGCGCGGCCAGCGGCGTGCGCAGCTCGTGGCTGGCATTGGCGACGAAGTCGGCGCGCATCTCCTCGACCCGGCGCAGCGGCGTCTGGTCGTGGAAGGTCATCAGCATGCATTTGTCGGCGCCGCCGAAGCTGGTCGGCACCGGCACCGGCGTGATCATGAGCTCCATCCAGCGATCGACCGGAACATGGTCGAGATAGGTCGCGCGTCGCGGCTCGGTGGTCGCGATCGCCTCGCGCAGCGCCGTGATGATCTCCGGCGAGCGCAGCGCGAACTGGGCGAGCTCGTTCCTGCGCAGCGCCGGCGCCAGCTGGGCGGCGGCGGCATTGAGATGGATGACGCGGCCGGCGCGGTCGAGCAGTACCGCGGGATCCGGCATGCCGGCGACGACCGCGGCCACCGCCGCGCTCTCGACCGGGTTGATACGCCTGACATCGTCGCGCGAGGCGGCGGGATCATGCAGCCGCCAGGGGATCAAGGCCGCCGCCGCGATGCAGAAGAACACGATCGCGGCGGGCAGCGCCGACAATTCGCCGAGCGAGACCACGATAGACAGCGCCAGCGCCGCGGCGATCAGGATGATGGTCGAGTGCCGCAGCCGGTCGGACCAGGGCTGGGCGGGGGGAGAAGATGGGGCATCGATCGCCATCGGGGCGGGCTTCTCCTGGGGGACTTAGGCTCCGCTGTCGCTGCGCTCTCTCACATAGGCGGCTTCATGCGCCGGGCCGGGGTCCAGCTTGAGCGCCGCCTGTTGCAAGCGCTTCGATCGCGCACCGATGATAACTTCGCGAAACGTCAGCAAGATTACAGATAGGACGAAGGGAGACAGATAATAGAGCACCCGGAACAGGAGCATGCCGCCCAGAAGCTCCTCCCGGTCCATCTGCCAGAGGCCGACCAGCATGGCGGCGTCGAACACGCCGAGTCCCCCGGGCGAATGGCTGGCGAAGCCGAGCAGGGTGGCCGAGACGAAGATCACCGCGACCACGACGAAGCCGAGATTGGGCTCGTCCGGGACCAGGACATACATCGCCAGCGCGCAGAAGCCGAGATCGATGATGCCGATCGCGATCTGGAGCAGGGTCAGCGGGCCGCCCGGCAGCACCACGGTCCAGGGGCCGCGGCCGACCACCCGCGGATGGGTCCAGACCCAGACCACGTAGCCGACCAGCGCCACGATGATCATCAGTGCCAGCACCCGGTTCAGCCAGGGCGGAAGCTGGTCGATCGAGGCCGCGGCCTCCGGATGATAGGAGATGCCGAGGCCGAGCACGGCGGCATTGCCCAGCCAGAAGGTCAGGCCGGCGAGGAAGCAGATTTTTGCGACATCGATCGCATTGAGCCCATAGGCCGAATAGATGCGGTAGCGCACCGCGCCGCCGGTGAAGACACTGGCGCCGACATTGTGGCCGATCGAATAGCTGGTGAAGGCCGCGAGCGCGTTGATGCGATAGGGTACATGGGAATGGCCGATCGCGCGCGTGGCGAAGAGGTCGTAGAAGGTCAGGGTGAAATAGCCCGCCGCGACGAACAGCGCCGCCATCGCAATCTGGGACGGCTCGGTGCTCTTGATCGCTTCGAGGACCTCGTTGAAATCGATGCCGCGCAGCATGTGGTAGAGCACATAGCAAGCGATGCCGATGACCGCGATGCTGATCACAACTCCAAGCTTATGCAGGATTTGCTTCTGGCGCAGAAACGACGTCGCCCTGCGTATGGCTTCCAGCATCTAGACCTCGAACAACAACGCTTCGGCGGCCAGGGTGGCCAGCGGACAGGCGGACGACGCACAGGCACTCAACGACCCCTCGCCGCCGGCTCCGGCATCGCGCATGCCCCTCCCCCTCCACTAGCGCGTTTTCCGGCAAAGTGGAATTCGCCAATTCGAACAAAAACACGTGCCTTCAATATTTTAGGCAGGGTCACGGCTCCTGATGCACGATTTGGCGCCTTCGGCGGCAAGCTCGACGCGAATCTCCTTGGCAATCCTGCGCGGACGCCATGAAGTTTTGATGATTACAACGGCGCAATGTTCTGTCGCGACTTAAGCCGACGTCAATCTATGGGGCAGGCCCGCCTGTTGAAAGAGGGGAGCCGAAGCGGCCGGTCACGGGCGTCTGATGCGCCGAAAGGCCGTTGCGGACGGGCACCCGTCTCTCAAGAGAGGGTGCATGGCAACATCACGGGGCGGCTGTCGGCACGCTGCGCGAGACGACCCGGTCGCGCAGCCAGGCGCCGATGGTGCAACCGACGAGATAGCAGGCGAACATGATCAGGCCGAGGTCGAGCCAATAGCCGAAACGGCCGGGGACCACATGGGCGAACGAAGCTGCGACCAGGCCCGCGGCAAGCGCCGCGAGCCAGCGCGCGGTCACCTTGGAGGTGCCGTTGCCGCGCTGAACCACCGAGATCCAGCCCATGCAAAAGCCCAGCAGCAGCGAGCCGATCAACCAGCCCAGATGGAACGAGACGAGATAGGGCATCGTCACCTCACCAGGAATTCGATACGGCGGTTCTGCGCCTTGCCTTCATCGGTATCGTTGCCGGCGACGGGCTGGGTGCTGCCATGGCCGACCGCGGTAAAGCGGCTGGCGGGCAGGCCGGCCTTGACCAGATAGTCGATCACCGCCTGTGCGCGCTTTTCCGAGAGAGCCTGGTTGAAGGAGTCCTCGCCGTCGGCGTCGGTATGGCCGACGACCTCGATATTGGTGGTAGGGCAGCGCAGCGCCGTCTCGATGAGACGATCGAGGATGCCTGCCGAGTCAGGATCGATGTCCGCGCGCCTGGTTGCGAAGCGGATCTTGCCCTTGGTCAGGAGCTCCGAGAACAATTGCTGGCACACAGTGCCATCGACCGGGCCTGCCGCGGGCCTCACCGTGATCTCCGGCTTGTACTGCCAGCTTTTCGGGAAGTCTTTGCCGAGGCCTGCGCGGATGTCGTTGGCAGCCCCCTCGTAGAGCGCATCGCCCGACAGCTTCACCTCGCGGTCGGAGACGACGAGCGTACCGGTCGACAGCCGCGACAGCGCGCCGAGCGCTGCAACGACCGCCGTGTTGAAGGAGCCGGGTGCGCCGACACTGGCCTTGAGATTGTCGACGACCTTTTCGGTGAAGAACTTTCGCGAGGCGCTGGTGGCGATCGCGGCGTGGACATTGGCGTCGGGAACATAGCCGGTCAGCGTCACCGTCGCGGCCACCGGATCCTTGTAGGCCTGGAAGATATAGGGCGGCGCCTTGATCTCGTTGGCGGCGACCGAAAAGCCCTCGGGCAGGTTCTTCAGCGCGGCCGCAATCGCCTCACGGCCGCCGAGTTCGCGCGCCATGCCTGACAGGTTGACCCTGGTGTCCGTTATCGTGATCTTGCCGTCCTTGAGCTTGCCGATCTGATCCAGCAACAGCATCGCCGCTGCCTCGAACCGAGCTGGCGCGCCGCGCGCCAGGCTCATCTGGTCGGCCACCTCGGCGCCGCCGACCTCCTTGCGGGCTGCCTCGGTCAGCCGGGACTTCATCGACGGCAAGGGTGCGGATCCTGACAGCGTCACCCGCACCACGTCGCGCTCGGCGTTCCAGACGAAGGGTTTGGCCTCAGGAACAAGGCGGGTTCGGTCGTCGACCAGCCGCACGCCGGGGACGGTTTCGACCGCCATAACGGCGTCGCGGCGACCCGCCTCGGAGAAGGCGTCCGCGGCCAGGCTGACGTCGCGGCCATCGACCGCGATCCGGGTCTTGTCCAGCACGGTATCTTTCAGCGCAGCCGAGCTGCGGGCCGACAGATCGGCCTCCACCGGTAAGGTATTATTCCAAGCCGCAAATCCCCACATGATGGCCAGGGGGATCAGCCCCGGCCACCATTTGCTGGCCCACCTGAAAAGCTTCTTCATTCGACGACCCGAACTCTGGAAACGGAGACAAAACAAACCCTTGGCAGGCTGTCAAACCGGAAATGGCGCCGTTCCGAAGGCCCTGCCTGGACAATCGGAATAACTTTTTCTTCAAGGGTTCCTCCGTAAGTTGAAGGGCGGAATGCCAGAGTCCCCCAGCCGGTCATGAAACAACTGCGTAACAACGTCATCCGCGCCGGGCTGGGAGCACTCTATTTCAGCGGCGCACACCACCTCTTGCGCCCGCTCTTGTCGGGCGTCGGCGCCATTTTCATGCTGCACCATGTACGCCCGGCCCGCGAGGCCGCGTTCCAGCCGAACCGGCATCTCGAAGTCACTCCCGAATTCCTGCGCGCGACGCTGTTCCATTTGCGCTCGCGCGACATCGACATCGTCACCATGGACGAGCTGCATGAGCGGCTCCTGCAGGGCCGCTTCGACCGCCGCTTCGCCGCCTTCACCCTCGACGATGGCTACCGCGACAATCTCGACTATGCGCTGCCGGTGCTGCGCGAATTTGACGCGCCGCTGACGGTCTATGTCGCGAGCGATTTTGCCGAAGGCACCGGACGATTGTGGTGGGTGGCGCTGGAGGCCGTGATCGCCAGAGCCGAGCAGATCGACGTCAGAATCGGCAATTCCGCGCTGCGGATCGATGCGACGACGCCTGCCGCCAAGCAGGCGGCATTCGATCGCCTGCACGACTGGCTGCGCGCGCTGCCGGGCGAGCACGATCTTGCGCGCGAGATCGGGGCGCTGTGCACGAGGTACGACGTCGACATGGAAGCGCTGTGCCGCAGCCTGTGCCTGTCCTGGGCCGAGGTGAGGACATTTGCCGCCGATCCGCTGGTCACGATCGGCGCGCATAGCGTCAGCCATGGCAACCTCGCCAAGCAGGCGGAAGACATCGCCGCGCAGGAGATGGCCGTGAGCCGCGCGCGGATCGAGCAGGTGCTTGAGCACCCCGTGTTGCATCTCGCCTATCCCTATGGCGATCGCGACGCCGCGGGGATGCGCGAATTCGCCCTCGCCGCATCCGCCGGCTTCAAGACCGCGGTGACGACGCGGCCCGGCATGCTGTTCGCGGAGAATGCCAGCCACATGACCGCGCTGCCCCGCGTTTCGCTCAATGGCAATTACCAGGACGCGCGCATCCTGCCGGTGCTGACCTCGGGCGCCGCGACCGCGATGTGGAACGGTTTTCGTCGGATCGCGGCGGCGTAGCAGCTCCAATCTCCGCCGTCGTCCCCGCGTACGCGGGAACCCATACCGCGAAATTTATCGGTTGCGGTTGGTAGAGGTACCGAACGAGTCGTCGCCGAACTGCTCCCTGGGGTTATGGATCTGCGCTTCGCTTGTCCGGGACGACACCGAGCTGGTTGGGTCGCTACTGCGCCTCACCCCTGTCATCGCAGCGCCTTCCTTGACTCCCCTCTCCTCCCCGCCCAAAACAGCGCCAACCAAGGGAGGCACCATGTTCAAGGATCTGTTCTCGCTCAAAGGCCGCATCGCGCTGGTGACTGGCGGCTCGCGCGGCATCGGCAAGATGATCGCGGCGGGATTTCTCAGCGCCGGCGCCGCAAAGGTCTACATCACCGCGCGCAAGGCCGGACCGTGCGAGGCGACCGCCAAGGAGCTCACCGCGCAATATGACGGCGAATGCATCGCGCTGCCGATCGATATCTCCACCGTCGAAGGTTGCGACAGGCTGGCTGGCGAGATCATCAAGCTGGAGCCGAAGCTCGACATCCTCGTCAACAATGCGGGCGCGGCCTGGGGCGCGGAGTTCGACGAATTCCCCGAAAGCGGCTGGGACAAGGTGATGGATCTCAACGTGAAGTCGCTGTTCTTCCTGACCAAGGCTCTGGCGAAGCCGCTGCGCGCGGCCGCGAGCGCCGAAGGTCCGGCGAAGGTGATCAACATCGCCTCGGTCGACGGCATCTTCGTCAATCCGAGCGAGACTTATTCCTACGCTGCCAGCAAGGCCGCGGTGATCCATCTGACGCGGCGCATGGCGACGAAACTGATCAAGGACAACATCAACGTCACCGCGATCGCGCCGGGCGCGTTCAAGTCCGACATGAACCGCGCCGCGCGCGACCATTCGGACGAGGTCGCAAAGCGCATCCCCGCGCGGCGGATCGGGACCGACGAGGACATGGCAGGGGTGGCGATCTATCTCGCCTCGCGTGCGGGCGATTACGTGGTCGGCAACACCATCGCCGTCGATGGCGGCGTGGTGTATGCAAATGCGGGGTTGGAGATCGCGGGGTAGATCCCCGTTTCAAACTCCGCTGTCATGCCCCGGCTTGACCGGGGCATCCAGTACGCCGCGGCTTCTCGGTTTAGACGCAACGGCCTCTGGAATACTGGATCACCCGCTTTCGCGGGTGATGACAGCTTTCAGTGTGGCAAGAGCATCTGCTTCCGGCGCTTACGACTCGATCTTCACGTATTCGAAGTCGCCCGGCTTGTTGTCGATGCCGACCTTGGGCGGCGAGATCCAGGAGGCGAACTGGCCGATTTCGGTGACGGGCTGCATCAGCGAGGTGATGAAGTCGCCGTCCGCAGTCGAGGGCAGCCACTCGTCCTTGCGCTTGGCCCAGGTGGCATCGTCGATCAGGAGGCCGTCCGGCGTGGCATGGACGTCCTTGAACTCACCGATGTGGCGGTGGAAGGCGACGTTGGGCAGCTTGAGCTGGAAATCGTAGCCGGCGGTCGAGATCACCTTGTTCCAGCGCAGCATGCCCTTGACGCAGTCCTGGCTGTAATCGTCGCGCAGGCGCATGTTGAGCGCGGTCAGCGCCGGCTCGTCGACCAGCTTGACCTCGCCGTTGATCAGCTTGAGCACCGGATAGGTGGAATTCTTGAGCTGGTGATCGTCCTCGATCTGGGTCTCGTGATAACGGCCCTTGATGCCGGCGTTGAAGGCGTTGGCCGCGTTGGTCGAGACCTCCGAGCCGAACAGATCGAGCGACAGCGTGTAGTGCAGGTTCAACTTCTTCTGGATGGTCGGCAGGTCGATCACCCCCAACGCGCGGACTTTCGCGATGTCGGTGGGATCGGTGATGCCGGCCGCGCGCATCGCATCGCAGGTGCGCTGCACGACGCGGGTGATGCCGGTCTCGCCGACGAACATGTGGTGCGCTTCTTCCGTCAGCATGAAGCGGCAGGTGCGCGACAGTGGATCGAAGCCGGACTGCGCCAGTGAGTGCAGCTGCATCTTGCCGTCGCGGTCGGTGAAATAGGTGAACATGAAGAAGGACAGCCAGTCCGGCGTCGCCTCGTTGAAGGCGCCCAGCATGCGCGGCGCGTCGGCATCGCCGGAGCGGCGGCGCAAGAGATCGTCGGCTTCCTCGCGGCCGTCGCGGCCGAAATATTTCTGCAGCAGGTAGACCATCGCCCAGAGGTGACGGCCTTCCTCGACATTGACCTGGAACAGGTTGCGCATGTCGTAGAGCGAGGGCGCGGTCTTGCCGAGATGGCGCTGCTGCTCGACTGACGCGGGCTCGGTATCGCCCTGGATCACGATCAGGCGGCGCAGCATGGCGCGGTGCTCGCCCGGGACTTCCTGCCAGGCCGGCTCGCCGTAGTGCTCACCGAACGGCACGACGCGGTTCTCCTCCTGCGGCGCCAGCAAGATGCCCCAGCGATATTCGGGCATGCGCACGTAATCGAACTTGGCCCAGCCGCGCGGATCGACCGAGTAGGCGGTGCGCAAATAGACCAGCGATTCCTGGAAGCCTTCCGGCCCCATGTCGCTCCACCAGTCCATATAGCCGGGATGCCAGCCTTCCAGCGCCTTCAGCACCTGGCGGTCCTCGGCGAGGTTGACGTTGTTCGGAATCTTGGTCGAGTAGTCGACGTTCATGATGTTCATGTTCATGGTGGACCTCCCGTGGGGGACTGACTCGTTGTAAGGAGCGAATAGCTAATGGCGAGTAGCGAATGGAAATCCTTATTCGCTATTCGTCACTCCCTACTCGCTAGACTCTGGTCATATCGAATTTCGGCTTCTGGCCGCTGCCGTAGCGGCGCAGCGCGCCTTCCTCGCCGACCGCGTTCGGACGCTGGAAGATCCAGTTCTGCCAGGCGGTGAGGCGCGCGAAAATTTTCGATTCCATCGTCTCGGGGCCGACGAAGCGCAGGCTGGCTTCCATGCCGGTGAGGCTGTCCGGCGAGAAGCTGGCACGCTCCTCGAGGAACACGCGCACCTCGTCGTCCCAGTCGATGTCGTCGAGCGCGAAGGTGACGAGACCGAGCTCTTCGGCCTGCTCCGCATCGAGCGCGGTGCCGAGCGTGGCTTCCGCGCGCTCCACGTCGGACGGATCGGCCTGGAAGCGCGATTGCAGTCGCGTCAGGCCATGGCTCATCGGATAGGGGCCGAAATTCATGCCGGACAGCTCGATCGACGGCGGCGGGCGGTTGTCGCCCTGACGCGTGCCGATCAGCATGTAGGAGCGGTCGGCGGCGAACACGAGCTCGGCCAGCGTGCCGGCAAAGCAGGAGCCGGGCTCGACCAGCGTCACCAGCGTGCGCGAGGTGACGTCGATACGCTTGAGCACGCGCTTCCAGTAGTGCCTGATCTCGTTGACCAGCCAGTGCGCCTTGTTGGCTTCGAGGAAAGCATCGCAGGCGAGCACGTGGGCGCGGTCGCCGTGGCTCTTGAACACCAGCATCGCGATCTCGAGCTCGTTGATGCGCAGATGCAGGATGGCGTCGTCGAGCTCGCGCGCGACCTGGAGCGGCCAAAACGCAGCGCCCTGCGCCATCATGCCGTCGATGTCGGCGGGCGGCGCGGTCTCCGGCGCCTTGATCGAGATGGTGGCGATGCGGGCGGCACGGTCGATGTCGACGGTGACGAAGCCGTAGCGGATGCTGGTCTCGTCGATCACGCGCTTGAGCGGCGTCAGCGCGATGCCCTTGCCACCGCCGTTGCGCTTCGAAGCCGCCGCGAATTCCTTGGCACGCTCGGCGATCTTGCCTTCCAGCTTCGAATTCGGCGCGATCTCGTCGACGAGACGCCACTGCACCGCGCGCTTGCCCTTCACACCTTCCTCGATCGTGCAGAAGAAGTCGGCATGGTCGCGGCGCACCTTGCGCTTGTCGACGACGCGCGTCAGGCCGCCGGTACCCGGCAGCACCGCGAGCAGCGGCACTTCGGGCAGCGCAACGGCGGACGAGCCGTCATCGGCCAGGATGATGTGATCGGTCGCAAGCGCCAGCTCATAGCCGCCGCCGGCCGCGGAGCCGTTCACCACGGTGATGAAGCGCTGGCCGGAATTCTCGGAGGAATCTTCCATGCCGTTGCGGGTCTCGTTGGTGAATTTGCAGAAATTGACCTTGTGAGCGTGGGTCGAGCCCGCGAGCATGCGGATATTGGCGCCGGCGCAGAACACGCGGTTCTTGGCCGAGCGCATCACCACGACTTTCACCTCGGGATGCTCGAAGCGGAGGCGCTGGAGCGCATCGGCCAGCTCGATGTCGACGCCGAGGTCGTAGGAATTGAGCTTGAGCAGATAGCCTTCGAACAGGCCGCCATTCTCGTCGACATCCATGGTCAGCGTCGCGACGTCGCCATCGACGGTGAGCTTCCAGTGCCGGTAGCGGGACGGCTCGGTCTGGAAATCGATGAATGTCGCGCCGCCTGCGAGGCGCCGATCTTCGCCGGCCATGGGTCACCCCTGAGCTTGAGTATGCATTATCGCCGTAGCACTATATGCACAATAGTGCATCTTTTTGAACGTGTCTAGCCCCCAATGGCCAGAGCATGCACTTTGTTTCATGGTCGCCGTTCAAAGCCGCACCGTGACGCCAGCGCTTCGGTCCGTGCCGGCCGGAGGCTGCATCCCCGCTGCCATCATGCGGCGCGCCCCTGCAGTCCCTGATCGTCGCGCAGGGCCGCTTTCGCGAATGGCACGATCGCCTCGAGCGTTGCCGCCGGCGCCTCACGATGCGGCGAATGTCCGGCGCCCGAGATGATCTTCAGATCGACCGGGCAGTAGCACTCTTCCTGCGCGATCTCGACCTGACGCAGGGTGCCGTATTGGTCATCCACGCCTTGCAGGACCATGACGGGCACGCGGATATAGGCGAGGTACTCCGAGATGTCCCAATCGCGGAATCTCGGATCGAGCCAGGCGCCGTTCCAGCCATAGAAGGCGTTGTCGACGTCCCTGTGCCAGCGCGCGAGTTTTGCCTTGAGGTCCGCGGTCTCAAACGTCGTCTTGATCGCGGCGATCGATTTCACCGAGATGTCCTCGACGATGAAATGCGGCGCGATCAGCACGAGACCGTTCAGGCGATGATCCTGATGCGCCCCGGCATAGATGGTCGCGATCGAGGCGCCGTCGGAATGGCCGAGCAGGAGGCCACGCTTGAAGCCGATCGCATCGAGCAGCTTCGGCAGCACGTCCAGCGCCTCGCGCTGCATGTAGTCGAGTGGCCGCGGCAGCGCGACCGGGCTGGACTGGCCGTAGCCCGCGCGTGAATAGGCGAAGATGCCGGCGCAGGTCGCCTGCTGGAGCTTTTCCGGGAAGTCGCTCCAGAGTCCGACCGAGCCGAGGCCTTCATGCAGCATGACGATGGTCGGCGCATCGGCGGCCTGCGGCGCGAGCCATTTGTATTCGAGGCTGGCGCCATCGATACTGAGGAAGCCGGTGGGGGTGAGATTGGTCATGGTGTCACTCTTGTTCGCAATGAGGACGAGATGCGTCGGCGCACTCCGTCGCTCCCTCCCCCCTTGCGGGGGAGGGCTAGGGAGGGGGGTGCCACACGGGGACTCCCAGCGTGATGAAGAACACCGTGCGCGCGACGATGAAGGCCGATTGCTGGGCTACCCCTCTCCCCCACCCTCCCCCGCAAGGGGGGAGGGAGCGCAGCGGTGTGTGCGGCGATAGCGCGAGTCATACGACGCACCGTCTCGCTCAATTCGCGCCCTCGCGCAGCTTGAACCGCTGGATCTTTCCCGTCGCCGTCTTCGGCAGCGACTCCACCACGTCGATCCAGCGCGGATATTTCCAGGGGCCGATCTTCTGCTTGACGTGCTCCTTCAGCATCTCCTGCAAATCCGTCGTCGTTGCGCCCGGCCGCAGCACGACGAAGGCCTTCGGCTTCAAGAGCCCTTCCGGGTCGGCCTCGGGCACGACGGCGGCTTCCAGCACGGCCGGATGCGTGATCAGCGCGCTCTCGACCTCGAAGGGCGAGACCCAGATGCCGGAGACCTTGAACATGTCGTCGGCGCGGCCGCAGAAGGTGTAGCGGCCATCGGTGTCGCGGACATATTTGTCGCCGGTGCGGGTCCATGGCCCCTCGAACGTGCGGCGGCTCTTGTGGCGCTGATTCCAATAGCCCTCGCCCGCGGAGGGCGCATCGACCAGGAGCTCGCCGACTTCGCCGTCGGCGACGTCCTGGCCCGCCTCGTTGACGAGCCGCACCGCATAGCCCGGCACCGGCTTGCCGGAGGAGCCGTATTTGATGTCGCCGGGCGCGTTCGAGAGAAAGATGTGCAAGAGCTCGGTCGAGCCGACGCCGTCGAGGATGTCGACGCCGAAGCGCGCCCTCCAGCTGTTGCCGACGGACTCCGGCAGCGCCTCGCCGGCCGAGGTGCAGATGCGTAAGGCGCCGCCGCCACGCTCGCTCTTCATCGCCTCGTCGTTGAGCATCGCCGCGAACAGCGTCGGCACGCCGTAGAAGATCGAGGGATTGTAGCGGTTCATCAGGTCGAACATGCGCGCCGGCGTCGGACGCTCGCTGTTCAGGATCACGGTGGCACCGACCGACATCGGGAAGGTCAGCGCATTGCCGAGGCCGTAGGCGAAGAACAGCTTTGCCGCGGACAGACAGACATCGCTCTCGCGAATGCCGAGCACCTGCTTCGCATAGGTGTCCGCCGTCGCCTGCAAGTTCGAATGCAGATGGCGCACGCCCTTGGGCATGCCGGTCGAGCCAGACGAGTACAGCCAGAACGCCGGCTCGTCCGGATGCGTCGCGGCGGTGGTGAACTGGTCGCTCTCGCCTGAGAGCTCCTCGGCGAGCTGCTTGTGGCCGTTCTGCTTGGCGCCGGAGACCACGACATGCTCGAGATCCGGCATGCGGCCGACGACGTCCTTGATGACGGGATAGAGCGCTTCGGAGACGAACAGCACGCGCGCGCGGCAGTCGGCGAGAATGTAAGCGTATTGGTCCGCGGTCAGCAGCGTGTTGAGCGGCACCGGCACGACGCCGGCGCGGATCGCGCCCAGGAACACGATCGGGAAATCGACGGTGTCCAGCATGATCATCGCCACGCGCTCCTCGCGGCGGACGCCAAGCCGGCGCAGCATATTGGCGGCGCGCCGGGTATCTCGCTGGAGCTCGCCATAGGTGAGCCGCGAGACGGTGTCGTCGAAGGCGAGCTTGTTGCCGCGGCCTTCCTCGACATTACGGTCGAGCAGCCAGTTCACCGCGTTGTAGGATCCCTCGCTCACGGACTTCTCCCCCGAATTTAGAATTATAATTCATAGAAAGACACCGCGGCAGCTTGCTGTCAATGCCAGCAGGCACTATGTTTCATTAAAACGCGCCGCAGGACCTCCTTCAAGAGGCATCCGCTAAAGAAGGCTCATGACCGACAGTCCCGACGCCGAATCCCGTTTCCTCGAACAGCTCGGCCAACGCGTGCGCACCATGCGCGCGCTGCGCGGCATGTCGCGCAAGGTGCTCGCCAAGGTGTCAGGGATCTCGGAGCGCTACATCGCGCAGCTCGAAAGCGGCAAGGGCAACGTCTCCATCGTGCTGCTGCGCCGCGTCTCGGATGCGATGGGCGCGCACCTCGAAGATCTGCTCCCCTCGACCGATCCGACGCCGGACTGGCAGATGTTTCGCGACCTCTTGCGCAAGGCGACGCCGGCCCAGATTGCGCAGGCCAAGGATCTGCTCGCCGGAGGCAGCGCCTCCGCAGCCCGGCGCGCGCCATTCTGCGGCATCGCGCTGATCGGCCTGCGCGGCGCCGGCAAGTCCACGCTCGGCAAGATCCTGGCGAAGAAGATCGGCTGGAGCTTCGTCGAGCTCAACAAGGAGGTCGAGCAGCAGAACGGCCTCTCGGTCGCCGAGATCATCGCGCTGTACGGCCAGGAAGGCTTTCGCCGCATGGAGCAGGCGGCGCTGCAACAGCTGCTCGCGCGCAACGAGTTGATGGTGCTGGCAACCGGCGGCGGCATCGTCTCCGAACCGCTGACCTTCGACCAGGTCCTGACCTCGTTCTACACGATCTGGCTGAAGGCCGAGCCCGAGGAGCACATGGCGCGCGTCCGCCGCCAGGGCGACCTGCGCCCGATGGCCGACGATCGCTCCGCAATGGCGGAGTTGCGCAACATCCTGCTCAGCCGCGAGTCGCTGTATTCGCGCGCAACGGCCGTGGTGGATACGGCTGGGCTGTCGGTCGATGCAGCTGCCGCACGGCTGATCGATGCGGTGCGGCCGGTGCTGCAGAACGACGCCCGCAGCTTCGGCCTGCGCAGCGTCGCGCTTTGAGCTCCGTCCTCGCATGACCGATATCGACGCGACCACCTCCCTGTTCGATCGGATCGGCGGCAGCGCAGCGATCGACGCCCTCGTCGACCGCTTCTACGAGCGCATGGACGTGCTACCGGAAGCGAAAGTCATCCGGGCGATGCATGCGGACGACCTCGGTCCGATCCGGGACGTCTTGAAGCGCTATCTCACCGAATGGACGGGCGGCCCGAAGCTCTATTCCCCCGAGAAAGGCCATCCGCGATTACGGCAGCGGCACATCGGCTTTGCCATCGGCGATGCCGAGCGCGATGCGTGGATGCTCTGCATGCGTGGGGCGCTGGAAGAGGCGGTGAGTGATATCGCCGCGCGCCAGGATCTCGATCGCGCGATGTCGGGCCTCGCCGACTGGATGCGCAACCGGCCCTGATACGGCAGCGCCTCGACGCAAATTGAGGACGCACCCATGCTCTCGCGCAATGCGCCATGCATTGCTTGAATTGAACTCCGGACAAATCGCCTGCTAAGCTCTCGATATGACCGACACCCTCCCCGATACCATCCGCCGTCTCTACACCGATCCCGGTGAGTACATCGACAGCGATCATCCCACGGTGCAACAATTCGCGAAAGACGCGGTGCGCGCGGATGCGAGCGCGCGCGAGAAGGCCCGCGTCCTCTACAAGGCGGTGCGCGACGGGATCCGTTACAACCCCTACGTCAGCATGCGCGTGGCCGAGACCTTTCGTGCCTCGAGCGTGCTCGCCGCCGGACAAGGTTATTGCGTCGGCAAGGCTGCTCTCTATGCAGCCGCCTGCCGCGTCCACGGCATTCCCGCCCGTGTCGGCTTTGCCGACGTGAAGAACCATCTCACCACGGAGAAACTGCGCGCGAGCATGGGCACCGACATCTTCACCTGGCACGGTTTTACCGAGGTGCATGTCGACGGCGCCTGGCGCAAGGCGACGCCGACGTTCAACGACACGCTCTGCGCCAAGGTCGGCGTGGTCCCGCTCGATTTCGATGGCCAAACCGATGCGCTGCTGCACCCCTTCGACGGCGAAGGCCGCGCCTACATGCAATACGTCAACGACCGCGGCACCTATCACGACGTCCCGGCAAAGTTCCTGATGCGCGAGATGGCGCGTGACTACGCCAACATGCAGGGAGAGGATCTGTCGGGCCGCGACATGGAGCGTGAGGCGGAAGCGCGGCAGAGCACGGTCCCGTAGCGATAGACTTGGACGGGCGCCATCGCGACGCTATGCTGGGCGCGAACGAGCGAGACGCGCGATGGACGCAACTGCCGATGTCATCCGTCGATCTGCCTCACCACGGCTTGCGCGGCTGGTTTCCAGCATCTCGTTCTACCGCGAGCGCGGCCTCGGCCTGGCCGCCTTCCGCCACGCCGCTCCGCTTGCGCTTCCTCTGCTGGTGAACTTGGGAACGCCCTTCCGCATTGCGCTCGGGCAGCAACCAGATGCTGCCGACGCGCGGCCGAGTTTCGCGGCGGGTCTCTTTCCCGGGCCTGTCCTGATCGAATCCGACGGCCGCGCCGAATGCGTTCAGGTCGATTTCACGCCGCTCGGGGCGTATCGCTTCTTCGGAGGAGCCGTGCCCGATTTGACCGCCCGCATGGTCGGCCTTGACGACATTCTCGGACGGGATGGTGAGAACCTCCGCGCCAGGGTGGCCGAGGCAGTCGGCTGGCTGCGGCGATTCGAGATCGTGGAAGACTTCGTGCTTCGCCGCGCCGTGCACGAGCCTTCGCCAGCGGTAGCTTTCGCCCTGGAGGCGCTCTGGGGACGCGCAGGCGCGATCAAGATCGCCGACATCGCCTCCGACATCGGCTGGAGCCGCAAGCATCTCACGCGTCGCTTCCACAACGAGATCGGCGTTCCGCCAAAGACGCTGGCCCGGATGCTGCGCTTTCATCGGGCCTGTGCGCTGGCCCGGACGAACGGCGCAGGCGGCTGGGCCACAATTGCAGCAGACGCCGGCTATGCGGACCAGGCGCATCTTGCTCGCGATTTCCGGATATTCAGCGGCGAGACGCCGACCGGATGGGCCGCGCGGCTCGATGTCGTCGATCCACGCCTGATGCGGGACGGCGGCGGCTAGCCGCCAGGACGGCGCGAGGCAACGCTCAAGTCCCATTTGTTCAAGCCTGCCGCCATGATCCGAACTAGGGTCGGCTCGCAACAAGCTTGCAAGGACTTGCGCCGAACTTGCACCGGACTTGGAGAGTTTCATGAACCAGCCGAACGGCTACGAAGCACCGCGCCTCTACCATACCATGCGCTGCAAGGATGCGGAGGCGATGATCGCCTGGCTGAAGAACGTTCTCGGCTTCGCCGAACGCGTGGTGTACCGCAGGGAAGGCACGGTCATTCACGCCGAGCTGGCGTTCGGATCGTCGATTCTCATGCTGGGGGCGCATCGCGACGACGCCCACGCCAAGCGGGTTGGGGACATCAGCGGCCGGCGGACAGATGCCGTGTATCTGGCTGTTGATGATCCCGACGCGCTCTACGAGAAGGTGAAAGCCGCTGGTGCGAAGATCGAAATGGAGCCCTACACAACCGATTATGGCAGCCGCGATTTCGCCGCGCGCGATCCGGAGGGCAACCTCTGGAGCTTTGGCACCTATTGGCCCAAAGTGGGCGAAGAGCCGCTCGCCGGATAACCGGACGATCACGTCAGACGCGGTCGACGGCCGCAGTTCGAGCCCCGCCAGCCCATGCCGAGAATGCGGGCTGCCAGGCCGGCTTACCCGCTAGATCGACCAGTAATGCGGATGCGGGTAGGACCGCGAACGGTCGCCCCAGTCGAACGCATCGCCATCGAACTCGCACGGGCCGCTGCTGAGTTCGTCCAGCGTCAACTCGATCTGGAACGCCTCGCGGCTTGGGTCGTATTTCAGCGCGCTCCACTGGAGAGGGTAGTGATGATGGGTGCCAAGCAGTCCACCGGTCTTGATCACCGCATAGGCAACCATTCCACTCAGCTTGTCGAGCATTAGCCGCTCGATCGTGCCGAGCCTCGTCCCGTCGCGTCCATAGACGGCGACACGCTCCACGCGATCACTGGGAACCATGGTATGGTGCATGGCGTCCTCCCTGTTCTCTCATGCTTGGAACCATTATAGCACCGGCTTCGAGACAACGGGAATGCAGCTACAGGAGTTGCGACCGCAGCGACGTCGCCCCCTCCTGCAGCAGCGGCAGAAAACGATCGATCAATTCCTGTTCCGGGACGCGATCGACATGGGCACCCATGTTGATGGCGGCGACGATCACATTGTCGTAACGGCGCACCGGGACCGAGATCGAGCGGAAATGCGGTTCGGCCTCGCGATCGACCAGCGAATAGCCCTGCGTACGGTCGGCTGCGATGCGCGCGAGCAACGCCTTCGGATCAGTCACGGTCTGCGGCGTCAGCGCCTCGCGCGGCATCGTCTCCAGCCGCGCGGCGAGATCGGCATCGTCGAACTGGCCGAGCAGGGCCCGGCCGACGGAGGTGCAGAACGCCGGCAGGCGATAGCCGATCTCCAAGCCACCACCCGAGAAGACTCGCGTCGGACCGCCGCGGGCGATGAACACGACGTCAGCGCCGTCGAGCACGGCAAGCGAGGAGATCTCCTGTGCGGCGGTCGCGATGCGATCGAGCACGGGTTGGAGTACCGCTACGAGCTGGTTCGAGCGCAGGTAGGACGCTGCCAACGTCAGCACATGCGGCGTCAGCGAGAACAGCTTTCCGTCACCGGAGACGAAGCCGCCGCGCTGGAGCGTGAACAGCATGCGCCGCGCGGTGGCGCGCGGAAGCTCCGCAGCTCGGGCGAGATCGCTCAACGTCATCGGCCCGGCCGTCGTGCCGAAGCACTGAATCAGGCGCAGACCGCGATCGAGGCTCTCGACAAAGTCCGTCGCACGCTCCTCGCTTTCGTTTCGCCTCAGCTTGGGCATGGGTGTGGGACGATCCTGCAAAATAGTGCTTGCTGCCGCTTCAAGACATGTCATAATTCGCCCATTCGTTCAATAGGCGAACAAACGCTACTCCACAAGGATGCACGCGCCATGATGAGCCAGGAGCAGAACGACCTGATCACCCGCACCGGGCCCAAGGACCCCTGCGGCAAGCTGATGCGGAGCTACTGGCAGCCGGCAGCGCTGGTCGACGAGCTGGAGGGCGCGCGGCCGATCCGTCCTGTCAAACTGCTGGGCGAGAACCTGGTGCTGTTTCGCGACGAGAGCGGCCGCTACGGCCTGATCGATCGCCACTGCGCCCATCGCGGCGCCGACCTCGCCTTCGGACGGCTCGAACATGGCGGCCTGCGCTGCGCCTTCCACGGCTGGCTGTTCGACGCCGCCGGCCAGTGTATCGAGACCCCGGCCGAGCCGAAGGATTCAAAGCTCTGTCAGAACATCCGCCAGCGCTCCTATCCCGTCGTGGAAAGGAGCGGCATCCTCTGGGCCTATCTCGGCGAAGGTGAGCCGCCGGCCTTCCCGGAGATCGATTGTTTTGTCGCGCCCGGCTCCCACACCTTCGCTTTCAAGGGCCACATGGCCTGTAACTGGCTGCAGGCGCTCGAGGTCGGCATCGATCCCGCGCACGCCTCCTATCTGCATCGCTTCTTCGAGGACGAGGACACCTCCACCGCCTACGGCAAGCAGTTCCGCGGCGCCTCGGCAGGCTCTGATCTGCCGATGACAAAAATCCTGCGCGAATACGACCGGCCGATCATCAATGTCGAGCACACCGAATATGGCCTCAGGCTGATCGCGCTGCGCGAGATCGACGAGGAGCGCACCCATGTGCGCGTCACCAACCAGCTGTTCCCGCACGGCTTCGTCATTCCCATGAGCACGGAGATGACGATCACGCAGTGGCACGTGCCGGTCGACGACGAGAACTGCTATTGGTACGCGATCTTCACCAGCTACACGAACCCGGTCGACAAGCAGAGGATGCGCGACCAGCGGCTCGAGCTCTATGAACTGCCCGACTACAAGTCGCGCAAGAACAGCAGCAACGATTACGGTTTCGATCCGCACGAACAGCAGACCGCGACCTATACCGGCATGGGCAACGACATCAACGTCCACGACCAATGGGCGGTGGAATCGATGGGCCCGATCCAGGATCGCACCAGGGAGCATCTCGGACAATCCGACAAGGCGATCGTGCAATACCGCCGCCTGCTGCGGCAGGAGATCGAGAAGGTCTCCGGCGGCGCGAAGCCGATGCTGTTCCTGGACGAGGCCAACGCACGCAGCATCCAGGGCCCGGCGACAATGGACGGCATCGGGCCGACCCGGGGCTGGGAGACCTACTGGATGGAAGTCGACGTCAAGCGCCGCCGCGGCGCGCCGTGGACGGCACCGGTGCCGAAGGAAATTGAAGGCAAGGTGCATCGGCTGACGGCGGCGGAGTGATTTTTGGGGCATCGTCATTCCGGGGCGATGCGATAGCATCGAGCCCGGAATCTCGAGGTTCCGGGTCTGGTCCTTCGGACCATCCCGGAACGACAGCTATCGGGGAGTAGTCGAGTGACTTTCGTCGCGCGTCATGCGCTGTGGTCGGATGAGCAGAAGGACGCGGCGGCGCGCATGCGCCGCCTCGTCGAGGAGAAGAATCTCGAAGTCATCCGCCTCGCCTTCCCCGACCAGCACGGCATCCTGCGCGGCAAGACCATCATCGCCTCCGAGGCGATCGCCTCGCTGGAGAGCGGCTGCTCCATCACCACCACCATGCTCGCCAAGGACACCTCGCACCGCACGGTGTTTCCGGTGTTCACTGCGGGTGGCGGCTTCGGCATGAAGGAGATGGAGGGCGCGGCCGACGTGCTGATGGTCGCAGATCCCGCAACGTTTCGCGTCTTGCCGTGGGCGCCGGCGACGGGCTGGGTGCTGTGCGACCTCTATTTCAACGACGGCCGCCCGGTGCCGTTCGCAACGCGCTCGCTCTACCGCAAGGTGCTCGACGAGCTCGCGGGCCGCGGCCACGATTTCGTCGCCGGCCTCGAGGTCGAATTCCACATCTTCAGGCTCGACGATCCGCATATGCGCGCGGAGGATGCCGGCCAGCCCGGCACGCCGCCGTCGGTGAGCCTGCTCAGCCACGGCTATCAATATCTCACCGAGCAGCGCTTCGATCAGATGGAGCCGATGCTGGAGATTCTCCGCCGCGACATCGTCGCGCTCGGACTGCCCTTGCGCTCGGTCGAGGTCGAGTTCGGTCCGAGCCAATGCGAATTCACTTTTGCGCCGCGGAAGGGGCTCGAGCCCGCCGACAACATGGTGCTGTTCCGCTCCGCGGTGAAGCAGATCGCGCAACGCCACGGCTATCACGCCACCTTCATGTGCCGGCCGAAACTGCCGAACGTGTTCGCCAGCGGCTGGCATCTGCATCAGTCGATCGTCTCGCGCGCGAGCGGCGACAACCTGTTCATGACGAAGGACGGCGGTGAGCCGCTCAGCACCTTCGGCAAGGCCTATCTCGCCGGCCTGCTCGATCACGCCCGCGCATCGACCGTGTTCAGCACCCCGACCATCAACGGCTACAAGCGCTACCGCTCCTATTCGCTGGCGCCGGACCGCGCGATCTGGGGCCGCGACAATCGCGGCGTGATGATCCGTGTGCTTGGTGGCGCCAATGATGCCGCCACGCGCCTGGAGAACCGCATCGGCGAGCCCGCCGCCAATCCCTATCTCTACATGGCCTCGCAGATTCTCTCAGGCCTCGACGGCATCGACCGCAAGCTCGATCCCGGTGCCTCGGCGGACACGCCCTACGAGACCAAGGCGCCGCCATTGCCGAAATCATTGCGCGATGCGGTCGCCGCGCTGAAGGACGACCCGTTCTTCCGCGAGAAGCTCGGGGCCGAATTCGTCGACTACTACACCCACATCAAGAACGCCGAGATCGACCGCTTCCTGTCCGAGGTGACCGATTGGGAGCATCGCGAGTATTTCGAGGTGTTTTGAGCAGGTCCGGCCCACTCCGGCACCGGTGACTTACTTCAGCCGTATCGTGTCGACGCGACGGCACGGAACGCAATTATAGGCGTGCTCCGGGGGCAAGGTGACTATTCCCGGCAGTGTCGCCAGGAACTTCATGGGCCGCCTGCATTTCGAGCAGATGAGGATCGGCGGATCGTCTTCGCGATCGGGACTCATTCGATAACCAAGTCTGAGGACGCCGCACGATACCGCTGCGCCGCACGCGCTTCATCTCGGGAGAACTACCGGCCTCTATCGGAATCCGGGCCAGCGATGCACGGCTTCACGCTCCCGTGAGGCGACTTCTTCCGGAATGTTCCGACGACATCGTGCCATCCCGGGACGAAGCCATTTTCCTCGTGCCGCGAAAAACGCCGGAAAGGCACGCGGTCTACAACCACGGCCAATGATCAACAGCGGAGTTCGGTCATGTGGGGTCAATTTTTCAGCCTGATCTATCGCCTGTCCTGCCGGACCACTCTGATCGAGATCGGTGTCCACCGCCTCGCGCGCTAGCCGCTGAGGCACGCGAATTGGGTAAGATGGATTGACCAGATGACGGGGATTGTCATGCGCAAGCTGATCCTGATCGCCGCGATGTCGCTGCTCGGGACGCAAGTCCATGCCGGAGGATCGCGGAGCTTGAGCCTTGCGGCCAGCAGTGCCAGCCAGCAGGCCGAGCAGCCCGCCACAACGGCTCCGGCATCGCAGCCGACGAATGTGCAGACGGCGACGACCGCGCCAACGTCAACAGCGACGAGCGTGCCAGCGACCTCGACGGCGCCGGCCACGGCAGCTCCGGCCGCCACAACGACCGCCCGGTCCGCCGCTTCGCCGGGGGCGACCACGACCGAAGCCGCCAAGCCGAAGCGCCGGCAGCCATCCACCGAGGCACGGGTGATCCGCGAGCTGCATCGGCACGGAATTTATTGGTGAGAGCGGGCTCAAATTCCCAGATACCGATGCTGCAGATCGGGCCCGGCCATCAGTTCGTCGGAGGTGCCGCTCCACACCGTCTTGCCGCGCTCGATGATGTAGTGGCGGTCGCAGATGCGGGCGAGATGGTCGACGTTCTTGTCGACGACCAGGATCGACTGTCCCCGGCTCTTGAGCAGCGACAGGCAGTTCCAGATCTCTTCGCGGATCAGCGGCGCGAGGCCCTCGGTCGCTTCATCCAGGATCAGGAGCTTCGGGTTGGTCATCAACGCGCGGCCGATGGCGAGCATCTGCTGCTCGCCGCCGGAGAGCTGATTGCCCATATTGGACGCGCGCTCGGCGAGCCGCGGAAACAGCACGTAGATTGCCGCGAGCGTCCAGGGATTGCTGCTGCCGAAGCGGTCGGCGGCGGCCGCAACCAGGTTTTCGCGCACGGTGAGGTTCGGGAAGATCTGGCGGCCCTCGGGGACGAGACCGACGCCGAGCTTTGCAATTCTGTAGGACGGAAGCTGTCGCGCCTCGGCGCCGGCGAAGCGAATGCTGCCTGCGCGTGCCGGCGTCAGACCCATGATGGAGCGGATGGTGGTGGTCTTGCCCATGCCGTTGCGGCCCATCAGCGAGACCATCTCGCCCGGCTTGATCGACAGCGACAGGCCGAACAGCACCTGGGACAGGCCGTAGCAGGTCTCGATGCCGTCGACGTCGAGCAGCGTGTCAGCCATGATGCGTCACCACATGCTGATCGCCGAGATAGGCCCGCTTGACGTCCTCGTTCTGCCGGATCGCGGCCGGATCGCCGGAGGCGATGACGCGGCCATAGACCAGCACCGAGATGCGGTCGGCGAGCGCGAACACCGCCGGCATGTCGTGCTCGACCAGCACGATCGACACTTCCTTGCGCAGCTCCTGGAGCAGCTTCACCATGCGCTGGGATTCGGTGACGCCGAGGCCGGCCATCGGCTCGTCCAGCAGCAGCAATTTCGGCCTGCTCGCGAGCGCAACCGCCAGCTCGAGCTCGCGACGCTCGCCATGGCTGAGCCTGTTCACCACGACGTCGGCGCGATGACCGAGGCCGACGCGGTCGAGCGCGGCGTGGGCGACATCACGCAGGCCTCTCTCCTTGCGCGCATTGGCGAAGAAGCGGAACGACGTGCCGGCATGGGCCTGCGCCGCCAGCGCGACGTTGTCGGCGGCGGTGAAGTCGAGCAGCAGCGAGGTGATCTGGAACGAACGGGCGAGCCCGAGCGCACAGCGGCGATAGGCCGGCAGATAGGTGATGTCGCGGCCACCGAGCAAGACGCTGCCGGAATGCGGGGAAAGATGCCCGGTGAGCTGGCTGATCAGCGTCGTCTTGCCGGCGCCGTTCGGGCCGATGATGGCGTGCAGCTCGCTGGCCGCGACGTCGAGCGAGACATTATCGGTCGCAATGATGCCGCCGAAGCGGCGCACCAGCTTTTTGACACGAAGCAGGGGTTCAACCACGGCCAGCCCTCCCGAGCATGCCCATGATGCCGCCGCGGCCGAACAGCACGATCAGCAGCAACAGCGGGCCCATGATCAGCGCCCAGTATTCGGTGATCTGCGACAGGAACTCTTCAAGCAGCAGGAACACCACGGCGCCCATGACCGGGCCGATCAGCGTGCCCATGCCCCCGAGGATCACCATCACCATGAGGTCGCCGGAACGCGTCCAGTACATCACGGCCGGGCTGACGAAATCGGTGTTGTTGGCGAGCAGCGCGCCGGCAAGGCCGCACATGGTGCCCGATATGACGAAGCAGACCAGCTGGTAGCGCTTGGCAGGGAAGCCGATCGCCTGCATGCGCTGCTCGTTGGAACGCAGGCCCTGCACGACGAGGCCGAAGCGCGAATTGACGATGCGCCAGATCAGGAAGATGCCCCCGAACAGGCAGGCGAGGCAGAGATAGTAGAACTCCACGCGATTGCCGAGATCGATTAGGCCGGAGAAGTCGCTGCGCTTGTAGATGGTCAGGCCGTCGTCGCCGCCGTAACGCGCCAGCCCCGAGGCGACGTAATAGGCCATCTGGGCGAAGGCGAGCGTGATCATGATGAAATAAACGCCGCGGGTGCGAAGCGAGAGCGCACCGATCACGAGCGCGAAGATCGCGGAGGCCGCCAGCGCGACCGGAAACTGGATGAAGCCGGAACCTACGCCCTCCTGCGCGAGCATGCCGACGGCGTAGCCGCCGATGCCGAGATAGGCGGCATGGCCGAAGCTCATCATGCCGCCGAAACCCATGATGAGGTTGAGGCTCGCAGCCGCCAGCGCCAGGATGATGATGCGGGTGAACAGCGTCAGGATGAAGATGTCGCCGGAGAGCTGCGAATAGAGCGGCAGCAGCACGAGGCCCGCCAGCAAAAGGACCGTGACGGCCTTGCTCACCGTGAAAGCCTTCATCGACGATTGGCCGGAAACAGCCCCTCCGGCCGCACCACCAGCACGATCGCCATCAGGAGGTAGATCAGCATGGACGACAGTGCCGGCGCGGCGGTGGAGGCGGCGGCGCCGCTCAGCACCTGCCGCAGCAGGTTCGGCAGGAAGGCGCGGCCGAGCGTGTCGATCATGCCGACGAAGATCGCGGCGAGGAATGCGCCGCGGATCGAGCCGATACCGCCGATCACGATGATGACGAAGGCGAGGATCAGGATGTTCTCGCCCATGCCGATCTGCACGGTGAGGATCGGCGCCTGCATCAGGCCGGCAAGGCCTGCGAGCGCCGCCCCCAGGCCGAACACCAGCGTGTAGAGCAGCTTGATGTTGATGCCGAGCGCACCGATCATCTCGCGGTTGGAGGCGCCGGCCCGGATCAGCATGCCGATGCGGGTGCGCATCACGCCGAGATAGAGCAGGAGCGCGACCAGCAGCGCCACGACGATGATGGCGAGGCGATAGGCGGGATAGTGAATGCCGGGCAGGATCGGCACCGGCACGGTGAGCCAGGCCGGCAGCGGCAGCGCAAGCCCGGCCGGCCCCCAGATCAGCCGCACGGCTTCGTTGAAGAACAGGATCAGGCCGAAGGTCGCGAGCACATGGTCGAGATGGTCGCGGCCATAGAGGTGCCGCAACGCCGTCACCTCCAGCACGACGCCGAGCACGAGTGTGGCCCCTAGCGCCATCAGCGCGCCGAGCAGGAAGCTGCCGGTCCAGGCCGCGAAGGTCGCGGCGAAATAGGCGCCCATCATGTAGAGCGAGCCGTGCGCAAGGTTGACGAGATCCATGATCCCGAACACCAGCGTCAGTCCGGCCGCGAGCAGAAACAGCAGCAGACCGAACTGCAATCCGTTCAGGAACTGTTCGACGACGAGCAGCATCAAGACTCTTTCAGGCGCACGCAGTGTCGCGCCGATGTTCGAACACGGTCGCCATCAGTGAAAGAGCTCCCCCTGCCTCTTCAAGGCGGAAAAATGGGTAATGGCAGTATCGTTCCGAGGCAAGAGCGATTCGACACCAAACATGCACTTTGTTGCATGCCGATGCATGCGATCGACATCGCCCTTGCAAGAAAGCTGCCGTGCAGGGTGGGGCAACCTGCCGCACCCGAACGATCACCCTCTCGCCGGCGGGCCGAAGAGAGGGTGCGAAACTCGTCGGAATGCAGGGAAGTCTAAAGCGCGATGCGATGAGGATGAATCGTCATCGCGCTTTGGATTGTCGCTCAAGCATGATCCCCGCGCAAACGCGTTCCGCGTTTGTCGCGAGGGACAATTGCTGCGCACTTTTCCGGATCATGCTTCAGTGCGACGTCATCTGCCGGGGATAGTCGTCCGGATCGGCGAGCATGCTGTTGGCCGTCGAGGCTTCCAGCGCTGCCATCCGAAACAGATAGGCGAGCGTCGCCAATCCGGAATCGTCCGCCATCTGCGCCAGCTCGAGCGCCATGTCGGACATGTAGCCGAGATTCTCGTCCTTCGTTTGCGCCATGATCTGGCTGTCCCGCATCATGTTCGACATCTCAGGCGCTCTTTCGTTGCGCGGCGAGGCCGCAGAGGTTGGCGCGGGCGACCGCATCCAGACGCGGACCGTCCTGGCGCACGACCGCAGCCAGGCCGATACGATCACGCAGGGCATCGAGCGTCTGCCGACGAATGTCGATGGTCGCCGCCATGGTCCATGCGTTCTCCACCAGGGCCGGCAGGCCCAGCGGGGTCACGACGAAGCCGGCTTCGTGGAAGCGCGGCAACCACCAGGTTTCCATGATCGCGCTGACCTGCGCGATACCCTGATTGAGACAGAACTCCTGCACCGCCGCCATGAGTTGCAGGTTGAGCGCGCCGTCGCGGCGGTCACGCACGATGAAGTAGCGCGACCATTCCCAGACCAGCGGATCGGCGGGGCATCCGCGCACCGACGCCAGATGCGGAAAGACCTCGCTCATCATCGAAGGCTTGGTCGTCGGGTAGAGCCGGTGACCACCGACGACGCGGCGCCCTTCCAGCGCCAGCAGATACACGGTGTCCTCGTCGTCATAGGAATCGATCTCGCGGCTATCCGGCCTGCGTAGCGGTTCCCAGTGACGCTCCTCGACGAAGATGTCGTGACGCAACCGGAAATGCTGCTCGATCACGTCTTCATAAAGGTGACGATTTACCGCGGAAATTGCGTGAATCATGAAAACCCCCATTCATCCTCAATGGAGGCAGACTCTGCGAAAAGGCGCAGATCCGGTATTGGGAAATTTCCCAGTACGGCGCTCAGGGATTGATGATCTTGTTCCGAATCGCCAGCGCCACCGCATGCGTACGGTTGACGGCGCCGAGCTTGCGCGCGGCAGTTGCAAGATGCTCTTCGGCGGTGCGCTGCGTGATGTGCAGGATCTCGCCGATCTCCCAGGCCGACTTCCCCTGCGAGGCCCAGGCGATCACCTCCCGCTCGCGCGGGGTGAGGCGCGTCGACGGATGCGGCACCGGCTCGAGCAGACGTCGGATGTGGTCGAAGCCATACATCGCCATCAGGTGCAGCGCCGGCTTGCTGCGGGGATTGAGGTCGAGATGGACGCCGCCGAGCGACACCGCGGCCTCATAGCCGGTCAGCCCGTGGATCGGCACGATGAAGCCGCGCGACATCCGAAACTCGCTGGCACGATTCATCACTTCGGCTGCGTTCGGCTCGAGTTCGGCATCATAGGGTGCTTCCGACCACTCGAACGGATTGACCGATTGCCGGCACAAGCGCACCACTGGGTCGACGCGATCGTAATTGTTCTCGGTGTAGAGGCTGAACCACCCCGCCGGCCAGCGCTTGGCGAGCACCATCTGGGCAAACCGCTGGTCGGGATTGGGCAATCCCGTCACGATGATGGTTTCGAAGCCGAAGCGACCAAAGGCCACCTCGAGCGCATTCATGGCTTCCGGTACCTTGCGGTAGGCCTGCAGGCCTTCGATGAAGTCGAGCGCCTCCCGGCCATAGTCTACGGCGGACATCGGTACGTTTCCTGACCCTCGCCCCTCCCGTATAGCACGTAATTGCGGACGGCCTCAATTCGCTGCGGCCGTAGTTTCCCGGTGCTCATCCACTCGGAAGGTTCAAGCTACTTGTGGCAGAATTGGCATCGCGATACACCTGAGACGTCCGAAGCGGGAAAGCCACGATGGAAGACGAGGACATGGCCCTCAACAGCGTGCTCGGCCTGGAATTGAATCGCGTGTTTTTCGCCATCCGCGAAACGGCAAACAAGCAGAAGATCATCGAGTTTGCGCGCGAGGTGCTGCAAAGCGAGCGTGCGGAACTGGCCGAGAGCGTATTGCCCGAGGGTCCGGCGAGCTAGAACGCAGTTGCGACAGACGGCGCCGGTGCAACAGATCGCGCGACGACGCGGCCCTGCCGTTTGAACGCGCAGATCCAATCGAAACACTCTGACCAGGAAGATCTTCGCCTTCTCCTGCTGGAACAGATTGAAGCGCCCGGCCGCGCCCTCGTGCCCCGGACGCGGCGCAGCATCTCTTCGACGATGCGCCGCAGAGTCGGGACACGAGAGCGACCGGCCTCCTCCCGCCACATCAACGCTCACTTGCCGCTGGATGACATCACGGCTCTCGTGAGATGATCACCGCCACGATCGTCTTTCGGATGCTCAGGCCATGATGACGCTGCGCCAGGTTGAAGTGATCCGTGCCGTGATGGTGACGGGCACCATCGGCGCTGCTGCGAAGCTGCTCAACGTGTCGGCGCCCGGGATCAGCCGCCTCGTCAAATACACCGAGCGCTCGCTCGGCATCCGCTTCTTTCAGCGCCAGAACGGCCGCTACTTCCCGACGCCGGAAGCCGAGAGCATCTTCGAACAGATCAACGGGGTCTACAAGAAGGTCGACGATCTCTCCGAGATCATCTCCAAGATCGGCCGCGGCGGCCTGTCGGAGCTGCGCATCGGCTCCGTGCCCAGCATCTCGCAGGTGATGGTGCCGCGCGCGATCGAGCGGGTCCGCCGCCGCTATCCCGATCTCGGCATCGACATCAACATCCTCAAGCTCGAGGAGGCCATCGACTACCTGATGCTCGGCCGCGGCGAGTGCGTGGCGATGAGCTACCGGCTGGAGCATTCCGGGCTCGACTTCATGCCGCTCGCCTCGGGCGAGCTCTATTGCATCGTGCCGCCGGGCCACGAACTCGCCGGCCGCAAGCAGGTCTCGGCCGCCGAGATCACCCGTTATCCCCTGATCGGCATCGATCCCAACGATCCCTACGGGCGGATCATGGCCGGGATCTTTGCCCGCAACCGGCTCGACTTCGACATCACCATCCGCGCGCGCTTCGGCACCACGGTCTGCGCGCTGGTGAAGGCGGGGCTCGGCATCGCCGTCATCGACCAGTTCACGGTCGCCCATGGCGGCTATCCCGGGATCGAGCTGTTGAAGATCACCGAGCCGACGCGGTTCGACACCTACATCGCAGTCAAGCGCGGTACGCCGCTGTCGCTGCACGCCGAGTATTTCATCGAGTCCCTGCGCAGCGAGATGCGCGCGGTCGAGCCGTCCCGCGGCAACAGCAGGGCCGCTCCGGCACGGGTCCGGAAGAAATAACATGATGTTAGGTTTGCCGATTAAATGGGTAATTGTGTTAGGCGAGGGAAAGGCTATCGTCACAGCAGGAATTACGCGGATTTCCCCGCTAGCAGCCGAGACCGGACGTTCCCAACGAGACGATGACGAACCATGTCGAAGCGCGGATGCGACGCCAGCAGGAAGCTTCTCACCGGCCTGATCGGCGCGCCGATCGCGCATTCCGCCTCCCCCGCCATGCATGAGCGCGCCGCCGAGGCGCTCGGCCTGCGCGGCCATTACCAGCTCATCGAGGTCGCCGGCGCCGACGCGGCCGGGCTCCGCATGATGCTCGAAGGCGTGCGGCGGCTCGGCTTTGCCGGCGTCAACGTCACCTATCCCTACAAGGAGGCTGTGGTCCCGCTGCTCGACGCGCTGGCGCCGGGTGCAGCCGGCATGGGCGCGGTCAACACCGTCGTCGTCAGGGACGGCCGGCTGATCGGTCACAACACCGATACCACCGGTTTTGCGCGGGCGGTGGCGCCAATGCTGGCGCCGTCCGGCAACGCCGTCGCGGTGATTGGCGCTGGTGGCGTCGGCAAGGCCATCGCATTTGCGCTGGCGAGCTTGAACGTGGCCGACATCCGAGTTTTCGACAGCGAGCCGGCGCGCGCCGAAAAGCTGGTCGCTCTGCTCGCCCCGCGCGGCGGCGCCCGCGCTGCCGCCAGCGTCGAAGACGCGCTCGATGGCGCCACCGGTCTCGTCAACGGCACGCCGGTCGGCATGCTGCCGAGCCGGGACACGCCGGTACCGGCGGCGCTGCTCAGGGCGGACCTGTGGGCCGCCGACGCCGTCTATTCGCCGCTGATCACGCCGCTGCTTGCCGCGGCGCGAGAGAAAGGCGCCCGAATCATGACCGGCCGCGAACTCGCGATCTACCAGGCTGCCGACGCCTTCGAGTTGTTCACCGGCCTTGCCCCATCGACCGAGATCATGGGAGAGGCTTTTGATGCCGGGATGGCTGCGCGCAGCGCGGCCCATCAGGCAGCTTGAGACGAAGCGGCCGGACACAAGGCCGCCTGCAAAATCTGAAACGGGAGGAGAAGACGATGAAATCAACGCTATTGGTGGGCGCACTGCTCACCGCCATGACCGCTACGAGCGCCCTTGCCCAGGCGATCAAGCTCGCCGACGTCGCCGAGCTGTCGGGCGGCGGCGCCACGGTCGGGACCAACTGGAAGAACGGCATCGACCTCGCGATCGAGGAGATCAACGCCAAGGGCGGCGTGCTCGGGCGCAAGCTTGAGGTCACCCACGCCGACTCGCAGTCCAACCCCGGCGTTGCCCGCGCGCAGGTGCAGAAAGCGCTGGACGCCGAGCCCTACGTGCTGCTCGGACCCGGCTATTCCGGCTCGGTGAAGGTGACGGCGCCGCTCGCCGCCGAAGCCGGCATCGCGCAGATCATGGGCGGCGAGGCCGCCGAGCTGACGCAGGCCGGCAACAAGTTCCTGTTCCGCACCTCGTTCGGCCAGCAATCCTCAATGCCGAAGGTGGCAAAGTACATCCACGACGAGATGAAGGCGAAGACGGTCGCGGTGGTCTGGGTCAACAACGATTTCGGCCGCGGCGGGCGCGACGTCATAGTCAAGGAGCTCGACCGGCTCGGCTCCAAGGTGGTGGCCGACCTCTCGACCGAAGCGGGCCAGGCCGATTTCGCCGCCGACGTCGGCAAGATCAAGGCTGCGAACCCCGACGCCGTCTTCGTCTACCTGAACGAGGAAGAGAGCGCGCGCATTCTGAAGGAGCTGAAGCGCCAGGGCGTCACCGCGCCGCTGATGGGCGAGACCACGCTGATCGGCCAGAAGGTGATCGAGCTCGCCGGCGATGCCGCCAACGGCGCGCGCGGCCATGTCGGCCTCACCACCGACGCGCCCGTCGATCTGATCAAGGCCTTCCGCGAAAAGTTTTCCAGGAAGTACAACTACGTGCCCGACCATAACGGCCTGAAGGGCTATCTCGCCGTCTACATGGTGAAGGCCACCACGGAAAAGATGGGCAAGGTCGACCCGAAGAAGTTCGCCGACACGCTGCACGGGCTCACCATCAAGGCCGCGGACGAGCCGGGCATTCTGATGGATGTCACTTTCAGCGACACCGGCGACATCGACCGCCAGAGCTTCCTGGTCGAGGTGGTCGAAGGCAGGCAGGTGGTGAAGCAGGTGCTGCCGAAGGTGAAGTGAGGCGCTCTTCGGCTCTCCCCGCACTTGTCTCGCCGAAGCTATCCCGAAGGCGGATGCGGGGATAGGGAGAAGATAGAGGGGAACATGTCCAACCTATTCGATCTTCTGGTCGCGGGACTTGCCACGGGCGCGATCTACGCGCTGGTCGCGGTCGGCTTCACGCTGCTGTGGCAAACCTCGCAGACCATCAATTTCGCGCAAGGCGAGTTCGTGATGCTGCCGGCCTTCCTGATGCTGGCGGCGATGCATGTCGGCGCGCCGTTCTGGCTCGCGATCATCCTCGGCATACTCTTGTCGATGATCCTGCTCGGCCTTGCCTTCAAGCTGCTGCTGGTCGACCCGATGATGCGCCATGGCGTGCTGCCGCTGGCGATCGCGACGATGGCGCTCGCGATCGGCATCAAGGAAGCCGTCAAGCAGTTCTTCAGCGCCGAAGCCTCGCCCTTCCCGTCGATCGTGCCAACTGGTGATGTCTCCATCCTCGGCCACGCCGTCTCGCTGCAAAGCATCGGCGTGCTCATCGTCGCCATCCTCGGCGTGGTCGGCCTGACCACGCTGCTCAACCGCACCTCGCTCGGCCACCAGATGCAGGCCGCGGCGCAGAACCCGACAGTGGCGCGCATCATCGGCGTGCCGGTGGAGCGCATGATCCTGCTGACCTTCCTGATCAACGCCTTCCTGGTGGCGCTGGCTTCGCTGCTGATCACGCCGATCTACCTGGCAAAATTCTCCTCCGGCGAGGTGCTGGGCCAGGCCGCCTTCATCGCCGCGATCGTCGGCGGCTTCAACCAGGTGCGCGGCGCGATCGCCGGCGGCCTGTTGATCGGCGTGCTCGACAATCTCGCGGCTTCCTATATTTCGACCCAGTATCGCGCCGCCGTGCCGATGATCTTCCTGATCGTCGTCATCCTGTTCCGGCCGCAGGGCTTGCTCGGCCGCGCCGAGGAGCGCACCGTATGAGCGGCTTCGCCAAACCCCTGAAGATCGCGCTCGGCCTCGCCGTGATCGCCGCGCTGATCGTCGTTCCCATGAACTTCAACCGCTACGGCCTGTTCATCCTCAGCCAATGGGCGGTGATGACCATCGCCGCGATGGGCCTCAACCTCACGCTCGGCTATGCCGGCCAGGTCTCGCTGGCGCAAGGAGCATTCGTCGGCATCGGCGCCTATGCGGCGGCGATCATGACCACCCATGGATGGCCGCTGCCGGCGGCGGTCATGGTCGCAATCGTGTTGAGCTTCGCCGTCGGCTGGGTGCTCGGCTATCCCGCGCTGCGCGTGCAGCACCATTACCTTGCCTTCGTCACGCTCGCCTTCTCCACCCTCGCCTTCCTGGTGTTCCGCAACGAGAGCTGGCTCACCGGCGGGATCTACGGCATCTCCAACATCCCGCGTCCGCACATCTTCGGCTTCGCCACCAACAAGCCGCTGCCGTTCTACTATGTCTGCCTCGGCTCGCTCGCCATCGTCTCGGTCGCGGTGTGGTGGCTGATCCGCTCGCCCTGGGGCCGCGCCTTCATGGCGTTGCGCGAAAATCCCTTGCGCGCGCAATCGCTCGGCATCGACACAAGGCGCTACACGCTGATGGCGTTCGCGATCGGTTCGGCGCTCGGCGGCATCGCTGGCGCGCTCTATGCGCCGCTGACGCAATATATCGACCCTGTTCCCTTCAACCTGTCGCTCTCGCTCGACCTGCTGATGATGGTGATCGTCGGCGGTGCCGGCTTCTATTTCGGCCCGTTCCTCGGCGCCATGATCGCGGTGCTGCTGCCGGAATGGCTGCGCTTCACCGAAGGCTACTATCTGATGCTGTACGCGGTCGCGGTGATGCTGCTGCTGATCTGGTCGCCGACCGGCATTCTGGGAATCCTCGATCGCACCATGGCGGCGCGGCGCACGAAGGCGGCTTCCGCGCTGCGCGCCGTCGCGAAGTCCCGGCTGGAGACGGTGCAATGACGGCTGTCCTCGAAGTCACCAATATCAGGAAGAATTTTGGCGGCATCAGCGCCGTCGATGGCGTCAGCTTCGACGTGCGCGAGGGCGAGATCCTCGGCCTGATCGGCCCTAACGGCTGCGGCAAGTCGACCCTGTTCAACTGCATCCTCGGCCAGCTCACGCCATCAGGCGGCGAAGTGAAGCTCGACGGGCAGGTCGTCACCGGCCTGCGCCCCTCCGAGCTCAACAAGCTCGGAGTCAGCCGCACCTTCCAGCTCTTGCAGGTGTTCCCGAAGCTCTCGGTGCGCGAGAACCTGATCCTCGCCGGACAGGAGCACCAGGGCAGCATGGCCTCCCGCCTTGTCGGCCGCTCCGATGCCGGGCTGACCGGGGCCGCCAACCGGATGATCGGCTTCTTCAAGCTCGATCATCTCGCCGACGAGCCTGCCGGTGGTCTCTCCTACGGCCAGCAGAAGCTGCTCGACGCCGCCATGGCCTTCATGGGCGGGCCACGCCTGGTGCTGCTCGACGAGCCCGCCGGCGGCGTCAACCCGTCGATGCTGGCGGACCTCAAGGACCGGCTGGTTGCCATCAACCGCGAGAAGAACGCGACCTTCGTCGTGATCGAGCACAACATGGAATTCGTGATGTCGCTGTGCTCGCGCGTGATGGTGATGGCGGAAGGCAAGGTGCTGGCGATGGGACGCCCGGACGAGGTGCGCAAGAACCCCGCCGTGATCGAAGCCTATCTCGGACATTAGGAGAGGCGTGATGAGCGACCCGATCCTCTCGGTTCACAATCTCGTCGGCGGCTACGGCAAGATGACGATCCTGAACGGCACCACCTTCGCCGTCCCGCAGGCGACCATCACCACCATCATCGGTCCCAACGGCGCCGGCAAGTCCACGGTGTTCAAGGCAATCTTCGGCCTGCTGAAACTGCGCGAAGGCAGGATCAGCTTCGCCGGCCGCGACGTTACCAATTTGAGCCAGCGCGCGCTGCTCAATGCCGGTATCTGCTACGTGCCGCAGGGCCGCAACATCTTCCCCGAGCTGTCGGTGCGCCACAACATCGAGCTGGGCGGCGTCGCCGCCGAGAAGGGCCTCGACCTGCCCAGGCGGATCGAGGCGGCGCTCGACCTCTTCCCGGCGTTGCGCCGCAAGTCGGCGCAGCAGGCCTCCACGCTGTCGGGTGGCGAGCAGAAGCAGCTCGAGATCGCGCGCTCGCTGCTGCTCGAACCGAAGCTCGTGCTGATCGACGAGCCCTCGATCGGCCTGTCGCCGCTGATGGTGCAGCAGACCTTCGACATCCTGAGATCCCTGCGCGACCACGGCGTGACCATCCTGATGATCGAGCAGAACGCGCGCTCGGCGCTGGAGATTTCCGACATCGGCATCGTGCTCGAGCTCGGCCAGACCCGCATGATCGACGATGCCAAGTGTATCCTGAACGATCCCCGCATCGGCCAGCTCTTCCTCGGCGGCGTCATGGAGGAGAGTACGGCATGAACAAGCGCTCGATCGCCACCGTTTCCCTCTCTGGCGCCCTCGACGAGAAACTTCGCGCCATTGCGGCCGCCGGCTTCGACGCGGTCGAGATCTTCGAGAACGATCTGCTGTCGTTCGGCGCAGGCCCACGCGACGTCGCAAAGCTCTGCCGCGATCTCGATCTCGAGATCTGCGCGTTCCAGCCCTTCCGCGATTTCGAGGGCATGCCGGAACCGCAGCGTTCGCGCAATTTTGCACGCGCGATGCGCAAGTTCGATCTGATGCAGGAGCTCGGCACCGATCTGTTGCTGGTCTGCTCCAACGTGTCGCCTGCCGCGCTCGGCGGTATCGACCGGGCCGCCGACGATTTTCGCGAGCTTGGCGAACGCGCGGCCGCGCGAGGCCTGCGCGTCGGCTACGAAGCGCTGGCCTGGGGTCGCCATGTCAACGATTATCGCGGCGCCTGGGAGATCGTGCGCCGCGCCGACCATCTCGCGATCGGCGTCATCCTCGACAGCTTTCATGCGCTGGCGCCCGGTTTTCCAACCCGCGCGATGGCCTCGATCCCCGGCGACAAGATCTTTCTGGTGCAGCTCGCCGACGCGCCGAAGCTCGAGCTCGACATTCTGTCGTGGAGCCGGCACTTCCGCTCTTTCCCCGGCCAGGGCGACCTGCCGGTCGGCGAGTTCATGGCGGCGATCGCGGCAACCGGCTATGCCGGGCCGCTGTCGCTGGAGATCTTCAACGACCAGTTCCGCGCCGGCTCGACCGCGCAGACCGCGATCGACGGCCTGCGCTCGCTGATCCTGCTGGAGGACCAGCTCGCACCGGACTGGCCGAAATTCGCCGGCGAGCCGCTGGCGCCGAAAGCCGGGAGTCGCGGCACCGGCTTCATCGAGTTTGCCGTCAACGAGACCAAGGCCGCCGAGCTCGCCCGGCTGTTTTCGCAGCTCGGCTTCCGCAGGACCGGCCAGCACCGCAGCAAAGCGGTGGAGCGCTGGTCGCAGGGCAGGGTCGAGCTCGTCATCAACAGCGAGACCGACGGCTTCGCGCATTCGCACTACATCACGCACGGCCCTGGCGTCTGCGCGATTGCGCTCGACGTCGACAATGCGGGCCTTGCCATGCAGCGCGCCGAGACGCTGAAGGCGCGCACCTTCTATCAACCGGTCGGGCCGGGCGAGCTGGAGATTCCCGCGATCCACGGCGTCGGCGGCAGCCTGCTCTATTTCCTGGATCAGGCCGGCAAGAACTGGGATACGGATTTCGAGCCGGTTGCAAGCAATGCAGACAAGGACGTCCTGCTCGCGGTCGACCACATCGCACAGTCGATGCCCTATGACGAGATGCTGTCCTGGCTGCTGTTCTACACCGGCATTCTCGATCTGAAGCGGCTGCCGCAGATGGAGATTGCCGACCCCAGAGGACTCGTGCAGAGCCAGGCCATCATCAACGGCGACCAGAGCCTGCGCTTCGTGCTCAATGGCTCCTCGGCCAACCGCACGCTGCCGGCGCGTTTCATCTCTGAGTTCTTCGGTTCGGGCGTGCAACATGTCGCCTTCGCGTGCCGGGATATCTTTGCGACCGTTGTCGTGATGCGCGCCCGCGGCGCGGACTTCCTGGATATCCCCGAGAACTACTACGACGATATCGAAGCCAAGTACGACCTCGCCCCCGAGCTGATGGCGCAGCTGCGCGCCAACCACATCCTCTACGACCGCGAGGGCGACGGCGAGTTCTTCCAGGTCTACACCCACATTTTCGACGAGCGATTCTTCTTCGAGATCGTCGAGCGCAGGAATTATCAGGGTTTTGGCGCAGCCAACGCCGGCATCAGGCTCGCGGCGCAAGCCCGCGAAGTGCGCCCCGCGAGCATGCCGCGGGTGTAAGTTCCATACTCCCCGTCATTGCGAGGGGCGAAGCGACGAAGCAATGACGGAGGAGGCTATCGAGGACTTCAACTCACTCCGTCCTCGCGGGGGACTCCCCCTCACCCCAGGCCCTCTCCCCGAAAACGGGGAGAGGGAGAAGGGAAGCCTCACTTCATCTTGCACTTGTCGTGGAAGCGGTCCTGGTCGTTCTCGACGATGGTGGCGACGGTCTTCAGCGCGAGCTGGCCTTCGGAATCCTTGACCACGTCCTGCAGGTAGAAGTTCTGGATCGGGATGTGGTTGTTGCCGTACTTGAACGGGCCGCGCACCGATTTGAAGTTCACCTTCTCCATCTCGGCCTTCATCTCGTCCTTCTTCGAGGTGTCGCCCTTCACGGCGACGACGGCGCTGTTGATCAGGTTCGCGGCGTCATAGGACTGCGCGCCGTAGAAGGTCGGGCGCAGGCCGGTATACTTCTTGCGGTAGTCGGCGACGAAGCGCTTGTTCTGCTCGTTGGGCAGGTCGTTGACCCATTGCTGCGCGCCGGGCACCCCGAGCGCGTTCTCCTTCTGGAGCGGCAGCGACAGCTCATCGATGGTGAAGGCGGTGTAGAGCGGCATCGTGCTCTTCAGCCCGGCCTGAGCATATTGATTGAGGAATTGCACGCCCGCAGCACCGGGGTAGAACACGAAGATCGACGCGGCGCCGGAGGCGCGCGCCTTGGAGAGCTCGGCGGAGAAGTCGAGCTGGCTCGGCCACACCGTGTATTCCTCACCCACGACCTGACCCTTGAAGGTGCTCTTGACGCCGGCCAGCATGTCCTTGCCGGCGGCGTAGTTCGGACCAATCAGGAACACCGACTTGACGCCCTTCTGGTTCATATACGTGCCGACCGCCTGCGGGGTCTGGTCGTTCTGCCAGGAGGTCGAAAACACGTAAGGCGAGCACAGCTCGCCCGCGAGCTGCGACGGGCCGGCGTTGGCCGAGATCAGGAAGGTCTTCGAATCCACCGCGGTCTTGAGCGAGGCCAGCAGGACGTTCGACCAGATATAGCCGACGATGAAATCGACCTTGTCGGACTGCACCAGCTTCTCGGTCTTCTGCTTGCCGACGTCGGGCTTCTGGCCGTCGTCCTCGTAGATCACCTCGACCGGCTTGCCGCCCATCTTGCGGCCGAGATGATCGAGCGCGAGCTCGAAGGAATTTCGCATGTCGTTGCCGATCACGGCGGTCGGGCCGCTGAAGGTCGAGACGAAACCGATCTTGATGGTGTCGCCGGCGAATGCCTGATTTGCCAGCACCAGCGCCGCTGCGCCTGCCAGCCAAAATGCCGTCCTCATAACCACTCCCTCCTCATTATCGGTCCCGGAAACGGGGTGATCGCCGCTCCAAGCCTGTCTCTATTGAACGCAAAATCTGTCGAGCCGCCAATGGCTCAGCGTCCGCCCCTGCACCATATTTCGTCTCAATCGGCGATGGCAAGAAATATAGTTCTACTTACTTCGACCGAGGCCAGCCCAGGGCGGATCCGGGGGCTGCGGCGCTTTTTCGCGGGTCTCGATACGTCGGGCCTATGCGTCAATTGATGACGGCTATTGGACCGCGGCGCCCAATCCGCACTTAAATGAAGGCGAGAGGCAGCGAGATTCGAGGTTCATCATGGCCGCAACTCCCCATCGCGTCGTCATCGTCGGCGCCGGCTTCGGCGGGCTGGAGGCGACCTACCGGCTTGCGGGCGCACCGGTCGAGATCACGCTGATCGACCGCCGCAATCATCATCTCTTCCAGCCGCTGCTCTACCAGGTCGCGACCGCCTCGCTGGCCACCAGCGAGATCGCCTGGCCAATTCGTCATCTCATGCGCGACCGACGCGAGGTGACGACGCTGTTTGCCACAGTGAGCGGGGTCGACACCGCGCGTCGCTGCGTGCTGATCGACGACGGCAGCGAGGTGCCCTACGACACGCTGGTGCTCGCCACCGGTGCGCGGCACGCCTACTTCGGTCACGACGAATGGGAGCAGTTCGCGCCCGGCCTGAAGACCCTGGAGGATGCGACCACGCTGCGCCGGCACATCCTGGTGGCGTTCGAACGCGCCGAGCGCGAGACCGATCCGGAGAGGCGCGCGGCCCGGCTGACCTTCGTCATCGTCGGGGCCGGCCCGACCGGCGTCGAGCTCGCCGGCACCATCGCCGAGATGGCGCATCACACCCTGCCCGGCGATTTCCGCAACATCGACACGCACAAGGCGCGCGTCGTGCTGATCGAGGCGGGTCCGCGCGTGCTCGCGGGATTTCCCGACGAGCTCTCGGCCTATGCACAAGCCTCGCTGGAAAAGATCGGCGTCGAGGTTGTGCTCGGCCAAGCCGTCACCGAGATCAATCGCGAGGGCGTCGTGTTCGGCGGCAAGCTGCTTGAGGCAAAGACGCGGATCTGGGCCGCCGGCGTCCGCGCCTCGCCCGCGGCCGAATGGCTGGGCGCACCGAGCGATCGCGCCGGTCGCGTGCAGGTCGAGGCCGACCTCACCATTCCCGGTCATCCCGAGATTTTTGCGATCGGCGACACCGTGAGCATCAACGCCTGGGACGGCAAGCCGGTGCCGGGCATCGCCCCGGCGGCCAAGCAGCAGGGCCGCCATGTCGCCGATACCATAAGAGCCCGCCTGCGCGGCGCCGCGACGGGCCGGTTCCGCTACAAGCATGCCGGCAGCCTCGCCCAGATCGGCAAGCGGCTTGCCGTGATCGACTTCGGCCGCATCAAGCTGCGCGGCGCCATCGCGTGGTGGATCTGGGGCATCGCCCACATCTACTTCCTGATCGGCCTGCGCCACCGCCTCAGCGTCGCGCTGAGCTGGCTCTGGATCTACGCGCGAGATCAGCGCGCGGCGCGGCTGATCACGCAAGGGTCGAGCAAGGTGGTGTAGGGGACGCTGACGCCGCGCCACCCTCTTACCCTCCCCTGGAGGGGAGGGTCGGCTCACATGGAGCGCAGCGAAATGTGAGGCGGGGTGGGGTGACGGTCTCTCCACCTCCAACAGTGCCCGAGTGGAGAGATCACCCCACCCCGCTCGCGCTACGCGCGATCGACCCTCCCCCTCCAGGGGAGGGTGAAGGAAACCGCACTCGCAGCTTCCTACTTCACCAACTCGCACCCGCCCTCCGCCAGCGGGCGGAACGCCTGGTCGGCCGGGATCGTCGACACCAGCTTGTAGTAATCGTACGGATACTTCGATTCCTCCGGCTTCTTCACCTCGAACAGGTACATGGGATGCACGACGCGGCCGTCCTGGCGGATCATGGTGTCGCCGAACAGCTTGTCCTTGCCCTTGAACTTCTTCATCTCGGGCACGGCGTCCTTGGCGTTGTCGCTGCCGGTGGCTGCGACCGCGTTGAGATAAGCGAGCGTGGAGGCATAGACGCCGGCCTGGTTGCCGCTCGGCATCTTGCCGTTCATGCCTGGACGCGCGGCAAAGCGTTTCGCAAATGCGCGAGTGTCGTCGTTCATGTCCCAGTAGAAGGCCTCCATGAGCTGAAGGCCCTGGGCGACCTTGATGCCCATGCCGTGGACGTCGTTGATGAAGAGCAGGAAGGCGACGAGCTTCTGCCCGCTCTGCTGGATGCCGAACTCGGCGGCCTGCTTCACCGCGTTGATGGTGTCGCCGCCGGCATTGGCAAGCCCGATCACCTGCGCTTTCGAGCTCTGCGCCTGCAACAGGAACGACGCGAAATCGGAGGTACCGAGGGGGTGCTTGGACGAGCCAAGCACCTTTCCGCCATGCCCCTCGATATATTTCTGCGCCTCCGCCTCGATCCCCTTGCCGAGCGCATAATCGACCGTGAGGAAGTACCAGTCCTTGCCGCCACGCGACATCATCGCGGCCGCAGTGGTGTTGCCGGTCGCCCAGGCGTCGTTGACCCATTGGATGGTGTTTGGCGAGCAGGCCTTGCCGGTGAGATCCGAGCTCGCGGTCGAGGACGCCAGGAAGGTCATGCGGCTGTCGCGCAAGAGCGTGTTGATGGAGAGACCGACGGCCGAGTTCGGCACGTCGACGATGGCATCGACGCCCTCGACGTCGAGCCATTTGCGCGCGATGGCGCTGCCGACATCCGCCTTGTTCTGGTGATCGGCATAGACGATCTCGACCTTGATGTTCTTGCCGCCGCCGTTGAAGTCTTCCGCCGCCATGCGCGCGGCCTCGACCGAGCCCATGCCATTGGTGTCCTGAAAGATGCCCGAGATGTCGTTGAGCACGCCTATGCGCACGACATTGTCCGATATCTCGGCGCTTGCCGCGCCGGTTACCAGGCTCGCGGCCAGCACCAGCATCCGCTTCAGATGTTTCATCATTCCCTCCCCTGTTTGGTCGATTGCCGCGTCGGTCCTTGCCGGCGCGTTTGAAGAATCAGACCCTTTGAAGAATCAGACCTTTTGAAGAATCAGACCTGCCGCTCGGGCAGTCTCAGCACGAGCCCATCGAGTGCGGGCGTAATCTTGATCTGGCAGGACAGCCGGCTGTTCGGCAGCCGCTCGCTCGCGGTGCCGTCGAGCAGCGCGTCTTCGTCATCCGCCATGTCAGGCAGGCGCGCGAGCCAGCTGTCATCGACGTAGACGTGGCAGGTCGCACACATGGCGTTGCCGCCGCATTCGGCCAGAATGCCGTCGAGGCCGTGACGGGTCGCGGCCTGCATGGCGCTCTCGCCGCCTGAGGTCTCGACGCGCTCGGACTTGCCGTCGGGATGAATGAAGGTAATGGCGGGCATCAGGACTCCTCGTCAGACCGGGGTGATGGTGACGGGCAGGCTGTCGAGCCCGCGCAGCGTGTTGTTGAAGCGGCGTTTCGGCTCGCCCGTGATCTCGATCTTCGCGATCCGACGTGCCAACGCCGTCAGCATCACCTCGCCTTCGAGGCGGGCGACGAGCTGGCCGACGCACATGTGGATCCCCGAGCCGAAGCCGACATGGCCGGAGGTGCGGCGGGTGATGTCGTAGCTGTCGGGCTGGTCCCAGCGCCGCGGATCGCGATTGGCGGCGGCGAGGAACATCAGCACCTTCTCGCCCTCGCCGATCCGCGCGCCCGACAGCTCGACCTCGCGCGTCGTGGTACGGAAGAAGGTCTGCACCGGGCTTTCGAAGCGCACGGCCTCCTCGAACGCGTTGCGCGCCAGCGTCAGATCCTCGCGCAGGCGCAGCCATTGATCCGGGAAGCGCGCGAGGCAATAGATCGCGGCGCCGATGCCATTGACGGTGGTGTCAAGGCCGGCCGACAGCAGTGAGCGCACCAGGAGCGGCGCTTCGGTCGCCGTGATGGCGCCGTCGTCGACCTGCGCATGAATGCAGGCCCCAAAGCCGCCCGGCGCCAGGTTCTCGCGCTGGCACTGCTCGGCAACATAGGCCTGGTGCGGTGCCGAGCGTTCGATCGCCTCCTGGCGCAACTGGTTGGGCGGACCGAACGCGTTGAACACGACGCTGGCATAGGGAATCAGATGCTCGCGGCCCTCGGACTTCAGGCCCAGCGCATCCGGAAAGATCGAAAGCGGATAGGCTTCCGCAAGATCGGCGATCGCATCGAAGCTGCGCTTATCCAGCAGCGCATCCACCCGCTCTTCCGCCGCGGCGGCAAAGCGGTCGCGCACCTGCTTCATCACGGTCGGCGACAGCACCTTCGACAGCACGGCGCGGGTGCGGGTATGCGCGGGCGGATCGGCCTCCAGGATCAGGCTCGGCGGCCGCCATGGCGTCTCCTTCCTGAAGTCGGATAGGCCGACGCCACGGCTGGAGCAGAAGGTGGCGGGATCGTTCAAGACGGCATGGACCTCGGCATAGCGCGCCACGCCGTAGACCTTCCATTTGTCGAGATAGACCACGGGGCCAGCTTCCCGCAGCTGCTCATGGGTGGGATAAGGGTCGGCAAAAAACTTCATGTCGAAAGGGTCGACGTCGAGATGCGGGACACCCGATCCCGCGGAGCCGGATGCGCTCATGGGAGATCTCCCTGATTTTGAACTTGTGAAAGGACGGCGCATGCCCTTAGGTCGGCGGGTCCGCCGCGAGTCAGAAACCCGATATGCCGCCGTCTTCGACCAGAGTCCGCCAGAAGCCCGCGCCCACGGATGTGGGACCGACGCTCGATCTCGACCGTTACGTCCCGGCGTTCATCACCTTCATCGCCAACAAGCTTTCGAACAGCGCGACCGCGTTCTATCAGAAGCAGTTCGGCGTCAACGTCACAGAATGGCGAATCATGTCGCTGCTGGCGATCGAGCCCGGCATTCCCGCCTCGCGAATCTGCCACGTCATTGGCTTCGACAAGGGGCCTGTGAGCCGGACACTGGCGGGGCTGGAGAAGCGCGGGCTGGTGTCGATCCGTACCGATCCGAACGACGGCCGCACCCATTCGATCTCGCTGACGGCGAGGGGCCGCGCCATCCACGACAAGGTGATTGTCGCGGCGTTCGAACGTGAACGGCGCCTGTTGTCCTGCCTCGGCAAGGACGAGCGCGAGGTGCTGATCGATCTGCTGCGCCGGCTGCACGAAAACCTCGGCGCGGTCACCGGCAGCCCCGAGACCTGACGGCCGCCTTCCGTCACGTCCAGGCATGCGCCGGCGTTTGCCGACGGCACCGTTCGGGCCGAGCATCGTTTCCTCCAGGATCAGACGCGGCAGTTTCCCCGCCGTCATCGCTGCCTGGAACGGTTCGCACAAATTAGTTGCTTAGGCAACAAAAGAATCGGAAATATGTTGCGGCAGGGTGGCTGGCGCATTCGGCCATCAGATCGTGTGTCCCGGACGCGCTGCAGCGTGAATGCTGCTGCGCAGAGCCGGAACCCAAGCAGCCGCGCGGACGAGGACAAATGGGCCCCGGCGCAGCAGCGCATCACTTACGTGCTGCGCTCCGTCCGGGGCACGAGAGCAGTACGCGCGGCAACGGCGCGCTAGCCGGCGCAGCCGATCCATTCCGGCGACGCATCGTCGTTCAGCCGCGCCACCGCATCGGCGCGGCGCGTCAGCACGGCGCGCTGGTTGATGTAGCCCTTGTCGGTGATCTCGCCGCCGTCGACCGAAGGCGGCTCGGCGAGCAGCAGCGCGCGCGTGGCGTGGCCGGAGGAATTGCCGATCTGCCGTTTCAGCCTCGCCAGACCCTGCGCGATTGCAACCCTGACCGTGTCGTGCGCAAGCACCTCGCTTGCGCCGGCCGTCTCCAGCAGCCCGGCATGGGCGCGGCAGGCCGCGATATTCGGGAACACGAGGAAGCGCACCTCATCGCCGCCATGGCCCGCAACGACGATGTCCTGCGCCAACGGCGCCAGCGCAGCGATGCCGGCAACGCGCAGCGTGCCGACGCTGACCCAGGTGCCGGAATTGAGCTTGAAGTCTTCCGCGACGCGGCCGTCGAAGAACAGGCCGCGCTCGGGCCGCGCGCCGTCCGCAAGCTTCACGGCGTCGCCTATCAGATAGAAGCCCTCATCGTCGAACGCCTGCCTGGTTAGTTCCGGCGCCTTCCAATAGCCCGGCGTGACATTGGGGCCACGCACCCGCACCTCAAGCTTGTCGCCGGAGGTGACGAGCTTCAGTTCGGTCCCGGGTATCGGCACGCCAATGTTGCCGGAGCGTTCTGCGAGGAAATGGCAGTCGGTGGCGAGCGGGGAAGTCTCCGTCGAGCCCCAGGCAGAGACCAGCGGCAGCGTGCGACCCACGGTCTTGGTCGAAAGCTCTGCCAGGGCCTCCCAGAGATTCTGCGGCAGCGCGGCGCCGGCGTAGAAGGCGAACTTCACCTCGTTGAAGAAGCGGCGGCACAGTTCCTCGTCGCTGCGCAGCGCCGCAATCAGCATGTCGAAGCCGCGCGGCACGTTGAAATAGACCGTCGGCATGACGCTTCTGAGGTTCGCCAGTGACGTCGCGAACAGGCCGGGCGCGGGCTTGCCGCCGTCGATATAAAGCGAGCCGCCGTTGCGCAGCACGAGGTTGAAATTGTGGTTGGCGCCGAAGGTGTGGCTCCAGGGCAGCCAATCGAGAATGACGAGATCGCCGCGCCCCGGCTGCAGGAAGGTCCAGGTCTGCGCCTTGGCTTGCTGGCTCGAGGTCAGCATGCGCTGGGTGTTGATGACGGCCTTGGGCGTACCGGTCGAGCCCGAGGTGAACAGGAATTTTGCGATCGTGTCGGGGCTCACCGCGGCGAAGGCCGTTGCGACATCGCCCGTTTCAGGCATTGCCGCGACATCACGGAAGGCGAGCGCATCGGCATCGCCGGCATTGCCGCTGATGATCTGCGCTGTGTGCAGCGGCTTGATCGCAGCCAGCGCCGCGGCAAACGACTTTGTCGCGGAGACATAGATCGCGCCCGGCTGAAGCAGCGAGATCATGCTCTTGAGCTTGTCGAAATCCTTCGACATCAGCGAATAGGCCGGCGAGATCGCGGCCGAGGGAACGCCGACATGCTGGGCGGCCAGTGCGAGCAACGCGTGATCGATGCTGTTGTCGGAGAGGATCACGACGGGGCGCTCGGCGCTGAGCTCTTGCGCCAATATCCAGGACGCCGCCGCGCGGACCCGCCGCAGGGCACCCGCGTAGGTCATGGTGGCCCAGGGCGTATCGGCGCTGTCACGCTCGGCGAGGAAGATCGTGTCGGGCGTTTGCCGCGCCCATTGCTCCAGCCAGTCGCCGATGCAACGCGCGCTGTCGCCCAGCGGCTCGGGCGAGCGCAGCAAGATGCTGCCGTCGGCGCGATGCTCGGCAACGGTCCTTGGCGTTGCGAACAGGCCTGTGGCGTCACCGCGTGCGGCGGCTGTCATGGTTTTCCTCCTCGCCCGACGTTCCGGATCGGACGCAGCCTCGCTCCGGGCCGCTTTGGCCATAATGTTGGGCAGAACAATTGTTGTCGTCAACAACAATCTTCCGCTCGCGCTGCCGAGGCGCTAGGGTTGCCCGGCGGGAGACACGATGTGACAGCCAGCGCAATCCAGACGGCCCCACGCAAACGCGCCGGCAACGGCACTGCGCGGCGGACCGACGCGGACGAGATCGGCCTCGACGCGCTGGTCGGCCACGCCGGCTATGCGGTGCGGCGCTTCCAGATCTGGATCTTCCAGGACTTCGTCAAGACGCTCGGCGAGGTCGACATCCGGCCGACGCAATATTCGGTGCTGACGGTGATCGGCGCCAATCCGGGCCTGTCGCAGATGGCGGTGGCAAAACGCCTCGGCATCGAGCGCGCGCGGCTGGTGCATCTGCTCGACAGCCTCGAACAGCGCAGGCTCGTCAAGCGCATCAAGTCGAAGGAGGACCGGCGCTCCCACGCCTTGCACCTCACCGCGCAGGGAGAGGCGGCGCTGGCGAAGTTCAAGCGGCTCGCCGCCGAGCACGAGCGGCACGTCGAGGCGAAAATCGGCAAGGAAAACCGGGCGCACCTGCTCCGGATCCTCGCCGGCTTCACTTGATCGACTGCCCACAACTTGAGCAAATGCACGTCGCAAGCCCTGATGCGACAGCCCACGCGCCCGGCAGGATATCCCACAAGCCACTGATCGCACGATAATATCCTGAGCGATGGCTTCGCCCGGATAATGTACACAATGGCACATCGCTTGCTTCACTCCGGGCGAAGCCAGATTGCCGGAGTTTTGTCGCCATGGGGGCTGAGCAGCCTGAAACGATCGCCGCGATTGTGGCCGCGCATCGCGCGGGCACGATGACGCCGGCGCAGACGGTCGCGCGGACCTATCAACGCATCCGCGACCACAACGATCCCGCGGTGTTCATCAGCCTGCGCGACGAGAAGGACGCGATCGCGGAGGCCGAGAAGCTTGGGACGAAAGATGCCGGCAGCCTGCCGCTCTACGGCGTGCCGGTCGCGGTGAAGGACAATATCGACGCGCTGAGCTTTCCGACCACGGCGGCCTGCCCGGCTTTCTCCTACACGCCGACGCACGACTCGACCGCGGTGGAGCGGCTGCGCGCGGCCGGCGCCATCATCATCGGCAAGACCAATCTCGACCAGTTCGCAACCGGTCTCGTCGGTGTGCGTTCGCCCTACGGCATTCCCAGGAATTCGATCCGCGACGATCTCGTTCCCGGCGGCTCCAGCTCGGGCTCGGCCGCCGCGGTCGGCGCCGGGCTGGTGCCGCTGTCGCTCGGCACTGATACCGCCGGCTCCGGCCGCGTGCCGGCGATGCTCAACAACATCGTCGGGCTGAAGCCGAGCCTCGGCATGATCTCGACCGCGGGGCTGGTGCCGGCCTGCCGCACGCTCGACTGCATCTCGGTGTTCGCGCTGACCGTGGACGATGCCGCCCTCGCGCTATCGGTGATGGCGGGGCCGGACCAGGCCGATCCATTCTCGCGCGACCGGCCGCTTGGCGCGATCACGCCGTTGCCCGCAAATCTGCGCCTGGGCGTGCCGCGCGATGGGCAGCTGATCTTCTTCGGCGACAAGAAGGCGGAAGCCGCTTACGGCGACGCACTGAAGCGATGGACTGCGCTTGGCGCTGCATTGGTCGAGTTCGACCTCGAGCCGTTCTACGAGACGGCGCGGCTGCTCTATGAGGGTCCCTGGGTCGCCGAGCGCTATCTCGTGATCAAGGACCTGCTCGCCTCCGCGCCCGATGCGATCCACCCCGTGACGCGCGAGATCACCGTCGCCGGCGCGAGGCTGACCGCGGCGGAGACCTTCTCGGCACTTTATCGCCTGCAAGGGCTGCGCAAGATCGCCGAGCGGACCCTTGCAGGCATCGACGCGCTGGTGCTGCCGACGGCGCCGACGGCCTATACGACTGCGCAGGTGCTCGCCCACCCGATCGAGCTCAACAGCCGCCTCGGCACCTACACCAATTTCGTCAACCTGCTCGACCTCTGCGGCCTCGCCGTGCCGGCATCGATGCGCAGCGACGGCATTCCGTTCGGCATCACGCTGCTGGCGCCCGCAGGACGAGATGCAATGCTGGCGAGCATCGGCCGCGTCTTCCATGCAGATACCAAGCTGACCGTCGGCGCGAAGGGTGTGGCGCAGCCATCGCTCGCAGCGCTTGCCACAAGCAGCAGCGACGAGATTCCGATTGCGGTGGTCGGCGCGCACCTCTCCGGCATGGCGCTGAACGGCGAATTGACGACGCTGAACGGAAAGCTGATCGAGGCAACGAAGACTGCGCCGGATTACAAGCTCTATGCGCTTCGGACCACGCCGCCGAAGCCGGGCATGCTGCGCGTCGAGACCGGCAAGGGCGCCGCGATCGAGCTGGAGCTCTGGTCGCTGTCGGCGGCTGCATTCGGCAAGTTCGTCAATTCCATTCCAGCGCCGATGGCGATCGGCACGATCCGGCTTGCGGACGGCCGCAGCGTGAAGGGCTTTCTCGTCGAGCCGGAGGCGTTGGGCGATGCCCGCGATATCACGGCGTATGGGGGATGGCGGAAGTTCATGGCGGAAGCCGCGACGGCGTAGGTCTCGTGTCCCGGGCGCAGCGCATCACGCAGCGGTGCGCTGCTGAACCGGGGCACATGGAGCCGCTGTGCGAAATGGATAGATGGGTCCCGGCTCTGCGGAGCAGCGCTACGCGCTGCACCGCGTCCGGGACACGAGCGGACCCTACACCGACACCGCGTAGATCTCGTATTCCCCGCGCACCAGCTCGATATGCGCGCGCATCGCCGCGGCCGCGCCCTGCTTGTCGCCGCGCATGATGGCGACGACGACGCGGTCGTGCTCGGCCTGCGACTTGGCGAGGCGGCCGAGATTGCGAAACTGGGCGCGGCGGAACGGCTGCACGCGGACGCGGGTGGCCAGCGTGATCTCGGCGATGTAGCCGTTCTGCGAGCCCGCATAGATCGTGTTGTGGAAGCGCTCGTTGACCTCGTGGAAGCGCTCGGGATTGCCGGCGTAGCTCAGCAGCCGCAGCTCCTCGTGGACGGCCTCAAGCGCATGGCGTTCCGCAGGGGACATGCGCTCGGCGGCAAGGCCGGCGCACAGCGCCTCGAGCTCCGCCATCGCCTCGAACATGCCTTTCAGCCGCTCGACGGATGGCTGCGCCACGACCGCGCCGCGGTGGGCACGCGCTTCGACGAGCCCGCTTGCGGCCAGCTGGCGCAGCGCCTCGCGCACCGGCGTGCGCGAGACGTTGAAGCGCCGCGCGATGTCGGTCTCGTCCAGCGGCGAACCCGGGGCCAGGGCGCCGCGCACGATCTCGTCGGCGAGTTGAAGCCGCAGCTCCTCGGCGCGCGTGACCTTGTGCACGCTGGGCTGCGCCCGGTCGACGCGCGGCACCACCGGCTCGGCCGGCAATGTTCCCTGCGGAAGATCGTCAAGCGTCATACGGTCTCTTTCGGCTCGTCGATGATGCTGACATGAGCTGCGACGACGCGCCAGCCCTCCGGGAAGCGAATCCACGTCTGCATCTGCCGGCCGACCTTGCCGGGCGCCGTGTCGCGATAGAACAAGGTGGAGGCCACGGCCGTGTCGCGGCCATAGCTGGTGATCACCGTCTTTGCGGTGCGCCGGTTCAACCCGACCGGCGAGCGGGCGGCGCGGAAGCCGGAGATCGCCTCATAGCCATAGAGGTTTTCACCGATGCCGTAGCGCAGCGTACGGGGGTCGTTGCGAAAGAGCTCGCCGAGCACGGCGACGTCGTTGCCGACGAGGGCCTGCTCATAGCGCTCGAACGCGGCTTTGACTTCCGCGATCACCTCGGGGAGATCGATCTCCATCTCAAATTCCTCTTAAAGTCCGCTCAAAGTCCGCTCACAGTCCCCTTGGCGCGGGCGCGGCGGCCACACCCATCTTTTCCAGCGTGTGAGCAACGCGGAGCGCAATGTCCTCGCGCCAGGGCGCCGCGATGATCTGCACGCCGATCGGCAGCGGCTCGAGCGGCACCGGCACCGCAACGACCGGCAGGCCGACGAAAGAGATCGGCTGGGTGTGGATGCCGATATTGGCGCGGACCGGAAGCTCGACGCCGTCGAGGTTGAAATTCACCTGGCCGAGTTTCGGCGCGGTGCAGGGCGTCGCCGGCGCCAGCAGCACGTCGACCGATTTGAAGATCTCGGCAAGCTGCCCGCGATACCAGCGGCGGAATTTCTGCGCGCGATCGACCAGCGGCGCCGGCATCATGGCGCCCGCGATCAGCCGGTCGCGCACGGCCGGATCAAAGTCGTTCGGGCGCTTGCGCAGGCGGTCGAGATGCAGCGAAGCGCCTTCGGTGGTGGTGATGACGTAGGCGGCGGCACGGGCGCGCGAAGCTTCGGGGATGTCGACCACTTGTGTTGCGCCAAGCGCCTTGGCGACGCGGCCGACGGCTTCGACCGCTTCGGGGAACACGTTTTTCTGGAAGTGACCGCCGGCGACGGCGATGCGTAGATCCGAGACCGGATTGGCGAGCAGCGGCAGCGTCGGTTCCAGCCCGCGCATGGTGCTGCAGGCGCTGTCGTCGGCATCCGGTCCCTGCATCACGTCGTAGGCGAGCGCGAGGTCGGTGACGGAGCGCGCGAACGGGCCGAGATGATCGAGGCTCGCGACGAACGGGAACGAGCGCGCGCGCGACAGCCGGCCATAGGTCGGCTTCAGGCCAAAGATGCCGCAGAAAGAGGACGGCACGCGGATCGAGCCGTTGGTGTCCGAACCGAGCGCGATCGGCACCAGCGCGCCGCCGACGGCGCTGCCCGAACCACCCGACGAGCCGCCGGTCATCCGCGTCGTGTCATGCGGATTGCGCGAGGGGCCGTCATGGACGTTCTCGCCGGTGAAGTCGTAGGCGTATTCGCCCATGTTGAGCGCGCCGACCAGAACTGCGCCGGCGGCTTCCATCCGCTCGATCAAGGTTGCGTCGCGCTTGGCGGGCGCAAGGTCGCGGTTGATCTTCGAGCCCGCACGCGTCGAAAGGCCTGCGACATCGAACAGGTTCTTCACCGCGAACGGCACGCCCGCGAGCGGGCCGACTTTCTTTCCCGCCGCGATATCGGCGTCGATCGCGCGTGCTTTCGCGCGGGCCCGATCGGCGGTGACGTCGGTGAAGGAATTCAGAATGGTGTCGTGCTGCCTGATGCGCGCGAGAGCTGCTTCGGTCGCATCGAGCGCGGACATCTTGCCGCCCGCAACCGCGCTTGCGATCTCGGAGGCCGTCATCTCTGGCTTGCTGGTCATGGCGGCGTCAGGCGGTGAAGATCGGCGCCGGCTCGGTCTCGTCCGGCAGCGCGAATTCGTCGACCATGCGGCCAAGCCGCAGCGAGACTTCGAGGTTGGCGCGCACCGCAGGCCTCCAGGCCTCCTCGATCGGCAGCGCCAGCGCTTTCGATACGGCGTCGATATAATCGTCCAGCGGCTCGGCCATCACGCGTCCCAAACAATCAATGCACTCTTAGTGCACCTGCAACGGCGGATGCGGGATCGCCGTCAGCAGCTCCTTGGTGTAGTCGTCCTTGGGATCGCCCAGGACCTGCTCGGAAGAGCCTTCCTCGACGATCCGCCCCGTCCGCATCACAATGACACGATCGCACAACAAGCGCACCACATTCAAATCATGCGAGACGAACAGATAGCTCATACCTAGCCGCGCCTTGAGATCCTGCAGCAGGTTGAGGACGACGGCCTGCACCGAGACGTCCAGCGCCGCGGTCGGCTCGTCCAGGATGACGAGCTTGGGATGCAGCGCGATCGCCCGGGCGATGCCGACGCGGGCCTTCTGGCCGCCGGAGAGCTGGTGCGGGAAGCGGTCGAGCAGATTGTGCGGCAGGCCGACCATGGTCGCCAGCTCCTCGCAGCGGGCGCGGAGCGCGTCGCGTCCCCTGATGTCGCCGAGCTGCATCATGGGATCGGCGATGGCGCGGGCGGCGGTGAAGCGCGGATTGAGGCTGTCGGTGGGGTCCTGGAACACCATCTGGATCCGGCTGCGCTGCGGCATCCGGGCAAAGGCTGATGGTGCGATGCCGGAGATGTCCTCGCCGTCGAACTGGATCAGGCCGGAGGTCTGGTCGAGGAGCCGCATCACCATCATCGACGTCGTCGATTTGCCGCAGCCGGACTCGCCGACGAGACCGACGCTCTCGCCAGCGCGAATCGAGAAGCTGATGCCGTCGACGGCGCGGAACACATCGGGCTCGACCGGCGGCTTGCGGCCGAACAGCTTTCCGAGCACGGCGGTCGCGCCCTGACGGGGATATTCCTTGACCAGCTTGTCGACGAGGAGAAGGGGCTTTGTACTCTCGTCACCCTCGGGCTTGACCCGGGGGTCCATCGACGGAGAAGAGTCTTGCGAAGCGGGATGGAAGGCCGGGTCAAGCCCGGCCATGACGGTGGCGCCCTCCTCCTCCGGCAACAGATCGCGCAACGACACACCCAGCCGCGGCGTCGCGCGCATCAGCTTCCTGGTGTAGGGGTGCTGCGGATTGGCGAAGATGTCGGCGGCTTTCGCGGTCTCGACCACGCGGCCCTTCTCCATCACGACGACGCGGTCGCAATAGGCGGCAGCGAGGCCCAGGTCGTGCGTGATCAGGATGGTCGACATCGCGCGGCGCCTGGTCAGCTCGACGATCAGATCCATCACCGCCTTCTGCGTGGTGACGTCGAGGCCGGTGGTCGGCTCGTCCGCGATCAGGAGCTGCGGATTGCAGGCCAGCGCAAGCGCGATGACGACGCGCTGGCACATGCCGCCCGACAGCTCGAACGGATAGGCGTGGTAGCGCTCACGCGGGCGGGCGATCTTGACCTGCTCCAGCGCCTCGATCGCCTTCTCGCCGTGATCGGCCACCTGGGCCTGCTGCAAATGGGTGCGCAGCACGTCCTCGATCTGGTCGCCCACTTTGCGGATCGGATTCAGCGCCGCGCGCGGGTTCTGGAAAATCATCGAGACTTCGCGGCCGCGCAGGTCGCGCATCTGGTCTTCGGTCGCGGCCTTGACGTCGATGCCGGAGAACATCACCGAGCCCTCGGCGATCCGCCCCGCGCGATCGAGGATGCGCATCACCGCGTAGGAGGTCACCGACTTGCCGGAGCCGGATTCGCCGACGATGGCGAGCGTCTCGCCCTTGGCGACGGAGATGTCGACGTGCTGCACGGCTTTGACGATGCCGCGGCGGGTGGTGAATTCGACGGTGAGGTCCTGGACGTCAAGCAGCGGCTGGGCGGTCATGCGAGCCCCCGGTCACTCAAAAAGTGCGAAAACAACCCCATGCACAGTAGAATGACATTGAAATCATTGATGAATTTCGACATGAAATTTGAGCGGGAGGAAGGCACCGGCCTCTTGCTCCCTCCCCCCTTGCGGGGTCTGAGGCGAGCGAAGCTCGCTCTCGAGGTCGGGGAGAGGGGTGGCCCCGGGAGAGGTCGGAGTTCGTGGCTACCCCTCTCCCCCGCCCTCCCCCGCAAGGGGGGAGGGAGCGCAGCGGTGATTGTGGAACCAACCATCACGTCCTCCGCTGGGGATCGACGATGTCGCGCAGGCCGTCGCCGAGGAGATTGAAGCAGAACACGGCGATCATCAACGCGAGGCCAGGGAACAGCGCGATCCACCATTCCCCTGACACCATGAAGCCCGCGCCCTCCGCGACCATGATGCCCCATTCGGCGGTGGGCGGACGGACGCCGAGGCCGATGAAGGAGAGGCCGGCGGCATTGAGGATGGCATAGCCCATGGTCAGCGACATCTGCACGATCATGATCGGCATGATGTTCGGGAGAATGTGCACCAGGAGGATGCGGAATTCGCCGTTGCCCGACAGCCGCGCCGCCTGCACGAATCCGGCATTGCGGCGGACATTGGCCTCGGCGCGCGCGACACGGGCATAGAGCGGGAAGTTCACGATGGCGGTGGCCAGGATGATGTTCTGCACGGTGTTGCCGAGCGCTGCGACGATGCCCATCGCCAGCACGAACAGCGGGAACGCCATGATGGTGTCGGCGATGCGGCCGACGATGCGGTCGGTCCAGCCACCGAAGTAACCCGCGGCGATGCCGGCGAGCCCGCCCATCAGGAACACCAGCGCCACCGAGGCGACCGCGATGAAGACGTCGAGCCGGGTCGCGACGATGACGCGGCTGAAGATGTCGCGACCGAGCTGGTCGGTGCCGAACCAGTGCGCCACGGACGGCGGCTTCAACGCGGCGGCCGTGTCGGAGGCGAGCGGATCGTAGGGAACGACATACGGGCCGAAGATTGCCGCGGCGAGGATCAGGATCAGCAATGCGAAGGCAAAGCCCGTGACCTTGTTCTCGCTGAGGACATAGCGGGTCTGTTCGAGGATCGCGGCAAGGCCGGAGGTTCGCGCGGGACCGACCGGCTCAACGGCAGGCGCAACGGAGCTCATGGTTCAGCCCTCCAGCCGCACGCGCGGATCAATCACGCCGTAGAGAATGTCGATGATCAGATTGAGCAGCACGTACATCACCGCCATGGTCAGCACGAAGCCCTGCACCGGCGCGAAGTCCGACGAGATCAGCGCCTCCACCGCGTAGGAGCCGATGCCGGGCCAGGCGAACACTTTCTCGACCAACACGTTGGCGCCGAGGAGGAACGAGAACACCATGCTGAGCGTGGTGATGACCGGCAGCATCGCGTTGCGGAACGCGTAGGTGACGATGACGGTCGCCGGCGACAGGCCGCTGGCACGCGCGGTGCGGACGAACTCGGACGCGAGCACCGCCAGCATCGAGGCCCGCGTCATGCGCGCGATTGGCGCCAGCGAGAAGATCGCGAGCGTGGTCGCGGGCAAGATGAGCTGGCTCAGCGCCGAGCGAAACGCCTCGAAGTCGCGCGCGATCAGCGTGTCGATCAGATAGAAGCCGGTCACCGTCGGCGGCGCACTGTAGAACACGTCGAGACGGCCGAGCGGCGCGGGCGACCAGCCGAGGCGGAAATAGAACACATAGACCAGCACGAGGCCGGTGAAGAACACCGGCAGCGACACGCCGGCCGTGGTCGTCACTCGGCAGAGATGATCGATCCATGATCCCGGCCGCGTCGCAGCGAGCACACCGAGCGGAATGGCGATCACGACCGAGACGATGAGGCCGAGCAGGGTCAGCTCGGCCGAGGCCGGCAGGCGATTGCGGATCTCGGCCGCGACCGGCTGGCCCGTGGTGAGCGAGTTGCCGAAATCGCCATGGGCGAGGTCGTTGGTGTAGCGGAAGAACTGCTCGATCAGCGGCTTGTCGAGGCCGAGCTTCTTGCGGATCTGCTCGACGGCTTCTTTCGTCGCGGCCGGGCCGGCGAAATAGGCCGCGGGATCGCCGGGCAGCGCGCGCGTCAGCAGGAAGGTGACGATGACGACGCCGATCAGCGAGGGGATCGCGAACATCAACCGCTTGCCGATCATGGTCAGCATGGGGCGCGCTCCGCTTGCGCGAATGGCGAATGGCGAGTGGCGAATGGATATTCGCACTTGGCGGTCATCACGTTCCCCTATTCGCTATTCGCCAATCCCCACTCGCTCCTCTCACCCCTTCGCCATCGCGCGATAATCCAGGCGGCGGTGGAACCAGTACTGGTAGCCGCTGACGTTCTTCTGCATCGCGACATTGACGAAGGGCTGGTACAGCGGGATGCGCGGGATATCGGTGAAGGCGAGATCGACGAAGCCCTTTACGTCGGCATCGTAGGCCGCCTTGTCACCCGCTGCCGCAGCCGTGCGCGCGCCGTCGATCAGCTTGTCCATCTCCGCCGACTTGTAGCTCATGGTGTTGAAGACGGAATTGTTGCCGTGATAGCACCAGTAGAAGAAGTATTCGGGGTAATCGAGCCAGCCCGAGAACACGTTGGTGAAGAGCGGCATCTCCTTCTTGTTCAATTCGGTTCGCCAGTTGGCGCCCGGCACCTTGTTGATGGTGGTCTTGATGCCGATCTGAGCGAGAGACTCCTGCACCAGCACGCAGAGCGGCTCATTGACGCCGGCGAAGTTGAGGTCGAACGAGATCGTGGTCTCGAAGCCGCCTGCGTAGCCGGCCTCGGCCAGCAGCGCCTTCGCCTTGTCCATGTCGGTGTTGTATTTGTGCGGCTGCGGCCAGGCGACCTCGGTCGGCTTGTCCTTGGGTGCCCCGAACATCGGGTTGGCGAGGCCGAACATCACCGCATCCATGATCTTCTGATAGGGCAGCGCGTAGGCCACCGCCTGACGCACCTTCGGATTATCGAAGGGCGGCTTGGTGACGTTCATGCCGATATACTGAATGCCGTTGGAGAACGGCAGCGACACCACGTTGAGCTTGCCGTTCGCCTTCATCTCCTGAAAGTCCTTGTTCGGCAGCTCGTAGGAGATGTCGGCATCGCCGCGCTCCAGGAGCGCGCGTCGGTTGCCGGCCTGCGGCACCATGCGCCAGATCACGCGCTTGATCTTCGGCAGCGGACCGCACACCCAGTCGTCGTTGCGCTCCATGATGACTTCGGTGCCGGCCGTCCACTTCGTCACCTTGTAGGCGCCGGAGCCCGCGGTCTGCTGCTTGGTGTATTCGAGGCCCCACGGGTCCTTCTCGCTGGCATGCTTCTTCACCAGCTCCGAATTGACGATGCAGGGCACGATTACGGCGAGATCGGGGATCGTCAGCCTGTCCTTCTTCAGGAAATCGACGCGCACCGTATGATCGTCGATCACGACGAACTGCTCGGGCTTGGTGAGCGAGCCCGCACTCATCTGGAAGGTGGGGAAGCCGCCGACGCTGACGGCGCGGTCGAGCGACCACTTGACGTCCTTGGCGGTGACAGGCGCGCCGTCGTGGAATTTGGCGTTCTTGCGCAGCTTGAAGGTGACCGACTTGTCGTCGATCTTGAACTCCTCGGCGAGTTCGCCCTTGAACTTGTCGCGGTCGTAATAGGGCACGCCGCCGGGACCGCTCTTCATCTCGTGGCTGATCAGGCGGTCGTAGCAATTCCAGGACACCTCATAGCCGGGCACGTTGGTGCCGACGCCGTGGATGTCGAGATTGTTGGGGCCGCCCTCCGAGACGATCAGCAGCGTCTCCGAGCGGGCGTCGGCATAGGCGGTGGAGATCGATGATGGCATGGCCGGAAGCGCCGCGCCTGCGGCCAACCCGGAAACGGACTTGAGGAAATCGCGGCGCTTCATGAAATCGCTCCAACACAAGTTTTTGGTTGGAGCCGGATTCGCAAGGTTTATGCCAGAGCTTGGGGGACTCTACTTGCCGTCTAACCCACTGAATAATCAGCAGGATATTTCTTGGGGCGAATCGATGGTCGGAGTCTTGGGGTACGGCATTGCATACAAATGCGGTAATTTGCTCATAAAATAGACTGGACGGAGCAGCTGCCCACTAGGCGGGCGCTACTGACAGAAGTCCTCGTTGTTCACGCGCAGGCAGCGCGGCACTGCAAGCGTCCTCCGCCTGCTACAGCCGTCCTGGCTGTCCACCTTCTTGAGAGCACGCAGCGCCGCCATGGTCGGCCGGTACCAGAGGAAGTGTTCGTCGGAGAGCTGTGAGGCCCGGCGCAGGCCTTGGATTGTGGCGGCATCGAACACCCCGGCTTGCTCACCGCCCAAGCATTCGAGCCGCGCCAGCTGTGCCTGGATCAGCAGCACCAGCTCGTGACCCTCATAGGTCGGCCCGGCGCTGTCGAGCACCGTGATCTCGCGCAGGCGCGAGGCCGCAGCTTGCGCCTCATCCGCCTCGGGCGTGTCGGGAAACAGCGCGGCGACGAGATCATAGGCTTCGGGCGTGCGAGTTCGCCGGGCGCGATCGAGGACCAATGACGCGGCTCCGGGCCCGCTGTTGGCCGCCCCCCTTCTCTGCTCGGCAGCCGCGGCGCGCGCCTCGTCAGCTTCGGGGCTCGCAGGAAAACGGTCGATCAGGAGATCGTACAGCGCTACATTGCCGGTCTCCTTCGCCGCCGCGAGTAATTGCGCGGCCTGGCTCGGCGGAGGCGGTGGCGGCACGAAAAAGAAGTCGAGCTCGAGCGAGGTGGATTCCCAGGGGATCTGCTGTTCGCCGGTGGCGAGCCGCACCTGGCGGCGAACGCTCTTGAACACGTCCTCCAGCCGCTCGCCGGGCACGATCATCGCCTCCGCGAGCGCCCTGGTGTAGGGGCTGTGGCCATCCTCTCCGTCGAGAGCCGGCTTTCCGGATCCGGTGGCTGATGCGATAAAGACGCCGTAGACGGCACCCATCGGCACCAGCCCGGCCGCACCTAGCGCGACGGCCGGAGGAAACGGATTGTCGCGGCAGGCATCGATGATGAGAATGTTGAGCGCATTGCCTGCACTGGACAGGCGATCAGCGATGCGTTTGACGCTGAGGGATTGCGGCACGATATCGGCGCGCTTCCGGATGTCGGCGTTGACGGGCACGAGGTAGTTGACACCGTCGCTCTCGACGCCATGGCCGGCGTAATAGAGCACAGCAACGGTCGCGGGTCCGCGCATCTTCACTTTCTGAGCGAACTCGTCAACGTCCTGCCACAGTCCTTTCAAATCACGGTCGGCCGCTGAGGTCACTTCGAAGCCTGTCTGGCGGAGACTGTCCGCGATCAGCTCCGCATCGCGCCCCGGATTGGCGAGCGTACCAAGCTTTGTGTAATGCGAATTGCCGATCACAAGCGCCAGCCGCGGCGCCGAATCGGCCACAGGCTTGCGCGCCTCGGCTGCGGCTTGCGCGAGGCCTGTGGTCAGCGCCACAAGCGCGACCGCCAACCCCACCAAAAGACGACTTTCTTGCATCACCATCGTGCCATCATCCACGGCAGACGATACGCAAATGCCGGCGACCTGTCTCCCCGGTCAATGAAGGCAAGTGGAGGGCCGCCACTTTCGCCCATTTCCTCTTTCCGGACTCTTTGTCGGGAGGCAGGGCGAGCGAGTAGCGACAATTTCTGATCCCCACGGCCTTCCTACAGGAGAGAGGCGGCGACGTCGTAGCGTCCGACCGAAATAGCTCCCCTCGACGGCGCATCGAAATCTATCTAGGATTGAATTTTTACGAATCATTTTCGCCTTCCATGCCCCGCCAGCCTCCCCGTCTCATCCAATTCGTCCTGCCCCGACTGACGATGTCCATCGCTATCATTCTGGCCATCCTGCAAACACTGCCGGCCTCGGCCGGCGTGCTAAGCGGCCGCGAATTCCAGAACCTGATCGCCGGCGGCCCGGAAGGCACAACCATCGTATTTCAGGGCGGGACCGACAAGATCTTCTACTCGCCGAGCCTGAAGAACCGGCTGCGCCAGAGTGGCGAACTCGGCCCGGAATTCCTCAAGCAGAAAATCCTCCAGAACACCGTGACCGAGGGCACCTTCATCGGCGCGACGATTCAGGGCGGCAAATGGCGCACAATTTCCGGGATTGCCGGCATCGCCGCCGATTCCGACAGCGGCCATGGCGTCCTGACGCTGCTCCAGACCTTTCCTGAAGACACCAGCATCAAGGCGTTCCAGAAGCGCGACCGGCTTTATGCGGTCGTCATCGTCGAGGACGCGCCAAGTGGCGTGGTGTGCCGCAGATCACAGTGGGAGCATCTGTTCGCGCTTAAGGGTGAACCGAGGCTGACGACGGTGCCGTGCGAATTCACGGTCGGCAACGCGGTGACACCAAGCACACCGCAATAAGGGGGACTTTTCATGACGACACTCATTCTCGGCGCCGGCAGAGGCTTCCGGCACACCGCCTTGCGCATGCTCGCGTTTGTCTTGCTGGTAATGCTGGGCGCCCTGGCTACTGACCGGCAGGCATCTGCTTCCACCGTGCTGATCGCCGCGGCGAACACGGCCAATTCCGGTCTCTCGGGGTGCAACACAAGCCAGGGCAAGGCTCTCTACAATTGCGTCGCCGACGTCCTGGAGCGCATGGCCAATGACGTCAATTCGATCAGGGTCGGAGAGACGCAACGGGCGCTGCTGACGGCGGCCAGTCAGCTCCGTGCAGCCAATAGCAAGGCGCAGGCGCTCTCCGCGATCACGCAATGCCAGGCAGCAATCGCCGGCGCGCTGCGGCAGGTTAAGGCCGCGAACGGCATGATGGTGCCTGGATGGGGCGACCACGGGCTTTCGTCGATCGCGCGCGTGCTGGCGAAGGCCGTGAGACTGATCCAGGCCAAAGGGTAAGCACCGAGAGAGATTGCCTCATGATGTCGGGACAAAAATCAATTCGATCGACCGGGAGGGGCCTGCGGATCCTCATGGCCTTGCTGCTCATCACCGCAGCTCCATTGAGCATCGGCCCGGCGCACGCGGGATCAGCCGCCGAGGTCGGCCAGACGGGCCTCAATGCCTGCAGCGCGAATGCAGGCAAGCCGCTTTACGACTGCGTCGCGAACGTGCTCGACAAGATGAGCAATAGCCTTGACGAAAGAGCTCCACCGGAAGCGCGAAGCGCGCTGCAGAGCGCAGCGTCCCAGTTGCGTGCCGCGACCAATAAGGCTCGGGCTCTCGCCGCCATCTCGCAATGCCGTTCGGTGTTCGCGGGCATCATCCAGCGGTGGAAGGCGGAGGGAAAAACGACCACCGGCTTTAGCGCCATCGCCGGCGTCTTGAGCAAAGCGATTCAACTGATTCAGTCTAAAGGTTAGCAGGCGATAAGCGACGGCCGTCATTCGGAGGGCGACCCGCAGCATCGAGCCCGGAATGACAAGGGAAGCGTGGAGCGGGGGGCAATCACGCCGGCCAAATCAATTCCTGCAATTCGACCAGATTACTCGCCTGCTCCTGCCAGCCCTCGATACAGATGTGGCTGTTGAGATCGCTGGCACGGTGCAGCAGCATCAGGGCCATCAGCCGACGCTTGAGTGCGAAGTCCGCCCTCGCATAGCCAAAGCCTTCGAGCAGGCTCTTCACCCGGCCCGGCCGGCCCGCCGCCATGAAGGCGCTGGGGCCGAGCAGGTCGTAATCGCGCCATCCCGCCAGCACGTCGCCGAAGTCGAACAGGCCGGCGAGCGACCACTGGCCGTCATCGCAGGCGAGCAGGAAGTTCTCCGGAATGTATTCGCCAATCAGGATCACCGGCGGCGCATCCATCGGAATGAGCTCTGCGGCATCGCGCAGGAAATCGTCGAGGCCTCTCAGGAATTTCGGCGCAAGGCCAAGACGCGTATGCCGGGCCTTGCAGCCCTGCATCTGCCGACGCATGAAGTCGGCCCAGCGCGGCTCGACGCTTGCGAGCGGACCGAGCGGCGCGCGCTGCACCGACGCGATGGTCTCGCCGGTCTGGCGCAGCACGCGCTCCTTCTGCTCTTCCGGCAGGCGCGGCCAGACCTCCGAGCCGAGCGTGCCGGCAAGGCGCGTGATGACGAGATAGGGCCAGCCGTCCCGCACCCCTTCCGCGACGATCTCGGGGATCGGCAAATGCAAGCGGCCGGCAAGCTGCGTCAGCGAGCCGCGCTCCGAGACGAATTGTGCGCGCAGGAGCGGCGGGAAGATCTTCAGGATCAGCCTGTCGCCAAGCCCGATCACGAGATTGGTGCCCGTCGCAAAGACATGTGGTGCGCCGACATCGAGACCATGGTCGCGCGCGATGTCGAGCGCGATGGGCAACCATCGCGAGGGATCGGAGCGGAAGGCGCGAAAGCTCTCGGCGTCGGTGAAGTGAGGCAGTGGCTTCGACATCGTCACTTTCGTCGCATTCAAACCAGTGTGCCCGCGGCCATCCTTCGAGACGCGCGCTCCGCTCCCCGCTACCTGTCCGGGCTGGCGCGCTCGAACTGGCGCAGCAGCTTGTTGCCGCGCTCGACGGCGGAATCCAGCGCGGCTTGCGCGCTCTTCTGACCGGCAAAGGCTTGCTCGAGCTCGTCCTCGATGGCCCCGCGGATCAGGACGAAGGAGCCGAGCCGGATCCCCTTGGAGTTCTCCGTCGGCGGATGCAGCGTGATCTCCTCGAACGAGATCGCCGTACCCGGGTTGCGCTCGTAGAAGCCCTGCGAGCGCGTGAGCTCGTAAGCGGCGCGGGTGACCGGCAGATAGCCGGTGTTCTGGTGCCAGGCGGCCTGCACGCCGGGCTGCGACAGATAGGCGAAGAACCGCGCCACGCCCTTGTATTCCTTGCGGGGACGGTCGCGCAGCACCCATAGCGTGGCGCCGCCGATGATCGAGTTCTGCGGCGCGGGCTTCACGTCGGGCCAATAGGGCATCATGCCATAGCCGATCTCGAACTTCGAATTCGCCTTGATGTCGGCCCGCGTCGCGGAGGAGCCGATGAAAATGCCGCATTCGCCGCTCTGGAAGCGCGGCTCGGCCGCCTGGCCGCGTCCGCCATAGTCGAACACCCTGGTCTTCTGCCATTCGGCGAGCTGGGCGACGTGACGCACGAGAACGGGGTTGTTGATGGTCAATTTCGCATCCAGCCCGGCAAAGCCGTTGCCGCGCGTCGCCAGCGGCAGATTATGGAAGGCGGAGAAATTCTCGACATGGATCCAGGACGGCCAGGATGTGGTGAAGCCGCAGGCCGCGCCACGGTCGCGCAGGCGCTTCGCGGACGCCGCCAATTCAGGCCAGGTCTTCGGCGGCACCTCCGGATCGAGGCCCGCCTCGCGGAACATGGTCTTGTTGTAATAGAGGATCGGGGTCGAGGAATTGAACGGGAACGACAACAGGTTTCCGGCCGCATCGGTGTAATAGCCGGAGACCGCGGGCAGGTAGTCGCCCAGCGAAAACGGCTCGCCCTGGTCGCGCATCAGGCTGAACACCGGATAGATCGCGCCCTTGGCCGCGGTCATGGTCGCGGTGGCGACCTCGTTGACCTGGACGATCGCGGGCTGGCTGCGCGAGCGGAAGGCGAAGATCGCTGCCGTCACCGTCTCGGTGTAATTGCCCTTGTAGGTCGGGACGATGCGGTAATCCGGCTGCGAGGCGTTGAAGTCGGCGGCGAGCTTTTCCAATTGCCGGCCGAGCTCACCGGACATGGCGTGCCACCACGCGATGTCGGTGGCGGCACGCGCAGGGGCGGCCAATGAGAGCGCCGCGAAGGCGGCGGCGAGCTGCAAGAGGCGCAATGCTGAGGTCACGATGGCTCTTTCCATGCCGCGGTCGACGAGGCCGCTGCCCTGCTTAAGGCGCGGCATTTGCGGTTTCAACCGGGAATGAGACCCAGTCGCGCCGCACAATCGGCCCGCGGAGCCGGGCGGGATGGCCTTGCCTTTACCATCCGCTGGAGCCCCGTTCGGATCGGAACGGGGCCCCAGATTCTTAATTTGACGCGTTTTCTTCACGCGAACCGGTATCCACTTCGCTGGAAAACGCTTTAGATTGCATTGAACCTTTTCCTTCCCGCCTTAGACTCCACCACTGAGGGGTTGAGTGTGCCAGTGCTGAGCCGTGCCGAACTCTCGCGGACCGGGGTGATTTTCGTCGTGCTTCTGCTTGCCGTCTGGACGACGGGCGCCGTTGCGCGCGAATTTCGCGCCGCCGATACCCAGACCGAGGATTACCCGACCGTCCAGGCGCTGCGCTACATGGGCGCACTGATCGCCGAGCGCACCAAGGGCCGGCACGAGATCAAGGTGTTCCACTCCCGTCAGCTCGGAGAGGAAAAGGAGACCATCGAGCAGACCCGGGCTGGCGCGATCGACCTCAACCGGACCAACGTGGCGCTGATCGGCAATTTCGTCCCGGCCATGAACGTGCTCGCGATGCCGTTCCTGTTTCGGTCCATCGAGCACATGCAGAAGGTGCTGGACGGGCCAATCGGCAGCGAGATCCTGAATAGTTTCGAGCCCTACGGCTTCGTCGGACTCTGCTTTTACGATTCGGGCGCGCGGTCGATCTACAATGGCGTCCGCCCGGTGAGGAGTGTTGCAGACCTCAAGGGGTTGCGTATCCGGGTGCAGCAGTCGGAGTTGATGAGCCAGATGATGCGCTCGCTCGGTGCCGAGCCGGTCGAGCTGCCTTACGGACAGGTGCTCACCGGGCTTGCGAACCATCTGATCGACGGCGCCGAAAACAACTGGCCATCCTTCGTGACGACAGACCATTACAAGCATGCCGGCCACTACACGCTCACCGAACACACGATGAGCCCGGAGGTGCTGGTGATCTCGCGGAAGGCCTGGCAGAGCCTGTCGCCGGACGACCAGACGATCTTCCGGGAAGCCGCGCAGCGCTCCAGCCGATTCATGCGCGAGAAATGGCGCGACCTCGAGGAGCAGTCGCAGCGCAAGGCGCAGGAAGCGGGCGTGACCATCATCAAGGACATCGATCGCAAGCCGTTCGAGGAGGCGATGGCCCCGATCTACGCCAAGGCCGGACGCGATCCCGCGGCAGCCGCGCTGATCGAACGCATTCGCAAGGTGGAGTGACGCCTGTTGGCTGCGCCTGGACATAGCGAACACGCGGACAGGCCGCCCGGCCCGCTCGGGCAGCTGCGCGCGCGAGTCGTTGGCGTGCTGCGGGCGGTGCCGATCCGCTGGCGCATCCTGTCGATCGCCGCGCTGAACTCCGCCGTGGTGGTGGTGCTGGTGGCGATGATCTGGAACGGCGCTCAGGTGCTGGGCTCGGCCTGGGACGACGTGCGCCAGGTGCGCGAATCCGACCGCATCCTGGCGCTGCTCGAAAGCGAGACCGGGCGCCTGCAGAACCTGATCCACCGCTACATCAACCAGCCGAGCCCGGACCTGTTCGCCGAGATCCTCTTGCTACGCGAGGCGGTGCTGGGCACGCTGACAAACCGTGCCGCCAAGGACCCGATGCTGTCGGGCTCGGTCGAGGAGCTGGAGCGCACCACCGATCGCTTCCTCAACGGCTTCGGCGAGCTGCGCAGCGTGCAGGCGACCATCGCCAAGACCTATGAGGAGCAGGTGCAGGGCCCGGCCAAGGACATGGCCGGTCTCTATTCCATCATCGAGGGCGCCACCGGCCATCGCGACGCGCTGATCTGGCCCTCGCTCGGCAAGTCCCGCGAGGCCTTCACCGCGATGCTGGTGGCGGCCAATTCCTATTACCTGTCGCTGTCGTCAGGCGCGGCCGACGACGCGCGCCGCAACACCGAGACGATCGAGAAGACCATCCCCGTGATGATCGATCTCGCCGACAACGACCTGCAGAAAATGGCGTTGCAACGCCTCGGCGCCCGCACCGCCGCGCTGCGCGAGGGTTTTGCAAAGCTCTCCGAGCAGCTTGCGAGCCGTACCGAGCTGCTCCGCAACACCATCGATGCCAGCCAGGCCGAGGCGATCGGCGCCATCGACGACCTCTCGACCAAGATGCGCCAGCGCGAGCAGAAGGCGCAGGAGACCTTCGACCGCACGCTGGCCAATATTTCCCGCCGGGTGCTGTCGATCGCGGTGATCTTCCTCGGCATCATCCTCACCGCGGGCGTCTTGATCGCGCTGTCGATCCGCCTGCCGCTGCAGCAGATCATGGCGGCGATGCGCGCGATCACGCTCGGCGACCTCGACCGCGAGGTGCAGGGCACGCGTGCGCGCGACGAGGTCGGGGCCATGGCGCGCGCGGTGGAGGTGTTCCGCGAGAACGCCATCGCCAAGCGCCGGACCGAGGATGAGCTGCGCGCGTCCAAGGAGAAGGCCGAGAGCGCGCTGCTCGAGCTCAACACCGCGCAGCAGAATCTGATCGACGCCGAGAGGCTCGCCGCGCTCGGCGGCCTCGTCGCCGGCGTCGCGCACGAGGTCAACAACCCGATCGGCATCAGCCTGACGGTCGCCTCCAGCCTTGCCCGGCGCACCGAGATCTTCGAGGCCCAGCTCAAGGGCGACGGCGGCTTGCGCCGCTCGCAGCTCGAGGAGTTCGTGCAGTCCTCACGCGACGCCTCGCAGCAGCTCGTCGCCAATCTCCAGCGCGCAGGCGAGCTGATCCAGTCGTTCAAGCAGGTCGCGGTCGACCGCTCGCATGCCGAACGACGGCAATTCTCGCTCAGCGAAGCCACCGACCAGATCATCGCGAGCCTGCGCCCGGTGCTGAAGCGTTCGCCGATCACGCTCGAGGTCGACGTGCCCGAGGGGCTGCTGCTCGACGGCTATCCTGGCTCCTATGGCCAGATCCTGACCAACCTCTTCCTCAACGCCGCCAACCACGCCTTCGCCGACGGGCGCGCCGGCACGATCACGATCTCGGCGCGGCCGCGCGGAACCGACGACGTCGAGATCAGCTTCACCGATGACGGGGCCGGCATGACCCCCGACGTGCAGCGCCAGGCCTTTGACCCTTTCTTTACCACCCGGCGCAATGAAGGCGGCACGGGACTTGGCCTGCATATCGTCTATAACCTCGTCACCCAGCAGCTCGGCGGCCGCATGATGCTGGAATCCAAGCTGGGACAAGGCACTACTTTTCGCATTATCATGCCCCGGGTCGCCAAGGGCGGCGCGCAAAGCACCGAAAGTGACGGATCTTCTCAATGGCCGAACAGGACGATGTCCTCCACCTGATCGACGATACCGGTACCGCGTCGGAGGATAGCAACGCCCGGAAATGGAAGATCGCCGTCATCGACGACGATCCGGCCGTGCATGACGGCACGCGCTTTGCTCTCTCGGATTACAGCTTGAACGGCCAGAGCCTGGAGATCCTGTCGGCCTATTCCGCGGCGGAAGGCCGCAAGCTGATGGCCGAGCACGGCGACATCGCCGCCGTGCTGCTCGACGTCATCATGGAGACCGACGTCGCCGGCCTCGAGCTGGTCGAGTACATCCGCAACGAGATCAGGAACGAGACCGTGCGCATCATCCTGCGCACCGGCCAGCCCGGCCAGGCGCCGGAACGGCGCGTGATCGTGCAGTACGACATCAACGACTACAAGGCCAAGACCGAGCTCACCGCCGACAAGCTGTTCACCTCGCTGACTGCGGCGCTGCGCTCCTATCAGCAGCTCGAACGCATGGTGCAGACGCGCCGCGGGCTCGAGATCATCATCGATGCCGCCTCGACGCTGTACGACTTCAAGTCGATGCAGCGGCTCGCCGAAGGCGTGCTGACCCAGCTTGCCTCGCTGCTCAACGTCGATTGCGCCGGCATCCTGGTCTTGCGCGACAATGGCGGGGTCGATCCCGAGCTCTCGGTGCTCGCCGGCAGCGGCTGCTACAGCCGCTTCATCGGCACCACCTCGTCGAGGGCGCTCGACCCCGAACTGCGCGAGATGGTGGAGGCCGCGTTCCAGCGCCGCAAGAACGAATTCGCCGACCATCGCAGCGTGATCTACTTGCGCACCGGATCCGGCCGCGAGGTCGTGGTGCTGCTCCAGGCCGAGCGCGAGCTGTCGGAGACCGACCGTTCGTTGGTCGAGATCTTCTCCAGCCGCCTCTCGATCGCCTTCGACAACGTGATCCTCTACCAGCAGCTCCAGGACGCCAACACCCAGCTCGAGGACCGCGTCGCCCAGCGCACACGCGCATTGATGCAGGCCAACCGCCGGCTTTCGGCGCAATGGCTGCGGCTGCAGCGCGCCAACGGTTTCAAGAACGAAATTCTGGGCACCGTCGCGCACGACCTGAAGAATCCGCTCGGTGTGATCCTCGGCCGCACCGAGATGCTGAAGGAGCTGATCTCGACCGGCGCATCGGAAAGCGGCGTGGTCGCCCAGGTCGATCACATCCGCGACGCCACCAAGCGGCTGACCACGATGGTCGACCACCTGATCTCGGACGCGATGGCCGATGCCTTCGACATCACCATCCGCCGCGAGCCGGTCGACGTCGCGGCCCTGGTCAAGGAGGTTGCCGAGGCCAACCAGCCGCTTGCGGTCAACAAGCAGCAGACGATCGGCGTCACCGCGCCGCCCAACATCGTCACCATGTGCGACACCGACCGCATTCGCGAGGCGATCGACAACCTCATCAGCAACGCCATCAAATACTCTCCGATCGGCGGCAAGATCGACGTGGCCGTCACCCATGAGGGCAGCGACACCACCGTCCGCGTCAGCGACGAGGGCGCCGGCCTGTCGCCGGAGGATCTCGGCCGCCTGTTCGGCCGGTTCCAGCGGCTGTCGGCCAAGCCGACCGCCGGCGAAAGTTCGACGGGGCTTGGGCTCTCCATCGTCAAGCGTATCATCGACATGCATGGCGGCGCGGTAACCGCCGCGAGCGACGGCCCCGGCAAGGGATCGACCTTCACCATCACCCTCCCCGCGACTGAAATGCCATGATGCAAAGACCATGACCCAGAGCCAGCACATCATGATCGTCGACGACGAGGCCCCGGCCCGGGAGATGGTCGGCGATTACCTCAAGATGCACGGCTTCACCGTGACGCTGTGCGACGGCGGAAAGTCGCTCCGCGCCGCGATCCAGGGCAGCATGCCCGATCTCGTCGTGCTCGATCTCAACATGCCCGAGGAAGACGGGCTCTCGATCATTCGCGACCTCAAGAGCCGCATCAACGTGCCGGTCATCATGCTGACGGCGACCGCGAGCCCGATCGACCGCGTCGTCGGGCTCGAGCTCGGCGCCGACGATTACGTGGCCAAGCCCTGCGAGCTGCGCGAGCTGATGGCGCGCATCCGCTCGGTGCTGCGGCGGAGCGTGCCCGCCAAGGCAGCAATGTCCGACGCGGCGGCGGCGAAATCGGACAAGGACCAGCTGGTGCGCTTCGGCACCAAATGGCTCGATCTCGAAGCCCAGGCCCTGCGCGACGACGAGGGCAACGAGCATCCGCTGACCGCCTCCGAATTCGGGCTGCTCAAGGTGTTCGCGGCCAATCCGAAGCGCGTGCTGTCGCGCGAGCGCCTGTTGGAATTGGCCAACGCGCGCGACGCCGAAGCCTTCGACCGCGCCGTCGATCTCCGCATCATGCGCATCCGCCGCAAGATCGAGCCCGATCCGGCAAAGCCCGCCGTGATCCGCACCATCCGCGGCGGCGGCTACCTGTTCTCGCCGGCGGGCGAGAAGGCGTAGCCAGCCTCGCACACCGTCGTCATCCCGGGGGCGCGCTTCGCGCCCCGGGCGACAGCTGTGTGTCTAGAGCCTTTTCCGTTCCGATGGAATCGGAACGGGGCTCTAGACTCTTGTCTTGACGCGTTTTCTTGACGCGAACCGGTGCCCACCTCGCTCGAAAACGCTCTAGCGCGACCGAACGCAAGTCGCCGGGGTTCGTTCCGTCGCATCGCCGTCCTCCACCCCCACCCCCCGTATTTTCCGCGCATTGAAATTCCACGGCTTTTGGCCGCGAATGTTTCGTCGCGGCCGTTGCGACGAAACAATTTGGCGGCGCACGAAACCATTTTCCGCTTTTCGTGCAGACGTCCCGAAACGTTGGCTCATTAACACTTCGGCTTAAGGAAACGCCGCTCGGTTGCGGCGCTACGGGGAGCCAAGTCCATGCGGAATGTCATCGCCATCAACGCCCAAGCCAGCCAGAGCATCATTGCCGCTCAGGCGACCTCGGACGACATGCTCCTCGAAAGTATTGCCGACGGCAACCGGACGGCCATGCACATCCTTTATTGCCGGCACAATGTGCGAGTGTATCGCTTCATCCTGCGCATCGTGCGCGACGCCACCACGGCGGAAGACCTGGTCAGCCAGGTGTTCCTGGACGTGTGGCGGACCGCCGGGCAATTCCAGGGCCGCTCGCAGGTCTCGACCTGGCTGCTCTCGATCGCCCGCTTCAAGGCGCTGACCGCGATGCGCCAGCGCCGCTTCGAGGACATCGACCAGGAAGACGTGCGCCAGATTCCGGACGATTGCGACACGCCGGAGACCTCGCTCGACCGCAGCGACACCAGCGCGATCCTGCGCGCCTGCGTGCAGAAGCTGTCGCCGGCGCATCGGGAGATCATCAACCTCGTCTACTACCACGAGAAATCGGTGGAGGAGGTCGGCCAGATCATCGGCATCCCCCAGAGCACCGTGAAGACGCGGATGTTCTACGCCCGCAAGCAATTGGCCGATTTACTTAAGGGCGCCGGCGTCGACCGTTTCGCCGCTTAAGGCAAATAAATTCAATGGGATAGGACCACAGCTCATGCCCTGTCCCCAGACACGGAAGCGTTACCGCCGACGACACAATTGAAACAAACGACAACATCAGGCGGAAAAACTTCCCCCCTACAAGGTTCGCATACGGTTTCGTTAAACCTCCCAAGACCTCCAACGACCCGGACGGGATGCCCCCCTCCGGGTCGTTTTGTGTTTGAGAGTGAGGTGGCCGCCGCGGGCTCCCGCCTCTCCCGTTTGCGGGGAGGAAGCGCAGTGCCGTCATGGCGCGTAGATCGCCCGTCACGAACGCGTGACGCCCCGTAACGACCGCCCGATCCATTCCGAACCGCCCTCGTGACTCCATCCACGAGTGCGCCATGCTCGACCTGATCTTCGCCGTCCTCGCCGGCATCCTCACCATCGCTGCGCCCTGCACGCTGCCGATGCTGCCGATCCTGCTCGGCGCCTCGATCGGGCGCGCGGGGCATTTGCGTCCCGCGATGATCGCACTCGGCTTCGTCGTCTCGTTCTCCGCAGTCGCGCTGCTGCTCGGCGCGCTCACGCGGCTGTTCGATTTCGACCCGAACGTGCTGCGCGAAGCCGCATCCATCCTGCTGCTCGGCTTCGGGCTGTTGATGCTGTGGCCGGCGCCGTTCGAATGGCTGTCGATCCGGCTCAACGGCTGGCTCGACCTCGGCAGCGCCGGCGCCGCGCAGCGCGATGGCGCACTCGGCGGGCTCGTGCTCGGCACCACGCTGGGCCTCGTGTGGACGCCCTGCGCAGGGCCCGTGCTCGGCTCGATCCTGACGCTGGTTGCGACCTCGAAGAATCTCGGCTGGGCCGGCACGCTGCTGGTCGCCTACGCGATCGGCGCGGCGATCCCGATGCTGGGAATAGCCTATGGCGGGCAGGCCGCGACCACGCGCGTGCGCAGCCTCGCGCGGATCTCGCCGCGGCTGCAGCAGGGCTTTGGCGTCATCGTGATCGCCTTCGCGGTCGCGGCCTATTTCCAATACGACACGCTGATCGTGGCGTGGCTCACCGGCTTCTACCCGACCGGCCAGATCGGCCTGTAACCATCGAAAACTTCACCCGGAGGACGCTTCCATGACTTTCAGACTGCTCGCCGTTTCCGCCGCCCTGATCGGCTTCACCGTGACCGGTGCCGTCATCCCCGGCCTCTGCGACGAGGTGTCCCGCGCAGCACCAGTCCGAGTCGCCGCGAACCAGCAGTCCGCACCCGACTTCGCCGGCATCAACAACTGGTTCAACTCCAGGCCGCTAAGCATCGCCGACCTGCGCGGCAAGGTCGTGCTGGTCGACTTCTGGACCTATGGCTGCGTCAACTGCGTCAACACGCTGCCGCACGTCACCGACCTCTACGCCAAATACAAGGACAAGGGCCTCGTCGTGGTCGGCGTGCACACGCCGGAATTCCCGTTCGAGCGCTCGGCCTCCAACGTGCAGGCCGCGCTGAAGCGCCACGGCATCACCTATCCGGTGGCGCAGGACAATGATTCGAAGACCTGGAACGCCTACCGCAACCAGTATTGGCCGGCGCAATACATCATCGACCAGAGCGGCAGGATCGTGTTCCAGCACGCCGGCGAAGGCCGCTACGACGAAATCGACCGCACGGTGGCCAGGCTGCTGAACGTGAACAGCTGAGACCACACGACCATCGCGCGGCGGGTTTCAGTTGTCGCCCTTGTTGCTTGACTCCACGGACCCGTCCGTGGAGTTTCGCAGGCGACGCAATCAGCCGCCCGCGATGGACGACACGACCACCAGCAACGACATTCGCCTCCGTGAAGGCTCCTCGATCGCGCAGCGGCTGGTGATGTCCGGCTTTGCGGCCGCCGTTGCGCTCTGCTTCACGCCCGGCCTGTTCACGCACGACACCATGGAGATCATCATCTCCGTGGTCGCGCTGCTCGTCGGCGCAGGGTTCGTCGCCGGCATCATGATGGCGCCGGCGGTGGTGTGGATCATCACGTCGAACGAGATTCTGATCGGCCAACAGCGTCCGTTTGGAAAGCTCCGCACGCGGGTCGTCCCGAAAGACGACATCAGCGGATTGCAGGTCCCCGGCAGCAGGAGGGTGAAAGCCCGCTTCCAGCTGGCCTTCACGCTGGCCTCCGGGGAGCGCCTGACATCCCCGCCGATTTCCGACGTCACCCATGTCCGTGACACGGTGGCCCGGATCGCCACGCAGTTCGGCGTTCCCGACGTCGAGGCACCTAGCAATCCGCTCGACGCCAGCAATCCCGAGATGCGGCTCGGCGAGCCCCTCGAGCCGTTTCCCGCGCGAGACATCCGGATCGTTGGGTTGATCGCCGTCGCCCTGTCCGCTGTTCCCTATGCCTACAAGCTCTGGCGCGGGCTGCCGCCCAGCCATGTCGACATCCTGCTGCTGCCCATCGGCGCGATCGCTGCATTCGCCGTGCACAGATATGCCAACCTCGTGGCGGGCGCGTTCTGGATCATCCGGCCGACCGACATTCGCGTCGAGCGCCTGTGGGGCGACGGCAGCCTGCGCGCCGACCATATCGAGGGGCGCGACGTGAAGACGATCATGGTTGAGCGTCGCGGCCGCTCCGAGGACGAGCACTGCATCGTCGCGATCCGGTTGCACTCGGGGCGGCGATTTCGCAGCCCCCGCATCGGGTCGAGGCTGGAGGCGCGCGCGGTCGGGACGGAAATCGCGCGGCGATTGGGGATCACAGCGGAGAGCAACAAGATTTAGCTGGGACCTGGCAGCTGGCCAACGGGCGTCTCGAAGGACGAGGCGTGCGCTCCGGCCGCCGCCAAGAAGCCCTATGCGAGCTCCCTTCCCCGCAGGCGGGGGAGGAGCGCATCGAGCCCAGCCGCCACGATCACTGCTTTTCGCGCCATCCCCCGTTTGTGGCATTGCCCGGGGCCCGTCAAAAAACCAAAGCATTCTCGTGACATGCCAGGGTGGCGCGCCATCAACTTGCCATGAACTTGCCCATCAGGTTTGATGATTCCGAATGATTTGCGCTGCGGCAGCGGGGAGAGCTTGAAATGACGGATTTTCGTCGCCTGACCGGGATTTTCATGGCTGCGATGGGCATGATCCTGTCGGCGCCGCAGGCCTTCGCCCAGCAACCTGACCGCGGCGACGAGCCGGGCCTGATTGCCGATGACGGCTACCAGCTCGATCCGGAATGGCAGAAGCAGGTCGTCTACTTCCGCACCACCGAAGCGCCGGGCACGATCATCGTCTCGACCGCCGAGCGGCACCTCTATCTGGTGCAGCCCGGCGGGCGCGCGATCCGCTACGGCATCGGCGTCGGCCGCGACGGTTTCCAGTGGCAGGGGCTGGTGACCATCACCAACAAGAAGGAGTGGCCGGATTGGACGCCGCCGGCGGAGATGATCCAGCGCCAGCCCTATCTGCCGCGCTTCATGGCCGGCGGCCCCGGCAATCCGCTCGGCGCCCGCGCGATGTATCTTGGCACCACCGTCTACCGCATCCACGGCACCAACCGTCCCGACACGATTGGCACCAAGGTGTCCTCGGGCTGCTTCCGTCTCGTCAACAATGACGTCGCCGATCTCTACGATCGCGTCCCGGTCGGCACCAAGGTGATCATCCGACAGAAGCCCGAACTCTAGGGGCTATGATTCGAGCATGATCTTTCCGGATCATGCTCTGCACCCTCCTCCAAATTCCTTTTTCCCGATTTTTCGAGAGAGCAACATGATGCGCACTTTTCGTGGCGGCCTGCTGATCGGGCTCGCGGTCGCCGTGCTGGTCGCCGTTCTGGCCACCATCTACGAGTTCTACGACACCCGCACCCTGAAGCGCACCGTGCGCCGCGGCGAGGTGCTGTGCGGCGTCAACAAGGGCCTGCCGGGCTTCTCGATCCCCGACGACAAGGGCAATTGGAGCGGCTTCGACGTGGATTTCTGCCGGGCGGTGGCGGCTGCGATCTTCAACGATCCGGGCAAGGCCAAGTTCGTGCCGCTCGACGCCAGCGAGCGCTTCAAGGAATTGCAGAGCCGGAAGGTCGACATCCTCTCGCGCAACTCGACCTGGAGCATGAAGCGCGAACTCGACTACGACCTCTATTTCCCGGCGGTCGCCTATTACGACGGCGCAGGCTTCATGCTGCCGCGCTCGCGCAACAAGGAGACTTCGCTGGACCTGACCGGCAGCAAGGTCTGCGTTCAGTCCGGGACCACGACGGCGCTCAACGTCGCCGATTACTTCCGTGTCAACAACATGAAGTACGAAGAGATGAAGTTCGACAAGCTGGATGACGTCGTGAAGGCCTACGACACCGGCAAGTGCGACACGCTCTCCGCCGACGTCTCGCAGCTCTATGCACTGCGTCTGAATCTGTCGAAGCCCGGCGACAACATGATCCTGCCGGACATGATCTCCAAGGAGCCGCTCGCCCCCGTCGTGCGCCAGCGCGACGACGACTGGATGATGATCGTGAAGTGGACGCTCTACGCCATGATCAACGCCGAGGAGCTCGGCGTCACCTCGGAGAACATCGACGAGGCGCTGAAGTCGAAGAAGCCGGAAGTGATGCGCCTGGTCGGCACCGAAGGCAATTACGGCGAGCAGCTCGGCCTCACCAAGGACTGGGCCGCGCGCATCATCCGCCACGTCGGCAACTACGGCGAGATGTATGACCGCAACATCGGCGAGAAGTCGAAGCTGAAGATTCCGCGTGGCATGAACCAGCTGTGGAACGCCGGCGGCGTGCAGTACGCGCCGCCGATGCGGTAGGCGGCGGATCGTTCCGCCGTCATTGCGTTGACGGTGTTGCCAAGCGTACGCTGCGTTCCCTCCCCCCTTGCGGGGGAGGGTTAGGGAGAGGGGTGCCACACGGCACACTCTATCGTTCGCACTCCACGTGAGGCGCGCGATTCTCTCGCAACGGACAGACCTTTTCCTGAGCTACCCCTCTCCGCCGCCTTCCCCGCAAGGGGGGAGGGAGCGCAGGGTGCCGTGTTGCACGAGTAGCGCCTCAATATCCCCGCGCCCGCGCCAGCTGCTCGGTGTGGTAATTGGCGTCGCCGAACAGCTCCTCGCACACACGTGCGCGCTTCATGAAGAAGCCGATGTCGAACTGGTCGGTCATGCCCATGCCGCCATGCATCTGCACGCCTTCCTGCACCGCGCGCGTGGCGGTGGTGCCGGCGCGGGCCTTGGCGACCGCGACGGCTGACGCGGCCTTGGCGAGGTCGGCATCCAGCGCCTGCAGCGCCTTCATGGTGGCGGCGCGGGTGATCTCGATGTCGACATAGAGCTCGGCGGCACGGTGCTGCAGCGCCTGGAATTCGCCGATCAGCTTGCCGAACTGCTTTCTGCTCTTGAGGTACTCGACCGTGCGGCCGAAGACCTCGTCGCTGAGGCCGACCATTTCGGCCGCGACCCCGCCGCGGCCGATATCGAGCACGCCATCGAGCAGGCCGGCCGCCTGATCGACCTCGCCGAGCACGCTGTCGGCATTGACCTCGACGTCGGCGAACTCGATCCGCGCCGCATTGTGCGCATCGACCATGATGGTGCGCTCGATCGCGACGCCCTTGGCCTTGGGGTTCACCAGAAACAGCGTCAGTCCATCGCGTTCGCCGGAGGAGCCGGCGGTGCGGGCCGCCACGATCAGGAGATCGGCGACGTGACCGTCGACCACCAGCGCCTTGGCGCCGGAGAGCTTGAAGCCATTGCCGGCACGCACGGCCTGAAGACCGGTCTGGAGCGGACGATGCTTGGCGCCCTCGTCAATCGCGAGCGTTGCGAGCAGCGAGCCGCTCGCGATCTTTGGCAGATATTCCGATTTCTGCGCGGCATTGCCGCCGCGGTTCAGCGCGGAGGCCGCGACCACTGAGGTGGCGAGGAAGGGCGACGGCATCAAGGTGCGGCCGATCTCCTCCATGACGACGCCGGCTTCCATGAAGCCGAGACCGCTGCCGCCGAATTCTTCCGGCACCAGGAGGCCGGCAAAGCCCATCTCGGCGAAGGAGTGCCACAACTCTTTCGAGAAGCCGGTGGGATCCTTGGAGTCGCGCAAGTGACGCAGGTGCGACACCGGCGCCTTGTCGCTGATCAGCCCGCGCGCAGAGTCGCGGAGCATCGATTGTTCTTCGGTGAGGACGAGGGCCATGGCTTAAGTCTCTAACGTCTGGCGGAATGCATGTTTGTTGCTGTCATTCCGGGGCACGCGAAGCGTGAACTATGGTGCGCAATTCGACGTTCCGGGTTCGCGCTTCGCGCGCCCCGGAACGACGGTGGAGTTACGCCCCCGGCAAATCCAGGATGCGCTTGGCGACGATGCCGAGCATGACCTCGGACGTGCCGCCCTCGATCGAGTTGGCCTTGGTGCGCAGCCAGGCGCGCGGACGGGCGCCCTGCCTGGAGCGCTCGCTCTCCCATTCCAGCGCATCGACGCCGCCGGCCGACATCAGGATCTCGTAGCGGCGCTTGTTGAGCTCGGTGCCGTAGTATTTCATTGCGGAGGAGAAGGCCGGATGCGCCTGCCCGGCCTTGGCGAGATCGACCGCGCGCTCGGCACAGGCCGCGAGCGCGGCCTCATCGACGTCGAAGGTCGCGATCCGGCCGCGCAGCATCGCATCGTCGAGCTTGCCCAGCGCATCGGTGCCGACGGAGTCAGCCGCGATCTGGCCGAGCGGACGGCCGACGCCGCGCTCGCCCATGCCCGAGATCATCGCGCGCTCGTGCTGGAGCAGATACTTTGCGACGTCCCAGCCACGGTTGACCGTACCGACCACATGCGACTTCGGCACCCGGACATTGTCGAAGAAGGTCTCGCAGAACGGCGAATAGCCGGAGATCAACAGGATCGGCTTGGTCGAGACGCCCTTGGAGGTCATGTCGAACAGGATGAAGCTGATGCCGTCATGCTTCTTCGCGGCGGGATCGGTGCGCACAAGGCAGAAGATCCAGTCGGCGTAGTTGGCGTAGGAGGTCCAGATCTTCGAGCCCGTGATGACGAAGTCGTCGCCGTCGCTCTCGGCGCGGGTCTGGAGCGAGGCGAGATCGGAGCCGGCGTTCGGCTCGGAATAGCCCTGGCACCAGCGGATCTCGCCCGCCGCGATCTTCGGCAGATGCTCCTTCTTCTGCGCCTCATTTCCGTATTTCAAAAGCGCCGGTCCGAGCATCCAGATGCCGAAGCTCGACAGCGGCGGACGGGCGCCCATCTTCGCCATCTCGGCGCGCAGCACCTTGTGCTCGGCGGCGCTGAGGCCTCCGCCGCCGAATTCCCTAGGCCAGTCCGGCACGGTCCAGCCCTTGTCGCGCATGCGCTCGAACCAGATGCGCTGCGGCTCGGAGGAGAATTTCGCGTTGCGCCCGCCCCAGAACACGTCGGCGTCGGATGTCGCGGGCTTGCGCATCTCCGGCGGGCAGTTGGCTTCCAGCCAGGCGCGCGTCTCGTTGCGGAATGTTTCGAGCTCGGCCGTTTCGGAATCGCCGGTCATGGAGTCAGTCATGGGTCGTTTCCATCAATCAAGATCGACGTGTTGGGCGCGACTCTGAGCCATCGCCCCGTGGAATTCAACCACTTCCGCAGCCGCATTCGGCTATAGTCGCGGCCACGACGGTGCTTGAAAACAAAGAGGAAACGAGAATGCGCCTGAAACTTCTTTCGCCTGGCGAAATGAACGAGAGCCAGCGGCAGACCTACGACGAGTCGATTGCCGGCAAGCGCGGCAAGCCGCCGGCGCCGATGATGGCCTGGCTCAACAGTCCGGAGATGGCGCGCCACGCAACGCGGCTCGGCGAGGTGCTGCGCTTCGACACGATCTTCCCGGCAAAGCTCTCGGAGATCGCGATCCTGGTGACGGCGCGGCACTGGACCGCGCATTACGAATGGTATGCGCACAAGCGCCTGGCGCTTGCCGGCGGCATGGATCCAACAGTCATCGAGGCGATCCGCGACCGCCGCACGCCTGAGTTCGACGATCCCAGGGGGAAGATGATCTACGACGTCGCGAAGTCGCTGCATGAAGGCCACGGCGTCGAGAAGGGCCTCTACGACGAGGCGGTGAAGCTGCTCAGCGAGCGCGGCGTGGTCGAGGTGATCGGCCTGTGCGGCTATTACACGCTGGTGTCGATGACGCTGAACACGTTCGAGTTCGGCCTGCCCGAGGGCGAGGTGTCGGAACTGGCCTAAAGCGCGATGCGATTAGGATGAATCGTCATCGCGCTTTAGGTTGTTGTTTAAGCATGATCTTTTCGGAAAACCGCTGCGCACTTTTCCGGATCATGCTTTAGTTCTACTGAGTCAGAAAGTCGCGCTACAGGTAATCGAGGAATCAGGTATCGGCGAGATTCACAGCGGGAGCAGAGCTGATGATGGATCGCCGAGAGCTTGGGAGCAGTGAATCGCGATTTGCGGCGTATGTCGAGGGGCTTGCGGGCGTGATCGGGCACCAGGACCGCAAGCAACCGCTGCGCGACTATTGCGCCGGATTGATGCTGCAAGGTGAGCGCAAGAGCGTCGAACCGATTGCAGCCGTGACGGCCCCGGCGCGGGTGGCGGCTCAGCACCAATCGCTTCTGCATTTTGTCGGCGAAGGGCGCTGGTCGGACGAGCGGGTTTTGGCCAAGGTCCGCGAGATGGTCTTGCCTGAGATTGAGCGTCACGGCCCGATTGAAGCCTGGATTATCGACGATACCGGGCTGCCAAAGAAGGGGCGGCATTCGGTCGGTGTTGCGCATCAGTATTGTGGTCAACTCGGCAAAGAGGAGAACTGCCAGGTCGCGGTATCGCTGTCGATTGCCAATGCACATGCCAGCCTGCCGGTGGCTTATCGTCTGTATCTGCCGCAAGAGTGGACGCAGGATCGCGAGCGTCTGAGCAAGGCAGGAGTTCCTGAGGATATCGCCTTCAAGACCAAGCATGAGATCGCGCTTGAGCAGCTAGGCTGGGCCTGCGCGGCCGGACTGCCGCGCGGTGTGGTGTTGATGGACGCCGGCTACGGCAACAATAGCGATTTGCGTGCCGACATTAGGGCGCTGGGGCTGTCTTACGTCGCCGGCATCCAATCGAACACCACGGTATGGGCACCGGGCACAGAGCCACTGCCGGCGAAGAAGTGGTCGGGCCGCGGACGCCCACCCAATCGGCTGAGGCGCGACGACAAGCATTGGCCGGTCTCGGTTAAAGAGCTTGCGCTCAGCCTGCCCAGACGCGCCTGGCGTACGATCGAATGGCGAGAAGGTTCGGCAGAGACGCTGTCCTCACGCTTTGCACGGGTGCAAGTGCGTGTCGCGCGGCGTGACGAGCGGCTCCATCAGATGCACCCGGAAGAATGGCTCTTGATCGAGTGGCCCAAGGGTGAGGTCGAGCCGACCAAATACTTTTTGTCGACACTTCCCCAAGACATCACCTTCAACCGTCTGGTCTGCTTCACCAAGTTGCGTTGGCGCATCGAGCGCGACTACCTGGAACTCAAGCAGGAAGTCGGCCTTGGGCATTTTGAAGGTCGCGGGTGGCGTGGCTTCCACCATCACGCAACGCTCTGCATCGCGGCTTACGGATTCCTCATCTCCGAAAGGGAGAGGATTCCCCCCTCAGCAACGCACTCCGCGACGATCCTCCCGCAACTTGCCATTCCCGACGGTTACCGACCCAGAGGAACTGCCGTTGCGGCCTGAACGTCATATCCCGAACTCGATCGCAACCATGCGCATCCGCCTGGCCAATGCCATCGCCAGAACCTTGCCGCGATGCCCGTGTTGCCGACAAACCAAAATGCGATCGCGACAACAATTTATGACGCAGTAGAATTAGTTTCCGATCCGGAAACGCTGGGTTTCGGGATCGGCCGTGGCGCCCTCCCGGAGCCAGCCTTATGTGCGTGTTTTCGCTGGAGCATTCACATGTCGCAAAGCCCCGTTCATGCCGGCACCCGGATCGGCCACGTTCATCTCAAGGTCGCCGATCTCGATCGCGCGCTCGGCTTCTATTGCGGCGTGCTCGGCTTCGAGCTGATGCAGCGGATGGGCTCCGGCGCGGCCTTCATCTCGGCCGGCGGCTATCATCACCATATCGGGCTCAACACCTGGGAGAGCAAGGGCGGCTCGCCGCCGCCGCCGGATGCGACCGGGCTGTTCCACACCGCGATCCTGTATCCGACGCGCCCCGCGCTGGCGGATGCGCTGCACCGGGTGCTCGCGGCAGGCATTGCGCTGGACGGCGCCAGCGACCACGGCGTCAGCGAGGCGCTGTATCTGCGCGATCCCGATCAGAACGGCGTGGAGCTGTACTGGGACAAGCCGCGGGAGCAATGGCCGTTCGCGCCGGACGGGAAGCTCGCGATGTTCACCAAGCGGCTGGATGTGGAGGCGCTGCTGCGGCAGCGGGAGGCATAAGCCTTGCTGTCTCTCCACGTCATCGCGAGCGAAGCGCAGCAATCCAGAATCTTTCCGCGGAGACAGTCTGGATTGCTTCGTCACAAGAGCTCCTCGCAATGACGGAGCATGTTGAAGCGCCGTCGCGACCCTACGAAATTTTCCTGTGGCTCGCACCGCGCACCATGATCAACGCCGCGGCCGCCACCTCCAGCGCGATGCAGAGATAGAACGGCAGCGCGTAGCCGCCGGACCAATCGCGCAAAGCCCCGACCACGCCGGGGCCGAACGCATAAGTCACCTGGTTGATCGCGGTGTTGAGGCTGATCAGCACGCCGAACGCGGCCGAATCGAACTCCTGCTGCACGATCAGCGACGGCAGCGTGATGAGATTGCCGACCGAGAAGCCGAACAATGCGCAGGCGGCGATCAGCACGTAATCATTGTGCAGATTGATGACGACGCACAGCGCCGCCGCCTGGCTCAGGAACGACAGCGCGGAAGCCAGCCGCTGGTTGAAGCGGTCGATCACCAGCGAGAACAGCACGCGGCCGACCACCGCCATCGCGGTCAGCACCGCGACGGCGACCGCCGCGCGCTCACGGCCGATCACGGGATCGAGGAACGAGATCAGGTGCACGATGAAGCCGACCTGGGCGAACAGCACCAGAGCAAAAGCAATGGTCACCGTGAGGAAGCCGACGTCACGCAGCGCCCATGCGCGGATTTGCGTCGCCGATTGCGGTTTTGCCCTCGCCGTCGCGTGCCGGCCATGCCGATCGGGCGGGCGGCCGACGAGAACGAGAATGACCGGCACCAGCAGCACCAGCATGGCGCCGGCGGCGACATACATCGCGCTGGCGAAGCCGACATGGCCGATCAGCGTCACCAGCAGCGGCACGCCGACGATGCCGCCGAAGCTCGCGCCGTTCAGCGCCAGGCTGATCGCCATGCCGCGCTTGCGGTCGAACCACAGGCTGATCGTGTTGGTGACCATGGCGAGACTGGTGCCGGCCCAGCCGAAGGCGAGCACGGCATCGGCGAGATAAAGCTGCCAGGGCTCGCGCACCGCGCCGATCGCAACGCTAGCTGCCGCCATCGCCAGCGTGCCGGCGATCAGGCAGAGGCGCGGTCCGTATTTCCGCACGGCTTCGCCGACGAAAACGACCAGCAGCGCGCCGAACAGATAGAAGAACGTCGTCCCTGCGGAGATCAGCGTGGTGGGCCAGCCCCGCGCCCGCTGGAGCTCGGCGACATAGACGCTCTGGCCGTAGAAGCCGAGGCCCCAGCCGAAGGTCGCGAGCAAAAAGCAGACCGCGACGATGCGCCAGCCTTCGTAGCGGAGGGAGGATTCGTCGACGGGGGCCGCGTGGTGGGGGTTGTCGAGCATTTGCGCTTCTCCTTCGCATCCCCCGCGAGCGCCTTGCTGCGCGCTCGTCTGTCCATGACGAGCATCATGTAACGTCACTAGTCCCGAAAATCACTTCGACGGCGATCGAAGCATCAACGCTGCTGACAGCCTCCTGCCATCAGACCGCATCCGGAAACTCGCCCATGGCCGCATCCAGCCGCGCCTTGCGGCGACGAGCCCAGGAGACCAGCGAGAGCACGACAAGGCCCAGCACCACCGGCGGGAACACCACGAGGTTCACCGCCGACCAGCCGTAGCTGGCGAGCAACTGGCCCGAGGAGAACGAGCCGATTGCCATCATGCCGAACACCAGGAAGTCGTTGAACGCCTGCACCTTGTTGCGCTCCTGCGGGCGGTGCGTCTCCAGCACCAGCGCAGAGGCGCCGATGAAGGAGAAATTCCAGCCCACCCCGAGCACGATCAGGGTGGCCCAGAAATGCATTGCGGTGAGTCCGGAGAGGCCGATTCCGGCGGCGCCGGCTTCCAGCAGCAGGCCGGCGGCCACGACCTTCGGGGCGCCGAAGCGGGCGATCAACGTGCCCGTGAAGAAGCTCGGTCCGTACATCGCGACGATGTGCCATTGCAGGCCGAAATTGGAATCGGACACGGACAGGCCGCACATCTTCATGGCGAGCGGCGCCGAGGTCATCACCAGATTCATCATGGGATAGGCGATCACGCCGCACAGCGCCGCCGCGATGAAGCGCGGCTGAGTCACGATCGTGAGCAACGGCCGGCCGCCGTGCAGATCGGCCGGCGCGGGCTTCGGCATATCGACGCCGGCGACGATGCCCATCGCGACCAGCGCGACGGCGGCCTGCACCAGGAAGCTGAAGGCGAACAGATTGGGCTGCCAGACGTCCATGGTCCATTGCACGAGCTGCGGACCGAGCACGCCGGCGAACACGCCGCCCGCCATCACCCAGGACACCGCCTTCGGGCGGTAGGCCGCGCTGGCGCCGTCGGCGGCGGCAAAGCGATAGGACTGCGCCACGGCGCCGTAGAGGCCGCCGAGGAAGGTCGCGACGCAGAACAGAGCGAACGAGCCGTGCAGGATCGCGAACGAGCCGAGCAGGCCGGTCAGCGTGCCGAGGCCCGTGCCGATGACGAAGGCTGCGCGGCGGCCGAAGCGGCGCGAGATCGCGCCGGTCGGCAGCGTGCCCGCAGCGAGCCCCACCACATACATCGAGATCGGCACGGTCGCGAACGACATGTCGGGTGCGAGCGTGGCGCCGACGATCGCGCCGGTGGCGAAGATCACCGCCGAGTTGGCACCCGTCAGCGCCTGCGCGGCGGCAAGGCGCACCACATTGGCACGCACGCGGGCGTCGTCGGCGATCTCATTGACTGCAGTCACGTCCAGCATCGGCATTTCCGCCCCAAGGGACTTTCAAGGGCTCACGAGGGCTCTGTTGATTCCCGGCACTATGGAGGGGCGTGGGAAGGTGGGCAACCGGCGCAATCGGGCGCAGGCCATGTCTCTGACGCAATCGCGCGAATGATAACGGGCCGCGCCCTTGACGGCTTGCGCTCGATCAAATCCTATCCGCCGCGATTTTCCGGAGTTTCGTTCATGTCCGTCGACGACAGGCCTACCCTCAGCGCTCCCGACGACGACCCCTGGCTGTGGCTGGAAGAGATCGAGGGCAAGCAGGCGCTCGATTTCGTGGAGCGGCAGAACAGCCTGACGCTCGCAGCATTTGGCGGATCGGCTTTCGCGCGCGACCGCGACATCCTTGCGGCGATCTACGACCGGCCCGACAACATTCCCTATGTGGGACGTCGCGGCAACGATCTCCACAACCTCTGGAAGGACGCCGGCAACCCGCGCGGCCTGTGGCGGCGGACGACGCTGGCGGAATTTCGCAAAGCCGATCCGGCATGGGAGACCATGCTGGATATCGACCAGCTCGCAGCGAGCGAAGGCGAGGACTGGCTGCTCAGCGGTATCGCCACGATGCCGGGAAGCTCGCGAGCGATCCTGAGCCTGTCGCGCGGCGGCAGCGACGCCGTCACTCTTCGCGAGTTCGACCTCGGAACGAAGAGCTTCGTGGCGGACGGCTTCACGCTGCCGGAAGCCAAGGGCGGCGTCGACTGGCTCGATGCCGACACGCTGCTGCTGTCGAGCGCCCATGGCGAGGGCATGGCAACGAGCTCGGGATATGCGCGGACGGTTCGGCTGTGGCGACGTGGCCAGCCTGTCGATCAGGCGCAAATGATCATCGAGACCGCGGCCGATCATATGATGATCCATGGCAGCGCCGACGACACCGGTGCGACGCCGCGGGTCTGGATCGTCGACCAGATCGACTTCTTCAATCATGCGATCTGGCTGCGCGATGCGGCCGGCAGCACGACGAAGCTCGATCTGCCGACCGGGGTCTGGATGCAGGCGCATCGCGACTGGTTCGCGATGAAGCTGCGCAAGGACTGGACGGTCCAGGGCCGGACCTACGTCACCGATGCCGTGCTCGGCATCTCGCTTTCGGCTTTCCTGAAAGGCAGCCGCGATTTTGCAATCCTGTTCGAGCCGGCTCCGCGGCGCGCGCTGCAAGGGTTGTTCTGGACCGCCGGCAAGCTGGTGCTGTCGATCCTCGACGAACTGAAGCCGAGGTTCGAGATCTGCACGCCATCCGCTACGGGCTGGAGCCGTGAGATGCTTCCCGGCCTGCCGCAGATCGGCGTCGTCGACGTCTGGCCGCTCGATCGGCATGCATCGGAGAGCAACGGCGACCTGCTCGCCAATGCGCAGGATCCGCTCACACCGCCGTCGCTGCTGCTGATCGAACGCGGCGTGGCCAGCCCGACCGTATTGAAGCAGGCGCCAAGGACGTTCACGGCCGACGGCCTCGTGGTGACCCAGCACGAAGCGATCTCGGTCGACGGCGAGCGTATTCCCTATGTGCAGACCGGGCCGGCCGGAGAGACCGGCGATGCGCCGGTTTATATGAGCGCCTATGGCGGCTTCGGAGTCTCGGTGAAGCCGTATTACAACGCCTCGCTCGGCAAGCTGTGGCTCGAGCGCGGCGGCACGACGGTGCAGGCGAACTTGCGCGGCGGCGGCGAATTCGGCACGCGCTGGCACGATGCCGGACGGCTCGCCGGCAAGAAGCTCTCGCACGACGATTTCGCCGCAGTGGCGGCCGATCTCGTCCGCCGCGGCGTGACGCGGCCGAAACGCATCGCGGCGCAGGGCGGATCGAACGGCGGCATCCTCATCACCAACATGCTGGTGCGTTACCCCGAGCGCTTCGGCGCTCTGTTCTGCACCATCCCGCTGATCGACATGCGCCGCTACACCAGGCTGCTCGCGGGCGCGAGCTGGATCGCGGAATATGGCGACCCCGACAAGCCGGAGGAATGGGAGTGGCTGAAGACCTACTCGGCCTATCACAACGTGACGGCCGGCCAGGCCTATCCGCCGATCCTGATCGCCACCACGCGGCGTGACGACCGCGTCCATCCAGGCCATGCCCGCAAGATGGCCGCGAAACTCCAGGTGATGGGCTTTGAAGCCTGGTTCTACGAACCGGCCGCCGGCGGCCATGGCTACGGCAAGGACAACAAGGAGCGCGCCGGCTTCGAGGTGCTCGGCTTCAGGTTTCTGAAGGAGAGGATCGGATGGAAGGACGAAGGCTAGAGTTGGATGCGCTGACGTCTCCACATCGTCATGGCCGGGCTTGACCCGGCCATCCACGCCTTGGCTTGGTGCCCAAAGAACGTGGATGCCCGGGACAAGCCCGGGCATGACGACCTCCTAGCCCCTCGCAAACACCAGCGTGAGATTGTTGGCGGGCATGTCGAGCGCATCGACGAGGCCAAGGCCCGCGGCCTTCGCCAGCATCTCGACGTCGCCGATGTCGCGCACGCCCCATTCAGGATTGCCTTCACGCAAGGAGGTGTCGAACACCGCATTGCTGAGCGCAGTGTGCTTGCCGTCGCGCTTGAAGGGGCCATAGAGGAACAGCTTGCCGTCGGCGCGCAGATAGCGGCCGGCACCGGCGAACAGGCCTTCGGCCACGGCCCAGGGCGCGATGTGAATGACATTGGCGCAGAACACGGCGGCAAGGCTTGTCGGCCCCTGACCGCTTTTCATTTCCGGACACCAGTCGGGATCGGTGAGGTCGATCCGCAGGGGGCTGCGGATGTTTGGCAGGCCCGCATGCACGCGCCAGGCTTCGATGCTCTTGAGGTGGCGCTGGTTGAGGTCACTCGGCCACCAGATCAGGCCGGGCGTGTGGCTCGCGAAGTGAACCACGTGCTGACCGGTTCCACTACCGAGTTCCACCACGTCGCCGGTCGCGCCGGCGAGATGCTTTTCCAGCGCCGCCCAGATCGGTTCGTGATTGCGATGGAAGGCCGGCGCATCGAGCCGCCCATCGGGCTCGACCCGTCCGCCGTCCCTACCAAATTCGACGACATATTCAGCCAAGTGACGTCCCCTGAAATGTGAAACGGAAAACACGGTCTTTGAGGGCCGAAACGCCCCGAGAATAATTTGCTAATCCCAGCCCATCTGATGAACGAACTATCTCATCGGTTGCAATGCGGAGGATATTAACTCCATTTTGCCGCGTGCATAGTCTTGATTGTCAGGCGATGCCCTTTGTGCTTTTGAACAATTCCGCAAACGAGATCATCGACATAACGCTCCGGGACGATGCCTTGACCGCCCTTCCTTGCAAGCCCGCCCTGCTGGTTGCGCTGGCCCTCCTCGCCGGCGCGACCGTGGCCCCTGCGCGGGCGCAGTCCGCCGTGACCGAGGGCCGGAAACTCGCTTTCGACCGCAGCAAGGGCAATTGCCTGACCTGCCACGTCATCAAGGGCGGCGACCTGCCGGGAACGATCGGGCCGGAGCTGAAGGACATCAAGTCAAAATATCCCGATCGGGACGAGCTGATTGCGATCATCTTCGACGAGACCAAGCGCAATCCGCAGACCATGATGCCGCCATTCGGCCGGAACCGGATTTTGACCGGACAGGAGATCAACGCGATCGTTGATTTCCTGCAGACCCTGTAACGGCCGGCGGCCCAGGAGATTTGAATGACCACGACCACTGGCCTTCGTCCGACGCGGCGCCTGATCCTTCAGGGCGCAGCCTCCGTCGCGCTGCTTGGCCTCGGCAATCTGCCGTTCGCGCCTGCACGCTCCGCAGCCAACGACAAATATCCGGAACAGGCGTTCAAGCAGAAGAACGAAGCCGACGCGATCAGGACACTCTATGGCAAGACCGCCGAGCCGTCCGACAAGGTCAAGCTCGACGCGCCGGAGATCGCCGAGAATGGCGGCGTGGTGCCGATCTCGGTGACGACCTCGCTCGACAAGGTGACCTCGATCTCGTTCTTCGTGGCCGAGAACCCGTTCGCGCTCGCAGCCAGCTACAAGATTCCCGACGGCACGATCCCCGCTGTCGCCAACCGGCTGAAGATGGCCAAGACCACCAAATTGACCGCGATCGTGGAAGCCGACGGCAAGCTCTACAGCGCGACCAAGGAAGTGAAGGTCACCGTCGGCGGCTGCGGCGGTTGAGCGGAGGAGTTCGAGATGGCATCCAGCATTCGCGTACGCGCCACCGCCAACGGCGACATCACCGAGGTGCAGGCGCTGATCCAGCACCCCATGGACACCGGCCTCGTCAAGGATCCCAAGGGCGAACTGATCCCGGCGCACTTCATCCAGGAGCTGAAGTTCGAATGTAACGGCAAGGACGTCTTCGTCGCCAATTGGGGGACTGCGGTCTCCAAGGACCCCTACGTCAAGTTCAGCTTCAAGGGCGCCAAGAAGGGCGACGACCTCAAGATCTCCTGGACCGACAACAAGGGTGCGTCGGATACGACCACCGCGAAGATCTCGTGATGAAACAGCGCGCTACGGTTCTGCTCGGCTCGGCGCTCGGCGCACTCGCGGCGCTTGTCTTCGCCGCGACGCGCGTCGTCGCAGCCGACACAGTCGATCCCGCCGCCGACGCCAAGGCATTCCAGAACTTCTTCTTCCAGAAGTTTCCGACCGTGAAGCACGAGGATTTCGTCAACGGTCCATATTCGATGAACGAGGACATGAAGCGGCAGTGGCGGGAGAAGGAGGAATTCCCGCCTTACGAGTTCTCGCTCGATGCCGGCAAGGAGATGTTCTCGACCCCGTTCAAGAACGGCAAGACCTACGCCGACTGCTTCCCGAACGGCGGCATCGGCATTCGCCAGAACTATCCCTATTTCGACGAGAAGGAGGGCAAGGTCGTCACGCTGGAGCTCGCACTCAACCGCTGCCGCGAGGCCAATGGCGAGGCGCCCTATTCCTACGTCAAGGACGAGATGGCTTCGCTCACCGCCTACATGGCCTTTACCTCGCGCGGCAAGCCGATGGACATCAAGATCCCCGACGATCCCCGCGCGCTGGCGGCGTTTGAGAATGGCAAGCGCTATTTCTACACGCGGCGCGGCCAGATGAACTTCTCCTGTGCGAGCTGCCACGTGCAGAGCCCGGGCGAGCGCATTCGCGCCGAGACCCTGGCACCGGCGCTCGGCATCCTCAATGCGATGCCGATCTACCGCTCCGAATGGAGCGGCATGGGCACCATCAGCCGCCGCTTCGTCACCTGCAACAGCCAGACCCGCGCGGTTCCGCTGGAGCCGCAATCGGACGAATATCGCGACGTCGAATATTTCCTGTCCTACGTCGCCAACGGCCTGCCGATCTCGGGACCGGGAGCACGGCCATGAAGCGGTCACTTGCTCTCGCCATGTTGCTCGCCTCGAGCCTTGCGCCACCCGCGCGCGCGGCAAACGAGGCGGACTACAAGGCGGCGTATGCCGCCGCCGAAGCCGCCTCCAAGGAGGCGGCCGGCATGCGCAATCAGTGGACCGTGACCGTATCTGCGCTGGCGGCAGCGAAGAAGGCGGCCGACGGCGGCGATTTCGACCGTGCGGTTGCCGCAGCCAAGGAGGCCGAGGCGCTGGCGAAGGCGTCGATCTTCCAGGCGACATCCGAAAAAGACGCCTGGAAGGCAATGGAAATCCGCTAGACTGCTCCCGAGTGGAACAGTCCAGCGCGATCACGAGAGGCGCGGAGAATTTCTGAATGGCGATCCGCCGCCGCGATTTCCTCAAACGTGCAGGCCTTGCCGCCGCAACGCTCGGCCTGCCGCGGCTGGCCCGCGGCACCGAGACCGCTGGCATCTATGACCTCGAGCGGTTCGGCAATGCGCGCATCCTGCACATCACCGACACGCATGCGCAGCTCAATCCGGTCTATTTCCGCGAGCCCAGTGTCAATATCGGCATCGGTGAGATGGCGGGACGGCCGCCGCATCTGGTCGGCCGCGCCTTCCTGGAGCGGTTCGGCATCCGGCCCGACAGCGCGGATGCCTATGCATTCACCTGCCTGGAGTTCGAAAGGTCCGCAGGGCGATTCGGCAAGCTCGGCGGCTTCGCCCATCTGAAGACGCTGGTAGATCGCTTGCGCGCCGATGTCGGCGAGAAACGCTCGCTGCTCGTCGACGGCGGCGATCTCTGGCAGGGCACCGGCCTTGCCAATGTCATGCAGGGCCGCGACATGGTCGAGGTCGCCAATCTGCTCGGCATCGGGGCGATGACCGGCCATTGGGAATTCACCTATGGCGAGCAGGTGCTGCGAGACAATCTCGAGCGCTTCAAGGGCGAATTTCTGGCGCAGAACGTCTTCCTGACCGAGGAAGCCGCGTTCAACGACGCCCTCGCCTTCGACAAGGCCACGGGACGCGTGTTCAGGCCCTCGATGATCAAGGAGCTCGGCGGACATCGCGTCGCGATCGTCGGCCAGGCCTTCCCCTACGTGCCGATCGCGCATCCCAAGCGGTTCACGCCGGACTGGACCTTTGGCATCCGCGAGGAGGAGCTGCAGAAGCATGTCGATGCCCTGCGCGGCGCCGACAAGGTCGATGCCGTCATCCTGCTGTCGCATAACGGCATGGATGTCGACCTCAAGCTCGCAAGCCGGGTCACCGGCATCGACGTCATCCTCGGCGGCCACACCCATGATGCCGTGCCGCAGCCGATTGCCGTCAAGAATGCGGGTGGCACCACGCTCGTCACCAATGCCGGCTCCAACGGGAAATTCCTGGCCGTGCTCGATCTTGCACTCGATAAGGGCAAGGTCAGCGACATCCGCTATCATCTGCTGCCGGTCTATTCCGAGCTGCTGAAGCCAGATCCTGCCATGGCCGAGCTGATCGGCCGGCTGCGCGCGCCGCATGTGAGCGACTGGTCGGAGAAGATCGCGACGCCGGATCGCCTGCTCTACCGCCGCGACAATTTCTCCGGGCCCGTCGACGAGCTGATCTGCACCGCGCTGCGCACCGAGCTCGATGCCGAGATCGCGCTGTCGCCGGGCTTCCGCTGGGGCGTCACCGCGCTGTCCGGTCAGGCGCTGACCATGGAGGATCTGCTCGCGGAAACCGCGATCACCTATGCCGAGACCTATGTGCAGGAGATGACCGGCGCACAGATCAAGGTCGTCCTGGAAGACATCTGCGACAATCTCTTCAATGCCGATCCCTATTACCAGCAGGGCGGCGACATGGTGCGCGCCGGCGGGCTCAGCTACACCTGCACGCCGGACGGTGCGATCGGCAGCCGCATCTCGGAGCTGAAGCTCAGCAACGGCAAGGCGCTCAGAGCCAGCCACCGCTACAAGGTCGCGGGCTGGGCTTCAGTCAACGGCCAGCAAGGCGCGCCAGTGTGGGACGTCGTCGGCAAATATCTGCGCTCGGGCCGGATGTTGCCGGAGCGACTCGGCTCCGGCGTGACGCTGAAGGGGGTCGAGGGCAATCCGGGCATTGCGGGACAGGGATGATGCGGTCGCAGCTCTCAGCCGCGATGATGCTGGCACTGCTCGTCCAGGCGGCGGTCCCCCCCGCTTTTGCGCAACAGGTGCCGCTCCAGGACAAGCCGTTCGCCGAGCACAGGATTGTGCTGCAACTCTCCGATGGCGATGCGAAGAAGCAGGCGCTGGTGCTGAGCGTCGCCAACAACCTGCTGAAGGCCTACGATCCCGACAAGATCGCGATCGAAGTGGTGGTGTTCGGTCCCGGCATCGACCTGCTTCTCGCCGGCAACGAGCGGCGCAAACAGGTCGAGAGCCTGATCGCGCAAGGCGTGCGCTTCGACATCTGCCTCAACACCGTCGATACGATCGAGCGGGAGACGGGCAGGCGGCCGGAGTTCATCCAGGCGGCCACGCCGGTGCAGGTCGGGGTCGGGCAGATCCTGTTCCTGGCGGAGAACGGGTACACAGCGGTGAGGCCCTGAGTTTTTTGGGCACAGCGTCGCCACACACGCGGTGTCATTCCCCCGCGAAAGCGGGGAATCCAGTACGCCGCGGCCCCTCCGTATCCCACCACTGCCTCTGGAATACTGGATCGCCCGCCGTCGCGGGCGATGACAGCTGTGGGTGGGGCGACGGCATGGCCACCACTCCCACACTCGCACCGCAATAAAGATCTTCTAAATCTTCCTGCTTGCACAGTGAATTGCTTCTCTTTTTGACCGCTGGCGTAGTAGAATCGTCGAAATCACCTCACGCCGGACTTCCTGCCATGATCTTCCGCCAGCTCTTCGACAGCGTTTCAGGCACCTACAGCTACCTCTTGGCCAGCCGCCCCGGCGGTGAGGCACTGATCCTCGATCCTGTGCTGGAAAAGGTCGACCGCTACTGCCAATTGCTGCGCGAGCTCGACCTCAAGCTGGTCAAAGCGGTCGACACCCATCTGCATGCCGACCACGTCACCGGGCTCGGCGAGCTGCGCGACCGCACCCATTGCATGACCGTGATGGGCGACCAGACCAAGGCCGACGTGGTGGCGATGCGGGTGGCCGACGGCGACAAGGTGACGATCGAGGGCCTGTCGCTCGACGTGATGTACACGCCGGGCCACACCGACGATTCCTATTCCTATCTGATGGGCGACCGCGTCTTCACCGGCGACACGCTTCTGATCCGCGGCACCGGCCGCACCGATTTCCAGAACGGCTCGGCGCGCGCGCAATACGATTCGATCTTCAATCGCCTGCTCAAGCTGCCGGACGAGACGATGGTGTTCCCGGCCCACGACTACAAGGGCGACACCGTCTCCACCATCGGCGAGGAGAAGCGCTACAATCCCAGGCTCCAGGTGCGCTCGGTCGACGAATATATCGAGCTGATGGCGAACCTGAAGCTGCCTAATCCGAAGATGATGGACGTCGCGGTGCCCGCCAACATGCACGTCGGCCTGCATCAGGAGGAGCTCGAGAAGGAGGGGCGCGCGCTCAGTGCAATCGAGGCGATCCGCATCCTCGGCCGGCCCGACATCCTGCTGGTCGATCTGCGCGAGACCAACGAGCGGCTGAAGCACGGCACGCTCGAAGGCGCGCTGCACACGCCCTATCCGTCCGTCGAGGAGAGCCTCAAGCCCGGCGGCATGCTGCGCGAGGTCGCGGCCGCCACCGGCCGCCGCGTGGTGTTCTTCTGCGCCTTCGGCGAACGCTCGGCGATGGCGGTGGCGGCTGCGAAGGAAGCGGGGCTTCTCAACACCGCCCATATCGCCGGCGGCATCGATGCCTGGAAGAAGGCGGGCGGACCCGTCATGCACTGACTTGCCAGAGGTCAGAACCTGGACATATGTTCCGGGCTAGAGTCGGATGCAGCATCACCATCCGGGAACAGCCATGGCCAAGATCGGCAAGCCGAGCGAGGAGCCCAAGCAAGCGGACGACAAGGCGAAGAAGCCTCCGCCTCCGCGCGCCACCGATGACGACGACTACGAGGACGGCGACATCGCCACGCCGAAACGCGACCGCTATGGTCCGGACGACGAGCCGTTGTGAGGGCATGAAGCTGCCTCGCGAACGGTGCGTTCCCTCCCCCCTTGCGGGGGAGGGTGCGCAGTGTGCCACACTGCACCGCCAAGCAATCATCGAGATTGCAGCGTCCTCGCCCGCGCTAGCTGCCATGCGCCTGCGTTCATGGACAAATAACCGCCCTCCCCGATAGTTTGCGCGTCCATCGGGAGTGAAACGGAACTGCAATGGTCGACGTTCTCGCCGCACCGCAGCAAGGCAAGGCGGACAACGCGCTGCGCACGCTGACCGGAATCTCGATCGCGCATTGGGTCAGCCATTTCCATCTGCTGGTCCTGCCGATGCTGTTTCCGTTCCTGAAGGAAAGGCTCGGCGTCGGCTATGTCGAGCTCGGCTTCGCGCTGACCACGCTTGCCGTCGTCTCGGGCCTGACACAGGCGCCGACCGGCTATCTCGTCGACCATTTTGGCGCGCGCAAAATCCTGCTGGTCGGGCTGACGCTCGGCGGGCTCGCACTGATCCTGCTCGGCCTGCACCTCAGCTACGCCTCGCTGATCGCCTGCGCCGTGCTGCTGGGCCTCGCCAACAGCGTCTATCATCCCGCCGATTACGCGATCCTGGCCGAGCACATGGACGAAGCGCGGATGGGCCGCGCCTTCTCGGTGCACACCTTTGCCGGCTATCTCGGCGGCGCGGTGACGCCGGCGATCGTTGCCGCGCTGGTCACCCTGTCCGGCGGCGCCGGCGCGCTGATCGCGTCGGGCGCGATCGCGATCCTGGTGGCGTTGCTGCTGGTCGCCATGGGCATTCCCGAGGCCGGCGCGCACAAGAAGAAGCCGGGTGGCGAAAGCGCGCCGAAGCAGGCGGTGATCACGCCGGCGCTGATCACGTTGACCGCGCTGTTCATGCTGCTCAGCCTGTCGGTCGCAGGCATCAACAATTTCGGCGTGGTCGCGCTGATGAGCGGGTATGGCGCCTCTTATTCGATCGCAAACGTCGCATTGACCGCATTCCTCGCCGCCAGCGCCGCGGGCGTGCTCGCGGGCGGCTTCCTCGCCGACCACACCGAGCACCACGGCTATGTTGCGGCGGCCTGCTTTGCGGCCAATGCGGCGATCGTGCTGTTGATCGCGCTGGTGACGCTGCCGGGCTGGGCCCTGACCGCGGCGATGACGGCCGCGGGTTTTCTCTCCGGCGTGATCGCGCCCTCGCGCGACATGCTGGTGCGCAATGCGGCGCCGGCGGGCGCCGCCGGGCGCGCCTTCGGCATCGTCTCGACCGGCTTCAATCTCGGCGGCATCGTCAGCCCGCTGCTGTTCGGCTGGATCATGGACCGGAGCGCGCCACATTGGGTGTTCGGCGCGTCCGTGATCTTCATGCTGGCAACGGTGGTGCTGTCGCCGTTCACGGAACGGAAGCCGATGAAGACCAATTGAGCGGTCGGTATCGCTACAAATTCGGCTGTCGTCCCTGCCTGGTGCGCAATTGCGCACGGGGCGCAGGGACCCAGAACCAAGGGGAGAAGTCGTCGCGCGCGACTGACAACTCCAAGTCTTCGCCAAACAGCTCCCTGTGGTTGGGTCCCGGATCTGTGCTTCGCTAGTCCGGAACGACGGAAGAAAGAGACGCGTACAACAACAAAGTAAAACGGGAAGAAGCACCATGAACAATCCTGATCTCGTGATCCGCGGCGGCACTGTCGCAGATGGAAGCGGTGGCGCGCTGTTCGAGGCGGATGTCGCCATCGTCGGCGGCAGGATCAGCGAGGTCGGCAAGGTCGCGTCGAAGGGCCGCGAAGAGATCGACGCGCGCGGCAAGCTCGTGACCCCCGGCTTCGTCGACGTGCACACCCATTACGACGGCCAGGTCACCTGGAGCCAGGACATCACGCCGTCCTCGCAGAACGGCGTCACCACGGCGATCATGGGCAATTGCGGCGTCGGCTTTGCGCCGTGCAAGCCTGAGGACCACACCCGCCTGATCCAGCTCATGGAGGGCGTCGAGGACATTCCGGAGCCGGTGCTGAGCGCCGGCATTCCCTGGGCCTGGGAGAGCTTTCCGGACTACATGGACTGGCTCTCGAAGCGTAATTTCGACATCGACATCGGCGCGCAATTGCCGCATGCGGCGTTGCGCGTCTATGTCATGGGCGAGCGCGGCGCGCGCCGCGACCCCTCGACCGCGGAGGACAATGCGGCGATGGCAAAGCTCGCGGGCGAGGCGGTACGCTCGGGCGCGCTCGGATTCTCGACCTCGCGCACGCTCAATCACCGCACCTCGACCGGCGATTTCACGCCGACCTTGAAGGCGGGCGAGGACGAGCTCACCGCGATTGCCGGCGCGATGCATCGGGAGGGTCGCAGCGTGCTGCAATTCGTGCTCGATCTCTCGACGATCCACGAAGACCTGCCGATGATGCTGCGGGTCGCGGACCGCACGAAATGCCCGATCTCGTTCTCGATCACGCAGAACGACAAGGCCCCGCAGCGCTGGCGCCAGACGCTGCACGAGATCAATGCGGCGGCCAGGCGCGGCCTCTCCATCACCGCGCAGATCGCGGCGCGCCCCGTCGGCCTCCTGCTCGGACTCGAGCTCTCGCGCAATCCGTTCCAGACCCATCCGAGCTACAAGGCGATCGCATATCTGCCACTGCGGGAGCGGCTGGAGCGCCTGCGTCGAGCGGACGTGCGCGAAGCGATCCTGAGCGAGACGGCGACCGCGACCGACGATCCGCTGTTCTTCCGGCCCGATTACGACAAGATGTTCCTGCTCGGCGATCCCCCCGATTACGAGCAGCCGCCGGAGAACGCACTGGGACCGCAGGCGCGCAGGCAGGGGCGTCAGCCGGAGGAGCTCGCCTATGACGCCATGCTGTCGGACCAGGGCCACGGCATGCTCTACGTGCCCTTCCTGAACTATTCCGACGGCAATCTCGATGCGACACGCGAGATGCTGCTCGACCCGCAATCCGTGCCAGGCCTGTCCGACGGCGGCGCGCATTGCGGCATCATCTGCGATGCGAGCTTCCCGACCTATCTGCTGACGCACTGGACGCGCGATCGCAGGCGCGGCGAGAAGCTCACGATCCCGTTCGTGGTCGCGGCGCAATCACGAAAGACCGCGCTCTCGGTCGGCCTCACCGACCGCGGACTCATTGCTCCGGGCTATAAAGCTGACGTCAACGTGATCGACTACGACCGTCTGCATCTGCATCCGCCGAAGGTGCATTACGATCTGCCGGTCGGCGGGCGGAGGTTGCTGCAGGATGTCGACGGCTATGAGGCGACGATCGTGTCGGGCGTGGTGACGCGGCGGCAGGGCGAGGCCACGGGACGCCGGCCGGGGAAGCTGATTCGGGGCGCGCAGGGGTGAATTAGGGGGAGGCTGCCGCTTACCCTCCCCTGGAGGGGGAGGGTCGATCGCGCGTAGCGCGAACGGGGTGGGGTGATCTCTCCACTCGCGCACTGTTGGACGGGAAGAGACCGTCACCCCACCCCGCTACGCATTCCGCTTCGCTACACGCGCAGCGACCCACGGGCGAGCTGCGCTCGTCCCGGACCCCTCCAGGGGAGGGTAAGAAAGTGCCCCCCTTATGTCGGCGACACCGCCCCCTTCAGCGCTGCTGCTTGCGCGGCCGTACCGCGCGTCAGCCTCGCCTTTTCGGTGTTCGGCCAGAGCAGCAGCAGGCCGATGACGCCGGAGCCGGCCATGACCACGGCGTTGATGGTGAAGCCGGTCATGTAGCCGTCGAGCATGCTGCCGGCGCGCTGGATCACGGTGCCCATCACGCTCGGCGCGATGATGCCGGAGAGCGTATAGAGCGCGCCGTAGATCGCGATGACCGCGCCGCGCTGCGAGGCCGGAGTGAACTCGCCGAGCATCGGCGGGCAGACCACGTAGATCGCACCGCACAGGCCGGATCCGACGACGAGCAGCGCGATCTGCAGACCGGCACCTTGCGCATGCGGCATCATGGCGAGGATCAGGCCGCCGGCGATCAGCGGAACCGAGCCGAGCACGCCGCGCGATATGCGCGTGGTGTAGCCGCGCGCCATCATCACCTGCGAGATCCAGCCGGTGAGGATGACGACCGTGGCGCCGAACACCCAGGGCAGGATCGAAATGAAGCCGGCCTGGCTCTGCGAGAAGCCGAGCCCCTTGACGATGAAGGGCGTGAACCAGGTGAGGCCCAGCGACAGCGCCCAATAGGCGCCGAAGGTCGCGATCACGCAGCCGAGGAAGGTGCGCGAGGTCAGGAGCTGAATGTAGGGAATTTTCGGTTCGGTGACGGCGAGAACCTGGGTGTCCTCGAGCGGCCCCTCCTTGCCGAGCGCGAGCCAGGCACAAACCCAGATCAGGCCGACGATTCCGAGCGCGCCGAAGGCGTAGTGCCAGGAGTGATTGACGATGACCCAGTTCAGCGCCGGCACCGCCAGGATGACGCCGAAGGCCGAGCCCTGCGACAGGATCGCGGTCGGCAGCGTGCGCTTCTCGTCGGGGAACCACTTGTAGATCGCGTGCGCGGCGACGGAGAAGGCCGGGCCTTCGCCCGCGCCCAGCACGATGCGGCAAATCAGGAGCGTGGTGAAGGAGACGGTGCCGACCATCGGAAATTGCGCCAGCGCCCAGATCACCGCCAGCGTCAGCAGCACCCAGCGCGTCGGCACCTTGTTGACGATGAAGCCGACCACGATGGCCGAGATCGAGAACAGGAAGAAGAACGAGGACCCGAGCAGGCCGAATTGCTCGGCGTCGAGCTTCATGTCGGTCATGATCGGCACGCCGGCGAGACCGACGACGATCTTGTCGGCGAAGTTCACCACCATGAAGAGAAAGAGGAGAAACGTGACGGTCCAGGCGCCCTTTGGCGTTGACTTGGATTCCCCTGCCGTCTTGACCGCCGCATTGGGCGTTCCCTGAGCGCTCATAATTCTCCCCGTTTGTCTTTATTCGGCACTTTTTTGATTTGGCCGTCCTGGAAGCTAACAACGGCTTCGAGGCCAACGCAACCCCGGCATTTCCGGAGCAAGTGTGCTACGCAGCATTTCCGTCAATTCCGTCCGGCGCCATTCATCGTGCTGAGCATCCGAAATCTCTCCAAGACCTTCACGTCGGCCGGCGAACCGGTCCATGTGCTGCGCGGCGTCGACCTTGACCTCAAGGCCGGCGAGCGCGTCGCACTCACCGGGGAATCCGGCAGCGGCAAGAGCACGCTGCTGCACCTGATCGCGGGGCTCGATACCGCTGACGGCGGCACGATCCGGCTGGAGGAGATCGAGGTCACGAAATTGTCCGATGCGGGGCGCGCCGGCTTGCGGTGCGACCGGATCGGCCTGGTTTTTCAGCAGTTCAACCTGATTCCGAGCCTGTCGGTCGCGGACAATCTCGCCTTCCAGGCGCGGATCGCCGCCCGCCACGACGCGGCCTGGATCAAAGAGCTGGTCGAACGGCTTGGACTCGGCGCTCTTCTGAAGCGCTATCCCGAGCAATTGTCGGGCGGCCAGCAACAACGGGTCGCGATCGGCCGGGCGCTGGCGACAAGGCCCTCGCTGCTGCTAGCGGACGAGCCGACCGGCAATCTGGACGAAGCCACCGCAGAGGACGTGCTGGCGCTGACGCGCGACCTCGTCGCGCGCACCGGCTGCGGCTTCCTGATGGTGACGCACAGCCTGCATCTGGCTGCGACCCTCGACCGTCACCTCACCTTGCATGCGGGGCGCATTGCATGAGGCGCGCGCTGTGGATCCTCGCCGTGCTGCTCAGCCATTGGCGGCGTCACAAGATGCAGTTCGCGACGCTCCTGATCGGACTGATCGCGGCGACCGCGCTGTGGAGCGGCGTGCAGGCGATCAACCAGCAGGCCCGCCATGCCTATGACCGCGCCGCGGCGACGTTCGGTGGCGTGCGCACGGCGATGCTGGTGGCGCCAAATACGGCAACCTTTCCGCAGGAGCTGTTCATAATGCTCCGCCGCGCGGGCTGGCCAGTCTCGCCGGTGCTGGAGGGACGGGTCCAGATCAACGGGCGCTCGGTGCGGCTGCTCGGCATCGAGCCGGTGACACTGCCGGTCGATGTCGGCGACGCGCCGCGTCTCGGCGCTGCGGATCTGAGCAGCTTCGTCGCGCCGCCCGGCCAGACGCTGGTGGCGCGGGAGACGCTGACCGACTTGCAGGAGCCGGAAGGCGCGGCGCCAGCGATCAGCAATGGCACAAAGCTGCCGCCGCTGCGCGTGCTGCCGCAGCTCGTGCCCGATGTGCTCGTGGTCGATATCGGCGTGGCGCAGCTTCTGCTCAACAAGCCGGATCAGGTCTCGCGGCTCTTGATCGGCAAGCCGAAGGGCAAGCCAGCGCCGCTGGCCAGCGTCGTCGGCGATCGGCTGCAGCGGGTCGAGCCGGATGCGGAGACGGAGCTGGAGCGCCTCACCGACAGCTTCCATCTCAACCTCACCGCGTTCGGCCTGCTGTCGTTCTTCGTCGGCCTGTTCATCGTCAACTCCGCCGTCGGCCTCGCATTCGAGCAGCGACTGCCGATGCTGCGCACGCTGCGGGCCTGCGGCGCCTCGGCCCGGCTGGTCAACACGGTGCTGGTGATCGAGCTCGTGGCACTGGCACTGATCGCCGGAATGATCGGGCTCGCTTGCGGCTATTTCATCGCGGCTGCCCTGCTGCCCGACGTCGCGGCCTCGCTGCGCGGGCTCTATGGCGCGCAGATCCCGGGGCAGCTCACGTTACGACCCGAATGGTGGCTTGCAGGCATCGGCATCAGCGTTGCCGGCGCGCTGGTGGCCGCCGCAACCAGCCTGATCAAGGCGATCAGGATGCCGGTGCTGGCGACGGCGCAGCCGCGCGCCTGGCAGCAGCGGCAACACCGCTGGCTGCTCCTGCAGAGCTGTGCGGCCTGCGCCGTGTTCGCGGTCGCGCTGCTGCTGCTCCACTACGGACAATCGCTGATCGCGGGCTTTGGCGTGCTTGCGGCCCTGATGTTGGGTGCGGCGCTGGTCCTGCCGGCCTTGCTCGAAATCATCCTGCTCGCTGGCCAGCGCGTTGCGCGAGGACCGCTGGCGCTGTGGTTCTGGGCGGACAGCCGGCAACAGCTTTCCGGGCTGTCGCTTGCGCTGATGGCGCTGCTGCTCGCTCTCGCCGTCAATGTCGGGGTGTCCACCATGGTGGAAACCTTCAGCCGCACCTTCATCGGCTGGCTCAACGGGCGGCTCGCCGCCGACGTCTACATCAGCGCGTCCGACAACGCGCAAGGCGTCGCGATTCGAAACTGGCTGAAGGATCGCGGCGATGTTCAGGCCATCCTCTCGGGCGGACGCGCCGAGGCGCAAATCCAGGGCCAGCCGGTCGAATTGCTCGGCCTGCCCGATCACGCGCTCTATCGCGAGCGGTGGCCGCTGTTACAGGCCGCGCCGCGCGCCTGGCCCCGGCTGGTGCCGGGCAACGCCGCCTTCATCAGCGAGCAATTGAGCCGCCGGCTGAACGTGCGGATTGGTGACGTCGTCGAGGTGCCGGCGCCGGGCGGCAGCTGGGAGCTCGACATCGTCGGCATCTATGCCGATTACGGCAATCCCAAGGGGCAGCTCGCCGTGAACGTCGCCGCACTGATCCGGCGGTTTCCGCAGACGCCGCAGACGCGGATGGGCCTGATCGTCGCAAAGGAGAATATTCCCAGCCTGATCGCGGCCTTGCAGACGCAGTTCGCGCTCGACGACCGCAGGATCGCCGACCAGGCGACGGTGAAAGCGGAATCGATCCGCATCTTCAACCGCACCTTCGCGGTGACCTCGGCGCTGAACGCCTTCACGCTCGGCGTCGCCGGTATCGCGCTGCTGACCAGCCTGCTGACGCTGGCGAACTCCCGCCTGCCGCAGCTCGCGCCGCTGTGGGCGATCGGCATCACGCGGCCGCGCCTTGCCGCGATCGAGCTGACCAAGACGCTCTCGGTCGCACTGTTCACGTCCCTGCTGGCGGTGCCGCTCGGCCTCCTGGTGGCGTGGTGCCTGATCGCGATCGTCAATGTGAAGGCATTCGGCTGGCGGCTGCCGTTCCACGTGTTTCCGCTGCAATTGGTCGAGCTGGTCGCGGTGGCGCTGCTGGCCTCTCTGCTCGCGGCGCTGCTGCCGGTGGCGCGGCTGGCGCGGATGCAGCCGGCGACTCTCGTCAAGGTGTTTGCCAATGAGCGTTGAAGCAATCTCGCGGCGCACCTTCGCCGGCGGCATTGCCGCCCTCGCTCTCGCGAGCCGTGCCAGCGCGCAGGGCTATGCCGGGCTCGGCGAGACCGCCGACGGTTTTGCGAAGGTGACGCCGGGAAAGCCGTTCAGCTTTCCGGCCGATCACGGGCCGCACCCCGCGTTTCGTATCGAGTGGTGGTATCTCACGGCGAACCTGGTCGATGGCAGCGGCGCGGCGTGCGGCCTGCAATGGACGCTGTTCCGCCAGGCCGCGCGGCCGGGCCCGCAAGGCGAAGGCTGGGCCAATCAGCAGGTGTGGATGGCGCATGCGGCGGTGACACGGGCCGACACCCACCGCTTCAACGAGACGTTTTCGCGCGGTGGCGTAGGGCAGGCCGGCGTGACGGCCAAGCCGTTCGACGCCTGGATCGACGACTGGGGGATGAAGGGCTCGGAACGCACCGACGATCGCACGCTGGCACCGCTGACACTGAAGGCGTCCAGCAGCGATTTCAGCTACGCATTGACGTTAGAGGCCGATCGTCCGGTGGTGTTGCAGGGCGATGGCGGCTACAGCCGCAAGTCCGAGCGCGGGCAGGCGTCCTACTATTACAGCCAGCCGTTCTATCGCGCGCGCGGTACGCTCACCATCGACGACAGGCCGGTCGACGTCTCGGGCCAGGCCTGGATGGACAGGGAGTGGAGCAGCCAGCCGCTCGATGCCGACCAGACCGGCTGGGACTGGCTCTCACTGCATCTCGCATCCGGCGACAAGCTGATGCTGTACCGGCTGCGGCAGAAGGACGGCAAGGATTATCCGTTCGGCAACTGGATCAGCGCCACAGGCGAGACGCAGATGATTGCGGGAGGCGACATCCAGATGATGCCGAGGGCCACTGCGGATGTCGCGGGGCGCAAGCTGCCGGTGGAATGGCAGATCGCAATCCCCTCGCGATCATTCTCGATCCTGTGCAAGCCACTCAATCGCAGGGCCTGGATGGGGACCGGCTTTTCCTATTGGGAAGGGCCGATCAGCTTTTCCGGGACGCATGACGGCGTTGGCTATCTCGAGCTGACCGGGTATTGAAGCGCGGTCTCGTCAAGGGGATTCGCGATGTATCATCTCACCGCCCTCGTCACGCTGCTGGCGATCGCATTTTATTTCTTCACCAGCATCAATGTCTCGCGCTCTCGTACCAAGACGGGCGTCAAGGTGCCTGCGATGTCGGGTCATCCGGATTTCGAACGGGCCTTCCGCATCCAGATGAACACGCTGGAATGGATGCCGATCTTCCTCCCGGCGCTGTGGCTGTTCGCGATCTATATCAGCGACGCGATCGCAGCAGGGCTGGGCGTGGTCTGGATCATCGGCCGCATCGTCTATTTCATCGGCTATTCGGAGGCGGCGGCCAAGCGCGGCCCGGGCTTCGCGATGCAGATTCTCGCTGCCTTTGCGCTGTGGGTTGGGGCGCTGGGAGCGGTGATGTGGCGGTTGGTGTGAGGCAATCCGCCGCCATACATTCCGCTGTCGTCCCGGACGAGCGCAGCGAAGATCCGGGACCCATACCCACAGGAAGTCGTTTTGCGAAGACTCGGAGTGGGGATCTCGCGCCACACGTCTCCCTGGGGTTATGGATCCCCGCGTTCGCGGGGACGACACCGAGTGTGTGGCGCTCGCTGTGCCTCTTCCCTTACTTCGTCAGCGGGCAGCCGCTTTCCTTGGCGGTAAAGAAGGCCTTGTCGCCGGGGACGGTAGCCAGCAGCTTGTAATAGTCCCACGGCTTCTTCGATTCCGAGGGCTTCTTGACCTCGAACAGGTACATGTCGTGGACCATGCGGCCGTTCTCGAGCACCTTGCCGCCCTGCGCAAAGTCGTCGTTGACCGGCAGCTCCTTCAGCTTCTTGGCGACGGCATCCGGATCCTTGGTGCCGGCGGCCTTGACGGCCTTCAGGTAGCTCAGCGTCGCCGAATAGGTGCCGGCGTGGATCATGCTCGGCATCCGCCCGGTGCGCTTGAAGAAGCGTTCGCCGAGATTGCGCGTCTTGTCGTTGAGATCCCAGTAATAGCCCTCGGTGAGCACCAGGCCTTGCGCGGCCTGAAGGCCGAGGCCGTTGACCTCGGCGAGCGTCATCAGGAGGCCCGCGAGCTTCTGGCCGCCGGAGACGATGCCGAACTCGGACGCCTGCTTGATCGAGTTGGTGGTGTCGAGGCCGGCATTGGCGAGGCCCACGATCTTCGCCTTCGAGCTCTGCGCCTGCAGCAGGAAGGAGGAGAAGTCCGAGGAGTTGAGCGGCACGCGCACCGAGCCGACCACCTTGCCGCCATTGGCGGTGACGATCTCGCTGGTGTCCTTTTCCAGCGCGTAGCCGAAGGCATAGTCCGCGGTGAGGAAGAACCAGGTGTCACCACCGGCCTTGGTCAGCGCACCGCCGGTGCCGACGGCGAGCGCGCGGGTGTCGTAGGCCCAGTGGAAGCCATAGGGTTGGCATGCGTCGCCGGTGAGACGCGAGGTTGCAGCGCCGACGACGATATCGATCTTCTTCTTTTCCTTGGAGAGCTCGTGGATCGCGAGCGCGACCGAAGAGGTCGTCAGCTCCGTGATCATGTCGACGTTCTCGACGTCGTACCAGCGCCGTGCGATCGAGCTGGCGAGATCCGGCTTGTTCTGATGGTCGGCGGTGACGAGTTCGATCTTTTGGCCGAGCACCTCGCCGCCGAAATCCTCGATCGCCATCCTGGCCGCTTCAACCGACCATTTGCCGCCGTAGTCGGCATAGACGCCGGACTGATCGTTGAGAATGCCGATCTTGACGCCTTGCGCGGAGGCCGGCGCGGCGAGCAATACGGCAGAGGCTGCGACAGCGGCCAAACAGGCTGACTTCATATGTTAACTCCCAGCAGTCTTCTGTTGTGAAATCGCGCGGATACTAGTGAAGAACCCCGCGCGTGCCCATCGATTTCGTGTTGGTCGTTGGTATGGGATTCTGCGCGCCAAATAGCCGCTGTCGTCCCGGACAAGCGAAGCGGAGCGGAGCGCTGATCCGGGACCAGCCACAGGGAGAAGTTTGGCGCGAGCTGGGAGTTGCCAGCCTTCGTCAAACTCATCCATGTGGTTATGGATCCCCGCGTTCGCGGGGACGACGGCGCGGAGTGTGGAGATGCCGGTGGCAACCACCCCCGTTCAAGAAGCCGCCACCTCCGGCTTCTTGTCCCGCCGCCCTTCCGCGAGGTTCCGCACCACCACGTAGAAGATCGGCGTGAACAGAAGCCCGAACAGGGTGACGCCGATCATGCCGAAGAACACGGCGACGCCGACGGCCTGTCGCATCTCCGAGCCGGAGCCGCTCGAGATCACCAGCGGCAGCACGCCAAGGATGAAGGCGAAGGATGTCATCAGGATCGGCCGCAGGCGCAGCCGGCAGGCCTCGATCACGGCCTCCAGCCGCGGCTTGCCCTCGTTCTCGATGTCGCGCGCGAACTCGACGATCAGGATCGCGTTCTTCGCCGCCAGTCCCACCAGCACGACAAAGCCGATCTGGGTGAGGATGTTGACGTCCTGGCCCATGATGCGCACACCGATGGTGGCGGCCAGCAGGCACATCGGCACGATCAGGATCACCGCGAACGGCAGCGTCCAGCTGCCATATTGCGCGGCGAGCACGAGATAGACGAACAGGACGCAGATCGGGAACACGTAGAGGCCCGCATTGCCGCCGGTGATCTGCTGATAGGACAGGTCGGTCCATTCGAAGGTGAAGCCGCTCGGCAGTGTGTCGTCGGCGAGCTTTTTGATGGCGTTGAGCGCGGTAGTCGAGCTGGTGCCCGGCGCCGGCTCGCCCTGGAGTTCGGACGCTGCGTAGAGATTGTAGCGCGCGACGCGATCAGGACCGGAGACGTCCTTGAACTCGACCACGCTGCCAAGCATCACCATGTCACCCGAAGCGTTCCGCGTGCGCAGCCGCGAGAGGTCGCTTGGCTCCTTCCGGAACGGGAAGTCGGCCTGCGCGGTAACGTGGTAGGTGCGGCCGAACAGGTTGAAGTCGTTGACATAGGTCGACCCGAAATAGGTCTGGATCGTGTCGTTGATGTTGGCGATGGGCACGCCGAGCTTCTGCGCCTTGGTGCGGTCGATGTCGACGAACAGCTGCGGCGTATTGGCCGAGAACGGCGAGAACACCGAGGGAGCGAGCAGCGAGGGCGATTTGCGCGCCGCGGCGACAAGTTCGTCGGTGGCCGCGGCGAGCAGCTCCGGCCCGCGGCCCTGGCGGTCCTGGATGCGGATGGTGAAACCGCCGCCGGTGCCGATGCCGGGCACGGCGGGCGGCGGAATGACGATGATGAACGCGCCCTGGATCGCGGCGAGCCGCTTGCGCAGCTCGGCCGTGATGGCGTTCGCGGTCAGCCCCTTCTTCAGGCGCACCTCGGGTTCATCGAACACCGGGAACAGTGCGGCCGCGTTGCCGGCCTGCGTGCGCGTCGCGCCGGAGAAGCCGGCGAAGGCGGCAACGCGGATGATACCCGGCGTATCCAGCGAGATTCGCTCGACCTCGCGCACGATCTCCGTCGTACGCGCCAGCGAGGCCGCCCCCGGCAATTGCACGGAGATGATGACATAGCCGCGGTCCTGCGCCGGAATGAAGCCCTGCGACGTAGTCCCGATCAGCCAACCGGCGCTGCCGATCAGCACGACATAGATCAGGAGCATGATCACCGAATGCCGGATCACGAAATTGGCAAGACCGGCATAGCCGTGCGAGAGCCGATCGAACACGCGGTTGAACACGCCGGTGAAGGCATTCCAACCGCGCGCGATGAGATTCCAGGCGGCCGGCGGCCGCTTCTCCTCGTGCGGCGTGAGGATCAGCGAGGCCAGCGCCGGCGACAGCGTCAGCGAGCAGAAGCAGGAGATCGCGGTCGCGACCGCGATGGTGACGGCGAATTGCTGGAAGAACTGCCCGGAGATACCGCCGAGAAACGCGGTCGGCACGAACACCGCGCACAGCACCAGCGCAATCGAGACCAGCGCGCCGCCGACCTCCTCCATGGTCTTGAGCGCCGCATCGCGCCGGCTCAAACCGTGCTCGAGATGGCGTTCGACGTTCTCGACCACCACGATGGCATCGTCGACCACGATTCCGACGGCAAGGACGAGGCCGAACAAAGTGAGATTGTTGATGGAGAAGCCCAGCGCCGCCATCACCGCGAAGGTGCCGACCAGCGACACCGGGATCGCGATGATCGGGATGATCGCAGGCCGCCAGCCCTGCAGGAACACCAGCACCACGACGACCACCAGCAGCATGGCTTCATAAATGGTCTTGATCAGCTCATGGACGGACTGCGCGATGAACTCGGTCGGGTTGTAGCCGATATTGTAGTCGAGGCCTTTCGGGAAGCTCTGCTTGAGCCTCGTCATGGTGTCGGAGATGTTCTTGGCCGTCGCGAGCGCATTTGACCCGGGCCGCTGCGTCACCAGCATGGCGACCGCCGATTTGCGCAGCAGGAAGCTGTTGGTGGTGTAGGAGAGCGCGCCGAGCTCGATGCGGGCGACGTCGCGCAGGCGCACGGTGCGGCCATCGGAGCCGGCCTTGATCAGGATGTCCTCGAACTGCTTCTGATCTTTCAGGCGCCCGGTGAAGGTGAGGTTCGGCTGGAAGGCGCGGTCGGCGATCGGCGGCTCGGCGATCTGGCCGCCCGCGATCTGCACGTTCTGGGCGCGGATCGCGGCCAGCACCTCGGTCGAGGTCAGGCCGAGATTGGCGATGCGGTCAGGATCGAGCCACAATCGCATCGAATAGTCGCGCGCGCCGAAGATCTGGATGTCGCCGACGCCGTCGATGCGCAAGAGCTGGTCGCGGACCTGGAGCAGCGCGTAATTCGAGATGTAGAGCTGGTCGAATGTGTCGTCGGGCGACAGCATGAACACGACCATCAGGATGTCGGGCGAGTTCTTGCGCGTGGTGACGCCGTTGCGCTGAACTTCCTCGGGCAGGCGCGGCTGCGCGATGGCGACGCGGTTCTGCACCAGCACCTGGGCCTTGTCGAGATCGGTTCCGAGCTTGAAGGTGACGGTGATGGTGAGCTGGCCGTTCGAGGTCGCCTGGCTGTAGAGATACAGCATGTCCTCGACGCCGTTGATCTCCTGCTCAATGGGAGCTGCCACCGTGTCGGACACGGTCTGCGCGGAAGCACCGGGATATTGCGTGGTGACGACGACGGTCGGCGGCACCACTTGCGGATATTCGGAGACCGGCAGCGTGGTGTAGGCCAGCGCGCCGACAATCAGGAGCACGATCGACAGCACCATCGCCAGGATGGGCTGGTTGATGGAAAGACGGCCGAGATTCATGACTTGCCACCGGCCGGGGCTTGCGCCGTTTGCGGGGCAACCTTGGCTCCGACGCGGGCGCGCTGGATGCCGTTGACGATGACGCGATCGTCTGCCTTCAGCCCCTCGCGGATCACGCGCAGGCCCTCGTCGAGCGGCCCGAGCACCACGGGGCGCGCTTCGACCGTGTCATCAGGCTTCACCACGAAAACGATCTTGCGGGACTGATCGGTCGCGATCGCGGCGTCCGGAAGCAGCAGCGCTTCGTAGGGCGCGCTGCCAATCAGGCGGACGCGGCCGAACTGGCCGGGCAGAATCGACAGATCGGTGTTCTTGATCACCGCGCGGCTGCGCAGCGTTCCCGTCGAGACGTCCAGGCGATTGTCGAGGAAGTTGATGGTACCCTCGTGAGACGGCTTGGTCTCGCCGGCGAGTGTCACTTGCACCGGGTTCGCCGTATCGCGCGAGCTTGGCCGCCGTCCCTCGAACCACAGCTTGCTGTATTTGATGAAGGTCGCCTCATCCATGTCGAAATAGATGTAGATCGGATCGAGTGTCACGATGGAGGTCAGCAACGTCGACGATCCGTTATCGCTGCCCTGCACGAGATTGCCGGGGCTGACGAGATGACGGCTGACGCGGCCCGTCAGCGGCGCCGTCACATGCGTGAATTCGATGTTGAGTTTGGCGGCCTTCAGCGCGCCTTCGGCCTGCATCTCGGCGGCGTGTGCGGCCTGCAAGGCCTGGCGGCGCTGATCGACGACCTGCTCCGAGACCGCGCTGGTCTGCACCAGGTTGAGGCCACGGTCGAGCTCGCGCTTGGCAAGCTCCACTTTGGCCCGTGCATCCGACAGCTGGCCCTCCGCCTGCGTGGCCACCGCCTCGAACGGTCGCGGATCGATCACGTAGAGCAGATCGCCCTGGCGCACGATCGCGCCGTCCTGGAACTCGACCGAGTTGACGAAACCGCCGACGCGCGGGCGTACCTGCACCTCTTCGACCGCCTCGAAGCGGCCGGTGAACTCGTCCCAGTCGGTGACGGTGCGCTTGACGGGCTGGGCGACGGTCACCGGCGCAGGTGGCGGCGCCGCAGCCTGCGAAGCCGGCTTGTCGCAGCCGGACAGGGCGAACGCCGCGGCGAGAAGCCCACCGATCGCGCTGAGCCGAACGAAATCGTGCGTTTTGACAAATGGCTCGCTTCCGTCCGGTCCGCTCATCCCAGGTCCTCGCACAAAAACCGCGGAAAAAAGCAGGGTACGCCTCTACCTGCGGGCGCCACAAGATGGGTGGCCAAGATGAACTCTGCAAGACCAAAGCATGCGCAACGCTTCGAAGTTTGCCTGGCCGGATGGCGGGTTGACAGGCGCGCGCGAGGGCAGCGTGGACCGCCGTGCTCGGGGATTGAGTCCCAGCCTGTCGCTTCTCGGGTCGTCAGCCCGGGCCTGCGCAGGCCTGTCCCGGGCATCCCACGATCTTCCTGCCTCGTGGCAAGGGCGTGGATGGCCGGGACAGGCCCGGCCCTGACGCCGTGGAAACTTCGGTATGCCCATCGCCTCATGCCGTTGCCCTGTCGCAGGCGAGGAGAAGAGACGAAAGGGCGCCAGCGTCTTCGCACATGACGGGCGCGACGGGGTCGGCTAGATTGTCCCACCAAAAACAAGACGAATTGTCCTGGGAGGACAGGCGTGCATCAGGGACGTGTCGTTTTCGGCGCGATCGAGGAGGTCGTGTTCGGCCATCCTGCAGCCGGCGCCATCGTCGCCCAGATGGACCGGCTGGGAGCACGCCGCGCGTTCCTGATGGTTTCGGGTACGCTCAACCGGAAGACCGACGAGATCACGAAGATCAGGGAGGCGCTTGGCCCGCGTTGCGCCGGCCTGTTCGACACGATGCCGGCACATACGCCGCGCGAGGCGGTGATCGCCGCGACCCGGGCGGCGCGCGAGGCGGACGCCGACCTGATCGTCACCGTGGGCGGCGGCTCGATCACCGACGGCGCCAAGGCGGTGCAGCTCTGCCTTGCCAACGGCATCGACGATATCGAAGGCATCGATCGCATTCGCGTCCACAAGGGCATCGCGCCGGAGATGAACGCACCGATCGTGCGGCAGATCAGCGTGCCGACCACGATCGCCGGCGGCGAGTTCAGCGCGATCGCGGGCGTCACCGACCGAGCCGCGCATGTCAAGCAGATGCTGCGGCATCCGCTCACGGTGCCGCGCGCGACCATCCTCGATCCGGCCATCACCGTGCACACGCCGGAATGGCTGTTCCTGTCCACCGGCATCCGCGCCGTCGATCATTGCGTCGAGGCGATCTGTTCGCGCGAGACGCATCCCTATGCCGATGCGCAATCGGTGAAGGGCCTCGCCATGCTCGCCGACGCGTTGCCGCGGGTGAAGGCCGATGCTGCCGATCTCGACGCCCGCATGGACGCGCAGATCGGCACCTGGCTCTCGATGGGCGCGCTTTCGGCCGGCGTGCCGATGGGTGCGAGCCACGGCATCGGCTACGTCCTGGGCGCGGCCTTCGCCGTGCCGCACGGCTACACTTCCTGCATCATGCTGCCGGCGGTGATGCGCTGGAATGCACGCGACAATGCCGAACGCCAGATGATCGTCGCGGCCGCGATGGGCTATCCCGGCCACAACGCCGCCGACGTGCTCGATGCCTTCATCCGTTCGCTCGGCATGCCGCGCAGCCTCGCCGAGGTGCGCGTGTCGCCGGAGCATTTCGATGCCATCGCCGAGCAGGCGATGCGTACGAACTGGATTCCGCGCAATCCACGCAGGATCGATGGCCCCGCCGACGTGCGCGAAATCCTGCTTCTCGCCGCATAATTGAAAGCCGGAGGATCGATGTATACTGGTATGCATGCCCGCCTGCGCCCGCTGCAGCCCGCCTTCATCATGGCGGCGACCGGCGAGGCCGTCACCTATCGCGAGCTCGAGGTACGCAGCAATCGGCTGGCGCATCTGTTCCGCAGGCACGGCTTGAGGCGGCTCGATCACTACTCGATCTTCATGGAGAACAATTCGCGCTATCTGGAAGCCTGCGGCGCGGGTGAACGCTCCGGGCTCTACTACACCTGCATCAACTCCTTCCTGACGCCGGGCGAGCTCGCCTATCTCCTCGTCAACAGCCGGTCGAAGATCCTGATCACGTCCGTTGCCAAGCTCGGCATCGCGCGCGAGGCGATCCAGGCCTGCCCCGACGTCAAGCTCTGCATCGTCGCCGATGGCCCGGGTGAGAGCGAACGCATCGTCGGGCTTGCGGAGGTGGCCGCAGACATGCCGACAACACCGATCGGGGATGAGTGGCTCGGTACTGCCATGCTCTATTCGTCCGGCACGACGGGACGGCCGAAGGGCATTTTGCGGCCCCTGCCCGAAGAGCCGCCGAAGCACAATCTGCCGCTGTTCGATTTTCTGACGAAGCTCTGGCACTACCGGGAAGGCATGGTCTATCTGTCGCCCGCACCGCTCTATCACTCCGCTCCGCAAGCCGCCGTGAACCTCACGATCCGCATCGGCGGCACCGTGATCATCATGGAGAGTTTCGATCCCGAGCGCTACCTCCAGCTCGTCGAGCAATGGGGCATCACCCACACGCAGCTGGTGCCGACGATGTTCTCGCGCATGCTGAAGTTGCCGGAGGAGGTGCGGTGCCGCTACGACCTTTCCTCGCTGGAGATCGCGATCCACGCCGCCGCGCCCTGCCCGGCCCTGGTCAAGGACGACATGATCAAATGGTGGGGACCGATCATCCACGAATATTACGGCGCGACCGAGGGCCTCGGCTTCACCGCCTGCAACAGCGAGGAATGGCTCAGCCACCGCGGCACCGTCGGCAAGGTGCTGCTCGGCGACCTCCACATTCTCGACGAGAACATGCGGGAGTGCCCGACCGGCACGCCAGGTCAGGTTTGGTTCAAGACGGCAACGCCCTTCGAATATTTCAGCGATCCCGAGAAGACCAGGGAAGCGCGCTCGCCCGACGGCAGCATGAGCACGGTCGGCGACGTCGGCTATGTCGACGCCGACCGCTTCCTGTACCTGACCGATCGCGCGACCTTCATGATCATCTCCGGCGGAGTGAACATCTATCCGCAGGAATGCGAGAACTTGCTGATCACCCATCCGAAGGTCGCCGATGCCGCCGTGTTCGGCGTGCCCAATGCCGATCTCGGCGAAGAGGTGAAGGCGGTGGTGCAGCCAATGCCGGGCGTGGTGCCAGGGCCGGCTCTCGCCGAAGAGCTGATCGCGTTCTGCGCAAGATCGCTGTCGCGGCAGAAGGTGCCGCGCTCTGTCGATTTCGAGAAGGAGTTGCCGCGACTGCCGACGGGGAAGCTGTACAAGCGGCTTCTCAGGGACAGGTATTGGGGGAATAAGGCGTCAAGGATCGTGTGAGACTTTCTGTCCACTCATGCGCGAGACGTGACCAGACAAAAGGTGTCGTCCCGGGGCGCGACGAAGTCGCGAACCCGGACCCATAACCACAGGGAGCGGTTGTCGCGCGAGCAGATCACTCCGAGTCCTCGCAAATTCCTCCCTGGATATGGGTTCCGGATCTGCGCTTCGCTTGTCCGGGACGACGGCGGAGTGCTTGATGAGCAGCGGGACACTTCAGTTCCGCACCTCTTCGCACCTGCACTCATACATGTGAGACCAGGAAGGCCCTGCAGCCTTGCGTCATCCGAATTGTCGAGGCTGCAAGCGGCCTTACCGGTTGCCTCCCTCAACTTGCGTGCTATCGTTACGACAACAGGCCGCAAAAGGCCGATGTCCAGGGAGGATGAGCATGCGGAGCGTGTGGGCGCTCGCCGCAATGGCGGCGCTATCTGTGCTGACGGCCTCAACCAACACGCTCGCCGGCGAGCCCAAGCAGGGCGGTGTCCTGCGGATGTATCATCGTGACAGTCCGGCAAACGCGTCGATCCTCGAAGGCGCGACCTATTCGGTCAACGTGCCGTTCATGGGGGTTTTCAACAATCTCGTCATCTACGATCAGCACATTGCGCAGAACAGCCCTGATACCCTCAGGCCCGAACTGGCCGAAAGCTGGTCCTGGAGCAGCGACAACAAGAAGCTGACGTTCAAGCTGCACCAAGGCGTCAAGTGGCACGACGGCAAGCCGTTCACGTCGGCCGATGTCAAATGCACCTTCGATCTCCTGATGGGTAAATCGCAGCAGAAGCTGCGGCAGAATCCACGCAAGGCCTGGTACAACGAAGTCAACGGCATCACGACGAACGGCGATTTCGAGGTCTCCTTCGACCTGAAGCGGCCGCAACCCTCGCTGCTGGCGATGCTCGCGTCCGGCTATACGCCGATCTATCCCTGTCACGTCTCGCCGGCGGACATGCGCACCCATCCGATCGGGACCGGACCGTTCAAATTCGTCGAGTTCAAGGCCAATGAATCGATCAAGCTGACCCGGAATCCGGACTATTGGAAGAAGGGCCTGCCCCATCTTGACGGCATCGAGTACACGATCATCCCGAACCGCTCGACCGCGATTCTCGCCTTCGTCGCCGGCAAGTTCGACATGACCTTCCCGACGCACATCACGATCCCGCTGCTGAAGGACATCAAGTCGCAGGCGCCGAACGCGATCTGCGTGGTCGAGCCGACCAACGTTTCGACCAACATCATCGTCAATTCGACCTCAGCGCCGTTCGACAACATCGATATCCGCCGGGCGGTGGCACTTGCGCTCGACCGCAAGGCCTTCGTCGACATCCTGTTCGAAGGCCAGGCCGATATCGGCGGCACCATGCTGCCGCCGCCGCAAGGCATCTGGGGCATGCCCAAGGACAAGCTCGAGACCATTCCGGGCTACGGTCCGAACGTGAATGCGAACCGCGAGGAGGCGAAGAAGCTGATGCAAAAGGCGGGCTACGGCCCCGACAAGCATCTCGCGGTGAAGATCTCCACGCGCAACCTCGCGGAATATCGCGATCCGGCCGTCATCCTGATCGACCAGCTCAAGAGCATCTATATCGACGGCGAGCTCGACGTCGTGGAGACCGCGAACTGGTTCCCGAAAGTCGCGCGCAAGGACTACATGCTCGGCCTCAACCTCACCGGCAACTCCGTCGACGATCCCGACCAGTCGTTCTACGAGAATTATTCCTGCGGCTCGGAACGGAACTACACCAATTACTGCAACAAGGAGATCGAGAAGCTGTTCGACGTGCAATCGCAGGAGACCGACACAGCCAAGCGCAAGCCGCTGGTTTGGGATATCGACAAGAAGCTGCAGGAGGACGTCGCCCGCCCGATCATCTTCCATGCACGGGCCGGCACTTGCTGGCAGCCCTACGTCAAGGGCGTCACGATCATGTCGAACAGCTCCTATAACGGCTTTCGCTATGAGGATGTGTGGCTCGACAAGTAGCACGTCAGGCTGAAGACTAGCGGCTCGCGGAGGGCGAAGGATGTTTGCCTATCTGGTGCGACGCCTGTTCCTGATGCTCGTGACCCTGTTCGGGATCTCGGTCGTCATCTTCCTCCTGCTGCGCATCGTGCCCGGCAACATCGTCGACATCCTGTTCGCGGCCGCCGGCTACGTCGATCCCGCCGACAAGGCCAATCTGGAGAAGGAGCTCGGCATCGACCAGCCGCTGATCGTGCAATATTGGCACTGGATCAGCGGCTTCCTGCGCGGTGATCTCGGCTACTCCTACGTCTCCGAGAAGCCGGCGCTGCAGGAAATATTGCCGCGGATTCCGATCACGGCGCGGCTCGCCGGCCTTGCGCTGCTGTTCTCTGCCTCGATCGGCATTCCGCTCGGCGTCATCAGCGCGGTGAAGCAGGGGACGAAGCTCGACTACGCGCTCCGCGTCGTCAGCCTCAGCGGATTGTCCCTGCCCTCGTTCTGGCTCGGACTTTTGATCCTCACCGCGTCGGTGGCGATGTTCGGCCAGATGCCGATCTTCAATCCGAATCCGCAGACCTGGCTCGAGGCGTTCGCGACCTACGCCGTGCCGGCCGCAGCCGTCGGCTTCCGCAGCGCCGCGCTGACCATGCGCATCACCCGCTCCTCGATGCTGGAGGTGCTGAGGCAGGACTATATCCGCACGGCTCGCGCCAAGGGCGCCTCCGATGCCGCGGTGAACTATCACCATGCGCTGAAGAACGCGATCCTGCCCGTCATCACCGTGATCGGCATCGAGGCGGCTTTCCTGATCGGCGGCCTGATCGTCACCGAGACGGTGTTCAACATTCCGGGCGTCGCGCGCTTCCTGGTGGAGGCGATCCGCTGGCGAGACTATCCGATCGTGCAGAACCTCGTGATGTTCATCGCGGTCGTCGTGGTATTCGCCAATTTCACCGTCGACATGCTCTACGCGGTGTTCGACCCGCGGATCAGGTACACGGATTAGGAGATCAGCTTGGCCGCGATCGACTTCGACGTTGAACTGAGGCGAGCCGGCGCGCATGCCACCGGTGGCTGGCGGCGCGTGCTGTTTCTGGCGCAGCGGCACGTGTTGGGCGCGGCGGGGCTCATTATCATGACGGTGTTCGTGCTCACCGCGATCTTTGCCGACTTCATCGCCCGCTACGATCCCCTCACGGTCGATTCCGCGCGCGCGCTCGCGCGCCCGAGCTGGGCCCACTGGATGGGAACGGATTCGTTCGGTCGCGACGTGTTCAGCCGCATCATCCACGGTGCGCGGATCTCGCTCGCTGTCGGCATCGGCTCGACCGCGCTCGGCGGCACGATCGGCGTCATCGTCGGGCTCACGTCAGGCTATTTGTCCGGCTGGGTCGATCTCGTATTCCAGCGCGTTTCCGATGTTCTTCAGGCGCTGCCGCTGTTGGTGCTCGCCCTCATCATGACGGCAGCACTCGGCCCTTCCTTGCCGAACGTCATCATCGCCATCTCCATTCCGCTGATCCCGACCGTGTCGCGCGTGATCCGCGCCAACACGCTGGCGCTACGCGAGCAGCCTTTCGTCGAGGCCGCCAAGTCGATCGGCATGAGCGAGGTGCGCATCGCGCTGCGCCACGTGCTGCCGAACACGCTGGCCCCGCTGATCGTGCTCGCAACGGCCCAGCTCGGCTCGACCATCCTCACAGAGGCCTCGCTCTCCTTCCTCGGCCTCGGCATTCCCGAGCCTTATCCGTCGTGGGGCCGCATGCTATCCGAATCAGCCGCCGAATATGTCCGCACCGCGCCCTGGCTCGTGATCTTCCCGGGCATCGCCATCAGCCTCGCCGTGTTTGGCGCCAATCTGTTCGGCGACGCTCTGCGCGACATCCTGGACCCGAGGCAACGCGGCTGATGGCGGACAAATCCGATCTCGTGCTCGACGTGAGGAACCTGAAGACGGTGTTCTTCACCAATTCCGGCCTCTTCAAGGCTGTCGACGACCTCTCCTTCAGCGTGAAGCGCGGCGAGACGCTGGCGATCGTCGGCGAATCCGGCTGCGGCAAGAGCGTGACCGCGCTCTCGCTGATGCGGCTCGTGCCCGATCCGCCCGGCCGCATCGTCGGCGGCTCCGTGTCGCTCGAAGGCACCGACCTGCTGGCGCTGCATGAAACGGAGATGCGCGCGGTCAGGGGCAACCGCATCTCCATGATCTTCCAGGAGCCGATGACCTCGCTCAATCCGGTGGTGCGGATCGGCGACCAGATCGTCGAGGCCGTGCGGCTGCACCGGAACATCTCGTCGAAGGAAGCACACGACATCGCCGTCGAGATGCTGCGCCTGGTGCGCATCCCCGAGCCGGCGCGACGCGCGCGCGAATATCCGCATCAGCTGTCCGGCGGCATGCGCCAGCGCGCGATGATCGCGATGGCGCTGGCGTGCCGGCCCGCGCTGCTGATCGCGGACGAGCCGACCACCGCGCTGGACGTCACCATCCAGGCGCAGATTCTGGCGCTGATCCTCGATCTCCAGAAGGAGCTCGGCACCGGTCTCGTCCTCATCACGCACGATCTCGGCGTCGTTGCGCAGACGGCGCAGCGCGTGATCGTGATGTATGCGGGGCGAAAGGTCGAGGAAGCCGGCGTCGAGGCGCTGTTCGCCACGCCGAAACATCCCTACACGCGCGGGCTGATGGCCTCGATCCCGGCCGTTCCTGCATCCGGCGCACCGGCACAGGCGCGCTTAAACGAAATTCCGGGCACCGTCCCCTCGCTGGTGCGACTGCCGAAGGGCTGCGCCTTCGCGCCGCGCTGCAAGCTCGCGATCAAGCGCTGCGAGGCAGAATATCCTCCGCTCGCGGACTGGGGCGGCGGCCATCTCGCCGCCTGCTGGCGCGCGGAAGAAGTCGCGGAGGTGGCATGACCGAGGCGCTGCTCGAAGTCACCGACCTCAAGAAATATTACCCGGTGCGCGCCGGCGTGCTGCGACGACAGGTCGGCACCGTGCACTCGGTCGACGGCGTCTCGTTCTCCCTTCATGCCGGCGAGACACTCGGCCTCGTCGGCGAATCCGGCTGCGGCAAGTCGACGGTGGCGCGGAGCGTGCTGCGGCTGGTCGAGCCGACCTCGGGCCAAATTCGTCTCGATGGCGAGGACATCACCCACCTTTCCAAGACGGCACTGCGTCCGCACCGCCGTTCGATGCAGATCGTGTTCCAGGACCCGTTTGCCTCACTCAATCCGCGCATGACGGCGGGCGACATCGTCGGCGAGCCGCTCGCCGTGCATGGGCTTGCAACCGGCAAGGAACTGGAGGCACGGGTCGCAAGACTGTTCGAGCAGGTCGGATTGCGACCCGACCAGATGCGCAACTTCCCGCATCAGTTTTCGGGTGGCCAGCGCCAGCGTATCTGCATCGCACGCGCGCTCGCGCTGGAGCCGCGTCTGATCGTCTGCGACGAGCCGGTATCCGCGCTCGACGTCTCGATCCAGGCGCAGGTGATCAACCTGCTGATCGACCTGCAGCGCCGGCACGGCTTCTCCTACCTCTTCATCGCGCACGACCTCGCCGTGGTCGCCCATATCAGCCACCGCGTCGCCGTGATGTATCTCGGCCGCATCGTCGAGATCGCCGACAAGGACGAGCTGTTCCGCAACCCACGTCATCCCTACACGCAGGCCCTGCTCGCCTCGGTGCCGATCGCCAATCCGCTGGCGAAAAAGCTCGCGCCGCTGGTCGACGGCGACGTGCCGAGCCCGGTCAATCCGCCATCGGGATGTGCATTTCACACCCGCTGCCGGTTTGCGATGGAACGATGCAGGACGGAGCGGCCGGCGCTGGTGGATGCGGGCGACGGGCACCGAGTGGCGTGTTTGTTGAATGAGGGGACGGGGCGAGGTCGATAATTCCGCCTGTCGTCATGCGAGCGCAGCGAAGCAATCGAGAATCTTTCCCCGGATGCAGATTGCTTCGTCGCGTCGCTCCTCGCAACGACGCGAGCGCTACCCCACCTCGATCTCCGCCACGATCCTGCCCGTCGTCACCTGCTCACCCTCTGCAACGTCGATCGCCGCGATGACGCCGTCGAGGCCGGCCTTGTGGACGTGCTCCATCTTCATCGCCTCCAGCGTCAGCACCGGCTGGCCTGCGGTGACGCGGTCGCCCGGCTTGACCAGTACGGCGACGACGCGGCCATTCATGGCGGCGCGGACCTTTCCGTCGCCGCCATTCGTTGCCGCCGCTTTCGGCGCGGCGAGGGTGAGATCGGTGACGGCGAACGGAACGCCGCGATGCTGGAGGTAGAGCCGGTCGCCGTCGCGCAGGAACTTGGCGCTGTCCATGAGACCGTCGTGGCGGAAGCGGATCGCGTTGGCATCGAGCTGCTCGATCTCGAACTTGTCCTTGCGGCCTTCGGCGGCGACAGTGTAGCCGCCATCGTGCTCGCGAGTGATTTCAAGTTCGTGCGCGTGTCCGGCGATCTCGATCTTCGCAGGCAGCGGGAATGCTGCCGACAGGCTGCGGCCACTCTGCCAAGACGGCGCGCGCGGGTTCGTGACGTAGAGCAAGAGGCCCGCCAGCGCAATGTCGAATGCCGCGTCCGCGCGCGATGCCAGCAGTTCGTCGCGATGCGCGCCGATGAAGGCCGTCGTCGCCTCGCCTTTGGCGAAGCCGGGATGGCGCAGGCAGGAGATCAGGAACGCCTGATTGGTGGTCACGCCGAACGCCGTGAGCTGCTCGAGGCCGACGATCAGCCGCCCCCTCGCCTCCTCGCGCGTCGCGCCATGGCTGATCATTTTGGCGATCATGGAGTCGTAAAACGCCGGAATTTCCGAGCCTGACTGCAACGCGTGCTCGACGCGGATGCCGTCGGGCACCTGCCAGCGCGCCATGCGGCCGGACTGCGGCATGAAATCATGCGCGGCGTCTTCCGAGCAGAGCCGTACCTCGATGGCGTGGCCCTCGAAGCGGACATCGTGCTGCTTCACCGGCAACGGCTCGCCGCGCGCGATGCGGAGTTGCAGTTCGACGAGATCGAGCCCGGTGATCGCCTCGGTCACGGAATGCTCGACCTGGAGACGCGTGTTCATCTCCATGAAGTAGAACCCGCCGCGCGCATCGAGCAGGAATTCCAGCGTGCCCGCCCCTTCGTAGCGCAGCGCCTTCACCGCCGCGACCGCGACCTCCCCCATCTTCGCGCGCAGCTCCGGCGTGACCGCGGGGGACGGCGCCTCCTCGATCAGCTTCTGGTGCCGCCGTTGCACCGAGCAGTCGCGCTCGCCGAGATGGATGGCGTTGCCGTGGCTGTCACCGAACACCTGGATCTCGATGTGGCGGGGATTCTGGATGGCGCGTTCGAGAATGACCGTGGCATCGCCGAACGCCGCCTTTGCCTCCGACCGCGCACTGCGGAGAGCATCGGGAAAGGAGCCCGCATCGGTGACGAGCCGCATGCCACGGCCGCCGCCGCCGGCCACCGCCTTGATCATCACGGGAAAGCCGATCTTTTTGGCTTCCCCCAGCATGACCTCATCGCCTTGATCGGCGCCTTGATAGCCGGGCACGATGGGGACACCGGCCTTTTTCATGATCTCCTTGGCGCCGGCCTTGTTGCCCATCGCCTCGATCGCCTGCGGCGACGGGCCGATGAAGACGAGGCCGGCATCCCGGCAGGCTTGCGCGAAGTCTTCGTTCTCCGCGAGGAAGCCGTAGCCGGGATGCACCGCATCCGCGCCGCTGGCCTTCGCCGCGGCAATGATCGCGGGGATGTTGAGATAGGATTGCGCGGGCAGCGCCTCGCCGATGCGCACGGCCTGGTCGGCCTGCCGCACGTGGAGGGCATCGCGATCGGCGTCCGAATAGACCGCGACGACGCCGAGGCCGAGCCGCCGCGTGCTGCGCATCACGCGCAGCGCGATCTCGCCACGATTTGCGATCAGGACCTTGAAAAACGGCCGGTGCTGCGCTGATCCGTTCCTCATGGGCGGGCCACCGAAAACTGCATACGCTGCGGTGTGCGCGCATCGCCCTCGCGGCAGACCGCGAGCACTTCGGACAGCACCGCGCGGGTGTCGCGCGGATCGATCACGCCGTCGTCGAGCACGCGGGCGCTGGTCGAGAACACGTCCATCTGGCCGTCGAACACGCCGATGATCTCAGCCTTCATGGCGTCCAGCTTGTGCTTCTCGATCGGCTTGCCGCGGCGCGCGGCGGCCGCTTCCGTCACGATCGCCATGGTCTCGGCGGCCTGCTCGCCGCCCATCACCGCCGTCTTGGCATTGGGCCAGGAGAAGCAGAAGCGCGGATGAAAGCCGCGCCCGCACATGCCGTAATTGCCGGCGCCGAAGGACGCGCCGCAGTAGAGGGTGATCTGCGGCACCGTCGCCGAGGTCACCGCCTGAATCATCTTCGAGCCGTGCTTGATCATGCCGGCCTCTTCGTAGGCCTTGCCGACCATGTAGCCGGTGGTGTTGTTCAGATAGAGGATCGGCGTGCGGGTCTGGCAGCAGGCCTGGATGAAATGCGTCGCCTTGTTGGCGCCGGCCGGGTCGAGCGGGCCGTTGTTGGTGATGATGCCGATGGCCCCGCCCTCGATACGCGCATGGCCGCAGACGGTGGCCGGGCCGTAATTCGGCGCCATCTCCGTGAAGTCGGAATCATCGACGATACGGGCGATCACCTGCTTCATGTCCACAGGGCGCTTGTGGTCCATCGGCATGATGCCGAGCAGCTCGTCCTGGTCGTAGCGCGGCGGCCTGAATTGAGCGACCGTCTTGCCCGGCCGTTCCCATTCCAACGCCGCCATGATCTCGCGCGCGATGCGCAGCGCGTCGCGGTCGTCTTCGGCGAGGTAGTCGCCGAGGCCCGACACTTGCGTGTGCATCTCGGCGCCGCCGAGCTCCTCCTCGGTCGCGATCTCGCCGGTCGCCGCTTTCAGCAATGGGGGACCAGCGAGAAACGCGCGGGTGCGGCCGCGGACCATGACGATGTAGTCGGAGAGGCCGGTCTGATAGGCCCCGCCGGCGGTCGAGGAGCCGTGCGTGACGGTGACGACCGGGAGTCCCGCGGCCGAAAGCCGCGCGAGATTGCGAAAGATGTTGCCGCCGCGGACGAAGTCCTCGACGCGGTAGCGCAGCAGGTTGGCGCCGGCGCTTTCGACGAGCTGGACGTAAGGCAGCTTGTTCTCCAGCGCGAGCTCCTGCACCCGCAGCGTCTTGTCGAGGCCGAAAGGCTGCAGCGCGCCGGCATCGATGCCGGAATCACTGGCGCTCACCATGCAGCGGATGCCCGAGACGAAGCCGATGCCGGCGATGACACCGCCACCCGGCACGCTCTTGGCGGGATCTGATACGTCGAACATGTAGCCGGCGAGCGTCGACAGCTCGATGAACGGCGCACCGGGATCGAGCACCAGCGCGACGCGCTCGCGCGGCAGCAGCTGGCCGCGCTTGTGGAAACGATCCTTCGCTGCCGCCGATGCCGCACGCGTGCGCTCTTCCAGCGCCCGCATGCGGTCGATCAGCGCGAGCATGCCGTCGCGGTTGGCGTGGTAGGCCGCGCTGCCGGGGGAAATGGTGTTTTCGAGAATGGACATGAGTCTATCCTGCTCGTCATTGCGAGGAACGAAGCGACGAAGCAATCCAGACTGCCTCCGCGGAAAGATTCTGGATTGCTACGCTTCGCTCGCAATGACGGGTGAAACTGCGTTCAGCGATTCGTCCCAAAGATCTTCCGCGCCTCGGCGGGGCTCGCGATCTCGCGGCCCGCACGCCTTGCGCAGGCGGCGACGGCCTCGATCAGCTGGCCGTTCGACGTCACTTTCCTGCCGTCGGCGAGATAGAAGGTGTCCTCGAGACCGGTGCGCAAGTGACCGCCGAGCTCGGCGCAGCGCTGGTGCAGCGGCCAGATCTCCTCGCGGCCGATCGCGGTGACCTGCCAATGCGCCTCGGGGCGCTTCAGCTTGATCAGGATCGGCAGCAGCTCGGAATCAGCGGGCATGCCGGACGCCACGCCCATCACGAAGTTATATTCGAGCGGGCCCTTGTACATGCCGACCTGGCGATACATGCCGACGCAACGGACGATGCCGACGTCGAAGCACTCGAACTCGGGGATGGTGCCGACCGCATTCATGACGTCGAGATAGTCCTTCACCTTCTCGACCGCGTTGTCGAACATCATCGGCGGCCAGGCCCAGCTGTTGTCGGCCTTCACCTTCAGGTAGTTCAGCGAGCCGGCGTTGCAGGCAGCGATCTCCGGCTTGGTCTCGCGGATACAGTCGAGCGCGCCAGAGTAGTTCGGCCCAGACACGCCCGAGGTGTGGTTGATGATGACGCCAGGGCAGGCTTCGCGGATTGCCTGCTGGATCTCCTTGCTGACAGCGACCTCCCAGGACGGCAGATGTCCCTTGCCCGGCGCCTGCTGGCGCAGATGGATGTGCATGATGGACGCGCCGGCATCGAACGCAGCCTTGGCCTCGCGCGCCATCTGCTCGGGCGTCACGGGCACGTTGTGCTGCTTGGGGTCGGTGAGCACGCCGTTCAGCGCGCAGGTGATGACGGCCTTGTCGCTCATGCCAAAAATATCTCGCACGTTGAGAATTCAACGCTTGCGATCATGTGATGCGGGGCATGCGGCTTCTTGCGCGGAGAAGCTGGGAAAAACGACGAATCGTAGGTGGGTTAGCCGCAGGCGTAACCCACCAACTTTCCTCACCGCGGATGGTCAGTGGTGGGTTACGCTGGCGGACTGCGCTTCGCGCAGCCGCCAGCTAACCACCCTACGGGAGCAGTGCTAGCTCGCCTCCGCAAGCTCCCGCACCGTCTCGGTGCTGCGGTAGATAGCAAGATCGCGCGAGCCGACGAAGATCGCGCGCGGCTTCAATCCATAGAAGCGGCGGATCGAGTGGCTGAAATGGGTCGAGTCGGGATAGCCGATGTCCTGCGCGAGATGGGCGAGGTTGAGGTCCTGATTGGCGAAGTGCAGCAAATGCCGCGCGCGCTTCCAGGCGCGGAAGGAGCGGAACGAGATGCCGGTCTCCTCCTTGAACAGGTGCAGGAAGCGCGAAGCCGACAGCCCTGCTTCAGCCGCGCAGGCATCTGCCGTCACCGGTTCGCCGGAGAAGCGCTCGATGCGGGCGACGGCGCGGGTCACACGCGGATCGAGCACGCGGCGCGGAAGCGCCTCGCCGAAGCACATCTCGTCGAACTCGGCGGTGGTGATGTCACCATAGCGACGCTGGCGCAGCAGCGCGTAGGCGGCGAGGATGTTGCGGGCATAGGCGGCCTTGTCCGGTCCGCGCAGCCGCTCGGCCAGGGCCTCGATCACGCCATCCGGCATGCTTTCCGGCTCCAGCGTCACGCTGATGACGGTGCGATAGTCGCTGGCGATGGAATGCCGCTGGTTCGGCAGGGTGACGAACAGCTCACCGATGGCGAGGACGTCGTCGATCGTCAGGTGCAAATTGCCCTTCACCGCGACATAGACGTGGCAGCAACCGGGGGTCCTCTTGCGGGGGCGGCCAAGCAAACCGGCATAAAACACCCGCTCCGGCGTGATCAGCATCAGATGGTCGGATTCGCGACCTTTATCTTCCATTGGGATCCTCCTCGCGCGGCTCTCTGGCCGCTGCGGACGGAGGTCACCTTAGCGGAAATTTGGGCGCTGTCACGATGGGATAGCGCTGTCATGGAAACACGCACGGTCGTTCCGGGGCGGTCGGCAGGACCGAGCCGGGAACCTCGAGATTCTCAGGTGCGCAAGGGCGCACCGGAGCTCGATGCTGCGCATCGCCCCGGAATGACGGCCTCCCTTACGCCCTCACCCTCGGCGCAACATCCTGCTCGGCGCCGGCCTTCCGTTCCGCAGCGACGGCACGCTTGAAACCGTCGCGCTGCTGCAGGCGCGCCCAATAGGCTGCGACATTTGGCCCAAAATCCTTGGCAAGCCCAATGTCGCTCGCGAGGCGCAGCGCGTAACCGATGACAATGTCAGCGGCGGTGAAGCGGCCCGCGCACAATGTTTCGGCATTCGCCGTCGCTGCCTCGACGGCGCGCAGTCTCCCCAAGAACCATTTTGCGTAATCGGTGGCGACTTGCGGGTTGCGGCGCTCCTCCGGTTCGAGCTGGGTGTATCGGAGCACCAGCGTCTGCGGGAAGGTTAACGTGGCATCGCTGAAATACATCCAGTTCAGAAAGGCGCCATAGGCGGGATCCTCAGGTCCAACCATCAACGGCGTCGGCCCGTATTTGACGCCGAGATAGTGGCAGATGCCGGAGGATTCGGTCATCTTGGTCTCACCGTCGACCATGAAGGGAATCGTGCCCAGCGGATTGAGCGCAAGATATTCCTTGGCGAAGACGCGCGGCGGGAACGGCAGCATCTTCAGCTCATAGGGCAGCCCCATCTCCTCCAGCATCCAGAGCGGGCGGAACGAGCGCGCGGCGTCGCAGTGATAGAGCGTGATCATCAGGACTTTCCCTTGCTGCCGGGCAGCGTGCCCATCATCTTGCACAGGACCATCAGCATGACCTCGTCGGCACCGCCGCCGATCGAGGTCAGGCGGCTGTCGCGATAGGCGCGGCTGACCGGCGTCTCGTTGGTAAAGCCCATTCCGCCCCAATATTGCAAGCAGGCGTCGGTGAGCTCGCGGCCGAGGCGGCCGGCCTTCAGCTTGGCCATGGTCGCAAGCCGCGTCACGTCCTCGCCCGCCACCAGCTGTTCCGCGGCACGATAGATCAGCGCGCGCAGCAGCTCGACCTCGGTCTGCATCTCCGCAAGCTTGAAGTGCACGACCTGGTTGTCGAGGATGCTCTGGCCAAAGGCCTTGCGGTTGCGGGTGTACTCGATCGTCTCGTTGATGATGTATTCGTGCGCCTTGAGGCAGGCGGCCGCGCCCCACAGGCGCTCCTCCTGGAACTGGATCATCTGGTAGGTGAAACCCTTGCCCTCCTCGCCGATCCGGTTGCGCCTGGGCACGCGGACGTTGTCGAAGAAGATTTGCGCGGTGTCGGAGGAGCGCATGCCCATCTTGTCGAGCTTGCGCGCGACGGTGACACCCTTGCTCTTCATGGGCACGCAGATCAGCGACTTGTTGCGGTGAACCGGCCCGTCGCCGGTGTTGGCGAGCAGGCAGATCCAGTCGGCCTGCGTGCCGTTGGTGATCCACATCTTGCCGCCGTTGATGACGTAATCGTCGCCGTCGGAGCGCGCCTGGGTCTTGATCGAGGCGACGTCGGAGCCCGCGCCGGGCTCGGACACGCCGATGCAGGCGACGTAATCTCCGGCAATCGAGGGCGCCAGAAATTCGCGACGCACCTCGTCGGAGCCGAATCGTGCCAGCGCCGGCGTCGCCATGTCGGTCTGCACCCCGATCGCCATCGGCACGCCACCGCAGGTGATGGCCCCTAACTCCTCCGCCATCATCAGCGCGTAGGAATAATCGAGACCAGAGCCGCCGAATTCGACCGGCTTGTTCAGGCCGAGAAAGCCGAGGCTACCCATCTTCTTGAACAGCTCGTGCGCCGGGAAGATGTCAGCCTTCTCCCATTCATCGACATGAGGATTGATCTCGTTCGCGATGAACTTTTGCAAGCTACGGCGAATGTCGTCATGGTCGGCGGTGAACAGCATGTTCTTTCCTGTCGTTCCGGGGCGGCGCGCAGCGTCGAACTATGGTGCGCAATTCCGCACCTGAGAACCTCGATATGTCTGGGACTCAGCTCCAGGTCCCGGGTTCACGCTGCGCGCGCCCCGGGACGACGCATGTATTCTCACAACCCCATCTGCCTTGAGGCCAGATCCTTCATGATCTCTTCGGTGCCGCCGCCGATGGCGTTGACCTTGACCTCGCGGTAGATGCGCTCGGCCTTGATGCCGCGCATGAAGCCGGCGCCGCCGAAGATCTGCACGGCTTCCGAGGCGCAGAAGGCCATGGTCTGCGTCGCCTGGTTCTTCATCATGCAGATTTCCGCGACCGGGCTTTCGCCCTGCTCGAGCCGCCAGGCCAGCATCTCCAGCATCGCCTGCGAGGCTGCGACCTTCTGCGCCATGTCGACGATCTTGTGGCGGATCACCTGGTGCTGGGCCAGCGGCTTGCCGAAGGTCTTGCGCTCCCTGGCATAGGCAATCGCCTCGTCGAGGCAGACCCGGGCGAAGGCGGTGCAGCTTGCCGCCATGCCCATGCGCTCGCTGTTGAAGTTCTGCATGATGATCTTGAACCCCTGACCCTCCTCACCGATCAGGTTTTCTGCCGGCACGCGGCATTGGTCGAAATGCAGCGTCGCGGTGTCCGAGGCCCACCAACCCATCTTCTTCAGCCTGGTCCGCGACAGGCCGGGCGTGTCGCCTTCGATCAGGAGCAGACTGACCCCGCCGGCACCCTCGCCGCCAGTGCGCACTGCAACGGTCAGATAGTCGGCGCGCATGCCCGAGGTGATGAAAGTCTTCTCGCCGCTCACGACGTAGTGATCGCCGTCGCGCCGGGCCCGGGTGCTCAAGTTCGCGACATCGGAGCCGCCGCCCGGCTCTGTGATCGCGAGCGCGGAGATCTTCTCGCCCGACAGCACCTGCGGCAGCACGCGCGCCTTCACCTCGGGCCGAGCCGCGCGCACGATCGGCGGCAATCCGATGGTGTGGCTCATCAGGCTGGCACTGACGCCCCCGGCGCCGGCGCGCGCCAGCTCTTGGCTGGCCACGATCTTCATGAACTGGTCGGCGGCGATCCCGCCATATTCCTCGGGGAAACCGAGCCCCAGGAGGCCGATCTCGGCCGCCTTGCGATAGAGCGCGCGCGGGAATTCACCGGCCTCGTCCCACTCATGGGCGAACGGCGTGATCTCCTTCTCGACGAAACGGCGCATGACGTCCCGGAAGGCGTCATGCTCGGCGGTATAGAACGGGCTCTTCATTAGTCTCGCCCTGTTGGCGGATTCGCTCGTCCACCATGGCTGGAACAATTGCGATTCACTTGCGCAGAGTGGCTGACCATAGGAGCCGCTCCACCGCAGCCTATGGCCTAGCAACTCCACGCAAGACGATTTTCGTCCCACACAGGCTAACTCTGGCTCAAAAAGACGTTGCTGCACAGACTCCGGCTGGCGCCAGTGCGCCGCCGGGCATGGTGCACGGGCAGCAAGAAGGAGGGCGGCACAGACCGTCGAGGGAGGAATTCTTGGCCGTTCGTTACTACGATTGGATCGCCCATCATGGCCGACGCACGCCGAACAAGGTCGCGCTGATCGACCTCGCGAGCGAGCGCCGGTTTACTTATTCGCAGCTCGATGCCCGCGTCTCGCGCCTCGCCTCCTTCCTGCGTCACTCCCTGAACGTTTCCCGCGGCGACCGCGTCGCGGTGCTGGCGCTGAACACGACCGATACGCTGGAGGTGCAGTTCGCCTGCGGCCGCCTGGGTGCGATCTTCGTACCGCTGAACACCCGGCTGACCGTTCCGGAGCTTCAGTTCATCACCAGCGATTGCGCGCCGAAGGTAATGATCCACGACAACGATCTCGCCGAGACGGCGCTTGCCGTTGCAAAGCTCTGCGGCGTCACGACGAGCCTGCTGCTCGGCCCCGGCGGCACCTACGAAGCCGGCACCGCGGCCGCAAAGCCGCTCGACCGAGCCGAGGAAGTCACGCTCGATGACGTCTCGACCATCATGTACACGTCGGGCACGACCGGGCATCCCAAGGGCGCGACTATCACCCATGGCATGACGTTCTGGAATTGCGTCAATCTCGGCGGCCCCGCCTGCATCGGACCATCCTCGGTGCTGCTTACCGTGCTGCCTCTGTTCCACACCGGCGGGCTCAATTGCTACACCAACCCGGTGTTGCATGCCGGCGGCACCGCGATGATCATGCGCGCCTTCGATCCCGGCACGGCGCTCGGGCTGATCAACGATCCCGCGCAGGGCATCAACGTGTTCTTCGGCGTACCCGCGATCTACCAGTTCATGGCGCAGCATCCCGCCTTCGCAACGACCGATCTCAGCCGGCTGATCGTCGGCGGTGTCGGCGGTGCTCCGATGCCGGTGCCCCTGCTCAAGGTGTGGGAGGCGCGCGGCGTGGCGCTTCAGCAGGGCTACGGCATGACCGAGACCTCGCCGGCGGTGCTGGTGCTCGATCGCGAGGATGCGGCGCGCAAGGCCGGCTCCGCCGGCAAGCCGGTGCTGCATACCGAAGTGCGCATCGTGCGTCCCGACGGCAGCGATGCCGATGTCGGCGAGCTCGGTGAGCTCTGGGTCAAGGGACCCAACATCACGCCGGGCTACTGGAACAGGCCGGAAGCGAACAGGATCTCCTTCACCGACGGCTGGCTGCACACCGGCGATGCGACCCGCGTCGACGAAGAAGGCTTCTACTACATCGTCGATCGCTGGAAGGACATGTACATTTCAGGTGGCGAGAACGTCTACCCGGCCGAGGTCGAGAACGTCCTGCACCAGCTCACGGCCATCGCGGAGGCTGCCGTGATCGGCATTCCCGATCCGAAATGGGGCGAGGTGGGCCTTGCCATCGTTGCGGTCAAGCCCGGACAAAAGCTGACGGAGACACAGGTCTTCGCCCATTGCGCGGCCAATCTGGCGCGTTTCAAATGCCCGCGCCAAATCCGCTTCGTCGAAGCGCTACCGCGCAACGCCACCGGCAAGATCCACAAACCGACCCTGCGCAAGGAGTTCTCGGTGGCTTCCGAAGTCGACAAGAAGGTCGCCAGTGCCTGATCGAAGCGCCCCTCGCGGGCGCTTTTCTTTTTGAAGTGTCTGCCCCACCCACAAGAAACGCCAAGGAATTTCCATGAAGAACAAGAAAATCACCCTCCTCGCCGCGGCAACGGCCCTGACCTTGCTTTCGATTCAAGGCGCTTATGCGCAAAAGAAATACGATACCGGCGCCAGCGACACGGAAATCAAGATCGGCAACGTCGAGGCCTATTCCGGTCCTGCCTCCGCCTACGGCATCATCGGCAAGACCGAGGAAGCCTATTTCAAGATGATCAACGACCAGGGCGGCATCAACGGCCGGAAGATCAACTGGATCTCCTATGACGACGGCTATTCGCCGCCCAAGACCGTGGAGCAGGTCCGCAAGCTGATCGAAAGCGACGAGGTGTTCCTCGTCTTCAACGCACTGGGCACGCCGACCCAGACCGCCGTGCAGAAGTATCACAACGCCAAGAAGGTCCCGCAGCTCTTCCTCGCCACCGGCGCCAGCAAGTGGAACGACCCCAAGGGCTTTCCCTGGACCATGGGCTTCCAGCCGAGCTACCGGGTCGAGGCGCGGATCTTCGCGAAATATATCCTGCAGACGAAGCCCGACTCGAAGGTCGCGATCTTCTATGCCAATGACGATTTCGGCAAGGACTACGTCGCTGGCATCAAGGAGATCTTCGGCGATAAAGCCTCCTCGCTGATCGTCGCGGAAGAGAGCTACGAGACGACCGAGCCGTCGATCGATTCCCACATCGTCAAGCTGAAGGGCTCCGGCGCCAACGTCTTCGTCAACATCTCGACGCCGAAATTCGCGGCGCAGGCGATCAAGAAGATCGCCGAGCTCGAATGGAGGCCGATGCATGTGATGACCGACGTGTCGATCTCGATCGGCGCGGTGATGAAGCCGGCCGGGCTCGATGCGTCGGAAGGCGTGCTGTCGGCGAGCTATCTGAAGGACGCATCGGACCCGCAATGGAAGGACGACGAAGGCATGAAGAAGTTTCTCGCCTTCATCGACAAGTACATGCCGGGCGCCAACGTCTCCGACACCAACATCGTCTACGGCTATGCCGCAGCGCAGACCCTGGTACAGACCTTGAAGCAGTGTGGCGACAACCTGACGCGGGCGAACGTGATGAAGCAGGCCGCGAGCCTGAAGGATTTTACGCCCGATACGCTGATCCCCGGCATCAAGGTCAACACCGGTCCCAACGACTTCGCGCCGATCGAGCAACTCAAGATGATCCGCTTCAAGGCTGGTCAGTGGGAGCTGTTCGGCGACATCATCAGCGCCGAGACCGGAGGCTAGATCGCATCAGCTGAACATGCCAACCCAGATAGCGGCCGAAAAGGCCGCTATCTTTTTGTATGAACGAGGTCGAAGCGAGGCTATGCCGGGAGGAAGAGCGCAAAGGGCTCTTCCACCGTGCGGCGCAGATGCTTTCGATACAGGACGTAGTTGGCGTCGTCCGGCGCAACCCGCCCCAAGGACGGCTTCGGAATATTCCTGAGCGGCACATAGGCGATGGGCGCAGCGATCGGCGTCAGCTGCGAGCCGGGGCCGGCGCGGAGCGTCGAGATGATGCCGTACATCTCGCCGGCAACCGTCGGCCGCGACACTGTGATCACGCGATGCTGGCCGTGCTTGATGATGACGAGGTAGACGAAGCCGGACTGATGGGGCACGGCGACCTCGCCGGTGTGCTCATAAGCGGCGTCGGTCCGCTCGCCCTCGCGAAAGACCAGCGCTGAGAATTTCGGCTCCCAGACGATCTCGGTGCGATAGGCAAAGATCGCGTCCTTGTCGCCGAAGGACGGGCGCAGGGTGATGTAGACGTCCTCGAGCCAGGTCACCGCGCGATGCGCATAGGAGCCGAGGCTGTCGGGCGCGACGTCGTTTGCGGCCGGAGGCGCCATCACGATGGCGCTTTTGCGCAAGGACACGCCCAGCGCCTGCTCCAGCCGGACCGTCGTCGCCAGCGTGAACGGCCGGCGGCCGCCGAGCACCTTCTCCAAGGTCGACAGGCTGAGCTTGGCCTGCTCGGCCAGGGCTTGCCGGGAGATCCGGCGTCTGGCCAGCTCCTCGCGAATGGTCTCCGCGATTTCGCGACTCTGCTCGTCCGAAAGCTGCTTGTCGGCCTGCATATGCATCGTCAACCCTGCCCTTTGAGCGCCATTCTAGCAGGGCGGACAAACCAGCACAAAACCGCACGTGGCCACCCGGCGGCAGCCTGCTCGGGCCGGCCGCGGCGGAACATTGCCGATCATTCTGCTCGCGAAATCAGCCTCTCCAGGCCGATCCTGAGAGCCAGCAAACAGCCCCTTGGAGCAGGCCAAATGGATACCTACGACACAGCCGACGGCGACGAACACCCTATCCTGAGGCGACTGATCAAGCTCGGATTGTTCCTCCTCGCGCAGGGCATCGCGGTGATGCTGGTCGCCTTCGTGGCCCTGCTGGTGAGCCTCGGAACCGGTTGGTCGGCGACGACCGAACAGGCCGGCCTGCTCCAACCTGGCGAGGCGCGGTCGGGCAGCCTGCTGTTGAAGGAGGACGGCGCCACCACCGAGGCGATTCGTCTCGGCACCGACATCGACATCACCGTGTCGGGTCCGACGCTGCGCGCCCGACTCACGCAAGTGTTCCGCAATCCGACCAGGGACTGGGTCGCGGCCACCTATGTCTATCCGCTCGCCACCAATGGTGCCGTCGACACGCTGAAGATGGTGGTCGGCGACCGCGTCATCGTCGGCGACATCAAGGAGCGGCAGCAGGCTCGCATGATCTACGAGCAGGCGCGAAGCGCCGGCCAGAAGGCCGCGCTGACCGAGCAGGAGCGGCCCAACATCTTTAGCAATTCGGTCGCCAATATCGGTCCCGGCGAGACCGTGCTGGTGCAGATCGAATATCAGGAGCCGGTGCATCAATCCGGCAACGAATATTCGCTCCGCGTGCCGCTGGTGGTCGCCCCGCGCTACAATCCGGCACCGATCGTGCAAAGCGTCGACTTCCGCAAGGACGGCTCCGGCTGGGGCGCCACGTCGTCGGATCCCGTGCCCGACCGCGATCGCATCTCCCCGACAGTCCTGGACCCCGCCAGGAATGCGCCGGTCAACCCGACCAGCATCACGGTGCGCCTGAAGGCCGGCTTCGCGCTCGGCGAGGTCAGGAGCCACCACCATAACGTCAAGGTCGACAACCCGGACAACACGACGCGTGTCATCACGCTCGCTGATGGCGCTGTCCCCGCCGATCGTGACTTCGAGCTGACCTGGAAGCCGGCCGCGGGCACGGCGCCATCGGTCGGCCTGTTCCGCGAGCATGTCGGCGATTCCGATTACCTGCTCGCCTTCGTCACTCCGCCCGCCGTCGAGCAGGCAACGCAGAAGCCGCTGCCCCGCGAGGTCGTGTTCGTGATCGACAATTCGGGATCGATGGGCGGCACCTCCATCGTTCAGGCCAAGGCGAGCCTGCTCTATGCCCTCGGCCGCCTCCAGCCGAATGACCGCTTCAACGTGATCCGTTTCGATGACACCATGGACGTGCTGTTTCCGGCCTCGGTGCCGGCGGATGCCGCGCATGTCAATGAGGCGAGCTCCTTCGTCGGTGCGTTGCAGGCGCGCGGCGGCACCGAGATGGTGCCGGCGATGCGTGCCGCGCTGACCGACAAGCTCGTTCACGGCAGCATGGTTCGCCAGATCGTGTTCCTGACCGACGGCGCGATCGGCAACGAGCAGCAATTGTTCGAGACGATCACGGCGATGCGCGGCCGTTCGCGCGTGTTCATGGTCGGCATCGGCTCGGCGCCCAACACCTTTCTGATGACGCGCGCCGCCGAGCTCGGCCGCGGCGCCTTCACCCATATCGGCTCGGTCGAGCAGGTCGAGGAGCGCATGCGCGGCCTGTTCGCCAGGCTGGAAAATCCGGCGGTGACCGGCCTCACCGCAAAATTCTCCGACGCCAAGGCCGATGTCACTCCGGCGATCATCCCCGACATCTATCGCGACGAGCCGCTGGTGCTGGCGGCCAGGCTCGACAAGCTCGCGGGCTCGCTCGAGATCAAGGGACGCGTCGGCGATCGTCCGTGGTCGGTGACGCTGCCGCTGCAAAGCGCCGCCGAAGGCAAGGGCCTGTCAAAGCTCTGGGCCAAGCGCAAGATCGGCGATGCCGAAGTGGCGCGCGCCATGCGCGAGACGACGCCCGAAGAATCCGACAAGGCGATCCTGGCGCTGGCGCTCGATCATCAGATCGTCACACGGCTCACCAGCCTCGTCGCGGTCGACAGGACGCCGAGCCGGCCCGAAGGCGAGCCGCTGAGGCTCAGCTACCTGCCGATCAATCTTCCGGCCGGCTGGGATTTCGAGAAAGTGTTCGGCGAGCGGCCGCATCTGACGCCGACACAGCTGCGCGAACGCCATGCCGACGGGCGCAACCAGCCGACACCCGCGGCACCCGACACGATCCGCCTGCCCAAGACTGCAACCTCGGCCGAGCTGAAGATGGTCGCAGGCCTGATCCTGATCGCGCTCGCCCTGATCCTGCTCGTGTTCAACCGGCGTCGGTCCTTGCTCACTGACGCCGCTTGAGAGAGGAGCCCCCCGAACTCCTCTGTTAGCGCGCGCGGCTGCCCGTCCCATAACGGCCGCGCGCGCCTTTTTCTCCACGTCATTCCGGGGCGGCTCGCAGAGCCCAACCCGGAATCTCGAGGTTCGGGGTTCTCGCTGCGCGAGCCCCGGAACGGCGAACAAGAGATACACAATGCCCCGCCTCGTCTCTCCTCTGGCTCTCGCGCTCGTCGGACTCATCCTGTTCGGCGACGGCGCCTACATCCATGCCAAGGCCTGGCTGGCGCAGGTGCTGCTCGAGCGGGCATTCGACCGAAGCATTGCGACGGGACAGGCGGTGAAGCCATGGCCGTGGGCCGACACCTGGCCGGTGGCGCGGATCGAGGTCAAGCGGATCGGCGCCAGCGCGATCGTGCTGGAAGGCGCGAGCGGACAGGCGCTCGCCTTTGGACCCGGCCATATCCACCAATCGGCCGATGCGGGTGAACGCGGGATCGCCGTCTATGCCGCCCATCGCGACACTCATTTCCGCTTCCTGCGGAATGTCGCCATTGGTGACGTCATCGATGTCACACGCAGCGACGGCCGACACTTTCGCTATCGCGCGGATTCCACGGCCGTGGTCCGTTTCGATGCATCGGGCATCGATCCTGCGACCGAGGGTTTCGAGCTCGTTCTCGCGACCTGCTGGCCATTCGACGCCGTCACTTCCGGCCCCGAGCGCTACGTTCTGCATGCAACATTGATTGGGGCCAGCAGTTAGATCGCCCTGCGGGTTCACGCGTCGAAGCGGACTTCATTCCACCACACGGCATGACACCCACATGGTTGCCACTCCGACGGACTCGCCATAGAACAGAGCGACGCGCCACCAAATAAGAACAACAGGTGAGGTCACGCTATGGAAGCCCATGTGTCTGCTGCGTCCGCGTTCCGTCCATGGTTTCCGCCGCCCGACGCCAGCGACATCGTCAAGGGTATCCACGCCATGCTGCACCCGCGCAACATCGTGTTGGTGGGTGCGACCGACAAGCCCGGCAATTATGCCGAGCGTATCTGGAACAATCTGGTCAAGTACGGTTACGAGGGCGGCCTCTATCCGATCAACGCCAAGCGTGACGCCATCTGGGGCGTTCCCTGCTACAAGGATTTTGCGAGCCTTCCCGAGAAGCCCGATCACGTCCTGGTGCTGGTGCCGGCGCGCTCGGCCGTGCAGGTGATCCGCGACGCCGCAGCAGCCGGCGCGCGTTCGGCCACCATCGTCACCTCCGGCTTCAGCGAATTGCAGGATGACGAAAGCCAGAAGCTCGCCGCCGAATTGCAGGCGGCCGTGCGCGAGACGGGCCTTGCCGTCACGGGCCCGAACTGCCTCGGCAATCTAAGCGCCGGCGAAAAGCTGTTCACCAACATCGACGATCGTGTCGTCACCATGGAACAGGGCGCGGTGGCAATCGCCGGGCAATCCGGCGCCATCGTCATGGCGATCCGCCAGGCGCTGGAGGATCGCGGCGTCGGTGTCGGCTACATGGTCACGACCGGCAACGAGGCCGGGCTCGAGACGCCGGACCTGATGCGCTATTTCGCCGAGGATCCGAGCATCAGGGTGATCGTCGTCTACCTCGAAGGCGTGCGCAACACCAGGGCCTTCCGCGAAGCCTGCAAGGCGGCGCGCGCCGCAAGCAAGCCCGTGATTGCGCTCAAGCTCGGGGCGTCGGAGGGTGGCCGCGCCGCGGCGATGGCCCATACCGGCGCGCTGGCGGGCTCGATCGAGACATTCGACGCCATTGCGACGCGCGAGGGCGTGATCCGGGTTGGCGGGCTCGACGAACTGATCGAGACCACCGAATGCTTCGTTCACGCCGCCGCGCCCAAAGGCAGCCGGCTCGCCGCCGTCACGCTGTCCGGAGGCAAGCGCGGCATGCTGATCGATGCCTTCTACGCCGCCGGGCTGAACTTCGCGCCGTTGAGCCCGCATGTCAGCTCGGAGCTGGCGAAGATGCTCGGCCCGGGCTCGATCGTCGGAAACCCGCTCGACGCCGGCTTCGCCGCCGTCGTCGATCCCTCCGTCTACATGAAGTCGATCAAGCTGATGATCGACGACCCCGATATCGACATCGTCATCGTCGATGCCGAACTGCCGAAAGCGCCGCACGAGCTGCGCGAGCGCAACTTGCGCATCGTCAACGACATGGCGGGGCAGGCCGGCAAGCCGGTGATCTATATCAGCGCGATGTCGATCGGCTTCACCGAGTTCACCAAGACCTTGCGCAAGTCGCTGCCGCATCTTGCAGTCATGCAGGGCATGGACCGCGCAGTGACCGCGATCAAGTCGCTGCTCGACTACGCGAAACTGTGCAAAGAGGTGCCCGACATCGTCTCGAGTTCGAAGCCTTCCGCGCGCGCCGTGCTGGAGAAGACGTTGAGATCGGCCAGCGGCGCAGCGCTCGACGAAGTCGCCTCCAAGAAGCTCCTGAAGGCCTACGGCATCCCGATCTCGAAGGAGGCGATCGCACAGACGGCCGCCGAAGCCGTGAAGATCGCCAAGCAGATCGGATTCCCGGTCGTCGCAAAGGTCGTCAGCGCCGAGATCCTGCACAAGTCCGACATCGGGGGCGTGGTGCTGAACCTCAGCAGCGCGGCCGAAGTGAAGAAGGCATTTTCCGACATCACGGCGCGAGTGGCGAGGCTGAAGGGCAAGCCGAAGCTCGACGGCATCCTGATCGCGCAGCAGATCAAGGCCGATCTCGAGCTGGTCGTCGGCGCCTCGCTCGATGCCGAGATGGGTCCGGTCGTGCTGTTCGGGACTGGCGGCATCGACATCGAGCTGATGAAGGACGTCGCCCTCGCCGGCGCGCCGCTGGACGAGGCCGAGGCACGGCTCCTGATCGGCCGCACCAAGGCCGGCATCAAGATGCGGGGCTATCGCGGCAGGCCAGCCCTGCACGAGGCCTCGGCGGTGAAGGCGCTGGTCGGCCTGTCCAATTTGATCGCGGATGCCGGCGACCGGATCGCCTCGGTTGACATCAACCCGTTCCTGATCAACCCCCGGGCGGGTGTGGCCGTCGATGCCCTGATCGTGCTCAACAATGCCGCGGCAAGACGCGCGGCCGGACATTGAAGTCCTGTAGGGTGGATTGGCGAGGCGTATTCCGCCGACTCACCTCTACGCATGCGAGAGATGGTGGCGGGTTACGCTTCCGCCTTCGCTCTCCGAGCTTCGGCGGGCAAGTCGTTAACCCGCCCGATGTACCATTGCCGGCTCCTTCCAACTTCCCCGCTTTGGTCGTAAAATCCTTCCTGCATGGCGCGCGCGAGCAATCTTGTGATCGGAACGGCAACGCTGGCGGCGATCGCCGTGGCGTTCGGCGGCGTGCTCGGCGTGCAGAAGTGGCGCACCATCCAGAGCCGCAGCCAGTTGCGCGTGGTGTTCGAGGGTGGTTCCGCCAGCGGCCTGCGCCGCGGGGGGCCGGTCAATTTCGACGGCGTGCCCGCCGGCCAGATCCTGTCGATCAAGCTCGACAGCCCCCGCAGGATCGTGGCGCTGGTGATGCTCGACAACACCGCACCGATCCGCAAGGACACCGCGGCAGGCATCGAGTTCCAGGGCCTCACCGGCGTTGCCGCGATCTCGCTGATCGGCGGCGCTCCCTCTGCGCCGCCGGTGCCGCTGGACTCGGACGGCATCCCCGTGCTGACGGCCGATCTCAGCGACGCCGAATCCATCGTTGAAACCCTGCACAGCGTCGACCGCACGATCGTGAACAACGCGCCGGCGATCAAGGAGGGCCTGGGCACGTTCGAGAGCCACACCGCCGACCTCAGGAGCAAGGGCGCGGAAATCGATTCGGTCATGGCCAAGGTCGACAGCGCCTTTGCGGGATTCGACAAGGCGGTCGCAAAGATCGAGGGCGTGGTGCCAGGCTTCGTCGACGGCAAGGCCGACGAGCTGTTGGAGAAGATCAAGGGACTGCACGAGCTTGCCGACATCATGAAGAAGAAGTCGGCGACCTATCTCGAAGACATCCGCCGCTCGCTGCTCGACGTCAGCGAGGCCGCCAACAAGATGAGTGGGACGCCCGCGCCCCCGCCGCGTCCACCGCGCAAGCCCACGGAGCAGAAGCGGTAGTACCGCTACCTGGCGCGCGACGTCCCTGCCGACATGCGAGCAGGTGACGTGCGCCGGCAACGACTCAGTAATTGCTTGGAGACGCTCCATTCGGGATGCCGTCGATCGGGCACTCGTCCGTGCCCGGGGTCGAACGGGTCATCGCTTCCACCATGTCGCGCGTGCCTTCGGGGTCCTTGATCCAGTTCTTGTAGAAATCATACGGGCACGCCGCGATACCGCGCGGGCTGTCGCCGGAATTGATCATGCCGGTGTAGCCGCGGTGGACCAGCTTGTAGAGATGGTTCTGCGACTGGCCGTTGCGGCGCGCGTCGCGGATCAAATGTTTCGAGAGCTGGGCGTACTGGATGCCGTAATCCTCCTCGCCGCATTCGCCGAGGGTGCGGCCATCGAAGCCGATGATCGCGGAGTGGCCGAAATAGGAATAGACGCCGTCGAAGCCGGCGGCATTGGCGACCGCGACATAGACGTTGTTGGCCCAGGCCATGGCCTTGGAGATCATGACCTGCTGCTCCTTGGCCGGATACATGTAGCCCTGGCAACGCACGATCAGCTCGGCGCCCTTCATGGCGCAGTCGCGCCAGATCTCCGGATAGTTGCCGTCGTCGCAGATGATCAGGCTAACCTTGAGGCCTTTCGGGCCCTCGGAGACATAGGTGCAATTGCCGGGATACCAGCCCTCGATCGGCACCCAGGGCATGATCTTGCGGTACTTCTGCACGATCTCGCCCTTGTCGTTCATCAGGATCAAGGTGTTGTAGGGCGCCTTGTGCGGATGCTCCTCGTGGCGTTCGCCGGTGAGCGAGAACACGCCCCACACTTTCGCCTTGCGGCAGGCCTCGGCGAAGATCGCGGTTTCCTCGCCCGGCACCATGGATGCCGTTTCGTACATCTCCTTGGAGTCGTACATGATGCCTTGCGTGGAATATTCCGGAAAGATCACGAGGTCCATGCCGGGCAGGCCGAGCTTCATGCCGACGATCATGTCGGCGATCTTGCGGGCGTTATCGAGCACCTCCGCCTTGGTGTGCAGGCGGGGCATCTTGTAATTGACCACTGCAACGCCGATGGTGTCGTTGCTGCTGGAAATGTCGCCGTGAAGCATGTTGACCGCTCCTTTACGTGACTCGTTGTTCTGGGTCGCCGCCGATCAGGCGGTCGCGTAGATTAGTGGCTGATCATCCAGGGCCGCGCCGTCGGAAAACCCTTGGCACCGCCCCCGGTCTTGGTCATCGGACGCGCCGGTTTCTTCCCGTCCGTTGCGCCCTTGTCCTTCACGGTCTTGCCTGAGGAGCAGCAGCCGCAGCCGGGGCCGTGCGAGGCCTTGTACTGGGCGAGCGTCTGCGGCGCATGCGTGCTGCGCTCGTTGACCGCATGCGCCTTGCGCTTGTCGGCCGGCATGCAGAAGAAGTTCGGTGCGGTCAGGATGACGCGGGGGGCCAACGTCTCGCAGTGCGGACAGCTTTGCGGATCGTCGCACTCCGCCATCGGGCGAAGGTCCTTGAATGGACCGCAGTCGTCACAAAGATATTCGTAGACCGGCATCGCATCATCCCCACGCTGGAGCCTGCTCAACACACCTGGCGGCGGATGCGGGGCGGCAAGTGCGCGCCGTCCCGCATTTCGTCGCGCAGGGATCACTTGTCCGGCGAGATCGGCATCTGGATATCGCCGGTGAGGTGCTTGATGGGACCGGCCGCCGATGGCATCACGTCGAAGTCGAAGATCTCGGTCGGCAGCCACAGCGTGGCGCAGGCATTGGGTACGTCGACCACGCCGGAGATGTGGCCCTGGCACGGCGCGGTGCCGAGGATCGAATAGGCCTGCGCGCCGGAGTAGCCGAACTTCTTCAGATACTCGATGGCGTTGAGGCAGGCCTGGCGGTAGGCGATGTGAACGTCGAGATAGTGCTGCTTGCCGGCCTCGTCGACCGAGATGCCCTCGAAGATCAGATAGTCCTTGTAGTTCGGCGTGATCGGCGAGGGCTTGAAGATGGGGTTCTTGATGCCGTATTTCGACATGCCGTCCTTGATCACTTCCACCTTCAGGTGCAGCCAGCCGGCCATCTCGATGGCGCCGCAGAAGGTGATCTCGCCGTCGCCCTGGCTGAAGTGCAGGTCGCCCATCGACAGGCCCGCGCCCGGCACATAGACCGGGAAGTAGATCTTCGAGCCGCGCGAGAGATCCTTGATGTCGCAATTGCCGCCGTGCTCGCGCGGCGGCACGGTGCGCGCTCCCTCCGCGCCGATCTTGGCTTTCACGTCGCCCTTGGCGCGGCCACCATGGGCGGTCGGCGCGAAGGGCGGATTGGCAAGGCCGGGCACGCGCGTCGGGTTGGTCGAGATCAGCTCGGCCTCGCGCTTGTTCCACGTGTCCAGCATCTTGGGATCCGGCAGACAGCCGATCAGGCCGGGATGAATCAGGCCCGCAAAATTCACGCCGGGCACATGGCGCGACGAGGTGTAGAGGCCCTTGATGTCCCAGATCGACTTCTGCGCCAGCGGGAAATGGTCCGTGAGGAAGCCGCCGCCGTTCTGCTTGGAGAAGAAGCCGTTGAAGCCCCACAGGCTCTCCTTGAGCGGCCCGACGTCGAGCAGGTCGACCACGAGGAGATCGCCGGGCTCGGCGCCCTTGACGCCGATCGGGCCGGACAGGAAGTGCACGATCGAAAGGTCGATGTCGCGCACGTCGTCGGCGGAATCGTTGTTCTTGATGAAGCCGCCGGTCCAGTCATACGTCTCGATGATGAAGTCGTCGCCGGGATTGACCCAGGCCACGATCGGGATGTCGGGGTGCCAGCGGTTATGCACCATGTCATTTTCATAGGCCGACTTGGTGAGATCGACCTTGATCAGTGTCTCTGGCATCGAGATGCTCCCCTTTACTACGGTTGGTTAGACGGACAGATATTTCGAGACCTGCGCGGCATCGACGGCGTCGCGCGGATCGTCGCGCACGATCTCGCCGTTCTCGATCACCAGCACGCGGTCGGCGATGTCGAGCGCAAAGCTCAGCACCTGTTCCGAGACGACGATCGAAAGGCCCTTCTCGTCGCGGATACGCTTCAAGGTGCGCGCCATCTCCTTGATGATCGACGGCTGGATGCCTTCAGTCGGTTCGTCCAGCAGCAGAACTTTCGGCTTGGTCGCGAGCGCGCGCGCGATCGCAAGCTGCTGCTGCTGGCCGCCGGAGAGATTGCCGCCGCGGCGGCCTTTCATTTCCAGCAGCACCGGGAACAGTTCGTAAATGTCGCCAGGCACCTCCGACCCGCCGGAGACGACGAGGCCGGTCTCGATGTTCTCCTTCACCGTCATGGTGGAGAAGATCATGCGGCCCTGCGGCACGTAGGCGAGGCCCTTGGCCACGCGCTCGTAGCTCCTGAGGCCGCCGAGCTCGGTGCCGTCCATCGTCACCGAGCCGCTTTTTGCCGGCAGGATCCCCATCAGCGACTTCATCAAGGTGGTCTTGCCCATGCCGTTGCGGCCCATGATCGCGACGATCTCGTTGGGCGCGACCTTGACGTTGAGGCCGTGCAGCACCTCGCTCTGGCCGTAGGCGACGTGGAGGTCAGAAATTGCCAGCATCGAGATTCTCCTCAGCGCCCCAGATAAACTTCGATGACCTTGGGATCGTTCTTCACCTTCTCCATGGTCCCCTCCGAGAGGATCTGACCCTGGTGCAGCACGGTGACCTTGTGCGCGATGTCCTCGACGAATTTCATGTCGTGCTCGATCACCAGCACCGAGCGGTTCTTGATGATGCGGTTGAGCAATTCGGCGGTCTTGGCCCGCTCGGACACGCTCATGCCGGCGACCGGCTCATCCAGCATCAGCAGGTCGGGGTCCTGGATCAGCAGCATGCCGATCTCGAGCCACTGCTTCTGGCCGTGGCTGAGCTCGTCGGCATAGGTGTTGAGCTTGTCCTTGAGAAAGATCATCTCTGCGACCTCCTCGACCCGGTCCTTCACCGGCTGGTCGCGCTGGAAGGTCAACGAGCCGAACACGGTGCGGCCGCGCGGAAACGAGATCTCGAGGTTCTCGAACACCGTGAGGTCCTCGAACACCGACGGCGTCTGGAACTTGCGCCCGACGCCGGTCTGCACGATCTCGTTCTCCTTCATCTTCGTGAGCTCCTTGCCACGAAACTGGATCGAGCCCGACGTCGCCTTGGTCTTGCCGCAGATCAGGTCAAGCACCGTGGTCTTGCCCGCACCATTGGGACCGATGATGACGCGAATCTCGTTCTCCTCGACGTAGAAGGAGAGATCGTTGACCGCCTTGAACCCGTCGAACGAGACGGTCAGTCCGGAGACCGCGAGCAGGAATTCCTTCGGCTGATGACCGACGAGCATGATCTATCTCCTAACTGCCAACGTGGCATCGGCATCGTGATGACCGACGAGCATGATCTATCTCCCCACTGCCAGCGTGGCATCGGCATCGTGATGTCCGACGAGCATGATGATCCCCTCACTCTGCCGGTGCGCCGTCGGCGACAGAATTGCCGTTCCAGTCCGCCTTCGCCTTGCGCGATGCGAACAGCCGATCAATGCGAGGTTGCACGTAATCGGCCCAGAGCCCGGACAGGCCGTTCGGGAAGGCGAGCACGACCGCGATGAACAGCGCGCCGAGGCCGAACAGCCAGAGTTGCGGGAAGGATTCCGACAGGCTGGTCTTGGCGAAATTCACCAGGATGGCCCCCCATATCGCGCCGAAGATCGACATTCGCCCGCCGACGGCGGTGTAGATCACCATCTCGATCGACGGCACGATGCCGACAAAGGACGGCGACATGAAACCGACATTGAGCGCGAACATGGCGCCGCCGATCGCGGCGAAGACCGCGGCCATGCAGAAGGCGAAGATCTTGAAGTTGGCGACGCTGTAGCCGGAGAAGCGGACGCGGTCCTCCTGCTCGCGCATCGCCACCAGGATGCGGCCGAGCTTGGTCAGGCGGATGAACTGTGCGATGCCGATACAGGCGAACAACAGCACCACCTCGACGAAGTACAGGATGACCTTGGCGTGATCGGGCCGGATGTCCCAGCCCTTGAGCGTGCGCAAATCGGTCATGCCGTTGATACCGCCGGTATAGCCCTGCTGCCCGACGATCAGGATGGTCAGGATGGCGGCGACGGCCTGGGTGATGATCGCGAAATAGGTGCCTCCGACACGCCGCTTGAACATCGCAGTGCCGATGATCAGGGCGAAGAGACCGGGAACCAGGATGATGGCGAGAATGGTGAAGGTGAGGCTGTGAAATGGCTGCCAGAACAACGGTAATGACGTGATCTGATTCCAGTCCATGAAGTCAGGAATGCCGGGCGTCGACTGGATCTTCGTGTTCTCGACGCTCGAGGCCTCGAGCTTGAGGAACATCGCCATGCAGTAGCCGCCGAGGCCGAAGAACACGCCCTGCCCCAGGCTCAGAATGCCGCCATACCCCCAGCACAGCACGAGGCCGAGCGCGACGAAGGCGTAGGTCAAATATTTCGCGACCAGATTGAGGCGGAACACGTCCAGCGACAGCGGCAGGATCACGAACAGCACGGCGGCCAGGACGACAAAGCCCGTGAGTTCGGAGCGATTGAAGAAGCGTGAGTTGATGATCATGGCTTGCCTGCTTCTCGTTATTTGCGGACTTTGAGGGCGAAGAGACCCTGCGGCCGCAGCATCAGGATGCCGACGACAGCGAGCAGCGTGAGCACCTTCGCCATCGAGCCCGACATGAAGAATTCGAGCGTCGATTGCGTCTGCGAGATCGAGAAAGCCGAGGCGATGGTGCCAAGCAGGCTGGCGGCGCCGCCGAACACGACGACCAGGAACGTGTCGACGATGTAGAGCTGGCCGGAGGTCGGGCCGGTCGAGCCGATCATGGTGAAGGCGCTGCCGGCAACGCCGGCGATGCCGCAACCGAGGCCGAAAGTATAGCGGTCGACCTTTTCGGTATTGATGCCGACGGCCCCGGCCATGATGCGGTTCTGCACGACCGCACGCACCTGGCGGCCCCAGCGCGACATGTAGAGAACGTAGGCGACGGAGATGGTGATCAGCACGGTGAGACACATCACGAAGACGCCGTTGATCGGCACTTCAATGCTGTCGGTGACGTGCAGCGAGCCCAGCATCCACTGCGGCAGCTCGACGCCGACCTCGCGCGCACCGAACACGGAGCGATAGGCCTGCTGCAGCATCAGGCTGAGGCCCCAGGTGGCGAGCAGCGTATCGAGCGGGCGCTTGTACAGATGCCGTATCAGCACCCACTCCACCAGCATGCCCAACGCACCGGACGCGACAAAGGCGAGGATCATTGCGAGGAAGAAGTAGCCGCCGAACAGGCTCGGCATGTAGGTCTGGAACAGATTGGAAGTCATCCAGGTGACGTAGGCCCCGAGGATCATGAACTCGCCATGGGCCATGTTGATGACGCCCATCTGGCCGAAGATGATCGCGAGCCCCAGCGCCATCAGGACGTAGACCGAGAACAGGATCAGTCCTGCAAAGCCCTGCATGACGAAGATGGAGCCAAGGTCACCAAGCGAATAGTCGCCGAACATCGATGTCCTCCGTCGGGGATAAGGGTCCCGCGTCGCGATGCAGAGTCGCGACGCGGGGGCTTGGGCATGGACTTGCGATCCACGCCAGGGAGCGGCTTGGTGCCTGGGAGAAAGCGCGACGGATGTCGCCGTTTACCGATGGCGCTTCTTACTGGTAGCCCTTGGGGAACGGATCCGGCTCGACGAGGTCGGCGGTCTCGTAGATCAGCTCGAACTGACCATCGAGCTTGGCGCGCCCCACCCGGGTCTTCGACCAGAGGTGATGGTTCTCATGGATACGCACGTAACCTTCCGGAGCGCCCTTGAACTCGACGCCCGGCGAGGCCGCAGCGATCTTGTCGACGTCGAAGGAGCCGGCCTTCTCGACCGTCAGCTTCCACAGCCACGGGCCGAGATACGCAGCCTGGGTGACGTCTCCAATCACGGTCTTCTCGCCCCACATCTTCTTGAACGCGGGCACGAAGGCCTTGTTGTTGGGATTGTCGAGCGACTGGAAATATTTCATGCAGGCATAGGCACCCGCAATGTTCTCGCCGCCGATGCCGTCGATTTCGTCTTCGGTCACCGAGATCGTCAGCAGCGGCTGCTTGGCGAGATCGATGCCGGCAGCCTTGAGCTGCTTGTAGAAGGCGACGTTGGAGCCGCCGACGACGTCGGTGAAGATCACGTCGGGCTTGGTCAGCTTGATCTTGTTGATGACCGAGTTGAACTGGGTGTTGCCGAGCGGATAATACTCCTCGCCGACCACCTTGCCCTTCAGCACGTTCTCGACGTGCTTGCGCGCGATCTTGTTCGAGGTGCGCGGCCAGATGTAGTCGGAACCGATGAAGAAGAAGGTCTTCGCGCCTTTCTCCTTGGCGATCCAGTTCAGGCCGGCGAGAATCTGCTGGGTCGCTTCCTGGCCGGTATAGATCACGTTCTTGGACTGCTCGAGGCCCTCATAGAAGGTCGGGTAATAGAGCATGCCGTTATACTGCTCGACGACCGGCAGCACCGCCTTGCGCGAGGCCGAGGTCCAGCAGCCCATGATGGCCGCGACCTTGTCGTTGACCAGCAGCTTCTTGGCCTTTTCTGCGAAGGTCGGCCAATCGGAGGCGCCGTCCTCCTGGATGAACTTGATCTTGCGCCCGAGGACGCCGCCGGCCGCGTTGATCTGCTCGATGGCGAGCTTTTCGGCCTCGATCGAGCCGGTCTCGGAGATCGCCATGGTGCCGGTCGCCGAATGCAGGATACCTACCGTCACCTCGGTGTCGGTGACCGCAAGACCTGTGGTGTTGACCGCCGAGGTCGCCGGGGCCTGCGCAAAGGACGCCCGCGGCAGCATCGTGATGGCCGGCACGGCAGCCATCCCCATCAACAATTTGCGCCGCAGCGGCGACAACAGGCCCTTGTTTGCTTCGTCTGACATGAGCACCCCACTTTTGTTCGAGAACACGCGATTGGCGCCGTGAGGATGGCTCGAATTTACGCAGCGCAAGCATACGCAAGATCGCGTATACTGCACCGCAAAATGCCGACGTAGGCTTTTGGTACGGAATTTGCGAGGGCTCAGGGTCCGTATCGGGAGTGGGGTCGAGTGGCAGGGCGGCAGCGAATAGACCGCGTCAGGCGCCAGTACAACCAATGGGTCGCCAACCAGACGCTGGAAGACTATGCACTGCGCTTCACCGCCAAGAGCGGGCGCCGCTGGTCTGCCGCCCGCGTCGCCAACACTGCGCTGGGCGCAATCTCGTTCCTGGCGATGGAGGCGATCGGCGGCACCATCACCCTGAACTATGGCGTCACCAACGCGACTGCCGCCATCCTTGTGGTCTCGATCATCATCTTCTGCTGCGGCGTGCCTATTGCATATTATGCCGCCAAATGCGGCATAGACATCGACCTGCTGACGCGGGGCGCCGGCTTCGGTTACATCGGCTCGACCGTCACCTCGCTGATCTACGCATCCTTCACCTTCATCTTCTTTGCAATCGAAGCCGTGATCCTCGCGTCCGCGCTCGAGATGTGCTTCGGGATTCCACGGCCGGTCGGCTATCTCATCAGCGCCGTCGTCATCATCCCGCTGGTGGCTTACGGCATCACGCTGATCAGCCGCTTTCAATTGTGGACCCAACCCCTGTGGGTGATCCTTCATATCATTCCGTTCGCGGCGATCGCCTGGCACAACCCGCACTCCTTTACGGAGTGGCGCAAGTTCTCGGGCGAGCACGGCGATCTCAATGGACATTTCGATCTGCTGCTGTTCGGCGTTGCGGCCTCGGTCGTGTTTTCGCTGGTGGCGCAGATCGGCGAGCAGGTCGACTTCCTGCGATTTCTGCCGCGCGACCGACGCGCCTCGAGGGCCTCCTGGTGGATGGCGCTGATGAGCGCGGGACCGGGCTGGATCGTGCTCGGCGCGCTGAAGCTCCTCGCGGGCTCGTTCCTCGCCTTCTTCGCGCTCAGCCACGGGGTGCCGCCCGAGGAGGCTGCGGAGCCGGCACACATGTATCTCGAAGCGTTCCGCTATGTGCTGTCGCAGCCTGACCTCGCGCTGGCATTGACCGGCACGTTCGTGATCCTCTCGCAGGTCAAGATCAACGTCACCAATGCCTATGCCGGCTCGATCGCCTGGTCGAACTTCTTCTCGCGTTTGACCCACAGCCATCCCGGGCGCGTGGTCTGGCTGGTCTTCAACGTCATCGTGGCGCTGCTGCTGATGGAGATCGGCGTCTACAAGGCCCTGGAGCAGACGCTGGCACTCTATTCGAACGTCGCGATCGCCTGGGTCGGCGCGCTCGTCGCCGATCTCGTCGTCAACAAGCCGCTTGGATTGCGGCCGCCGCAGATCGAATTCAAGCGCGCGCATCTCTACGACGTCAATCCGGTCGGCGTGGGCGCCATGACGATCGCGACCATCGTCTCCATCAGCGCCTTCTACGGCCTGTTCGGGCCCGTCGCGAGGGCACTGTCGGCATTCATAGCGCTCGCGGTGGCCTTCCTCGCCGCACCGTTGATTGCCTGGGCCACAGACGGCAAGTACTACATCGCACGCAAGCCGAAGCGGAGCTGGCAGAACCTCGAGGCGATCCAGTGCTGCATCTGCGAGCACTCGTTCGAGCCGGAGGACATGGCCTCCTGTCCCGCTTACGCCGGGCCGATTTGCTCCCTGTGCTGTTCGCTGGACGCGCGCTGCCACGATCTCTGCAAGCCGCATGCAAGAATCCAGGCGCAAGTGGCGGAGACGCTGGGCAAGTTGATGCCGCAATCGATCTACGCCCGGATCAACTCGCAACTGGGCCACTATATCGGCGTGTTCGTGGTCTCCGCCGGCCTGGTCGCGCTGGTGCTGGGACTGATCTATCTGCAGACGTCGGCGAGCGTGCATGGCGAAAACGCGCTCGTTTCCGACGTGCTCTGGAAGGTATTCTTCTCGCTCAGCATCATCATCGGCGTGGTCGCCTGGCTGTTCGTGCTGGCGCAGCAGAGCCGCCGCGCCGCCGAGGCCGAGACGCGGCGTCAGACCGCGCTGCTGATCCAGGAAATCGATGCGCACAAGCGCACCGACGCCGAGCTCCAGCGCGCCAAGGAGGTCGCCGAATCCGCCAACCTGGCCAAGAGCCGTTACGTGGTGGGCCTGAGCCACGAGCTGCGCTCGCCGCTGAATGCGATCAGCGGTTATGCCCAGCTCCTCGAGCAGGATGCGACGCTGGGCGCGAAGCCCCGCGACCAGGTTCGTGTCGTCCGCCGCAGCGCCGATCACCTGTCCGGCCTGATCGACGGCATCCTGGACATCTCCAAGATCGAGGCAGGCAGGCTGTATCTGTCGCGCGACGAGGTGCGCCTCAGCGAATTCCTCGACCAGCTCGTCGGCATGTTCCGCCTCCAGGCCGCAGCCAAGGGCATCGACTTCGTGTTCAGGCGACCGGCGTCGCTGCCGCTCGTGGTCTATGCCGACGAGAAGCGGCTGCGTCAGGTGCTGATCAATCTGCTCTCCAACGCCATCAAGTTCACCCAGTCCGGCAGCGTGCAGTTCGTCGTGCACTATCGCAGCCCCGTTGCCGAATTCGAGGTGATCGACACCGGCCCCGGCATCCGTGGCGACGATCTCGAACGCATCTTCGCGCCTTTCGAGCGCGGTGCGCTCGGCGTCTCGCAGCCGCAGACCGGGACCGGCCTCGGCCTCACCATCAGCCGCCTGCTCGCCGGCGTGATGGGCGGCGATATCAAGGTCACGAGCGCTGTCGGCACCGGCTCAACGTTCAAGGTCAAGATCCTGCTCTCGGAGGTCACCAATCCCCAGCGCATCGCGCCGGTGGAGGCGCCGGTTTCCGGCTATCACGGCGCTCGCAAGACCATTCTCGTCACCGACGATGATCCCGTGCATCGCGACCTCCTGCGCGAGGTGCTGACGCCGCTCGGTTTCATCCTGCTCAGCGCGCCCGACGGCGCGGGCTGCCTCGCGCTGGCACAGCATTGCCGGCCCGATCTGTTCCTGCTCGATATCTCGATGCCTGCCATGGACGGCTGGACCGTCGCCGAGGCCTTGCGCGCGTGCGGCCATCACCAGGCGCGCATCCTGATGGTGTCGGCAAGCGCGTTGGAGGCCCACGGAGCGCCGCTGGCCCAGCCCTTCCACGACGGCTACCTGATGAAGCCGATCGACATCCCGCGGCTCCTGGAAACGATCCGCCAGCTCCTCAAGATCGAATGGCAATACGGTTCGGACGAGGTCGCGGTGCCGTTCTGGCGTCCCGAGACCGGATCAAAGCCGCCGCTGCGGCACATAGAGGCGCTGATCGGGCTCGGCCAGATCGGATACGTCAAGGGCATCCAGTTGAAGCTGGACGAGATCGGCAGCGAGCACCCCGAACATGCCGACTTCGTCGCACAGATGCGGTCGCTGGTCGATCGCTTCGATCTCGACCGGTACATGGCCACATTGAAGACGTTGCATGCTCATGAGCATTGAACCAAAGAAGCGCGACGTCGCGCTTGTCGTCGATGACTCTCCGGAAACGCTGCGGCTGCTCACCGACGCGCTCGACGGCGCCGGCATGACGGTCATGGTGGCGCTCGACGGCGCCGCGGCGATGCGCATCATCGATCAGATCACGCCCGACATCATTCTGCTCGATGCCGTGATGCCCGGCATCGACGGCTTCGAGACCTGCCGCCGACTCAAGCGCGATGCGGGTCTTGCCAATGTCCCCGTGATCTTCATGACGGGTCTTGCCGAGACCGAGCACATCGTGCGTGGCCTGGAAGCGGGCGGCGTCGACTACGTGACCAAGCCGATCGTGATCGAGGAGATGCTGGCGCGCATCCGCGTCCATCTCGGCAATGCCCGGCTGACTCAGAGCGCGCGCGCCGCACTCGACGTCTCCGGCCGCTTCCTGTTCGCGGTCAATCGCCAGGGCAGCGTGCTATGGGCGACGCCGCAGGCGCAGAAACTGCTGTCCGACCATCACGGCGCGCAGGCCGACGACTTCGTGCTGCCGCCAGCGCTGCTGCAATGGCTGGAACAGGTCAAGGCCAAGGGCAGCTCGAAGTCTCAAGGCGCTTCCTTGCCCGACAATCCGCAACTTCGGCTCTTCTACATGGGCGAGACCGCGCCGAACGAGTTCCTGCTGCGACTCTCCAGGGAGTCCGGCACCGCCCTGCCGCCCGAATTCACCAGCGAGCTCGGCCTCACCACCCGCGAAGGCGAAGTGCTGGCCTGGCTCAGCAAGGGCAAGACCAACCGCGACATCGCGCAGATTCTCGGCCTCAGTCCGCGCACGGTCGACAAGCATCTCGAACAGATCTACGCCAAGCTTGGCGTGGAGAATCGGACGGCCGCGGCGGCGATCGCCACGAGTGCGACGAGGCGGAATTCGTGAGCCGTGGTGTGAATGAGTTGGAGCGCCGCTCACCTCACAAATGCTGTCGTCCCGGGGCGCGCAAAGCGCGAACCCGGGACGACGTCGGAGGATGTGGCGGTCGCCACGGTCGATCAGACGAGCATTCCCTCACCCGTAGACGAACGCCTTGTCGTCCAGGTCCGTCTTCGGGATCTCGTCCTTCTCGGTCCAGTAATCCTGGCTGTGTTGCCACTCCGGCTTGTCGCCGCGCTTGGGCAAGAGGTCCATGTTGCGCATCATGTAGCCGGGGTTGAAGTTTTCCGGATCGATCCAGGGCAGGATCGGCATGTTGTGGTCTTCGGGGCGCAGCCTGACCTCGACCTTCTTTGCACCTTTCGCCTTCATGTGCCCGAGCAGCCTGCAGACGAAATCGGCGACGAGGTCGACGCGCAGCGTCCAGCTGGCGCGGAAATAGCCGAACACCCAGACCATGTTGGGAACGCCGGTGAACATCATGCCACGATAAGTGACGGTGTCGCCGAAGGCGAGCGGCTTGCCATCGATCTCGAAGGCGATGTCGCCGAGCGCGGCAAGATTGAACCCGGTCGCGGTGACGATGACATCCGCCTCCAACAGCTTGCCGGATTTGAGCTGGATGCCATTCTCGACGAAGCATTCGATCTCGTCGGTCACGACGGAGGCCTTGCCACTGGCGATCCCCTTGAACAGATCGGCATCCGGCACGAAGGCAATGCGCTGCCGCCACGGCCGGTATTTTGGCGTGAAATGCGTCTCGACATCGTAGTCCGGACCCAGGACTGCGCTGATCTGGCCGATCAGCTCCTTCCTGACCTGCTCGGGCTTGGACACGCAGAGTTTCGTGAACGCATCCTGTTCGAACAGGATTTTCCGCCGCACGATCTCGTGGATCCAGGTCTCGTCAACCTGAAGCCGGCGCAGTTCTTCAGCGATCTCGATGGCGTTGCGACCGAGGCGGAAATAGGTCGGTGAGCGTTGGAGCATGGTGACATGCGCGCATTTGTCCGCGATGTTCGGCACCAGCGTTGCCGCCGTCGCGCCCGAGCCGATCACCACCACCTTCTTGTTCGTGAGATCAATGTCGTCGGGCCATGTCTGCGGATGGACGATGCGGCCCTTGAAGCGGTCCATGCCCTTCCATTCCGGCGTGTAGCCTTCAGAGTGGCGATAGTAGCCCTGGCACATCCAGAGGAAGTTTGCCGTGAATGTCCTGGGCTCGCCGGTGTCGGTCGTCACCGCCTCGATGGTCCAGAGATTCTGCTCGCTCGACCAGCTCGCGGAATTGATCTTGTGCTTGTAGCGGATATGGCGCGCGATATCGTTGTCGTCGATCACCTCGTTCATGTAGGCGAGGATCTCCTCGGCGGTCGCAATCGGCGGGCCGACCCACGGCTTGAAGCTGTAGCCAAAGGTATGGAGATCGCTGTCGGAGCGGATGCCGGGATAGCGGTGTGTGCTCCAGGTGCCGCCGAATGTTTCCTGCGTCTCCAGGATGACGTAGCTCGTGCCCGGAAGCTGCTTCTGGATGTGATAGGCGCTGCCGATGCCGGAGATGCCGGCGCCGACGATCAGCACGTCGAAATGTTCCGAAGCCTGTTTGGCCATGGCTTGACTGCGAACAGCGACATTCATTGTTGCTTCTATGCCTTGCTTGTTTTGCGGCCGCCCTTGTCCGGACGACGCGTTTCCTCCGCGACGGGCATAGTCGCCCATCGCGCTTCCGCTTCAAAATGACATAGATCAAATCGAGATCAAATCACAGGCCCGCACCCCAGCTCCGCGCAGTCTGCAAGATCCAGTCGCGATAAAGCGTGAGCGGCGTGACGCCGGTCAATCCACCGCAGCCAGCTGCGCCGTTCGGCCCGGTGGACCAGCTGATGAGGCCAACAAGGATGGGACCATTCGGCTTGTCCTCCAGCACGGGGCCTCCGGAATCACCCGTGCAGGCGCCAATTCCATCGCGAACACCGTTGGTTACAGGATCGACCAGGCGGATCTGGAGCGCGCCGGGCTGCCCGGTGGCAACGAGGCCGGCAACGCGCGTCGTGCCGCCGCTCTTGCCTTCACCGCGAACGGTGACGCCGATGCCGGCGATGACGAAGCGGCTGCCGACCCGGATTGGAATTTGCGGCATGCCGACCGTCACCGTGGATTTTCCCTTCAGTGGAATTTCCAGTTGCAGCAGCGCCACGTCGGCGGTGGCGCGATGCGCCTGCATCGCCTGCATGTTGAAGTTCGGATGGAGCGCGATGGTACGCACGTTCAGCAGTTGGGGCTGGCCATCGGCACCGCGATCGACGATCTTGTACTCCGCGCCGGGCTGCACGCAGTGCGCGACCGTCAGGACCACGCGTGGTGCAATCAAGCTGCCGGTGCAGAAATTGCCGCGCGAGCCGACGATGGTGACGACGGCGCGCGCCACACCATCGGCCTGCGGCGTCCCGCCGCCGACGATGGCGTGCGCGGGCGGGGCGAGCGGCAACGCCGCCATGATGAGAGTTGCAAGCTTCTTCATGGGAACACGCTTCGGCATTGGTGACGTCTGCGGGTTGCTTCGGACTGGCTCTTGCCGATAGCGCATGCTAGCCCTCTTGGAAAGGAATTGACGAGGGCAGGACATTGACGATCGAGGCTGTGGTCTTTGATTTTGGCGGCGTGCTGACGAGCTCACCATTCGAGGCGTTCACACGGTTCGAGACCGAGCGCGGCCTGCCCGTCGACATCATCCGGCGCACCAACGCCGCCAACCACCTGGAGAACGCCTGGGCCAGGTTCGAGCGGGCCGAGGTGGACATCGACACCTTCGACGAATTGTTCGCCGCTGAATCACTCGCGCTTGGCGCCGAAGTGCGCGGACGTGACGTGCTGCCATTGCTCCAGGGCGATCTGCGGCCCGAGATGGTCGAGGCCTTGAAGCGGATCAAGGTGCAGTTCAAGACAGGCTGCATCACCAACAATCTGCCGGCGAATGCCATCGGCAGCATGACGGGACGCTCTCTCTACGTCGCCGAAGTGATGGTGCTGTTCGATCACGTCATCGAATCCGCCAAGATCGGCCTGCGCAAGCCCGACCCGCGCATCTACCGGATGATGGTCGAGACGCTGAAGGTCGATCCGGACAATTGCGTCTATCTCGACGATCTCGGCGTCAACCTGAAGCCCGCGCGCGAGATGGGCATGACCACGATCAAGGTGACGAGCGGCGCACAGGCGATCGCCGAACTCGAGAAGGCGACGGGGCTGAAGCTGGGATAGCGCGTAGTGCTTCCAGCCGTAGGGTGGGCAAAGCGAAGCGTGCCCACCAAAACTCTCTCGGTGCGGAATGAAGATGGTGGGCACGGCGCGATGCGCCTTTGCCCACCCTACGAGAGCCTATTCCACCGCGGCGGCGACGCGCTCAGGGAATGCAGCCGCCAGCGAGTCTCGATCCGGCTTCAGCACGCCGCGCTCCGTGATCAGGCCGGTGACGAGACGCGCCGGGGTGACGTCGAAGGCGTAGTTCGCGACCGGAGAACTCTCGGGGACGATCCGGACCGTTTCCAGCCTTCCGTCGGCGGTGCGGCCGGTCATATCGGTGACCTCCGCGCCGCTGCGCTGCTCGATCGGGATATCCCTGATGCCGTCATGAACGGCGAAATCGATCGTCGGCGACGGCAGCGCAACGTAGAACGGCACGCCGTTGTCATGCGCAGCGAGCGCCTTGAGGTACGTGCCGATCTTGTTGCAGACGTCGCCATTGGCGGCGACGCGGTCGGTGCCGACGATGGCGAGATCGACCATGCCGTGCTGCATCAGGTGTCCGCCGGTATTGTCCGGGATCACCGTGTGCGGCACGCCGTGATGGCCGAGTTCCCACGCCGTGAGCGAGGCGCCTTGGTTGCGCGGGCGGGTTTCGTCGACCCAGACATGGACCTTGATGCCGCGCTCATGCGCAAGATAGATCGGCGCGGTCGCCGTACCCCAATCGACGGTGGCGAGCCAGCCGGCATTGCAATGGGTCAGTACGTTGACCGCCTCGCCCGGCTTCTTCGCCGCGATCGCCTCGATCAGCTTCAGACCGTTGCCGGCTATGCCGCGGTTGATCTCGACGTCCTGCTCGACGATCTCATCGGCGCGCGCGTAGGCCGCCTCCGCCCTTTCAACGGGATCGATCGGCGCGAGTGCCGCGCGCATCTGGTCGAGCGCCCATTTCAGATTGATCGCGGTTGGCCGTGCGACCACGAGCGTGTCATAGGCCCGTTTCAGCCCAGCTTCGGAAGCGTCCTCGCGCATCGCGAGGGCCATGCCATAGGCGGCGGTCGCACCGATCAGCGGCGCGCCGCGCACCAGCATGTCGCGGATGGCGGCGGCGGCGTCTTCGCACGAGGTCAGGCGCGCGATGACGAATTCATGCGGCAGCCGCCGCTGGTCGATCGCACCCACCGACCAGCCGTCACGCTGGCGCCAGATGCTGCGGAAATGCTTGCCGTCGACCTTCATGGCATTCTGCCTTTCTTATCACGCCCGCAGGATGCGTCCTGCCACCGCATCGAGCTTCTTCAGAAGCTCCGGATCGCGCGCCTCGGGCGCCGTGATCAGAGCGGTGTCGAGCGCGCGGTCCGAACCGATCGGGCACGGCTCGTGCTCGTGCGGGAAATCCTTCGCCAGCCGCGCCACCAGCGCCTTCGCCTTGTCGGCATTCGAATTCAGCACGCGGATGATGTCCTGAACGGTGACGGCGTCATGATCGGGATGCCAGCAGTCGAAATCCGTCACCATCGCGACGGTGGCGTAACAGATCTCCGCCTCACGCGCGAGCTTCGCCTCGGGCATGTTGGTCATGCCGATCACGGAATAGCCTGATGTCTTGTAGGTCATGCTTTCCGCGTAAGTGGAGAATTGCGGCCCTTCCATGCAGACATAGGTGCCGCCGCGCGCGATCGCGATGCCCTCGGCCTCAGCCGCTGCGGCGAGATGGATGCGCAGCCGCGGCGAGACCGGGTGCGCCATAGACACATGCGCGACGCAGCCGCGACCGAAGAACGAGCTCTCGCGCTTGTGGGTGCGGTCGACGAACTGGTCGACGAGAACGAACGTGCCGGGCGGCAGTTCCTCCTTGAAGGAACCGCAGGCCGAGAGCGAGATCAGGTCTGTTACGCCGGCGCGCTTCAGCACGTCGATATTGGCGCGATAATTGATGTCGGAGGGGGACAGCCGGTGGCCCTTGTCATGCCGCGGCAGGAACACGATCGGCAGGCCGGCGATGGAGCCGCGCCGCAAGGGTGCAGACGGCTCGCCCCAGGGGCTCTTGATCACCTCTTCGCGCGCACCCTCGAGGCCCGGGAGATCATAGATGCCCGAGCCGCCGATGATACCCAATACCGCCTGCGTCATGCCTGCTCCACCCTGTCGGTCACACGTGACATGGTTAAGCTATGCCAGTTTTACGGCGGATTTGGAACGGGGCTGGAGGGTGATGCCGTTAGCGTGAGGGCGATGGCGCGCGCCTCATACTCGAGGTCGTCCCTGCGAACGCAGGAACCCATAACCACAGGCTGTGGTTTGGCGAAGACTGGTCGTTTGGTACTTCAACCGTCAGCGGTCAAGAAATTCCGCGGTATGGATCCCTGCGTTCGCAGGGACGACAGTTGCGGTTTGGGCTTAGGCCGCGGTCGCCGGCTGCAGCTGGGCCGCGATCATCCGCTCCAGCGTCTCGACCGACTGGAAATTCTCCGGCGTGATCTCGGACTGCGGGATGGTGAAGTCGAATTCGGCTTCGACGCCGAGCATCAGATTGACCATGTCCATCGAAGTCAGGCCGATATCGACGAGCTTCGCTTGTGGCGTGACGTCTGCGGTGAGCGAGTTCTGTTCGAGGATGCCCTTCACCAGCTTGATGATGCGATTGCGCACGTCGGTATCAAAGGCCTGCATCGGCAAATTCCCATCTGTCCATCGGGGGCGGACCGGACTGCCGTCTACGATGGGCACGGCCTGCCGATCCTGCAATGGGCGGCATCAATAGTTCGCGTTTCTTAGTAAACGATGACTCGGATTGTCTGAACTTCAGGCATCTTCCGGAGTCCTAACGCGATGCTGGAAAATCGGGGGATGCAGACAACCCGACCTTAACTGTTCGTTCGGAATTGGGTTTTGTTTACCCTCTATTTCATCGACGAATTTGAATTAAATCCGTAGCCTCGCTCACAAGCAAAGATGGTCGGAGGATCGCTTCAAGCGGCATCGCGAATGATGCCGGCGATCTCGAACGGCAAACCGGAGGCGGACGAGCATGAACGTGCGTGAAGCGGTCCTTACTGTCGACGAAACACAGACGAGCTTCCTCGAGCAGGGCCCTTCCCTGGTCGAGCGCGCTGCCCGAGCCGCGGCCGCGGCCGCGGCCGACGCAGACGGGGTCGATCGCGACGCCCGCTTCCCGCACAAGGCTTTCGAGGTCGCTCGCGAGCAGAAGCTGCTCGGCGTCATGATCCCGGTCGAGTTCGGCGGCTTCGGCGCCTCCATCTATGACGTCACCGACATCTGCTACACGCTCGGACGCGCCTGCGCTTCCACGGCAATGATCTACGCGATGCACCAGACCAAGGTTGCCTGCGTCGTCAGGCACGGCCACGGCATTCCCTGGATGGAGACCATGATGCGCCGGGTCGCCCGTGACCAGTGGCTGCTCGCCTCGTCCACCACCGAGGGCCAGAATGGCGGGAACATCCGCGCCAGCGCGGCCGCGGTCGACCACGCGGGCGACACCGTCTCGCTGGTGCGCGACGCCACCGTGATCTCCTACGGCGCCGAGGCCGACGGTCTCGTCACCATCGCCCGTCGCGCCACCGACGCAGCCGCCTCCGACCAGGTGCTGCTGGCGCTCGCCAAGGACGATTATTCGCTGAAGCGGACGCTGGGCTGGGAAACGCTCGGGATGCGCGGCACCTGCTCGACAGGGTTCGAGCTGAAGGTCGACTGCCCCGCCGACCGCGTCTTCCCGGAATCCTACGACAAGATCCACGCCCAGACCATGACGCCGTTCGCGCATCTGTGCTGGTCGTCGGCCTGGGCAGGCATCGCCGCCGCAGCCGTGACGCGCGCGCAGGCCTTCATCCGCAAGGCGGCACGCTCTTCCGGCGGCCAGATGCCCCCGGCCACGGCGCACTTCACCGCCGCCAAGATGTCGCTGTCCAAGCTGCGCGCGCTGATCGCCGCCAACATCGACGCTTTCGCGAGCGCCGAGCATGACGAGCGTGCCCTGAGCTCGCTCGACTTCCAGTCCTCGATCACGCTGCTGAAGGTGCAGGCCTCCGAGCTTGCGGTCGAGACCGTGATGCATGCGATGCGCACCGCGGGTCTTTCCGGCTACCGCAACGACGGCGAGTTCACCATGGGCCGCCACCTCCGCGACGTGCTGTCGTCGCCGATCATGATCAACAACGACCGCATCCTGGCCAACGCCGCGACATCGACGCTGATGAGCGGAGTGCCGACAAGCCTTCGCGACTGAAATGCCTTGGCGACCGAATCAACAAGAACAAATTTGAGATAGCAGGACATCGAACCATGAATATTGCCGTCCTCCCCGACTCGCCCGCCACCGCGCCGCAGATGATCGATCCGCTCGATCATCTCGCCGACAAGCTGTTCCACCGCATGGGCGCCGACGGCGTCTACGCCCGCACTGCGCTCTATGAAGGCGTCGTCGAGCGGCTTGCCGCACTGATCACGAATCATCGCGAGACCGGCACCGAGGTGATGCGCTTCCCGCCGGTGATGAGCCGCGCCCAGCTCGAAAAATCCGGCTATCTCAAGAGCTTTCCGAACCTGCTCGGCTGCGTTTGCGGCCTGCACGGCACCGAGCGGGAGATCAACGCGGCGGTGAGCCGCTTCGATGCCGGCGGCGACTGGACCACGTCGCTGTCGCCGGCCGATCTCGTGCTGTCACCGGCCGCATGCTATCCAGTCTACCCGATCGCGGCGAGCCGTGGCCAGTTGCCGAAGGGCGGCCTGCGCTTCGACGTTGCCGCCGACTGCTTCCGCCGCGAGCCGTCGAGACATCTCGACCGGCTGCAATCGTTCCGGATGCGCGAATATGTCTGCATCGGTACGCCCGACGACGTCGCCGATTTCCGTGAGCGCTGGATGGTGCGTGCGCAGAATATCGCGACCGATCTCGGCCTCACCTTCCGTGTCGACTATGCCAGTGATCCATTCTTCGGCCGGGTCGGCCAGATGAAGGCGGTGAGCCAGAAGCAGCAGCAGCTCAAGTTCGAGCTCCTTATCCCGCTGCGCTCGGAAGAGCAGCCGACCGCCTGCATGAGCTTCAACTATCACCGCGAGCATTTCGGCACGACCTGGGGAATCCAGGACGCCAATGGCGAGGCGGCCCATACCGGCTGCGTTGCCTTCGGCATGGACCGCCTGGCCGTCGCCATGTTCCACACGCACGGCACCGATCTTTCCGCCTGGCCGGCGAAGGTACGGGACGTCCTGGGCTTGCAGCCGCATGTCGCGGCCGAGGCTCATGGCGAAGGCTGGCGCTAAGGTAAGAGGCCGACCATTTCCACGGGCAAGACGAGCGTGATCCACACCAAGGTTCGATGCCGCGAAATCACCGAGTCCGACGTCGAAAAGATCGCGGACTTGCTGACGCGCGGCTTCGTCGGGCGTTCACGCGAATACTGGATACAGGGCCTGCGCCGGCAGGCCTTTCGATCGGTGCCGGAGGGCTATCCGCGCTTCGGCTACATGCTCGACAATGACGGCACGCCGGTCGGCGTGCTGCTCTTGATCTACACGGCACGCAAGGACGGCGAAGAGGCCGCGATCCGGTGCAATTTGTCGAGCTGGTATGTCGATCCGGCCTACCGCAACTACGCCCCGCTGCTGACCAAGATCGCCCAGCGACACAAGGACGTCACTTATTTCAACATCAGCCCGGCGCCGTGGACCTGGCCGATCATCGAGACACAGGGCTTTCGCGCCTATTGCCGCGGCATATTCTTCTCGGTCCCTGCGCTGTCGCGCGCGCCGCGCTGGAGCGAGATCGAGGTCATCCCGCCACACGCCAAAGAGATCAAGGGGCTTTCCGACACCGAGACCGAGCTCCTGACGCGGCATGCGCGCTACAATTGCCTCAGCCTCGTCTGCCGCACGCCGAAGGGAACGTTCCCCTTCATCCTGCAACCGGTCCGCATCCGCCGCGGCTTCATTGCGCCGCCCGCCATGAAACTGATCTATTGCCGCAGCGCCACGGAATATGCCGAGTGCGCCGGCCGCATCGGCCGGTTGCTGCTGCGGCTCGGCAAGATCTCGGTGGCCGTCGACGCCAACGGTCCGGTTCCCGGCCTCGTCGGCATCTACACCGATCGGCGCGGCCGCAAATACTTCAAGGGCCCGCACCGGCCGCAGCTCGGCGACCTCACCGACACGGAGCTCGTGCTGTACGGGCCGTAGGTTGTCCTGCCGTCCCTGCGAACGCAGGGATCCAAACCGGGTGATCCGTCGTCAAGCGAAGGTTTTGGTATCGCGGAAAGACCCGCTCACTTCCAGTCTCCGCCGAACCTCTCCCTGTGGCTGTGGGCCCCGGATTGCGCTGCGCTTGTCCGGGCGACGGCGGAGTCTGTTGCGCCCGCTCGGCCAACGCTCGCAGGCACCTCGACATTTCCGATACTCTCTCCATCGCCGGTCACTCTCCGTAAACTACTGCGCTTAAGGGAATTTTCCGGCCTCTTCGCTACCCTCTGCGGCTGAACTAGGTTGCATTGAGTCTACTGCCTGCCGAGGTCCCGCCGACCCCATGATGTCGACCCGCGACAACGAGCCTGGTGCACGACACGAGCAGGGTGCGGACGCCCTGGTTGTCCTGAGCCAGCTTGCGCTCGACCACATGGAGCAGGGCGTCTGCGTCTACGACGCCGACAACCGGATCGTGCTGGTGAACCAGCGCTACCTCACTCTGTTCGACCTGTCGGCCGACATCGTGCGGGTCGGCACGAGCTACCGTGAGGTGCTCGCGCACAGCGCGCAGCGCGGTAACTTTCCGCAAGACGAGCTCGACGCGCTGTATTCGGCGCGCATCAAGCAGATCGCAGGGGGACGGCCGTTCAGAACGGAACAGCGGCTGGCGAGCGGCCTCGTCATGTCGCTCGATCTGAAGCCGCTCCCCGGCGGCGGCTGGATGACGATCTGCGACGATGTCAGCCGTCTCGCCCGGCTCGAAGCGGAATTGCGCGTGCAGACCGAGCGCAGCCAGCACGCGCTCGCAAACATGTCGCACGGCCTCGTCATGTACGACGTCGATAGCCGCGTGGTCGTCTGCAATGAAAGGTTCCTGAAGCTCTACGACCTTGACCCCGAGATCGTGAAGCCGGGTGCTCCACATTGCACGGTGATCGAGCACTGGATGTCGCGCGGCAACCTGCCCGGCATGTCGAGCGACGAATTTTACGAAAGCCGGCTGGAAGATGTGCGTCGCAGGAAGGCGAAGACCCTGCTGGTGATGCGTTACGACGGACGGATGGTGCAGGCGGTCTCCCGCTTCCTGCCCGACGGCGGCTGGGTGACGGTGCATGAGGACGTGACGGAGCGGCTGCAATACGAGGAAACCTTGAGGCAGCAGAACTTCATCCTCGATGCGGCGCTGGAGAACATGGCGCACGGGCTTGCCTTCTACGACAGCGACATGCGCCTTCGGGTCTGCAACACCACCTACCGCAGGATCTACCGGCTGTCGCCGGAGGAGACCAGGCCCGGGACGCATCTCGCCGAGCTGATCGAGCGATCGATGGCGAACGGCGCGTTCTCCTCCGAATACAGTCCGCAACAGCTGCTCGAAGCCGCGAGCACGAGGATCGCGAATCGCGACTCCTCGCCGATGCGTCGGCGCTTGTCGAACGACGCCGTGGTCTCGGTACGCTACTGCGCGCTTGCCGAAGGCGGCTTCGTTGCCACCTATGAGGATATCACCGAGCGCGAGCACGCGGTCGAGGAGCTGAGCGAGCAATATCGGCGCTTCGACGCGGCACTTAACAACATGAGCCAGGGCCTGTGCATGCTCGATTCGAGCCTGCGCGTGATCGTCTGCAATCGCCGTTATATCGAGATGTACGGACTGCCGCCCGAGATCGTAAAGCCCGGCGTCTCGATGCGAGAGATCATGGACCACAGCTGCGAGCTCGGCATCCACCCGGACACGACCGGTGCAAAGCTCTATGCAGACTATGTCGAGCGGCTGCGCGAGGGCGAGCACACGTTGCACCGGCATTTGAGCGATGGCCGCATCATCAAGCTCAATCACAAACGGATGGAACACGGCGGCTGGGTCGTCACCTACGAGGACGTCACAGAGCGTCACAAGGCCCAGGCCCGAGTGGCGCATATGGCGCAGCACGATTCGCTCACCGACCTGCCCAACCGCACGCTGTTCCGCGAGAAGATGGGCGAGGGGCTGAACCAGGTCGCGATCGCCGGCGGCGCCATGGCCGTGCTGTGCTTCGACCTCGACAACTTCAAGACCGTCAACGACCGCCTCGGCCACGCCGCAGGCGACCGCCTGCTGCGCTGGGTCGCAGCGCGCCTGAAGGAGAATGTCGGCGAGCACGATACCGTCGCGCGCCTCGGCGGCGACGAGTTCGCCGTCCTCCAGCGCGGGCCGCAGCCGCAATCGGCCGAGGCGCTCGCGCACCGCCTGGTCGACATCATCGGTCATCCCCCTCCATTGGAAAGCCAGTCGATCCATGTCGGCGTCTCTGTCGGCATCGCGATCGCACCCGACCACGGGCTCGATGCCGACGAGCTGATGAAATGCGCCGACCTCGCGCTGTACCAGGCCAAGGCCAGGGGACGCGGAGCCTATCAGCTGTTCGAGCCCGAGATGGAGGAAGAGGCGCGCAGCCGGCACGCGCTGGAGCAGGATCTGGGCGGCGCGCTGGAAGGATGTGAATTCCACCTGGTGTACCAACCGCAGATGCGGCTCGATTCCTCCGAACTCACCGGGTTCGAGGCACTGCTGCGCTGGAAACATCCTTCGCGCGGCTTCGTCTCTCCAGCCGAATTCATCCCGATTGCGGAGGAGAACGGGCTGATCGTTCCGATCGGCGAATGGGTGCTGCGCACCGCCTGTGCGGCTGCTGCGTCCTGGCCCGATGTCACCGTCGCGGTGAACCTGTCTCCGGTGCAGTTCCGCTCGCGCGGGCTGGTGGCGATGGTCACGAGCGCACTTGCGGAAGCCGGCCTGCCGCCGCAGCGGCTCGAGCTCGAGGTCACGGAGACGGCGCTGCTCGATGACGGCGAGGCGACGGTCGACATCCTGCACCAGCTCCGCGCGTTAGGGGTGCGCGTCAGCCTCGACGATTTCGGCGTTGGCTATTCCTCGCTGAGCTATTTGCGCAAGTTTCCGTTCGACCGCATCAAGATCGACCGCTCCTTCGTCGGCACGCTCGGCGAAAGCCCGGAGAGCGTGGCCATCGTCCGAACGATCGCAAGCCTCGGCTCCGTGCTTGGCGTCGAGACCACGGCGGAGGGGGTGGAGACCGAGGCGCAACTCGATTTCGTCCGCGAATGCGGCTGCACCGCCGTGCAAGGCTACTATTTCGGCAGGCCGTGTCTCGCATCGGAGGTCGGCCGCGCCATCGAGAGGCTGAACCTGGTCCGGCGCGTGGCCTAGCGGCGTCGGCGCCTCAAATTCCGTCTCTCGGCACGCAGCCAAACGACGAATTGTCGCATGTGCCGGCTCTGCCGGCATTGCGTGTCCGGCCGTCCCGCACGGTCCGCGCAATGCGCTTTTCTTCTTTCTCAATTTCAGGAACAATCGCCTCACAAGAACAGAGACGGCGGGCACAAAGAGGCCGCTGCGAGGGAGGCGTTTCGATGTCAGGATACAGGCTGAAGACGATCGCATTTGCCGCTGTGCACGCTGTCATCGGCGCATTGCTCTCTACTGCCGCCAGTGCGCAGGACTACCCCACCAAGCCCATCACACTGATCGTGCCATGGCCGGCCGGCGGCTCGACCGATATCTCGATGCGCGCGATCGCTGACAGCGCCTCGAAGATCCTGGGTCAGCCAATCGTGATCGACAACAAGGCCGGCGGCGGCGGTACCGTCGGACCTGCGACGATGGCGGCGGCCGCGAAGCCGGACGGCTATACCATCTCCCAGATCCCGATCACGGTGTTCCGCCTGCCGCTGATGCAGGAGGTGTCGTGGGATCCGGCGAAGGATTTCACCTATATCGTCCATCTCACCGGCTACACCTTCGGTGTGACGACCAGCGCGGAGTCGCAGTTCAAGAGCTGGAAGGACGTGGTGGCGTTCGCCAAGGCGAACCCGGGCAAGGTGACCTACGCCACGCCGGGCGCCGGCACTTCGCTGCATATCGGCATGGAGCAGATCGCCGCGATGTCCGGCATCAAGCTGACGCAGGTGCCTTTCAAGGGCGGCGCCGAGACCAATGCCGCAGTGCTGGGACAGCACACGATGCTTCAGGCGGACTCCACTGGATGGCGACCCCTGGTCGACGCCGGCAAGCTGAAGCTGCTGATGGTGTGGACGAGCGCGCGCTCGCCGAACTATCCCGATGTGCCGACGCTGAAGGAGCTCGGCTATCCCATGGTCTATGATTCCCCGTTTGGCATCGCCGGCCCGAAGGGCATGGATCCGAAGATCGTGGCCAAGCTGCACGACGCCTTCAAGAAGGCGATCGAGGATCCTGCGGTCGTCGCCACGCTCGCCAAGTACGACATGGTTCCGAACTACAAGAACACCGAGGACTACAAGAAGTTCGTTGCCGAGGTCACGGAGTCCGAGCGCAAGGTGATCGAGACGCTCGGGCTTGCGAAGAAGTAGCGTTCTGCTGCCTGCCACACAGATGCTGGCGTCATCCTGAGGTGCGAGCCGCACTTGCGGCTCGCCTCGACGGATGGATTGGGGCAGCGCCGCCCTTCGAGGCTACGCTGCGCTTCGCCACCTCAGGACGACGGTGATCCGAGAGCATTCCAGATGACCAACCAAACCAACGTCAAACTCCGCCTCTCCAACTCCGAACTCTGGGGCGGGCTGATCGGGCTCGCGCTCGGCGGCTTCGTGATCTGGTCGGGGCTGAAGCTCAGGCTCGGCACCATCAACGATCCCGGCTCCGGTTATGTGCTGTTCTACACGGGCATCCTGATGTGCGTGTTCGCAGGCGCCATCGTCGTCTCGGCGGTCACCGAGGGCGGTCCGACGCTGGCCTCGCGCTGGGAGAATGTGCGCTGGAGCAGGCCGCTTCTCCTCATCGCCTGCCTCACCGCATTCTCCTTCGCGCTGGAGCCGCTCGGATTCCTATTGTCGTCGATCCCGCTGATGCTGCTGCTGTTGCGGCTGATCGATCCGGTGCGCTGGACCCTGGCGGTCCCGATCGCCGTGCTGGTGCCATCAGGCATGTGGTGGGTGCTCAAGCGGCTGCTGTTGATCCAGCTGCCCTCAGGCCTGTTCGGGATCGGTTGAGCGCATGGATACGCTTGTCAATGTCGCACATGGATTCGGTGTCGCGCTGCTGCCGATCAACCTGCTCTACTGCTTCATCGGCGTCTTCATCGGCACGCTGGTCGGCGTACTGCCGGGCATCGGGCCGATCTCGGCGATGTCGCTGCTGCTGCCCGTGACGCTGTCGGGGACGCCGGAATCCGGCATCATCATGATGGCCGGCATCTATTACGGCTCGATGTACGGCGGCTCGACCACATCGATCCTGGTCAACATTCCCGGCGAGGCAGCCTCCGTCGTCACCTGCATCGACGGCCACCAGATGGCGAAACAGGGGCGCGCGGGCCCCGCGCTCGGCATCTCCGCTTTCGGCTCCTTCGCCGCGGGCACCTTTGCGCTGATCGCCTTGATGCTGGTGGCCCCGAAGCTTGCCAGCCTCGCCATCGCCTTCGGCCCCGCCGAGTATTTCAGCCTGATGGTGCTCGGCCTCGTCGTGCTCACCTTCCTCACCCAGGGATCGATGCCGAAGGCACTGCTGATGGCGTGCATCGGTGTCGTGCTCGGTCTGGTCGGGCTCGACAGCATCAACGCGCAGCCGCGGCTGACCTTCGGCCGCATGGAGCTGATCGACGGCATCGGCCTCGTGCCCGTCGTGATGGGCCTGTTCGGCGTCGCCGAGGTTCTGCTCAACACCGAGCAGGCCATCAAACGCGACATCATCAACACCAGGATCACCCATCTCCTGCCCAACAAGGAGGACTGGAAGGCGAGCGCAGGTCCGGTCGGCCGCGGCACCATCCTCGGCTTCTTCCTCGGCATCCTGCCGGGCGGCGGCGCGGTGGTGGCGTCATTCGCCTCCTACGCGCTGGAGAAGCGGCTGTCGAAGACGCCGGAGCGTTTCGGCCATGGCGCGATCGAAGGCGTCGCGGGGCCGGAGTCGGCGAACAACGCCGCGGCGGGCGGCGCCTTCATTCCGCTGATGACGCTCGGCATACCGCCGAATGTGGTGATGGCGCTGCTGCTCGGGGCCTTCGTCATTCACGGCCTGCAGCCGGGACCGCTGCTGATCACGCAAAACCCCGGTCTGTTCTGGGGCATCGTCGCCAGCATGTATATCGGCAACGTCATGCTGCTGATCCTGAACCTGCCGATGATCGGCATGTGGGTGCAGCTGCTCAAGCTGCCCTACAACATCCTGTTCCCCCTGATCATCCTGTTCACGATCCTCGGCGTCTACTGCTCCAGCAACAACGTGTTCGACGTCTATGTCATGATCGCATTCGGAATCATCGGCTACTTCATGCGCAAGCTCGGCTACGAGCCGGCGCCTCTGGTGCTCGCCTTCGTGCTGGGGCCGATGATGGAGAACAATTTGCGCAAGTCGCTGATCCTGTCGCAGGGCGATCTCTGGACCTTCGTGCAGCGGCCGATCTCGGGCGTGTGTCTCGCCTTCGCACTGGTGCTGCTGATCGCGCCGCTGCTGCCGTCACTGCGCAAGAAGCGCGAGCTAGTGGCGCTGGACGAGGGAGCGTAGTTTCGTAAGCTGGATTTGCGGAAGGCGTAATCGACCGCTTCTCTCTCAACGTGGATAGCAAAGTGGTAGATTACGTTTGCGGACTGCGCTTCGCGCCGCCGCGAGCTAACCCACCCTACGATTTCAGAGATTGTCGAACAGCAGAACGCGCTAACTGCAGCGCGTCGATGATCTGGTCCAGTTCCTTCGCATCAAGAATGACTTCGATGTCGCCATTTCGCTTCAGCGAGAGTGCAAGGCCGACATGATCCTCCATCACGCGGACCAAGAACGCAGCTTCATCGCCGGTGTCTCGATCGACAAAAATTACGGGAGCAATATTCATTCTACCCCGCCGCAGGCAGCGCACTCTCCGACGCGACACCCCACGGCCGCTCGGCCGACGCAAGCCCGATCAGGCGGCCCTGGATGTAGTCGCAGCCCCAGTCGTGCAGCATGTTTGCGGCCTCCTCGTCCTGCACCCATTCGGCCACGGTCTTGATGTCGAGGCGCCGGGCGAGGTCGATCAGGGTCTGCACGAAGGCGCGGTCGTCGGCGGAATGGGTGATGTTCTGCACGAAGGCACCGTCGATCTTCACGATATCCACGCCGAGCTTGCGCAGGTTTCGGAACGAGGTGTAGCCGGCGCCGAAATCGTCGATGGCGATGCGGCTGCCGAAATGCTTGAGACGGCTGACGAAGGCGCGAACGTCGTCGATGTCCTGGATCGCGACCGTCTCGGTGATCTCGACGATCAGCCGCTCGGCAACACCGGGATGCGCCAGCATCAGCGACTCGATCCCGGCCCACCAATCCGGATCCATCGTCGTGTCCGGCGAGATGTTGAGGCTGAGACAGATGTCGGGCGCGGCAGCGAGCTCGGCGACCACGAGCTCGAGCACGCGATGGTCGACCAGACGGATCAAGCCGAGCCGCTCGGCGACCGGCACGATGTCGGGCGCGAGCAGCACCTGGCCATCGCCCTGGTCCATCCTCACCAGGCATTCGTGGAATGCGCGCTCGCGCGAGGCGGCCGAGACCACCGGCTCATAGGCAAGCTTGATGCGGCGCTCGTTCAGCGCAGTGACGATCTCGTCGGTGACACGAATGTTGACCCGGCGCTGCGCGTCGCGCGCGGCATCCGGGCGCCACGCGGCGAACGAGCCGGCGCGGCGGCGCTTGGCGGCGTCCAGCGTTTCATGGGCGCGGTTGACGGCTTCATCGGTGTTGCGGGCATAGCGCGGCAGGCTGACCGCTCCGATCGACGCGGTGACAGAGACCGGTCCGGATTTCGTCGGCACCACTTCGTCGCGGATGCCGGTGAGGAAGCGCTCTGCGGCGACGTTCATGTCGTCGACGGTACAGTTCTTCAGGATCAGGCCGAACTTGTTGCCGGAGAAGCGTCCGAGCACGTCGCCACCGCGCAGGCGCGAACGAATGCGCTTGGCGACTTCGAGGATCACGGCGTCGGCAACGTCGAAGCCGAAGGCGTCGTTGACGCGGGCGAGATGATCGATACCGACCAGCATGAAGGCCGCGGTCGAGCGGAAGCGGCTCGTCTCCTCGATCGCCTCGGCCAGTGCCGCGACCAGATGCGAGCGGTTGAGCTCGCCGGTCAGGGGATCGAGCCGGGCCAGCTTGGCCAATTCCTCGTCGCGGGCATGGCGCTCGTTGTTGATGCGGACAGAGCCGATCGCGCGCGTGGGGCGGCCGTCGGGACCGGCAAACCAGCGGCCGGTCTCCTCGACCCAGATCACTGGATCGGAGGCGCTCATGCGCACGCCGTACTCGACCCGGTAGGGCGTGCCGTCGGCGCCGTGGACGGCGGAGGTCTGCGCCAAGGCTGCGGTCCGCAGCGTTTGCGCGGGCTCGATCAGCTTGGCGAATTCGGCGCCGGTCGCGAGCCGCTCGGCGGGAATACCGGGAAAGATGCTGGCGACCTGTTCACCCCAGACGATGGCATCGCTGGCGATGTCCCAGGCGAACACGGCCTGCCCGAGGGCGGCCAGGATGTCGGAGGCTTGCGGCAATGCGGGGGTCAAAATCGCCTCGTTCTGGGACAGTGGAGAAGTCCTGAGCCGGCACAGGATAGAGCCGGATTCGTCCCCGACCCTAGGCAAAGTTGATAAACAATTTGGAAACCACGTTTCCGAAGGCGTCGGAACCAAACCGGCCCGGGCGGCATAGGCCTTGCGAGTACAGGACTCGCACCGGCGCTGGCGTCCCGAAACGCGACAATCTCGCCGGATCAACGGTGATTGCGATGTTGAGTACTGAACGATCGGACACGGCGGACAACGGCCCGGGCACGGCCCTGGTGCCGCTCATGCCGACATTGCAGTGGGTTCAGAAGGCACCGCTGCCGCGCCCCGATCCCAGCTTCGTCACCCAGCTGATCGCCAATGCCGAATATTTGCGCCAGACCGGCCGGCTCCGCCGCGCCTCTTCCGAAGATGCGCGAATGGCCTATGGCAGCAAGCGTCCGCTGGGAAGCGTCAGCGCGCGGACACGGCAGGTGGCTTGAGGCTGATCAGCGCGGCGGCGTATCGGGCGAGGGCGGCGTACCGTTGCCCGGCTGCAGATGCGGCGAGGGAATTTCCGGCGAGGGTGAGCCCTGCACCGGCTTCGGCGCTGGATGATCCATCAGCACGGATTCGGCGACGGATTGCGCCGAGGATGCGGGCGGCACCACCGGCGCCGGCTGCGGCGCAATCACCGGCTCGAACCTGGAGGCAGCCTCCACATCATCCGCCGGCGGTTCGGCCGTGCGCTTGGCCTTGCGTGGCGCCGGCACCGTCGTCTCGGCGATGTAGGTGACGCGACGGCGCGTGCGCTGGGCAATGCCGCCGAGGAAGTCGGCCATCGCCAGCAAAACCAGCAGGAAGTAGGTAGAGTTGCCGAATTTAGGCCACATCACGAATTCCGCGGCGGCGGCGCCGAAGACGATCAGCGACAACAAATGATCCATCAGGAATTTCGAGCCCGGCCGCGCACCCTTGACCACTTCGAGCAGCAGCAGAACCACGCCGAGCGCGAGCAGGAGATCGGCGAGCGTGACCGGCCAGGTCTCGCCCGTGACCATCGGCACCTGGAACAGCACGTCCGAAAAGGACACGCTGGGCATCAGGAAGGCGATGATGTTGTACACCGCGAGCGGAATCAGAAGCAGCGGGAAACCGACCATCGGCGAAATGCCTTCTCGATCAAGATATCCGGACAGAACAATGCAGCGGCGAAGCATTTGCTCCGCCGCCGTCACCGTCTAGCTCATGGGTTGGCCGAAATCACGCGGGTTCAATCATCCCGCCTGAGGGAAAGGTCCTGTCTTCAGGACTCTTTCTTCTTCAGGACCTGACGGCCCTTGTACATGCCGGTCTTGAGGTCGAGATGGTGCGGACGACGGAGCTCGCCGGAGTCCTTGTCTTCCACATAGGTCGGCTTCTTGATGGCGTCAGCCGAGCGGCGCATGCCACGGCGCGACGGCGAGGTTTTTCTTCTCGGAACGGCCATTTCAATATCCTCTAGGGATTGGTGTCATCAGGGCATCGTCCGCGAAGGGACGGCTCAGCACCCGCAATACGAGGCGAGCTGAATGCCGATCAAGGCCGCGCTTATAGAGGAAGGCCGGCCGTAAAGCTAGGCTCTTGGGCCGGAAAATGCGTCCGGAACGGGCCAAAAAATCAGCGATTTTCGCGCCAACAGATCGCAAGCGAGTTCGCCTGCCCCCGCGCCATGTAGGTTGCCGCCAGCCGCCGGACACCCGGGCCGGGGGTTTTGGCGCTGCGTTTGACCGGATTTGGCAGGATGGAGGCCAGAAGGGCCGCTTCTCGCGGGGAAAGGCTGGCGGCCGATTTGCCGAAGGCAAAGGCGCTGCCCGCCTCGACGCCAAACTGGCCCCGCGGGCCGAACTCGGCGACGTTGAGGTAAATCTCCAGGATCCGGGGCTTGGGCAGGACGAAATCGATCCAGAGCGCCAGCGGGAATTCGAGCGCCTTGCGGACGAAATCCCGCCCCTGCCAGAGGAACAGGTTTTTCGCCACCTGCTGGGTGATCGTGGAGGCGCCCCGGAATGGCGTACCATCCTCCTGGGCGTCGTCGATCGCCTCGCGCAACGCGCCCCAATCGATGCCATGATGCTTGCAGAAATGGGCATCCTCTGCCGCCACCACCGCGCGCGGCAAATAGGGCGACATTTCCGCCAGATCGATCCACTCCCGCTGCATCGGCGCACCGCGAAGCGAGCGCCAGGCCATCAGCGTCGAAACGGGATGGCCAGTGCGATAGAACGGCGCGATCACATAGGGCGCGAGAGCCACGACCACGAACACTGCCAGCAGGATTTTGACGATGCGCAAATCGATCTTTCCGGCGCAAAATGAAACGCGGCCACGGGCTGGACCATTAAGTCTGTGATTATTCGGGCCTTTTCCAGCACTTTTTAGCCCTTCCAAACGATTGACTGGGGCGGGCGCATAAAGGATTGTCCCGCCGAATTTTAGTTCTGGAGCCTTGGAGCCCTTCTTGATGACCGGCACGTCCCCGTCCGATTTCGCCAAACGTCTGGACAAGACCGCTGATGACACCGAGGCCCTGCTGGGGCGCCTGCTGTCGGACGACATCCTGCACGACGAAATCGCCCGGCCCAAGCGACTGATGGACGCAATGCGCTATTCGAGCCTCAACGGGGGCAAGCGCCTGCGGCCGTTCCTGGTGGTCGAGAGCGCGGCCGTGTTCGGCGTTCCGCGCGAGGCGGCTCTGCTCGCCGGCGCGGCGCTCGAGTGCATCCACTGCTATTCGCTGATCCATGACGACCTGCCGGCGATGGACAATTCGGACCTGCGCCGCGGCCGCCCCACCCTGCACAAGAAGACCGACGACGCCACCGCGATCCTCGCGGGCGACGGCCTGTTGACGCTCGCCTTCGACATCATCACCCGCGACGAGATCCATCGGGACGCCAATGTGCGGCTGATGCTGACGCGCGCTTTGGCGCGCTGCGCCGGCATCGGCGGCATGGTCGGCGGCCAGATCCTCGATCTCGCCGGCGAAGGCCGCTTCGGTGGCAACGAGCCGATTGATGTCGCCCGTATTCAGCAGATGAAGACCGGCGCGCTGCTGCGCTATGGCTGCATCGCCGGCGCGATCCTCGGCCAGGCCTCGAGTGCGGAATACCAGGCGCTCGACGATTACGGCCGCGCGCTCGGCGAAGCCTTCCAGATCGCCGACGACCTGCTCGACGTCGAAGGCGATGCCGCCGCGCTCGGCAAGCCCTCGGGCCAGGACGCGGCCCTCGGCAAAACCACTTTCGTCACCCAGCTCGGCATCGAAGGCGCCAAACAGCGCGTGCGCGATTTGCTCGCGCGCGCAGACAACGCAGTGTCGATCTTCGGCGACCGCGCCGCCGTCCTGCAGGCCGCCGCGCGCTTCGTCGCCGAACGGAAGAACTGACGCGCGCCGATGGCGGCCCGCGGCAAAGAGGATCCCGCTCTTGTCCGCTTCCGCCAGATGTCGCGGCCGATGCGGCTGCTTTATGCGCGGCCGCGGACGTTCGTTGCGCTCGCTGTCGGCATCCTCGTCTGCCTGCTGCTGCCGGGCGCGCCCCGGCTGGTGACGCGACTCCTGTTCGGATGGGACGCGCTGATCGCCGTCTATCTCGTGCTGGTCTATGCGATGATGCTCTGCAACGACCACCAGCATATCCGTCGCGCCGCCGCGATGCAGGACGACGGCCGATTCGTGATCCTGCTCGTCACCGCGACCGGTGCCTTCGCCAGCATCGCGGCGATCGTCTCCGAACTGGGCACGCCGCATCGCGGCGGCCTGGAGCTGACGATCGCGATCATCACCATCGTACTGTCATGGGCTGCGGTGCACACGACCTTCGCGCTGCATTACGCGCATGATTATTATCGCGACGGTACGGCAGGTGGCCTTCAGTTTCCGAGCGGCGACAAGGAAGACCACGCCGATTATTGGGATTTCGTCTACTTCTCCTTCGTGATCGGCATGACGGCGCAGGTCTCCGACGTCGGCATCACCGACAAGACCATTCGTCGCACCGCGACGGCGCACGGCATCGTGTCCTTTATCTACAACACGGCGCTGCTGGCGCTGACGGTGAACATCGCGGCGAGCGCGATCTCAAAATAATCTGTCGTCCCGGCCCTCGCCGGGACGACCCATCAAGTGGCGGTCAGTAACACACCTCGGCATTGGCGTCGTTGCCCGGGCCGCCGCCGCCGCGATATTCGAGACGGCAACCGCGATGGACCGGACGACAACCGGTGTTGTTGCAGTAGATCTGCCCCCCACTCGTCGCGCGGCCGGCGCCAGCAGCAGCAATACCGGCGGCACCGTAGCCGCCCGCCGCGCCGCCAGACTGACGACGCTGCCGTGCGGGACGCTCGTCGCCGTCGTCGCGCTTCGCGGTCGCAGGCCTGGCCGGCTTGGCGGCACGCTGCTTCTCGCATTCATTGTCATCGTTGACCGCATAACCCTCGCGGCAGACGATCCTGGTGCACTTGTCGCCATCGGCCTTGAAGCCGTGCTCGCAGACCAGCGGGCAGACGCGCGATGGTTTTGACTTGACCGCATCGAGCGCGTCGGTGCTCGCCACCTTCACGTCGAGCTTGGTGCCGGCATAGCGGTTGAACTGCGACAGCGATCGCTGCGAGGACGTATTCCAGTTGCCGTCGGCCTGCCCGGCGAAACACCCGACGCGACCGAGTTCGCTCTGCACCGAGCGGTTGAGATCGGCCGGCGCGGTCGCCGGGGTCAGCGAGGCGACGCTCGTGCCCGCGGCGCTCGTCGTGCTGGCCGGCGCGGTGCTCGGCGCCGTGGCGGCGAGGTTGACGCGTTGCTGCTCGGCGGCAGCCGCCTGCTGCTGCGCCTGCTCCTTGGCCTTCTGCGCGGCAAGCTGCGCCTGCTCGGCGGCCTTCGCATCGGCCGCAGCCCTGGCCTGCGCATCCTTTTGCGCGCCGACCGCAGCAAGACGATCGCGCTCAGCGTCGGCCCGCTTCGCCTTCTCGATGGCCGCGACGTGAGCCTGCTCGGCGCCGATCTTTTCGAGCTGAAGCTTGGCGAGGCTCGCATAGAAACCGTCGGGATGCTGAGCGAGGAACGCTTCCCACGCCGGCCTGTTGCCGACCTGGAGCGCGAGCTCGTAGTCACGGCGGATATCAGCCTGGGGATTCGCCGCCGGCGTTACGGCCGCGACCTTGACCGGCACCAGCGGCACGTCCTCGCCACCGAGCGAGCCGTAGACGAACGGCTCCTGCTTGTTGCCCGTCGATTTGAGCACGTCGTCACGCACGAAGCCGAAGGCGCGGCGGACGTCGAGGCCCGGCGTCGTCAGATGCTTCGACAGCGCAACGGTGAACGGGCTATTGGCCCCGTCGCCGTCCTGCGCCGTGAAACCGGCCTTGGCCGAATAGGCAATCAGCGTGTTGGGGCTGGTCGGCTCGACCTGGGCGAGACCACGACCGATGCCGCGCGAGGCGATCGTGCGCTTCATCCTCTTGCCGAACGGATTGTCGCGGCAGGCATCGAGGATCACCAGGCGAAGCTGCTTTGCAGGCTCGACCGCGACCAGGACACGATCGAGCGAGAGCGCCTCGTCGTAGACATCGGTGTCGCGCTCGAGCTTGGCATCCACCGGGATCAGATAGTTCGAGCCCTCGACCTCGATGCCGTGTCCGGCATAGTAGACCACGGCGATATCGGCATCGCGTGTCGCGTCGGCGAAGTCGCGCAGCACGCGCCGCGTATCGAGCGCCGACAAATCGTGCCGGGACTCGACGACATCGAAGCCCGCCTCCTTCAGCGTGTTCGTCATCACGGAACCGTCGTTGACGGGGTTGGCGAGCGAGGGCGCATGCTGATAGGCCGAATTGGCGAGCACCAGCGCGACGCGCTTTCCGGCAAAAGCGGGCCCGGCACCGAACAGCAGGCCGAGCGCGACGAAAAGCGGACAAAGTCTGAGCAAATTGCGCATGACACGACTTCCGATGGTTCGGGGCCGCTTGGGCCCTTTGGGACCGCTTTAGCAAGATCCACCGCGGGCGCTTGTGATGGAGGTCACGAAGGGTGCCAACGACAAGCCGAGAGGCCACTTTTTTGTTTGTCGCACCAGCGGGATCGCGGTTCGCCGGGAGGATCGGGTTCCCTCAGACAACCCCGATGTGCTCCCGATATTGCGGCAGATTGTCCGTAATTTCATGCCAAGGCGCCTTCGAGCCGACGAAAATATGGGCGCTCGGCCTGATCGAGGGGGCATCGACCAAGGTCCCCATGGCGACATGGACCCATTGTCCTTCACGCACCCGGGAATAGAGCAGCGAGCCGCAGCGGGCACAATGGGCATCATGGGTGGTATCGTCGCCGAAGATCATCCGCAGGTCCCCACCCTGGACGATGCGGAGCTTGTCCTGCGGGATGCCGGCGAACGGTTTGAAGGCGGCGCCGGTGGTGCGGCGGCAGTTCGAGCAGTGGCAGTTCATCGCATAGGAGAACGCATCCGCCACTTCAAAGCGGACAGCGCGGCAATAGCATTCGCCGGCGAGAATACGTGCGTTCGAATTGTCTGAACCGGTCATGACGATACCTTCGCGCAAATGGCTGACAGACCCATAGCGCATTTTGATGCGTACGACTAAGTTCCGCCCAAGCAATCATGCAAGGGCAAGCCATCATGCAGAGGGATGACCCATGAGCCAGAACCGTTCGAGCGTCGAAGCCGTCGTGCAATCCTATTTTGACGGGCTCTATGAGGGCGACGCCGAAAAGCTCGGCGCCATCTTCCATCCCTCCGCCGACCTGCGCTGGGTCGAGAAGGGCGAGCTCCAGGTTCTGACCGTGCCCGACTGGCTCGACCGCGTCCGCAAGCGCGCCTCCGCCAAAGCCGAAGGCAAGCCCCGCGAGGATTTCATCGTCACCATCGATCGTTCCGACGACAAGACCGCCTTCATCAAGGTCAAATGCCAGCTGCCGCCACGCTATTTCACCGACTATCTGGTCGCGATGAAGCTCGCCGATGGCTGGCAGATCGTATCGAAATCGTACAGGTACGACCTGCGGGAGTGAGTCTTCCCGATCTTCCGCTGCCTGAAATCTGTCGCACTCATTCTCCATTCGTCATCGCGAGCGAATCGAGGCAACCCAGAATCTCGCCGCGGAGGCAGACTGGATTGCTTCGCTCCGCTCGCAATGACCGTGCGGATAAAGCGTACGCTACATCCCTCCCCCGTCTGACCCACACCAAAGGTCTCCCATGCTTCTCGATCGCCGCTCCCTGCTCGCCTCCCTGTGCTGGATCGCCGCTTCTCCCGCGCTTGCCGCGGAGGCGCCGGCCGAGCTCGAAGCCTATGAGCGCGACAGCGGCGGGCGGGTCGGGGTCCATGCGGAGAACCTTGCGACCGGCGCAAAGCTCGCCTGGCGCGCCGACGAGCGGTTCGTCATGTGCTCGACATTCAAGGCCTCGCTTGCGGCCTGCGTGCTGGCGCGGGTCGATCGCGGTGAGGAGCAGCTTGCGGCCATGATCCCTTACGGCCAAGCCGACCTGCTCGAATACGCACCGGTCGCCCGGCAAAATCTCGCGGCCGGCAAGATGTCGGTCGGCGAGATGTGCAAGGCGATCGTCGAACTCAGCGACAATACCTGCGCCAATCTGCTGCTGGCGCGGATCGGCGGGCCCGCCGCGCTGACCGCATTCTGGCGGTCGCTCGGAGATACCACCTCGCAGCTCGACCACAACGAGCCAGAGCTCAACCGCTCACCGCCCGGCGATCCCCGCGACACCACGACGCCAGCGGCGATGGCGGGCAATCTGCGGCGGCTGGTGCTGGGCGAAGTCTTGTCCGCGCAATCGCGCCTCCGGCTCACCGACTGGATGCTGAACTGCAAGACCGGCGCGAACCGGCTGCGTGGCGGGCTGCCGCCAAGCTGGAAGATCGGCGACAAGACCGGCTACAACGGCAAGGATGCGTCGGGCGATATCGCTGTCGCCTGGCCGAAGCCGGATGTACCGATCCTGATCGCGGCCTACACTCAGGGCGGCTCGCCGAATGCGGCGCAGATCGCGGCTTTGTTTGCGAAGATTGGACAGATGGTAGCCGGCCGGCTGGCGTGAGCGACACCGCATTGACGGTGCAGGCGCTTCCGGTTCAAGACAAACCACTATGGAAGCGAAGTTTCAGACCTTTCTCATCCTGCTCGCCGTGCTGGCAGGCGTGGCGCTGGCCGCGCGCCGGTTCAACGTCGCCCCTGCCATCCTGCTGATGCTGGCCGGCGTCGGCCTGGCCTTCGTGCCGGGCATGCCGCCGGTCGAGCTGCCGCCGGAACTGGTGCTCTTGATGGTGCTGCCGCCGCTGATCTACTCCGCGAGCGTCGCCATGAGCTGGCGCGAGTTCAGGAACAATCTGCGCCCGATCGTGCTGCTCGCGGTTGGCGCGGTGATCTTCACCGCGGCGATGGTGGCGGCCGCCACGCACTACATGATCGGCCTGCCCTGGACCATCGCCTTTCTGCTGGGAGCCATCGTCGCGCCGCCCGACGTGGTGGCGCCGCTCGCGATCGCGCGCCGGCTCAACATGCCGCGCCGGCTCCTGGTCATCCTCGAGGGCGAGGGGCTCGCCAATGATGCCACGGCGCTGATCCTCTATCGCTTTGCGCTTGCCGCGATCATGGTCGGGCATTTCTCGCTGCCGCTCGCGGCCGGCGAATTCCTCCTCATCGTCGCCAGTGAGATCGCCTTCGGCATCGGCGTCGGCTGGCTCTCCCTTCGCTTCCGCAAATGGTCGGGGGATCCGCAGGTCGAGCTGACCTTGTCGCTGATCACGCCCTACGTCTCCTACTGGCTGCCCGAGCATGTCGGCGGCTCCGGCGTGATCGCGACCGTCGCCTGCGGCCTCTATGTGAGCTGGAACGGCCCCCTGCTGATCTCCTCGGCGACACGCCTGCAAGGCATCTTCTTCTGGGACCTCATCATCTACCTGATCGAGGGCTTGCTGTTCCTGCTCACCGGATTCCAGATGCGCGCGCTCTACGAGAAATCGAAGGCGTTCCCGCTCGACGACATCCTGATCGCAACCGCCGTGGTCTTGGTGATCGTCGTGGTCGCGCGTTTCGCCTGGCTCTATCCCGCAACCTATCTGCCGCGAATGCTCAGCAAGTCGCTGCGCGCGCGCGATCCGTCGCCACCCTGGCAATGGCCGTTCGTGCTCGCCTTCACCGGCGTGCGCGGCGCGGTATCGCTCGCGGCCGCGCTGGCGCTGCCGTTCACGCTGCCTGATGGCGAGGTCTTTCCATATCGCGACCTGATCCTGTTCGTCGCCTTCGGCGTCATCTTCGTCACGCTGATCGGCATCGGCCTGACGCTTCCGCCGGTCGTGCGCTGGCTCGGCGTCGCCGAGGCCGGCCGCCATGAGCATGTCGCCGAGCACGAAGCCGAGATCGCCGCCCGCCGCCAGGCGCTCGATGCCGCACTGGAATCGCTCGACGCGCTGACCGCGCAGAAGGACGTGTCCGAAGAAGTGATGCGGCTGCTGCGCGCACGACACGATATCCGAGTCAACCAGCTCCCGGACTCGCTCGATCCCAACCACCACGACGTCTCAGCCGCCGGTACCGCGCTGACCCGCGACCTGATCGCCGCCGAAAGGAGATTCATTCACAACCTCCTGCGCGACGGCCAGATCACCGACGAGACAAGGCGGCGGATCGAGCGCGATTTGGACCTGGAGGAGGCAAGCCTGGCGAACCGGGAATATCGGGGTGGGCCGCTGTAGGCTTTCGTCATTGCGAGCGCAAACTACCGCCTCGCGCAAAACTCCCCTATCCCCGCTGCGACAGCTCCCGCAATCGCCTCGTGCCGCTCCGGCGAGTTCATCTCCATTTCCTCGTCGCGATTGATGATCGAGCCGGCTTCGAGCAGCACGGCGGCGCTCCTCGTCCGTGACAGCACGACGAGCCCGTCATAGCGGTAGACGCCGACCTCCTTGTCGAGGAGCTGGCGCCGGTAGCGGCCCATCACCGGCAGGGTGTACTGGCTTGCATAGTGCAGGCCCTGCTCCTTCAACTGCCTGCCGATCATCCGCGCCAGCATCAGGCTGGTGGCGAAGTGTGGATTTTGCCGCGACACGAACAGCGAGTGACCCGAAAAGCGGTCGCTGAAATAGCTCTTTGCGCCGTCGAACTCCCAGGTCTCAAGCAGTCTGTCCGGCACCGAATCATGATGGACCGACAGGAAGAGATCGGCCCGGCCGTCATTCGCGGCACTGACCCGCTTGAACAGGCTCGGCCGCGCCTTGCCATCCGTGACGAGCAGGCGCGTTGCCGCAAAGCCTTCGGACCTGAGCTTCGCTGTGATGAGTTTTGCGAGAACGAGATTGAAGCCAAACTCCGGATCATTGCGCGCGCTCAACGCGCCGTAGGAATCGGGGGTGTGCCCGACATCCACGACGATCCGAAATTTCGGCATCTCACATTTGGCCGGCGGCGACGGCTTCGGCCTGGGTCTTGCAATCTTTCGCGCGGCAGCGGCCTCGCCGGCATCGACAAGGGCGAGCGACGACAGCAGGATCGACGCGACCAGCCCGGCGATGATCCTGCGCGATTGCCCCAAGCGCTACTCCGCTGCCGCGACCCACGGGCGACGACGAAGCCCGCGATTTATTTTCGGGAAGATTGGCGCGGGAATTGGAGTGCGTCAACGCAAGATAGCGCTCGTGTCCCGGACGCGACGCAGAGCGCGAGGGGGGGGTTAAACCGGCCGCTCCCCCTTCACCGTCACGCGCGTGCCCGAGCGCGTGTGTGGCCAGTAGTCCCACATCGCACGGTGCTGGGTACAGCGGTTGTCCCAGAAGGCGATGGCGTTCTCGGTCCAGCGGAAGCGGCACTGGAACAGCGGGTTCTCGGCGTGCTGGTAGAGATAGGCCAGCATCGCGTCGCTTTCGTCGCGCGGGATGCCGTTGATGTGGCGGGTGAAGCCGCGGTTGACGTAGAGCGCCTTCCTGCCCGTGACCGGATGCGTGCGCACCACGGGGTGCTCCGCATGCGGGTAGCTCGGACGGTCGGCGACGCCGTAATTGGCGTAAAGCCCGCGATAGATCGGTTCGCCGTCGTGCAGCGCGGTGAGCCCGTCGAGATAGGCCTTCATGCGGTCCGACAGCGCCTCATAGGCCGCATACATGTTGGCGAACAGCGTGTCGCCGCCGCGCGGCGGGCATTGCTTGATGTAGAGGATCGAGCCCATCGGCGGCTCGAGATCGCAGGACACGTCGGAATGCCAGCCCTCGCCATTGGCGCGCGGCGAGTTCTTGTCGGCGTAGATCTTCATCAGCGCCGGGTCTTCATCCTCGTGCGGCGCGGCCGGATGGAAGTGCAGCTCGCCGAACTTGCGGCCGAAGGCGAGGTGCTGCTGCGGCGTGATCTGCTGGTCGCGGAAAAAGATGACGAGGTTTTCGGCGAGCGCGCGGTGGATCTCGTCCATCTGCCGGTTGGAGCGGGCGTCGCCATCGACGAGCGAGCCGAGATCGACGCCCGAGATTTCCGCACCGATGATGGGGGTGAGCTTCTCGACCGCGATGGTCTCGTAAGGTGCGCCCTCCTCAGCCGTGTGGCGATAGCGCGGACCCTGCTTGCCGGCGAGTGAGCTCATGATGCTTCTCCCTTGGTATTTTTGGTTTGCGATCATCGTAGGCGCCACACGATGAGGCGCAATGGGTTTACTTCAAGTATGTTGACACACTTCTAAAGCTTTAGTATTGTTTTCGGAGCGATGGAGACTGGCCATGGGAAAATATGACCGGCTGGGCGAGTTCCTGAGGTCGCAAAAGACCCGCGAAGTGCCGATGACCTTCGCCGAGATCGAAAGAGTAATTGGTGGGAAGCTGCCTCCTAACTCGCCTCAATATCCGGCCTGGTGGAGCAACAATCCGACGAACAACGTCATGACCAGGGTGTGGCTGGCTGCCGGATTCCGAACGGAACAGGTCGACACAAGGGCGCGCAAAGTCGTGTTTCGACGGACGGAGCAAAAGCCTTCCGAGGCCCTCCCCCAGAGGACCAGGAAAAGTGGCCGGCACCCGCTATTCGGTGCCCTGAAGGGAATGGTGCGGATTCCACCGGGCGTGGATTTGACGGAGCCGGCCGATCCAGACTGGGGCAAAGTTTATGAGTGAAGCCGCGCCATTGCTGCTCGACACCAACGCCGCGATATGGGTCGTCGAGGACGAGCCTATCGCGGTGGAGGCCAAGGAAGCGATCGAAAATGCTTACCGCGCGGGCAGCCCGATCTTCGTATCTCCGATCACGGCCTGGGAGATAGGTCTACTTGTTTCGCGCAATCGCATAGGCCTCTCCACCACACCCGAGCGCTGGTTCCAGCGGCTGCTTGCAATCGACGGAGTCCAGCTAGCCAAGCTCACCCCCGATATCTTGATTGCGTCGTCCTTCTTGCCAGGCGAGCCGCCGCGCGACCCTGCAGATCGCATCATGCTCGCGACGACGCGCGACATCGGCGGTACGTTGATCACGCGCGACCGATTGCTGCTCAAATATGGAGAAGGTGGCCAGGTCAGCACCATCGCGTGCTGACCTCGATCACTCCGCCGCGGTCACCGGCACCTTGGCGCCCTGGCCGTAGCGCTGGTCGATGTAGTCGATCACCAGCGCCTTGAAGTCGGCGGAGATGGTCGGCCCGCGCAGCGTGCGGAACTTCTTGCCGTCGACGAAGACAGGCGCGGCCGGCGCTTCGCCGGTGCCGGGCAGCGAGATGCCGATATTGGCGTGCTTGGATTCGCCGGGGCCGTTGACGATGCAGCCCATCACCGCGACGTTGAGCTCTTCCACGCCGGGATATTTCGTCTTCCAGGCCGGCATCTCGTCGCGGATGAAATCCTGGATCGAGCGCGCCAGCTCCTGGAACGTGGTCGAGGTGGTGCGGCCGCAGCCGGGGCAGGCCGCAACCAGCGGCACGAAGGTACGGAAGCCCATGGTCTGCAGCAGTTCCTGGCCGACCTGCACCTCACGGGTGCGGTCGCCGCCGGGCTCCGGCGTCAGCGAGATGCGGATAGTGTCGCCGATGCCCTGCTGCAGCAGGATGCCGAGCGCGGCCGACGACGCCACGATCCCCTTCGAGCCCATGCCGGCTTCGGTCAGGCCGAGATGGATGGCGTAGTCGGAGCGCGACGCGAGATCCTGATAGACCGCGATGAGATCCTGCACCGCCGAGACCTTTGCGGAGAGGATGATGCGGTCCTTGGGCATGCCGAGCTCTTCGGCACGCGCGGCCGAGAGCAGCGCGGACTGCACCATGGCCTCGCGCGTCACCGCGCGCACGTCGCGCGGATTGGGCGAGGCTGCGTTCTCGTCCATCAGCTTGGTCAAAAGCTCCTGGTCGAGCGAGCCCCAATTGGCGCCGATGCGGACCGGCTTGTCGTTCTTGTTCGCGATCTCGATGATGTCGGCGAACTGGGTGTCGCGCTTGTCCTTGAAGCCGACATTGCCGGGATTGATGCGGTACTTGGCGAGCGCCTCGGCGCAAGCCGGATAGGCCGCGAGCAGCTTGTGGCCGATATAGTGGAAGTCGCCGATCAGGGGCGTCGTGATACCGCGCTTGGCGAGGCCGTCGCGAATGTGCGGAACGGCGGCAGCGGCCTCCTCGCGGTCTACGGTGATACGGACCATTTCGGAGCCGGCGCGCGCGAGCGCTGCGACCTGGGCGATGGTGCTGTCGACATCGGCAGTGTCGGTGTTGGTCATCGACTGCACGACGATCGGCGCGCCGCCGCCGACGGCGACGTTGCCGACCTTGACCTGGGTGGTCCGATGCCGGGGCGCCGGGCCCGCGATGTCTGAATCGAGAAGGTTTTCGAGCTTGTTCATGGGGTCCAAATATCAGGTTTTGGTGACGTTCAGCAATGCATCGCGCGGCGCCGCAGCCGATGAGGGTATTCCTCTGAGTTCGAAGTTCGCCTCCCTTGCGGCGCCCCCGAGCGAACTTCGAATTCAAAGGAATACCAAGAACTTATGAATCGAGTGCGGCCTCCGGTTCAGGAGCTCCCTTACGAGCTTGCGGCACCGGGAGAGGGAGCTCCTGAACGGCCGCACTCGGACGGTTAACCAGGAAAAGCCCAGCAATTACAAGGACGGCGGCGGCCCCGAACGCCAGGCTTAGGGTGTCGTGCATGATGAAATAGCTACCCACCACGCCAAACAAAGGGGTGATGAAGGTAAAAGCCGACAATTTGCTGGCCGAATAGGCCTTCACCAGCGCGAACCAAAGCGTGAACGTGGTTCCCACCACCCAGATCGCCTGGAACGCCATCAGGCCAAGCGACAGCGGCGCCGGCATGTGCGTGATGGACTCGCCGAACAGCCAGGCCGCCGTCCCTAGAATCGGGATCGAGGTGGCGACCTGGTAGCCCAGCGCCTTCTCGGGCGCGGCGAACCGCAACCTTGTGCCCTTGGCAACCAGCGTCGTCGCCGCCCAGAGCCCGGCGCCGCCGACGATCATGAGATCGCCGAGCAGAACATGCGAATCGACATTGGGCTGCGGCACGCCGATCGCGAGGGCGACGCCGGCAAAGCTGATGGCGAGGCCGAGCCATTGCGAGCCGCCAAGACGCTCGCCAAGCACCTGGTAGGAGCCGAGCGCCACGAAGAACGGCGCCGTGTAGAGGAAGACCACGGCACGCGAAGCCGACGTGAAGCGCAGTCCCTGGAAGATCAGCACGAATTCGATGCCGAACATCAACCCGGCGATCAGGCCGGGCTTCCAGGTGCCGTCGCGTTCGAAGAAATTGACGCCACGCAGGGTGCCGATGATGAACAGCACCGGCAGCGCGCCCATCGAGCGGATCGTGGCCTGGAGCATCGGCGGAATGTCCGGCAAGACCAGCTTCACCGCGATCTGGTTGAACCCCCAGGTCAGGCACAGCATGAGCATCAGCGCGATGGCGCCGGCACTGAGGGGACGTGCGGCGGAGGGTACGATTTGGGCTGAGGACATTTCTTCCCGGATACCGGCTTTGCGCCGTTGTTGCTCTATGCAGCTTTCTGACAATGGGTGCACACGCCCGTGATCTCCACCACGGACAGTTTGGGGGCGAAGCCTGAGCTGCGCGCGGCGGCGTTGAGGTCCTTTGCGAAGGGCGCCGACGGGATCTCCCCGACCAGGCCGCAACGCTCGCAGATCAGAAACGCCACCGCGGAGGTCGCGTCATGATCGTGGGCGGCGCAGGCGAGATAGGCGTTGCGGCTCTCGATGCGATGCACGAGGCCGTTGGCCATCAGGAAATCGAGGGCACGATAGACCGTGATCGGTGCCGGCCGCGCCATCGACTTGGCGAGTTCGTCGATCACCTCATAGGCGCCGAGCGGGCGGTGGCTGGAGAGCAGCGCTCCCAGCACCTGGCGGCGAATTGGCGTGAATCTCTGCGCGCGCTGCTCGCAGACCGCCTCGGCATGCGCCAGTGCATCCGCGGTGCAGCGGCGGTGATCGTGATCAGGCGCGGGAAATGCCGGGTTCGCGAAGGTCATGCGGCCGACCTTTTAGCATTTCGGCCCGGGAACCCAAAGCACGACACTGCAAACGGCTGCCAGCCATGCCGGCGCCGCGGGACAGCCACCCGGGAATCCGCCATGAAATAATCATAAGCTTGCTTATTATATCTCGTGCTTATTGGAGACCAAGCTCATGACCCGCGGGTCTGTCGACCAGAACTTCCTGTTCACACTCGCCGAGCTCTACCGCCTGCTGCGCCTCTATGCCGACAAGGAGGCATCGCGCTTCGGCATCACCCGTGCGCAATGGGCGGTGCTGGCCAAGGTGGAGCGCAGCGAGGGCATGAAACAGTCGGAGCTCGCCGAGCTCCTGGAGGTGCAGCCGATCACGCTGACACGCCTGATCGACAAGCTCTGCGACAACGACTGGCTCGAACGGCGCAACGACGCCTCGGACCGCCGTGTCAAGCGTCTCTACCTGAGGAAGGCCGGCCGGCAGCTGCTTGGCCGGATGAGTGGGCTGAGGTCCGAAATCACCGCCAACGCGCTCGACGGCATCAATCCGGCAGACGCCCACCGTCTCCTCACCCAACTCGAAACCATCAAGGAAAACGTGCGGGCCGCGATCCAGACCAGCGGCGCGGAACAGGCGCGTAGGGAGCAGCGCTATGGCTGATCAGGTCCTCAAGTTTCAGCCCGAGCAGAAGAGCGACGGCGGCAAGCCCACCAAGAAGGCCGGCACCGATCCGCGCCGCCGCCTGGTGGCGGGCCTGCGCCGCTATCGCCGTTTCCTGCTCCTGATCGTGCTGCCTGTCCTCGCCGCCATCGGCGGCCTCACCTTCTATCTCAATGGCGGGCGCTATGTCGGCACCGACGACGCCTATGTCGGCGCGCAGAAGGTGCTGGTGACGCCCGACATCTCCGGCAAGATCCTGAAGGTGGTGGTGAAAGAGGGCCAGTCGGTCAAACGGGGCGACGAGCTGTTCGATATCGACCCGGTTCCGTTCCGCCATGCGGTGGATGAAGCCAAGGCGCAGCTCGCGCAGGCCCGTACGACGTATGACAATCTCGTCGCCAACATCAAGATCTACGGCGACATGCTCAACCTCGCCCAGCAGGGCGTCGAACTGAAGCAACGCGACGTGGAGCGCAAGCAGGCTCTGGTGAAGAACAATTTCGGCTCGCAGCTCGATCTCGACAACGCAGCGAATGCACTGGTCACCGCAAGCGCGCAGACGCAGTTCATCAAGCAGCAGCTCTCCAACGCCAAGACGCAGTTGCTGGGCGATCCCGCGCTGCCGCTGGAGCAGTTCCCGCCCTACGCGCAGGCGAAAGCCAAGCTGGACGACGCCCAGCGCAACCTCGATCACACCGTCTTGCGCGCGCCGATGGACGGCGTGGCGACGCAGGTCGAGCAGATCCAGCTCGGCCGCTACGTCGCCGCCGGCACGCCGGTATTCTCCATCATCGACGTTGCCCATCCCTGGGTCGACGCCAATCCGAAGGAGAGCGACCTCACCTATGTGACGGAAGGACAGCCGGTGACGCTCGAGGTCGACGCGTTCCCGAACCATGTCTTCAAGGGCAGGATCGGCTCGCTCTCGCCCGGCACCGGCGCGCAGTTCGCGATCCTGCCGCCGCAGAACGCCACCGGCAATTTCGTCAAGGTGGTCCAGCGCGTGCCGATCAGGATCTATTTCGACGAGACCGACAAATACGTGCGGAAGCTGAAGGCCGGCATGAGCGTCTATGCCACGATCGACACCGGCCACAAGCGCTCGCTCGCCGGCCTGTTCGGCCTGTCGGCGACCGCGGGGCAGGACAAAGACCAGGACTAAATAGAGACCAAGCGAGAGACTGCGACAGGGACTGATCCGATGTCGGACGCCAATGCCAGCCTGATGGTTCCCGGCCTGCGCCGGAACATGGTGACGATCTGCGCCATGACCGCGACCATCATGCAGGCGCTGGACACCACCATCGCCAACGTCGCTTTGCCCTACATGCAGGGCACGCTGTCGGCCTCGCAGGACCAGATCAACTGGGTGCTGACATCCTATATCGTCGCCGCCGCGATCATGACGGCGCCGGTGGGCTGGATCGCCAACCGCTTCGGCCGCAAGCGCATCTTCATCATCTGCTCGGCCGGCTTCACCATGGCCTCCGTGCTGTGCGGGCTCGCGCAGGACATCAACCAGATGGTGCTGTTCCGCCTGCTGCAAGGCGTGTTCGGCGCCGCGCTGGTGCCGTTGTCGCAGTCGGTGATGCTCGACTATTACACGCTCCAGGAGCGCGCCAAGGCGATGTCGATCTGGGGCATGGGCGTGATGATGGGTCCGATCATGGGTCCGTCATTGGGCGCGTGGCTGACCGAGACCTATTCCTGGCACTGGGTGTTCTTCGTCAATCTGCCGTTCGGCGCCATCACCGTGCTCGGGCTGATCATCTTCATGGACGAGACCAGGAAGGACCTCAGCCTCAAATTCGACTGGTTCGGTTTCGCCGCGTTGGCGATCTCGATCGGCGCGCTGCAGCTCGCACTCGACCGCGGCGAGCAATTGGGCTGGCTCGAATCCAATGAGATTCTCGCGGAGTTCATCGTCTCGGCCGTCGCCTTCTACTTCTTCCTGGCGCATTCCTTCACGACCTCGACGCCGTTCATTCGTTTCGCGCTGTTTCGGGATCGCAACTTCGTCACCGGCTGCGTGTTCATGATCGTGATGGGGCTCGTGCTGTTCTCGACCATGGCGCTGGCCTCGCCCTACATGCAGAACGTCATCGGCTATCCGATCATCACCGCCGGCCTGCTGCTGGCGAGCCGCGGCATCGGCACCTTCTTCGCCATGATGCTGGTCGGCCGCATGATGCGCTATTTCGAGGCGCGCACCCTGATCATCGCAGGCCTGACGCTGACCGCGGGCTCGCTGTTCCAGATGACAGGCTGGACCGACCTGACCCAGGTGCCGGAGATCGTCACCGTCAGCGTCATCCAGGGCTTCGGCTTCGGCCTCGTGTTCGTGCCGCTCTCGACCGTGGCGTTCCTGACGTTGTCGAACGAGCTGCGGACCGACGGCACCGCGATGCTGACCCTGATGCGCAACGTCGCGAGCTCAGTCGGCATCTCCGTCGTCATCGCCGAGCTGACGCAGGGCACGCGGCGGACCTATGCGATCCTGTCCGAGCACATCAATCCGTTCAACCACGCGCTGCAGATGCCCAGCGTCAGCGGCATGATCAATCTGTCCACCGACGTCGGCCGCGCCATGGCCGACCGGATGGTCAGCGTGCAGGCGCAGATCATCGCCTTCGCGCACGACTACCAGCTCGTGATGGTCTTCATCCTCTGCACCATCCCGCTCGCCTTGCTGATCGGCTCGACCAAGGCCGCGCTGCGCAAGCAGGCCGCGGGGCCGGAACATGCGGTGATGGAGTAGCGGATCTCTCGTGCCCCGGACGCAGCGCAGCACGCAAGTGATGCGCTGCGTCCGGGGCCCATGCCTGCGGCACGATGGGTCCCGGTACTGCGGCGCACCGCGACGCGCTGCACCGCGCCCGGGACAAGAGCCGGGCTACAACAACTCCTCGCAGCCCAGATCATCGACCGCCATCATCACCCGCTCCAGGTTGTTCCACCAGATCACCGGCGGGATGTCGATGCTCCACTGCCAGACCGGCTTGGTGATGTGCCACAGCACCGACCGACGATAGTCCTGATCGAGCGCGCCGCGCGTGTAGCCGGTAACACCATGCGCGATCAGCAGCTCGTAGTAACGGTTGAGCAGTGGACGTTCGAGCGCCTGCCGGCGCTCCGGATACCATTGTGTCGCCATCATATAGGCGAGATCGTTCGTCGGCACATTGATGCGCCACTGATCGAAATCGAAGATCCGCACGGTGTCGGCCACGCCTGCGCGCGGCAGCAGGAAGTTCCAGGTATGGGCATCGCCATGCGCAATGGTCACGTAGCGATGCGAATGGTAGCGTTGCAACAGCTGCTCCGCCTTCTCGATGAATCGCCGGTAAAGGATCCGCCGCTCCTCACTGAGGCGATCACCGAGCAAATCGGCGAAGCGGTCGTAATGGCCGGCGAATGTCTCCATCAGATTCGCCGTGTCATCGAGACTCATCCAGGTACCGACGGTGTCGCCAAGACCCGGATGGTCCCACCAGGATGCATGCCAGCGGGCGAGCGCCGTCACGATCGCCATCGCCTGATCGCGCGAGGGCGGCAATGGCCAGTCGGCTGCGACCTCATGGCTGTCGGTGAGGTCCTCGAGCAGGAGATACCAAGCCTGGCTCTCCTCGTCGAAATGGCCGTCATAGCAGCGCGGCACGATCTGCGACGGCATATTGGGCGCAAGGCGGGTGTAGAAGGCCACTTCCTGCCGACCAGAATTGGCCAACGACTTGGCATAGGCCGAATGCGGCATCTTGAGGATGAGGGATTGCGGGGCCCCGGCGGATTCCCCGACATAGCGCAGTCCAAGTCGGATGACGTGCGACACGAGGGCGGGGTGCTGATGCAGCACCTTCACCTCGCGGACGGCGCCGGCGTCCAGCACACCGCCCCTGCGCAGCGCAACGGTCAGTCGATCCGGCTCAACGACCGCCGGCAATTGTGGAAGTGTCATAACCACCATGCCCCTGTCCCGCGCCATACTGCATGATCACACTCCCGGGCTCCAGCAGCGGACCTCGTGCCCGACTTCACGCGGCCGCGGTCGAGTCGCGCACGGTCCGCACCACGACCGACCGGAACTGCTCGAGATTGGCCGCCATGCCGGCGATCGCCTGCCTGACGTCCGCGGCGCGCTGGTTGACGGAGGCGGCGTCGCGGCTGACGTTGCCGATCTTGGCCGAGACCTCCTGTGCTGCGGACGCGGACTCGGAAATCGACCGCGTGATCTCCCGCGTTGCGGCGTCCTGCTCTTCCATCGCGGCGGCGACCGAGGTCGCCATGCCATCGATCTCGACGATGTGGCCCCCCATCGCCTCGACGGCATCGACCGCCGCCTGCGTCGAAGTCTGGATCTCTGCGATCAGCCGGCCGATCTCCTCGGTGGACTTGGCGGTCTGGTCGGACAGGGATTTCACCTCGGCAGCGACCACGGCGAAGCCGCGGCCGGCCTCGCCGGCGCGCGCCGCCTCGATCGTGGCGTTGAGCGCGAGGAGGTTGGTCTGGCCGGCGATGCCGCCGATGAGGTCGGAGACGTCGGCGATCTTCTTCACCGAACCCGCCAGCGCCTGAATGGTCGAGCGCGCCTGCTCGCGGCCGGCGACCGCGGATTTGGTGACGGTGCTGGTCCGTGCGACTTGGCTCGCGATCTCGCGGATCGAAGCACTGAGCTCTTCGGCTGCGGCCGAGACGGTCTGCGAGCTGCCGAGCGCCTGGGTGGAAGCCGCCGCGACCGCCTGCGACTGGGCGGAGAGCGAATTTGCGATCTCGGACAGGCTGGCAGCCGCCCGTTCCACGCCATGGCTTGCCGCGCTCGCCGTGTCGACCGAGCGGCCGGTCTCACGCTCGACGGTCTCGGCCATCTGGTGCAGGGCGGAACGCTTGGCCAGCGCCGCCTCCTGCTCCTGCCGCAACTGTTCTTCGCGCAGGCGGAAGTTTTCGACCGCCGCCTGCTTGAACACCTGGAGCGCACCCGCCATCGAGCCGACCTCGTCCCGGCGGTGCGCGAACGGAATGTCGGCGGCGAGATCGCCGGTCGCGAGCTTCTGCATCGTATCCGTCATGCGCACGATCGGACGGACCACGCCGAGGGCCACGCCGAGCAGGCCCGCAGCGATGAAGGCGAGAACGGCGGCGGAGACGCCGAGGAGGACATAGAGGATGGAGCTGTCGCGGTCCGCGGCCAGCTTCTCCATGGCGGCATTCCGCTTGTTGGCGCTCTCGACGATGCTGTCGATCACGGCGCGATGCCCCGTGTAGGCGTCCTTGAGCTGCGCGTAGGCGCGCTCGGACGCCGCCGCGTCCTTGGCCTTGAGCGCCGGCAGGAGCTGGTCGGACGCCTTCCAGAACTTCTGGACCTCGGCGTCGGACTTCGACACCAGCGCCGTCTTCAGGTCGGCCGAGAGGCTGGAGGAGACCCAGAACGCCTTGCGTTCATCGTAGTCCTTGCGAAGCTGGACCAGGCGTTCACCGTGGGCCGCCAGCTGATCCGGCTCGCGCATGGCCAGGGTCGCCTCGAGATAGGCTTCGATGACATATTCCGGTGGCGGCAGAATGTCCGCGATCAGGTCGTTGCCCAGCTTGATGTCGGAGTAGAGCGGGCCGCCGACCTTGAGCTCGCGCAGCGCATAGAGGCTGGTGGAGACGACTGCAGTGAACCCGATGGCGAGCACGATCCCGAACGCGATGATCGCGGAGGACAGCGAAAGGCGAAATTTCATGAAAATAATCCGGTGCGCGCGTCGAAACAGCGCTAACCCTAACCGGATACGGTAAATACGGGATTTCGCGGGGACGAAATCTCCGAAAAGAATGCTCGCAAAACTACGGACACAGGGCGTCGAACAATCGTTTTTTGAGTCAGTGAAGCTGACATACAGGGAGGCCAGACCTCTCGAGCCAGCTTCGATGCAGCACCGCGGTTGCGCCAGACGAGAAACGCGTGCCGGGCATCCCGACGTCGCCGGCACGCAATCGCTCAGACGTCGAAGAACACCGTCTCGTCGTCACCCTGGAGCCGCAGGTCGAGCCGGTAGACCGCCTTACCCGCCTCGCGCGCCGCGGTCAGCGTGGCGCGGCGGTCAGCCGGCACCAGCGCAAGCACGGGATCGGCGGCGTTACCGGTCTCGTCGCTGAAATAGATGCGGGTGTAGAGATGCCGCAGCATGCCGCGGCCGAACACCGCAAGCAGGATGTGCGGCGCCTGCGGCTTGCCGCCGGGATCCGGCACCCCGCCCGGCTTGATGGTCTCGAAGGCGTAGTTGCCGTCCTTGTCGGTGCCGCAGCGGGCAAAGCCGCGGAAATTCGCATTCGGCAACGCACGCTTGTCCTGCGGGTCGGCGAAGCGTCCCTGCGCATCGGCCTGCCAGATCTCCAGCATGCAATCCGGCACGGCAACGCCGTCGCCGTCGAACACGCGGCCCTCGATGCGGATGCGATCGCCTGAGACGTCGGGGGTCAGCGTCGAGTTGGTGAACGCGTCGTTCCAGGCGTACTCGCCGTTCGGCGTCAGGCCGTATTTGAAGAACGGACCGACGGTCTGCGATGGGGTGATCCCGTCGGGCTTCACAGACTCTTGCACTTAATGGTTCTCCATGGGGGTGGCGTTCTTGCCGCGCAGCACGACGTCAAAGCGGTAGCACAGCGCCCATTCGGGCTTCGTGTTCTCGAGATCGAACGACGAGACCATCCGCGCCCGCGCCTTCTCGTCCGGCACCGAGTTGAAGATCGGATCGAACGGAAACAGCGGATCGTTCGGGAAGTACATCTGCGTCACGAGGCGCGTGACGAAGGAATAGCCGAACACCGAGAGATGGATGTGCGCGGGGCGCCAGGCGTTGTGGTGATTGCCCCAGGGGTAGGCGCCGGGCTTGATGGTGACGAAGCGATAGTAACCGGAAGCATCGCTCACGGTGCGGCCCGCCCCGGTGAAATTCGGATCGAGCGGCGCCGGGTGCTGATCACGGACATGGACATAGCGGCCGCAGGAATTGGCCTGCCAGATCTCGATCAATGAATTCGGCACGCCGCGGCCGTCCTCGTCTCGCACATGGCCGTGCACGATGATGCGCTCGCCGAGCGGCTCGCCGCTGTGCTGGCGGGTGAGATCGTCGTCGCCCTCCCGCACGGTCTCGTGTCCGTAGACCGGACCGGTCAGCTCCGACAACGTATGGCGCATCGGGATCAGGGGCTTGTTCGGCGCTCGCTTGATCGAGCTCTTGTAGTCGGGCGACAGCGGCAGCGGATGCGCCTTGTTGCTGTCAGTGGGATAGATGAACGTCATTGGCGAACTCCTCCCCGGCCATTGTAGTCCGGCCGGACAACGCTTCCGCCAATCATTATAGGATATAACTAATTTGGGGAAGCGGGTTTCACGGCTTCCCGAAGCTGTCATTCCGGGGCAGCCCGCAGGGCTGAACCCGGAACCTGGAGATCCCGGATACCACTCCAACGAGCGGCTCCGGGATGACGAGACGCCGCGCGTCTCGTCAGTTCAGCTTCTCGATCGCAACCGCTGCGCCCTGGCCGACGCCGACACACATGGTGGCGAGCGCGAGCTTGCCGCCGCGCTTCTCCATGCCGTGCACGGCGGTGAGGGCGAGGCGGGCGCCACTCATGCCGAGCGGATGGCCGAGCGCGATGGCGCCGCCATGCGGATTGACGAAATCGGCGTCGTCCTTGACCCCGAGCTGGCGCAGGCAGGCGATGCCCTGCGAGGCGAAAGCTTCGTTGAGCTCGATCAGGTCGAAATCGCTGATCTTCTTGCCGAGCCGCTCCATCAGCTTGCGGGTGGCCGGAACGGGACCAATGCCCATGATGCGCGGCGGCACGCCGGCCGAAGCGAGCCCGAGGATGCGCGCCCGCGGCGTCAGGCCGTGCTTCTTCACCGCAGCTTCGGAGGCCAGGATCATGGCGGCGGCGCCGTCATTGACGCCGGACGCGTTGCCGGCCGTCACGGTGCCGGGATTGCGCACGATCGGCTTCAGCTTGGCGAGGCCTTCCAGCGTGGTCTCGGGACGCGGATGCTCGTCCTTGTCGATCGTAACAGGGCCGGCCTTCCCGCCGGGGATGGTGATCGGGATGATTTCCTCGGCGAAATAGCCCGCCGCGATCGCCGCGCCCGCGCGCTGCTGCGAGCGGATGGCGAAGGCGTCCTGGTCGGCGCGCGAAACCTGGAATTCCTCGGCGACGTTCTCGCCGGTCTCAGGCATGGCATCGACGCCGTACTGCGTCTTGAGCAGCGGATTGATGAAGCGCCAGCCGATCGTGGTGTCGAAGATCTCGGCCGAGCGCGAGAAGGCTTCCTGCGCCTTGCCCATCACGAAGGGGGCGCGCGTCATCGACTCGACGCCGCCGGCGATGGCGAGCTCGATCTCGCCGGCGCGGATGGCGCGGCCCGCTGCGCCGACTGCATCCAGCCCCGAAGCGCAGAGCCGGTTCAGGGTCTGGCCGGGAACCGAATCCGGCAGGCCCGCCAGCAGCAGCGCCATGCGCGCGACGTTGCGGTTATCCTCGCCGGCCTGGTTGGCGCAGCCGAAGAACACTTCGTCCACCTGCGCCCAATCGAGATTGGGGTGCTTTGCCATCAACGCCTTGATGGGGGCTGCGGCCAGATCGTCGGCACGCACCTTGGCGAGCGAGCCGCCGAAACGGCCGATCGGGGTCCGCACGGCATCGCAGATAAAGACGTCACGCATCGTTGTTCTCCCTGAATGCCGCGGTCCGGCCAAATTCTTCAATGTCGGCGGAGTTTTAGGAGGGCGCCCGCGGCAGGTCAATTGACTGATGCGCGCGTGTTCCGAGGGGGCTGCACGCCGCAAGCGCATGCCACCGTGCGGACAACGTGGAAAACCTCGCCTCTCCGGCCAAAGCGATAGGAGCAGGTGCCGAAATTTTGTAGGTTGCGCCGCCCATGACGATGCAACAGCCGATACCTGTCCCGCCCCCCGACGACACGCCCGCGCCGCAGGCCGAAGCCGCCGCGCGCGTCACGCCGATGATGGAACAGTACCTTGAGATCAAGGCGGCGCATCAAGGCTTGCTGCTGTTCTACCGGATGGGCGACTTCTACGAGCTGTTCTTCGAGGACGCCGAGATCGCCTCCAGGACGCTCGGCATCGTCTTGACCAAGCGCGGCAAGCACCAGGGCGCCGATATCCCGATGTGCGGCGTGCCGGTCGAGCGCTCCGAGGATTACCTGCATCGGCTCATCAGCGCCGGCCACCGGGTCGCCGTCTGCGAGCAGACCGAGGATCCCGCTGCGGCCAAGGCGCGCGGCAACAAGAGCGTGGTACGGCGCGGCGTGGTGCGGCTGGTGACGCCGGGCACGCTGACCGAGGACACGCTGCTCGACGCGCGCTCCAACAATTACCTGCTGGCGATCGCGCGCGCCCGCTCCTCGGCCGGCGGCGACCGCTTCGGCCTCGCCTGGATCGACATCTCGACCGCCGAGTTCATGGTGACGGAATGCTCCAGCGGCGAGCTCCCCGCAACGCTGGCGCGCATCAACCCGAACGAGGCGATCGTCGCCGACGCGCTCTACAACGACGGCGAGCTCGGACAGACCCTCCGCGAGCTGCCGGCCGTGACGCCACTGACCCGCGATGTCTTCGACGGTGCCACCGCCGAGAAGCGGCTATGCGACTATTTCGCGGTCGCGACCATGGACGGGCTGTCCCAGCTCACGCGCCTGGAGGCCACCGCCGCGGCCGCCGCCGTCACCTATGTCGACCGCACCCAGGTCGGCAAACATCCGCCGCTGTCGCCGCCCGCGCGCGAGGCTTCCGGCGCGACCATGGCGATCGATCCGGCCACCCGCGCCAATCTCGAGCTGACGCGGACACTGGCCGGCGAGCGCCGCGGCTCGCTGCTCGACGCCATCGACTGCACGGTGACCTCGGCGGGGTCGCGCCTGCTCGCACAGCGCCTGGCGGCGCCACTGACGGATGCCCCGGCGATCGCCCGACGGCTCGACGCGGTCAGCGCCTTCGTTGCCGATTCCGCGGCGCGCGAGGACATTCGCAGCATCCTGCGCGGCGCACCCGACATGTCGCGCGCTTTGGCTCGGCTTTCGGTCGGCCGCGGCGGACCACGCGATCTCGCCGGCATCCGCGACGGCATCATCGCCGCCGACCAGGTGCTGGCGCGGCTCTCCGAACTGGACGAGCCGCCGCAGGAGATCGCGGCAGTGATGGCGGCGCTGCAAAGGCCGTCGCGCGCGCTCGCATCCGAATTCGCCAGCGCGCTCGACGAGCAGCTGCCGCTAATCAAGCGTGACGGCGGCTTCGTTCGCCAGGGCTTTGAGCCCGCGCTCGACGAGGCGCGAAACCTGCGCGACGCCTCGCGCCTCGTGGTGGCCTCGATGCAGGCGCGCTACGCCGACGATACCGGCGTCAAGGCCCTGAAGATTCGCCACAACAACGTGCTCGGCTATTTCGTCGAGGTCACGGCGCAGCACGGCGACAAGCTGATGTCGCCGCCGCTGAACACCACCTTCATCCATCGCCAGACGCTGGCAGGGCAGGTGCGCTTCACCACTTCCGAGCTCGGCGAGATCGAAGCCAAGATCGCCAATGCCGGCGATCGCGCGCTCGGGCTCGAGCTCGAAATCTTCGAGCGGCTCTGTGCGAAAGCGCTCGATATCAGCGACGATCTGCGCGCTGCGGCGCAGGGTTTTGCGCTGCTCGACGTCGCGACGTCACTCGCCAGGCTGGCGGTGGACGAGAACTATGTGCGGCCCGAGGTCGACGGCTCGCTCAGCTTCGCCATCGAGGCCGGCCGCCATCCCGTGGTCGAGCAGGCCCTGAAGCGCAACGGCGAGCCGTTCATCGCCAATGCCTGCGACCTGTCGCCGGCGCCAGCGCAGAAGTCCGGTCAGCTCTGGCTGCTGACCGGCCCGAACATGGCCGGCAAATCGACCTTCCTGCGCCAGAATGCGCTGATCGCGCTGATGGCGCAGATCGGCAGCTTCGTGCCGGCCACGCGCGCGCGGATCGGCATCGTCGACCGTCTGTTCTCCCGCGTCGGCGCCGCCGACGATCTCGCCCGCGGCCGCTCCACCTTCATGGTGGAGATGGTCGAGACCGCGGCGATCCTGAATCAAGCCGGCGAACGCTCGCTCGTCATCCTAGACGAGATCGGTCGCGGCACCGCGACCTTCGACGGCCTCTCGATCGCCTGGGCCGCGATCGAGCACCTGCACGAGAGCAACCGCTGCCGGACGCTGTTCGCCACGCACTATCACGAGCTGACCGCACTCTCGGCCAAGCTGCCGCGGATGTTCAACGCGACGGTGCGGGTGAAGGAGTGGCAGGGCAACGTCGTGTTCCTGCACGAGGTGCTGCCGGGCTCGGCAGACCGCTCCTACGGCATCCAGGTCGCCAAGCTCGCCGGCCTGCCGCCGGCGGTCATCACGCGCGCCAAATCCGTGCTCTCCAAGCTGGAGGCGCAGGACCGCGGCCAGACCGCGCGAGCCTTGGTGGACGACCTGCCGCTGTTCGCCGTCCCCTCGCGCGCCGCCGCGGAAGCCGCGCCGCCGAGCGAGGCCGAGTTGCTCATGGAGGCGGTGAAGGCGCTGCACCCCGACGAGATGTCGCCGCGCGAGGCACTGGACGCGCTCTATGCGTTGAAGGCCAGGCTGCCGAAGCAATAGTGGTATCGTAGCCCGGATGAGCGAAGCGACATCCGGGGACGTATGTCCTGCATATCGCTGCGCTCATGCGGGCTACAAATGCAGGCTGGATAGCCTACGCCCTTGCCGCAATTGCTGCCGCTTCCGCGGCCGCGCGCTGCATGCTGGTCGACATCTCGTTGGTCACCGTGCTCTGCTCCTCGATCGCTGCGGCGGTCGATGTCACGTACTCGCTGACATTGTTGATCGCCTGCTTGATCGAACCGAGCGCGCTGACGACGTCGCCGGAAATGCTGTTGAGGCTGCCGATCTCCTCGCCGATCTTGTCAGTCGCCTGCTTGGCCTGGTTGGCGAGGCTCTTGACTTCGGAAGCGACCACCGCGAAGCCGCGGCCGGCCTCGCCTGCGCGGGCTGACTCGATCGTGGCGTTGAGCGCGAGCAGGTTGATCTGCCCGGTGATGCTGTTGATCATCTCGACGATGCCGCTCATCGCCTGCGCAGCTTCGGTGAGGCGCTGGGCCTGCGCGTCGGCGGAGGAGACCTGCTCGACCGCGCTCATCGCCGTTTCCCGGGATTTGGTCATCGCCTCGGAGATCTCCCGCACCGAGGCGTTGAGCTCCTCCGAGCCGGCGGCGACCGATTCCATCATGCCGCGGACGCGCTCATTGCCCATGCGGACCAGCACCTGCCGCGTGGTGTCGGTGGCGTATTTCACCACCTTGAACGGCTTGCCGTTGAGATCGAGGATCGGATTGTACGAGGCCTGGATATAGACCTCCTTGCCGCCCTTGCCGATGCGCTTGTATTCCGCCGCCTGGTATTCGCCGCGATTGAGCGCGGCCCAGAACTCGCGATAGCCGGCGCCATCGCGCTCCGAGGGCTCGACGAACATGCTGTGATGCTGGCCCTTGATCTCGGCCAGCGAATAGCCGAGCGCGCCGAGGAAATTGGCGTTCGCGGTGATGATCGTGCCGTCCATGTTGAACTCGATCACCGCCTGGGCCTTGTCGATCGCGGCGATCTGGCCGGCGAGATCGGCATTCTTCAGCTTGTCCGCTGTGACGTCGGTGGCGAATTTGACGACGCCGAACGGCTTGCCGTTCTCGTCGAGCAGCGGATTGTAGGACGCGAGAATCCAGACCTCGCGGCCGCCCTTGCCGATACGCTTGAACTCCCCGGCCTGGTAATCACCTCGGTTGAGCGCGGCCCAGAACTCGCGATAGGCGGTGCCGTTGCGCTCGGCCTCGGGCACGAACAGGCCGTGATGCTTGCCCTCGATCTCGGCTAGCGAATAGCCGAGCGCCTTGCAGAAATTCTCGTTGGCCGTGACGACGGTGCCGTCGAGCTTGAATTCGATGACGGCCTGGGCGCGGCTGATGGCGGCGATCTTCGACGCATCCGTCATGCTCCGGATCTTCTTCGCCGTGATGTCGGTCGCAATCTTGGCGACCATCACCGCCTTGCCGTTGCCGTCGAGCACCGGATTGTAGGAGGCTTCGATCCAGACCTCGCGGCCACCCTTCGCGATCCGCTTGAACTCGCGCGCCTGATACTCGCCACGGTTCAATGCAGCCCAGAACGCCTTGTACTCGGCGGTGTCGCGCTGATCGGCCGGCACGAACATGGAGTGATGCTTGCCCTGAATCTCGTCGAGCCGATAGCCGAGGGCGTCGAGAAAGTTCTTGTTCGCCGTGACGATCGAACCATCGAGATTGAATTCGATCATGGCCTGCGAACGGCCGATGGCGTCGAGCCGTGCCTGTGCATCACTGTGGGACTTGCGACCGAACATCAAGGAATCTCCATCTCGAAATAGCGTGGACGGCTCGTAGGGGAAGTAAAAGTTGCGGCGACACAGCCGTATTCAAATCGACAATTCCCGCGAGTCCCTGCACTCGGATGCAGCTAGGACGAGTTCGCGCTGACGACAGCGGAGCGGGTACGCTGAGTCATTCGTAAGCGAAAAGCTCGAACAAAGTTCTAATACAAGTGTCGGAAATTGGCGGGACCTGGAACGGCCTCCGCTCGCGTCGCGATCAGTCCCGGCCGGCGGCCCGGCTTGAAATGACACATCTCATTCAATGGCTTGCGAAGACGCTGCATTGCCCTCGAGCATGAGATAGATATTCCCGGACATGACTTTTCGCGACACGGCGGCGCGCTGATCCGTAGTCTCACGGCGTCGGCCGCGCCTTGCGCACCGCGCGCCGACCAATCCCCCACAGCGTCAGATTCCAGACGACGCAAGTGCCGAGCGCGAAGCTCAAACCGATCGCGGACCCGAACCACACGACTGCAACGTGCAGAACGGCGATGGCCATGCCAAATCCGAGCAGGCCCCAGGCGGAGTTGGCGAGCACGGCGGCCGTCGGCGGTCCACCGATGCGGGGATGCAGGATCACCATGATGCTGGAGAACACCACGGGATAGAGCGCGATGATGCCGCTGATGCGAGGGCCGACCCAGCTCGATGTCGAGACCACGATGGCGACGAGGGTCGCAACCAGCGCAGCGCGCATGGGCACGTCGTACCAGCGGCGCGTCACCAGGGGCATCTTCACATGGCGATAGCCCGCCAGGAGCGGAATGCAGATGCCGAACGCGATCAAATTGACGGCGAGCCCAGCGGGAAGCGACCAGTCGAACTGGCGGATGATCGATGCAAGCACGATCCAGACCGCGATTGCGCTTCCACAACTCACGAGAAGCCCATGTCGCTGCGCCAGCACGACATAGGTGAGCGCGAGAACGATCGTCGCCGCATTGACCGGCAGGCTCGCCAGCGCACCCTGCGCGATGAAGGCGGCGTCATGATCGATCGCGAGGAAGACGTAGGAGGGACCGGCCGAGACCGGCAGGGTCGCGACCAGCGCACCAATCACCGGCCCGGAGCGTTCGGTGACGATCGACGCCGTCACCACGAACGCCGCCGCGATCGCCATGCGCAGAAGAAGGAAGAGGAGGAAATGGAGGTCGAGAGACATTCTATCCGTCATTCCGGGGCGCGCGAAGCGCGAGCCCGGAATCCATAACCACAGGCCGTTGTGGTTCTAGAGCTGGAGCGACGACCGTCCGAAGTCACGGCGGCCTGAGGTTATGGGTTCCCGCCTACGCGGGAACGACACCATCCGTGGAGTAGCGACCTTCGCTCCTCACATCCGCTGCAGCGACACCAAGACTTTCGGGCCGCTCTTGATGGTCTGATAGACCACGCAATAGCGCTCGGTGAGTTTCAACAGCAGATCGAGCTTGTCCTGCGGCGCGTCGGTATCGACCTCGAAACGCAGCCGAATCTCGGCGAAGCCGACCGGGGTCTCCTTGTCGATGCCGAGCGTGCCGCGGAAGTCGAGATCGCCCTCGGCGTAGACGTTGCCGGTCTTCAAGGGCACTTCGATCGCAGTCGCGACCGACTTGAGCGTGACGCCGGCACAGGCGACCAGGGCTTCGAGCAGCATGTCGCCGGAGCAGAGTTCGAGGCCGGAACCGCCGGTGCCCGGATGCAGACCGGCCATTGCGATGGCGCGCCCGGTCTCGACCTTGCAGGCGATGCCTTCGCTATCGGTGGAGCCCTTGGCCTTCAGCGTGATCAGCGCGGCGTTGGGATCGGTCTTGTAGCGCTCCTTGATCGGGGCTTGCATCTGGCGCAGTTGGACAGCGTCCATCTCGTTCTCTCCCGGAAAAATCGCATCTGACGAGCGGTATAGAAGGCGATCCGTTTCGTGTCAGCCCATGATTGATCGAAGCTGCCATGAACGCCCGGAGCTCAAATCCGAAAATCCAGCATATTCATTATGTTACGTCAGACCATCGAGACCGGCCCCGCGCCCCTCCCACCTGTGCAGCCAGGCCCATCTGTGGCCCTCTCGCGAATGTCTCGTGACAGCGCCTGTCACCTCTTATATCCGGAGAGACATGGACAGCATCGCGACTGAGCAGAAGGCCGGGGTGGACGATCGTTTCGACACCGCGCGTATCACCGCCGCGGTCGATGCGCTTGCCGAAAATTACCAGGGGCGCGAGGACGCGTTCCGCACGGCGATGGCGCAACTGCTCAAGGCGGAGCTGATCGCGGCGCGCGCGGCCGCGCAGGCAATCCTCCTGAAGGACCGTCACGGCCGGCGCTGCGCCGAGCGGCTGTGCCACGTGCAGGACGAGATCATCCGCATCCTGTATTCGGCCGCGACCCGCCATCTCTACCGCTCGCCGATCCCGAGCGGCGCCGAGCGCATGGCGGTGGTGGCGACCGGCGGCTATGGCCGCGGCCTGATGGCGCCGGAATCCGACATCGATCTGCTCTTCATCCTGCCCTACAAGCAGACCGCCTGGGGCGAGCAGGTCGCCGAAGCGATCCTGTATTGCCTCTGGGACATGGGGCTGAAGGTCGGCCACGCCACGCGCTCGGTCGACGAATCGATCCGGCAGGCGCGCGGCGACATGACGATCCGCACTGCGATCCTGGAGACGCGCTTCCTCACCGGCGACAAGCCGCTCTACGAGGAGCTGGTCGAGCGCTTCGACAAGGAAGTCGTGCAGGGCACCGCGTCGGAATTCGTCACCGCAAAGCTCGCCGAGCGCGAGGAGCGGCACCGCCGCGGCGGCCAGTCGCGCTATCTGGTCGAGCCCAACGTCAAGGACGGCAAGGGGGCCTTGCGCGATCTGCACACGCTGTTCTGGATCGCCAAATACGTCTACCGCGTGCGCGATACGAACGAGCTGGTCGGGCGCGGCGTGTTCGACGCGCAGGAATATCGCAGCTTCCGCCGCTGCGCCGATTTCCTCTGGTCGGTGCGCTGCAATCTGCACTTCTATTGCAACCGCGCCGAAGAGCGCCTCTCCTTCGACCTCCAGCGCGAGATCGCGGTGCGGCTCGGCTACACCTCGCATCCCGGCATGCAGGACGTCGAGCGCTTCATGAAGCACTACTTCCTGGTCGCCAAGGAGGTCGGCAACCTCACCGCCATCCTCTGCGCCAAGCTCGAGGACCAGCAGGCCAAGCCCGCCCCGGTGCTGAGCCGGATGATGGCGCGGTTGCGACCGAGCGCGGTGAAGCGGCGCGTCCCGGACAGCGACGACTTCATCGTCGACAACAACCGCATCAACGTCGCCGCGCCCGACGTCTTCAAGCACGACCCGGTCAATTTGATCCGCATCTTCCGCCTGGCGCAGAAGAACAACCTCGCCTTCCACCCGGATGCGATGCGCGACGTCACGCGGTCGCTGGGCCTGATCAACGCGCAGCTTCGCGAGAGTCCCGAGGCCAACCGGCTGTTCATGGAGATCCTGACCTCCGACAACGCGGAGATCGTGCTGCGGCGGATGAACGAGACCGGCGTGCTCGGCCATTTTATCCGCGCCTTCGGCAAGATCGTCTCGATGATGCAGTTCAACATGTATCATCACTACACCGTCGACGAGCACCTGATCCGCTGCATCGGCTTCCTCCAGGACATCGAGCGCGGCGGCATCGAGGAGTTCGCGCTCGCCAGCGACCTGATGCGCAAGACCCGGCCCGAGCACCGCGCGGTGATCTACATCGCGACGCTGCTGCACGACGTCGCCAAGGGGCGGCCCGAGGATCACTCGATCGCCGGCGCCAAGGTGGCCCGACGGCTCTGCCCGCGGCTCGGCTTCAGCCCGGCCGACACCGAGCTCGTGGCATGGCTGATCGAGGAGCATCTGACGATGTCCACGGTCGCACAGTCGCGCGACCTTTCGGATCGCAAGACCATCGAGAATTTCGCCGCCGTGGTGCAGTCGGTCGAGCAGATGAAGCTCCTGACCATCCTGACCACGGCCGACATCCGCGGCGTCGGCCCGGGCGTGTGGAACGGCTGGAAGGCGCAGCTTTTACGCTCGCTATATTATGAGACCGAACCGGTGCTCACAGGCGGCTTCTCGGAAGTCGACCGGGGAAAACGCCTTGCCGCCGCGCACGCCGAGTTCCGCATGGCCTTCGCCGAATGGCCGAAGGACGAGCTCGATGCCTATATCGGCCGACACTATCCAGCCTACTGGCTCAAGGTCGAGCTGCCGCGCAAGATCCGCCACGCCCGCTTCGTCCGCTCCAGCGAGCAGGCCGGCCACAAGCTCGCAATCAATGTCGGCTTCGACGAGGTGCGCGGCGTCACCGAGCTGACGATCTTCGCCGCCGACCATCCCTGGTTGTTGTCGATCATCGCGGGCGCCTGCGCCTCGGCCGGCGCCAACATCGTCGACGCCCAGATCTACACCACGACCGACGGTCGCGCGCTCGACACGATCTCGATCTCCCGGGAATACGACCGCGACGAGGACGAGGGCCGGCGCGCCACGCGCATCGGCGAGATGATCGAGGACGTGCTGGAGGGCAAGCTGCGCCTGCCCGAAGCAGTGGCGCGGCGCACCGTACGCAGCAAGGCGAGGCCGTTCGTGATCGAGCCGGAAGTGACCATCAACAACCAGTGGTCCGACCGCTATACCGTGATCGAGGTCTCCGGCCTCGACCGGCCCGGCCTGCTCTACGAGCTGACCACGGCAATCTCCAAGCTCAATCTCAACATCGCCTCGGCCCATGTCGCGACCTTCGGCGAACGCGCCCGCGACGTGTTCTACGTCACCGACCTCCTGGGCGCGCAGATCAACGCGCCGACGCGGCAGGCCGCGATCAAGAGCGCGCTGACCCATGTGATGGCCGGCGACAAGGCGGTTCAGCCGGCAGCGTGAGCGGAGAGGCCTACACCTCCACACCCTCGTGCCGCAGCAGCCAGCGCTTGCGCTCCAGTCCGCCGCCGTACTTCACCAGTGAACCATCTGCACCGATCAGCCGATGGCAAGGCAGCACCACGCTGATCGGGTTGGAACCATTGGCGTGGCCAACGGCGCGAATGGCTTTGGGCATGCCGATCCTTGCGGCGAGTGCACCATAGCTCAGCGTGGCGCCCGCCGGGATTTGCGCAAGCGCGGTCCAGACCTTTTGCTGGAACGGCGTGCCGGCGATGCGCCACGCGATGCCCGACAGCCGACCGAGTTCGCCTTCGAAATAGCCGGACAACGCCGTCCGCATACCCGCGGGCGCAGGCTGATTACTCAGATCCACCGCGCCGTAATGCAGGCGCAACAGCCCGCGCATGCGGTGCTCGTAATCCTCCCAGTCGAGCGCGCGCAACGCGCCTTCGGCATCGGTGACAAGCAACGCGACCCCGATCGGCGTCGCCAGGCGATCGAGGCCGAAGCGTTCAGGCGTCTTGGTTGATCGAGCGGGCATTGCGTCACCAGGCAATCGAAACACACCCATCGCACTTGCCATGCCGGCCGTGCTAGCGTCCACCCGAAAGCTGACGCTTTGGGGGAGCTCACCTTGAACCTGATCGCCAATGTCCTGGTGGCGCTGGTCGCGGCACTGCACGTCTTCTTCCTGATCCTGGAGATGTTTCTCTGGAACAGGCCGCTGGGCCTGAAAGTGTTTCGGAATTCGCCGGAGAAGGCCGAGATCACGAAGGTGCTGGCGGCCAATCAGGGCCTCTACAACGGCTTCCTGGCTGCCGGCCTGGTCTGGGGCCTCGTGCACGGCAACCCCGCCTTTGGACTTCAGGTCAAGACGTTCTTCCTGCTTTGCGTGATCGTAGCCGGCGCTTATGGCGCCGCCACCGTCAGCCCCCGCATCCTGATGGTGCAGGCGCTGCCGGCGGCGGTCGCGCTGGCTGCGTTGTTCCTGGCCTGAGACGCCTGACCCAAGACTCCCTGACCCAAGACACCCTGACCCAAGAGTCCCTGACCGAAGACTTCCTGGCCTGAGACGCTACGGCGCAGCGCTGCGATCCTTGCGTAGCGGCGAACCTTCCTCCACAATCTTCGGCAGCGATGGCGACCGTTGCAATCAACGGAGAAAGACCGTCGGCCGAAAATTCCGTCAGGAGGAACAGCCCAACATGAACAATCGCAGAGCCTTCATAGCTGCCACGGCGGCGCTCGCCTTCGTGGTCTCCACCAGCCAGGCCCTCGCCCAGAAGAAGTATGACACCGGTGCAAGCGACACCGAGATCAAGATCGGCCAGACCGTGCCGTTCTCCGGCGCCTATTCCGTCTACGCCAATATTGGCAAGACCCAGGCCGCCTACTTCAAGATGATCAACGATCAGGGCGGCATCAACGGCCGCAAGATCAACCTGATCCAGTATGACGACGCCTATTCGCCACCAAAGACCGTCGAGCAGGTGCGCAAGCTCGTCGAGGGCGACGAAGTGCTGTTCACCTTCCAGCTGATCGGCACAGCCGCGAACGCGGCCGTGCAGAAGTACCTCAACGGCAAGAAGGTCCCGCAACTCCTCGCCTCGACCGGCGCCGCGCGCTTCAGCGATCCGCAGAACTATCGCTGGACCATCGCCTACAATCCCAACTACGTGTCCGAGGGGCGAATCTACGCCAAATACATTCTCAAGGAGCATCCCAACGCCAAGATCGGCGTGCTCTACCAGAACGACGACATGGGCCGCGACTATCTGGCCGGCCTCAAGAGCGGCCTCGGCGACAAGGCCGCCAGCATGATCGTCGGCGAGGTCTCCTACGAAGTCACCGACCCGACCGTCGATTCCCAGGTGGTCAAGCTGAAGTCGATGGGGGTCGATCTGTTCTTTGATGCCTCGACGCCGAAATTCGCGGCGCAGGCGATCAAGAAGCTTGCCGATCTCGGCTGGACCCCGGTGCACATCCTCGACATCAATGCGAGCCCGGTGTCGGCGACGCTGAAGCCGGCCGGCCTCGACATCTCCAAGGGCATCATCTCGACCAATTACGGCAAGGATCCCGGCGATCCCCAGTGGAAGGACGATCCGGGCGTGAAGGCCTTCTTCGCCTTCATGGACAAGTATTTCCCGGAGGGCGACAAGCTCAACACCATCAACACCTATGCCTATTCGGTGGCCGAGCTGCTGGTGCAGGTCTTGAAGCAATGCGGCGACGACCTCACGCGCGAGAACGTGATGAAGCAGGCCGCCAACATCAAGGGCTACACGCCGAGCCTGGCGCTGCCCGGCATCAAGATCACCACCGGGCCGAACGACTACCGCGTCAACAAGCAGATGCAGATGATGAAGTTCAACGGCGAACGCTGGGAGCTGTTCGGACCGATCATCGAGGACACGGGCCCGTCGGGTTAGGCCAAGCCGGGGCGCAACTGCCTCAATGCCGTCATGCCCGGGCTTGACCCGGGCATGACGAGTCCGGCCATGACGGCGGAGCGTCGTGCGAGCAAGGCCTCAGTTCTCGATCTTGTATCCCGTCGCTTTCACGATCGGTTGCCACGACGCGATGTTCGCTGCGAGCTCCTTCGTCAATCCGTCCGGTGTCGAGCCGACCGGAATGAGCCCGATCGCGGTGAGCTTTTCCTTCACCTCGGGCTTGGCCAGTGCGGCGCTTGCGGCGGCGCCGAGCTTGCTGGCGAGATCCGGCGGACTGCCGGCGGGAAGCCACATGCCGTACCAGGCATCGGCAACGAGATCGATGCCGCTCTCCCTCAGAGTCGGCACGTCGGGCGCAAAGGGCGAACGTTCCACGCTCGAGACCGCAATGATCTTCACGCCCCTGGCGCGATGTTGCGGCAGCGCGTCGGCCAACGTGGTGATGCCGAACGAGATGTGGCCGCCGACGAGGTCGTTGAGGATGGGCGCGCTGCCACGATAGGGCACGCGGGTAAGGGGAATACCGAGATCCTTCTCGAGCTTGGAGCCCATGAAATGCGGAATCGTGCCGTTGCTCGGCACCCCGAACGAGGTCTTGTCCGGATGCGCCTTGAGCCACGTCACAAAGCTCTTGAAATCGGTGGCGTCGACCGCCGGGTTGATCACCAGCGCAAATTCGAACCGCGCCAGCAGCGATACAGGCACAAAATCCTTGGCGGTGTCGAAGCTCGGTGTCGTCTCCACCATCGGCAGCAGGTACATGGTCGGTCCCGTCGTCACCAGCACCATGCTGCCGTCGGGGCTTGCGCCCTTCACCGCCTTGATGCCGATCAGCCCGTCGCCGCCGGTGCGATTCTCGACCACGATGGTCCGTTGCAGCACTGGGGCCATCTCCTGTGCGATCAGACGGCACAGCGTATCGCCGCCGGCCCCGGCCGCGAAGGGAAAGATGATCTTGCTCAGCCCGGCCTGCGCTTGCGCCTCGCCCGCCTGGGCCAGCAGCGGCAGCCCCAGACATCCGGCCATGAATTTGCGTCGGTCCATACGTTTCCTCTCCAGCCTCGTTTTTGGTTGCCGGCATTAGAACCGGAACGGCGTCCAAGACAAGGCCGCCGTCGGCCGTTTACCCTGTCGCCCGCCTTGCGCCGGCCATCGTCATGCTGCAAAAGCAGGCCTCACCGGCGCCGCCTTTCGCTCCGCCGTTTCTCGATGCAGAGCCATTCGTCACACGCGCCAGCACATACACACATGGCCAGCCCCGAACTCAGTCAATTCCGCCGCATCGTCGTCAAGGTCGGCTCCGCGCTGCTGGTGGATTCCGACAAGGGCGAGGTGCGGGCGTCCTGGCTCGCCGCGCTCGCCGACGACATGGCCAAGCTGCACAAGGAAGGACGCGACGTCCTCGTCGTCTCCTCCGGCTCGATCGCGCTCGGCCGCAGCCGGCTCAAATTGCCGCGCGGCCCGCTGAAGCTGGAAGAGAGCCAGGCCGCAGCCGCCGTCGGCCAGATCGCGCTGGCCCGGATCTGGTCGGAGGTGCTTGGCGCCCACGGCATCGGCGCCGGGCAGATCCTGGTGACGCTCCAGGACACCGAAGAGCGCCGCCGCTATCTCAACGCCCGCTCCACGATCGGCAAGCTGCTGGAATGGCGCGCGATCCCCGTGATCAACGAGAACGACACGGTCGCCACCAACGAGATCCGCTACGGCGACAATGACCGCCTCGCCGCGCGCGTCGCCACGATGGCGAGCGCCGACCTGCTGGTGCTGCTGTCCGACATCGACGGCCTCTACGACGCCCCGCCGAAGAACAACCCGGACGCAAAGCTGATTCCCGTGGTCGAGAGCATCTCCTCGGAGATCGAGGCGGTGGCGGGCGACGCCGAGTCCGAACTGTCGCGCGGCGGCATGCGCACCAAGGTGGAGGCGGCCAAGATCGCCACGACGGGCGGCACGCACATGCTGATCGCCTCCGGCAAGATCGAGCATCCGCTCCAGGCGATCGCCGATGGCGGCCGCTGCACCTGGTTCCTGACGCCGGCCAATCCCATCACCTCGCGCAAACGCTGGATCGCGGGCACGCTGGAGCCGAAGGGCACGCTGACCATAGATGCCGGCGCGGTGACCGCACTGCGCGCCGGCGCCAGCCTGCTGCCCGCCGGCGTGATCAAGGTCGAGGGCCAGTTCGCCCGCGGCGATGCCGTGATCGTGCGCGGCCCTGACGGCAGCGAGGTCGGCCGCGGCCTGATCGCCTACGACGCCGAGGTCGCCGAGCGGATCAAGGGCCGCTCCTCCCCGGACGTGATGGCCATCCTTGGCATCAGCGGGCGATCGGAGATGATTCACCGCGACGATCTGGTCGTGGGCGGGTAGCCCCTTTGCTCCGTCATTCCGGGATGGCCCGAAGGACCAGACCGCACCTGCGCGCCGGGGGATCTCGACATTTCGGTGCTGACGCACCGCCGCGGAATGCGATTGGACTGGGCCACTGAACCAGCTGGCCCGCCATCGGGAGACCAGCCATACCCTCCCCACCCTTCGCAAAAGCGGGATTTCCGTGCTAGGATACCACCTTAGCAGAAGGTTGAACCCCATGGCCGCCCCCCTCAAAGCCGTTGACGGCAATGCCGATCGAGCTGGCGATCTCTTGGCGCTGATGTCCGATCTCGCCGCCCGTGCTCGCGCTGCCGCGCGCGTGCTGGCGCTGGCGCCGCCGGAGCAGAAGAACCGGGCGCTCGAGGCCATGGAGCGGGCGATCCGCGCAAACTCTGCTGCGATTCTCGCTGCCAATGCCGAGGACGTTGCGGAGGCCCGCGCTTCCGGCAACGCCACCTCCTCCTTCATCGACCGCCTGACACTGACCCCGGCGCGCGTCGAAGGGATGGCCGAGGGCATCGGCATCGTGCGCGGCATCGCCGATCCGATCGGGGTCGTCACCGAGAGCTGGCAGAGGCCGAACGGCATGACCATCGAGCGCGTGCGCGTGCCGCTCGGCGTCGTCGGCGTGATCTTCGAGAGCCGGCCCAACGTTGCGGCGGATGCCGGCGTGCTCTGCCTGAAGTCGGGCAATGCCGTGATCCTGCGCGGCGGCTCGGACAGTTTTCGTTCGTGCCGCGCCATCCATGAGTGCCTGGTGCAGGGCCTGCGCGAAGCCGGCCTGCCCGAGGCCGCGATCACGCTGGTGCCGACGCGCGACCGCGCCGCGGTCGGCATGATGCTGTCGGGCCTGAACGGCGCGATCGACGTGATCGTGCCGCGCGGCGGCAAGAGCCTCGTCGCGCGCGTCGAGCAGGAAGCGCGTGTGCCCGTGTTCGCGCATCTCGAAGGCGTCAATCACGTCTATGTCGACGGCAGCGCCGACCTCGCCATGGCGAAGTCGATCGTGCTCAACGCCAAGATGCGACGCACCGGCGTCTGCGGCGCGGCCGAGACGCTGCTGGTCGACCGCGCCGCCGTTGCTGCGAACCTGAAGCCGCTGGTCGAGATGCTGCTCGACGCCGGCTGCGAAGTACGCGGCGACGACGCCGTGCAGAAGACCGATGCACGGGTCAAGCCTGCCAGCGAGGACGATTGGGACACCGAATATCTCGACGCGATCATCGCGGCGAAGGTGGTGGACGGCGTCGACGGCGCGATCGCACACATCCAGAACCACAGCTCGCATCACACCGACGCGATCGTGAGCGCCGATGAGCGTGCGGCGAAGAAATTCCTGAGCGAGGTCGATTCCGCGATCGTGCTGCACAACGCCTCGACGCAGTTCGCCGATGGCGGCGAGTTCGGATTCGGCGCCGAGATCGGGATTGCCACCGGCCGGTTTCACGCCCGCGGCCCGGTCGGCGCCGAGCAGCTGACGAGCTTCAAATATCGCGTCCACGGCACCGGGCAGACCCGGCCCTAGACGTCGCGAGGCGGGGCATTGAGCAGCAAATTCGTCGTGCCGCGTTCCGTGGCGCAAGCAGTTCCGCCCACCACGGAGGGCATGCGCATCGGCCTGCTCGGCGGCTCCTTCAATCCGCCGCATCAGGCGCATCGCGCGATCAGCCGGTTTGCGCTCAAGCGATTGCAGCTCGATCGCGTCTGGTGGCTGGTGACCCCCGGCAATCCGCTCAAGGAGAACGGCACGCTGCACGAGCTCGGCGCGCGCATGCAGGCCGCGCTCGACGTCGCCAACGATCCGCGCATCGAGGTGAGCTGTCTCGAATCCGTCATTCGCACCCGCTATACTATCGACACGATCAACACCTTGCGCCGCCGCTTCCCTGGCTTGCGCTTCGTCTGGATCATGGGCGCCGACAACCTCGCTCAATTCCACCGTTGGCAGGACTGGCGGCGCATCGCCGCCCAGGTGCCAATGGCCATCATCGATCGCCCCCCGGAGAGTTTTCGCGCCCTCGGCTCGCCTGCCGCTCAGGCGCTATCGCGCTACCGTCTGCCGGAGGACAAGGCGGCAGGGCTTGCGGATCGACGGGCTCCGGCCTGGGTATTCCTGACCGGATTGAAGCTGAACCTCTCCTCGACCGGCCTGCGGAACCCGGACGGCAGCTGGAAAGGTACGAAGTGAGACGAAGTGTGCGGGCTGGAGGCTCTCTGGCATATTGAAACCCTTAACCCCACATGATGTAGTGTAACCAGTGAGCGTCGGATTCGGCGTTCGCGATACAGTGAAAGGAATGGTCCCTGACCACATCTGTATTGTCCAAGCCTGTTTTACCCAAGGTTGCCAAGCCTACGCGTAAAACATCGACCAAAGCTGCGGCCTTGAAGGCGCAACCCGACGCCGACAAGACGCTGAGCCTGATCCTCTCCCGCCTCGAGGACATGAAGGCGGAAGAGACGGTCACCATCGACCTTCGCGGCAAATCGGCGTATTCCGACTACATGATCGTCACCACCGGCCGGGTGAACCGGCACGTCGGCGCGATCGCGGAAAACGTCACCAAGAGCCTCAAGGAAAACGGCATCAAGAACATCCATGTCGAGGGCTTGCCCAATTGCGACTGGGTGCTGATCGATTCCGGCGACGTGATCGTGCACGTGTTCAGACCCGAGGTCCGCGAGTTCTACAATCTCGAGCGATTGTACACGCAGGGCCCAGGGGCGGCGAAGGCGATCTAGGCTCATTGAGCCGATTTCGAATCGGCTGACGCGCATGCTAGCGTCGTGCGCGCGCTTGTTGCGCGCGGTCTCGAAGCGCGACCTGAAGATATCAGACCCTGAAGATATCATGCGTGTTGCTGTCATTGCGGTGGGCCGGCTGAAGCAGGGCCCCGAACGGGAGCTTGCCGATCGCTATTTCGAGCGGTTCGACGAGGCCGGCCGCAAGCTTGGATTCCGCGAGCTCAGCATCCACGAAATTCCCGAGAGCCGCGCGCGCGATGCTGCGACACGGATGGCCGAAGAGGCCACGGCGATCTCAGCGCATGTTCCGGAGAGATCCATCCTGGTGGCACTGGACGAGCGCGGCCAGAATCTCGATTCCACCGTATTCGCACGGCATCTCGGGCGCTGGCGCGACGAAGGCGCCGGACATACTGTCTTCGTGATCGGAGGGGCGGACGGACTTTCGCCCGAATTGCGCCGTAAGGCCAAGCTCGCGATCGCGTTCGGCTCTGCGACCTGGCCGCACCAGATGGTCCGCGTCATGCTTCTGGAACAGCTTTATCGGGCCGCCACCATTCTGGCCGGCCATCCCTATCACCGCGCGTGATGCGCGCCACAACGAGCAACTTTGCTGAGAAGCGATGCGAGCGCCGATTCTCAACCTGCTGCTGATCGCCAACGTCGCCGGCGCCAGCCTCGCGCAAGCCCAGATGGCAACGCCGGCGCCGCAGGCCGCAGCCGTCTCGCCCGACGCGATCAAGCAGCGTGAGCAGGAGCTGGAGGCCGCGCGCGCCAGGCAGAAGAGTGCGGAAGAAGCGCAGGCCAAGCTCAAGGCTGAGATCACCGCGCTCGGCCAGGACCGCACCCAGCTCAATCAGCAGCTGATCGAGACCGCCGCCAACGTGCGCACCGTGGAGACCAAGATCGACGAGGCAGAAGCGCGACTGCGCGCGCTGAACGACCGCGAGCAACAGATGCGCATCTCGCTCGATTCGCGCCGTTCCGACATCGTCGAGGTGCTGGCGGCCTTGCAGCGCGCCGGCCGGCGCGCGCCGCCGGCGCTGCTGGTGCGGCCCGAAGATGCGCTGCAATCGCTGCGCACGGCGATGCTGCTCGGCGCCGTCGTGCCGGAATTGCGTGGCCGTGCCGAGAAGATCGCGGGCGAGCTCGGCGAGCTCGTGGCCTTGCGCAAGACCATCGCCACCGAACGCGACCAGCTCGCCGCCGACCGCGACAAGGTCCGCAACGACCAGACCCGACTCACCGCCCTGGTCGACGAGCGGCAGCGCCAGCAGGCGGCACGCGAGAAGGACCTCGATGCCGAGAATTCGCGCGCCATCGCGCTCTCGAGACAGGTCGGCGATCTCCAGGGGCTGATCGCCAAGATGGAGCAGGATCTGCAAAGCGCCGCCAGGGCCGCGGAGAAGGCGGCTGAGGCCGCCAGGCAGGCCGAAGCCAAGCAGGCCGCCAGCGCCAATACGAGTGCCAAGTCCGGTCCGGCCGCCTTCAAGGACCGGTCCCGCACGACCCCGGCGATCGCCTTCGCGTCGGCCAAGGGCCTCCTGCCTCTCCCGGTTAACGGTAACAAGATCAGGGACTTTGGCGGTTCCGACGGGGTCGGCGGGGTTCAGAAGGGCATTTCGCTGGCCACTAGGCCCGGCTCCCAGGTCACGACGCCGTGTGACGGCTGGGTGGTCTATGCCGGCCCATTCCGCAGCTATGGACAACTCTTGATCCTCAATGCCGGGGGCGGGTATCATGTCCTGATCGCCGGGATGGAGCGCATTTCGGTCAACATCGGACAGTTTGTGCTCACGGGGGAGCCGGTCGCGACCATGGGGTCGACATCTCAAGTCGCCTCCATTCTCGCCACGAACGCGAGTCAACCTGTGCTGTATGTCGAGTTCCGTAAGGACGGCACTCCAATCGATCCAGGCCCATGGTGGGCCGCAAATGAAGGCGAGAAGGTTCGCGGATGATGCGCAAGACTTCAGTAATCCTCCTCAGCGCCGCCACCGGTGCGGCGCTGACGCTGTTCGTGACCCAGCCGCGCGCGGTGTTCATGGGCTCCAGCGCGCGAGCCGCCACTGCGGACACCTATCGTCAGCTCAATCTGTTCGGCGACGTCTTCGAGCGCGTGCGCTCCGACTATGTCGAGAAGCCCGACGACACCAAGCTGATCGAATCCGCCATCAGCGGCATGCTCACCGGCCTCGATCCGCATTCGAGCTACATGGACGCCAAGAGCTTCCGCGACATGCAGGTGCAGACCCGCGGTGAGTTCGGCGGCCTCGGCATCGAAGTCACGATGGAAGACGGCCTGATCAAGGTGGTCTCGCCGATCGACGACACGCCGGCCTCCCGCGCCGGCGTCATGGCCAATGACATCATCACCAATCTCGACGACGAGGCGGTGCAGGGCCTGACTCTCAACCAGGCCGTCGAGAAGATGCGCGGCCCGGTCAACACCAAGATCAAGCTCAAGATCATCCGCAAGGGTCAGGACAATCCGATCGACATCACCCTGGTGCGCGACAACATCCGCGTCCGCTCGGTGCGCGCGCGCGTCGAGCAGGACGACATCGCCTATATCCGCATCACCACCTTCAACGAGCAGACCACCGAGGGTCTGAAGCGCGAGATCTCCAACCTCTCGAACCAGATCGGTGACAAGCTCAAGGGCTACATCATCGACCTCCGCAACAATCCGGGCGGCCTGCTCGAGGAAGCGGTCACCGTCTCCGACTCGTTCCTGGAGAAGGGCGAGATCGTGTCGACCCGCGGCCGCAACGCCGAGGAGACCCAGCGCCGCACCGCGCATGCGGGCGACCTGACCAAGGGCAAGCCGGTCATCGTGCTGGTCAATGGCGGCTCGGCCTCGGCGTCGGAAATCGTCGCCGGCGCGCTGCAGGACCACAAGCGCGCGACCATCGTCGGCACGCGCTCGTTCGGCAAGGGCTCGGTGCAGACCATCATTCCGCTGGGAAGCGGCAACGGCGCGTTGCGGCTGACCACCGCCCGCTACTACACGCCGTCGGGCAAGTCGATCCAGGCCAAGGGCATCGTGCCCGACATCGAGGTGCTCCAGGACGTGCCCGACGAGCTGAAGTCGCGCACCGACACCAAGGGCGAGGCTTCGCTGCGCGGCCATCTGAAGAACGACGGCGACGAGAAGACCGGCTCGCAGTCCTACGTCCCGCCCGATGCCAAGGACGACAAGGCGCTCAAGCTTGCCGGCGACCTGCTCCACGGCATCAAGAACAGCGCCTCCGCCGCACCCGCGCCCGGCGGCGACAGCAAGGCCACGGCCGACAGGCCCAAGGCGGCGAACTAAGTCGACGAACTAAGTCGGCGACACGCGCGATCTCACGATCTCACGAAAAAGGGCGGCTCCTCGAGCCGCCCTTTTTGCCTGAAACTCCGCCGTCCCCGTCCTATCCCGGCCTGCCGCCGCTTGACCGCGGCGTGGTATCGTCGGCTGGAGTGATTCGGGATCTCGCATGACTGAAACGGCCGACGATCTGAGCGCCCCGCTCGGACAGGACAAGCCGCGCCGGAAACGCCGGCTGCGGCTTCCGTTCACCGCCATGCAGCTGCTTGCCGTCCTGCTCGGCCTGTTCCTCGCCACCTTCGCCGGCTTCGCCATCTTCAACAGGGACCCGCTCGGCGGCGAGCCGATGACCCGGATCGCGATCCGCGCGCCCAACGCGACGGACAAGGCGACTGATGAGAAGCCGGCCGCCGGGCACGGACCGGACAGCAAGCAGGCAAGCGAGGAGGCGCCGAAGCTGGCCGCCCCCGGCGAGCAGAGGACGATCACCATGATCGACGGCTCGACCGGCGCCCGCCACGACGTGGTGATCGGCGGCGGCGATGCTGCGGACAAGGGCGAGGCGGCGTCCGCCCCGCCGCCCGTCATGGCCGGGATCAATCCGAAGCTGCTGGAGAAATCGCGCTACGGCATGATCCCGGTGTCCGCCGACGGGCTGAAGCCGTTCAACGTCTATGCGGCGGATGCCGACCGCGCCAAGGCCGCCAAGATGCCGGTGGTCGCGATCGTGATCGGCGGCCTCGGCGTCGGCGCCGCCAAGACCCTGGATGCCATCATGAAGCTGCCGCCGGCGGTGACGCTGGCCTTCACGCCCTATGGCGCCGACCCCGGCAAGCTCGCCGAGCGGGCCCGCGCCCAGCGCCACGAGATCTTCCTCCAGATCCCGATGGAGCCCTACGACTTCCCCGACAATGATCCGGGACCGCAGACGCTGCTGACCTCGCTCAGCGCCGACCAGAACATGGACCGCCTCCATTGGCACCTGAGCCGGATGCAGGGCTATGCCGGCCTCACCAATTTCATGGGCGCGCGCTTCATCGCGACCGAGCCGGCGATGCAGCCGATCATCCGCGAAGCGGCCAAGCGCGGCCTCGGCTTCTTCGACGACGGGTCCTCGCCGCGCAGCATCGCGCCCCAGGCCGCGGCGAGTCAGTCCATGCCGTTCGGCAAGGGCGACATCGCCATCGACGTGGTGCCGACGCCGACCGAAATCGACCGCGCCCTGAACAAGCTCGAATCGACGGCGCGCGAGCGCGGCATCGCTGTCGGCACGGCCTCCGCCCTGCCCGTCTCGATCGAGCGCATCGGCGCCTGGACCAAGACTTTGAGCGATCGAGGTATCCTTCTGGTGCCATTGACAACCGCGATGCTGAAATCAAAATCCAGCTAAATCAACGAATTGGTACGGCACGGCTCCCGCGGGGCCGCATCAAGCCGGACCTGAGGCATGCGAAAGGTCTGGCGGAATGGCGCGTTACGAGGATCTGCCCTACCGGACCTGTGTCGGTGTGATGCTGATCAATCCAAAGGGACTGGTGTTCGTCGGCCGCCGTGCCGGCGGCATCGAGCATGTCGATGACGCCCATGTCTGGCAGATGCCGCAGGGCGGCGTCGATCCCGGCGAGGACACCTGGGAGGCCGCCAAGCGCGAGCTCTACGAGGAGACCAGCGTGCGCTCGGTCGAGCGGCTGGGCGAGGTCCCGGACTGGCTCACTTACGACATTCCACGCACGGTTGCCGGGCGGGCCTGGAAGGGCCGCTACCGCGGCCAGCGCCAGAAATGGTACGCGGTGCGCTTCACCGGCAAGGACAGCGAGATCAACGTCGAAAAGCCCGGCGGTGGCGGCCACAAGGCGGAATTCGTCAGCTGGCGCTGGGAGTCGATGAAGAATCTCCCCGAATTGATCATCCCGTTCAAGCGCCCGGTCTATGAGCGCGTGGTGAAGGAATTTTCCGCGCTGGCGGAGGAATGATCCACTGTCGCTCCGGGGCGATACGAAGTATCGAACCCCCGGTGCGCAATTGCGCACCTGAGAGCCTCGAGATTCCGGGTTCGATGCCTCGCATCGCCCCGCAATGACGACAAGGGATCCACGAGTGACCAATGAAAAGCCCTACCGCCCCAACGTGGGGATCGCGCTGTTCAACACCGACGGCCAAGTCCTGATCGGCCATCGCTTCAAGGGTGACGGCCCCGAGATCATCCTGCCGGGGCTCGACTGGCAGATGCCGCAGGGCGGCGTCGACGAGGGCGAAAACTTGCGCGATGCCGCGTTGCGCGAGCTCTGGGAGGAGACCAGCGTCGTCAGCGCCGACTATCTCGGCGAGACCGACTGGTTCACCTACGAGTTTCCGCCCTACGACGGACCGCAGACGCATCGCCTCGCGAAATTCCGCGGGCAGCGCCAGAAATGGTTCGCGCTGCGCTTCACCGGCAAGGATGACGAGATCGACCCGCTGACGCCGCGCAACGGCCAGCCCGCCGAGTTCGACGCCTGGCGCTGGGAGCGCCTCGACCGCGTCGCCGACATCGTGGTGCCGTTTCGCCGCGAGGTCTATCGCGCGGTGGCACAGCAGTTTGCGTCCTTCACAAACTAAAAACTACGAAAACAACCCCATGCACAGTAGCGAAGTGTTTGACACATCGAGATAAAATGGACGGCAACGTGTGGGTATCGCAGCTCCATCGCCGTGCGGCACAGTTTCAGCGCCCGCCACGGTGGTGACGAGCGCTGAACCTGTTCAGGAATTGCTTTGCGGGAAGGTCTTATTCGAGCCCCGGAGCGATGCTCCGGGGCTTAGTGCATAGCCGTGGTGTTGAGCTGCTGCTGGATGCTCTTGAAGTGGTCGAGCCGCTCGATGGCGTGATCGAGCTCGCCGCCTTCATGCTCCTTCAGCCCCTCTTCCATCTCCGCGATGGTCTCGGCGAACTGGGCGCGGTCGAGCTCGGCCAGCGACGTCGCGACGTCGGCGAGCACCGTCAGGCCCCTGTCGGAGACTTCGGCGAGACCGCCGAGCACGATGATCTTTTCGTGGCGGCCAGCCGTGGTCACGGTGAGAATGCCCGGCCGGATCGCAGCCACGACCGGCGCATGTCCCGCCAGCACGCCGAAATCACCCTCGACGCCGGGGATGTCGACCTGGTCGACCTCACCCGAGAAGGCGAGCTTTTCCGGAGAGACGAGATCGAAGTGGAAGGTGGCCATTGAGAACCTGCGAATGGTGAGTAGCGAATGGCGAGTGGCTGAAACAGGGAGCAGCTATTCGCCACTCCCTGTTCGCTATTCGCCAGCTTACGCCGCCTCAGCGGCGAGCTTCTTGCCCTTCTCGACGGCTTCTTCGATGGTGCCGACCATGTAGAAGGCGGCTTCGGGCAAGTGATCGTACTTGCCTTCGACCAGGCCCTTGAAGCCCTTGATGGTGTCGGCGAGGTCGACGAACTTGCCCGGCGAGCCCGTGAAGATTTCGGCGACGTGGAACGGCTGCGACATGAAGCGTTCGACCTTGCGGGCGCGGGCCACGGTCAGCTTGTCCTCTTCCGAGAGCTCGTCCATGCCGAGAATGGCAATGATGTCCTGAAGCGCCTTGTAGCGCTGCAGCACCTGCTGGACCTGACGGGCGACCGCGTAGTGCTCCTCGCCGACGACCAGCGGGGAAAGCATGCGCGAGGTCGAGTCGAGCGGGTCCACCGCCGGGTAGATGCCCTTTTCGGCGATCGAGCGCGACAGCGTGGTGGTCGCGTCAAGATGCGCGAACGAGGTCGCGGGCGCCGGGTCGGTCAAGTCGTCGGCCGGAACGTAGATGGCCTGCACCGAGGTGATCGAGCCCTTCTGCGTGGTGGTGATGCGCTCCTGCAGCGCGCCCATGTCGGTGGCGAGCGTCGGCTGATAACCCACGGCGCTCGGAATACGACCGAGCAGCGCCGACACTTCCGAGCCGGCCTGGGTAAAGCGGAAGATGTTGTCGACGAAGAACAGCACGTCCTGGCCCTTGTCGCGGAAGTCTTCCGCGATGGTCAGGCCGGTGAGCGCGACGCGGGCGCGGGCGCCCGGCGGCTCGTTCATCTGGCCGAACACCAGCGCGCATTTCGACTTCACGCTCGGATCCGGATTCTTCGGATCGGCGTTGACCTTGGACTCGATGAACTCGTGATAGAGGTCGTTGCCCTCGCGGGTGCGCTCGCCGACACCGGCGAACACGGAGTAACCGCCGTGCGCCTTGGCGACGTTGTTGATCAGCTCCTGAATCAGCACGGTCTTGCCGACGCCGGCGCCGCCGAACAGGCCGATCTTGCCGCCCTTGGCGTAGGGAGCGAGAAGGTCGACGACCTTGATGCCGGTGACGAGAATTTCAGCTTCGGTCGACTGGTCGGTGTAGGTCGGCGCTTCCTGGTGGATGGCGCGCAGGCCTTCGGTCTTGACCGGACCGGCTTCGTCGATCGGCTCGCCGATGACGTTGATAATGCGGCCGAGCGTGCCTTCGCCGACGGGAACGCGGATCGGCGCGCCGGTGTCGGTCACTTCCTGGCCGCGGACCAGACCCTCGGTGGTGTCCATCGCGATCGTGCGCACGGTGGATTCGCCGAGATGCTGGGCGACTTCGAGCACCAGGCGGTTGCCGCCGTTCTTGGTCTCCAGCGAATTGAGAATGGCCGGGAGGTGGCCTTCGAACTGCACGTCGACGACGGCGCCGATGACCTGGGTGACGCGACCGACCTGGGCTGCCATTGAATGTCTCCTTCGATCCGAACTTCTAAACCGCGGTCAGCGACCGGGATGTTGCGTGTAATGGGTACTGAAGCGCCTTGATTAGACGGCCTCGGCACCCGAGATGATTTCGATCAGTTCCTTGGTGATCTGCGCCTGACGCGTGCGGTTGTAGACCAGCGTCTGCTTGCGGATCATTTCGCCGGCGTTGCGCGTCGCGTTGTCCATCGCGCTCATCTGCGCGCCGTAGAACGAGGCGTTGTTCTCGAGCAGCGCCCGGAAGATCTGGACCGCGAGGTTGCGCGGCAGAAGGCGGGTGAGGATCTCGTCCTCTTCCGGCTCGTATTCGTAGGACGTCGTGCTCGCGGCAGCGCCCTCCTCGACCACCAGCGGGATGATCTGCTGGGCGGTCGGGATCTGCGCGATCACCGAGCGGAAACGCGAATAGAACAGCGTGCAGACGTCGAACTCGCCGTTGTCGAAGCGCGCCAGGATTTTCTTGGCGATGTCCTCGGCATTGACGAAGCCGAGCTGGCGGACGCTGCGCAGGTCCATGTGCTCGACGATCTGCTTGTCGAACTGGCGGCGGAGCTGCTCGTAGCCTTTGCGGCCGACGCAGAAGAACTTCACGTCCTTGCCCTGCGCCATCAGCGCCAGGGCGCGCTCGCGCGCCAGGCGCACGATCGAGGAGTTGAAGGCGCCGGACAGGCCGCGCTCGCCGGTGCAGACCAGCAGCAGATGCACCTGGTCTCGGCCGGTGCCGGCCAGCAGAACCGGCGCGCCGGGCGAACCCGCAGCGGCGCTGGCGATGTTGGAGATCACCGCGCTCATCTTGTCGGCATAGGGGCGCGCGGCTTCCGCGGCGGTCTGCGCACGGCGCAGCTTGGAGGCGGCGACCATCTGCATGGCCTTGGTGATCTTCTGCGTCGCCTTGGTGGAGGCGATGCGGACGCGCATGTCTTTAAGTGACGCCATTCTTCGTCCCCGACGGTTCGATCCCTCGGATCAAGCCGCTAGCCTATCCCTGTCGTCATGCCCGGGCTCGTCCCGGGCATCCACGTTCTCGTCTGCCACGCGGTAACGCGTGGATGGCCGGGACTTCAGTTGCGAAGACGCGCTTCGCGCTTCAGCCCGGCCATGACGGCGTTTACGCGAAGCTCTTCGCGAAACCTTCGACCACCGACTTCAGCTTGGCGGCGGTGTCGTCGGTGAGATCGCGGGTATCGCGGATCGAGTTGAGGATCTCGACATTCTTGCCGCGCAGCAGCGAGAGCAGACCATCCTCGAACGCGCGCACCTTGTTGAGCGGCAGCGGATCGAGATAGCCGTTGGTGCCGGCCCAGATCACGCAGACCTGCTCTTCCATCTTCAGCGGCGCGAACTGCGGCTGCTTCAAGAGCTCGGTCAGGCGCGAGCCGCGGTTGAGCAGGCGCTGGGTCGAGGCGTCGAGGTCGGAGCCGAATTGCGCGAATGCCGCCATTTCGCGGTACTGCGCGAGCTCGCCCTTGATCTTGCCGGCGACCTTCTTGGTGGCCTTGGTCTGCGCCGAGGAGCCGACGCGCGACACCGACAGGCCGACGTTCACGGCGGGACGGATGCCCTGGAAGAATAGGTCGGTTTCCAGGAAGATCTGGCCGTCGGTGATCGAGATGACGTTGGTCGGGATGTAGGCCGACACGTCGTTGGCCTGGGTTTCGATGACCGGCAGCGCCGTCAGCGAGCCCGAGCCCTGGTCCTTGTTCAGCTTCGCCGCACGCTCGAGCAGGCGGGAGTGCAGATAGAACACGTCGCCCGGATAGGCTTCGCGGCCCGGCGGGCGGCGCAGCAGCAGCGACATCTGGCGGTAGGCGACGGCCTGCTTGGACAAGTCGTCATAGATGATGACCGCGTGCATGCCGTTGTCGCGGAAGTACTCGCCCATGGTGCAGCCGGTGAAGGGCGCGATGTACTGCATCGGCGCCGGATCGGATGCGGTGGCGGCGACGACGATCGAGTATTCGAGCGCGCCCTGCTCTTCCAGCACCTTCACGAACTGGGCGACGGTCGAACGCTTCTGGCCGACCGCGACGTAGACGCAGTACAGCTTGATGTTCTCGTCCGGCTGCGCGTTGAGCGGCTTCTGGTTCAGGATGGTGTCGAGCGCGATCGCGGTCTTGCCGGTCTGACGGTCGCCGATGATCAGCTCGCGCTGGCCGCGGCCGATCGGAATCAGGGCGTCGATCGCCTTGAGGCCGGTCGCCATCGGCTCGCTCACCGACTTGCGCGGAATGATGCCGGGCGCCTTGACGTCGACGCGCATGCGCTTGTCGGCCTGGATCGGGCCCTTGCCGTCGATCGGGTTGCCGAGCGCGTCGACGACGCGGCCGAGCAGGCCCTTGCCGACCGGCGCGTCCACGATGGCGCGGGTGCGCTTGACAGTCTGGCCTTCCTTGATCTCGCGGTCGGCACCGAAAATAACGACGCCGACGTTGTCGGTTTCGAGGTTCAGCGCCATGCCGCGGGTGCCGTTCTCGAACTCGACCATTTCACCGGCCTGAACGTTGTCCAGACCGTAGACGCGGGCGATACCGTCGCCGACGGACAGCACCTGTCCGACTTCGGAGACTTCAGCTTCCTGGCCGAAATTCTTGATCTGGTCCTTGAGGATCGCGGAAATTTCCGCGGCGCGGATGTCCATCAGCCTGCCTCTTTCATCGCGTGCTTGATCGAATTGAGTTTGGTGCGAAGCGAACCATCCACCATGCGGCTGCCCAGCTTGACGACGAGGCCACCGATGATCGAGGGATCGACTTTCACGTTCAGCGCGACGTCCTTGCCGGTCACCGACTTCAGGGCAACCTTGAGGGCATCGAGATTCTTGTCCGAGAGCGTTTCCGCCACGGTGACGTCGGCCGTCGTCTCGCCTTTGAACCTGGCGACGAGGGCGCGGTAGGCGCGGATGACGTCGGCCACCGCGAACAGGCGGCGGTTGGCGGTCAGCACTCTGAGGAAGTTGGCGGAGATGCCGGCAATGCCGGCCTTTGCCAGCACGGCCGCAAGGGCCTTCGACTGGGCGTCGGCCGCGAACACCGGGCTGCGGACGAGGCGCTTGAGATCAGCGCTCTCGTTCAGCAAGGCATCGAATTTGTCGAGATCGGCTTTGACCTCGTCGACCACTTTCTGGTCGCGGGCCAGTTCAAACAAGGCCGTTGCATAACGGCCGGACACACCTGAAACGGACGTATCTTCTGCAGCCACAGACGCGCTCTTTTTGCTGTCAAACTCGCAAGGGAAAAACCGTCGCCACGAAGCGGCGCCTAGCGATCCAAGCCCTTGGAATTCAAGCGGGACTTCGATTTTCGACCAGCACGGGAGGTGCCGGACTCGTTAAAATCGCGGCTTTGCTAACATAGCAGGCGCGCAGGTGCAACATGACGCCAAATTAAAGGCACGCTGTTCTGTCGCCAGTTCGTCGCAGCGGGCGACGCTGCGAGGGCGGCGGCGGCGCGCTCAGACCGACACCCTCCCGCGACGCGAAAATTGCCGGGCGCCGACCGGCGGTTGGTTCCTGCCGGCAACGCATAGCCGCCATGAACACGGATCGCTGAGGCGTGATTCCAACCTCTCCGGTTCCACTCGCCGAATACTTACCGAATTCTAAACAATCGAAGCGATGACTTCGCTTTACAGTATTTACAAGTAATAATCAGATTAATGAATCGTTAAATCCAAAGATTGCGGAACCCCTCCTGAATATCCCGCGCCGGTAACAAGATGTTTCATGATGATACATAGCGGATTTACTGCCTAATTCATGCCTCATTGGGAATCGAAACGCCAAACCGCTCACAAACTGATGGGGGCTCCACTAGCCACATATGTGGCAATACTAGCTTAGGGACCACTAAATGCTGTCTTTGAAGACGCTGGGCTCCGTGACCCGGCCGCGTACGGCGATTGCCTTTGTTGCCGCAACTCTCCTGATCGGTGGAACTGCCACCGAGGCTTCCGCCAAATCCCGGCATCATCGGCATCATCATCGCCATCACGCCCAGACCGATACCAACGCGACCTCCGATTGGCGCAATGCCAATGCGTCGATGACGCCGACCTCCGGCACCGGCCGCAGCTTCTCCGGCATGGCCTCCTATTACGGCAACGAGTCCGGCAGCCGGACCGCGTCGGGCCAGCGCTTCAACCAGAACGCCATGACCGCGGCGCACCGCTCGCTGCCGTTCGGCACCAAGGTGCGCGTCACCCATCGCGGCCAGAGCGTCGTCGTCACCATCAACGACCGCGGCCCGTTCATTCGCGGCCGTGTCCTCGACCTCTCCACTGGCGCTGCCCGCGCCATCGGCCTGACCGGCGCCGGCGTCGGCCGCGTCACCGCGGAAGTCGTCTCCTGACGGGGCGCTTCAAGCGCCTGTCCTCACACGCGCAGTTTCCATCAGTTTGATGCGCGCGTGAGACAAGCCCGTGGTCTTGGGGGACCGCGGGCTTTTTTGTTGGCTAAGTCATTCCGGGGCGCGCGAAGCGCGAGCCCGGAATCTCGAGATTCCGGGTTCGACGCTGCGCATCGCCCCGGAATGACGGCGCAAATCCTACAAAAAGCTCTGCGGATCGACGTCGACTTCGAGCTTCAGATTGCCCGTCGGCTTCGGGCAGACCGCGAGCCAGTTGCGCAAGTAATCCGACAGATCGAAGCCGCGCGCCGATTTCACCAGGATGCGGAAGCGGTAGCGGCCTTTGATCACGGCGAGCGGCGCTTCGGCCGGGCCGAGCACCACGACGCGCTCGTCGCGCGGCGCGAGCGCAACGAGCTTGCGGCCGAAACCATCCGCGCTCGGGCGGTCGCCTGCCGAGATGATCAGGCTGGCGAGCCGGCCGAACGGCGGATAGAGCGTCTTCTCGCGCAGATTGATCTCGCTGTCGTAGAAGGCCTCGCGATCGCAGGCGATCAGCGCCTTCATCACGGGATGATCGGGTTGGTGGGTCTGGAGATAGCCGACGCCGCGGCCCTGCTCGCGGCCGGCACGGCCGATCACCTGGTTGAGCAATTGCCAGGTGCGCTCCGCCGCGCGCGGATCGCCGTTCGACAGACCAAGATCCGCATCGACCACGCCGACCAGATTGAGCCGCGGGAAATTGTGGCCTTTTGCCACGAGCTGCGTGCCGATGATGATGTCGACGCGGCCCTCGGCGATCTCGGCAAGCTCGCTTCGCATCGTCTCGATCGAGGTGATGAGATCGCTCGACAGCACCATGGTGCGGGCTTGCGGGAACAGCGCCGCCGCCTCCTCCTGCAGGCGCTCGACGCCGGGTCCGACCGCCACCAGCGACTCCTCCGCCGAACAGTTCGGACAGAGATGCGGGCGGGGCATCGAGAAGCCGCAATGGTGACAGACCAGACGCTGACGAAAACGGTGATCGACCAGCCAGGCATCGCAGATGGTGCAGGCGAAGCGATGGCCACAGGTACGGCACAGCGTCAGCGGCGCATAGCCGCGGCGGTTGAGGAACAGCAGCGCCTGCTCGCGCCGCTCGATTGCGATTCTGATCTCGCCGGCAAGCCACGGCGAGATGAAGCGCCCGCGCGCGGGCGGCTCGCGGCGCAGATCGATCGCCTCGATATGCGGCATGTGCTGGCCGCCGAAGCGCGAGGGCAGCGCGATGCGCTGGTAGCGGTTCTTGCGCGCATTGACCTCGGATTCGACCGACGGCGTCGCGGACGCCAGCACGATCGGAATCTTCGCGATATGCGCGCGCACCACCGCCATGTCCCGTGCGTGATAGTGCACGCCGTCGTCCTGCTTGTAGGCCTGGTCGTGCTCTTCGTCGACGACGATGAGGCCGAGATTGGCGTAGGGCAGAAACAGCGCCGAGCGCGCGCCGACCACGACGGGCGCTGAGCCTTCGGCGATCGCGGCCCAATTGCGCGCGCGGGTGCGCGGGGTGAGCTCGGAATGCCATTCGATCGGCCGCACGCCGAAGCGCTGCGCGAAGCGATCGAGGAACTGGCCGGTGAGCGCGATCTCCGGCATCAGGATCAGCGACTGCTTGCCGCGGCGGATCACCTCGGCCACGGCTTCGAAATAGACCTCGGTCTTGCCCGAGCCGGTGACGCCGTCGAGCAGCGCGACGTGGAAGGTGCCGTTGGCCGCGAGCGCGCGCATCGCATCCACACCGGCACGCTGCAGCGGCGAAAAATCCGGCCGGCCGAATTCAGGATCGGGCGCGGGCGGCGGCGGAGGCGGCGGCATCGGCTCGACCGTGAGCGTGCCTTCGTCGACGAGGCCGTCGATCACGCCGGCGGAGACGCCCGCTTCCCTGGCCGCCTCGGACTTGCCGTGCAGCAGCCGGTCGGACAGCACCGCGATCACCCGCTGCCGCGCCGGCGTCAGGCGCTTCGGGGGATCGCCGACCAGGCGAACGCCGGCGCGCACCCGCTCGGGACCGAGAGTCTCGCCCATGCGCAGGCACATGCGCAGCACCATGCCGCGCGGGCTCAGCGTGTAATTGGCGACCCAGTCGACCACCTGGCGCAGCTCGGGCTTCAGTGGCGGGATGTCGAGCTTTTCGCTGACCTCCTTGAGGCGATTGTGCAGGCGCGGATCCGGATTGGCATTCTCGCCCCACACCACGGCCAGGACCTCGCGGGGCCCCAGCGGCACGCCGACGAGATCGCCGGCCTTCAGCTCCATTCCCCGCGGCACCTTGTAGGAATAGGTCTGGTCGAGCGCGACCGGCACCAGCACGTCGACCATGCGAGTCGCGTTGGCGGGGGCGGTGTGGCTGCGCGGCGATTGGTCCATGAGCTGAGAATCGGAACCGGGGGCCTCGAGGCTAGCGCCGTGCGGCGGCCTTAGCGAACGATAAACGGGTGTGATGCGATATACTGTGCGGAATCACCACGTCCAGAGCGAATGAGCAAAGCGGCCGTCCCACCCATCGAGCTCGCCAGCGCCGATCCCTCGATCGCGCAGGAGATGGCGCGCTGGCTGTCGCATCTCGGCGCCGAGCGGCGGCTGTCGCCGAAGACGCTGGAGGCCTATGGCCGCGACTTGCGGCAGTGCCTGGATTTCCTCAGCAATCATTGGGGCGAGCGCGTCACGCTGGCGCGCTTCGCGGCGCTGGAAGCCACCGACGTCCGCGCCTTCATGGCGATGCGCCGCGCCGACGACATTGCCGGACGCAGCCTGATGCGGGCGCTGGCGGGCCTGCGCTCGTTCGGACGCTTCCTCGAACGCGAAGGCAAGGGCAAGGTCGGCGCACTCTCCGCGATCCGCGCGCCAAAAGTTGCAAAGAGCCTGCCGAAGCCGCTGCCGATGGCATCGGCCAAACGTCTCGCCGATGCCGACGAGCGCGCCGGCGAGGAACGCGAGACCTGGATCCTGGCGCGCGACGCTGCGGTGATGGCGCTGCTGTACGGCTCTGGGCTGCGCATCTCCGAAGCTCTGGGCCTGAAGCGCCGCGAGGTGCCGCGCCCCGGCGAAGGCGACGTGCTGATCGTCACGGGCAAAGGCAACAAGACCCGTATGGTGCCCGTGCTGCAGAACGTGCTGGAGCTCGTGCAGGAATACGTTTCGATGTGCCCGTATCCGCTGCCGGCGGAGGGCCCGATCTTCGTCGGCGCGCGCGGCGGCCCCTTGAGCCCGCGCATCATCCAGCTCGCGATGGAGCGGCTGCGCGGCGCGCTGGGTCTTCCCGACAGCGCCACGCCGCACGCGCTCCGCCATTCCTTCGCCACGCATCTGCTCTCGCGCGGCGGCGACTTGCGCGCCATCCAGGAATTGCTCGGCCATTCCTCGCTCTCGACCACGCAGGTCTATACCGGCATCGATTCCGAGCGATTGCTGGAAGTCTATGCCAGCGCGCATCCGCGGCGCTGACGCCTTCAGGCTGACACACTCTCGTCATGGCCCGCGTGCCTCTTGCGCGGCGCCCGCGGTTCGGTCAAATCGTTACGGAACCGAGGCAGGAGAGACATTATGGGCGCACATGAAAGCATGGAGCATGCCGAGCACGCCGAACACGCGTCCGGCTCGAACAAGAAGATCGCGCTCCTGATCGCCGTGCTGGCGCTGTTCCTGGCGATCTCGGAGACGCTCGGCAAGGGCGCCCAGACCGAATCGATCAGCAAGAACGTCGAGGCCGCCAACCTCTGGGCGTTCTTCCAGGCCAAGAGCATCCGCCGCACCGTGGTGCTGACTGCGGCAGAACAAGGCAAGCTGACGCTGGGCGGTACGACCGACGATGCCATGAAGGCGGCGGTGCAGAAGCAGGTCGACGACTGGACCAGAACCGCGCAGCGCTACCGCTCCGAGCCGGAGACCGGCGAAGGCACCGAGCAGCTCGCCGAGAAGGCCAAGCACGCCGAGCACGCTCGCGACGAGGCGACCGCGAAATACCATCACTTCGAGCTGGCGTCGGCCGCCTTCCAGATCGGCATCGTGCTGGCCTCGGCCACCATCATCACCGGCATGCTCGCGCTGGCCTATGTCAGCGGCGTGCTGACGCTCGCCGGCCTCCTCATGACCGCGCTCGGCCTGTGGTGGCCGCATTTCCTACATTTGCATTAGAGCATGATCCGGAAAAGTGCGCAGCGGTTTTCCGAAAAGATCATGCTTAAACAACAACCTAAAGCGCGATGACGATTCGTCCTAGTCGCATCGCGCTTTAGGACCTCTAGCCCGGATGAGCGAAACGATGTCCGGGAAGCCACGACGTGAAATCCCGGATATCGCTTCGCTCATCCGGGCTACGCGACCGTCATTGTGGCGAAGATCACCGCGCCTGGTGCACGCTCTTGCGGAAGCGCTGGATCATGCGCAGCGCGCGGTAGGACCACCCTTCGCCGCTGCCGGCGATCAGCTCGCGGATGCGGCGCTTGATCGGATCGACGAGCTCGGCGGCCTTGGCGCGCACCTTCAGCACCAGGTCGTAGATGCGCTCGAACCAGTGCATCTCCAGAAGCTTGGCGCGTGTCACGTCGAAAACGAAGGCGGTGACGCCGACGCCGACCAGCTTGGCGAACACGATCGTGAAGACCGCGCTGGTCCAGTATTCATGCGCGAGCAGCCAGAGGCCGACCAGCTTGAGCGGAAACAGCGGCACGATCGGGACCGCGAACACGATCAGCGTCATGGCCGGCGACAGCGCATCGACGCGCTCCGTCAGCCATTGCTTGAACCGCGCCAGCGGGATGGCTGCGACGACCTTCGCAACGATCGGCTCGAGGTGGTCCCACAGCCAGGCTTCGATCAGGAAGATGATCGCAAGCAGGACCCAGACCGGTTGAAGGAGGCGGCGCAGCATATGTTTCCCGCCCGATTCGGTGCTGGGCGCGTGCCTACATATGGATAGCCCGCTTGCCGACTGCAAGCGCGGCTTCCTTGACCGCCTCCGAGCGGGTCGGATGGGCGTGGCAGGTGCGCGCGAGATCTTCCGCACTGCCACCAAACTCCATGAGAACACACGCTTCATGGATCATTTCGCCGGCTTCGCGGCCGATAATGTGCACGCCGAGAACGCGATCTGTCTTCGCATCTGCGAGAATCTTTACAAAGCCGTCGGTGGTCTGGTTGACCTTGGAGCGGCCGTTGGCGGTGAACGGAAACTTTCCGACGGTATAAGCGGTGCCCGCCTGCTTCAGTTCCTCCTCGGTCTTGCCGACGGAGGACACTTCCGGTGTGGTATACACGACGCCGGGGATGACGTCGTAGTTCACGTGGCCGGCCTGTCCGGCGATGATCTCCGCGACTGCAACGCCTTCATCCTCGGCCTTGTGCGCGAGCATGGGCCCAGCGACGACATCGCCGATGGCATAGACGCCCTTCAGGCTGGTGGCGAAATGCGGATCGATCTGCACGCGGCCGCGCGCGTCGAGCGCGATGCCGGCTTCCTTCAGGCCGAGACCGTCGGTGTAGGGCACGCGGCCGATGCAGACCAGAACGACGTCGGCTTCCAGCGTCTCGGCAGCGCCGCCGGCGGCGGGCTCGATCGTCGCCTTCAGCGTCTTGCCGGAAGTGTCCACGCCCGTGACCTTGGCCCCGAGCTTGAACGCAAAGCCCTGCTTCTCCAGCATGCGCTGGAATTGCTTGGCGATCTCGCCATCCATGCCGGGCAGAATGCGGTCGAGGAATTCCACGACGACGACTTCGGCGCCGAGACGGTGCCAGACCGAGCCGAGCTCGAGGCCGATCACGCCGGCGCCGACGATGAGCAGCTTGCCGGGCACCTTGTCGAGCGACAGCGCGCCCGTGGACGACACGATGCGCTTCTCGTCGATCTCAATGCCCTTGAGACGCGCGATGTTGGAGCCGGTGGCGATCACGATGTTTCTGGTCTCGACCACCTGAGACTTGCCGTCGGCGGAGACTTCGACCTTGCCGGTCCCGAGGATCTTGCCGGTGCCCTTGAGCACGTCGACCTTGTTCTTCTTCATCAGGAACTCGACGCCCTTGACGTTGCCGTCGATGCCCTGCTGCTTGAAGTTCATCATCGCCGGCAGATCGAGCTTCGGCGACGAGACCGACACGCCCATCTTGGCGAAGGAGTGCGCGGCTTCCTCGAACATTTCGGAGGCGTGCAGCAGCGCCTTCGAGGGCATGCAGCCGACATTGAGGCAGGTGCCGCCAAGGGTGGCGTTCTTTTCGACCACGGCGACTTTCATGCCGAGCTGGCTAGCGCGCACCGCGCAGACATAACCGCCCGGTCCGGTGCCGATGACGACGAGATCGTAGGTAGCCATGAGAGAAAGTCCCGTAAGGTTTGGCGTGATGAGGATGTGTCAGCGTCCGCCGGTGCGTCAGCGTCCGCCGGACACATCGAGAATGGCTGAGGTGACGTAGGAGGCCTCGTCCGACAGCAGCCAGACGATGGCGTTGGCGATTTCATCCGCGGTGCCGACGCGCTTCATCGGCACCAGATGGGCCAGACGATGGGCGCGATCGGGCTCGCCACCGGCGGCATGGATTTCGGTATCGATCAGGCCCGGACGGATGGCGGCGACGCGGATGCCTTCGTTCGCAACCTCATAACCGAGCCCGACGGTGAAGGAATCGACCGCGCCCTTGGAGGCGGCATAGTCGACATAGGTATTGGGCGCGCCGAGACGGGCCGCGACCGAGGACAGGTTGACGATCACGCCACCCTTGCCGCCATGCTTGGTCGACATCCGCTTCACCGCCTCGCGCGCGCAGAGGATGGAGCCGGTGACGTTGACCGCCATCACGCGCTGGATGCGCTCGGCCGACATCTCGTCGACGCGGACGCCGCTTTGACCGACGATGCCGCCATTGTTGACGAGCGCGCCCAGCGCGCCGAACTTGTCGGCAGCCTTGAACAGCGCGAGGATGTCGCTTTCCTCGGCGACATCGCATTTCACCGCGATCGCCTTGCCGTTGCTGGCCTCGATCTGCGCGACGACCTCGTCGGCGGCCTTCTTGTTGCTGGCATAGCCGACCACGACGCGATAGCCGCGCGCGGCCGCCGCAATCGCGGTCGCCCGCCCGATGCCGCGGCTGCCGCCGGTGATGACAACGACTTTATCGGTCACGTGCACCTCCATGGTTCGACACGCGCCGCCGCGTTGATCGCGACGGCGCTCGCAGAGCATCAGGGATCAGAGATCGAGCACCAGGCGCGCCGGGTCTTCGAGGCTCTCCTTGACGCGAACCAGGAAGGTGACGGCTTCCTTGCCGTCGATGACGCGGTGATCGTAGGACAGCGCCAGATACATCATCGGGCGCACCTCGATCTTGCCGCCGACGACCATCGGCCGCTCCTGGATCTTGTGCATGCCGAGGATGCCGGACTGCGGCGCGTTCAGGATCGGGGTCGACATCAGCGAGCCGTAGATGCCGCCATTGGTGATGGTGAAGGTGCCGCCCTGCATCTCGTCGATCTTGAGCTGGCCGTCACGAGCGCGGCGGCCGAAATCGGCGATGCTCTTCTCGATGTCGGAGATCGACTTGTGGTCGCAGTCGCGCACCACGGGCACGACGAGGCCCTTGTCGGTGCCGACGGCGACGCCGATGTGATAGTAATTCTTGTAGATCAGGTCGCTGCCGTCGATCTCGGCGTTGACAGCCGGAATGTCCTTCAGCGCCTGCACGACGGCCTTGGTGAAGAAGCCCATGAAGCCGAGCTTGGCGCCATGCTTCTTCTCGAACGCGTCCTTGTAATGCGCACGCAGCGCCATGACGTTGGTCATGTCGACCTCGTTGAAGGTCGTGAGCATGGCCGCGGTGTTCTGCACGTCCTTGAGGCGGCGCGCGATGGTCTGGCGCAGGCGGGTCATCTTGACGCGCTCTTCGCGGGCGGCGTCATCGGCCGGCGACGGCGCGCGGACCTGCACGGCGGCGGCGGGCTGGTTGACCGGGGTCGGCGCGGAGGCGGCGCGCTCGATTGCAGCCAGCATGTCGCCCTTGGTGACACGGCCGTCCTTGCCGGAGCCCGGAACGGTCGAGGCGTCGATGCCGGTCTCGGCCGACAGCTTGCGCACGGAAGGCGCGAGCGGCGCGTCGGCCGGCGGCGCCTTCGGCGCAGCGGCGGCAGCAGCCGGAGCCGCAGCGGCTGCGGCGGGAGCAGCGGGCGGCTTGGCGGGAGCGGCGGCGGGCTTGGCAGCACCGGCAGCGCCTTCCGTGATCTGGCCGAGCAGCGCACCGACGGCGACGGTCGCGCCATCGGCGGCGATGATCTCGCTCAGCGTGCCCGCGGAGGGGGCCGGGACTTCGATGGTGACCTTGTCGGTCTCGAGCTCCACCAGGGGCTCGTCGACGGCGACCGGGTCGCCGGCCTTCTTGAACCAGCGGCCGATGGTGGCCTCGGTGACGGATTCGCCGAGCGTCGGCACACGAATTTCAGTCATGGTCTTTTCCTTAAGGAGATCGCAGGTAGCGGTCATGAATTCTACAGGCGTCATGCCCCGCGAAGGTGGGGCATCCAGTACTCCGCGGCGTTCGTGGTCATCACGGCCGTCACGGCGTACTGGATCGCCCGCCTTCGCGGGCGATGACAGCGTCTAAAAAACTTCTCAGCTCAGTGCTTCGTCCAGGAACGCCTTCAGCTGCGCCTGATGCTTGGACATCAGTCCCGTGGCGGTCGCGGCGGATGCGGCGCGGCCGACGTAACGCGGACGCCGGCTCACGCCGTTCACTTGGTTCAGCACCCATTCCAGATAGGGCTCGATGAAGTGCCAGGCGCCCATGTTGCGGGGCTCTTCCTGGCACCACACCATCTCGGCCTTCTTGAAGCGCGACAGCTCGGCCACCAGCGCCTTCAGCGGCACCGGATAGAGCTGCTCGACGCGCATCAAATAGATGTCGTCGATGCCGCGCTTCTCGCGCTCCTCGTAGAGGTCGTAATAGACCTTGCCGGAGCACAGCACGATGCGGCGGATCTTCTCGTCAGGAACGAGCTTGATCGCCTCGCTCGGCAGCATCTGGGCGTCATCGTACAGGATGCGGTGGAAGGTCGTGCCCTTCGCGAGCTCTTCGAGACGCGACACGGCCCGCTTGTGGCGCAGCAGCGACTTCGGCGTCATCATGATCAGCGGCTTGCGGATCTCGCGATGGAGCTGACGGCGCAGCACGTGGAAATAGTTCGCCGGCGTGGTCGGATAGACCACCTGCATGTTGTCTTCCGCGCACATCTGCAGGTAACGCTCCAGACGCGCCGAGGAGTGCTCCGGACCCTGGCCTTCATAGCCGTGCGGCAGGAGGCAGACGAGACCGGACATGCGCAGCCATTTGCGCTCACCCGAGGAGATGAACTGGTCGAACACGACCTGCGCGCCGTTGGCGAAGTCGCCGAACTGGGCTTCCCACAGCGTCAACGTGTTCGGCTCGGCGAGCGAATAGCCGTATTCGAAGCCGAGCACGGCCTCTTCCGATAGCAGCGAGTTGATGACCTCGTAATGGCCCTGCTCGTGGCCGAGATGGTTGAACGGCGTGTAGCGGCTCTCGTCTTCCTGGTCGATCAGGACCGAGTGGCGCTGCGAGAAGGTGCCGCGCTCAGAATCCTGTCCGGACAGGCGGACGTGGTGGTTTTCCTGCAGCAGCGTGCAGAACGCCAGCGCCTCGCCGGTCGCCCAGTCGATGCCGACGCCGTTCTCGATCGCCTTGGCGCGGTTTTCCAGGAAGCGCTGGATGGTGCGATGGACGCGGAAGCCGTCCGGCACCTTGGTGATCTTGCGGCCGATGTCCTTCAGGACAGGCAGATCGACGCCGGTGACGCCGCGGCGGGCGTCCTCTTCCTGGTCGGCGATCTTGAAGCCCGCCCATTTGCCGTCGAGCCAGTCGGCCTTGTTCGGCTTGTAGGAAGTGCCGGCCTCGAACTCGGCGTCGAGCCGGGCCCGCCAGTCGGCCTTGGCCTTCTCAACCTCGCCCTCGGTGATCACGCCCTCGCCGATCAGGCGCCGCGAGTAGAGCTCCAGCGTCGAGGGATGCGCCGCGATCCGCTTGTACATCACCGGCTGGGTGAAGGCTGGCTCGTCGCCCTCGTTGTGGCCATGCCTGCGGTAGCAGAACATGTCGATGACGACGGGCTTGTGGAATTTCTGCCGGAACTCGGTCGCGACCTTGGCCGCGAACACCACGGCTTCCGGGTCGTCGCCGTTGACGTGGAAGATCGGCGCGTCGATCATCTTCGCCACATCGGACGGATAGGGCGAGGAGCGCGAGTAGCGCGGATAGGTCGTGAAGCCGATCTGGTTGTTGACGATGAAGTGCACGGAGCCGCCGGTGCGGTAGCCCTTCAGGTCCGACAGGCCGAAGCATTCCGCGACCACACCCTGGCCGGCGAACGCGGCGTCGCCATGCATCAGGAGCGGCATGACGGAGATGCGCATGTCCGGCGGATCGCCGTGCTGGTCCTGCTTCGCACGCACCTTGCCGAGCACGACGGGATCGACGATCTCGAGATGCGAGGGGTTCGCGGTCAGCGACAGATGGATGCGGTTGCCGTCGAACTCGCGGTCCGAGGACGCGCCGAGGTGGTACTTGACGTCGCCGGAGCCTTCGACCGCGTCGGGGTTGGCCGAGCCGCCCTTGAATTCGTGGAACAGCGCGCGGTGTGCCTTGCCCATCACCTGGGTCAGCACGTTGAGGCGACCGCGATGCGGCATGCCGAGCACGATCTCCTTCACGCCGAGATTGCCGCCGCGCTTGATGATCTGCTCCAGCGCGGGGATCAGCGATTCGCCGCCGTCGAGGCCGAAGCGCTTGGTGCCGGTGAACTTGGTATCGCAGAACTTCTCGAAGCCCTCGGCTTCGACCAGCTTCATCAGGATGGCCCGGCGGCCCTCGCGGGTGAACGAGATCTCCTTGTCGGGTCCCTCGATGCGTTCCTGGATCCAGGCCTTCTGCGCAGCGTTGCTGATATGCATGAACTCGACGCCGAGCGTCTGGCAGTAGGTGCGCTCGCAGATCGCGGTGATCTCGCGCAAGCTGCCGTATTCGAGACCGAGCACGTGATCGAGGAAGATCTTGCGGTCGAAATCGGCTTCGCTGAAGCCGTAGGTGCGCGGGTCGAGCTCCTCGCGGTTGCGCGGGGCTTCGATGCCGAGCGGATCGAGCTTGGCGTGGAAGTGGCCGCGCATGCGGTAGGAGCGGATCAGCATCAGGGCGCGGACGGAGTCGCGCGTGGCCTGGAGGATGTCGGCGGAGGAGATATCGCCTCCCTTGTCACCTCCCTTGGCCTGCGCCCTGGCGGCGATCTTGGCGCCGACCGCCTTCTCGACTTCCGCCCAGTTGCCGTCGAGGGCGGAGGTGAGGTCGTCCTGCGGGGTCAGCGGCCAGTTGGCGCGCTCCCAGGACGGGCCCTCGGCGTTCTTCCGGACGTCAGCCGGCTGGTCGTTGAGGCTCTTGAAGAACTCCTGCCACTCGGCGTCGACCGAGGACGGGTCCTTCTCGTAGCGGGCGTAGATTTCGTCGATGTAGGTGGCGTTGGTGCCCTGCAAAAAGGATGACAAGGCAAAGGCTGCGTTCGCGTCCTGGCGAGACATACTGGAGTTCCTGGCGATTTCGGTTCGCGCATAACAAACGGCGCTGGCGCCAAGCTCCCCGGCAGAGGCTCGGCGCGACAGGCACCCTTTACCCTATTTGCTGCGAAACTTCGCCCGGAAAAGCACGAAGAAGTGAATTAGCCCTTCAACTTTTCGGCAAGCGTGTGGCCCAGGCGTGCGGGCGACGGAGACACGGTGATTCCAGCCGATTTCATCGCTTCGGTCTTGGAACCGGCGTCGCCCTTGCCGCCCGAGATGATCGCGCCGGCATGGCCCATGCGGCGACCGGGAGGGGCGGTGACACCGGCGATGAAACCGACCATCGGCTTCTTGCGGCCACGCTTGGCCTCGTCCTTGAGGAACTGGGCGGCGTCCTCCTCGGCGGAACCGCCGATCTCGCCGATCATGATGATCGATTCGGTCTTGGGGTCGGCGAGCAGCATTTCCAGCACGTCGATGAACTCGGTGCCCTTGACCGGGTCGCCGCCGATGCCGACCGCGGTGGTCTGGCCGAGGCCTTCCTGAGAGGTCTGGAACACAGCTTCGTAAGTGAGCGTGCCGGAGCGGGAGACGATGCCCACCGAGCCGGTCTTGAAGATGTTGGCCGGCATGATGCCGATCTTGCACTCGCCGGCGGTCATGACGCCGGGGCAATTCGGCCCGATCAGGCGCGACTTGGAGCCGGCCAGCGAGCGCTTCACGCGCACCATGTCGATGACAGGGATGCCTTCGGTGATGCAGACGATCAGCGGGATCTCGGCGTCGATGGCTTCGCAGATCGCATCCGCCGCGCCCGGCGGCGGCACGTAGATCACCGAGGCATCGGCACCGGTCTTCTCACGCGCATCGCGCACGGTGTCGAACACCGGCAGGCCCAGATGCGTCGAGCCGCCTTTGCCCGGCGAGGTGCCGCCGACCATCTTGGTGCCATAGGCAATCGCGGCCTCCGAGTGGAAGGTGCCGTTCTTGCCGGTGAAGCCCTGGCAGATGACCTTGGTGTTCTTGTCGATCAGGATGGACATGAGGTCTGCTTTCGCGAACTAACGAGTGAGAGGTCAGTGGATACGGCGGTAGACGCCGGTGAGCACGTCGGCCCAGCCTTCCGCGTCCGGCGAGAACTGGATCTTCAACGCGTAGGAATTGTCGTCGATGATCTCGTAGACGTGGCGCGCATTGCCGCGGAGCGAGCCGCGCACCAGCGTCAGGGTCTTGCCGACCCACCCGCCCGAGGCGGGCGAGGGCGGCGTGTAGCCGAGCGAGTCGTACCAGAACAATTTGTAGGTCCGGTCGTCGCGGTCGAAGGTGAAGATGCCGTGGGTGGCGAAGATCTGCTTGCCGTCGCGCATCTGGACGCTGTCCTGGATCAGGTAGAACCCATTGAGGTCCATACGCGCGACCGTGCGCGAGGTGGCCGGCCCGCCTTCCGTCCAGCGCGACGGAAAGACCATCTCTTCACCATCCCATTCGCCGGCGAACGCGGCGAGACGCGCATGTTCTGCAAGTGGAGATGATGCGGCGAGATGGTCCTGGGCCATGGCGTTAGCCTCCCTTGACGGCCTTCACGATCTTCTGCGCGGCGTCGTCGAGATTGTCGGCGGGCACCACGTTCAGTCCGGATTCACGGATGATCTTCTTGCCGAGCTCGACATTGGTTCCCTCGAGGCGGACCACCAGGGGGACGCTGAGGCCGACCTCACGAACCGCCGCCGTGACGCCCTCGGCGATCACGTCGCACTTCATGATGCCACCGAAGATGTTGACCAGGATGCCCTTCACGTTGGGATCGGCGGTGATGATCTTGAACGCGGCCGCGACCTTCTCCTTGCTGGCGCTGCCGCCGACGTCGAGGAAGTTGGCCGGCGCCATGCCGTAGAGCTTGATGATGTCCATCGTCGCCATGGCGAGACCGGCGCCGTTGACCATGCAGCCGATATTGCCGTCGAGCGTGACGTAGTTGAGGTCGTACTTGGACGCCTCGATTTCCTTGGCGTCTTCCTCGGTCTCGTCGCGCAGCGCGAGCACTTCGGGATGACGGAACAGCGCGTTGTCGTCGAACGACACCTTGGCGTCGAGCACGCGGAGCTGGCCCTGCTTGGTCACGACCAGCGGGTTGATCTCCAGCATCGACATGTCCTTGGCGACGAAGGCCGCGTAGAGCTGCGCGGTGAGCTTTTCCGCCTGCTTGGCGAGGTCACCGGAGAGCTTGAGCGCGTTCGCGACGGTGCGGCCGTGGTGGCCCATGATGCCAGTGGCGGGATCGACCGAGAAGGTGACGATCTTCTCCGGCGTGTTGTGCGCGACGTCCTCGATGTTGACGCCGCCTTCGGTCGAGACGACGAAGGAGACGCGCGAGGTCTCGCGGTCGACCAGGATCGAGAGATAGAACTCCTTGTCGATGTCGGAGCCGTCCTCGATGTAGAGGCGGTTGACCTGCTTGCCGGCGGGGCCGGTCTGCACGGTCACCAGCGTGGCGCCCAGCATCTGCTTGGCGAACTCGGAGACCTCCGCGGCCGACTTGGCGATGCGGACGCCGCCCTTGTCGCCGGCGGAGGCTTCCTTGAATTTGCCCTTGCCGCGGCCGCCGGCGTGGATCTGGCTCTTCACCACCCAGACCGGACCGGGCAGCGCCTTGGCTGCAGCTTCAGCGTCGGCGGCTTTGAGGACCGGGACGCCCTTGGAGATCGGCACGCCGAACTCGCCCAGCAGCGCTTTGGCCTGATATTCATGGATATTCATATGGTCGCTCCCTGAACCCGCGGGCGGTGACCTCATGGGCCCACCTCAGTCTTGTGGCTGGCATACCATATACCACAGGAACTGCAACCTGGATTCTTTGACTTCGAGATCTGGACTGCGCCGGAACCCGCCCGGTCACGGGCTCCGGAAGTGAAACCGCCGAAGACCGGGTTTCGATCTTCGGCGGGGTATTGCTTTGCGGCTTAGCGGCCGAGAAGATCGGGGGCGATCTTCTTGCAGGCATCGACCAGGCCCTGCACGGCACCGACCGACTTGTCGAAGGCCTCGCGGTCCTTGCCGGCGAGCTCGATCTCGACCACGCGCTCGACGCCCTTGGAGCCGATCACGACGGGCACGCCGACATACATGTCCTTCACGCCGTATTCACCATTGAGGTAGGCGGCCGAGGGCAGCACGCGCTTCTTGTCACGCAGATAGCTCTCGGCCATCGCGATGGCCGAGGCGGCCGGCGCATAGAAGGCCGAGCCGGTCTTGAGCAGGTTGACGATCTCGGCACCGCCGTTGCGGGTGCGGTCGACGATCTCGTCGAGGCGCGCCTGCGAGGTCCAGCCCATCTTGACGAGGTCGGGCAGCGGAATGCCGGCGACGGTGGAGTACTTCACCAGCGGCACCATGGTGTCGCCATGGCCGCCGAGCACGAAGGCGGTGACGTCCTCGACCGAGACGTTGAACTCGTCGGCCAGGAAGTAGCGGAAGCGCGCCGAATCCAGCACGCCGGCCATGCCGACGACCTTCTTGTGCGGCAGGCCCGAGGCCTTCTGCAGCGCCCAGACCATGGCGTCGAGCGGGTTGGTGATGCAAATGACGAACGCGTCGGGGGCATACTTCTTGATGCCGGCGCCGACCTGCTCCATGACCTTGAGGTTGATGGAGAGAAGGTCGTCGCGGCTCATGCCGGGCTTGCGCGGCACGCCGGCGGTGACGATGCAGACTTTGGCGTTGTCGAGCGCCTCGTAGGAGTTCGCGCCGCTGTAGTGCGCGTCGAAGCCGTCGACCGGCGAGGACTGCGCGATGTCGAGCGCCTTGCCCTGCGGCACGCCCTCGGCGATGTCGAACATCACCACGTCGCCCAGCTCTTTCAGGCCGATGAGATGAGCCAGCGTTCCGCCGATCTGACCGGAGCCAATCAAAGCAATCTTGTCGCGCGCCATGTGAACCTGTCCTTTAGACACGTAAGGAGGGAAAACTGAGACGGGTGGTTATCCCTTTCGCCTCCCCCGTTCAAGTCGCCCAATGCCCAATTGTCGGGCTTGCCGCGGCCTCGGGCACGCAGCCCTGTCATTCCGGGGCGTGCGGAGCACGAACTATGGTGCGCAATTGCGCACCTGAGAATCTCGCACGACAATCTCAGGATTCCGGGTTCGCGCTGACGCGCGCCCCGGAATGACAGCGCTGGCACAAATAGGACTTAAGTCTCCACCAGGCCCTTGGTCGAGCCGCTCGCAGTGGAATCCTTGCGGCCGTGAGGCAGCGCTAGATAGGTTTCCGAGCTCATTTCGATCAGGCGCGAGGCGGTCCGCTTGAACTCGTTGGCCTCGTTGCCCTCGCTCGCGAGGTAGAGGGAGATCGGATTGGCGTCGGCCGAGGCCATCAGCTTCACGGCGTTGTCATAGAGCGCGTCGATCAGCGTGATGAATCGCTTGGCGGCGTTGCGCTGGGAGAGGTCCATCACTGGAATATGGTCGACCAGGATGGTGTGATAGTCGTGCGCCAGCCTGAGGTAGTCGGATGCACCTAACGGCTTCTCGCAGAGGTCGGCGAACGAGAACCGCGCGACGCCATGGGCCGAGCACGGCACGTGCAGGATGCGTCCCTTGATTGAAATGTCGCGCGACCTGCATTTGGCGCCCCCCGACATCCGCTTCCAGGCGCGGTCGAGCGCAGCGTCCGCATCGCCATCCGCCGGAGTTAGCCACATCGGCACGCCCTGGAGCTTCTCCAACCTGAAGTCGGTGCGCGCATCGAGCCGCGCGACGTCCATGTGGTCGGTGATCTGCTTGATGAAGGGCAGGAACAGCGAACGGTTGAGCCCCCCCTTGTAGAGATCTTCGGGTGCGACGTTGGAGGTTGCGACCACCACGGTGCCCAACTCGAACAGCTTGGCGAACAGGCGTCCCAGGATCATCGCATCCGCAATGTCGGTAACGTGGAATTCGTCGAAGCAGAGCAACCAGCTTTCCTCGAAGATCGCGTTCGCGGTCAGCGCGATGACGTCGCCGTCGGCGATCTCGCCGCGCGCGATGCTCTGGCGAAAGTCGTAGATGCGTTCGTGCGCTTCCGCCATGAATTCGTGGAAATGCGCGCGCCGCTTGTGCTCGACGGTACTGTGCTGGAAGAACAGGTCCATCAGCATGGTCTTGCCGCGGCCGACCTCGCCGTGGATGTAGAGCCCGCGCGGCGCGTCGTCCTTGTCATTGCTGCTGAACAGGCGGCTGAGCAGGCCCTGCTTGCGCTGCGGCTTGTAAGTGGCGAGCCGCTGGTCGAGCGCCGCATAGGCCTCGGCGACCTCGGCCTGCGCGGCATCGGGCTCGATCGCGCCGGAGGCAATCTGAGCCTGGTATGCCTGTCGGAAGGAGGAACCGGGGGTGGAGAGCATGACCCCTTACCGCCAGAGACCGGCGGAAATTGCAAGCCGTGAATTGGGGTCAGAGCTATGCGGTTTCGTGTCCCGGACGCGCTGCAGCGTGTAACGCTGCTGCGCAGAGCCGGGACCCACTATTTCGTGATTTCGGTCATCGTGGAGCCATGGGCCCCGGCTCTGTAGCGCACCGCTTCGCGCTGCGCAGCGGCCGGGACACGCGAGAGTCATGCGACGTCTACTCACACAGCTCGTAGGCGTCCTCGACCACATAGGGGCCGCCGCCGGTGGAGGCGCGGGACGAGAACAGCACGAAGCGCTCGGCCATGAATGCCTTGCTCGGGAAGTAGCCGCGCAGCGAGAGATAGTCGGCGACGTCGCGGTCGGATGCGTCGTGCAGGCGCGCCAGCGTGACGTGCGGGATGAACTTGCGTCCCTCCGGATTGAGGCCGATCCGCTGCATCATGCGCTCGAGCTCGGCCTGCAACTCCATCAGCGGCTTGCTCGGCGCGATGGTGGCGACCACCGCGCGCGGCTTGCGACCGCCGAAGCTGGTCAGCCCCTGCACCTTGACCTCGAACGGCTTTCGATCGACGCGAAACAGCATCGAGGCGATCTCGTTGGCGGAAGCACCGTCGATGTCGCCGATGAAGCGCAAGGTGACGTGATAATTTTCGGGATCGATCCAGCGGGCGCCGGGGAGGCCACCCCTCAAGTTGGAAAGCGACTGGCCGATCTCGGCCGGAATTTCCAGACCCGTAAACAAACGCGGCATCGTTTCGCACTCCCGATGCTTGGGTACAGCCCTCGAGGCAGGGACCATATCCAAATTAGAGCCGGCGACGAATCACCGGTACCCTGATTCCTATCGCAGTTGTATGACTCTGCGAAGCATGCCGCGCCCCACCCCCGTAAAACCCTGGGAATAAGGGTTGGCGTTGCCTGCATTTCAACGCCGTTGCTCAGCTATCGTGCCAAGAAATGCCTCCACGGTGGGCATGATGTTGCCGACGATGATGTCGACGCCGGCCGCAGTCGGATGAATGCCGTCGGCCTGGTTGAGCTTGGCATCGGCCGCAACGCCCTCGAGGAAGAACGGGTAGAGCGGCACGTCGAATTTTTTCGCCAGATCCGGATAAATCGAATTGAAGCGCGCGGCATAGTCGGCGCCGTAGTTCGGCGGCGCCAGCATGCCGCAGAGCATCACCGCGATCTTGCGTGCCTTGAGCCGCTGGACGATGTCGGTCAGTGCGGCGCGCGTCAGCTCGGGATCGATGCCGCGCAACGCGTCGTTGGCGCCGAGCTCCACGATGACGCCGTCGGTTCCCTCGGGGACCGACCAGTCGAGGCGGTCGCGGCCGCCGGAGGAGGTGTCGCCGGACACCCCGGCATTGACCATGTCGACCTCTATGCCCTTGGCTTGCAAAGCTTTTTTGAGCCTTTGGGGGAACGCCTCCTGAGCCGGGAGGCCGAGACCGGCGCTCAAGGAATCGCCAAGAACGACAAGCTTGACCGGCTTTGTCGCTTCCGCCCGAGCGGGGGGCGTGATCGTCATCAAGGCGAGCATCAACACGGCTATGTGCATGAACAATCCGTAACGCCTCTCGACCGCGCTGTCGGAGTTGCCATATGAGCAGACCATGGACACTCGCATCGAATCCTCTTCGCTCGCCGCCGCCGCGGACACCATCGCCATCTCCAACGTCAATCTCTCATTGGGCGCGGGCGCGGCACGCGTTCACATCCTCAAGGATATCAGCTTGCGGGTCGCCTCGGGCGAGACGATCGGCCTGATCGGCCCGTCAGGCTCGGGCAAATCCACGCTGCTGATGGTGATGGCGGGGCTGGAGCGTCCTGATAGTGGAGAGGTGGTGGTATCAGGCACGCCTTTCAATGCCCTCGACGAGGACGCGCTGGCCCGCTTCCGCGGCCGCCAGGTCGGCATCGTCTTCCAGTCCTTTCACCTGATCCCGACCATGACGGCGCTCGAGAACGTCGCCGTGCCGCTCGAGCTTGCCGGCAATCCCGATGCTGCGAGGCGCGCGGCGCAGGAGCTGCAATCGGTCGGGCTCGGCGATCGCCTGCATCACTATCCGACGCAGCTCTCCGGCGGCGAGCAGCAGCGCGTTGCGCTCGCTCGCGCACTGGCGCCCGATCCCGCGATCCTCGTCGCCGACGAGCCGACCGGCAATCTCGACGAGACAACCGGAAAGCAGATCGTCGATCTCCTGTTCAGCAAGCACGCCGAGCGCGGCATGACCCTGGTGCTGGTCACGCACGATTCCTCGCTCGCGCATCGCTGCGATCGCGTGATCCGCCTGCGATCTGGCCGCATCGACACGCAGTCCGCGCCGGCATGAGCACGGTCACCGAATCCTTCGCGAAGCCCGGCGGCGTCGCGCTGTCGTTGCGTTATGCGCTCCGCGAATTGCGCGGCGGCCTGCGCGGCTTCTACGTCTTCATCGCCTGCATCGCGCTCGGCGTGATGGCGATCGCCGGCGTCGGCTCGGTGTCGGCGAGTCTCTCCGACGGCCTTGCCCGCGAGGGCCGCACGCTGCTCGGCGGCGACGTCTCCTTCGTGCTGTTCCAGCGCGAGGCGAAACCTGAAGAGGTCGCCTTCCTGCGCTCGCGCGGCTCGGTGTCGACCGCCGCCACCTTGCGCGGCATGGCGCGCGCGCCCGACGGCCAGCTCGCACTGGTCGAGATGAAGGCGGTCGACAACACCTATCCGATGCTGGGCCAGCTGACATTGGCACCGCCACTGCCGATGTCCGATCTGCTCGCGGAGCGAGACGGCGCGTTCGGCGCCGCCGCCGATCCGACGCTGCTGGCGCGATTGTCGCTCAAGACCGGCGACCGCGTCACCATCGGCTCGGCGACCTTCCAGATCCGCTCGACCGTCGAAGCCGAGCCCGACAAGCTCGCCGGCGGCATCGGTTTCGGGCCGCGTTTCCTGATCAGCGAAGCGGGCCTGCGCGCCACCGGCCTGATCCAGCCCGGCAGCCTGGTGCGCTGGGTCTACCGGGTGAAGCTGCCCGATGTCGCGAACGATGAGCGCGCCACCGAAGCCTTCATCGCGGATGCGCGGAGCGCCGCGCCGCAGGCCGGCTGGGAGATCCGCAGCCGCTCCAACGCTTCGCCGCAGCTCGAACGCAACATCAACCGCTTCACGCAGTTCCTGACGCTGGTCGGTCTCGCCGCGCTGCTGGTCGGCGGTGTCGGCGTTGCCAATGCCGTGAAGAGCCATATCGATCGCCGGCTCGAGGTGATCGCGGCCCTCAAGGCCGTCGGCGCAACAGGACGCGACGTCTTCGGCATCTATCTGGCGCAGGTCATCCTGCTGGCCGCGATCGGCTCGGTGATCGGCCTTGCGCTCGGCGCCGCCATGCCGTTCGCGATCGTCGGCCTGTTCGGCAAGCTGTTGCCGCTGCCGGTGGTGCCGGCCCTGCATGCCGACGAGCTCGCGCTGTCCTTCGTCTACGGCCTCCTCACCGCGCTCGCTTTCGGCCTGTGGCCGCTCGGGCGCGTGCACGACGTGCCGGTGGCCGCGCTGTTCCGCGACACCATCAGTTCCGAATGGCATCGGCCGCGTGCGAGCTATCTCGTGTTGATGGGCGTCGTGATCGCCCTGCTCGTCGCGGTGGTGATCGGCCTGTCCTTCGACAAGCGCATCGCCGCGGTGTTCGTGGCCTCCTCCGTCGTCGTCTTCGCCCTGCTGCGCGGCATCGCCGCCCTGCTGATGGGAATCGCGCGGCGGCTGCCGCGGACGCGGCTGCCGATGCTGCGGTTGGCGATCGCCAACATCCACCGGCCCGGCGCGCTGACGCCGTCCGTCGTGCTGTCGCTGGGACTCGGGCTCGCCGTGCTCGTCACCATCACCCAGATCGACGGCAATCTGCGCCGGCAGTTCCTCGCGGCGCTGCCCGATCGGGCGCCATCGTTCTTCTTCATCGACATCCCGAGCGCGCAGGCCGAGCAGTTCGACCTCTATCTGCGCCGGATCGCGCCGGGCGCCAAGGTCGAGGACGTGCCGATGTTGCGCGGGCGCATTGTCGCCGCGCGCGGCGTGCGCGCCGAGGATCTCAAGCCCACCACCGATTCCGAATGGGTGCTGCAGAGCGACCGCGGCCTGACCTACACCGGCGAGTTGCCGAAAGGTTCCAAGGTGGTCGAGGGCGAATGGTGGAGCGCCGATTATTCCGGCCCGCCGCTGGTCTCGATGGAGAAAAAGATCGCCGACGGGCTCGGCCTCAAGCTCGGCGACGAAATCGTGGTCAACGTGCTCGGCCGCGACATCCCGGCGAGAATCGGCAATCTGCGCACCATCGACTGGCAGGGTCTCGGCATCAACTTCGTCCTCGTGTTCTCGCCGAACGCCTTCAAGGGGGCCCCGCATACCCATATCGCAACGCTGACCGAGGCCGGCGGCGATGCTGCGGGCGACGGCAAGATCATCAAGCAGGTCGCCGCCGCCTATCCGATGGTGACGAGCGTGCGCGTGCGCGAGGTGATGGAGACGGTCGGCTCGGTCGTGACCAATCTGGCGCTGGCGATCCGCGGCGCCAGCGCCGTGACCCTGATCTCGGCGATCCTCGTGCTGGGCGGGGCGCTCGCCGCCGGCCACCGTCACCGGGTCTACGATGCGGTGATCCTGAAGACGCTGGGCGCGACGCGCCTGCGCTTGCTCGGCGCCTATGCCCTCGAATACCTCCTGATCGGGCTCGCCACCGCGGTGTTCGGCGTCATCGCCGGCAGCGTCGCGGCCTGGATGATCGTGACGCGGCTGATGACGCTGAGCTTCGTCTGGCAGGCCGGCAGCGCGGCGGGCGTGGTGGTGGCCGCCCTGGTCGTCACCGTCGGGCTCGGGCTCGCCGGCACGCTACTGGCGTTGAACAAGAAGCCCGCCATGGTGTTGCGGAATTTGTGACAAAATGTAGCGGTTGGGTACACGCGAGCGGAATCGCACGATTCCTGCGATTAACCACGACTGCTCGTCAGGTTCGCGTCAGGATTGCCGCCAAGGGCGACATTCAGCCGCGCGTGGAAGGTTGCAGCGAATGTGCTAGTTTCCCACATATCGAATGGGTTCGGAGCCCCGATTGTGAGCCAGAATTTAGTCGGCTGGCGTCGGTATCCGAGATAGAGTTTGACGAACCGGCGGCATGGCGACCCTCATGCCGGACCGGACCAACCAACGGGAATTCGACCATGTCGGACCTAGACCGTAACTACGCTTCTCCTTTCGGCAGGGCCGCCGGGCGTGTTGACGCCGCGACGGTCGATGCCGGCCTGCGCGCCTACATGCTGCGCATCTACAATTACATGAGCATTGGCCTGGCCATCACCGGCCTGGCCGCGCTCGGCGTCTACATGGCCGCCGTGACCGACGTTCCGACCCCGGAAGCGGTCCGCGTCGGCAAGCTGTTCCTGACGCCGTTCGGCTACGCGATGTTCGTGAGCCCGCTGAAGTGGCTGTTCATGCTCGCGCCGCTCGCGATGGTGTTCGTGATCTCGGCGGGCATCAACCGTCTGGCGCCCTCGACCGCCCAGATCCTGTTCTGGGTGTTCTCGGCGCTGATGGGCATCTCGCTGTCGTCGATCTTCCTGGTGTTCACGCACACCTCGATCGTGCGGGTGTTCTTCATCACCGCGGCGACCTTCGGTGCGCTCAGCCTCTACGGCTACACCACGCGTCGTGACCTGACCGGGATGGGCTCGTTCCTGTTCATGGGCCTGATCGGCATCATCATCGCGAGCCTGGTGAACCTGTTCCTGGCAAGCTCGATGCTGCAGTTCATCGTGTCGGTGGTCGGCGTGCTGGTGTTCGCGGGCCTTACCGCCTGGGATACCCAGCGGCTGAAGAACGACTACATCTACGGCTATGCCTCGGCGGGCGGGGACATCGCGGAGCGCGCGGCCATCACCGGCGCGCTGTCGCTGTACCTGAACTTCATCAACCTGTTCACGCTGCTGCTGCAGCTTCTCGGCCAGCGCGACTAAGCGCCAGACCAGAGAACGGACGCAAACCCCGGCCGAGAGGCCGGGGTTTTTGTTTGCGTAACACGCCGTCATGCCCGGGCTTGTCCCGCCTGCGCGGCCGAAGCCGCTTCGGCGAGGCGAATGCCCGGGCATCCACGTTCTTCGTGCTGCGGGTAAAGGCGTGGATGGCCGGGACAAGCCTGGCCATGACGCATGCGGAAACAGCGTTGCTCGTTGCGATACCGCTGCTATCTTCCCGCCATGTCCGCACCCGAAATCAGGCCCACGACCGAGGCCGACCTTCCCGCCATCACCGCCATCTATCAGCAGGCCGTCCGCGAGGGCACGGCGACATTCGAGCTGGAGCCGCCGGACCTCTCAGAGATGACGCGCCGCTATCGCGCGCTGCTGGACGGCGGCTATCCCTATTTCGTCGCGATCCTCGACGGCCGCGTGGCCGGCTATGCCTATGCCGGGGCCTACCGCCCGCGGCCGGCCTATCGTTTTACGGTCGAGAACTCGATCTATCTCGATCCCTCTTTCCACCGCCGCGGTGTCGGCTCTCTGCTGCTGGAGCGGCTGGTCGCCGAATGCGAGGCGCGCGGCTTTCGCCAGATGATCGCGGTGATCGGCGATTCCGCCAATGCCGGATCGATCGGCGTGCACACCAAGGCCGGCTTCAAGATGATCGGCACGCATCCCAGTGTCGGGTTGAAATTCGGCCGCTGGCTGGACACGGTGATGATGCAGCGGGACCTCGGCGAGGGCGCCAGCACGGTGCCGGGAACGTAGCCTTATCTGTCATTCCGGTTCGATGCGTTAGCATCGAACCGGAATCCAGAAGCTGGTTGCGAATGCGGATCGAGCTTCTCAGGCGCGCAACTGCGCGCCGGAGTTCGCGACTTCGTCGCGCGGGGGAATGACGACCGAAGGTCGTCACACCACCGCCAGCTTCCGATCAATCACCAGCAACACGCGCTCCAGCTCATGGCCGCGGCGCAGGATCAGCCCGGTCGCCGAGATCACGCTGTACATGCCCTGCTTGCGCGCGAGCCGCGGGTCCTTCTCGATGCGATAGATCGGCACTTCCGAGGCGCGGCGATAGACCGAGAAGACGGCGCGGTCCTTCAGAAAGTCGATGGCGTAGTCACGCCACTCGCCGTCGGCGACCATGCGGCCGTAGAGATTGAGAATCCGGTGCAGCTCGAGCCGGTTGAACGTCACTCGGTTGGCCTGCGCATTCGCGGCGGCGGGACGCGCCGCCGCGCGCTGCTCGCTCGGATCGGCATCCTCCGACATCAAACTCATGGGAAGCGCCTCCTCATCGCACGGAATGATGGCGGCCGCGAAGACCGTCCCGGAACCGCGCTCATGACAGTTGCATGATTGCGCCAACCGTTCCGCGCCGCAAGGGGTTCAACCCATCAAATCGTCACGCAACGGGGCACACGCAGAGGTGGAACTTTATCGCGGCAAACCGTCACGGGACCGTTAGCAGGAATCATAGTCTCGCCGCTTTTCCGCCCACCGCCCGCCGCCCTGAATTGCGAAAAGAATCATGTGCGTTGACCCGGTCCTTTCGGTTCCGGATTCCTCAGCCCCCAGCCCCCCGGGGTCGAACAGGATCGGGTCTGTGTACGCACGGCAAGGAGGGCCAACGCGAGTTGGTCCTTTTTTGTTTGCGTCGGGACGTTTCTGCTTCCCGCCATTCCGGGGCGCGCCTCTTGGCGCGAGCCCGGAATGACGACAGACAAATTGTCCTGAGGCGATCTTAAGCGTGCTGCGCTTCAATGCAGCGACGTGTACGCCGCGCCCAGCATCGGGCCGGGCTTCTCCCGGCTGCCGTCCTGGACATAGACCACCGCGCCGTCGACGCCGTCGCGCGTGAGGTTCTCGATCGGCACAGTCCAGCTTTCCGGACGGCCGGTCCAGTCGCCGACCTTGAGCAGGTTGCGCACGACGTTGTGATAGGTGACCTGCTGTCCACGATTCTCGCCACGGGTGATGGCGATCGGCACCGACCTGGCAATCGAGCAGATCCAGACCTCGCCGCGCGAGACCGCGGGCTCCTTGCTTGCTGCCACCGACACGTTGATCTGCTTACCCGAGAGTGACATCGTCACCGGTACGCTCATCACGCCAGTACCCTTGTCCGTCTTGCCGATCGCGCTCTCGATGCCGGCGCGATCGCTGCCGATGACATGCGCGGAGCCGTTGACGACGACCTGCGGCGTGTAGACTTCGCGGTCGCCGCGCATGCGCGAATAGGCACGCTGCCGCGCAGAGAAGCGCGAGTCCGCCAGCGTGTCTTTCCAGCCGAGATAGTCCCAATAGTCGATCGGCATGCTCAGCGCGATGACGGAGGGATCTTTGGAGAGATCGCCGATGATCTGGTCGGCGGGCGGACAGGAGGAGCAGCCCTGCGAGGTGAACAACTCGACGACGGCGCGCGGATCAGCCTCGGCAGGACGGATGACGGCGATGATCGCACATATGCCGAGAGCCCCCGACCAGAGGGCGCCGGACCAACGTGAAATCAGATGAGAAGCCGCTGTTGTCGTCATGTCGAACGCCGCACACCATTGCTCGTGGGAAGGGAAATCTTATCGCCTGATGATCACCGTACTCTTACGGGGGCGCGGCACATTCGTCCGCCCAGGCAACCGTCCAAGGGAGGGTTTTGCGCCGGGCGGGCCCATCCGAAACGTACCGCAAACGCGCGAAGGCGGCCTTTGATAGGCCGCCTTCGTTTAGGCTTCTACTCACTTCGCAGTGAGCCATCGTTCACAAATCCGCGCTTACGCCGCGAGCTTGCGCAGCACGTAGTGCAGGATGCCGCCGTTGCGGTAGTAGTCGAGCTCGTCCAGCGTATCGATGCGGCAAAGCAGCGAAACGCGCTGCAACGAACCGTCGCCGGAGACGATCTCCGCGGTCAGCTTCTGGCGCGGCTTGAGGTCGCCGACGAGACCGCGCAGCGTGACCTTCTCGTCGCCCTTCAGGCCCAGCGACTGCCAGGAGGTGCCTTCCTCGAAGGTCAGCGGCAGCACGCCCATGCCGACCAGGTTGGAGCGGTGGATGCGCTCGAAGCTCTGGCAGATCACGGCGCGCACGCCGAGCAGGCGCGTGCCCTTCGCGGCCCAGTCGCGCGAGGAGCCGTTGCCGTATTCGGCACCGGCGAACACCACCAGCGGCACCTGCTCTTCCTGGTACTTCATCGCGGCGTCGTAGATCGACATCTGCTCGCCGTCGGGCCAGTGCTTGGTGAGGCCGCCCTCGGGAATGTTGCCGTCGGCGCCCTTCAGCATGAAGTTCTTGATGCGGATGTTGGCGAAGGTGCCGCGCATCATGACTTCATGGTTGCCGCGGCGCGTGCCGTACTGATTGAAGTCGGCGGGGCGTACCTGGTGCTCGCTGAGATATTTGCCGGCGGGCGAGGTGAGCTTGATCGAACCGGCCGGCGAGATGTGGTCGGTGGTGATCTTGTCGCCGAACATGGCGAGGATGCGCGCCTCGACGATGTCGGTGACCGGCTCCGGCTCCTTCTTCATGCCGTCGAAATAGGGCGGGTTCTGCACATAGGTCGAAGACATGTTCCAGCGATAGGTCTCGCTCTCGACCGTCTTGATCTTGCGCCAGTTGGTGTCGCCCTTGAACACGTCGGCATACTTCTTCTTGAAGATCGACGCGGTCACGAACTTCTTCATGAAGGCGTTGATCTCCTTCGTCGTCGGCCAGATATCCTTCAGGTAGACCGGCTTGCCGTCCTTGCCCTCGCCGAGCGGCTCGGTGGCGAGGTTCCTGGTGACGCTGCCCGCCAGCGCGTAGGCGACGACCAGCGGCGGCGAGGCCAGGTAGTTCGCCTGCACGTCCGGCGAGACACGGCCTTCGAAGTTGCGGTTGCCGGAGAGCACCGCGGCCGCGACGACGCCGTTGTCGTTGATCGCCTTCGAGATCTCCTCAGGCAGCGGACCGGAATTGCCGATGCAGGTGGTGCAGCCGAAGCCGACCAGGTTGAACCCGACCTTGTCGAGATAGGGCTGCAGACCGGAATTGGCGAGATATTCCGCGACCACCTGGCTGCCCGGAGCAAGCGAGGTCTTCACCCACGGCTTGGCCTTGAGGCCCTTCGCGGCGGCGTTGCGCGCGAGCAGGCCGGCACCGATCAGGACGCTCGGGTTCGAAGTGTTGGTGCAGGAGGTGATGGCGGCGATCACGACGTCGCCATGGCCGATGTCGAAGTTCTTGCCTTCGACGGGGAAGCGCCTGGCGGGCTCCTCGGCCTTCTTGTACTCGCTGCCGAGCGCGAGCGAGAAGCCGTCCGCGACGGTGGGCAGCGCGATGCGGCCCTCGGGACGCTTCGGGCCGGCCATCGACGGCACGACGTCGCCGAGGTCGAGCGTCAGCGTTTCCGTGAACACCGGATCGGGCGACTTGGCGGTACGGAACAGGCCCTGCGCCTTGGCATAGGCCTGGACCAGCGCAACGCGCGCCGAGGCGCGGCCGGAGGTCTTGAGATAGTCGAGCGCGGCGGCATCGACCGGGAAGAAGCCGCAGGTCGCGCCGTATTCGGGCGCCATGTTGGCGATCGTCGCCTTGTCGGCGACCGAGAGATGGTCGAGGCCGGGGCCGAAGAACTCGACGAACTTGCCGACGACGCCGAGCTTGCGCAGCATCTGCGTGACCGTGAGCACGAGGTCGGTCGCGGTGACGCCTTCCTTCAGCGCGCCCTTCAGCTTGAAGCCGACGACGTTGGGCAGCAGCATCGACAGCGGCTGGCCGAGCATGCAGGCTTCCGCCTCGATGCCGCCGACGCCCCAGCCGAGCACGGCGAGACCATTGACCATGGTGGTGTGCGAATCGGTGCCGACGAGCGAATCGGGATAGGCGACCTCGAAGGTGCCGGTCTTCTTGCCGACCGTCATCTTCTCCTTCCTGGTCCAGACCGTCTGGGCCAGATATTCGAGGTTGACCTGGTGGCAGATGCCGGTGCCGGGCGGCACGACCGAGAAGTTCGAGAACGCCTTCTGGCCCCACTTCAGGAACTCGTAGCGCTCCTGGTTCTGCTTGTATTCCTCGGTGACGTTCTTGCCGAAGGCCTTGTTGTCGCCGAAGAAGTTCACGATCACCGAATGGTCGATGACTAGGTCGACCGGCACCAGCGGGTTGATCTTCTCGGCATCGCCGCCGAGCTTCTGCATCGCGTTGCGCATCGCGGCGAGGTCGACCACCGCCGGCACGCCGGTGAAGTCCTGCATCAGGACGCGCGCCGGGCGGAAGGCGATCTCATGCTCCAGCGATTTCTTGCGCAGCCATTTCGAGACCGCGACGATGTCTTCCTTCTTGACCGAGCGGCCGTCCTCGTTGCGCAGCAGGTTCTCGAGCAGGACCTTCATCGAATAGGGAAGTTTCGAAATTCCCTTCAGACCATTCTTCTCGGCTGTAGGCAGGCTGTAATAGACATAGGTCTTGGCGCCGACCTTGAGAGTCTTTTTGCATTTGAAGCTGTCGAGCGAGGTCATGTAGGAGATCCCAATTGTTAGTTATACCCGGCAGGGTATTTTAACACCGTCAGCGTATCAGGCTGGGCCGCTTGCAGGGGCGGGTTGAGTTGCTGCATCAAGTAGTTCCGGGCTTATAGAAGCTTTCTAACGGCGCCGCCACAGCCACAATCGTACCGCAGCAACCCGCGAGCCAAAAATTCCCATGCGCTACCCCAAGTTTTCCTGAGGCCTGGCTTTGAGCGGGTTGAAACGAGGCGAGATGCGGCTTTCAGGTCACGGGCTCAGATGTGTGCGGGGCGGACGCGAGGTGTTCGCCGGCCTCGAGTTCGCGGCCGCCTCGGGCGAAGCCCTGGCGGTGATGGGCCGCAACGGATCGGGCAAGACCTCGCTGCTGCGGCTGATCGCGGGCCTGCTCGTGCCGGCGGGGGGCAAGATCGCGCTTCGAGGCGGCGATGCCGAGTTGACGCTGCCCGAGCAGTGCCACTATCTCGGCCATCGCGATGCCCTGAAGCCGGCGCTCAGCGTGGAGGAAAATCTGACGTTTTGGGCTGATTTTCTCGGCGGTGAGCGTTTTGAGGCGACCGAGAGCCTCGCCAAGGTCGGGCTCGACCATGCGACCCATCTTCCGGCCGCCTTCCTCTCCGCCGGCCAGCGCCGCCGGCTCTCGCTGGCCCGGCTGCTGACCGTGCGCCGCCCGGTCTGGCTCCTGGACGAGCCGACCACGGCGCTGGATGTGGCCGGCCAGGACATGTTCGGCGGCCTGATGCGCGAGCACCTGTCACGCGGCGGCATGATCGTCGCAGCCACCCACGCCCCGCTCGGGATCGAGTCGCGAGAACTGCGGATCGGGGGTGAGGTGTGATTTCCACCGACCCTCAGTTTTCCAAGCGGCTGGCGTCCGGCCGCTCCGTTCCCTCCCCCCTTGCGGGGTCCGAGGCGAGCGAAGCTCGCTCTCGAGGTCAGGGAGGGGGGTGGCACATGGCAAGACCTCTCGGTTCTAGCGTTGGGGAAACAGGTGCGTTGTTGCCGGCATCCCGCACTTATCGAACATCACTCCCGGGGCTACCCCCCTCCCCCGCCCTCCCCCACAAGGGGGGAGGGCGCACACCGTCCTCGGAGCCCCAGCCCGGCTCCCATGGCCGCTCCGCCGGAAGGGCCACCCCATGACCGCACTTGCCGCCCTCATTCGCCGGGACATCCGGATCGCGCTGCGCGTCGGCGGCGGGGCGCTGATCGGCGTGCTGTTCTTCCTCACCGTGGTGGTGCTGATGCCGTTCGCGGTCGGGCCGGATCTGGCGCTGCTGTCGCGGCTGGGACCGGCGATCCTGTGGCTCGGCGCGCTCTTGGCGAGCCTGCTGACCCTGGATCGGCTGTTCATGGCCGACCATGAGGACGGCTCGCTCGACCTGATCACGATGAGCCGGACGCCGCTGGAACTCGCCTGCGCCGCCAAGGCGCTGGCGCATTGGCTGGCCGCCGGCCTGCCGCTGATTGTCGCAACCCCCGTGCTCGGCCTGCTGCTCAACCTCGACATGGTCGCCACGGCTGCGGTGGCGCTGACACTGCTGGCGGGCACCCCGGCCCTGACCTTCACCGGCATGATCGGCGCGGCGCTGGCGGTGACGCTCCACCGCGGCGGGCTGCTGATGGCCGTCCTGGTGCTGCCACTGTCGATTCCTGTGCTGATCTTCGGCGTTGCCGCCTCGCAGGCCGTGATCGTCGGTCCCATGACGTTCGGCGCGCCGTTCTCGATCCTCTGCGCGCTGTCCCTGGTCAGCCTCGTGATCGGCCCGTTCGCGGCAGCGGCGAGCCTGCGCCATGGTCTCGATTGAGATGGGCACGACTGACCTTGACCCCGATCAACTTTCGCGGCGGCCTTTCGTGCTGATTGCCTGAGCGGCCCCCGGTTATTATCAGGATACCATGACGCTGATCGACCTCGCCAATCCGACCCGGTTCCTCGCGCTGGCGGCGCGGGTGTTGCCGTGGCTCGCGGCCGCGACCGTCATCCTGCTCGCGATCGGACTCTATCAGTCTGCCTGCGCACCCGACGACTACCAGCAGGGCGCGACCGTGAAGATCATGTTCATCCACGTGCCCAATGCCTGGCTGTCGATGTTCGTCTGGGGCGTGATGAGCATTGCCTCGCTGGGCACGCTGGTGTGGCGGCATCCGCTTGCCGATGTCGCCGCCAAGGCTGCTGCGCCCATCGGCGCCGCCTTCACTTTCCTCGCGCTGCTCACGGGCTCGCTGTGGGGCCGGCCGATGTGGGGCACTTATTGGGAGTGGGACGCGCGGCTGACCTCGGTGCTGATCCTGTTCCTGATGTATCTCGGCCTGATGGCGCTGTGGCGCGCGGTCGACGATCCCTCGCGCGCGGCACGCGCCGCGGCGGTGCTGACGCTGGTTGGCGCGATCAATCTTCCGATCATCAAGTTCTCGGTCGACTGGTGGAACACGCTGCACCAGCCGGCCTCCGTGATGCGCATGGGCGGCTCGACGCTCGACAAATCCTTCCTGATTCCGCTGCTGGTGATGGCGATCGCCTTCACGCTGCTGTTCGTCACGCTGCATATCGCGGCAATGCGCAACGAAATCCTGCGCCGCCGGGTCCGATCGCTGCAGATGATGCAGGCGAGCCGCATGGCGTTCTCCAGCGACGTCGGCACCGCGTCGCGTGACGGAAACGCGTCAAAAGAGGTTGGGGCCGCATGATGATGTCACTTGGTCCCTACGCATCCTTCATCGTGACGTCTTACGCGGCTGCAGCCCTCGTGATCGCAATCCTCATCGGCTGGGTCATGCTCGATTATCGCAGCCAGACGCAGCGACTGCGCGAACTGGAGGAGCGCGGCATCACCCGTCGTTCAGGCCGTAGCGCGACGGAGCTGCGATGAGCGATCAGTCGACCTCCGCCCCGCCGCAGCGCCGCACCTTCCTGATGGTGCTGCCGCTGATCGCCTTCATCGGCCTTGCGCTGCTGTTCTGGTTCCGGCTCGGCAGCGGCGACCCCTCGCGGATTCCCTCCGCGCTGATCGGTCGTCCGGCGCCGCAAACGGCGCTGCCGCCGCTCGAGGGATTGCAGGACAACGGCACGCAGGTGCCTGGGCTCGATCCAGCCGCGTTCAAGGGCAAGGTCAGCCTCGTCAATGTCTGGGCGTCCTGGTGCGTGCCGTGCCATGACGAGGCGCCGCTCCTGACCGAGCTCGCCAAGGACAAGCGCTTCCAGCTGGTCGGCATCAACTACAAGGATGCCTCCGACAATGCGCGCCGCTTCCTCGGCCGCTACGGCAACCCGTTCAGCCGCGTCGGCGTCGACGCCAACGGCCGCGCTTCGATCGAATGGGGCGTCTATGGCGTGCCGGAAACCTTCGTCGTCGGTCGCGAGGGCACCATCGTCTACAAGCTGGTGGGGCCGATCACGGCGGATAATCTGCGGACGGTATTGATGCCGCAGATGGAGAAGGCGCTGAAGAGGGCGGGAAGCTAGCGTTAGCGTTTCCGTGCCCCGGACGCAGCGCAGCGATCCTTCATCGATGCGCTGCAGAGCCGGGGCCCATGTCACCACAACCGCATTTGTAGAAACAGCCTGGGTCCCGGCTCGCGCTTCGCGCGTCCGGGACACGAGACCGTCACCCCTTGCTCACATCGCCCGCCTCGGCTTCGCTCGTCTCCAGCGACGCGGGCTCGATCCCGTAGCGCTTGGTCAGCGGCATCTGCGCGATGGCGAAGATCATGGTGATCGGCGTCACGCCGAACACCTTGAAGTTCACCCAGAAGTCCGTGCTCTGGGTGCGCCAGATGATCTCGTTCAGCACCGCCATGCCGGCGAAGAACAACGCCCAGCGCAGCGTGAGGATGCGCCAGCCCTGCGGCGTCAGGTTGAACATCTGGTCGAACATCACGGCGATGAAGGAACGGCCGAACAAGAGGCCGCCGCCGAGGATCGCGGCGAACAGGCCGTAGATGATGGTCGGCTTGACCTTGATGAAGGTCTCGTCGTGCAGCACCAGGGTCAGCGTGCCGAACACCAGCACGATCACGCCGGTCACGATCGCCATGATCGGGATGTGGCGCGTCACCACATAGGAAGCGGCCATTGCTGCCACGATCGCGACCATGAAGGCGCCGGTCGCGGCGAACAGATTGAATTTCGCGTTCACGAAGAAGAACACGAGCAGCGGACCGAGCTCGGTCGCGAGCTTGAACAGCGGATGCGGCTGGGTCTTGTCCATTCTCTCTTCCGTCTCTCCCATCCTTCGAGACGACCGCTCCGCGGCCTCCTCTGGATGAGGACCTCATGTGTGGCACGACCTCATCCTGAGGAGCCGCGCAAGCGGCGTCTCGAAGGATGACGCTATTCGATTCCGGCGATCGCGCGGGCGAAATCGCGCGCGGTGAACGGCGCGAGATCGTCGACGCCTTCGCCGACGCCGATGAAATGCACCGGCAGTTTGAATTTCTCGGCGAGCGCCACCAGTATGCCGCCTCGGGCGGTGCCGTCGAGCTTGGTCATCACGAGGCCGGTGACCCCGGCGGTGCGATGGAAGGCTTCGACCTGCGACAGCGCATTCTGGCCGACCGTCGCATCCAGCACCAGCAGCACGGCATGCGGCGCAGTGTCGTCCACCTTGCGGATGACGCGCACCACCTTTTCGAGCTCGTTCATCAGCTCGGCCTTATTTTGCAGACGCCCGGCGGTGTCGATCAGGAGCACGTCGACGCCCTGCTCCTTCGCGGCCGTCAGCGCGTTGAAGGCAAGGCTCGCCGAATCCGAGCCCTGAGCGCCCGCGATGACCGGCGTCCTGGTGCGCTCGCCCCAGACCTTGAGCTGCTCGATGGCGGCGGCGCGAAACGTGTCGCCGGCGGCGAGCATCACCTTACGGCCTTCGGACGCGAATTTCTGCGAGAGCTTTCCGATCGTGGTGGTCTTGCCGGAGCCGTTGACGCCGACGACGAGGATCACGAACGGCTTCCTGGCCGTGTCGATCTCGAGCGGCCTCGCCACCGGCGCCAGCACCTTCTCGACCTCGGTGGCGACGACGTCCTTGACCTCGTCCGCCGAGATCGCCTTGTCGTAGCGCCCCGTGCCGACGGCATCGGCAATGCGCACCGCAACCTGCGTGCCAAGATCGGCGCGCAAGAGCACGTCCTCGATCTCGTCGAGCATGGCGCGGTCGAGCTTGCGCTTGGTGACGAGATCGGCGACCGCGGTCCCGAGCGAGGACGAAGTACGCTTCAGCCCGTTGGACAGCCGGCGCCACCAGCTCAGCTTGGGGGTCTCGGAAGTGGTATCGTTCATGGTGGCGTGTTAGCCGTTCCGGTCCATAAACGAAAGTCTTGCAATTGCTCGATGTTCCCGAATTGACCGCCGACGAGATCATGGCCCGCGTGCTCCATCGCGACGGGCTGATGCTGGTCATCGACAAGCCGGCCGGCCTGCCGGTGCATCGCGGCCCCAAGGGCGGCGCCAATCTGGAGGCTTCCTTCGACGCATTGCGTTTCGGCCTGCCGCGGCCGCCGGTGCTGGCTCACCGGCTCGACAAGGACACCTCCGGTTGCCTCGTGCTCGGCCGCCACCGCAAGGCAACCGCCTCGCTCGGCCTGCTGTTCAAGCACGGCAAGATCGGCAAGACGTACTGGACCGTGGTCGAGGGCGGCCCCAGCGCGGACGAAGGCACCATCGACATGCCGCTCGGCCGGCTCAATGCCGAGCGTGGCTGGTGGCAGAAACCCGACCCCGAGGGCCAGAAGGCGATCACGAACTGGAAGGTGATGGGCCGGGGCGAGGGTTTCACCTGGCTTGCCATGGAACCGGTGACCGGGCGGACCCATCAATTGCGGGTGCATTCGGCCGAGAGCGGATGGCCGATCTTCGGCGATAACATTTACGGCAACGGCCCCCGTTTCGGCGAGCCGCGGCTGCACCTGCACTCCCGCGAGATCGTGGTGCCGATCTCCCGCAACAAGGAGCCGATCCGCGTGGTGGCGCCCGCGCCGCCTCACATGCACGAGAAGCTCAGGGCTTGCGGCTGGAACGGGGAGTAGGCGCCGACCCTCATGGTGAGGAGGCGCGTCAGCGCCGTCTCGAGCCATGAAAGGCCCCGCTGCTGCATCTCGGCTTCCATCGTTCGAGACGCCCGCTTCGCGGGCCCCTCAAGATGAGGGTCGGAGCCCGATGGTTTACGAAACGTTCAGGGCTCGCCTCTAATGATAACGGTTGCTTAGAAAAGCTTCCGTAACCGCTCAGGACGAGCAGCGCGTGATGACCAGGGCCGGGCTATCGATCATCGACGAGGTCGAATCCGCACTTCGGATCGGCTCGCCGGAAAGGGGCCTGGAAACGGCGCGGCGCGTCACCGACCTGTTCCTGTCTTCCGCCGGTCGTTTCGACGACGAGCAGATCGCGCTGTTCGACGACGTGCTCGATCGCCTGATCGGCACCATCGAGCTGCGCGCCATCGCCGACATGGGCGCACGCGTGGCGCTCGCCGAGATCAGCGCGCAGCTCGCGCCGATCGCGCAAGCGCCGCCCTCGGTGATCCGCCGCCTCGCCAACAACGACGAGATCCGCATCGCCGGCCCCGTGCTGCAGGAATCCGCGCGGCTCGACGACGGCGAGCTGGTAAAGATCGCCTCCAGCAAGGGCGAGCCGCATCTGCTCGCAGTCGCGGGCCGCTGGTGGCTGAAGGAGATCGTGACCGACGCGCTGCTGGCGCGCCGCTATCCCAGCGTCAGCCGGCGCATTGCCGCCAATCCTGGCGCGCGCGTCTCCGGCAATGGATTTACGGTCATCGTCAGCCAGGCGGAAAGCGATCCCGAGCTCGCGATCAGCGTCGGCGTTCGCGTCGATCTGCCGTCGGATCTGCGCCGCCAATTGCTGCGTTCGGCGACGGATGCCGTGCGCACCCGGCTGTTGTCGCGCGCGCCGCCGCATCTGTTCGAGGAGATCCAGAGCGCGATCGCCGCCGTCACGATCGGCGTCGAACGCGAGATGTCCGCCGTGCGCGATTTCGAAGGCGCCAAGCGCGCGATTGCGAGTCTCAAGGCCGCCGGCCAGCTTGATGAGGCGACGTTGTTCGGCTTCGCCAGACAGCGGCGCTATGAGGAGACCGTGGCTGCCCTTGCCGCGCTGGCCGAATCGACGGCCGAGGTGATCCGTCCGCTGATGCAGAGCTTGCGCGACGACGGTCTCCTGGTGCCATGCAAGGCCGCGCAGCTCAGTTGGGATACGACCGTGGCCGTGCTCGAAAGCCGCTTCGCGACGGGTGCGATGAAGCCGGCGGATCTCGCACGAGCGCAGGGCCATTTTGCGAGAATGACGCCGGAGAACGCGCGGCGCACACTGCGATTCTGGCAGGTGCGGGCGTCGTAGGCGCGCTTGCTGCTCATCACACATTCAGCTGTCATTGCCCGCGAAAGCGGGCAATCCAGTATTCCAGAGACGCGGAGATTGAACCGAGAAGCCGCGGCGTACTGGGTCGCCCGGTCCCGTCTCCGCAAGCTACGCCGGGCCCACAGCTGAGCTCGGGGCGAAGCTTTAGCGAAGACGGCAAGCCGGGCGACGACGCCGACTATGCGGTGAGCCGCTCGCCATCAACGCCGGCAATCACTCGTGGCACGATGCTTCCAACCTGCTCGCCCGCAATCGCCACCGGCAGATAGTGCTCCGTGCGGCCCTGCCCGTCGCTCTCGATCAGCACATCGCGCGTTGCGCCGATTTCGGCCTGCAGCCGCTGCCGCAACGCCGCTTCGCCAGCGGCCCGCAGCCGCTTTGCGCGCTCCTTGATCGCACCGCCAGCAACCTGCGGCATCCGCGCGGCCGGCGTGCCGGGACGCGGGGAGTAGGGGAAGACGTGCAGGAAGGTGAGGCCGCATTCGTCGACGAGATCCAATGAACGCGAGAACATCTCCTCCGTCTCGGTCGGAAAGCCTGCGATGATGTCGGCGCCAAAGGCGATGTCCGGGCGCAGGCGGCGCACCCGGTCGCAGAACGCGATGGCGTCATTGCGCGAATGCCGCCGCTTCATGCGCTTCAGGATCATGTCGTCGCCGGATTGCAGCGACAGATGCAGATGCGGCATCAGCCGCGCATCATCGGCGATGGCATCGAGCAGGTCGGAATCCGCCTCGATCGAATCGATCGAGGAGATACGCAGGCGCTTCAGCTCCGGCACATGCCGCAAGATCTGCTTCGTCAGCATACCGAGCTTGGGCGCGCCCGGCAGATCAGCGCCGTAGCTGGTGAGGTCGACGCCGGTCAACACGATCTCGGCATGACCGCGCTCGGCCAGCGCCCGCACCTGCTCCACCACCGCGCCCATCGGCAGCGAGCGCGAATTGCCGCGGCCGAACGGGATGATGCAGAAGGTGCAGCGATGGTCGCAGCCGTTCTGCACCTGCACGAACACCCGTGGCAGGCCGCTCGCATAGCCGTCGACCAGATGCGGCGCCATCTCCCTGATAGCCATGATGTCGTTGACGGCGATCTTCTCGCTGGCGCCAATGGCGAATGCCGCGTGCGTCTCGCGCCACGCTTCGCCGCGCATCTTGTCGTCATTGCCGACGACACGATCGACCTCGGCCATGTCGGCGAACATCGCGGTTTGCGTTTGCGCAGCGCAGCCGGTGACGACGATGCGCGCACCGGGACGCTCGCGCTTCAATTTGCGGATCGACTGCCGCGCCTGCGCCACCGCCTCGTTGGTGACGGCGCAGCTGTTGATGACGATGGTGTCGGAAAGGCCGGCGCCCTCTGCTTTGCCGCGAATCACCTCGGCCTCGAACGCATTGAGGCGGCAGCCGAAGGTGACGACCTCGACGCCCATCACGTGACCGACGCGAACAGCGCCGGATCGAAGGTGCCCTCATATTCGAAGGTCGCCGTCCCCGTCATCAGCACGTGGTCGTCACGCTCGCGCCATTCGATGCCGAGCTTGCCGCCGGGCAGCGTGATCTCGACCATGCGCTCTGCGCGCTTCAGCCGCGCCGCGGCGACGGCCGTGGCGCAAGCCGCCGACCCGCAGGCCCTGGTCAGGCCCGCACCGCGTTCCCAGGTGCGGATCGTGATGTGCTGGGGATCGACGATATGGGCGAGCGTGATGTTGGCGCGCTCGGGGAAGATGGGATGGTTTTCCAGCAGCGGACCGAAGCGGCCGAGATCGTAGGCGTTGACGTCCTCGACCCAGAACACCGCATGCGGATTGCCCATGCTCACCACGGAGGGCGAATGCAGGATCGGATCGTCGATCGGCCCGATCTGCAATTCGATGTAGCGGGTGTCGCGAAACTCTTCCGCCAGCGGAATGTCCTGCCAGCCGAATTTTGGCACGCCCATATCCACGGTGTAGAGATCGGCCGCCGGGCCCTGCCAGGCATTGAGCAGACCGGCGGACGTCTCGAAGGTCGCGGCGGTCTGCCCGGTCTTCTCGAAGATGCGGCGCACCACGCAGCGCATGCCGTTGCCGCAGGCGCCGGCCTCCGAGCCGTCATTGTTGTAGATGCGGATGAAGGCTTCGGTGCCGTCGAGCCGCGGCTTCTGCAGCACCATGAGCTGGTCGTAAGCCACGCCGCCATGAGCGGACGCCACGGCGCGGGCGTCTTCCGGCGTGACCCGGCCTGCGGAATCGCGCATGTCGACAACGACGATCTCGTTGCCGATGCCGTTCATCTTGGCAAATGCGTGGTTGGCCAGCGCGCTCATGAAAATTCCCGAATTTCGCCTGCCTTATATGGCCATCCTTGCCGGCTTGGCCAGTGATTTGCCGCTGGGCGCCAGGACGTCCGCCATGACGCATCTGTCATGGGACGAATTCGGTGCTCGCGTGTTAGAACGGCGCGGTTCGCGCGAACCGGGATGCGCGACCGGGTTGAGGCCTTGGTGGGTAGGGCCTTGGTGGGTAGGGCCTCGATGAATTCGGGCCTTGGTGAATCAAGGCCTTGGGGAGAATAGAATGACTGGTTTTCGTCGTCTCGCTCTGGCCGCGCTGATCCCGGCGGCGGCCATCTCGATTGGCCTGTCCGGGGCTACGGCACAGACATCGAGCCCGGCGCCGGCCGCGTCCGCAAGCCCCTCGCCTGCGCCGTCGGCCTTGCCGGCGCCCGCCGCGAGTGCTTCGCCTGCGCCTGCTGCGACGCCCTCGCCCGCAGCCAGTGCCTCACCCAGCCCGGCGGGGCCCCCGCCGGCCACGGCCGCCACCCCCGCCCCGGTGCAGACCGCCGATCCCTTTGGTCTCGAGACCACGCTCGAGGCCAGGAAGGTCGTGATGGTCAAGGGCACTGCCAATTGGGACTCGGCCTTCGACACGCTGATCGACGCTTTCAAGGCGCTGAACACGCTGCTGGACAAGCAGGGCATCAAGCAAGCCGGCAATCCGATGATCGTCTACACCTCGACTGACGACACCGGCTTCACTTTCCTTGCCGAGATCCCGGTCGACCAGGATCCCAAGAACCTGTCCAAGGACATGAGCATCGGCAAATCGCCGGAGGGCAAGGCGCTGAAGTTCGTCCATCACGGCTCCTACGACAACATGGACAACACCTATGAGGCAATCACCAATCACCTCGACGACAAGAAGCTGGAAGCCAAGGACACCTTCATCGAGGAGTACCTCACCGATCCCCTGAAGACGGCCGAGGACAAGCTCGTGATCAACGTTTTCGTGCCGCTGAAGTGAGACCGATGAAAAAGCCTGCCATACTCGCCGCCGTTTTCGCCACCGCACTGCTGACGGCGCCAGCACGCGCCGACGATTTTCCGTCCGCCGTTACGGTGAGCGGCGAGGCCACGATTTCCGCGGCACCCGATCTCGCGCACATCGATGCCGGCGTCGCCAACGACGCCAAGACGGCGAAGGAGGCTTCTGACGCCAACAACGCCGCGATGGGCAAGGTACTGCTGGCGCTGAAGGGCGCGGGCATCGCCGAGAAGGATTACCAGACCTCGCGGCTGTCGCTGCAGCCGCAATACGGCCAGAACAAATCCAGCGGCGCCTCGCCCGTAGTCGGCTTCCGCGCCTCCAACCGCGTCACCGTGAAGATCCGCGACGTGACCAAGGTTGCCGGCGTGATCGACGCGCTGGTCAACGCGGGCGCCAACGATATCGGCAACATCTCGTTCGAGGTGACGCAGGCGTCAAAGCTGCTCGACGACGCACGCGAGCAGGCAGTTGCGGATGCGCGGCGCAAGGCGGAGGTCTATGCCAAAGCCACCGGCGTGACGCTGGGCGCGCCGCTCAGCATATCGGAGGGCGGCGCGCCGGTGCCGCTGTTCAAGGCGCGAATGGCAGCGCCAATGGCCGCGCCCGCCGCGGTCGCGCCCGGCGAGGAAACGCTGTCGGTGACGGTGAATGTGAGCTGGTCGATCAAGCCGAAAGAGCAGTAGGTCTCGTGTTCCGGACGCGCTGCAGCGTGAAACGCTGCTGCGCAGAGCCGGGACCCAGCATGCTGCACGGTACAATACAGCGGCATGGGCCCCGGCTCTGCAGCGCACCGTCGAAGAGACGCTGCGCTGCGTCCGGGGCACGAGCGGTATGGAGAGAGCTAAATCTCCACCACCTGCCCAGGCTGCATCGCCACGAACCGCTCCTGCGGGATCTTCGCGGCGTCGAGCGCTTCCACCAGCGCCTTGGCTGGCGCGTCGATCGCCTCGTCCGTCAGCTGGAACGTGCCGTGATGATGCCCGAGCGCGGCCTCGGCGCCGCAATCTGCCAGCGCCTTCACTGCATCTTCCGGATTCATGTGCTGATCGCGCATGAACCAGCGCGGCTCGTAGGCTCCGATCGGGAGGATCGCCAGGCGCAACGGCCCATGCTTCTCGGCGACGCGCCGGAAGTGTCTGCCGTCGCCATAGCCGGAATCGCAGACGACGTAGATCTTGCCGGCCGGCGTCTCCAATACAAAACTCGCCCACAGCGCCTTGTTGCGGTCGAACAGGCCGCGCGCGGTCCAGTGCCTCGTCGGCACCAGATGCACGGCGATGCCGCCGCCGAGCTCGACGCGATCGTGCCAGTCGAAGGCCTCGACCTTGATCGTCGGGTCGGCGCCGCGCATCGCGACGTCGTTGCCGAGCGGGGTGACCACGCGCGGGGCAAAATTCTTGGTGAGCCGCGACAGCGTCGCGATATCCAGATGATCGTAGTGTCCGTGCGAGACCAGCACGACGTCGATCTGCGGCAGCTTCTCGAAGGCGATGCCGGGATCGTTGTGCCGCTTCGGCCCCGCCCAGGCGACCGGGGAGACCCGCATCGACCAGACGGGATCGACGAGCATGTTGAGGCCGCCGGCCTGGATCAGCCAGCTTGCGTGGCCGACGAAGGACAGCCGGACCTTGCCGCCATCGACGCGCTCCGGCGGGGTGTCGGCATGGGGACTCGGCGCCCACTCCGGCCATTTCGCGCGCTGCCGCTTGCCATCGAACTGCCAGCGCAGCACCTCACGAAGCGATTTCGGCGGCGCGCCGTCGGGGTCGAAGAAGTGCAGGCCGTTGAAATGGTCGGAGGCAGGGCCGTCATGGGTCTTCATGCAGGACATCCAGAGGAGGGGACGCCGACCAGATCACGGCTCCGGCGAGCAGTCCGAAACGGCGGCGGCTGACCGGCACGGCGGGCGTCTAGGGGTAGTCGGGGCGGTAAGACATCACCGGCTATATGGGCTCGGCCGGCAGAAAAGGAACCCGTCGCCAAAAATGTCACATTTTCAGTATCTTGCCTTACCAGAGGCACCCCGCCACCCTAACTTTCCTTGACTTTTTGGTGGGAGCGGCGTTTAACCCCGCAACTTTCTCGGAAAGGCTTTCTTTTCGACCCGCCGACTGGCCCCGGAGGCCAGAGGTCAACGCCCGACAGCGCTTTGCGCCCTCGGGCGCAAAGGTGTTTGGAAGATCGCCTCTCCGGCGAGCAAGACAAGGACAACGGCATTGTTCGACAATCTGTCGGAACGGCTTGGCGGCATTCTCGATCGTCTGACGGGGCGCGGTGCGCTGACCGAAAAGGACGTCGACGCCGCGATGCGCGAGGTGCGTCGCGCGCTGCTGGAAGCCGACGTTGCGCTCGAGGTGGTCCGCAGCTTCACCGAGCGCGTCCGCGAGCAGGCGATCGGCGCCACCGTCGTCAAGTCGGTCACGCCCGGCCAGATGGTGGTCAAGATCGTCCATGACGAGCTGATCAACACGCTCGGCGCCGAGAGCCAGACCATCGACGTAAATTCCGTGCCGCCGGTGCCGATCATGATGGTCGGCCTGCAAGGCTCCGGCAAGACCACCACCACCGCAAAGCTCGCCCGCCGCCTGGTCCAGCGCGACAAGCGCAAGGTGCTGATGGCCTCGCTCGACGTCTATCGCCCGGCGGCGATGGAGCAGCTGGCCGTGCTCGGCCGCGACCTCGACATTCCGACGCTTCCGATCGTCGCCGGCCAGCAGCCACCGCAGATTGCGAAGCGCGCGCTGGAAGCCGGCAAGCTCGGCGGCTACGACATCGTGCTGCTCGACACCGCCGGCCGCACCACGCTCGACGAGGAGATGATGGCGGAGGCGGCGGCGATCAAAGCGGCGGCGAACCCGCATGAAGTGCTGCTGGTCGCCGACAGCCTCACCGGCCAGGACGCCGTGAACCTCGCGCGCTCGTTCGACCAGCGCGTCGGCCTCACCGGCATCGTGCTCACACGAGTTGACGGCGACGGCCGCGGCGGCGCCGCGCTGTCGATGCGCGCGGTCACGGGCAAGCCGATCAAGCTGATCGGCACCGGCGAAAAGACCGACGCGCTGGAGGATTTCCACCCTGACCGTATCGCCGGCCGCATCCTCGGCATGGGCGACGTGGTGTCGCTGGTCGAGCGCGCCGCCGCCAACATCGATGCCGAAAAGGCCGCGCGCACTGCCGAGCGCATGCGCAAGGGTCAGTTCGACCTCAACGACATGCGCGAGCAGCTGCTGCAGATGTCCAACATGGGCGGCATCAGCGGCCTGATGGGCATGATGCCCGGCATCTCCAAGATGAAGAACCAGATCGCGGCGGCCGGCATCGACGACAAGATCCTGAAGCGCCAGGTCGCGATCATCGATTCCATGACGCGCGACGAGCGCCGACATCCGGATCTGCTGAAAGCCAGCCGCAAGAAGCGCATCGCCGCCGGTTCCGGGCAGAGCGTCGAGCACGTGAACAAGCTGCTCAAGATGCACCGGAACATGGCCGACATGATGAAGGCCATGGGCTCGGGCAAGCGCGGCCCGCTCGCCGGCATCGCCCAGGCCATGGGCTTCGGCGGCGGCATGAAGATGCCCTCGCCCGAAGAGATGAAGGCGCTGCAGGAGAAGATGCAGGGCGCGGGCGGCGGACAGGGCCTGCCCAACCTGCCGAAGGATCTGCCCGCAGGCCTGCGCCAGGGTCTGCCGAATGTGCCGGGGCTCACAGGCCTCAGTGGCAAGCCGATGCTGCCGGGCCTGGGCGGTTTCCCGGGCAAGAAGAAATGAGGAATTCGTCGCACGGGATCGCAGCCGGTCTCGCGCAACGCGAAATGCCAATCAACCGAACTAAACGTACTTTGCAAATCGCACTTTCTAAGGAGAACTGAATGTCCGTCGTTATCCGCCTCGCCCGCGCAGGCACCAAGAAGCGTCCCGTCTACCACGTCGTCGTCGCCGACTCGCGCTTTCCGCGCGATGGCCGCTTCATCGAGCGTCTCGGCTATTTCAACCCGCTGCTGCCGAAGGACAACGAGGCGCGCCTCAAGCTCGACATGGAGAAGGTGAAGGCCTGGGTCGCCAAGGGCGCACAGCCGTCGGACCGCGTGGCGCGCTTCCTCGACGCCGCCGGCGTCAAGAAGCGCGAAGCGCGCAACAACCCGCAGAAGGCCGTGCCGCGCAAGGAGCGCAAGGCGCAGGCCGAAGCCGCCGCCAAGGCCTAAGGCCAGATCATGTCGGCGCTGGTCTGCGTCGCGCGGATCGGCGCCGCGCATGGTGTGCGCGGTGCGGTCAAGCTGTGGACCTTCACCGAAGATCCCTTCGCCATCAGGCGCTACGGCCCGCTGTCGTCCAAGGACGGCAAGCGCCAGTTCGAGGTCGCCACGGCGCGCGAAGCCAGGGATCATCTGGTCGCGACCTTCAAGGGCGTCACGACCCGCGATGAGGCCGAGCGCCTCAATGGCATCGAGCTCTACGTTCCGCGGGGAAAGCTGCCCGCGACCGAAGAAGACGAATATTACCACACCGACCTGATCGGGCTCGCCGCCGTCACCACCGACGGCAACGCGCTTGGCCGCGTCGTCGCGATCCAGAATTTCGGCGCCGGCGACATCATCGAGATCGCCCCGCCCAAGGGCCCGACGGTGCTGCTGCCGTTCTCCAACGCGGTGGTGCCGGAGGTCGACCTCAAAGGCGGCCGGGTCGTCATCGCGTTGCCGCAGGAGATCGAGGGCGAGGACGAAGATGCCTCTCCAGGTCGTCCCCGCGAACGCGGAGACCCATAACTACAGGCCGTGGTTTTGGCTAAGCTGACCGCAATGACAAACTCCTCACCCTGGCACGTGACCGTGCTGACGCTGTTTCCGGAGATGTTTCCGGGGCCGCTCGGCGTGAGCCTAGCCGGACGTGCGCTGGCCTCCGGACTCTGGCAGCTCGAGACGCGGGACATCCGCGCCTCCGCCACCGACCGCCACCGCAGCGTGGACGATACCCCGGCCGGCGGCGGCCCGGGCATGGTGCTGCGCGCGGACGTTCTGGCCGCGGCGATCGATGCCGCGGAGATCGGTCCCGAGCGGCCCCACCTGCTCATGAGCCCGCGGGGGCGGCCATTGACCCAGGCTCGGGTCATAGAGCTCGCCAAGGGCCCCGGCCCCCTGATCGTGTGCGGACGGTTCGAGGGGGTGGACCAGCGGGTGATCGACGGACGAAGCCTGGAGGAGGTCTCGATCGGCGATTACGTCCTGTCCGGGGGTGAAATCGCGGCACTGGCCTTGATCGACGCCTGTGTCCGGCTCCTGCCGGGGGTGATGGGCAAGGAGGCCTCGGGAACCGACGAAAGCTTTTCGGACGGCCTGCTCGAATACCCCCAATACACCCGCCCGCAGCTGTTCGAAGGCGCCCCGATCCCTGAGATCCTGACCTCCGGCGATCATGCCAAGGTCGCCAGCTGGCGGCGGGCGCAATCCGAGGCCCTGACGGCGGCCCGGCGGCCCGATTTGTGGGCCCAAGTGCCGACCCATGTCCCGAATCGGGCCGGGCGCCAAAAAACACCAAAAAACAAGACAGACGGGTGACAAACGCTCCGGCTTGCCTTATAGGAGCGGCCAAATCCGCAATGGCTGGATAGACGAATTTTGCGCAGCCCCCCGTTTCCAGGGCTGGGCGCGCCGATGGAGATTTACCCATGAACCTGATCAAGCAGCTCGAGCAAGAGCAATTCGACAAGCTGTCCGCCGGCAAGGACATTCCGGAATTCGGTCCCGGCGACACCGTGATCGTCAACGTGAAGGTCGTCGAAGGCGACCGCACCCGCGTGCAGGCCTATGAAGGCGTCTGCATCGGCCGTTCCGGCGGTGGCCTCAACGAGAGCTTCACCGTCCGCAAGATCTCCTACGGCGAGGGCGTGGAGCGCGTGTTCCCCGTGATGTCGCCGATGATCGACTCGATCAAGGTGGTGCGCCGCGGCAAGGTGCGTCGCGCCAAGCTCTATTACCTGCGCAACCTCCGCGGCAAGTCGGCCCGCATCGTCGAGAAGCAGGACCGCCAGGCCGCCGTCGGCGAGTAAGCTCCGCCACCAGGCAAGTTGCAAAAAGCGCGGGGCTCGGCTCCGCGCTTTTTTGTTGCGTCAGCCGTGCGCGTCAAACCACTCGCGATTCCAACTCGGCCTGCTATATATTCCTGGAATGTTTCCAGATCCGACCAGCCTCGCCCCCGTCAAGCGCATCGTCATCGACGATCGTTCGCGGCTGCCTGGCCGGTTCTTCGGACGCTTCGCGACCTCGGCAACGTCAGAGCTTATTCGCGCAGCCTGAAAGGCTGCGCTGACGATTTGTTGCCCGCGCGCGAGCTGCGCATATCCGCTGACACAACGTTCTTTCGGAGCTGACGCTCATGTCCAAGCCGACCACATTGTACGACAAGATCTGGAACGACCATCTGGTGCACGAAGCCGAGGACGGCACCTGCCTGCTCTACATCGATCGCCATCTGGTGCACGAGGTGACCTCGCCGCAGGCGTTCGAAGGCCTGCGCGCGACGGGGCGCAAGGTCCACGCGCCCGAGAAGACGCTCGCCGTCGTCGATCACAACGTGCCGACCACCGACCGCACCAAGCCGAATCCCGATCCGGAAAGCATCGAGCAGATCAAGGCGCTGGCCGAGAACGCCAAGGAATTCGGCATCGAATATTACAACGAGTTCGACAAGCGGCAGGGCATCGTCCACGTCATCGGCCCCGAGCAGGGCTTTACGTTGCCCGGCACCACCATCGTCTGCGGTGACAGCCACACCTCGACGCATGGCGCGTTCGGCGCGCTCGCGCATGGCATCGGCACCTCCGAGGTCGAGCACGTGCTGGCGACGCAGACGCTGATCCAGAAGAAGGCCAAGAACATGCGCGTCACCGTCGACGGCAAATTGCCTGACGGCGTGACCGGCAAGGACATCATCCTGGCCATCATCGGCGAGATCGGCACCGCGGGCGGCACCGGCTACGTGCTGGAATATGCCGGCGAAGCGATCCGCGCGCTCTCGATGGAAGGCCGCATGACAGTCTGCAACATGTCGATCGAAGGCGGCGCGCGAGCAGGTCTCGTCGCGCCCGACCAGAAGGCCTACGACTTCCTGCGCGACCGGCCGAAGGCGCCGAAAGGCGCCGCCTGGGACGCGGCGATGCGCTATTGGGAAAAGCTGCGCTCCGACGAAGGCGCGTATTTCGATCACGAGCTGCGCCTCGATGCTGCAAAACTGCCGCCGATCGTGACCTGGGGCACCAGCCCCGAGGACGTCATCTCCGTGACCGGCATCGTGCCCGATCCCGACAAGATCGCGGACGAGGCCAAGCGCATCTCCAAGCACCGGGCGCTGAAATACATGGGCCTGACCGCGGGGACGAAGATCACCGACATCAAGCTCGACCGCGTCTTCATCGGCTCCTGCACCAACGGCCGCATCGAAGACTTGCGCGCGGCGGCGAAGATTGCCGAAGGCAAGACCGTTTCAGCGAACGTCAACGCCATGGTCGTGCCGGGCTCCGGCATCGTGAAGGAGCAGGCCGAGGCCGAAGGTCTCGACAAGATCTTCATCAAGGCCGGATTCGAATGGCGCGAGCCGGGCTGCTCGATGTGCCTCGCCATGAACCCGGACAAGCTGAAGCCGGAAGAGCGCTGCGCCTCGACCTCGAACCGCAATTTCGAGGGCCGCCAGGGCTTCAAGGGCCGCACGCATCTGGTGTCGCCGGCGATGGCGGCCGCGGCGGCGATCGCGGGTCACTTCGTCGACGTCAGGGACTGGCGGTAAGCCGATTCCTGCAATTGTAACGATCGCGGCAAAGCGCCGTTAATCGGCGTCGCCCACATTCTCGTCCTCGCGACGGTTTCGCGAGGACGCTGCACATGGCCAACAAGCCGGAATATGTCGACCTGATCAGCGAGGCCACGCGCCAGCACCGGCGGCGCGCGACGCCGCTGCGCATCGTCGCCAAGCCGGAGGTGGAGGAGACGTCCAAGCTCAGCCGCTGGCCGCCCGCGATGTTCAGGCAGTGGAAGGTCGAGAATTTGATGCGGTGGAAGTCTGCATCTTGGAAGCTGAAGGACTGGCTCTGAGTTACAGCGCCGCCGTCATCCGCGGTCATTCCGGAGCGCCCGAAGGGCGAATCCGGAATATCGAGATTCCCCGGTGCGCAATTGCGCAACTGAGGTCTGGCGCTTGCGCGCCATCCCGGAATGACAGCTCTAGCTCACATCACCAATACCGGTACGGATAGTGCCAGCGCGGCCAGCGGCAGACGCGGCGCGGGCCATAATAGGTCCAGATGATTCGGCAGCGGCGCGGATAGTGGTAGTAAGGATAATAGCCGCCGACATAATAGCGCCGGTGGAAGTGGCGATAGCCGTAATGAGGGCGATGATAACCCCAGTGACGGTGATAGCCGCCATATCCGCCGTAGCGGACGCCGCCATAGCGATAGCCGCCGACATGGCTGTGACGAAAGGCCGGCGCGGCGCGGAAGCCGCCGATATGACCGCGATGAAATCCACCGCCGCGGAAACCGCCGATATGTCCTCCGCCATGGAAACCGCCACCGCGGAAGCCTCCGCCGTGAAAGCCGCCACCATGCCCGCCGTGCCCGCCGCCGTGACGAACCTGGGTGACGAGATCGTCGGTCGCAGCCTTCGTCGCGGGTGACGTCGCCGGATTGATCAAGCTCAGCGCTTCAGCGCGACGCGCGGTGCCGGCCGACAGCATCAGCGTCGCGGCGGCCGCGATCCCGAGCAAGCGCATCGGGCTTGTCCCGAGACCGAACATCCTCAGCATGGAATCCTCCCTGAATTTGGACAGCAGAGCTGCGACGCGACGTCTCGGCCGCGCCATTGCTGTTCAATTACGGTCGCTCCCAAGATTAAATTGCGGACACCGATGTGAACGCGCCATGAATGAACGACACTGGGCTCCGCGATGCGACGCAGTGCCGCGACGGAAGGAATCTTGGAGATGACTGTCTACGCCATTGCGCGATTGAGGATGACGGACCGCACGGCCTATGACCGCTATCAGGCGCGGTTCTTCGACGTGTTCAAGAAGTACAACGGGCGGCTGCTCGCCGCCGACGAGCATCCGCGCGTGCTCGAAGGGGCATGGCCACATGACAAGCTTGTCATGATGTCGTTTCCCGACGAGGCCGCATTCCTCGCCTTCTCGAACTCGCCCGAGTACGAAGACATCTCGCGCGATCGCAAAGCGGGCGCGCAGGCGACCGTGCTGCTGGTCAAGGGGTTTGCGCCCGCGGGCTAGCGGTTCACCAGAACGGCCCGTAGCCGAACACGAAGGGTGCGGGCACGCCATAGGGATAGGGACGGTAATAGACAGGCCGGGCGTAATAGCGTGGATCGCGGCGTGCCGCAGGCCGCACGATCTCATGCGTGCGCGCGGGCCGTCGCGCATCGAAAATCGCGATTCCCGCCGATGCCTCTGGCACCGATGCCCGGTGCGCCGCTGATGCGCGGAGCAGGCCCGCAGCGAGCGCGACGGCAACGGCCCATGCAACCCATCTCGCCATGATGACCCCGTGAGGCTTCCGCGCTGCGCGCTCGTGTTGAACCGGCGTCAGCCGGGGCGCCAATAGCAACTCACACGCGGCACGATCACGGTGCCGCTCGGCCGGTATTCCTGCACATAGGTCGCGTTGCATTCGCGGACCGCATTAGGACCGGGATTGTAGCGCGGATAGACGCCGTCAGGGCTGTAGTAGGGCGTGACACGCAGGCGGGCAGGCCGGCGCTTGCGCGGCGGGGGTATGTCGTCCGGCGCGGCCGCCTGGGCGAGCCTCACCCCGGGGGCCGCCGTCTGGGCTTCGGCGCCAACGCAAAACTGCGAAAACAACCCCATGCACAGTAGAGTCAGCGCTGTTTTCGCTCGCATTTTTCCGCCCACCTGAAACGTCCCATCCGAGGGCCCACGCTCCCCGTTTTGGCGGCGCCCGTCAACCTCGCCGCGGTTATAAAGCCAGATGCATCCCCGCGGAACCCGCGGTATGAGGGACGCATGTGGACGGAATTGAAAGCCCCCTCGCTGGCCGAGATGGAAGCGATGGCTCACGAGGTGTTCGAGCGCCTGCCAGCGGAATTTCGCGGGCTCTGCGAGGGCGTGATTGTTCGCGTCGACGACTTCCCGACCGAGGAAGTGCTGGACGAGATGGAATGCGAGAGCGAATTCGACCTGCTCGGGCTGTTCCAGGGCATCGGCCTGCCGCAACAGAGCTTTGGTGACGTGGCGCGGCTGCCCAACATGGTCTGGCTCTACCGCCGGCCGATCCTGGATTACTGGGCCGAGCACGACGAGAGCCTCGGCCATATCGTCCGCCACGTCCTGATCCACGAGATCGGCCACCATTTCGGTCTGTCGGACGACGATATGGCAGCCATTGAAGCCCGAGCGGAGTAGGAAGCGTCGCGACGCGGGAGGTGCACTCCCTCTCCCGCAAGCGGGAGAGGTAAGGCAGATCTGCCGAATTCGGCCTAGGATTCGGGCCCCGGACACGATAAAGACGCCTTCCCTAGACCCATCCGGGAAAGCGCAACCATGGACAAGTTCACCACGCTGGAAGGCGTCGCGGCGCCGCTGAAGATCATCAATGTCGACACCGACATGATCATTCCGAAGCAGTACCTCAAGACCATCAAGCGCACCGGCCTTGGCAAGGGGCTCTTCTCCGAGCAGCGCTACAAGGACGACGGCAGCGAGAATCCGGATTTCGTGCTCAACCAGCCCGCCTATCGCAACGCGAAGGTGCTGGTGGCCGGCGACAATTTCGGCTGCGGCTCGAGCCGCGAGCACGCACCCTGGGCGCTGCTCGACTTCGGCATCCGCTGCGTGATCTCGACCTCGTTCGGCGACATCTTCTACAACAACTGCTTCAAGAACGGCATTCTGCCGATCCGCGTGTCGCAGGAAGACCTCGACAAGCTGTTCGACGACGCCGAGCGCGGCGCCAACGCGACGTTGACGATCGACCTGCCGAACCAGGAGATCCGCGGCCCCGATGGCGGCAAGGTCAAATTCGAGATCGATCCGTTCCGCAAGCACTGCCTGATCAACGGCCTCGACGACATCGGCCTCACCATGGAGAAGAAGTCCTCGATCGACAGCTACGAGGACAAGCTCAAGCGGGAACGCGCCTGGGCCTGATTTCATATTCCTTGAGCATGATCTTTCCGGAAAACCGCTGTACACTTTTCCTGATCATGCTCTAGTTTTCGTTCCAGCCCCGGCGCGCCATCCGCGCCGGGGCTTTTTCTTTGCTGCGGTTATCCCGTATAGCTTTTCCCATGCTCCCCGAGATCGTCACCTTCTGGCATGGCCCGATGGACGCGTTGCGCCGGACCTGCCTGCGCTCGCAGCTCGCGGCCGGCCACAAGGTCACGGTCTACAGCTTCGACACCATTCCCGGCCTGCCCGCGGGCGTCGACAACGCGGACGCCGAGGCGATCCTGCCGCACGCCTTCTCCGAACGCCTGCGGCCGCCGCAGCCGGACGGCAGCTGGCGCGACTGGACCACGCTGCAATTCAGCGACTTCTTCCGCATGAGGCTGATGGCGAAGAATCTCGGCCTCTGGCTCGACGCCGACGTGCTGCTCTTGAAACCCGTCGAGATTGATCCGGCAAAGCCGTACTTCGCCTGGGAGCGACCGCGCCAGCTCGGAAATTCCGTGATCTACCTGCCGGCGGAGCACGGCATCGTGCGCGCGTTCGAGGGGCTGATGGAGCAGGAGGAGCTGACGCCGGACTGGCTGTCCGTGCGCCATCGCATCACCTTCATGATGCGCCGCCTGCGCGGCGGCTCGAACCGCCTGTCGGACATCCGCGTCGCGATCTACGGGCCCGCTGCGCTGACCGCGCTGGCGCGCCGCACCGGTGAGCTGCAGAACGCATTGCCGAAGCAGTCGTTCTACGCGGTGCATGCCGAGCCAAAACTGTTCTTCGATCCCTCGAGCTATCTCGGCCTCGTCACCAGCCCCGAGATCATCGGCCTGCACATCTCGCCCAAGGGCCGCGGCGGCGAAGAGCCGATTCCGGGCAGCCTGTATGCCTGGGCGTCGGAGCGGTTCAGGTAACTCTCGTCACGTGTCCCGGACGCGGTGCGGCGCGGAGTGCCGCTCCGCAGAGCCGGGACCCATCTCGCCGCAATCTGGGTCCCGGCTCTGCGCAGCAGCGTTTCACGGTGCAGCGCGTCCGGGACACGAAACCGGCTTTACAGCACTTCCAATTTGATCCAGCGCAACGCGCTCCTGCACCATTGTGCTTAGTTCGCTCCAATTCCGCCGTCCGAATGGAGCTTTCCATGAGCACCGCAAGCAAGCCTTATCCCATCGTTCAGGACCTCATCGAGTCCTTTGCGAGCTGGCTGAAACATCGCCGCGAGATGAACGAGATGCGGCAGCTCGATCGCGCCGATTTCGACCGGATCGCGAATGATCTCAGGATCGCGCCTGACGATCTGGAGGAACTGGTCCGTCACGGCCGGCACGCCGCCGACGAGCTGCCAAAGATGCTGGAGCAGCTCGGCATCAACGCCGAAGGTCTCGGCCGCGCGCAGCCGCTGCTGCTCCGCGACATGGAGCGAGTCTGCTCGCTCTGCGGTCACAAGGGACAGTGCGACCGTGATCTCGCCGACGGCACCGCCGCGGAGAACTACCACGGCTATTGCGCGAATGCGTCGACGCTGGAATCGCTCAATCGAGCCGACCTCGCGCCGCGTTGAATTGCAGCCCGCAGGAAGTCACTTGCGGGCCACGAAATAGAAGTCCTGCCGTCCGGAGATCGAGCCGTAGCTGAACGGCTTTTGCCTGCGCCCGGTCGCTTCCATGACATCGTCGCGAACGAAGTCGAACAGCCTGCGGACCTCGAGGCCCGGCGTCGGAAGGTTCTTGACGAAGGCGGCGGCGAACGGACTGTTGATCCCGTCGCCATCGAGCGCGGTCTCGCCGTCCTTGGCGGCGTAGACCACCAGCGTGCCCGCCTCCGGCTCGACAGGCGCCAGACCTCGCGACACCGAGCGCGACGCGACGGTCAGCGTGCGCTTCATCTGGCTTGCGAACGGGTTGTCGCGGCAGGCATCGAGGATAACGAGGCGCAGCTTCCTGGCGCGCTCCGCTGCATTGAGAACCTGATCAACCGGCACGGCTTCAAATCCGATCTCGCGATCCGCCGCGATCTTCGCGTCGGTCGGAATGAGATAATTGACTCCGCCGACCTCCATGCCGTGTCCGGCATAGTACACGACGGCCCAATCCGCCGTCTCCGCACGTGCAGCGAACTCGCGCAAGGCATTCACCAACGCGTCCTTGCGGAGATCGGTCAGCAGAGTAACGGCTTCGAACCCGGTGAGTCTCAGCACGTCGGCGACGAGGCTCGCGTCGCGGACCGGGTTCGGCAGCGCGGCGACATTCTCGTAAGCGGAATTGCCGATGACCAGAGCGATGCGACGTTCGCTGCTCGATACCTCGGGCGCCAGTACAGCCGGTGCGGCGCCGGCTTTCTCGACCAGGACCGTTGCCGGCCGCAGCGAAGGCAGGACAGCAAGCCGCTCGCGCGCCTTGTCCTGTGCCCATCTCGTGGCACCATGAGTCAATCCGAGCGTGGCACTAAAGTCGGCCCTTGCTTTGGTGAAATCGCGGCGCTTCTCGTAAGCCAACCCGCGATTGACATAAGCGTTCGCATAGGTGGGATCTACGCGTATCGCATCAGTGTAGTCAGCGATGGCACGCTCCGTGTCGCCCTTGTTGCCATAGGCGTTTCCGCGATTGAAATATGCGTTCGCATTTGCGGGCTGCAGGCGGATCGCTTCGGCATAGTCGGCAATGGCGCGATCGGTGTCGCCCTTGTTGCTGTAGGCGTTGCCTCGGTTGTAGTACGCGTTCGCATACCCGGGATCGAGCCGGATCGTCGCCGTGTAATCCGCTATCGCATGGTCCGCGTCGCCTTTGTTGCTGTAGGCATTGCCTCGGTTGTAGTAGGCGTTCGCATGCGCCGGATCGAGCCGTATGGCCGCAGTGTAGTCGGCCATGGCGCGGTCATTGTCGCCGCTGATGCTGTAGGCGTTTCCTCGGTTGTAGTACGCATTCGCGTCCCTGGGATCTTGCCGTATGGCCTCGGTCGCGGCGGCGATGGCCGGGCTCACGCCGCGTTTGACGCGGTCAGTAGCGGCTGCGGGACCAGCGAGGGCAAGAATGACACAGCAATACAATAATTTGCGAAGCATGCGAACGCCCACTCACGATGTCGGGACGGAAAGCAATATTCAAACGACGCAAATCTATCGGAGCAACGAGCCCAACTGTGTGATCTAAATTACGTTTGCGACGTATCGACGCTGAAGGGAAATCCGCGCCAGGCGGATATCCGGCGGGAGGAGCCTTCCTCAGCCCTTCCCCATCGCGGCGATCGCGTCTGCGATCTCGATCGTGCGCCGGGCCATGTCGGCGTGCAGGCGTTCCACCATGGCGCCGTCGGGGCGGATCGCGCCGCGCGAGGCGTTCTCGGGCAGCTCGAACGCGGCGATGATCTTTCGGGCGCGCGCGACTTCCTCTTCAGGCGGCGTGAAGATCGCATTGCAGGCATCGATCTGCGAGGGGTGAATCAACGTCTTGCCGTCGAAGCCGAGATCGCGGCCTTGCGCGCATTCGGTGGCGAAGCCGTCGGAATTGGCGATGTCGCTATAGGGGCCGTCGAGGATTTCGAGGCCGTGGGCGCGCGTCGCCAGGATGCAATGCGTGATCATCGGAATCATCGCGGCACGGCCCGGCAGCATCCGGATGCGCGTCTCGCGCGAGATGTCGTTCGGGCCGAACACGAAGCCGGAGAGACGGCGCGATGGATCGCGCCCGGCGGCGGCGAGTTCCTCGGCATGGAGCACGGCGCGCGCGGTCTCGATCATGGCCCAAACCTTGACCGTCGGAGCAGCGCCGAGTTCCCCAAGACGGCGGTCGATGGCGTCGAGATCTTCGATGCTTGAAACTTTTGGAACCAGGATGCCGTCCGGCGATGCCTTGGCGGCCATCGCGACGTCATCCGCCCACCAGGGGCTATCGAGGCCGTTGGTCCGGATCAAAATCTCGCGCTTGCCAAAACCCTTGGCCGCGATCGCGGCGGCGATGCCGTCGCGCGCCGCTGCCTTGGCGTCGGGAGCAACCGAGTCTTCGAGATCGAGGATGAGGCCGTCGGCGGCGAGATTGCGCGCCTTCTCCAGCGCGCGGGGGTTGGAGCCGGGCATGAACAGATGGCTGCGGCGCGGGCGGGTCATGCAAGCGTTCCTTCCTGTATTCTGGTCTCAGCCGATAGCACTTGGCCTGCCCGTTCGAAAGGCTTGTTCACCCCGGCGGTATATGATTAGGCATAGGCCATGATGACATTCCCGAAGCATTTGCTGCAAGGCTACCAGGCCTTCGCCACCCAGCGGCTGCCGACCGAGCAGAACCGCTACCGTGAACTGTCGGTGAAGGGGCAGTCGCCGGAAGTGATGGTGATCGGCTGTTGTGACAGCCGCGTTTCGCCCGAGGTGATCTTCGACGTCGGCCCGGGCGAGCTTTTCGTGGTCCGCAACATCGCCAACCTGGTACCGACCTATCAGCCCGACGAGAACGCACATGGCGTCTCGGCCGCGCTGGAATATGCGGTGACGGTGCTGAAGGTGAAGCACATCGTGGTGCTTGGCCACGCGCAATGCGGCGGCATCCGCGCCTTTGTCGACAAGATCGAGCCACTCACGCCCGGCGACTTCATCGGCAAATGGATGCAGATGTTCATCAAGCCGGGCGAAGTGGTCGAGCAGCGCGCGCACGAGACCATGGCGCAGTTCGTCGAGCGCATCGAGAAGGCCGCCGTGTTCCGCAGCCTGGAGAACCTGATGACGTTCCCGTTCGTGCGCAAGGCCGTGGAGAGCGGCCAGATGCAGACCCACGGCGCCTATTTCGGCGTCGCGGAGGGATCGCTGTTCGTGCTGGACAAGGCGAGCAAGGAATTCAAGAACGCGCGCGAATAGCGAATGGCGAGTAGCGAATGGGAAACTCCATTCGCCATTCGCTACTCCCTATTCGCCACCTCTCACGCCGCCTGCTTCTTCGCGCTGATCAGCTTGCGGTTGATCAGCACTTCGGCGATCTGGATCGCGTTGAGCGCTGCGCCCTTGCGTAAGTTGTCGGACACGCACCACAGCACCAGGCCGTTCTCCACCGTCGCATCCTCGCGGATACGGCTGATATACGTGGCGTCCTCGCCGGCGGCTTCGTAGGGAGTCGCGTAGCCGCCGGGCTCCTGCTTGTCGATGACGAGGCAGCCGGGCGCCTTGCGCAGGATCTCGCGCGCCTCGTCGGCGCTGATCGGATTCTCGAACTCGATGTTGACGGCCTCGGAGTGGCCGACGAACACCGGCACGCGCACGCAGGTGGCGGTGAGCTTGATCTTGGGATCAAGAATCTTCTTGGTCTCCGCCATCATCTTCCACTCTTCCTTGGTGAAGCCGTCCTCCATGAAGACGTCGATATGGGGGATGACGTTGAAGGCGATGCGCTTGGGGAATTTCTTCGCGACGAGCTCGTCATTGGTGTAGACGGCCTTGGTCTGCGAGAACAATTCGTCCATCGCGTCCTTGCCGGCGCCCGACACCGATTGATAGGTGGAGACGACGACGCGCTTGATCGTCGCCTTGTCGTGCAGCGGCTTGAGCGCGACCACGAGCTGCGCGGTCGAGCAGTTCGGGTTGGCGATGATGTTCTTCTTCTTGAAGCCTTCGGTCGCGCCTGCGTTCACCTCGGGCACGATCAGCGGCACGTCCGGGTCCATGCGCCAGGCCGACGAATTGTCGATCACCACAGTGCCGGCGGCGCCGATCTTCGGCGACCATTCCTTCGACACCGAACCGCCCGCCGACATCAGGCAGATGTCGACGTCGGAGAAGTCGTAATGCTCGAGCGCTTTGACCTTCAGGGTGCGATCGCCATAGGAGACCTCGACGCCGACGCTGCGGCGTGACGCCAGGGCCACGACCTCGTCCGCGGGGAATTTGCGCTCATCCAGGATGTTGAGCATTTCCCGACCGACATTGCCGGTCGCGCCGACGACTGCGACTTTGTAACCCATCGTTCACTCTCCGATGAAAAAGCCCGTTCCTGAAGCTGACGCTTAAACAGGAAGAGCAGCGCTTCTATGCGAGAACCGGCCGCAAGACAACGTTGGACCATGCCTTAGGGACGTGGATGCAGTCGCCCGAGGCCAGCATGGCCGCCAGCCCTACCCGGACCGCCATCCATCTGGCGCTGCTAGGCTTTGCCGACGAGGTCGTCGGCACCCTGGCGCACCTGTTCGCCTATGTGGGGGCGCTCGCTCTGCTTGCCATCCTCGCCCTCGCGGCACTCGGCCAGCTGCCGGACTTGCGCGACGATGAGCCGGCCCGGAAACCGGGCTGGAGCGTGGCCGATCGTTCGCACCCGGCCTTCGCCGTCAGCCGGACCGATTCTTCCGATAAAACAGTATCTTACACTATCCTGAGGCACCCCGAAGGCGGCCGCAGGGACGTGCTGCGCTGGACCGGCGAAGCGGACAAGCCTCTGGCTGAGCTCGAAATCTACCGCGAAGGCGCCGAATTCGACGTGACACGTCCGGCGACCGCGGATCTGGCCGCCCAGATGGGTCTGGGCGCGGTCACCGCGCTCGAGCAGGCCGGCCTGATCGGCACCAAATTCGGCCCCGTCGTCCTGTTCCGGCCTACAGGCACAATGGAGGCTGTGCGGGGGTGCCTCGGCTACCTCAAGCGCAGTGAGGAGCCCATGCTCCAGATCTCCGGCTACTCCTGCCAGGGCGACAGCCTGCCCGCCCGGCGCGCGGCGATCGCCTGCACGCTGAACCGGCTGACGCTGCTGGCCTCGGGCAACGAGCCGAAGCTGGCGGAATTGTTCGCCCGTGCCGAGCTGAAGCGCCGCGGCTGTGACCCTGCGGATTCGGAGGACTGGCTGCTCGGGGCCGCGAATGCGCAATTGCGCGGAGCGCTTTGATCGGCATCAAGCTCAAGTGGCTGGTTTGCATGCAACTTTTGCCGGCGCGCACGATTATTCTCGCCTGGTGTGACCCAATAGACCTAGCTGCGGTCACCCCGGGCGGGCTAGTATGGCGGTGAAATCGACTGGCGGCTTGCCGCCTGAAGGGGACGTGATGAGCTCGAAATTTTCTGCGGCGAACAAACTGGCGGCTTGGCTTGCGGCGGGCGCCGTGATTGCCATGTCCTCTGCCATTGGTTTGGCGACGCCGGCCTCCGCCGACACCAGGACAAAGCGCTATGACGAGCGCGGCCGCCACTATTACGGCCCGAGCGGCCCCAACGCGGTCTACCAGCAGGGCCGCACCCGCATCTATGTCAGCAGGCGCTCATGGCTCGACGGCGGCACCGAGGTCAATCCGGGCGACCGCAAGTTCACCGACTACGCCTTCCCGCCGGCCGTCGGCTATCCGTCCTTCGCCCGCGAGAACCTGAACCGCCCGATCGATCGCCAGCCGCTCTCTCCGCCAGGCGATGTCGGCGGCTATCCGCAGAACTTCCCGCTGTACTGAAGCGGACGCAGGCACGAATCAAAAAATGGCCGGGCTCACGCCCGGCCATTTTTGTTTTTGGGCACGTCATTCCGGGATGGTGCGCAAGCACCAGACCCGGAATCTCGAGATTCCGGGTTCGGCTCTTCGACCCGCCCCGGAATGACAGCAACTATCGTCTTACGCGTGCAGCTTCTGCAATTCCTTCAGGATCGCTTCGCCCATCTGCGTTGTGGAAGCGGCGGTGGTGCCTTCCGACTTGATGTCGGCGGTGCGCAGGCCGCTGGCCAGCACCGCGGCGATCGCGGCATCGACCTTGTCGGCGAGCGCGCCCATGTCGAAGGAATAGCGCAGCGCCATGCCGAAGGACGAGATCATCGCGATGGGATTGGCGAGGCCCTTGCCGGCGATATCGGGCGCCGAGCCGTGCACGGGCTCGTACAGCGCCTTGCGCTTCTTGGTCTTGACGTCGACCTCGCCGAGCGAAGCCGAGGGCAGCATGCCGAGCGAGCCCGTCAGCATCGCCGCGATGTCGGACAGCATGTCGCCGAACAGATTGTCGGTGACGATGACGTCGAACTGCTTGGGCCATTTCACCAGCATCATGCCGCCGGAATCGGCGAGCTGATGCTCGAGCGTGACGTCGGGGTATTCGCGCTTGTGGACCTGGGTCATGACCTCGTTCCAGAGCACGCCCGACTTCATGACGTTGCGCTTCTCCATCGACGTCACCTTGTTCTTGCGCTTCCTGGCAAGCTCGAAGGCGACGCGGCCGATGCGCTCGATCTCATAGGTGTCGTAGACCTGGGTATCGATGGCACGCTTCTGGCCGTTGCCGAGATCGGTGATGGTCTTGGGCTCGCCGAAATAGACGCCGCCGGTGAGCTCGCGCACGATCATGATATCGAGCCCCTCGACCGCCTCGCGCTTCAGGCTGGAGGCGTCGGCCAGCGCCGGGTAGCACATTGCGGGACGGAGGTTCGCGAACAGGGCCAGATCCTTGCGCAGGCGGAGCAGGCCGGCTTCCGGGCGCACCTCGTAAGGCACCGCATCCCACTTCGGGCCGCCGACCGCACCAAAAATCACGGCGTCGGCGTCCTTGGCCTTGGCCATGTCGCCCTCGGAGATCGACACCTTGTGTGCGTCATAGGCGGAGCCGCCGACAAGGCCGGTATCGGTCTCGAACTTGGCGATCCCGGCCGCATTGAGCCAGTCGATCAGGCGCTTCACCTCGCCCATCACTTCGGGGCCGATACCGTCACCGGGAAGCAGCAGCAGTTTGTGGGTCGCCATGGTCGTTTCCTCTGAGGTCGAATTCGGCCGGAGTGCTAGAGCGGCGTTGCGCGCTTGGCAAGACACCATTGCCGGGGTGCGGCTGTGCAAGACCGACAGGGCCTGCCACACTGGCAAGGCCGGAGTATCCCCTTGCACGCCCCTGACCGCCCGCCCTACGCACACCCCGCGCGGCTGATCCTGACGCTGTCGCTGGCCGCGACGGTCGGGCTCGGCATCGGCCGCTTTGCCTATGCGCTGGTGCTGCCCGACATGCGGGAGGACCTCGGCTGGTCCTACTCGGCGGCCGGTTTCATGAACACCATCAACGCCGTCGGCTATCTCGTCGGCGCGCTGGTGGCGTCCCGCCTGATCCGGCGCGTCGGCTGGGCAGCCGCCATTCGCGGTGGAACCCTCGCCTGCGTCGCCGCGCTCGCCACCTGCGCGCTAACAGGCAATTTCGTCGCGCTGAGCCTGGCGCGGCTCGTGCTGGGCCTGGGGGCGGCGGCCGGCTTCGTCGCCGGCGGCGCGCTGGCTGCGGCGATCGCGCAGTCGCAGCCCGCGCGGGCCAATTTCCTGCTCAGCCTGTTCTATGCCGGACCCGGCATCGGCATTCTCGCCTCCGGGCTGATCGCCCCGTTCACGTTGCAATATTTCGGGCCGGGCTCGTGGTGGCTGGTGTGGTGGGCGCTGACGCTGCTGTCGGTCGCGATGACGATCCCGCTGTTCCTGATCCGCATCGAGAGCAGCGTCCGCTTCTCGGAAGGCGGTCACGCGTCGTTCGCGATTTTGCCCGTGCTGATTTATCTGGCCGGCTACTTCCTGTTCGGCGCCGGCTACATCGCCTACATGACCTTCATGATCGCCTATGTGCGCGACGGCGGCGGCGGCGCCGCGGCGCAGGCGGCATTCTGGAGCCTGATAGGGCTGAGCGCCTTTGTGACACCCTGGGCCTGGCGCGGCGTGCTGGCGCTCGATCGCGGCGGCCTTGCCACCGCCATCATCCTCGGCACCAACGCACTCGGCGCGGCCCTGCCGATGCTCGGGCATTCGCCGGCCTGGCTCGCGGTGTCCGCCGTCGTGTTCGGTGTCGCCTTCTTCGCCGTGGTCGGCTCGACCACCGCCTTCGTGCGCTTCAACTATCCGCCGCAGGCGTGGCCGACCGCGATCGCGGCGATGACGATCTCGTTCGGCGTCGGCCAGACGCTGGGGCCGATCGTGGTCGGCGCGATCACCGATGCGCTGGGGAGCCTGTCGTATGCCCTCAATGTGTCGGCGGCGCTGCTGGCCTTGGGCGCGGTCGCGGCGTTGTGCCAAAGGAAGGTGGCCCGAAGGGCGAATGGCGAATAGCAAATAGCGATTTGAGAGCGATAGCCGTCACTGCTTCTCTATTCGCAACTCCCCATTCTCAATTCGCCCTCTCAGCTTCCACTGAACGAATTGTACCCCTGGTCTTCCCAATAGCCGCCCTTGTAGTCGTTGGTGACTTCCATCGAGACCACGTATTTCGGGTTCTTGAAGCCGAGCTTCGTGGGCACGCGGATCTTCATGGGAAAGCCGTAGGCGCGCGGCAGAATTTCGTTCGCGTATTTGAACGTCATCTGCGTCTGCGGATGCAGCGCGCTACGCATGTCGAGCGGCGAGTTGTAGCCGTCCTTGTCGGCGCACTGGAACCAGACATATTTGGCGCGGGTGTCGGCGCCGATCAGCCTGAGGAAGTCGCGCAAGGGCGTGCCGGTCCAGCTTCCGATCGCGCTCCAGCCCTCGACGCAAATGTGACGCGTGATCTGGTTGACCTGCGGCAGCTTGTAGAGCTCGTCCAGCGTCCAGGATTTCTTGTTGTCGACGAGACCGCGCACTTCGAGCTTCCAGTCCTTACCGTCGATGTCGGGAGCGTCGTCGAGATCGTAATAGGCGTTGAACGGGAACGGTTTTGTGATCGCGCTCTCGGGGAAGGTCGGCGCCAGCGCGTCGGGATTGAAGATGAAGGCCTGCACCGCGTCGTTGAATTTCGAGACCTGCGCCAGCAGGGTTTCGGCCGAGGACGAGTCCACGACGTCGCAGCCGGTCAGCAGCGTCAGCGCACCCAGGCTGGCGCCGCCGGCGATGAAGCGGCGGCGGGTAAAATCCGGCATCGCCTTGAGGGAGTCCTTGATCAGCAGGCGCTTGTCGACGCCGGGGATCAGGAATGAGCGTTTTGCCATAGTCTCCTCCTCAGCGGCCGACGATCATCGCGCGCAGGCTCTTCGGCACCAGCAGCGCGAGCAGAACGTGAATGACGAGGAAGGCACAGATCGCGGCCATGCAGAAGAAGTGGACGTAGCGCGCGGTCGGATAGTCGCCGAACAGCATCACGAGATAATAGAGCTGCACCGGCTTCCACATGCCGAGGCCGGAGAGCACGATCAGTACGCCGACCACGATGATGCCGGCATAGAGCAGGCGCTGCACGTAATTGTAGACGGTGAGGTCGTCATGGCCGAGCTTGAAAGTCAGCGCCGCCCTGACGTCGTGAAGCACGCCGGACGGCGTGATCGGCAGCAGCTTCTTGCGGAAGCGGCCGGTGGCGAAACCGGTGACGAGATAGGCGAGGCCATTGATCATCAGGAGCCACATCGCCGCAAAGTGCCAGAGCAGGCCGCCGCCGAGCCAGCCACCGAGCGCATACTCGCGCGGGAAGCGAAAGCCGAACAGCGGCGAGGCATTGTAGATCTGCCAGCCCGACAGGATCATCAGGATCATGGCGAGGGCGTTGATCCAGTGCATGACCCGCACCCAGGCCGGCTGGATCACTTTGGCCGGGGTGACCCCGACCTGCTCGTCGGTGACTGTGAGGCTCGCCATGGTGGTTCCGTCCTGAAAATCGTCTGACAGTAATTATACGCCGATGCGTCCGTTTTCGTTACGTCATCGCACGGCATCGAATCGATGCCGGCAGGCTATCCTGGTCACAAAAAAGCGAGCCGGGTATCCCCGGCTCGCCGTCTCGAAGCATCCTGTCGGGGATGAAACAGGATCGCGCGGTGTCACGTCGCCGGCATCAGCACGGTGTCGACCACATGGATGACGCCGTTCGACTGGTTGACGTTGGAGATCGTCACCATCGAGGTGCCGCCCTTGGCATCGACGATCCAGGTCTTGCCGTCCTGCTTCTTCACCATGAGTTCCTCGCCTTCCGCGGTCTTCAGCTTCTTGCCGTCGGTGAGGTCGGAGGCTGCGAGCTTGCCGGGCACGACATGGTAGGTGAGGATCTTGGTCAGCGTCGCCTTGTTCTCAGGCTTGACCAGATTGTCGACCGTGCCGGCCGGCAGCTTGCCGAAGGCGGCGTTGGTCGGCGCGAACACCGTGAACGGGCCCTTGCTTTCCAGCGTCGGCACAAGGCCGGCCGCCTTCACCGCCGCCACCAGCGTGGTGTGGTCCTTCGAGTTGACCGCGTTCTGGACGATGTTCTTCGACGGGAACATGGCGGCGCCGCCGACCATGACGGTCTTTTCCTCCGCGCTGGCAGGCGCGACGACGGTCGCGGTGATGGCGAGGGCGCTGAAGGCGGCGGCAGCGAGATAGGCAATGCGCTTCGACATGGAAAGTCTCCCGATTGAATCGTGATCCGGCCTGGGCCGGTGTTGGGTTGGGGCAACAACGGCGGCTGCGACCTCTTGGCGTGAAGCAGCAGCGCCATCGTTGGACCGAACTACGGGAGGGTTTGCGATGCGGTTTCGGGGGAAAATTCTTTGTGATGCGTGAAACTATGCGAGGGGATGTTCGTGTGATGACGGACGTCACCCTCCGCCGTCGTCCCGGCGCCGGGACGACAGTGGAGTTTGTGGCGCCCGCGGCGCATCAATCCCTGTTGTTCGGCGTCTGGATGAAGCCGCGATTGTGCGTCGGGCTGATCAAGAGCTCATTGATGCAGACACGCGGCGGCATCGAGGCGATGAAGGCGATGGTGCGGCCGAGATCCTCGGACTGCAGCATCTTCGCCTGCTCCTCTTCGCTCGGCACCACCGGGCGCAGCTTCAGGATCGGCGTCGCAACCTCGCCCGGCATCAGGCAGCAGGCGCGCAAGCCATTGACGCATTCGTCCATGTTGAAGGAATGCGTCAGCGCCAGCACCGCGTGCTTGGTGGTGGTGTAGGCCGGGCCCGGCATCTTCGAGACGTGGCGGCCGGCCCAGGACGAGACGTTGATGATCGAGCCGTCCTGCTGCCTGCGCATCGTCGGCAGCACCGCGCGCATGCAGTAGAGCACGCCGTTGAGATTGACCTGGACCAGCTTGTCCCAGCCCTCCAGTTCCATGTCCTTCCAGTTGCGCTTGGGGACATTGATGCCGGCATTGTTGACGAGGAGGTCGATGCGGCCGTGCCTGGCGACGATCTGATCCGCCGCCTTCTGGGCCTCGGCGGCGTTGGAGACATCGAGCGCAATGGCCTCGGCCGCCCCGCCCGCCGCGGTGATCCTGGCGACCACGGTATCCAGGGCGTCCTTGCGGCGGCCCGAGACCACCACCGTCCAGCCGTCGGCAGCTAACGCCTCGGCGCCGGCCTCCCCGATTCCGCTACCACCGCCCGTGACCCAGGCCACGCGTTTCCCGTTTTTTGACATGCAAACTGTCTCCGTTGCTTCATCGGGGCGGTTTTTGCTAATCCAGCCCTCGGTTTTGACCGGCCTTCGCCGGCGAGGAATGTTGCATGAACCAAGCTGCCAACGCCAACCTGTTTTCCCGCCTGTTCGACGGCCTGGACGATCCGAAGCGCCTTGCGATCGAGACACATGACGGCACCCGCATCAGCTATGGCGATCTGATCGCCCGCGCGGGCCAGATGGCGAACGTGTTGGTGGCACGCGGCGTGAAGCCGGGCGACCGCGTCGCGGTGCAGGTGGAAAAGTCGGTCGCCAATATCGTGCTGTATCTCGGCACGGTGCGGGCCGGCGCGGTCTATCTGCCGCTCAACACCGCCTATACGCTGAACGAGCTCGACTACTTCATCGGCGATGCCGAACCCTCGCTCGTGGTCTGCGATCCCTCCAAGGCCGAAGGCCTCGCTCCGATCGCCGCCAAGGTGAAGGCCAAGGTCGAAACGCTCGGGCCCGACGGCAGGGGCTCGCTGACCGAGGCCGCCGACAAGGCGAGCAGCGAGTTTGCCACGGTGCCGCGGGCGAACGACGATCTCGCCGCGATCCTCTACACGTCGGGCACCACCGGTCGCTCCAAGGGCGCGATGCTCACGCACGACAATCTGGCATCGAACTCGCTGAGCCTCGTCGACTACTGGCGCTTCACCGACAGGGATGTGCTGATCCACGCGCTGCCGATCTACCACACGCACGGCCTGTTCGTGGCGACCAACGTGACGCTGTTTGCGCGAGCGTCGATGATCTTCCTGCCGAAGCTCGATCCGGAACTCATCATCAAGCTGATGGCGCGCGCGACGGTGCTGATGGGCGTGCCGACTTTCTACACCCGGCTGCTGCAAAATCCCGCGCTGTCGCACGAGACCGCAAAACACATGCGGCTGTTCATCTCGGGCTCGGCGCCGCTGCTCGCCGACACCCACCGCGAATGGTCGGCGCGCACGGGACATGCGGTGCTCGAGCGCTACGGCATGACCGAAACCAACATGAACACATCGAACCCCTATGACGGCGAGCGTGTGCCCGGCGCGGTCGGCTTTCCGCTGCCCGGCGTCTCCGTGCGCGTGACCGAGCCCGAGACCGGCACGGAACTGCCGCGCGACGAGATCGGCATGATCGAGGTGAAAGGCCCGAACGTCTTCAAGGGCTATTGGCGCATGCCGGAGAAGACCAAGTCCGAATTCCGGCCCGACGGCTTCTTCATCACCGGCGACCTCGGCAAGATCGACGCCAAGGGTTACGTGCACATCCTCGGCCGCGGCAAGGATCTCGTCATCTCCGGCGGCTTCAACGTCTACCCCAAGGAGATCGAGAGCGAGATCGACGCCATGCCGGGCGTTGTGGAGTCCGCCGTGATCGGCGTACCGCACGCCGATTTCGGCGAGGGCGTCACCGCGGTTCTGGTCTGCAACAAGGGCGCCGACGTCAGCGAAGCTTCGGTGCTCAAGGCGCTCGACGGCCGGCTCGCCAAGTTCAAGATGCCCAAGCGCGTCTTCGTCGTCGACGAGCTGCCGCGCAACACCATGGGCAAGGTGCAGAAGAACGTGCTGCGCGACACGTACAAGGATATTTACGTGAAGAAGTGAGGGAGGCGCATCGCCTCGTCGCGGTGAGCGTCCACCTCACAACGCGCCGTCATGCCCCCGCTTGACCGGGGCATCCAGTACGCCGCGGCCTCGCGGCTCAATAAGTGCTGTCCTTGGAATACTGGATCGCCCGATCAAGTCGGGCGATGACAGCGGAGTGGGTGGTGAGAGCGTGGCCCACGCCAATCATTGTCCGCCCAACAAGCTCATCACGAACCGGCTGCCGACGAGAAACAGATAGCACCCGAACGCGGCCTCCAGCGTCCGCTTCGACATCGCATGCGCGGCTCTCACGCCCAGCGGCGCGGTGACGAGGCTCATCGGCATCACCAGAACGGCGCCGATCAGCGAGACATAGCCGAGCGCAAAGGGAATTTGCAGCGCCGCAACGGCCGGATAAGTCGCCGATGCCGGCCAGCCCGCATAGATATATCCGAGCGCGCCGGGGATCGAGATCAGCACCGCGAGCGCCGACGAGGTCGCAACGGCCTGATGGATCGGACGGCCATAGAAGGTCATCAAGAGGTTCGAGAACAGGCCACCGCCAATGCCCATCAGCGTCGACAGGATGCCGACGCAGAAACCATAGACGCGCATCAATGGCCCCTTCGGCAGATCATGGCCGAGCTTCCAGGTCTCGCGCGCGAAGATAAGCCGGGCCGCGGCTGACCAGGCGACGGCGACGAAGACGATCTTGAACAGCCGCTCCGGCGCATAGCGCGCGATGACGCTACCGGCGACGACGCCGATCACGATCGGCAGCCACCAGACGCGCAGGACGCCCAAGTCCACGGCCCCGCGCTTGTAGTGCGCCTGGAACGAGCGGATCGAGGTCGGGATGATCACCGCGAGGGAGGTGCCGACGCAAAGTGGCATGCGCACCTCGATCGGCACGCCGGCGATGCGGAAGCATTCATAGAACACAGGCACGAGGATCGCGCCGCCACCGATGCCGAACACACCGGCCAGGAATCCGGAGAGCGCTCCGGTTGCAATCAGCAACAGCGCGAGTTCGACGATTTCCTTGCTATCAAGACCTGCAATCACTCCTGACCTGCCCCGGCGATTGGTCGCAACGCCTCCGAGACATCGGTTCGGAACTGGTTGCGCACAAAGCTGTAGGCGATCTGCCTGGTCTGGTCGACACGCCGGGACGACCCGGCTGAGGTGGAATGCAGGTTGCGCATATCGGCTGCCGGCGCGCATTGTGCCGTTCGACGACTCCCGGCGATGTCCGGCGAGGGAATGAGCGGCAAGCTGCGCCGTTGGGCTGGCCAGCTCGAACGGCCGGTGAACCGTGGGTGGTTAGAGGCGTTCCAATAGTGATTTCAATGCGCCTCCGCGAGGCGCCCAAGCAATGAATTTATGTTCTCGGCTTCGTTGGCGGACCGACAGGCTGGTATACCAAGATCCTGATTGGCCTTGTTTCATCAAGGCCATAGAGCTGAACCCAAGTTCGATTTATGGCGAATTGGTGATTGCGCAGGTCAGATCGACTCCGTAAATAGAGCCGACCTTTCGCGATCCCCGCGCGCCCCGTGCTGGGCCGCAACAAACATCAAAGCCGCCCATGACCGCACGGATCGAACGACCGCTTTCACCTCACATGCAAGTCTACCGCTGGACGTTGACGATGGCCCTTTCCATCGTCCACCGCGCCACCGGCATCGCCCTCTACGTCGGAACCCTGCTGCTGGCCTGGTGGCTGATCGCAGCGGCCTCCGGCCCGGCCGCCTACGCCCACGTCCAGGCCTTCACCGGCAGCATCATCGGCCGCCTGATCGTGTTCGGCTACACCTGGGCGCTGATGCACCATATGCTGAGCGGCATCCGGCATTTCGTCTGGGACCTCGGCTACGGCTTCAAGGCCAACGAGCGCGAAGCCCTGACCTGGGGCGCGCTGATCGGCGGCATCGCGTTGACGGTGCTGGTCTGGATCATCGCCTATGCGACCGGAGGCGGACGATGAGCGCGACCGATACGCCCAAGCGCAGCATGCGCACCCCGCTCGGCCGCGTCCGCAATCTCGGCGCGGCGCATTCCGGCACCTCCGATTTCTGGCGCCAGCGCATTACCGCCGTCGCCATGACGCTGCTGATGATTCCGGTGATCGTGATCGTCATGATGCTGCTCGGCCGCAACCAGGCCGGCGCCGCGCAGATCCTCGGCTCGCTGCCCATCGCGGTGATTCTCCTGCTCTTCATCTTCGCCAGCGCCTGGCACATGAAGATCGGGATGCAGGTGGTGATCGAGGACTACGTCCATAACGAGAAGCTGAAGCTCACCGCGATCATGCTCAACAACTTCTTCTCGATCGCCGTGGCGCTCGCCTCGACCTACGCGATCCTGAAACTTTCCTCCGGAGTGTAACCCATGGCCGCCACAACGAATGGCACGGGCAACGGCGCTCCCGCCACCAACGGCAAAGCCTATCCGATCGAAGACCACACCTATGACGTCGTCGTGGTCGGCGCCGGCGGCGCCGGCCTGCGCGCGGTGGTCGGCTGCAGCGAGGCCGGACTGCGTACCGCCTGCATCACAAAAGTGTTTCCGACCCGCTCGCACACGGTCGCAGCGCAAGGCGGCATCTCCGCCTCGCTCGGCAACATGCACAAGGACGACTGGCGCTGGCACATGTACGACACCGTGAAGGGGTCGGACTGGCTCGGAGACCAGGACGCGATCGAATACATGGTGCGCAATGCGCCCGAGGCGGTCTACGAGCTCGAGCATTGGGGCGTGCCGTTCTCGCGCACCGAGGACGGCAAGATCTACCAGCGCCCGTTCGGCGGCATGACGCTGGACTACGGCAAAGGCCAGGCGCAGCGCACCTGCGCCGCCGCCGATCGCACCGGCCACGCCATGCTGCACACGATGTACGGCCAGTCGCTGCGCCACGCGGCAGAGTTCTTCATCGAATTCTTCGCCATCGACCTGATCATGGACGACCAGGGCACCTGCCGCGGCGTCATCGCGCTGAAGCTCGACGACGGCACGCTGCACCGCTTCCGCGCCCAGACCGTGATCCTCGCCACCGGCGGCTATGGCCGCGCCTATGCCTCCTGCACCTCGGCGCACACCTGCACCGGCGACGGCGGCGGCATGGTGCTGCGCGCCGGCCTGCCGCTGCAGGACATGGAATTCGTGCAGTTCCACCCGACGGGCATCTACGGCTCGGGCTGTCTCGTCACCGAAGGCGCGCGCGGCGAGGGCGGCTATCTCGTCAACTCCGAGGGCGAGCGCTTCATGGAGCGCTATGCGCCGTCGGCGAAGGACCTCGCCTCGCGCGACGTGGTCTCGCGCGCGATGACGATCGAAATCCGCGAGGGACGCGGCGTCGGCAAGAAGAAGGACCACATCTTCCTGCACCTCGACCATCTCGATCCCGCCGTGCTGGCCGAGCGCCTGCCGGGCATCTCGGAATCTGCAAAGATCTTCGCCAATGTCGACGTGACGCGCGAGCCGATCCCGATCGTGCCGACGGTGCACTACAACATGGGCGGCATCCCCACGAACTATCACGGCGAGGTGCTGACCAAGAAGGACGGCGACGACAACGCGGTGATCCCCGGCCTGATGGCGATCGGCGAAGCCGCCTGCGTGTCCGTGCACGGCGCCAACCGCCTCGGCTCCAACTCGCTGATCGACCTCGTCGTGTTCGGCCGCGCCGCCGCGCTCCGCCTCGCCGAGAAGCTCACGCCCAACGGCAAGCAGCCGGAGCTGCCGGCGAACTCGGCCGAGATGGCGCTCGGCCGCCTCGACCATTACCGCTATGCCTCCGGCGGCACCCCGACCGCGAAACTGCGCGAAGGCATGCAGAATGTGATGCAGACCAATTGCGCGGTGTTCCGCACCGGCGAAGTCCTCAGCGAAGGCCAGAACCTGATCGCGAAGGTCCACAGCGGCATCACCGACATCGCCGTGTCCGACCGCTCGCTGGTGTGGAATTCGGACCTCGTCGAGACGCTGGAGTTCGACAACCTGATCTCGCAGGCGGTGGTGACGATGAACTCGGCCGCCAACCGCACCGAGAGCCGCGGCGCCCATGCGCGCGAGGACTTCTCCGAGCGCGACGACAAGAACTGGATGAAGCACACGCTGGCCTGGCTGGACGATGCCGGCAAGGTCAAGATCGAGTACCGTCCGGTTCACGACTACACCATGACCAACGACGTGCAGTACATCCCGCCGAAGGCGCGCGTGTATTGATCGAACATTAGCCGTCATTCCGGGATGGTCCGAAGGACCAGACCCGGAATCTCGAGATTCCGGGTCTGATGCTGCGCATCGCCCGGAATGACGAAAGGTTAGAGCAATGGTTGAATTCGCACTTCCGAAGAACTCGAAGATCACTGGCGGCAAGACCTGGCCGAAGCCCGCGGGCGCGACCGAGCTCCGCGAGTTCAAGGTCTATCGCTGGAATCCGGACGACGGCAAGAATCCGAGCGTCGACACCTATTACGTCGACACCAACGATTGCGGTCCGATGGTGCTGGACGGCCTGATCTGGATCAAGAATCACATCGACCCGTCGCTGACCTTCCGCCGCTCCTGCCGCGAGGGCGTCTGCGGCTCCTGCGCGATGAACATCGACGGCCAGAACACGCTGGCCTGCACCCGCTCGATGCACGACGTGAAGGACGGCGCGGTGAAGGTCAATCCGCTGCCGCACCAGCCGGTGGTGAAGGACCTCGTCCCCGACCTCACCAATTTCTACGCGCAGTATGCGTCGGTCGAGCCCTGGCTGAAGACGACCTCGCCGACGCCGCAGAAGGAATGGCGCCAGAGCCACGAGGACCGCGAGAAGCTCGACGGCCTCTACGAGTGCATCCTGTGCGCCTGCTGCTCGACCTCCTGCCCGAGCTATTGGTGGAACAGCGAGCGCTATCTCGGCCCTGCCGCGCTGCTCCAGGCCAACCGCTGGGTCTCCGATTCCCGCGACGAAGCCACCGGCGAGCGGCTCGACAATCTCGAGGACCCGTTCCGCCTCTACCGCTGCCACACCATCATGAACTGCGCCAAGGCCTGCCCGAAGGGGCTGAACCCGGCCGAAGCCATCGCCGAGCTCAAGCTCAAGATGGTCGAGCGCCAGATCTGAGACGAGGGCCGCACCCTCCACCCCGGCCAAACCGGCCGGGGCCTTCTGCAATTGCCATCAATTCGAGCAGAATTTTCTTCGTCCCGCTCAGCGCGTAAACTTTCGATTCGCAACCGGCGGTTACAGCATAAGCTGCTTCCTTCCTTGCGCGAGATTCAGTTAAGCTCCGGTCAGGGACGGAGCGACCGTGCAGAGGGCGCAACGCAACTCGCTGAGGCTGTTGCAGTGGATGATGGCGGCATCCCTGGCGCTGCCGATTGCGCTCTTCGTCGTTGCCGCCACGATCTCCCATACATCGACCAGGGATATCGCCGACCGGGAGATCGAGCGCACGGTCGATGTGGCGCATGAGCACGCGCTCAAGGTGTTCGAGACCATCGACCGCAGCCTCGCCGAGCTCAACGAGGTCGTGCGCGGCCTGCCCGACGACGTCATCCGCGCCAGAGAGCCGGCGCTGCACCGCCGCCTGAAGCGCCTGACCGATTCGCTGCCGCAGCTCAAATCGGCCTGGATCTTCGATGCCGACGGAAAAGCGCTGGTCAACAGCCTCGTTTCGCCACCGCCGGACCTCGGCTTTGCCGACCGCGATTACTTCTATGCCCACATCGACCAGAACATCGGCACTTTCATTGGCGCCGCCCTGACGCCACGACCACCTTATCGTGGCGCCCGCTTCTTCGGCATCAGCCGCCGCCGCGACTCCGACGACGGCCGCTTCATCGGCGTGATCCAGGCCTCGGTCCTGCCGGAATATTTCGAGAGTTTTTACGCCAGAATCGGATCAGACCCCGGCAGCTTCTTCGCGATGGGGCGCACCGACGGGACGATGCTCACGCATTTTCCCCGGCTCGACCACGACCTTCGGCTCGATCCGGCCGGACCGGTGGGGCAGAAAATCGCGGCTCACCCCGAGCACGGGCTCATCACGGTCGCCTGGCCCTCGGACGGCATCGAGCGGCGCATCGCCTACCGGCGTGTCGCCGAATATCCGATCTATGTCAGCGCCGGGCTCGAGACGTCGGCGATCCGCGCGCGCTGGCTCGCCACCATGGGCCAGCATCTGGTGTTCGGCGTTCCCGCCACCGCGCTCCTGTTTCTGCTGCTGGCGCTCGCGTTGCGGCGCACCCGGCACCTTCAAGCCGAAGCCGCAAGGCGGCGCGAGGCCGAGGAGGCGCTCAGGCACAGCCAGCGCCTGGAGGCGCTCGGGCAGCTAACCGGCGGAGTCGCGCACGACTTCAACAACCTCCTGACGGTGATCCGCGCCTCGGTCGACCTCTTGAACCGGCCGCAGCTGACGGAGGAGCGGCGACAGCGCTACATCACGGCCATTGCGGCTTCGGTGGCGCGCGCGGCCAAGCTGACCTCGCAGCTGCTCGCCTTTGCGCGGCGCCAGCCCCTGAAGCCGGAGGTGTTCGACGTCGGTGCGCGGGTGCAATCGCTGCACGATATGCTCGCCACGCTGCTGGGTCCCGCGATCGAGATCGTCATGCAGCTGCCGGCGTCGCCGTGCCTCGTCAATGCCGATGCCAGCCAGTTCGAGACGGCGCTGATCAACATGGCGACCAATGCGCGCGATGCCATGCAAGGCAAAGGCAGGATCATTTTCAAGGTCGAGGCCACCACGACCGTTCCGGACACGCTGGCGCAGCCTTCGGCCGGCCAGACCCTGGCAAACCATGGCTTCGTCCGCGTGACCGTCAGCGACACCGGCGTCGGCATTCCTGCCGCGCGACTCGGGCGCATCTTCGAGCCGTTCTTCACCACCAAGCAGGTCGGCCACGGCACCGGTCTCGGCCTATCCCAGGTGTTTGGCTTCGCCCGGCAGTCCGGCGGCGAAGTGACCGTCACGAGCGAGGTGGGGCACGGCAGCAGCTTCTCGCTTTATCTGCCGCGCATCCCGCCGGACCTGCTGCCGCAGCGCCGGGCGCCCAACACCGCGCCGGCGGTGACCGGAAGCGGCATGTCGGTGCTGGTGGTCGAGGACAACATCGAGCTTGCCAATTTCGCTGCCGATGGCCTCACCGAGCTCGGCTACACCATCACTCTGGTCGACAATGCGACCGACGCACTCGCCGAGCTCGTCGTGGAGGCGGATCGCTTCGATGTCGTGTTCTCGGACGTGGTCATGCCCGGAATGACCGGGCTCGATCTGGCACAGGCAATCCGCGATCGCGGCATCGCCGTGCCAGTCGTGCTGACCACGGGCTACAGCCAGGCCCTGTCACAGGAGGGCGGTGCCGGCTGCGACCTGGTGCAAAAGCCTTATTCGATCGAGGAATTGTCGCGCGTTCTGCACCGGGCTGCGACGCGCGCGCGGCGGCGCCGTGGAATGATCCGGCGGTCAGAACCGAGGGGAACCACCTGATTTCCCTTGCGTGTCCGGTCATGCAAAAACCGGCCGCCGCGTGCGAGCAGGGCAAGAGGCCGCCCATTGAATGCCCGGAATCGCGCGATCTTCGACGCCATCGAGAAGCGCGATGCGACGAGTGTCTTCCATCTCGCGGCGGTGTTCTTCCCGCTCGCGATCGGCAGCATTGTGCTCGCAGTGGCGCGGGTTGTTCGCGCGCATGGGCATCCAGCGACGCTGGCGGGCCTGGCTCGCGAGCAGCGTGTTGACGCGGCGGCTCAAGAACGGGCGCTGCTGCCAGCTCAACCTCGTTCGGGGGCGATCACGAAAATCCTGAATACCGGATCGCGGAGGATCTGCGGGTTGCGACCGATTCCCCGGTCGATTTCCTCGCCGGCGCGACGTCCGCGCTGCTGTCGGCCGCGACCTTCAGGGCGTTGGAGTCCCAATCAAAACCGGCTATGCATGCGCCGCCTGCAACGAGGACCTGCTGCTTGACGTCCGACAACGCTCCTTCGTCCGCGCCGTTCGGTGCGTTTGCGCCCAACGCGGCCCAGGCCGCGATCATTCGCCTCGCAGCACGGTCGGGGCTTAAGCGGGGCGCATTCCGGCCGTGGCTGTCGCGGCTGGTCGACCTGCTGCGTGGCGGTCCGGTCGACGTGCAGTATCAGGGCGCCTCGTTCCGCTTCTATCATCAGGGCAGCGCGACCGAGCGCGGTGCACTGTTCAACCCCGACTACAATCTCGACGAGCTCGATTTCCTGCGCCAGCACACCCCTGCGGGCGGCACGTTCGTCGATGTCGGCGCCAATGTCGGCACCTTTGCACTGGTCATGGCACGGCAGGTCGGGCTCACGGGCAAGGTGGTTGCCATCGAGCCGCATCCGCTGACCTTCGAACGGCTCTCCTTCAATCACGCCGCGTCGAGGACGGCGCAGGTGCGCCTGGTGCAGGCGGCCGCGGGCGACAGCGACGGCGAGCTGATGATCGAGAGCGGCGGCGGCAATCTCGGCGCCACGCACGTCGTCACCGGCACGGCCAGCACCGACGCGATCAAAGTCCCATCGCTGCGGCTGACACGCATTCTCGACGAGGCCGGCGTCCGCCAAGTCGATTCGCTCAAGATCGACGTCGAAGGTTTTGAGGACCGCGTGCTGATCGGCTTCTTCCGCGATGCACCGCGCCTGCTGTGGCCGCGCGCCGTCGTGATCGAGCATCTGTCACAAGGGGAATGGCGGCAGGATTGTATTGCCGACATGGTCGCGCGCGGTTTCGCGATTGCGCGCAAGACACGGAGCAATACGTTCCTGTCACGCTGACGGGAACGGACAAGGGAGGTTGCGATGATCGACCATCTGGGTTTCTCGGTTGCCGACTATGAACGCACGAAAGCGTTCTACACGACGGCGCTGGCGCCGCTCGGCTACAAGCTGATCATGGAAGTCACGGCGGAGCAGACCGGCCACGCTGCCGCCGCAGGTTTCGGCGCCGACGGCAAGCCGGATTTCTGGTTCGGCGCAGAAGGCCACATGAACAAGCCGGTGCATATCGCGATCGCGGCCAAGGACCGCGCCACGGTCGATGCCTTCTACGAGGCGGCTATCGCAGCTGGTGGCCGCGACAACGGCCCGCCCGGCATCCGCCCGCATTATCATGCAAACTACTACGGCGCGTTCGTGCTCGATCCGGATGGTCACAACATCGAGGCCGTCTGTCACGCACCGGAATAAGCCGCGTGCCACACCACGCGTAACGGGGAACATCGGCGCGGCATCATCGTTGACGTCCTCTGGACAATTGATCACGAAGGTGCCGATGCCAATCGAGCCGCCCGAGATTCCGCCGGCAACACCGGGGACTCCGACCGAGCCGCCTCCTGGAATTCCGCCGGGCAATCCGCAACCCGACATCACGCCGCCGATGCACGAGCCCGGCGAAACACCGCGGCCGGATGAATTGCCCGGCGATATGCCCGAAGAGATTCCACGACGCGGACCGAATGGCCCGCTCACGCCCAATCCTGCGACGGATGCATGTTCGCCGCGGGATCGCAGATGAGGCGAAGCATCACATGCACGGCGATTGCAGGCTGCGTCTGAATGCGCAATGAACGTCACCACAGCGAGATGATTTGCGTGCAGAAATAAATCGGGCTGCGACCGCATCGCCCGCCACAATGCGGCCTAACGCGTAGCTGTTGATCCCGACACTTCGTCAAAGAACCTTCCGGGGAAGTTCACCACCATGACCAACTTTCGTTTCGTGCTGCTTGCGACGACGGCTCTGACCGCGATGCAATTGGCCAACACTGCATCGCATGCGCAAGGCGCTTCGCCGCTCGTGGTCGCGCAGGCCCAGCCTCAAGAGAAGGGCCCTGACGGGAAACCGAAGCAGCCGCCGAAGGGACCGCCGGCGGCCGCCCCGCCGGCAGCACCCGCGCGCCCGGTGGCACCGCCGCCCGCGGCGGCACCGCCTCACCCGCCTGCTGCGCC
>NZ_LBJF01000001.1:1034068-1347780 GCF_028128735.1 Bradyrhizobium sp. CCBAU 53415 | reverse complement strand
TTGCCCGAACTGTCCTATCCCTTCCACGATCGCGACGTCATCATCACATCCTGCGGCCGCCTTTGCCTGCATCGCAAGAAAATCAACATCTCCATCGTGCTGGCCGGACAGAAGCTCGGCATCAAGGAAGTCGACGACGGCATTTGGCTCGTCAGCTTCATGCACTACGACCTGGGATACTTCGACCTGGAGCAAAAGACCTTGCAACCCCTCGACAACCCGTTCGGTCCGAGGCCTGTCACCGATGTCTCCGGTACGACATCCTCTCTCTGACTGAGATCGGCACTCTTGCTCATTCTTGGCATGGCAGCCCCTTGCTTGGCCGCGCTGAGCCGTCAACCCTCGAAGCCCCGCAGGGGGCGCGCCCCTTGGCGCGCGGGGTTGACGGCGAATGTGCGTGCCGAGCAATAATGGTCCGGCGCCATGAAGGCGTGGACTGACCTGCAAACCTCGACAACCCGTTCGGCACGAGGTTGTCACCCATGTCTCAGGTACGTTCTGTTACCCATGTGTCCGGGCTGGACAGAAGCAGGATGGTGGGGGAGGCAGGACTCGAACCTGCGAAGCCATGAGGCGGCTGATTTACAGTCAGCTCCCTTTGCCACTCGGGACACTCCCCCGCTCGACGGCAGCACAATCGGGCCGGACCTTGCCGGCGGACCGAAGACGGCCATGGAACGTGAAGGCCGCGACAGCCCGGATCGGGGCGCGACCGGGCGCGTTTATGGGCGAAGCGGTGGGGCAAAGTCAACCGAGGCAAGCAGCTAAAATCGCCCTCACAGGCACCGAAATTGCCATATTCCGGAACCCATGACAGAAGCGAGCCCATGAAGGATCGAAAATTCGGCCCCAAGGGGGCTCGCGGCGGGGCTAAGCCCTTCAACCGGCCCGGGAAATCGACCGGCCGGCCGGCTTGGCGCGACCGTGATTCGCAACCCGACGGACCCGTCATTCTCTATGGCTGGCACACCGTCACCATGGCGCTGGCCAACCCTCGGCGCCGGATCCGCAAGCTGACGCTGACCGAGAACGCCGCAAGGCGCCTCGCGGAAGAGAATATCGAGACCCGCGTGGCGCCGGAGATCGTGCGGCCCCAGGAGATCGACCGGCTGCTGTCGCCCGACGCCGTGCACCAGGGCCTCCTGGCCGAGGCCGATCCCCTGCCCTCGCTCGATATCGACACCCTGACGCAGGAAGGCATTGTGCTGGTGCTCGACCAGATCACCGATCCCCACAATGTCGGCGCCATCCTGCGCTCGGCCGCAGCGTTCGCGGTGAAGGCGATCGTCACCACAGCGCGGCACAGTCCGGAAGCGACCGGCGTGCTGGCCAAGGCCGCCTCCGGCGCGCTCGAACTGGTCCCTATGATCACGGTGCAAAACCTCGCCCGTGCGCTGACGGCGCTGAACGAGCGCGGCTTCCAGACCGTCGGGCTCGACAGCGAAGGCAGCGAGGAGATCAGCGACGTCGCGCTGCGCGAGCCGCTTGCACTCGTGCTCGGCGCGGAAGGCAAGGGCCTCAGGCAATTGACCCGCGAGACCTGCAGCGTCGTGGCACGGCTCGACATGCCCGGCGAGATCAAGAGCCTCAACGTCTCGAACGCCGCCGTGCTCGCGCTCTATATCGGTGCGAGCCGGCTCGGGTTGATGAAGCCCCAATAGAGCAAAACGCCCGTCCGCATCGCGCGGACGGGCGTCTCGTTGGCTTTGGCCGATCAGAGATCAGTAATAGCGGCGCAGCACGCGGTGACCTCCGTAGTAGTGCGGAGCGTGGCGATGGGCATAGCCGTAGCGCGGAGCATGGCCGTAGTGCACGCGCGGCAGATAGCCGTAGCGCGGGCCGTAGCCATAGCGATACGGACGGTAGTACGGACGGCGATAGGGGTAAGCGGCCGGCGGCGCGACCGCAGCGGCACGATAGCCATAGCCGTAATTGGCAGGCGCGACGACCGCGTCCTCACGGTAGGTCGGATACGGCGCGAAGGCGCCCGGACCGGTATAGGTCGGGCCCTGGTTCACGTAATAATACTGCGTGGTCGGCTCGGCGAGACGTTCATAGGCGCCATAGCCATAGCCATAGCCATACCCATAGCCGCCGCAGCCGGTGTTGCAGCCGGAATAGACCGGCGCAACCGGCGCGCACGTGCTGAAGCCGCAGGCCGCGGCGGGCGCGGTGGCGGCGAACACCACGGCAGCTGCCGCGACCAGTCCCGAAATCATCTGACGCATTACTTTCTCCTGTTGATTTTCGTTTTTTTGGTTTTCACGTTTCTCAACCCGGCGGCCTGCCGGGCATCTCTGTATGCGGCCGCGGCCGAGGGGGCCGAGGACGATCATTGATCTCGGGCGCGTAGATCACCGGCGGCGGATCGACGGGCGCATCCATCTGCGGCGGAAGCGGCGCGGACGACGCGCCCAAACTCTCATGGTAGCTCTCGGCCGGTTTGGGCAATTTGCGGTTCGCGGGCGGCTCGACCTCGAGCCGGCCGTAGCCGGGCCGCAGGCCAAGCGTTGGATAATAATGGCCGACGTCGCCGGGCTGCCGCTCGGCAATATAGCGACCGCCATAGATAGTGGGCTGCACCTGCTGGTTCTTGCCGAGGCCCCAAACGCCCTCGACCACGCTATAGGACGCGTCGATGTTGTTGATGATGATCGGCACGCCGGGCCGGCCGGGAACGACGATATCGAAGCCGCCGGCAAGAGCCGTCGCAGGCAGTCCGATCACAAAGGCGACGAGCGCCACAGCGCGCATGGAGAGACCCCGGTTATCCGACGACAACCTATCCGATCGCGACGCAGAGAGGGTTAAGGTCCCCTCACCAAATTCCGGTAAGCCTAATGTGTTAGGATTGCGCGCCGTTCAAATGCTGCTGAGCGAACTAGCGAAACGTTAACGGCGCTGGATCCGCCGCCGGAACAGCGCCGCGTGCTCACATCCGTTTGACTGTCCAGGGGTGAAAATCCCACGGTTGCATCGGAACGTCCTGCGCCCTCAGCGTTTAGCTCCCGTCAACAAAGTGGGAGCGAACAGCCATGAACATCAAGCTTCTCGGGGCCACGGCGATTGCAGCAACCATGCTGGCAGGCTCTGCCATGGCGCAGGCGGTCGTCACCAATCCCGGCCGCTGCTCGGCGCAATTTCCCAACGCCAACTGCCAGAACCTCGGCCCCGGAAACCCATACACCGATAGCGGCTATCGTCATCGCCGCATGTCCTATCGCCACACCAATGGCGACTGGAATAACGACTGGAACAGGAGCCGTACCGGCTTCTGGCCGACCGACGTCGCGGCCGGCGTCGCCGGCGCCGCGATCGGCACCGCTGGCGCGATTGCAACCGCCCCATTCCGCGGCTGGGACAATTCCTACGCCTATGACAATTCGTGGGACCGCGGCTGGAACAATCGTGGATGGGACACCCGCACCTATGCCCAGCGCAACGGCTTCGTCTGTACGCCCGGCACCTGGTTCAAGGGCGAAGACGGCCGCCGGCACATCTGCCAGTAGGTCGACGAGAGTGAGCGCGATGGATCAGGCGGCCTTAAGGCCGCCTGTTTCGTGCCTGCGACGAGCATCTCGGGTTCTGGCACTTTCCAACCAAGTCTGATATTGCGACGCGCGGGTGGACAGCGCGGCGCAATGCCGGGCCCTGCTCCGCTTTGAAGCGTCGCCGGCTTAGCTCAGCGGTAGAGCAGCGGTTTTGTAAACCGAAGGTCGGGGGTTCAATCCCCTCAGCCGGCACCAGCGATGCAAGACCTGGCTGGAACTAGTCGCGCTCGCGAACGCCCGATATTCGCTTGAGGTTGAACGCTGCGGGCCGCGCGGTCGGTGAAGTTCGGGTAAACCTGGTCTATACCGTCATTGTTGCAGCCGTGACACTGCATTGATGCGCACGGACCTCGCGCCTGTTTCCTCACGTCCGTTTGACTCCTCTGGGCCCGAAAGACCGGAAACCGCCGGAACGACACCCGCCCTCATGCTTTGGCCTACGCAAGCGAACCAAAAGGAGGATGACAATGAATCGTTTGAACCTGGCAACAGCTGCAATGGCAGGCGCCGCGGCAGTGGCGGTGGCCGCGATGGCGACCCCGGCCTCGGCAGATCAGTCGGTGGTGCAATATCCGGGCTCGTGCAAGCAGTGGCATCCGAACGCGAACTGCTTGAACCACGGTCCCGGAAACCCGCGGCGTTACTACGGATATGTTTCGCCGTCATTCTACAACTATGGCGGCGCCGGATACCCGCGGCAGAGCTACGCGTACTACCCGGCCTATCAGACCGGGTTTGCGCCGCTGGACTTCGCGGGCGATGTTGCGGGCGCCGCGATCGGCACCGCCGGTGCCATCGCCACCGCACCGTTCCGCAGCTACGCTTGGGATCATGGCCCGGCTTACTACTAGGGCTGCATTGGGTGAAGGCGTCGTGGATTACGCCGCCTTTCCGCCAAACTCTGACTGAGTCCATCGGCCCTTGCCCCGGACGCAGCGCAGCGCCTCTTGGCGGTGCGCTGCAGAGCCGGGCTCATCGTGCCGCATGCTTCCGTGCCGTTCTGGGGCCCGGCCCAGCGCAGCAACGCTAACGCGTTGCAGCGCGTCCGGGACATGAGAGCGAACGCGTTGTTGCTCACTCCGTCCCCACCTCGAAAGCCAGCAGCACGTTGCCGGCGACACCGCTCCATTGGCCGTAGCCGGAATTCGTGTAGACCATGCCGCCGGCGATGACCGGCCCGGGGCCGTCGATCGCACCGCCGTGGGCAGGGATGCCGTTTACCGCCTCGAAATCTCGCGCGGTGTCGAACTCCCACAACAGCTTGCCGTCGGTGGCGTAGGCACGCAGGAAGCCGCTGACGCCGCCGGAGAACACGACGCCCGGGATCAGGCTCACCGCAGCCGAAAGCGCGGGGCTGCATTGAAGGCGCTCGCCGCAAGCAGCCGGCGGCACCTGCATCACGACCTTCCCGGTGGCGAGGTCGAGGCCGAACAGGCCGCCGCCTTGCGTGGAATCGAGTTGCCGCGTGCCGTCGCGCGTGAAGCGCACGTCGGAATTGGCGACATAGATGCGCTCCCCGTCCGCAGCCGAACCCCATTCGCTGCCGCCGAGCGGGCCGCCCTTCCCGATCCGGGTCTGCCACAGGATCTTGCCACCGTCGTCGGGATCGAACGCGTGCACGACGCCCGACTTTTGCGCGATGGCGAGAACGCGCCTGCCGTCCCGCAAGGTGGCGAGGATAGGCGACTGGCCGAAATCGTGATCGGGCCCGGGGTCGTCGGGACAATTGGTTTTGTCCGCGGCGTAGCAGGCCACGACAAACGCATCCTTGGGCGTGGCCTGCTGCTTCCACAGCAGCTTCCCGGTTGCGAGTTCGAACGCCAGGACCGCATCGGCAGTCGCGGCCGGCGGATTCGAATAGGAATTGCTCGTCGCCACATAGACCGCAGTGCGCTGCGCATCGATCGTCGGCGCCGACCAGATCGCGGCGCCGGACGGACCGAACAGCTGCGTGCCCTTCGCGTTCTTGTTGGTCGGATGCGGTACTTCCGGGATCGTATAGGCCTGCCAGATCGTCTTGCCGGTCGCGGCGTCCAGCGCCACCACGCTGCCGCGGAAGGTACAGCATTCGTAAGAGGCTTGCGAGCCCGCGGCCTCTTCGATCGAGGATACCGGCACGTAGAGCACGCCGGAATGCAGCGTCGGCGCGCCGGTGATGCGCGCGGCTGCGTGCTCCTCCACCTTGGTCTTCCAGATCAGCGCGCCGGTCAGCGCGTTCACGGCATAGGCGTTGGCGCGCAAATCGCCGAAGAAGATCGCGAACTGGTCGGAGCCCGGAAGTGGCGCGAAGCTGATCGCGGCGCGCACCGCCGCATCAAGCGCCAAAGTCCACAGCGTGCAGCCGCTTCGCGCATCGAGCGCGTGCACCTTGCGGTCGGTGCCGCCGATGAACAGCATGCCGCCGACGATGGTGGGCGGCGCAAACGACACCGAGGCGCCGGGAAAGGCGTAGGCCCATTTCAACCGCAAATGCGGCACCTGCGCCGCGGTCAGCCCCGCCATGTCGGCCGGCTGGAAGCGGCTGTTGCGGGCATCGACACCCCACCCGTTCCAGCGCGGACCGTCGAGGGCTTGCGGAAAGCCGCTGCCCTGCTGCGTGCAGCGGCCGTCCGCGTCGGCCGCAATCCCGCCAGCCGCGGTCTTGCCCGTGACGAAGGCAGCTATCGCGCGGCGTTCCGCGTCGCTGCGGTCCTTTGCCATGGCCGCCATGCTGCCCGAGGTCAACGTTCCCAGCACATGGTCGAACGACATCGCCTGCAGGGCGCCGTGGCTCGGCACGCGGGCCTGAGCATCGCCATCGTGGCATTGCGCGCAATGCGCGGCATACAGTGCGGCACCGTCCTGCTGTGCCAGCGCCGGCGCGCTGCACCAAGTCAACAACGCGGCCAGGACAGCACATGCTCTCATCGCGGGCTCCGGCAGGCGAGTTGGCGATCACTTCACACAACCCAAAATCTATCGCCGGCGCGATCACGGATGCAATGGACATTGCGCGCTCGGCCGTCACAGATCCGTGGCCAAGCGAACGCGATTCGGCAATTGGTCCAGCCGCCAGAGCCCGAGGCTCTTGTCGCGCCAGCCGCCACCGCCCTCCTCGCAACGCTCGTTGATCAGCGCGTCCGGCGCGGGCCAGTTGAACGGCGCCTTCTCCATGTTCAGCGCCCGCCAGTCGCCGTCCTCGCAATCGCGGTTGCCGTCCCATTCGGGAAAGGTGGTGACCAGCAGGAAGCGCGCGTCGCTCATCCGAAACTGCGCGACGGCGCGATCGATGTTCGCAAAGCTCAGATGCACCAGACAGTCCCGGCAGAGAATGATGTCCGCACGCGGCAGTGCATCGCGCGTGATGTCGGCGACGAGAAACCGGCCCGGCGAGCCGCCGTCTGCGACACGCCGGCGGTTGGCTTTGATCAGTGACGGCACGATGTCGATGCCGGTGTAATCGATATCGAGCTTGAGCCGACCAATCCATCCGGCATCGCCGCAGGGCGCATCCAGCAGCGAGCGCACGCAGAGCCATTGCAGCAACGGAGGAAGCGCCTCGCGGACCGCCGTTGTCGCAGCATCCTCCGAGCCGAGGCCCGACGCCGAGTTGGCCGCGCCCCAAAGGTTGGTGCGCTCGATCCGCTCGAACCGGGCGGCGAGATCGAGGCCCGCGAAACTGTCGCGGTCGCGAGAAAACGTTCGTGGGCGAGCACGGGAGGACGATGGGAGATCATTGGACGAGCCTCGAGCCAAGTCGCGAGCCAGTGTACATCGACTCAACCAGTGTACATCGACTCAACATGAGGTAGTTTGCGCATGCGATGCGCTCCACCACGTTCAAAGAGAAGGCCAGGATCGCCGCCGGTGCGGTTACAGCCATCGTCATGATGGCCGTGCTGTTCGCAATCGCAATTGGATTTCTGCTGGCGCGATAGGTCCATGAAATGCCGGATCGGAACCAAAGACGTGCGTCACTCGTTCTCGACCCATGCTGATCAAGGAAGAAAACCGAAACATGTTTCTGCTGGCGGTGGTGACGCTGTGCTGTGGCGCCGTGGCCGGCACGTTGATGCTGTTCGAGCCTGTGCTTGGGCCGGGGCCGGAGAAACCGGCCGCCGAGAGGGTGGCGATCGACGTCACCGCCCAGACCGTGCGGGTGGTCGGCACGCCGTTCGAGCCCAACGTCAATCCGCGCGAGCGGTAGCGCTCACCGCGGCAAGACCTCCTTGCCCTCCGCGGGCCGGGCGTGGGCACGCGCCAATTCCTCGGCAAACGTGATCACCTCCGCCCGCTTGTCGGCCGGCAGCGACAGGAACGCACGGATGAGCCTCAGCCCTTCCACTTCGTCCGACCGTTCTTCGCCTGCAACCATTCGCTTAATGTCGGACGACCGGGAAAAATATGCAATCCCTTTGCGGACCTCCTTGATTCGACGCAGCCGCTTTGCTGGAATGAGCGCGGCTGAGGTGAATCATGAAATGGATCACGGAGCGCGACGCACTGATCGCGCAGACACTGGCCTTCGTCCAATCGGTGACCGGCAGGAAGGATGAGATCCTTCAGCCGGAGGCGCCCGCGGCCGGCTCGACGGTTGCGGTGGAGATCGTCGCCGTGGAGGCGGTCGCAGTCGAGATCGAACCGCCGCAAGCCCCCCTTCCGCCGCAGCCCGCACCTCTCCCGCCGCCACGGGCAAGCGGCGGTTTCCGCACCGAGATGCAGGCCCGCATCGCCAGTTTCCGCAAGCATCAGGAGCGCTTCGAGCGCGAGCGTGAGGAGTATTGTGCGGCGACCCTGACCAAATTGCGTACCGCCATCCGGGATGCATCCGGCCCACCGGCAAAAAAATGAGGCCGCCGTCAGAGGCCTACAGCCAAGACCAGACCAGCCAGAGATTGGCCGCGCAGGCGCCGAACAGCGCCAGCGTGAGCGGCAGGAGCATGTGCCCGCAGGAGGTCTTCAGGTCGCTCGTCATGGCGCAAAACATCCGCTGATTCCGGCCAACGAGTCCCAGGGATTCTTTTTCCCGGAATTCAGGACTCGTTAAGGACTCAGGGGCCCGCGGCAGCCGATCACGGCGCCGTGATCGAACTCCGGACCGGAACCCCTTGCCCGGCAAATTCGTTAACTGGCTTTCTTGGAGCGGGAAAAAAATGCCTTACGCCCTGTTCTGCAATGATGCCCGGATCAGCAAGGCCTATCCGAGCGAGTCCGACGTCTGGAAGCTCGCGCAGCGGAGTGGTCTCGTCGTGGACGTGATGGCGGACGACGAGCGGCCGGGACCCCGCCGGGTGCTCGACAATGACTACAAGATCGCGCCTTGCCAGGCAGCTCAGGGCGAGGACCCCGCCAAGAACAAGGCTGAGGCCGACCAGCAGTCAAGGATGGAGCTTGAACTGAATTCTTGAGCTCCGGCGAAACCGGACCGGAGCTCAGGGCGTGGCGGCCGCCAGCGACGCCTGCTCGCCAGGCATAGAGACGCAGGCCTTGCGGCGATGCAGCCCACGGATAGCGCCGGTGACCTTCAGCACCTTGCCCGAGGGACAGGAGGCATCCTTGACGAAGGCGACCTCATAAGGCGCCAGCATCAGAGGCTCGGATCTGAGGATTGTCTGTGCAGAGCACGGCAGGCAGAAGAAGCATGAGAGCACTACTGCCGACACCAAGATACGCATGTCCGTCGTCCCACCAGCCCGGTAATTGTCATATAACGCGTTCCGGAGCGCGAGTTCCGTAAATCGCAAGAATTATTTTTGCTTTACCCCGGCCCCATGACGCGCGTGAGAAGGCGCGCCAGCATCGTTTGCAAGCAAATGACGCGCCAGATGGTTCACGCAATGCAAACAAGGAGGAGCCGGCAAACGGAAAGCTGGCAAGACAAAGGCCGGCGGAGCCGGCCTTTCGGGTCTTGGATTGCCGGGCGGTCAGTAGCGGGAGCCCGACGGACCGCCCCAGCCGAAGCGGTAATTCACACCGACCTTGACGGTATGCTCGTCCTCCCGGCCACGAACGCCGACGATGTCGGCCGGGCCGGAGGTGAAGGTGGTGCTGCCGAAATTGTAGTACTGGTATTCGGCCTTGGCCGACCAACTCGGTGCGAACATGTATTCGAGACCGGCGCCGACGGTATAGCCGTTCTTGTTGTTGCCGGTGGTGGTGAAGGCCTGCGGTACCCCGGCGATGTTTACGCCAAGGCCGTTATTGCGCCAGGCATAACCGCCCTTGGCGTAAAGCAGCGTCGGTCCCCAGGTATAGCCGATGCGACCGGTCACCGACCCGATCTGGTCGGTGTTGGAGGTCACCTGCGTGCCCAGCGGGAAGGTGACACCGTTGTCGTTGGTCGGCAGCCAGGAGTACTGAGCCTCGACACCAACGACCCAGTTGGGCGCGAACTGGTAGTCGAAGCCGCCCTGCACACCGCCCATGAAGCGCGCGTCGCTGGACTGGAAGCTGTTGTCGCCAGCAAACGCGCCGCCGACATGGCCACCGATGTAGAAACCCGTCCAGTTGTAGATGACCTGCGGCGGCGTATAGGCCGGAGCCTTGGTGTAGGTGCGCGGTTGCATGTCCGCGGCCGCGGCCGGAGCGGCCAGCGCAAGCACAGCGGCTGCACCCAGCAAAATCGACTTCATGTTCATCCCCGTTCTTTCAACTACGACACTCAGGAAACAACGTGGCGTGAATTGGGTTGCTTCACGGCGATGCCGGAACGTTGATCGTTCGTCACTGTGACGGGGTGGCAACAACACAATTTTGTTCCGCCACACCGCCCTGACCTAACTGTTTTTGTCGCCTGCGCAAGGCCTGACGCACAATTTGTCGCAAGACGAAATCACCCCGTTCAACGCTCGCCGAAATGTGATCCAGCGCCTCCGATATCTAACATCAGGCGATGAAGGCGGGCTTTGCGCTACCGCGTCATCTTTTCCAGTTCCGGAAAGGGTGCGTAAACCGCGCCGGCGCACAGATCGCTGGTCCGGTCGACCACGCGGTCCGCCCGGCCGTTGACGAAGATCACGGCACGTTCGCGCATGATCTTGTAGCTGCCATCGGTTTCGCGCGGGGTGAAGTGCAGGCAGCTCACATAGAACTGCCGGCCGCCGACCTCGCGCTGCACCGGATCGGCCATGCTGGCGTCGCGCACGCCGACCGGATTGTTCAGATAGGTCCGCATCAGGGCCAGCGTGTCGCTCCGGAAATTGTCGGGAAACGGCTGCGGCCCGCCGGCCTGAGCCCCCCCGATCAGGGATGGACGATCACCATCGCTGCTGAAACATGCCGCAAGCGCCAGCGGCAACGCCAATATCACCGCACATCTCGCCAATCGCCCCACAGGCCCCGCTCTCCGCTCGATCCGATCAGGAGACGTTCTAGCCCCAAGCCTGCACGAAGGGAATCCGCTTGCGGCGGCGCAAACAGCGCACCGGCCCGCCCCCGGCGCCTCGGGCTTTCGCACGAGACACGGCGAACGGACCGGGCCTGAACTCCGTACGCGGCGGCGGGGCAATGCCAGGGATGCCGCCGCGCGGGATCAGTCGTCAGTTGCGCTTGTCCGACGTGGCCGGCTTGGTCGCGTCCGGCTGCGCCTTCTGCGATTTCTTGGCCGAGACCTGCTCGTGATGGTGGCGATGCTTGCGCACGGTCTTGTGCTCATCGGTGGTGACCGCGGCGTTTGCGTTCATCGCCTTCGACCTGCTGTCCGCCTTGGCATCCGCCTTGACGTCGGGAGCCTTCGTGTCGGCCTTGACGCCGGCATCCGGTTTGACGGCAGTATTCGCCGCCTTGGTCTGGCTCTGGTCCGCCTTGATCACCGGGGCGGTCGTGGTGGTCTTGCCGGCCTCGGCGGCGAAGGCAGGGGCTGCGATCACGGAAGCTGCGAACAAGGCTGCGGAAATCGTCTTCAACATGGTGGTCTCCTCTTGGAAGGATCTCCAGGCGGCGCCCTCTCGCCTACCCATCGATCGTGGGTCGGAGCCTAGGCTGGGCGTTTTGAACTCTGTCTGAAGCCCTCTGCAGGCTTTCGTTCATCTCTATGACAAGTTTGTCATCCGCGGCCGGGCGAATAGATCGTGCGAAGCGGGAATGTTTCCGTGCGGTGGGTGTTTCGGTCTTCGGGCAATCGTGTAGGATCGCCACGTTCCATACTGGAGAATTTAGATGCGCAAACTCTCAACGCTTGTTGTGCCAGGCCTGGTCGCCATGACGCTGGCGGCAGCGCCGGCACTCTCGAGCGCCTATGCCGCTGGCAGCGACGAGCCGTCCTCGCCGCCGAAGTCGGATAGCTCGTCCAAGAAGGGCAAGAAGAAGAGCTCCGCCGTCAGCGATCCCAAATTCCTCGCGGCCTATCGCACCGCCTATGCCGCGATCTACGACAATCACGATTACACGGGTGCGATCGACAAGTTGAAGTCGCTCAAGCGCGACGACGTCGCCGACGTCGCCAATCTGATCGGCTACTCCTATCGCAAACTCGGCGACTATCGGTCGTCGAAGGTCTATTACGAGTTGGCGCTGAAGGACGATCCGAACCACGTCCGCACCTGGCAGTATTACGGCCTCTGGCAGCTCGAACAGGGCAACCGCGAACAGGCGCAGTATCACCTGAACAAGATCGCCTCGCTTGCCGGCACCGATAGCTCGGAGTATCGCTCGCTTGCCGCAGCGCTCGACAAGCCGACCGGCGCGACGCTGGTCTACTGAGACATCGCATCCTTGAACGACGTCAACGGGCATGACCTTTCGGGTTGTGCCCGTTCCGCTTTCTCGGCTAGCCTCCCGCACCGAACTTCCCGGCAAATTGGTGCGCAATGGACACGTGGCTGCGATCCGCGATCGACTACATCGGCTCCTGGATCGAATTCCAGCTGACGACAATCCAGCAGCCGGGCGTCCTCGTCGCATTCGCTCACCGCGGCGAGGTCGTCGCCGAGCATGCGTTCGGCCTCGCCAATCTGGATACCGGCGAGAAGCTCACCCCGCGCCACCGCTTCCGCATCGCCTCGCACTCCAAGAGCTTCACCTCCGCCGGCATCATGAAGCTGCGCGAGCAGCGCAAGATCCGGCTCGACGACACCGTCGGCCAACATGTCGGCGGCCTGCATCCGCGCGTCGCCGAGACGACGATCGCGCAAGTGCTTTCGCACAGCGCGGGGTTGACGCGCGACGGCGCCGATTCCGGCCAGTTCATCGACAGCCGCCCCTATCTCGACACGAAAGAGTTGCTCGCGGAATTGAAGCTACCGACCGCAATCGAGCCCGGCACCCGCTTCAAATATTCCAATCACGGCTTTGGGCTGATCGGTCTCGTGATAGAAGCCGTCACCAGGGAGCCCTACCCGGTCTGGATCAAGCGCGAGATCATCGAAGCCGCGGGCTTGCGCGAAACCGAGCCGAATGCGCCGCTTGCCAGGGGCACGCCGTTCGCGTGCGGGCATACGCGCAAAGTCCCGCTGGGCGAGCGTGGCGTGATCCCCGGCGACAATCCCGCACATGCGATGGCATCCGCCGCAGGCTTCGTCGCCACCGCCGCCGACACCGCCCGCTTTTTCGCGCAGCTGGCACCCAACGCGAAGAAGAGCGTGCTGTCGGCCGCGAGCCGGCGCGAGATGACGCGACACCATTGGCGCATCCCGCAGAGCTTCGAGACCTACTATGGCCTGGGCGTCAATGCCGGCAAGACCGACGGCTGGGACTGGTTCGGCCATGGCGGCGGTTTCCAGGGCTACATCTCCCGGACCTGCTCCATTCCCGCTTGCGAGCTGGCGATCAGCATTCTCAGCAACTCCATCGACGGCGCGGCCCCGTTCTGGATGGACGGCGCGATGCAGATCCTTCGCGTCTTCCAGACCCGCGGCGCGCCCGACCGACGCGTGCGCGACTGGACCGGCCGATGGTGGACGATCTGGGGCGCGACCGATCTCGTCCCCGCAGGCAACCGCGCGCTCGTCGCCAATCCGCAGTTCAACAATCCCTTCATGGATGCCGCCGAGATCGAAGTCACCGGCCGCGACACCGGCAAGCTCGCCTGGGCCGCCGGCTATTCCAGCCACGGCGAGCCGGTGCGCCGGATCCGTGACAAGCGCGGCAAGATCAGCGACATCTGGATCGCCGGCGCGAACGTGAAGCCGGGCAAGGTCGTCGCGCGCGAGATCGCGCGGAAATACAAGCCGCGCAAACGCCGGCCTCTTTAGGCGGAGCATGATCCTATCGGAAAACCGCTCCGCACGTTTTCAGGATCAAGCTCTACTCCCTGATCATCGCCTCGACCTCGCTGCGGAACGCCTGCCGCGATCCGTCGCGCGAATAGAACATGTGGCCGCCGGGATAGACGACGAACTTCACGCGCTGCGTCACGAAGGCCGGCAGTTGGTCGAGCACCCGCTTCGTTCCGAAATAGGGCGTGGCGAGGTCGAACAGACCGTGCCCGACCAGCACGTTCAGCTTCGCATCCGTGGCGAGGATCTGACGCAGCTCGGAGACCGATTGCGGCGGGTTGATGCCACGGCCGAAGTCCCAGTGGCCTTCCACGGCGCCGTTCAGGACTTCATAGGAGCCGTCGGGCCGCCAGTTGAGCTTGCGGGTCAGGACGTCGACCGCTGCGCTCGTCAGCGGCGCCTGGAGCGAATCGCCGGAGGGATCGCCGAAGCGCGAGCTGCTGGAATCCGGATAGGGATCGAAGCCGCGCACGGAACCGTCATAGCGTCCCGTCACCTTGCCGTTCTTGCGGTCGAACTCGCGGCGGAATTCACCGACGTCGAAGCGGCCGGCGAGCCTGCGGCTCACCGCCTGGTCGATGCCGGTGAGCTCGGCGACCTTGTCGGCGAGGCGATTGGTGGCCTCCTTGTCCGCCTCGCCCTTGACGAGGTCGGCTAGAAATTCGCCGCGCGCGTAAGCCTCGACGTCGGCGAGGTCGGCGCGCTTGACCGGTCCCTTGGCCTCGCGCGCCACCGCGACATAGCTCGGCAGCGTCGCGACATATTGCAGGAGGCTGGTGCCGGCGAACTCGCGAAAATCCAGCAACGGCGACACCATGATCAGTCCCCTGACGCCGACACCGTGCTGAAGCTGCAACTGGCGCACGACCTTCGGGCCGCGAATGCCGCCATAGCTTTCGCCGGCGACGTATTTCGGCGAGGTCAGCCGATCATGTTTCTCCAGCCAGCGGCGGATCACGAGCGCGATCGAATTGACGTCACCGTCGACGGAGTAGAAGGATTTTCGTGCGTCCTCGCTGCTGGCGACAAATCGGCTGTAGCCGGTGCTGACTGGATCGATGAAGACGAGATCGGTGAAGTCGAGCCACGTCTCCGCGTTCGGCTTGACCTCGGGCGATGCCGACGGCGACAACCCTTCGCCATCGAGCGGCAACCGCCACGGCCCGGCCGCGCCGAACTGAAGCCACGCCGAGGACGCGCCGGGCCCGCCATTGAACAGGAACGTCACGGGGCGCGTGGCGCGGTCGGCACCTTCGAGTTCGTAGGACGTGTAGGCGATGTCGGCCAGCGGCTCGCCCTTGCCGTCGAACACGCGGATCGAGCCGGCGGTCGCGGCGAAATTGAGGATTCGGCCGGGCAGATCGAGCGTCTGCTTCGTGGTCGAATCCGGCGGGAGACGGCGCAGCTCGGCCGCCGATGGCGAGCCCTGCGCCACGCTTTGCACGTTACTGCTGCGGCCGCCCTTCTGTCCGGCCGGCGACGCCGCCTCGGAGCGCGGCTGCGGCGGATCATCCGCGCGCGCAAAGCCCGCAAGAGCGAAAGTCGACACTGCCAGCACCAGGCTTGCGCGGCGGAGCACCGGCAAATTCATCACCATGATCGTTCTCCCTGCCCGGCTGTGACAGCCGGTGAGGCCCAGAAGGCTAGCGCGGAATTGCGACGGTTTGGGGGATCATTGGCCTGACGGGACCTGAACAGGCCGCCCAGGGTCAAATCACCCGGAGCGACAGTCTCCGTTAGCTTTGGAGGGCGGTCCTCCTCGACAATGGAGGCCCACCTCGTATAGACGAGCCCGGCGGAACTTACTCGAGCCAGCGGCACACCTGCCTGGGAAGCCATGACCAAACCCTCGCGATACGACCGGATCGCCTTCGTCGCCAGCCCGAGCAGCGAGGCGCAGGCCGCCTTCGGCCAGCTCACCAGGGACTACGGCAATTGCGACCCGAAGGATGCCGACGTCGTCGTCGCGCTCGGCGGCGACGGGTTGATGCTCCAGACGCTGCATCAGAACATGCACACGGGAAAGCCGATCTACGGCATGCACCGCGGCACGGTCGGCTTCCTGATGAACGAATACTCCACGCACGATCTTCGCGCCCGGCTCGAAGCCGCGCATGAATCCGAGATCAATCCGCTGCTGATGCGCGCGACCGACGTCAATGACCGCGTCCATCTTCACCACGCCATCAACGAGGTCGCCCTGTTCCGGCAGACCTATCAGGCCGCGCGGCTGAGGATCCTGATCGACGAGCGCGAGCGCATGCCCGAGCTGATCGCGGACGGCATCATGGTGGCGACCCCGGCGGGCTCCACCGCCTACAATTTGTCCGCCCAGGGACCGATTCTGCCGATCAACGCCGCGCTGCTGGCGCTGACGCCGATCAGCGCCTTCCGTCCGCGCCGCTGGCGCGGCGCCCTGCTGCCCAACACCGCCTATGTCGTGATCGAGGTACTGGAGGGGGACAAGCGGCCGGTGGCAGCCGTGGCCGACCACGACGAGGTTCGCGACGTCCGCCGCGTCGAGGTGCTCTCCGACAAGACCATCTCGATGCGAATGCTGTTCGACCCCGGCCACAGCCTGGAAGAGCGTATCCTGCGCGAGCAGTTCGGCTACTGAACAACCTGCCGCGCAACGCCCCCGGAGCCCCGGCCGCAACGCTTCGTTAACTCCCGGCGCGATATGGTTAACGAAGGTTGACCGCTTTGGCCCGGGCGTCATGTTTCGCATCGACTTCAACAAGCTGCGCTTCCTCGTCTGCGACGACAATCCGCACATGCGCCGCATCCTGCGGACGCTGCTGCATTCCTTCGGCGCGCGCGAGGTCTATGAAGCCGAGGACGGCGCCACGGCGCTCGAAATGTACAGCCACTACGTGCCCGACATCGTCATCACCGACTGGGCGATGCCGATCTTCGACGGGCTCGAGCTCGCGCAGATGATTCGGCAGCCCGAATCCAAGGGCAACCCTTACGCACCGATCATCATGCTGACCGGTCATTCCGAGAAGCGCCGCGTCACGGTCGCGCGCGATGCCGGCGTCACCGAATTCCTGGCCAAGCCGATCTCGGCCAAGGGCCTCTATCAGCGCATCCTCAACGTCGTCGCCAATCCCCGCCCCTTCATCAAGACCAAGACCTATTTCGGGCCGGACCGGCGCCGCAACACCAACTCCGCCTATATGGGCCCCGAGCGCCGCGTCGGCGAAAAGCACGAGGTGCTGCAGCAGCCCTCGCTGCTCGACAAGGCCCGCTCCTCCATCTAGCGCAACGTCCCAGGCGAGGCAGGCATCATGGCGAAGAACAGCGCTAAGGACATCGAGGTCAGGGCTTTCGCCACGCACCACGTCATCACGCAGCCCAACCCGCTGCGCAAGGTGTTGCGCCGGGTCGAAGAAAAAGACATGGACGATCCGGTAGGCCGCGCCGAGCAGGCGCTCGCGGGCCTCTCCGGCGAGTTCAAGGACTGGATGGCGATCGAAGCTCAGAGACTGTCCGCCGCCTGGACTGCGGTGCAGAAGGATGGCTTCGCCAAGGAACTGCGCGACGAGCTGTTCCACGCCGCACACGACATCAAGGGCGATGCGGCGACATTCGGCTTTCCGTCGGCTGCGGGAATCGCCGAGAGCCTGTGCCGCGTCATCGAGCATGCGCCCGATCTGGAGAAGGTCCCGGCCGAGCTGTTCACGCATCACATCAACGCCATTCTCGCCATCGTGCACGAGAACACCAGGCTCGACAGCCTCAGCGTCTCCACCGAGCTCAGCCGCCGCCTGCGCAAGGTCGCCGACGACTATCTCGCCCACGTCAACCGCGACCGCCCCGAGCATCTCGAGGTGATCCTTGCCCCGAGCATCGCACCGGTGGAGTAAAGACTCTCTCCTCTCGTCATTGCGAGCGCAGCGAAGCAATCCAGAATCCCTCCGCGGGGACAATCTGGATTGCTTCGCTGCGCTCGAAATGACGGAGTTTGTGTCTTCCGGCCTGCCCTATCGCGGGCTTTGAACTATGCCGCGATCAGATCATCATGGACCGGCTCGATCGCGTCATCCGCGACGAGCTCGTCGCAGAACAGCCGTGCCTCTTCGCGCGCGGACTCGGTGGCGAAGCGGCGCAGCAGGACCATCAGCGGCTCGGTGGCGGCCCGGTCGGTCTCGCAATGGGTGAGCACGCGCTCGACCATGCGCCGGCGCAACCGCACCGCGCCGTCATCGCTATCGACGAAGCCTTGCTCGTGGCAGGCATCGAGCGCGACCTGGAACGCCGCGAACGTCGCCTCCGGAAGCCCGGCACGACGGAGCAGCGCGTGCAGGCTGTTGCCGCCGCGGTCGTGCAGCAGCGCGGAGACGCGTGCCAGCGGCAGCTCGGCGAGTTCGGCTAGGGCCGCGTCGAACAAATCGAGATTGCCCGAGAGCAGTGCGCGCAGGATCAGCCCCGCGGTAAGCTGGCCGGTGATGCGCAAATGCCCGACCAGACCTTGCATGTCCTCGCCGCGCGAGCGCGCCGCGATGTTCATGGTGGAGCGGTCGCGTGCCTCGATCGTGATGCGGTCCGCGCGGTCGGCGCTGAGCCAGTTCCGCGCGACGACGAACTGCGCCAGGGTCTCGGAGAGCTTTGCCACCAGTGCGGCGCGCGTTGCAGACGGCAGATCCTCCAGCACCAGCATCGCCTCGCGGATCGCGGCGAGATGGCCGTGGCGCTCGACGATGCGATTCCATGAGAACGGGGCGAGCTCGGCGTGGGGATTCTCGATCAGCTCCAGTGCGGCAGCCGCGCAGCCGACTTCGGCGATCGCGGCGCAGACCGATACCGGCAACGCCATGCGCCGTGCGACGGCGCATTGAACCTCCTCGGTGCCGGTCGCGACGATGTCGACGAGATCGGCGTCGATCAGCAGCGGGGAATGTTCGAGCACGGGCACCGCGACCGTCGGCTGATCCGCCGACAGCGCCCGCACGATTGCGGCCGGCGCCTCGGCGCTGCGGGCAAAGGCTTCGGCCATCGCCTGCCGCACCAGGGGCGAGGGATCGTCGAGCAGCATCAGAAGCGCGCCTTCGGCGGCGATGCGGTCATCTGTGGAAAGGTCTGAGATCAGCCAGGCCCGGGCCAACGCCCGTGTTGCCTCGGCCCGCTCGCCGGCGGGCGCCGTCCTGATCCAATTGATGAACTGCCGAACAATCATCCTGCTTCCGGCTTACACAACAAACGAAAATGATGACGGCTCGTCACCCGCAACACAAAATAAACCACGACGCTTAACAAAGCGTTCACCATAACCGACTGGTTTTATTGATGATTTGTTAAGGGAACCAAGCCGCCGGCCGCGCGTGCCCCGGACGCAGCGCAGCACGTTAGTGATGCGCTGCTGAGCCGGGGCCCAGAATCTCAGAGGTGCTGCTCGTGGCCTGGGTCCCGGCGCTGCGACGCATCGCTTTCGCGATGCGCCTTGTCCGGGACACGGGAGCTCGATCAGCTCGAGAACGTGCCGCTGCGGTCGCTGAAGAGATCGAGCGGTTGCGGCGGGCGCACGTCGGGCGTGGCCGATGCGACCGAGGCGTTATTGCCCCACAATTTCTGCACCGTGGTCGAGACCGGCTGTGTGGCGTCGCCCGGCTGATAGATCGAGCGGAAGGCCGGCGCGACTGGCGTATTGTCAGCGACCGTCGTCGATGATGTCGCGCTGACCGGCGTCACGGCATTCGTGTTGGGAAAAGTCTGGAGATAAGCGGCGTTGTCGACCATCGGCGCAGTCGGCTGCACGCCATTGGCGCTCGCGACCTCGGTCGTCGACGGCGTGCCGCCATACATCGCCATCGCGCTGCGGGTCACTTTCGAACTGGCTGCACTGGCATAGCGTGCATCGAGCACCGAATAGACCTCGGAGACACTGCGGGCGCGGCCGTCTTTGGCGTAAAAGATCGAGCGATTCGCGGACGCCGCGTTGGGAAACAATCGCGCGCCGACCGCCTGCGGATTGTCCTCGGCATTGGCGATCAGCTTGGCCGCGCCGCCGACGCCCATGAAATGCGCCATGTAGAGCTCGCTGTCGGACGGCCTGCGGCCGAGCAGGCCGGTGAGCTTGAAGCTGTTCGATTGCGTCAGCGCCGCCGCCATGCTGGAGGCGGCTTCGGGGTCGTCGCGCAGCTTCATGATCGACCGCTTCATCACGGGATCATCGACGGTATAGGTGCCAGCCGGGGTTCTGGTGATGGCATCGGCATAGCTGCCGTAGCCGAGCTGGGTGCCGGCCTCCTTCACGGTGCCGAGCCAGGTCTGGTCGATGAATTGGAAGAGCCCGTGCGCGGACGAGGTGGTGGCTCCCGCCGCCGGATCGAAATCCGATTCCATCTTGGCGGTGGTCAGCAAGTACTGGAAGCTGACGCCTGTGACGTTCGAAGCCTGCTTGATCGCACCGGCGACGCGGGCTCGCGACGGATCGAGGCCGGCCGTCTGCGTGGCACTGAAATTGTCGATCGACATGATGAAGTGCCCGGCCCGCCCGGCGTTGAACGACGCCGGCAATTCGGCGCCCGTCATCTCAACGTGGGACAGGTATGGTTAATGGGGGGTTAATTCAGCGCTCGTGCTCGTGCTTCGCACGCCCCGGAATGACGGCCGGCTACTTCTTGTAGACCGTGCTCGGATCGAACAGCCGCTCGGCATCCGTGAAGACGAGCTTCGCTCCCCGGCCCTCGGCCTCGACCTTGCGGTAAAAGCACGACCGTCGCCCGGTGTGGCAGGCCGCGCCGATCTGTTCGACGCGGATCCAGACCGCGTCCTGGTCGCAATCGGTACGCATCTCGACGACGCGTTGGGTCTGACCTGATGTCTCACCTTTTCGCCACAAGGCATTGCGCGAGCGGCTGAAGTACCAGGCCTCGCCGGTCGCGATCGTCTTGCGCAGCGCCTCATCGTTCATGTGCGCGACCATGAGCACGTCACCGGTGGCGATGTCGGTCGCGACGCAGGTCACGAGACCGCTCGCGTCGAACTTGGGCAGGAAGGCGAGACCTTCCTCGATCTCATGGGAGTGAGCGGACACGGGGCCCTCGCCGGAGCATGAGCAGGAAAAGTGTGAAGCGGTTTTCCGAAAAGACCATGCTCAAAAGATCAAGCCTTGCGAGGTCAGCGCGTCGTGCCCCGCACCAGGGACAGGAAACGGGCCTGTTCCGCGGGATTGTCGCGGAACATGCCGGTGAAGCGGCTGGTGAACGTGGAGGCGCCATGCTTGGCGACGCCGCGCACCGACATGCAGGTATGCTCGGCCTCGATCAGCACCGCAACGCCGCGAGGCTTGAGGACCTCGTCGATCGCCGCCGCGATCTGCGCCGTCAGGTGCTCCTGGGTCTGGAGCCGGCGGGCGAAGATATCGGTCAGGCGCGCGAGCTTGGACAGGCCGACGACGCGCTCCACCGGCGTGTAGGCGATGTGCGCCTTGCCGTAGAAGGGCATCATGTGATGCTCGCACTGCGAGGTGAATTCGATGTCGCGCACCAGGACGAAGTCGTCATAGCCGGCGGTCTCGCCGAAGGTGCGGTCGAGCACCTCGGCCGGGCACTGGTGGTAACCCTGATATAGTTCGTCGAAAGCTTCGACGACGCGCCGCGGCGTGTCGAGCAGGCCCTCGCGTTCGGTGTTCTCGCCGATATAGGCGAGCAGCGTCTTCACCGCAGCTTCCGCCTCTGCGCGCGCGGGGCGCGGCTGATCGGCGCGGACGGCGGCCGCGAGGAATTCGGCAGGATCAAGCTCGGCCGGGCGGCTCTCGGGCTGCCGGTCGGAGGGCTTGTTGGGACGGATGGATTTGATTGCAGCGTCCATATCGACTCCGTTCGACGGCCTCGCGGCCGGAGTGTCACCGGCAGACGGGGCGGCCAAGCCGCCGGACGCCTGAAGAGAACAGTTCTTGGCGAAAGTCCGCAAGCCCGCGCCGGAGCAACGGTTCCGGATCACCGCCGCCGCACCGCTGGACTGTTTTTCCGCCAGTTCCGCCCCTATATAGGACCGTGGCTGGCGCCCGCCAAGGCCGATCCGGCGCCGAAGTGTTGGACTCCTTCACATGCTGAACGACATTTATAACAAGCGGATCATCGAGCTGGCCGGGAATATTCCCCGCCTCGGGCGGCTGTCGGACCCCGATGCCTCCGCCACTGCCCACTCAAAGCTGTGCGGCTCGACCGTGAAGGTCGATCTCAAGATGAGCGGAGATACCGTCACCGACTTCGCGCATGACGTGAAGGCGTGCGCCTTGGGCCAAGCCTCTTCATCCATCATGGCAAGTCGGATCGTCGGCTCGACTGCGAGCGAACTCCGTGAGTTACGCGAAACTGTTCGCAAGATGCTGAAGGAGAATGGTGCGCCTCCTGAAGGCAAATGGGAGGAGATCAAATTCCTCGAGCCAGTCCGCGACTACAAGGCGCGCCATGCCTCGACGCTTTTGACCTTCGATGCCGTGGTTGATGCCATCGGCCAGATCGAGGCCAAGGCCAAGGCCGAGCCCAAGCAGCCGGCCGCGGCGCAGGGCTGAAACCCCTCTCCGTCATTCCGGGGCGATGCGCAGCATCGAACCCGGAATCCCGAGACTGCACCGCGAGATTCTCAGGTGCGCAATTGCGCACCATAGTTCGCGCTACGCGCCCCCCGGAATGACTGCCAGAATTTAAGAGCTTACTTCTGCGTTGCCGTAGCCGGCGTGGCCACGCTACCCGTCGGCACCAGGGCTTCCGCCGTCCTGGTCGATTTGGCAGGCTGCGCCTGCTCCGGTTCCGCACCGAACCTGGCCTGCGACTTCGGTGCGAGCTCCGCCATTGCCGGCGCTGAGATGTCCACATGCGGGAGCACATCAGCCACAAGGTCGGTCGTGACCAGATTGGTGAGCTTGAGTTCGCCGGCGTCGAGCTCGTGCAGGTCTTCCCAGGGTGGAACACTGAGCGCGAGGGACAGCAAATCGCCGGCGCCGCCCATGTCGAAAGTGTATTTGGCGAGACGGCCGATGTCGCGCTCCACGATCGTCAGATCCTGCGCGCTGTAGCTCGCTGCCTTGGCATCGTCGGCCCGGTCGCCCATCCAGATCTGATGGACGCGGACATGGGCGGCCTCCGGCACGTAGCGCTTCTTGCCGGCCAGCAGAAGGAACACGCACATGGATTCGCAATAGGCCTCCGGCGCGACCGCCGGGCGAGCCGACTGCCCGCCGCGCAGGCTTACGCCGACCGTGGTCAAAAGCCCGAGATTGCGGAAGCGGCGGCCGAGCGTGATTGCGTCATTGACGGAACCGCCGCTGGAATCGAGCACCACGGTGGCGCCGCCGAGCTGGCGTCCGCGCGAAAACTCTTCGAATTCCTTGGGCGTATCCGCCGTGATGATGCCGACTGCGCTGACCCAGCCGCGGCAGTTCGGCTCGCATGCGACCCAGCTGAATTTCATCGGCAGCTTGCGCTCTTCCAGTGCAGCACCTGCCCGGGCCGACGACCCGCATGTCGCGACGGCGCCAGCCAGCGCGACTCCACAGACGGCGGTTCCCACCAGCAGCCAGCCGCGAAGATTAAGCAACGTCAGAAGTTTCAAACTGGTCCCTTCCCCAAGCCCCAAGCCCCAAGCACTAAGCCAAAGCCGATCCAGGCAAGCCCCGTTTCGCGTCCGATCAGTCTACACATGGACGTCACAAAAATGGTATCCGGGCGAATACAGTTCGTCCATAGGTACTTGCTGCACTGCTCCCAAAAAGCACGCAAAATATGGCCCGAAAACAACAACTTACGGTTCCCTGCCCCGGAACCGTGCAACACCGCGCTCAAGGTCGCGACAAAGCGCACATGAAGCATTCAGCCTGCGGACATTGTTCCAGTTCAATCGAGGGTGTGCTCCGGCTGCCGCGCAGATTCGGCCGCGCGCTGATCTGGCTCTATCGCCATACGCTGTCGCCCTTGGTCGGTTACAACTGCCGGCATTTGCCGACCTGCTCCGTCTATGGCGACGAGGCGATCGAACGGTTCGGGCTCTGGGCCGGCGGCTGGATGACGCTCGCGCGCCTGCTCCGCTGCAACCCCTTCGGCACGTCCGGCATCGACAACGTGCCCCTCACCGCGCCGCAAGGCGCACGCTGGTATCTGCCCTGGCGCTACGGCCGCTGGCGCGGCGTCAATGCATCCTGACGTTTGCTGCGGTGCTTCGCACATCGCTGCCCTGATCGGAACCGGCACTTTCCGCTCGCGTTGTTTTGATGCTCCCACGGGAGGAAACAACAATGCGCTGGAAAATCAGCCCTCGCTTTCACTTCAGGCCTGGTCCGAATTTCGGTCACAGGGAACACGATCCCAGAACCATCGACCTGCTCGCCATCATCGCGCTGCTCGCACTTGTCCTCGGCTCAGGCTGGTATCTGGCGCGCAGCTTTGCGACACAGCCAAGCACGACGACGTTCATCGTGCCGAGCCAGAGCGTTCATTGGTAGTTCAGAGGTCCAGCACCAGCCGCTCGGCGTCCGAGCCCGCCACGCAAACCATGAGATAGCGCTCGCGTTCATAGGGCGACAGGACGCGGTCGCGGTGAACTGGCTTGCCTTCGATCCATCCGACCTTGCAGGCGCCGCAGATGCCGCCGCAGCAGGAGGTCGCGATCTCGATGCCTCCCTCCTGCAAAGCGGCCAGCATGGTCTGGCCGGCGCGCACTTCGATCTCGGCGCCCGAGCGCGCCAGTGACAGTGTGAAGGGTTTGGCGTCGGGATCGATGACCGGCGCAGGTGCGACGAACCGCTCGATATGGACGCTCGCCGCAGGCCACGCTGCAGTCACCCGCTCGAAATCGTCGATCATACTTTCCGGACCGCAGCAGGCGACCATCGTCTCCGATCCGCCCTCTCCGACGAGCGCTGCGAGATCGGGACGCCCGTTCCGGGACGTCCGGTGCACGATGATGCGCCCCCTATCGACCAGCGAGACGAGATGGGCGGCGAGCGGCACCTCCTCACGCACGATCAGATGCAGCGTGAAGTCGGCCTGCTTGGTTCGTTCGAGATGCCGCGCCATGGACAAGAACGGCGTCACGCCGATGCCGCCAGCCAGGAACACGTAGCGCGCGATTCGAGCCTGGGGCTCAAGTCCGCCGCGTGGCAACGTCACGCCGATGACATCGCCGATGCCGATTTCGTCGTGCAGCGCCCGCGAACCGCCGCGTCCATCAGCTTCGCGCTTGACCGCGATGACATAGCGCGCGTTATCCGCGGGCTCGTTGCACAGCGAATAGGTGCGGACCAGTCCGTTCGGCACATGCAGATCGATATGCGCGCCGGGTTTGAACGACGGCAGTTCCCACCGGTCGGGATCGGCCAGCGTGAACAGTTTGATGCCTGCCCCCGCCTCCTCGATGCCGGCAACGACCGTCTTGACCGTCGTGATCGGGCGCGCGCTCATGCCGCATTCCGCACGGTATCACCGATCCTGACGATGCCGCCTTGCAGGATCTTGCAGTTGAGGCCGGAGCGATTGATCAGGGGATCGAAGATTGCCTTGCCGGTGATCTCCTCGATGTGCCGGCACGGCACCGACAGCCGCGTCGCTTCCAGCAGGGTCTCGCCCAGCCAGAAGCGGCGGCCGACGAGATGATTCAGCGGCACGCCTTCCACCGTGACGTTACGCCGATGCTCTTCCGGGCCGAGATCAATCCCGGCGTCGCGCTTCAGCGCAACCAGCGTCTCGAGTTCGAACAGGGTGACCTGCCGGCCCTCTTCCGGCTTGTGCGAGTAAAACCCCTCTTCCTTGCCGATCATGTAGCGGTCGCCCTCGATTCCTTTCCCGGCTACGAGGGTAATGGTCTCGGCTGCGCGCATCGGCAGGAATGCGCGTGGGACGAGATGGAGGAAGCGCACGACGCCGGTCCACCCGAGCTGTGCTGCGCCCTGCGCCGCACCGGCGCTGATCGTATCAAGCATGACAAATCCTTGTGAGAAGTCGTGGCGCCGCCGGCAGCGGCGCCACGGGATCAGGTCAGTTCCTTGTTCGCCATCTCCGGCGCGAACGAGGTCGCGATCGCGGTGATGGCGGCGCAGGCGACGAGCAGCAGCGAGACCGGCCAGGTTGCGCCGCCGCTCCAGGCCATCAGAGAGGCTGCAATCAGCGGCGTCAACCCGCCGCTCAGGGCCGCACCGACCTGGAACCCGAGCGAAGCACCGCTGTAACGCAGCCGCGCAGTGAAAAGCTCGGAGTACCAGGGCGCGCCGATGCCGAACATGACCATCTGACCGAAGGTAATCGCGACCACGATGGTGCAGACGACGATGGCCGGATCGCGGGTGTCGAGCAGCCAGAACAACGGGAAGGCAAACAGCGCCGAGAACAGGCAGCTCGCATGGAACATCGTCTTGCGGCCGACCAGGTCGGACAGCCAGCCGAACAGCGGGATAGCGAGCAGCGCGACCAGCGATGCGGCGAACGCCCCATTCAGCACCACCGCGCGCGGCAGGCCGAGATTGGCGGTGGCATAGGACATCACGAACACACCACCGATGCTGGCATAGGCGATCTCGGAGATCTTCAGACCGACCGCGGTGAAGAACGGCCGGCGGTGATGCCTGAAGATCTCGAGCAGTGGCAGGCTTGCGACTTCCTTCCTGGCCTGGACCTGACGGAAGGCGGCGGTCTCCTCCATGTTGAGGCGGATGTAGAGCCCGACGCCGACCAGGAAGATCGAGACCAGGAAGGGGATGCGCCAGCCGTAAGCCATGAACTCGCTCTCCGGCAGGCTCGCCACCAGCGCGAACATGCCGATCGCGGCGAGATTGCCAATGGGATTGCCGACCTGCACCATGCTGCCGAGCAGGCCGCGGCGGCGCGTCGGGCAATTCTCGACCACCATCAGCACGGCGCCGCCCCATTCGCCGCCGAGGCCGATACCCTGGAGAAAGCGCAATCCGATCAGCAGCAGCGGCGCGGCAATGCCAATCTGCTGGTAGGTCGGAAGCAGGCCGATCAGGAAGGTGCCGATGCCCATCACCATGATCGTGATCGCGAGCATCGCCTTGCGGCCGACCCGGTCGCCGTAATGGCCAAAGATCGCAGCTCCGAGCGGCCGCGCCAGAAATCCGATGGCGTAAGTGCCGAAGGCCGCAATGGTAGCGAGCGCGGGGTTGCCGGCGGCGAAGAAGACCTTGTTGAACACCAGCGCGGTCGCCGTGCCATAGATGAGGAAGTCGTACCATTCGACCGCGGTGCCGATCACGCTCGACCACACGATCCGTCGCAAGCTCGCCGCCTCGTCCGGCGCTACGTTCAGGGTTACGTCGTCTGCTACGGTCATCGATCTCTCCAAAAGGTACCGGCGCCTGGGAAAAGCAGTTGGTTCGGTCGCGGCGCCCATCGGCAGCCGCGACGGTAAAAATCGATCATGTTTACTGTGAGAAATCAACGCCGCGGAACGCGGCAAATGCCGACGATCGCGGCACGGCGGACAATTTGCACTCAAATTCAGCGATTTTTGGCGTTATACCAATTCAACTGCTCATATTATCCGCGCCATTGCTCGAAATTTCTGCTCATAAGTTTTCCAATGGAATACGTTTGCGGGCCACCGGCGCGGGCCTTGCCGGCCGCCGGGCTGGCAGTCTGGCGCCATCTGTTGCAAAACAGCTTCAGCAGTACGGGAGACTCATGCGTGCTTGACGTCAGCAAAGCGACAGCGGTCGGGGCCAACATCCGCCAGGCGCGGATCGCCAAGGGCCTGACGCTGGACCAGCTTGCGAAGCAAAGCGACCTCACCCGCGGCTACATCTCGCTGGTCGAGCGCAACCTCAAGATTCCCTCCCTCGCAGCCCTGCTGCGGATGGCCGCCGCGCTCGAGGTCAATGTCGCCAACTTCTTCGACCCGAACGCCGAGCCGGCGCCGCGCTACACGCTGTTCCGCCGCCAGGACGGCAATGTGCCGCTGTTCCAGGACACGTTTGGCGTGGTCCCGCTGGCGACCGGTCGCACCCGCAAGATGATGGAGCCTTTTCTGCTGAGCCCGCCGCACAAGGCGGCCACGCGCGCCTCGCATGCGGGCGAGGAGCTGCTGTTCGTCATCAACGGCAGGATCGCGATCAAGCTCGATGGCGAAGAGCTCGTCCTCGGAAGGGGGGATTGCCTGTATTTTTCAGGCGAGACGCCACACGAGGTCAGGAGCCTCGGCCGGCAGAAGGCCGAAGTGCTGGTCGTCGTGGCCCAGACTTCCTGACGCCCGGCGTCGGCAAATAGCCTACCGGAACCAGAAGAAGCGTCCCTGTGACGGTGGGATCGACTCCGGCGGCCGCAGCCGCTTCGGGCGTGGCGGCCTTGGCGCCGGCTCCGCGGCCGAAGTGGTCTCCGCAGCCGGCGCGGTCTCGCTGCCCGGCACCTTCACCGACAGCAGCAAGTTCGATTCGTGCATCCGCCAGCGATAGCCGACGCCGAAATCGATCGGCTGGGCGCGCGTGAACAATTCGGCGTAGCGCTGCTGGTAGCGGCCGGGAAATTCGTCGATCGGCCCGAGATAGCGGCCGAATGGGAAGAACCGCCATTGCCGGGCACTGTAGTTTGCGAGCGGAATGCCGGAATCGTCCTGGATGATGGTGGCACTGTTGGCAAGCAGCCAGTCGCGCACGACGGAGAAATTGCCGGAGTGCAACAGATAGGAGGCACTCTTGAGCAGGCTGTTGCCGGGTCCGAGCGTCTCGCAGAACTTCAGGAAGCCTGCTGCGCGCGCGCCGGAATTGGATAGATCGGTCGAGAAATAATACAGCGTGCGCGCTTCCCCATCGCTGCCCGCAAAGGTGATGCGGACGCCGCGCGTTGCGTTTCGTCCCGGATTGTCGCCAGCCGCGTGCATCCCGCCCCTGTCGTCGAGCGCGACCGTCTCGACATTGCGGATGGTCTTGCCGGAGCGCGCGAGGAAGACATAGAGGATCGGCAAGGTGCCGTTGACCTGGTTGGTATGCAGGTCGACCTTCATCTGCTTGGTGATGAAGAAGGAGAAGCTCAGGATCGAGCCGAGCGAGCGCTCGACATTGTAGAGCGCGGCGCTCACCGAGCCGCGCGGGAGCCGTGTCAGGTCCGGCACCGCGCCGACCGGCTCGAGCGCGCCGAGCACGTAGGTGCTGGCCTTGGGATAGAAGGCGTTGGCGTAGAGGAAATCCGGGCCGCTGAACATGTAGAACATGGTCGGCCGCGGCGCGGCCAGATTGACGTCGACCCAGCTGCGGATCTTCGAGAGCTGGTGCTGCTCGAGCTGAGCGAAAGCACCGTCGAAGAATTTTGCGTGACGCTGCCAGCCCGGGTCCTTGGTGAGCGGCACCAGCGGCGAGTCCGCCGAAGGCTGCATGCCCGCAAGAAAGCGCGCAGTATCGTCGAAAGTGACCTCGGCGGCGCGCACGCACGAGACGGCCGCGGCCAGGAGGGCGAGAGCGACGGCCGCAATTCTCAGGGGTCGGAGCATGTCTATTCGCGATACGGTGAATCGGCAGCGGCGGCCGGCCGCCTGCGGAAGACGGCATAGATCAACAAGCCCGAGAGCATGACGAGCATCCCCGACAGCGACTGCACCGGCCGCTCGGTCAAGAGGTAATACATCATGAACCCTGTCACGAGCAGGAAAACGAGCGGCGTGAACGGGTATCCCCAGGCGCGATAGGGCCGCGACAGGTCGGGATCGGTGATGCGCAGCTTGATGACGCCGGCGACCGTGAAGAACGAGCAGAACAACAGCGCGAACTGGATGAAGTCGAGCACCGCCTCGAAGCTGCGCGTGAACAACAGCAGGTTGGCGATGGCGAGCTGGAGCAGGACGGCATAGGCCGGCGCGCCGCTCACCGAGCGCTTCGAAAACACGCGCAGGGCCGCAATGTCCTCGCCCATCGTCATCATCACGCGCGGCCCGATCCACATCATTGCACTGATCGAGGAGATCAGGCCGACGCAAATCATGGCGCCGACGATCCGGCCGCCGAGGTCGCCGAAGATGGCGCTGCCGGCGACGCTGGCGACGTCGAGCTGGCCGGCAAGCGAACTCACCGGCGTGGAATAGAGAAAGACCGCATTGAGGGCGACGTACAGCACGAGCACGATCAGCGTGCCCGCGAGCAGCGCACGCGGCAGGCTCTGCTGCGGCGTGCTCATCTCGCCGATAATGTAGGTCGCGGCATTCCAGCCCGAGAACGAATACATCACGAAGACGAGGCCGATCGCGAACGGCGCGCTGACGATGTGCGCGAGATCGCCCGGCTGCGGCGTGAAGGCGATCGGCTGCGGCACGCCGATGACGAAGCCGGCGACCAGGAAGGCGACGATCAGCACGACCTTCAGGATGGTCGAGATCAGCTGGAAGGTCGAGGAGTGCCGGACGCCAGTCAGTTGCACGAGCGAGACCAGCCATACTACGCCGATGGCAAGCGGGATCGGCGGCAGATCGGGCACGACCGATTTGGCGTATTCGCCGAACGCCATCGCGGCGAGCGCGACCGGTGCCGCGAAACCGACCGTGGCGGACACCCAGCCGGCGAGAAAGCCGAAGGCCGGATGATAGGCGCGGCCGAGGAAATTGTACTCGCCGCTCGAGCGCGGAAACATCGCGCCCAATTCGCTGTACGCGAACACCCCGCACAGCGCGACGATGCCGCCGACCGTCCAGAGCAGCAGGATCGAGAAGCCCGACGGGATGTCCTTGACCTGGAAGCCGAGGCTGGTGAAGACGCCGACCCCGATCATGTCGGCCACGACGATGGCGGTTGCGACCGGAACGGAGACCCCGGCCCCGCTCCCGGTCAGCCGACCAGTCCAGGCTGCGGTTCCCGCATCTGATGCCGTCATCGGGGTCCTTAACCTCAGGCGTCTCGCCTCGTGGGCCCATCGTGCAGTTTGGCCCAGTCAATTCAAGCAGGGTTAACAAGGGTTAAATGAGGCAACGAAAGCGGGGTAACGAAACACCGTCCGGGCACCCTTTTGAAGAATGACGCTGGATCTGCCCTGAATTACCGCTGCCCTTCCCCACAATCAGGACACGATTGCATGGTCCTTTTTGAGCGTTCCGGATGTGGGGAAGTTTCTCCGGACGCTTAACGTCGCCTAAACGCCAGTCGGCTCAATTGTCTTAAAGATGTGCCGACGGACTTGATGTCGTGGCTTGGGGTCATGGGTGGATGTTCGGGGCCGTTCCGAGACTGAGAGCTGACACCCGTGCCGACCGGACGCCGTCCGGTCGGCACGGTCGCGCGCTCCGGCTCGGCTTGATCTCAGCCCTGGTGCCGTTGTCGCTGACGTTGGCTCAATGCGGCGGGGCACCCGATCCGGCGACGCTCGCGGCGAACTCTCAGGCCAACGTGCAGGTCGTCGCCAAGACCAATGCACGGGTGGCAAGCGGCGACACGTTCGAGGATCGCTTCCCTGCCCCGCAATTCAGGGAGCGCTTCCCTTCGGCGAGCGAGAGCTTCCTGCAACGGCAGATGTCGGACTTCTCGCCCAAGCGCGCCGTGCAGCAGCCGCCTCAGCCGGAGCAAGCGCCCTACAAGGTGGCCTCGCTCGAGCCGCAAGTCCCCTACAAGCGGCCGCCCCGTGAGGATCTGACGACGCTCGTCAGCATGAAGTCGTCGGCCTTTCCCTATTTCGGCAACAACCCCGCCTCCGACGCCCCCTTCCTCAACATCTCCAAGGGCGACCGCCGCGGCCACCGCAGCTATTCGGGGCGCGTCTACTGGCAGGACGAGACCTACAGCGACAGCCGCGTGCTGGTGCACGTGCCCGAGCATTTCGACGTGCGCAAGCCGGGCGTGATCGTGGTGTTCTTCCACGGCAATGGCGCGACGCTCGAACGCGACGTACGCGACCGCCAGCTGGTGCCCAGGCAGATCACCGATTCCGGCGCCAATGCCGTGCTCCTTGCACCGCAAATGGCGGTCGATGCCGCCGATTCCAGCGCCGGCAAGTTCTGGCAACCGGGCGGCTTCAAGCGCTTCATGGCGGAATCGGCCGACCATCTCGCCCGCATCACCGGCGATCCCAAAAGTGCGCGCGCTTTCGCCAACATGCCGATCGTGATCGTCGGCTACAGTGGCGGCTTCCTGCCGACGGCCTGGAGCCTGGAGGTCGGCGGCATCAGCGACCGCGTCCGAGGCGTGGTGCTGCTCGACGCCGTCTACGGCGAAATGGACAAGTTCGCCTCGTGGATCGAGAGCCACCGTTCCGGCTTCTTCGTCAGCTCCTACACCCGCTACACGGCGCGGCGCGACCGCGAGCTGATGGGCATGCTGCGGGAGAAGGGCATCGGCGTCTCCGAGGACATCGACGGGCCGCTCCGTCCCGGCAGTGTGGTGTTCGTGGAGACCGGCGATGGGATCACCCATCGCGACTACGTGACACGCGCCTGGACGCGGGATCCGCTCAAGGACGTGCTGGTGAAGATGTCGGCAACGCCGTCGCTCGCCCTCACGCGCGTCGCCGCCACCAATCCATCCGCGTCGAGCCGTTAGGCCGATATTACTCAGCTCGATCGGCGACTGAGCCTGGCGGGTATCAGTTCTTGGGGAGCTTCGGAATGCTCTCGGCAAAGCCGTTGAAGCAGGCCAGCCGCTCGTCCTCTTCCTTGAAGAACCGGCAATCGGCGTAGCCCTTGGCCTTCGCCGGCTTCGGCTTCGGCGCCGGCGGGATCACGGCGTCGTAGCAGTTGAGGCGATCCTTGGTGCCGTCGTCGATCTCGAGGCAGGCCTGGAGCCGGACGGCAATCGACTGCGGCTTGCCCTTCGCCGCCGCGGCGGGCTTGGCCGCAGCCTCTTTCGCCCCCTTGGGCTTGACCTGGACCAGCGGCTTGTCCCCGACCATCGGTGGCTTCTCGGTTTGCGCAAATGCGGAGGCTGAATAGAGCACCGCGGCAACCGCCAGAATCATCCTCATCTCAGTCAACTCTCTTTGGTCCCCATGACCGGCCTTCTAGCGCCCTCGCGCGCGGTTTGCCAAGCACCTTGCGCACACCAGCGCGGGAGTCAGGCCGTAGCGGCGATCGGACGGGGTCGGGTCAGGACCACCAGGATCAGCGCCAGCACGACGAAACCGACCGCGACGAAGCCGAGGGTGCGCAGGAGCTCGCGGGCAAACAGCAGCCCGCCGACGGCGGAGCCGACCGCCTGTCCGATATAGAGGACGGACGTATTGAGTGCGACGGTCGCCGATGCCAGCGGCGGCGCAGCCGCGACCAGCCGCACCTGCTGCATCGAATTGGTCGAGGCGAAGCCAAGGCCCCAGGTCGCGACCGCGCCCGCCATCAGGACGAGCGAGCCGGCGCCGAGCGCCCAGCCGGCAATCCCGGCAAGCAGCAGGCAGGTGAACAGCAGCGAGGTGCGATAGGGCCCCGAGGCGTCGACGATGCGGGTCGCGATGACGACACCAAGGAAGCCGCAGACGCCGTAGAGCGCGAACACCATGCCGATCGCATCGGGACCGGCGCCGGTGAGCTTGTTGAGCAGCGGACCCATGTAGGTGAACACGACGAACTGCCCCGACATTTGCAGCATCGTGATCGCAAGCAGCAGCAGGATCGTCCTGCTCCGGCCGACTGCCGCCCATGTCTTCAGATCCACCGGCGCGCCCTTCAGGCCCGCCGGCAGACGCAGCAGCAACAGCAGAAAACTGACGCAGCCGAGCGCACCGATCCCGCCATAGGCCGCGCGCCAGCCATAGCGGCTGGCTATGAAGGTGATCAGCGGCAGGCCGACGGCGGCTGCCAACGACCATCCGAGGAAAATGTACGCAATGGTGCTGCCGCGCCGCTCCGCGGGCACGATCAGCGCCGCCGTGCCGGCGGCCTGCGGCGTATAGAGCGCGCCGACCGCGAGCATCACGAGGCGAATGACAAGGAGGCCGGTGTAGTCGGGCGCGAAGGCCGAGGCGAGATTGCCGGCGGCGAGCACCGCCAGCGCTGTCGCAAGCAGCGTCCGCCGCTCGATGCGGCTGGTGAGCCAGGCCGTCAGCGGCGAGCCGATACACAGTATGACGGCGCCGAAAGTGATCAGGAGGCCGGCCGCATGAATGCTGACGTCAAGCCCCGTCGCCAATTCCGGCAGCATGCCCGCCGGCGCCAGCACCGAGCAGCCAGTGACGAGATTGCCGAGCATCAGGGCAGTTGGCGCGAAACGGCCGGCGGCGGGCGGATTTTCCATGCAACTGCATCTAGAGCAGGCCTGCGGCAAGTTAAAGGGCACGAGGCCAAATAGTTCGAGCTCCGCCCCGGCTTTTGCGCGCCACTTTCTTGGATTTGCCGGATTGCGCAGGCCGAATCGCCTGATATATCGCTCGTTCCCGCTTACCTGCGCTCGTTCGCAGGAGTGAGCCTCAGGAGAAAAGCAATGACCGACCAGCCCAAATCCGAGTCCGGCTTCCAGTACAGCCTCTCCAATCTCAAGCCCGTGACCCCCGCTCCCAAAGTCACCCTCACCTTTCCCGACGGCGCCCAGCGCCAGTTCGACAAGGGCATCACCGGCCTCGATATCGCCAAGGGCATCTCGCCGTCGCTGGCCAAGCGCACGGTTGCGATGGCGCTCGACGGCGCGCTCGCCGATCTCAACGATCCGATCGAGGCCGACGCCAGGATCGAACTCGTCAATCGCGACGATCCGCGCGCGCTCGAATTGATCCGCCACGATTGCGCGCACGTGCTGGCGGAGGCCGTGCAGACGCTGTGGCCGGGCACCCAGGTCACCATCGGTCCCGTGATCGAGAACGGATTCTACTACGACTTCTTCCGCAACGAGCCGTTCACGCCGGAAGATTTTGCCGCGATCGAGAAGAAGATGCGCGAGATCATCGCGCGCGACAAACCCTTCACGAAGGAGGTTTGGGATCGCGAAAAGACCAGGCAGGTGTTCCGCGACAAGGGCGAGGCGTTCAAGGTCGAGCTGGTCGACGCCATTCCCGGCAGTGAGCCGATCAAGATCTACTACCAGGGCGACTGGTTCGATCTGTGCCGCGGCCCGCACATGACCTCGACCGGCAAGGTCGGCAATGCCTTCAAATTGATGAAGGTGGCCGGCGCCTATTGGCGCGGCGACAGCAACAACCCGATGCTGACCCGCATCTACGGCACGGCGTTCGCCAAACAAGAGGATCTGGACGCTTACCTCAAGCAGATCGAGGAAGCCGAGAAGCGCGACCACCGCAAGCTCGGGCGCGAGCTCGACCTCTTCCATTTCCAGGAGGAAGGTCCGGGCGTCGTGTTCTGGCATCCGAAGGGCTGGACCATCTTCCAGCAGCTGATCGCCTATATGCGCCGCCGGCTGACCGGCGACTACAGCGAGGTCAACGCGCCGCAGATCCTCGACAAGGTGCTGTGGGAGACCTCGGGCCATTGGGGCTGGTACCGCGAGAACATGTTCGCGGCGCAGTCGGCCGGCGACGAGGCCGAGGACAAGCGCTGGTTCGCGCTGAAGCCGATGAACTGCCCCGGTCACGTGCAGATCTTCAAGCACGGTCTGAAGAGCTATCGCGACCTGCCGCTGCGCCTCGCCGAGTTCGGCGTGGTGCATCGCTACGAGCCGTCCGGAGCCATGCACGGCCTGATGCGCGTGCGCGGCTTCACCCAGGACGACGCGCACATCTTCTGCACCGAGGACCAGCTCGCCGACGAGTGCCTGAAGATCAACGATCTCATCCTGTCGACCTATGCGGATTTCGGCTTCACCGGCGATCTCACGGTGAAGCTGTCGACCCGGCCGGAAAAACGTGTCGGCACCGATGCGATGTGGGATCACGCCGAGCGGGTGATGGCCACCGTGCTGCGCGAGATCCAGTCGCAGAACAATCACATCAAGACCGAGATCAATCCCGGCGAAGGCGCGTTCTACGGGCCGAAGTTCGAATACGTTCTGCGCGACGCCATCGGCCGCGACTGGCAGTGCGGCACCACGCAGGTGGACTTCAATTTGCCGGAGCGGTTCGGTGCGTTCTACATCGACCATGACGGCGGCAAGAAGCCGCCGGTGATGGTGCATCGCGCGATCTGCGGTTCGATGGAGCGTTATATCGGCATCCTGATCGAGCACTATGCCGGCAACTTCCCACTCTGGCTCTCGCCGGTGCAGGCGGTGGTCACGACCATCACCTCGGAAGGCGACGAATACGCCAAGGTGGTGCTGGAGCAGGCGCGGCGTGCGGGACTTCGGGTCGAGATCGACCTGCGCAACGAGAAGATCAACTACAAGGTCCGCGAGCACTCGCTGGCCAAGATCCCGGCGCTGCTCGTGGTCGGCAAGAAGGAAGCCGAGACGCATTCGGTCTCGGTTCGCCGCCTCGGCAGCGACGGCCAGAAGGTGATGACGACGGCCGAGGCGATCGCCGCCCTCGTCGACGAGGCGACCCCGCCGGATGTCCGGCGGGCGCACGGCGGCGTCTGATCCCTGAAACCGATCTAAATTCGCTTCCGGTTGCGGGCGTGCGTGCCTATCTCGGCATGGCACGCCCGCCGACCATTTGAAGAGGATATCGCAGTGCCCGACGCCATCGAACTCCTGAAGACCCGCCGCTCGGTCAAGCCGCGCGACATGACCGGGCCCGGCCCCTCGCCGGCCGAGCTCGAAACCATCCTCACCATCGGCGCGCGCGTGCCCGATCACGGCAAGCTCGCGCCCTGGCGCTTCATCGTCTTCGAGGGCGATGCCCGCCAGCGTGCCGGCGAGGTGATCGCGAGGGTCTTCGCCCGGAAGAATCCGGGCGCGCCGGCGGCCGACGTCGAGATCGAGCGCAAGCGCCTCACCGATGCGCCATTGGTGATCGGCATCGTCAGCTTCACCAGGCCGCATCCGAAGGTGCCGGCGTTCGAGCAGGAATTGTCGGCAGGCGCCAGCGCCATGAACATCGTCACGGCCGCCACCGCACTCGGCTACGGCGCCTGCTGGCTGACCGGCTGGTTCGCCTTCGATCGCGACGTGCTTGATGGGCTCGGCCTCAAGCCGGACGAAAAGCTCGCCGGCCTCATCCATGTCGGTACGCCGACCAAACCGAGCGAGGACCGACCGCGACCGTGCCTTTCGGAAATCGTGACGCGCTTTTGATCGATGTCTTGTTGACGGCTCGAACGTTGCACGGCTTAGCTCCCGGCGAGGGAGGAAGCTCGGATGCGACGGCGTGAATTTCTCGTCGGGGCCGCAATGCTCGCCAGCTCGATGGCGAAAAGCCGAGCTGCCGATATTCCGGCCCCCTCGTCCGACGGGCTCGACCGCATCACGGCGTATTTCGACAACGAGGTGACGAGCGGCCGGTTGCCGGGCGCGGTGATCCTCGTCCAGCAACACGGCAAGCCGGTCTATCTGAAGACCTTCGGCGTGCGCGACACCAGGACCGGCCTCGCCATGACGCCGGACACGATCTTCGCCATCCACTCCATGACCAAGCCGATCACGTGCCTTGGCGCGATGATGCTGATCGACGATGGCAAGCTGGCGCTGACCGACCCGGTGTCGAAATACGTCCCGCTGTTCGCCGGGACCAAGGTGGGCCGCGAGGTGACCCTGCCCGGCGGCGTGGTCGAGCTGGACCTCGACCCACCGGACCGCCCCGTCAACATCGAGGATCTGCTGCGGCATACTTCGGGCATCAGTTACGATTACATCGGCAGCGAGTGGGTCGAGCACGCCTACAGGATGGCCAACATTTTCAAGGGTCACTTCAACAACAGGCAGTTCGCCGATCGCATCGCCGAACTGCCGCTGGCGCGGCAACCTGGAACACTGTGGCGCTACGGCCATTCCACCGACGTGCTCGGCGGCATCATCGAGATCGTCTCGGGCCAGACGCTGTATCAATTCCTGAAACAACGCATCTTCGACCCGCTCGGCATGAACAGCACCAAATTCGTGCTCGCGAGCGAGGACGAGCGTGAGCGGATGGCGCGGCCGCTGCCGAACGACTTCATCCTGCTTGCCGGCGAACGCGAGCGCCTCGACCATCCCGAATGGCAATCCGGCGGCGGCGGCCTGCTCTCGACCATCACCGACTATCAACGCTTCTCGCAGATGCTGCTCAACGGCGGCGAGTTCGCCGGCAGGCGCTACCTCAGCCCGGCCGCGTTCAAGGCCATGACGACCGATCACATCGGACCGGGCTCCGGCGTCGGACGCGACTATTTCTATTTCCCGGGCGACGGCTTCGGCTATGGCTACGGCCTTGCGGTGCGGACCGATCCCGGCAACGCGAAACCGCCGCCGCCGGGCTCGCTCGGCGAATTGAAATGGGACTCCGGCAGCGGCACCTATTTCGGCGTCGATCCCAAGCTCGACATGGTCTACCTCATGATGCAGCAGACCCAGAACGAGCGCGGCCGCATCACACCCGCGTTCAAGGCGCTGGTCTATGACTGCTACCCGCCCGCACTACGCCGCCCGTGAGGCGCGCTGACCGAAATCGGCAAGCAGCTTCGCGATCTCGGCCGCGGGCCGCGCGGCGCTGAACAGAAATCCCTGCACCTCGTTGCAGCCTTCGGCGCGCAGCCAGTCGAGCTGATCCTCGGTCTCGACGCCCTCCGCGGTCGTGGTGATGTTGAGGCTGCGGCCGAGCCCGGAGATCGCGCGCACGATGGCGCCGCAGTCGGGCCGCTGCGCCAGATCCTTGACGAAGGAGCGGTCGATCTTGATCTTGTCGAAGGGAAAGCTGCGGAGATAGCTCAGGCTGGAATAGCCGGTGCCGAAATCGTCCATGGAAATGCCGACACCGAGCTCGCGCAACTGATGCAGGATCGCGAGATTGGCATCGGTCTCGGCCAGGAAGATCGACTCGGTGATTTCCAGTTCGAGCCGCTTCGGCGACAGTCCGGACTGCGCCAAGGCCGAAATCACGACCTGAACCAGATTGCGGCTGCGGAATTGCGCCGGTGACAGATTGACCGCGACCTTGACGTCGGCAGGCCATTTGACGGCCTCGGCGCAGGCTTTGCGCAGCACCCACTCCCCTAACTGGGTGATGAGGCCGATGTCCTCGGCAACAGGGATGAACTCCGCCGGAGAGATCATGCCCTTGTCCGGGTGACGCCAGCGCAGCAGCGACTCGAAGCCGGAGATGCGGTCGGAGGCGATCGTCACCAGCGGCTGGTAGTGCAGCTCGAACTCGCCATTGGCGAACGCGCGACGCAGATCGAGCTCCATGTCACGGCGCCTCTGCGCCTGGAGGTCCATCTCTCGCTCGAAGAAGTGGTGCACGCCACCGCCGTCGGACTTCGCCCGGTACAGCGCCATGTCGGCATTGCGCATCAACTCTTCAGGCGTCGTGCCGTCGCCCGGCGACAGCGCGATGCCGATGCTGGCGCCGATCACCATTTCCTGCCCATCGAGATCATACGGCGCCTTCACCATGTCGATCAGCAAGGACGCGCAGGCGCTGGCCTCGTTCGGCGAGACGTCGGCGGCCAAGATGACGGCGAACTCGTCGCCGCCGAGCCGCGCCGCGAGATTGGCGCCGCGGACCGCGGTGGTCAGGCGCTCGGCGACCTGCTTCAACAAGCGGTCGCCCACCGGATGGCCAAAGGAATCGTTGATGTTCTTGAACAGGTCGAGATCGATGTAGAGCACGCCGACCCGTTTCCCCCCGGCCTGATCCAGCGCCTGCTTCAGGCGCTCCTGGAAGTGTTCGCGGTTCGGCAGGTCGGTGAGCCCGTCATGATGCGCCATGTGGGCGATGCGGGCCTCGGCCTTGCGCCGTTCGGTGATGTCGACTACTGCCACCAGGTAGCCGTCGCGATCGTCGAAGGCGACACGGCGGCCGAAGGTGAGCACCTCGATTTCGCTGCCGTCGGCGCGCAGATGCCGCCAGTTGCGCGAGGAGTGATAGGCGTCGCCAAGGCGCTCCAGCGCCTCGGCGTGGCTGTCCCACTCGTCCTCCGGCCAGATCTCGTGCAGCTTCATGCGCAGGAAGGTGGCGCGGCTGTAGCCGTAATGCTGGACCGCGGCGTCGTTGACGCTGAGGAACGCCTTGGTCTGCGCGTCGAACACCCACATCGGCATCGGGTTATTGTCGAACAGCAGGCGGAACGAGGCATCGCGCCGCTTGAGCGCGGTGACATCGGAGATCGTCAGCGAAACCACGTCGGCGAAGGCGGTGGCGCTGAGCCTGAGGTAGCGTCCCTCGCTCTCGATCTCGAGCTGCTCGCCGCGGCCGCCCGAGACGGCCTTGAGCAGGAATTCCATCACCTCGGGCGAGGCCAGCAGCGTGCTGCCCTCGCCGATCCGCCGCCACAACAGGCTTCCGCTCGCAACCTTCAGCAGCCCGCCCGCGCTCTTGTTGTGATGCACGACCTGAAGATCGAACGGCTTGCCGCCGGCATCGCGCAGCGTTGCCAGGGAAACCACCGCGTCGTCGGTCGAGGAAAAGATTGCGTCGAGGAGATTGTATTGCGCGCCGCACTCGTTGACATAGGCGCCGACCAGCGTCGCGCCCCAACGCGAGGACGTCGGCAGCGCCAGCACGTCGTAGGTCCTGACCATGCCGTCGCGCACGCAATGCGCGCTCGCCTGGTGCGGCCGTCCGGTCGCAAGCGCGCTCGCCGCTGCTTCCGACAGCGCCATGGCACAATCGGGCGACAGCTCGGTGACGGGAATGTCCCAGCGTTCCTCGCCGAGCCATTTCTGCACGTAACGCCCGCTGCGCGACAATTCCAGCGCGCCGTCGTTCTTCAGCAGAGCGATGTGGTCGGCGAGCCGTCCGAGGCTGCCGAGCATCACGTCCTCATAGCGCGGCAGCCGCTCGCCCGGCTTCAACGCCGCACGCCACTTGCGCTGAAGCACCGGGATGTCGTCAAACATTTCCGTGGCCGGTTTTCCCGACACCCTCTTCGCGGCATTCATGGCAGTCCCCAACGCACTTCGCCGGCGCATCCAATGCAGGCGCGCTTAACGAGATGTAAAAAGCGCGCGGGCGCGGGTTCCATTCAGCGATTATGACAGTTTTAAGTCAGGTGTTGGTTAGTGGGCCTTAGAGACTATGACGATCGTGCAAAGGCGATGCTCGCGTGTCCCGGGCGCGATGCAGCGCGCAAGCGGTGCGGCGCAGAGCCGGGACCAGCGGGCCGCACAGCTCGCTGAAGCATGGGCCCCGGCTCTGCAGCGCATCGCCGAGAGGCGCTGCGCTGCGTCCGGGGCGCGAGAGGGGAATTTGCACGCAACTGTTTCAACGTTCGTCATTGCGAGCGCAGCGAAGCAATCCAGAATCCCACCGCGGAGGGACTCTGGATTGCTTCGCTGCGCGCGCAAATGACGGAGCAAGAAGCGGCGGCGTCGCTCTTTCAAATTCGCATCGTCGTCGCAGACACACTTTCACATCCTCGCGGCTCATCTCGCCCGAGCTTTGCTTCATCTCTTCACCCTCTGAAATGAAAAGGGCGCAGGGAAGACCGGATGCCGGCCGGGCACCCACGGTCCACTGTGCGAAAGGTGGCAACAAGAATCTGCACAGCGGCATACAGGTGTAGCCAAGCAATCGGCCTTCCCTGCGCAGTGGTTTTACGGCTTATGTCGTGCTCTCCCCGGGGAGCGATGCACTATTGCCCCCGTCGCCTCGCGGATCACTGATGCGCTCGCCCGGTCGGGCAACACACATCTCCGCAAGACTTGACGCACAGACCCCGGGCGTCAGGACCACACGATTTTGCCGTACGCACGTCACACCGGTCGTCCGCGCGAGGCCTTCGCTCACAGTCGCCTGCCCTGCGAAGCCCTTCGCGCCGATGTAACTAACGTCCACCGCCGTCCGGCCCGCGTGTCGTGACGATCGCGATACGCCCCTCTTCCTTGGGCCGGGTTGCCGCGACACATACGCCGATTCCGAAATTCGGTAAAGTGGAATATTTTCGGCGAGACGTCTTGACCGATGGTTTGGGCGTTTTGCCCGTCGGGCAACGCAAGGTGTTGTGGCTGCGTCGGGTGGGTTAGCGCAGCGCAACCCACTTCTCTAGTTTCCCTGGTGACAGAAGTGGTGGGTCACGCCTTTCGACTGCGCTGTGCGCAGCCGCAAGGCCAACCCACCCTACGAAGCTACGGGTGCGTGCCCGCCAACCGCTCGATCACCAGATCCAGCAGCGCGCGCAGGCGAGCCAGGCGCTTGAGGTCGCGGTGATAGCCGACGAAGGTATCGCGGCCGGGCGGCGAGGTACCGATATCAAGCGCGACGAGGCGGCGGTCGCGGTCGCCGAGCGGGCGCGGCAGCACCGCCAATCCCCCGCCGCTCGCGCAGAGCTCGGCCTGCGCCTGCCTGTTGTTGCTGCGCGAAGCCACCTCCGCGTTGGGCAGCGCGCGTTTCAGCCAGGCCGCATCGGGCATGTCGGCGAATTCGACGTTCATGGTCACGACGCGGACGCCACGCCCATCGCCGCCGCGCGGCGGCTTGCTGCCCTTCCTGCCATAGAGTGCATAGGGAATATGCAGCAGCTTCCTGGAAATAATCTCGGGCTCGCTGAACGGCTTGATGCGGAAGACGAGATCGGCTTCGCGGCGCGGCAGGCTGTAGAGGCGCGCATCGGTCAGGAGCTCGACGGTCACCCTCGGATGACGCTTGCCGAATGCGGCAATCACCGGCGACAGCATCACCGTCCCGAACCAGTCCGACGACGACAGGCGCAAAAGGCCGTCGAGTTGCGTCTCCGCACCGGAGGCGCGACGTTGAAGGGCGAGCGCCTCCTCCTCGATCCGCTCGGCGTGGCGCAGCACGGCGGTGCCCTCGTCCGTGAGCACGAATCCGTCGGCGGTGCGCTGGAACAGCGTCTGCCCCAACGCCTGTTCGAGCGCGCGAAGCCGCCGGCCCATGGTCGGCTGGGTCTGGCCGATCTTTCGCGCGGCAGCCCCAAGCGTGCCCTCGCGCGCGATCGCCAGGAAGATGCGCAGATCGCTCCAGTCCATCGAAGGCCCTCATGCAATAATGCACGACGATCGTACATTGTCGTTGCTTTCCATGCAAAAATTCATGGGCATATTGGAGGGCGACAACGGAGAACGATCATGATCAAACAATCGGCAATGCGCGCGGCCGTGCTGGAGGCGCACAACGCGCCGCTGCGGCTCTCAACCATCTCCACGCCGGCAATCGGCCCGCGCGAGGTGCTGGTCCGGGTGCGCGCGAGCGGGGTCAATCCGCTCGACACCAAGATCCATGCCGGCGCGGCGGCGCATGCGCGGCATCCGCTGCCAGCAATTCCCGGGATCGATCTCGCCGGCGTAGTCGAGCAGGCCGGGCGCGAGGTGACGCGGTTCAAGCCGGGCGACGAAGTCTATGGCATGACCGGAGGCGTCGGCGGCGTGCAGGGATCGCTGGCGGAATTCGCCGCTGTCGATGCCGACCTGCTGGCGCCGAAGCCCACCAATCTCAGCATGCGGGAAGCGGCGGCCCTGCCCCTGATCTTCATCACGGCCTGGGAAGGCCTGGTCGACCGCGCATCGCTAGGGGCCGGCCAGAAGCTGTTGATTCATGGCGGCGCCGGCGGCGTCGGCCACGTCGCGATCCAGATCGCGCGCGCCTTGGGAGCGAACGTGTTCGCAACCGGCTCGGCGACGCAGCGCGCCACGATCGAAGGTTTTGGCGCGGTGTTCATCGACCGCAACACCCCGGTCGAAACCTATGTTGCGCAGCATACCGGAGGCCGCGGCTTCGACGCCGTCTACGACACCGTCGGCGGCAAGGTGCTCGACGCCTCCTTCGAAGCGGTGCGCCGCTTCGGCCACGTGGTGAGTGCGCTCGGCTGGGGGACGCACGCGCTTGCGCCGCTGTCGTTCCGCGCCGCAACCTATTCCGGCGTGTTCACGCTGCTGCCGCTGCTGTCGGGCGAAGGGCGCGCGCATCATGGGGAGATCATGATGGAGGCGACGCGCCTCGTCGAGGCGGGCAAGTTGGTGCCGCTGCTCGATCCCAGGCGCTTTGCGCTGGAGAATGTGGGCGACGCCTATGCGCTGATCCGCGATCGCGCAGCGAAGGGCAAGCTGGTCGTCGATGTCTGAGCCGGTGTGCGCGCCGCTAGTCCTCGCTGGACGCGGCGGAGCGGTTGCGCAGATGGGCCTGGGACAACAGGAAGAACAACGCGCGCTCGCCTTGATATTTGGCAGACGGCCGGGTGCGCTCGAAGCCATCGGCAAATATCTTGCCGGACTGGTCGCACACTTGCCATCGCCAGCCAAACCGCTTGCGCCTGGTGAGGATCACTTCGAACATGCCGACGGGCTTGGTCCCCTGCTCCTTGCCGGTCTCGCAGACGCACAAGCCTGCTCCGGCCCCCATTAGACGGATGCCCGACATATAACGCAGTGCGGTGGAAAGAGAATAAAATTGATGATCGGAAATTGGTTTCATGCACCGGGTGCGATGAAGCCGCGAGCTGCGGGAATAAGCTCTCGTCAGCGGTGTTTCCTCGGGGTCAATTTGGCGCTGGCAGTCTTCCCAGCACGCAGGACAGACGCGGCGGTAACAGAGGATGCAGGTTCGTGCGCTTAATGAGAACGATCCTGCCGCCGGGGATCGCGTCAGCCGCCTGCTGCAGGCTCCGACGCCCGGGGTCTACCGCGCAACGACTTCGACTTCGCCGTCGACGCCGTTGACGACGTTGAAACCGCGCTCGTAGACCTTGCCCTCGTTCTTGGCGATGGCGCGATATTCGCCTTCGGAGAGCACGACGCGCGGGAACGCGCCGATCGATTCCTTGATGACGTCGCCGCCCGGGGTCAGCACCGACCAGGCGGTGTTGGCGAGCGCCTCTCCGCCCTTGTCGCTGACCAGCTTGAGCGTGATGACCGCGGCGCGGTGGGTAATGGTGACGTCGGTGAGCTTGCCGGCCTGGACACGAATGTCCGAGCGCACCACCGAGTTGGCGTCGCCATAGTTGGAGATGATGTAGTAGGTGCCTTCCGGTATCAGCACGACATCACCGGCGGCAACGTTCGGCACCAGCGCGGCGCGGTCGCCGGATTCGAACTGGCTGCCCTTGTAGATCGCGAACGAGATCTGGTTCTGCGGAATGCGGCTGGTGCCAACCCGACCCTCGATGCGCAGGCCGCCGGCCGGCAGCACGAAAGATTCGCGGTCGGTCTCGGCCTTCAGGCTCACGGCGCGCACCGCGCTGACGAGGCCGAAGGCCACGTGCACGACATAGTTGCCCGGCGGCAGCACGATGTTGGGCGTGGCGGTGCGGTCCTCGCGAATCAGCTTGAAGGTGCCGTTCTCGTCCGGACGGTCGGCGAACACGCGCCAGACCAGGCCGCTGGTGATCGGCGGTGTGTCCTTGCCGTATTTCGCCGTCAGCGACAGCACGCTCTGTCCGGGCGCGGCCGCACTCAGCGGGGCGGCCGGCGGCACGGTCGTGACCGCGGGCGGCGGCATGCTGGGCGTAGCGGGCTGCAGCAGCGTCGGCGGCAGGCTCGGGGGTCCCGCGCCCGGCCCGGAGGGCGGCGCCAGGCTGACGGCGCCGCCGGGGTCGGGCACCGATGCCGGCGGCACCGGCGGCGGACGATCGGAGAAAAGCTGCGCCTGGGCAGCATCTTGGCCCGAAGCCACGAGGCACGCGGCGAGGATCAGCGCCGGCAGCAGCCTGCCGCTGCGCCGCCATCCGATGATGCCGTCACCCCCGCGTGTCATGCCCCATGCTTTTCACCGAAAACGCGGCAAATTCAAGCCTCAGGAACCCCATCGAATACGGTCATTGGAACCCGGTTGACGCCTGCGTGATTAGCCCCGAAGCAACCGTCCATCGCCATACTCCTGCCCTGTGCCCTTCCCAAAGCGGCATAAACCATGCTTCGCCGCGGTTATGGCGGACTGCACGAGCGGTGCCTAATCTGGTGATTGCGGGCTGGCCTCTGGGTAGGAGAGTTTCGGTGCTGGACAGATTGAAGGGTTGGGGTGCGAACGGCTCAAACGGCGAGAAAGTTGGCTTGGGCAGCATCCGCCGGCCGGTCATCGGCCTTGCCCTCGGCGGCGGCGCGGCGCGCGGATTCGCCCATATCGGCATCATCAAGACCCTGCTCGCGAACGGCATCGTGCCTGACGTCGTGGTCGGCACCTCGATCGGCGCCGTGGTCGGCGGCCTCTATGCGGCCGGCCATCTCGACACGCTGGAAGAATGGGGCCGCAGCCTGCAAGGCATGCGCAACATCCTCGGCTATCTCGACATCCGTCTCAACGGCTCCGGCCTGATCGGCGGCGAGAAGCTCGCAACCCGGCTCGAGGAGGCCTGCGGCCAAATTCAGATCGAGGACCTTCCGATCAAGTTCGCGGCCGTGGCGACCGAAGTCCGCACAGGCCACGAGATCTGGCTGACGCGCGGCCGCGTGGTCAACGCGATGCGCGCCTCCTATGCGCTGCCTGGCATCTTCGCACCGGTGCTGATCGGCGACCGCTGGCTGGTCGACGGCGCGCTGGTCAATCCGGTGCCGGTCTCGGCCGCCCGGGCGCTCGGTGCCGAAATCGTCATCGCTGCAAACCTTTCCAGCGACATCTTCACCCATTCCACGACGATCTATTCGCATGGCGCGATGCCGGAGACGATGGCGCCCGTGGCCGAGGAGACGACGGTCAAGCGGCGCTTTCCGCGGTTGTTCTCGCCGGAGAAGACCGTCAAGCGCGAGTTCTTCGGCGGCGGCGGCCGGCCCGGCATCTCCTCGGTGATGGTCGATGCCTTCAACATCATGCAGGACCGCATCACCCGCGCCCGCCTCGCCGGCGATCCGCCTGACATGCTGATCACGCCGCGGGTCGGCCAGATCGGCTGGTTCGACTTCCACCGCGCCGACGACCTCATCGCCTTCGGCACCCGCGCCGCCGAGCGCGCGCTGGACTCGATCCAGGAGGCCATCCATGTCCTGGCGCCGACGCCCGAGGGCACCGCGCCGAAAGCGCAGGAATGAGGCCAGCCGCGAGGCCGATCAGGCGGTCTTGATGTAGTCGCGCAGGGCTTCCTGCTCGGACTCGTATTCTTGGACCCGACGCTTGACGACGTCGCCGATCGAGATCAGGCCGACCACCTTGCCGTTGTCGATCACGGGCAGATGGCGGAACTTGCCCGACGTCATCATCTCCATGAGCTCGGCCACGGTGTCGGTCTCCTTGCAGGTCACGACCTTGCGGGTCATGACCTCCGAGACCGGCGCCTCCAGCACGCCGGCGCCGCGCTCGCCGAGCACGCGCACAATGTCGCGCTCCGACAGGATGCCCTCGAGGCGGCTCTGGTTCATCACCAGCACCGCGCCGATCTTCTTCTCACCGAGCAGTTCGATCGTGGCGGCCAGCTTGGCGTCGGGCTCGACGCTCACGATCTGGTGCCCCTTGGTGTTCAGAATGGAACGTACCGTCATTGTAGCCTCCCTGAATCGGAGCCGTCCGCCGTTGAGGCGATCCGAACTTGTTCTTCGAGTCTTCAACTAACAGTTTTGGCGCCGGTTTCACGTTCAGGCGCGTTGCGAAGCATCGCCGCCAGCAGCTTGCGGCTTCGGAACATTCTTCCCGCGGATGATGGATGAATTCGGGCCGCGCCGCAAGCGCCGCTTCAAATACGGTTCGAAATGTCCTGTGATGACGCATCCGCAGCATCGCTTCGGACGCGCGGCACGGGATCGAACAGGGCGAACAGCAACAGGCCGGCAAAGAAGCCGCCGATATGCGCCTGCCAGGCGACGCTCGTGGTTTCGGAATCGACCCCGATCGCGCCGACGCCGAAGATGATGTTGACGCCGAACCAGACGCTGAGGAAGCCGACCACCCGCCCGTCGCGCAGCGCGCGCGACAGCGGCAGCGCCGGAACTTTTGCGGCGGTATCGGCGTCCGAACGGCTGAACGACAGGAAGCTGCCGCGGACGAAGGCGAAGCGGATTGCGGCCGCCATCGCGCCCGACACCGAGGCCGAGGCACCGATCATCGGCGCCACCGCGTGCTCATGGGTGATGAGATGGGCGAGCGCGCCGGCCGCCGCCGTCACGGCCATGAAGATGAAGAACCTGACCGTGCCGAAGCGCCGCGCCAGCGCGCTGCCGAAGGGCAGCAGCCACAGCACGTTGAAGCCGAGATGGGTCAGATTGGCGTGCAGCAGCGAATAGGTGACGAAGGTCCAGACTTTTGCGCCGGCACCACCGGGGATCTCCAGATTGAGCAGCGAGGAATCGTAGCGCTTCGGGATGAAGCCGAACACGTCGATGGTCCAGTTCTCGAGCTCCGGCGGCAGCAGCACCCGCAGATGGATCACCGCCAAAAGGAGGATATAGGCGGTCAGCGCCGCGGGCAGCGTCAGGATCGGCTCGCGCGGAGCCTCCTCGACGACGGCCGGCAGGTCCGGCTGAGGACCTTGCGGTGACGAATCTTGCGGGGAATCCAAGGCAGCTTCGCTTTCAGGCGCAATCGGAGCGACAGGCTTGGAGATAGTCGCCTTTAGCGTCCCTGCGCAAGTGCACAAAAGGAAATCGTGCGGGATGTCGATTTTGGCCCGGGCAGGTGCTGGGCCCCGGCTCTGCAGCGCATCACTGAAGAAGTGCTGCGCTGCGTCCGGGGCACGAGAGATGCTGTGAAAAAGGAAAAGGCAGGGCCCTGGGAAAGCCCTGCCTGTCCGTGTCGGCCTTCCGGTGGCCGGAGAGATAAGGTGTATCCCCACCCCTCCCGCGGCCCGTGACCAAACTGTTTGACGCCCTGTGTACGGGCCCCGCCGAGAACCTGGAGAAAGCGGCGAGGCTTGCGACCGCGGTCACCATAGCAGGCGCGCGGCCGGCACGAAGCGCATAGTTAATTTAACGTTAACGGCGCAAAGGCAGGCGCAAGAGGCCTGAAAACAGGCCCGCGGCATGGACGCTGCAACTCCCCTCCTGCACAACACCAGAAGGGATCGCGGGTGCACTGAAGCGGGACAGAATTGTCCCGTGAGGTCGCGCCCCGGAACGAGCGTTCAGCCATGAAACATCCGTCGAGCCGCGCGTTCTTCGCGTATTGGAACGAGAAGCGCGGCACTGCGCGGGCCCCCGACCGGGCCGACATCGACCCGGCCGCGGTCCGCGGCCTGCTCGGCGACATCTTCGTGCTGTCCTGCGAGCCGAACCTCGGCTTCCCGTTTCGCGTCGCCGGCACGCGCGTCTGCGCGCTCGCAGGAACGGACCTCAAGGACCAGAGCTTCGCGGCGCTGTTCACTGATGCGAGCCGCAGCGAGATCGAGGAGATCACGACCATCGTCGCCGACGAGGCGCTCGGCGCGATCGCCGGCGTCACCGCGGCGCGCCAGGACGGCAGCAAGGCGCATCTCGAACTGCTGCTGCTCCCCTTCAACGCCCGTCCGCACACGCCGGTGAGCGTGACCGGCGTGCTGGCGCCGTTCGACCACGAATGCGGCACGCTTTCCGCCTTCGCCCTCACCTCCTGGCGCTATCTGCACCAGCCGGAGAAACTCCTGCCGCGCGCCATCCGCAAATTGCAGATCGCGCGCGGGCTGATGGTGTATGAGGGGCTGAGATAGTCTCGCCGCCCGACGCGCGGCATCGCGTGCAAGGAGAACCCGCCGCGCGACAAATCAACACGCATGCGGATGGCCGTTTTTGCCGGATCTGCGTCATTCCTGATGTCGTTGCCAGCGGTTAGCTTCCGCTTCGCGTGAAGCAACGAGGATCGGGTGACATCATCATGATATGGCGCATTCTGGCGTTGAGCGGCGTCGGCTGCGTGGCACTGCTGGCGGTGATCGGCGGAACCTGGTTGTTCCTGCTGCCCGGCTCGCCGGCTCGGGGAACCGCGCCTGCGATATCCAGGGACGAGACCGAGGCGACGCTTGCGGCGCTGAAGCCGCCGAAGCGCAAACGCCCCCTGATCGCCATCGTCGGCATCAACGACATGAGCGAGACGACCGACTATCTGATGCCATACGGCATCCTTGCGCGCGCTGACGTCGCCGACGTCCTCACATTGGCGACGCAGCCTGGCCCCGTCGCCCTCTATCCCGCGCTGAAAGTGCAGCCGCACGCGACCATCACGGAGTTCGATGCTGCGCATCCCGACGGCGCCGATTACGTCATCGTGCCCGCGATGAGTCGCGAAGACGATGCCCTGGCCCTGCAGTGGATCAGAACCCAGGCCAGCAAGGGCGCGATCGTGATCGGCGTCTGCGTCGGCGCCAAGGTCGTCGCCAACGCCGGGCTGCTCGACGGCCGGCAGGCCACCACGCACTGGTATTCCGTGCGCGATCTGCAAAGGCATTCCGCGATCCGCTATGTCGCGGACCGCAGGCTGGTGGTCGACCGCGGCGTCGCGACAACGACCGGCATCACCGCATCCATGCCGATGGCCCTGACCCTGGTCGAGGCCATCGCCGGCCGCGCCAGGGCGGAGGCGGTCGCCCGCGACATCGGACTTGCGCACTGGGATGCGCGCCACCGCAGCGAGGCGTTCCGGTTCACACGCCCCTTCGCGGTGACGGCGATCGCCAACACGCTCGCATTCTGGAGCCGCGAGCAGCTCGGGATCGCGCTGACCTCAGGCATCGACGAGGTGTCGCTTGCGCTTGTCGCCGATGCGTGGTCGCGCACCTATCGCTCGCGCGCGCTCACCTTCGCGGCCACGGCAGAGGCGCAGACGAGCCGCGGCGGTCTTCGCATCCTGCCGGACAGGGTTGCGGCCGACTGGCCGGAAAGGCTGACGCCGCCGGCCGCCGTCGACCTGCCGCCGGCGCGAGCGCTGGACCAGACATTGCACGCCATCGATGCGCGCTACGGGCCGCGCACGGCCGACTTCGTCGCGATGCAGCTCGAATATCCGAGATAGCGACACGGTCGCGCGCGGACCGTCGCCTGCGACAGCCGGCGCGCGCCGTATCCGCGTACGGGGCCGCTACGGCATCGCCAGATGCCAGGCGCCGTTCAGGAAGCCGTCGCCGGTGATGTCACCGGGCTTCTGGTCCTTGGCGAAGGTGTAGAGCGGCTTGCCCTTGTAGGCCCATTGTTTGGAGCCGTCGTCGCGCGTGATGATGGTGTAGCCGTCGCCTGCGGCGTCGCTCGCCTCTGCCTTCAACACCGGCCAGTTCGTCGCACATGGACCGTTGCAGGCCGACTTGCCGTCCGTGTCCTTGTCGAAGGTGTAGAGCGTCATGCCCTTGGCATCGGTGAGCACGTTGCCCTTGTCGGTCTTGCCCGTCTTGGTCGGCGGTGCGGCGAAGGCGGCGGGAACGATCGCGAGCGACATTGCCAGCGTGAGCGCGAGGCGGATCGAGGACGTCATGATGTCTCCTGTCATGCAAATTGGCTTGCATGGATAGGACGCCGGGCGCGACCCGGTATTCCCGAGACGGCGGCAAGGATATTTTTCGCTGCGCGCATCGACGCAGCGGAATAAACTGGACCAACCGAGACGGAACGACGGAAAGACATGAGCAAGCCGCATTGGCGTCCCGCGCACGCATCCGACCTGCCCGCGATCGGCGCCATCGCGGCGCGGATTCATCCTGACCTTCCCGAAAGCCCGGAGGTGTTCGCCGAGAAGATGCGGCTCTATCCGGGCGGATGCCGTGTGCTTGTCGCCGGCGACGAGATCGCCGGCTACGGGCTTTCGCATCCCTGGAAGCAGCACCGGATTCCGCCGCTCGACGCTCTGCTCGCACGATTGCCTGATGATGCGGACTGCCTCTACGTCCACGACGTCGCCGTGCTGCCCGATTTTCGCGGCGGCGTTCTGCGCACCTATGTCGCAGCCATCGAGGAGCTGGCGCGCGCTTCACAGATCGCGACGCTCGCGCTGGTCTCGGTCTACGCCACGCGACCGCTGTGGGAGCGTCTCGGGTTTCGGACCGTCACGATGGACGCGGAGCTGCGTGCAAAGCTCGAGTCATACGGCGAAGGCGCGACGTACATGCTGCGCGATCTTGCCGCGACGTAACGCCTCTTCCCGGGCGCCCCGGCTCACGCGGGCGTGAAGCCGCTCCCTCGAACCGGGTCAGATCAGCCTCCGTCGAAGCTGTGTGCGAGCCGTTCCGGTCTCGCCGAACCGAGGCTGGAGAATGTCCATGAAGCTCACCTTGTCGAAAATTACCTTGATTGCATGCGTTGCGGCGAGCGCACTCGCCGCAACCAGCGCCAATGCGACGCAGTATCGGACCTATGGCTGCGACACCGCCTTCTTCGAAGGCTGTGGCATCCTGATCGAGACGCCGAACCTGGGCAGAAAACCCACCAGCGTCATCAATCGCGACACCTCGCCCACCTACATGAAGCAGACCGATCCCCGCTACAGCTCGTCGATGCGTGATGCCGGCGGTGGCGGTGGTGGTGGTGGCGGCGGCGGCGGCCGCTGACCTCCCACCCGACGTTTCAGATGATGCCGCCGGCGCAATCCGGCGGCATCATTGCTGTCTGCGCCATACGGGAGAAGCTCAACCGCGACGCTTCTTCTTCGTCTTCTTTCCCGGCGCACCCTTCACGGGCCAGGGCGTGACCGACGGCGCCTCGGCGTGGCCCGGCCGATGCTTCTTTTTCTTTCCGAACGAGGGAGCATCCTCGAATTTCGGCGCGCGCTCGCCGTAAGCTTTGCCGCGTGGCTTGAATCCACTTGCCTCGTGCGGGCGATCGTCGCGCCGCTCACGATATTCGCCCCTCTCGCGCCGAGGCAACGGGGGCCGCTCTTCCGAAGGCTCCTGCCGCTGCGGCGCGTCCGCCATCGGCTCGATGCGGATGCTGTCCTCCTTGTCCGGCCGCTTGACCTTGGCGGCGAACGACTCCGCGACCCGCTCGGAAATCTCGAACTCGGTGGTGGTGTCCATGATCTTGATGGCGCCGATGTCGCGCTTGTCGATGCCGCCGCGGCGGCAGATCATCGGCAGCAGCCAGCGCGCCTCCGCATTCTTGCGCCGTCCGATCGCGGCGCGGAACCAGACGCTGCCGTCCGCCATGGCGTGCTTCGACGAAGCTTTTCCGGATTTCGATCGAGGTCTCGCCGCGCGATCGTCGCCGCCTTCTCCATCGGATCTGTCACGACCGCGCTCACCGCGCGGCGGCTTGGCGCCTCGCTCGCCGGGATCGATGATGTCCTCGGGCGACGGCAGCCGCGCGCGATAGAGCCGCGCCAGCGCCGCGGCGATATCCTCGGCCGAGCGCTCGGCCAGGAGCGCCTGCGCCAGCACCAGATCGTCGGCGGTGGTCTCCTCAGTGAACAGCACGTCCTTCATGCGCTCATGATCGAGCTTGCGGATCTCGTCCGCCTGCGGCGCAGTGCCCCAGACCGCGTCGATCCCTGAAAGATTGAGCAGCAGCTCCGCGCGCCGCCGGCGGGCGGGCGGCACCAGCAGGACGCTCGTCCCTTTTCGTCCCGCGCGCCCGGTGCGGCCCGAGCGGTGCTGCATGACCTCGGCGTCGTTGGGCAGGTCGGCATGAATGACGAGGTCGAGGCTCGGCAGGTCGATGCCGCGGGCGGCGACGTCGGTCGCCACGCACACCCGCGCACGCCCGTCCCGCAGCGACTGCAGCGCCAGGGTGCGTTCGTTCTGCGTCAATTCGCCTGACAGCGCGACGACGGCAAAGCCGCGCTCCAGGAGCGCCGCCTGCAGGTGCCTGACCGCGTCGCGCGTGCTGCAAAACACCAGCGCGCTCGGCGCCTCGTAGAAGCGCAGCACGTTGACGACGGCGTGCTCGACGTCGGCAGGCGCGATGCGGATCGCGCGATATTCGATATCGGCGTGACCGCCCTCGTCGCCGGCGACCTCGATCCGGAAGGCGTCGCGCTGATATTGCCTCGCCAGCGCGACGATGCCGCGTGGAAACGTCGCCGAGAACAGCAGGGTGCGGCGCGTCTCCGGCGTGGTCTCGAGAATGAATTCCATGTCCTCGCGAAAGCCGAGATTGAGCATCTCGTCGGCCTCGTCGAGCACGACCGCGGCGAGCTCGGAGATGTCGAGACGGCCGCGCCGCAGATGATCGCAGAGCCGCCCCGGCGTGCCGACCACGATGTGCGCGCCTGCCGCGAGCTCGCGCTGCTCGCGCCGCGGATCCATGCCACCGACACAGGAGACGACTCGCCCGCCGGCATGCCCGTAGAGCCAGGCCAGCTCGCGCTGGACCTGAAGTGCGAGCTCGCGGGTCGGCGCCACGATCAGGGCAAGCGGGGCTGCCGCGGGTCGGAACTGCTCGGCATCCTCAAGAAGATTTTTCGCGATCGCCAATCCGTAGGCGACAGTCTTGCCTGAGCCGGTCTGGGCCGACACCAGGAGGTCACGGCCGGTGGCTTCATGGGCAAGCACGGCGAGTTGGACGGGGGTCAGTGAATCATAGTTCCGCTCGGCCAAAGCGCGGGCGAGCGGCGGGGTCAGGGCCGGAAGGGACACGGGATGGGAAACCTTGGTTAATTCTGGCGCGGCACAGCGAGCCGAAGCGCCCGAAGCTGACGTGCGCGGCAACGGCCCGGCCGCACGCTGGATTTGATCTGGGCGCTCTTTACGCCAAGCGCTTGGAAATGACCATGCCCATGATGCATGGCTTCGCAAGGAGAGCCGCGCCCAAAGGTTGCAGCGGACTTTTGCGGCCACCTCGATTAACCTCGGCGCGACCAGTTCGGCCGGGAACAACCGCGTGACATCCTCTACCAAGCGCACCTGCGGCGACTGCACGCTCTGCTGCAAGGTGATGGCCATCGAGGCGCTGGACAAGCCGGCCGGCAGTTGGTGCCGGCATTGCAAGCCCGGTCTTGGCTGCGCGATCTACGCCGAGCGACCGGCCGAATGCAAGGCCTTCGCCTGCCTGTGGCTGGTCAACGATCATCGCGGAAGAACAGCGTGCGGTGACCGAAGGGCTGGTTCGTCGGCGCCGACAGCAGCGCCACGCCCTGCCGCACGAGCTCGTCGGCGCACGCGTCGACCTCGGCGGCCGAGACCTTGAAGGCGAGTTGCAGCGAGGCGCTGCCCGCCGGAATTGGCGCATCAGCGGCGGTACGGCTCGGCCGTGCCAATGCCAGCGTGTTGCTGCCGATACCGTACTCGATCCAATTCGGCGAAAGCTCTCGCAGCACGGACAAGGCGAGCACGTGCTCGTAGAAGCGGCGCATCGCGGCCATGTCGCGCACGAAAATGACGGTGTAGTCGATCGCGCGGATGGCGTTGAAGGGGGAACGGGGCTGGTTCGACTTCGGTGCCATCGGCGATTTCCCCCTACCCCACGACACGGTTGGCGACGAAGACACCGTTCGGCTGGTGAAAGACGATCCGATCAATTTCGTTGTCTTCCCCTCGAAACTCGACGGCAAAACCGTCAAGTTCGACGATGCGAAAGCGGCGGTCCTGCTGCGGCTCGAGACGATAGGCCGGTTGAAAATCGGTCTTGAGAATCAAACGGCCGTCCGCATCGAGGGTCACGTGGTGGTTCACACCACCGCTCGCGAAATGCCCGGCGCAGCGCTCACGAAACGCAGGATTCATACAATCGCCGGCGGCGCGACGCTCGAATACGATGTCCTTCACCATCGGCTCCAGCGGCGCCGACAGGTGCACAATATTGCCGTCCCGGTCGGTCTGGAAGGTGATCGGGAGATTGTCCGGATGGAGCTTGTCGATGATCTCCGGCGTCACGAATGTCTCGAAATGCCGGTGCGACAGCGGCGCGCTCATGCCGCGCCACGACCAGTGCAACGCGCCGTTCTGCTCGCGGATCGATATCACGCCGTAGGCGGGATGAGCGTAGTCGCCGGCATAGGCTGACAGCGCATGCACGGGCTGCGTATGCTTGTGACGTGCCTTCTCCCTCGCCTCCTTGTCGGCCGGAATATGCGCGACGAAGTCGTCACGAACCTTGTGGAAGCGCGCGAACCAGTCAACGGGCTCACGTCCGCGCAACCGGTCGACAATGTACCATGTCAAGATCTGCGGCACTGCGCTCGGACTACGATTGGTGAGCACGGCAACCCCGATGCCGGCGTCACGCACCAGCGTCATCAATGACCCCCAGCCGTTCCAGCCGCCGCCATGCCACAGCAGGCGATCGCCATGATAAGTGTTGGACTGAAAGCCCAGTGCATAATGACCGTGACCGAACTCGGAGAATTCCGACTTCCCGACGTGCGCCAACGGCGTATGCAATTGCTCCACCAGCGGTGCCGGCAACAGCCGTTCGCCATCAAACTCCCCCAGGCCAAGATGCAGGCGCATCCAGTTCGCCAGATCCGTCGCCGACGTATTGATCGCGCCTGCGGCGGTGACCCGGATCGGCAACCGTAGTCCCGGCAGCCGAGTGTCGACGTGAATCATGTACGGCCGTGCCGCCTCGGCCGCAGCTTCGAGTTTGTCCAGCGAGAAGCCAACCGCCATGCCGAGCCGATCCGTGAGGCGCTCCCGCACAAAAGCCTCAAAACTCCGCCCGCTCAACCGCTCGATCAGGAGACCGGCAGCGTTGTAGCAGAGATTGTTGTATTGCCAGGCGGCTCGGACGTCGCGGCTCAATTCGAGGTGCCGCATCAGCGGCAGCATCTCGGCTGGCGCAAGATCGCCAGGCAAGTGAATCCAGTCGTGCCGCGGCAGTCCCGACTGATGGCTGAGCAGGTCACGAATAGTGACGCGCTCGGTGGCGACCGCATCGGAAAGACGAAACTCCGGCAAGTGGTCGCGGACCGGTTTGCTCCAGTCGAGCACGCCCTCATTGTGCAGCAACGCGATAGCGGTGGCGGTGAACGACTTGGTGATCGAACAGATCACGAAATGCGTGTGCGGTGTAACCGGCAGATCGGCCTCGACATCGCGCTGGCCATAGGCGCGCGTGAGCACGACCTCGCCGCCCTGCACGATGGCGAGCGCGACGCCCGGCACCTTCCAGACCGCCATCGCTTCCGCGGCGAGCCGATCGACATCGGGAATGAGGGACGCGAGCGTAGAATTTGGGATGTCGGCAGATGTGTTCATTGGCACACGGGAATACTTGCGAGATGCGCAGTATAGATGTGTCAACTCCAGATGGAAACAAGCCGCGAATGTTTTCGCGGAAGCCGGATCGCGAAGGCGGAAGGCCTATCGCAGCATGCCGCCACCATAGCGCAGCTCGTACAGCAAAGTGCCGTCCTGCCGCGCAATCGTCTCCACCCCATGAAAACGATCGAGCGCGCCGTCGATCTCGTTGCGATAGATCATGCCTGCCTGGTCGAACAGGCGCGGTCCGCGATACGGCTCCTCGACCTGCACCCCCAGCAACGCCTGCCGCAGGAATTTGTAGATTGCGAGAAACGTGTCCCGATCCCTGATCTCTTCACGGACGCCGCCACTGTAGCTCATCGACCAGACCACGCGGTCGTCCCGCGAGACGGTCTCCTGCCCGACGAAATACCCCATCCCGAAATAGATATCGCGATAGGCATAGGGCGGGGCGCGATGCTCGAGCTGCTTCGAGCCTGACAGCAGCGGCGTCGCCACGGTCGCATCGTCGTCGAGGCCGGCATAGGTGCGCCGCTTGGCCTCGACCAGGAACGCCGCGAGATCGGGTGGAATGGACGGCATTGTTTATTCCACCAGCTCCGGCCACGGCACGATGGTCGACTTCACCGTCTTCATTGCCATCGCGTCCTTCACCGCCTGCGCGACGCCCGCTTCCGTGAACGGATAGATCGTCTGCATCTTCAGCCATGGATATTTGTCACGCGTGCGATAGAGCATGTCGACGCCGAGCGGCAGGTCGTTGCCGGTGAAGCCCCAGGATCCCAGCACGTTGAGATCCTTGGTGCAGATGCGGTGCCATGACGTGTCGATCGACCCGGCGTCGGTGAACTGGCCCATCTCGACATAGGTGCCGCCGTCGCGCAGCATCTCGATGCCTTCAGGGCCGGCGCTCGGATGGCCCGAGCAGTCCATCACGAGATCGGCGCCGAAGCCGCCGACGATTTTCCGCACGCGATCGATGCGCTGCTGCGGCGATTTCAGCTCCTCGATGTTCACGGTCGCCTCCGCGCCGAACTCGCGCGCGAGCTTGAGCCGCGGCTCCTCCGGCGCGCCGACGCAGATCACGCGCCCTGCCCCCATCTCCCTGGCGGCTGCGACCGCCAGAATGCCGATCGGGCCCGAGCCCTGGATCACCACGGTGTCGCCCCAGCTGAAGCCGCCGGCGCGGGTCGCGCGATTGAAGGCGCGGATGCAGGAGGTCAGCGGCTCCGACAGCGCGCCGAGCCGCAATGACATGTCGTCGGGCAGCTTGTAGATCTTGGTGCCCGGCAGCATGTCGAGATCGACATAGACATATTCGGCCCAGCCGCCCCACAAATGCGGCGCCTTGTCGAAGCCGAGATAGCGGCCGTAATAGACAGGCGTCAGGCACTTGTTGGCCGTTTGCGGATAATGGATGCAGTAATAGCAGCGGCCGCACGGCATCAGCGGCGGAATCATCACCTTCGAGCCGACGGAAAGCGGCTTGCTCATGAAGTCCTCGGAGAACTCGTCGCCGCATTCGACGATGACGCCACCGAGCTCGTGGCCCAGCGTGAACGGCCAGGGCAGCGGCTTCGGCCAATGTCCCTTGAGGATATGCAGGTCGGTGCCGCAGACGCCGCAGGCGCCGACCTTGATCAGCGCGGCCTTGCGGCCGACCTTCGGCCACGGCACGGTGCGGATGGCGGGTTCGCTGCCCGGTCCTGCGTGGGTGCAGACGCGAATGGATTCCATGGTGTCCTCGCTGCCCGCTTGTTATGATTTGTGGTGCGGGCTGACGACAATCGTATGTGAGATGCGCGCGCGTGCCAAGCGGACAGTCTCGCACCCGCGACGGAGCACAATGCCGATGCTGCGCAACTATCAGCCAGCCGATGCCGAAGCGATCGTGCGGGTCGCACAGGCCGCGTTTGCAGAGTTCGAGCAGGACTATTCCGACTGGCCGCTGTTCACGGCCAACGTCGCGAAAATGCCGGGGCTTGCCGAAACCGGCGAGCTCATCGTGGCCGAGGACGAGGGCGAGATCGTGGGTGCCGTCGCCTATGTCGGTCCGCAAGCCCCGAAACCGGCCTTCTTCGATCCGGCCTGGCCGATCATCCGCATGCTGGTGGTCGATCCGGCGGCGCGCGGCAAAGGCGTCGGCCGGCAACTGACCGAAGAGTGCCTGCGCCGCGCCGAGCGCGACCGTTCACCGGTCATCGCCCTGCATACGGCGCCGATCATGACGGTCGCGCTGCCGATGTACCTGCGCATGGGCTTTGTGAGGGTGCAGGATGCGCCTGATATTCTGGGGGTACCGTACGCGGTGTACGTCAAGTCGCTCGGTTAGTCTCGCAGACTGAATGACGCCAAGCGGAAGGCGGGACAGACTCCGGATTGCGCTTCGCTGCATCCGGGCTACGAGAGCTGCCACAAACCACATGGCTGCCGTTCAAGCACACCAATTGTCTTGAGTGCCCATGAGCGAACGTGTATGGCGCCGAGAGTCTCACCTCAGGTCATCCCTTGAACCCCCTTCCCCAAAATCCCGTGGTCGCGTCCGGCTCGTTCGCGGCCATGAAGTCGGTGCCCTACCGTCTCCAGTTCGCCTCCTACGTGCTGGCGATGATGGCCGACAACATCGAGCACGTGATCAGCTATTGGGTGGTGTTCCAGAAATTCCATTCGCCGGCGCTGGCGGGCTTTGCGGTGCTGTCGCACTGGTTGCCGTTCCTGCTGTTCTCCGTCGCGGTCGGCGGGCTCGCCGACCGGATCGATCCGCGCCGCATCATCCAGTGCGGCATGCTGCTGTTCATCGTCGCCTCCGCCGGATGGGGCTTCTTCTTCATCACCGACACCATCCAGACGTGGCACGCGATGCTGCTGCTGGTGATCCATGGCTGCGCCGGCGTGCTCTGGCAGACGCCGAACCAGCTCCTGCTCTACGACCTCGTCGGGCCCGCCGACCTGCCGAGCGCGGTGCGGCTCAACGCGATGGCGCGCTATCTCGGCATCCTGGTCGGGCCGGCCGTCGGCGGGATCATCATGCTAACGCTGGGCACCTCTCACGGCATCATCTTCAACACGCTGTTCTATCTGCCGATGCTGCTGTGGCTGTTCTGGGCGCCGATGCGCGACAAGAGCGTGGCGGCGCGGCGCTTCGCCGTGCGCGGCCTCGCCGACATCGTGCTGACCATCCGCGCCATCGGCACCCAGCCGGTGCTGACGGCGATGACCTGGCTTGCCGGCCTCACCTCCTTCATGATCGGCAATGCCTACCACGCCCAGATGCCGGGATTTGCCGGCGACCTCGGCCATGGCGATCCCGGAGTCTCCTACAGCGTGTTGCTCGCGGCCGACGCGGCCGGCGCTCTGCTCGCCGGCATTGCGCTGGAATCCTGGGGACGTCTCAAGGGCACGCCGCGCACTGCGGTCATGCTCGCGATGCTCTGGAGCGTGGCGCTGCTCGGCTTCGCCGCGGTTCGGATCTATCCGGTCGCGATCGTTCTGTTGTTCTGCGCCGGCTTCTTCGAACTGTCGTTCAACACGATGGCGCAGGCGCTGGTGCAGCTGAACGCGCCGCATGACATTCGCGGCCGGGTCGTCGGTCTCTATAATATGGCCGGCCTCGGCATGCGGGCCTTCAGCGGCATCACGGTCGGGCTGTCTGGCGCGGCGATCGGCATACATTGGTCGCTCGGGCTGTCGGCCGCGCTGCTGCTGGCGCTGCTGGCCCTGTTGCAGCGGCGGGCGACGACGCCGGCTTGAGCCGGCCTGGAGGTGTGGCTTTTCGAACGCATTGTGTCTGTCCGTGACCGCCGCATCCCATCCTAACGCGGCATTAACCCTATGCACCTTAGGGTCGTCCCGGACTCCGCCCGGGCGGGGGGTCGGGTGTTGAAAATGGCGTTGGCGAACAAAAAATTTCTTCCGGCCGCCGAGGAGCGCAGGCGCTTCCAGCGGGTGAAGGTGCATCTGCTCGGCCGCTACATGCTGCCGGACCGCCGGGAATTCCCTTGCCAGGTGATCAACATGTCGCCGGGCGGCCTCGCCTTGCTCGCCCCCGGCATCGGCAATGTCGGCGACCGCGTGGTCGCCTATCTCGATCATATCGGCCGCGTCGAGGGCAAGATCACCCGTATCATCGACAATGGCTTCGCCATGACGATCGGTGCGACGCCCAGGAAGCGCGACAAGCTCGCGGCCCAGCTGACCTGGCTCGCCAATCGCGACATCCTCAATCTGCCGGAGGACCGCCGCCACGACCGTATCGTGCCGCGCAACCCCATCGCCGTGCTGACGCTCGAGGACGGCACCAAGATGACCTGCCGCATCATCGACCTCTCGCTGTCGGGCGCCGCAATCGCCGCGGAGAACCGGCCGCCGCTGAGATCGATCGTTCTGCTCGGCCGGGTCCAGGGCCGCGTGGTCCGAAACCTCGAGGACGGCTTCGCTCTGGAGTTCATGCACGAGCAGCCGCCCGAGACACTCGAAGAGAGCGTTACCGCGCGGTAAAGCGCGAGAACGCGAAAGCCTCGATATTTCCAGCCTCGAAGGCGGCCTCCGCGATGCGGACGCCGCCTTTTTCGTGCCCCGCGGCAAGCCGCGTTGCGGTTAACGCCGGGGTTGCAGATGCACGCAAACAACGCTTCTGCCGGCGTTTCCGCGTTAATCGATAAAATTTGAATCAATTGCAGTCATATCGAATTTTATTCGAATTCGATTCAAGTATAGATCGAATTCGCCGTGCCTTTTACTTGCATTCGTCTCGACTTGACTTGGCTGACTTAGCGGCAACTCAAAAGCTCCATGCGAAATGTGGTCCCAACAAGAAACGGGGGCCGCGATGTTTGACTTCAGGGGACAGGGGAAGAGGCTGGCGCTGGTCGCCATGCTCTTCGGGATCAGCGCGGCAGCGCAGGCCGGCGAAAGCCGCCTGCTCTACGCGAGCCTCGGCGACACCACGCGTGCGCCGATCGGCTGGGTCGAGTTCTGCGCCGACAATGCTGCCCAGTGCCAGGGCGCACCGATGCAGCCGCGCGACATCGTGATGTCGCAAGCCGCTTGGCGCGACCTCGTCAAGGTCAATCGCTGGGTCAACGAGACCGTCAAGCCTTTGACCGACCAGGAGCACTGGGGCGTGATCGAGAAATGGTCGCTGCCATCGGACGGCTACGGCGACTGCGAAGACTACGTGCTGTTGAAGCGCAAGATGCTGATCGACGCCGGATGGCCGCGCCAGGCCCTGCTGATCACCGTCGTGCGCGACAAGAAGGGCGAAGGCCACGCGGTGCTGACGGTGAAGACCGACAAGGGCGAATTCGTTCTCGACAATCAGAACGAGAACGTCGTTGCCTGGACGGAGACCGGCTACCGCTTCGTCAAGCGCCAGTCGCAGAGCGATCCCAACATCTGGGTCTCGCTGGGCGATACCAAGCCGGCGGTCTCCACCGCCAGCGCGAAGGATCAGTAGCAACGAGACAACGAGTTACGCGGCCCGGTCACATCCCCACCCCTCCCCGTCCCAGACCGGTTCGCGTGCGCCCAGCCATCCCCCAATGGCTGGGCGCAACTTTTTCAGGGACAACCGCTCCGCGCAGTGCCATCAGCAGCGAACGGCGCCCCCGACACGGGCAATTCCCGCGCGGATCCAAAGCGCGATGCGAATGCAAATGCACGTTCCGGTCCGTTCGGTAGGAACCTTTGCCGTGCTCGCGCTTGAACCGGCATGAAAACCCCATCACCCGGAATGCGCAGGGCGCTTCGCCAGGCTCAATTGTACGGGCACCTGCTCGTCCGCAATGACAGGCTGTATTACCCGGGAGGCAGTCATCCGATCTGCTCGATACAGCTTGCACGAGAGATGGTCAGGTCAGGATGGATGACCAAGCAGGACGGCGAATACGAGATCACGCCGGACGGACAACTTGCCGCCGAAAGTGAACTCAACCACTAATGCGGTCCCGCAGGTCCAGCCGCGACTTCTCTCGGCGCCGCTCAGACGCCGCGCACATCCGCACCCCTCCCCGTCCCAGACCGGTTCGCGCCCGACCAGGCTTCCTCCAAAGCCTGGCCGCAACTTTTTTGGGATGCGCGATCAGCCCTGCGGGGTCTGGTGCGCCCAGGGCACGCGCGCGGCGACGAAATCCCGCCACGTGCCTTGCAAGACAGGCCGGATGCCGACCGAAGCGCGCGCCTGCCAGCCGACGATTGCGGCTGCGGCAATGACGCTGCCGGGCTCGGCATCGAGCCCATCGAGCAATGAGGCCGTGACCGCCATGTCGTTGAAGGCGCCGAGTTCCTCCTGCAAGCCGGCGAGCCTGCGGGCGAATTTTCGCACGGAGTTGCGATCGGCAAACAGCGGCAGCAGAAACTCGCCGAGATAGCGCAGGCGCTTGGTCGCGAGCCGCACCCGGTGCACCTCGTCGACCGTGAGCGATTTGAAGCGGCGGCCGCGCTTGAGCACCTTGGCGTGCTGCTCCGACAGGACGCGCCGCGCGAAGTTGACGGCGGGCTCGGCGAGCCGGCCGAGATCTTCGGGCGCGACGTCGTTGCGCCAGCCGCGCGTCTCGATCCAGCCTCCGAGACCGATCAGGAACACGGCGCAGCGGCGATCATCGAGCGCTTGGTGGGCCGTGCGATAGGCTTCCGACTGACGCTGCGCCGCGATCCGCTCCAGCGCATCGAATCCGGCGACCGAAGGACAGGCCCTTGTGATCGTCGGCAAGGTGTCGCGCCGGAACACATCCCAGTCGCGCGCGGCGGAGAGGCCCTGCGCCAGCCATTTGGCTTCCGACCGCAGCGCGTCGAGATTGCTGAGCGCACCGACCGATCGCATCAGGTCGAGCGCCGAGCGAATCCGGCGCAGCGCCACACGAAGCTGATGCACGCCTTCCGGATTGCGGCCGTCCTCGGCCGGCGGCAGCGATTGCAGCAGATGCAGGAAGCACGAGCGCAGGATCGTCGCAAAGGCTTCGTCGAGCGTCACTGACGGATCGAGCCGAAGCTTGCGGGGCCGGCGCGCCGATGGCGGCTTGTCCGCGGCGAGGTCGAAGCCGCGCGCCGACTTGGTGCGGATGGACGGCTTCACCGCCCCCTGCTCCGCAAGGCGCAGCGCAATCTCGTAGATCGCGCTCGCACTCCCGCTCTTCAGTTCGAGTTCGATCTCGCTCACCGGCACCGACCGATCACCGGCCGTCAGCACGCCCTGGTCGAAGGCTATCTCGACCGTCCCGGCCGGCAGATCAATCATCCGCACGAGACGATGGACGTCGGCGGTGAAGACGGCTTCGAGCGGCCGGGTTTCGAGATGGCCGCGAAGCTTCTCCGGAATGAAGGGCATCGCCAGAGCGCGATCGGGCGCAAGCGAGGCCACGCTCGCCTCCCACTCGCCACGGCGCAGCGGATCGTCCGCAGCATCGGTCTTCACGGTCTGCACGAAACGCGCGCCGCTCCGGCGAACGCGCAGGCTGAGGCCGTTGCGCCGAAGCGTCCGTTCGGGCGTGTCGTAGTAGACGGACTTGAGATGTTTTCGCGAGCCCTTGTTGCGCGCATTGGCCGCGATCACCGGCGCGGCGCTGAAATGCGCCATGCGGTCGGCATCGACGAGAAGCTTGAGCTCGATTTCGCCGGCGGGAGGCGCAGCGGCGTTCCGCTGGCCTGGTTCCTGCACGGCCGCGGTGTCTTGTGACGGCGTCGTCTGATCAACGACATCACGCTCGAAGAGCGTTGGTTCCAGGGCGAGCTCGCGCTGCCTGAGGAAGCCGGCGACGACTTGCTTCCTCTTGTTGTCATTCGAGACAGGAGTCCCGTCCAGCGCGCTCGCGATCTTGCGCGTTGGTACGGCGTCTGATTTCAGCATTTCCGGTGACATGACAGTTCAATGACAGAACGCCAGCATATAGCCGGTTCAACCCGCGAGGAACAGTCACGTTGCGTCGGAGCGCATCCTGGTCCACATGCACGTATCGAGATGAGCGCGTCAGCGAACTTTACTTATATACCAGCCGAGAAATTCCTTGTGATTCTGGAGACACTTGGAAGCCACGTTGCCGATACCGCCCCGAAATTGTGACAAATCGCGCGCCGACGCCGCCGCCCGCGACGTCGGGAATCGAGCCGAGGCCGTGGCGCAGGAAGCCTGTCAAGGATCCGCGGGAAGGGGTTCGACGTCGCAGGCGTCGGCTGCCCAAGCGCGCCTCAGCGCGCGAGGCTGTTCTTATAAATCTTGCCGCCCTTCATGATCACCACAAAGTTCTTCGAGGGATCTTCGACGAGGGCGATGTTGTCGAGCGGATTGCCGTCGACCAGCAGGAGATCGGCGAGCGCGCCCTCCTCAACCACGCCGAGCTTGCCTGGATAGGGATTGCGCAGGCCCGACAGGTTCAGAAGTTCGGCATTGGTCGACGTCGCCATGGTCAGTGCTTCGGCCGGCGTATACCAGCGTGTCAACGCGGCCAGCATCGAGCCCTGCCTGTCTGCCAATGCCTTCGAGAACAGGACGTCAGTGCCGAACGCGGTCTTGATCTTGTACTTCTTCGCCAGCGCGTAGACGCGGTCGGTGCCGGCAACCACCTGCCGCATCTTGTCCTGTTCCGACGGTCCCAGCGTCGCGGCGCCTGACAGATCCAGAAATGGCTGCGTGCTGAGCCAGACGCCCTTGTCAGCGATCAGCTTCGCGCTTGCCTCGTCCATGAGATGACCGTGCTCGATGCATCGGACGCCAGCCGCAATCGAACGCTGAATCGCGACCGGCGTATAGGCATGCGTCGCGACATAGGTGCCCCAATTGTCGGCGGCCTCGACGGCCGCGCGCAGTTCGGGTTCGGTGAAAGTGGAGACATCGAGCGGGCTGAAGGGCGATGCGACGCCGCCGCCCGCGGTGAGCTTGACCTGCGAGGCGCCCTGCATGAGTTGCTCGCGTGCGCGCACGCGCACTTCGTCAGGACTGTCGGCGATCATGCTGCCGCCGATCCGCTCCACGCGGCTGAGCATGCCGCCGATGGTGCGCGGCAGCTCGGAGAGCTGCCGGAAGTCACCATGACCGCTGGTAATGGTGATGATCGCGCCGGATGGGTAGATGCGGGGGCCGGCGACGAGGTCCTCGTCGATCGCCTGCTTGAGCCCGAAGGTCGGCCCGCCCATGTCGCGCACGGTGGTGAAGCCGCGCATCAATGTCGCGGTCGCCTCGCTCGCGGCGAGAAGATTGTTGTAGCCGACATCGCCCGCGAGCGCGGCTATCGGCGTTGGGCGCACCAGCATCGCGTGCCAATGCGCATCGATCAGTCCCGGCATCAGCACGCGCCCGCCGCCGTCGATCAATTGTCCGGCGGCAGCGATGTCCGCGGTCGCGATCTTCTCGATCTTCCCGTCCCTGACGAGGACGTTGGACGCGGCCGAGAGAGCCCCGTTCTTTCCGTCGAAGATCTTGACGTTGCGGAACAGGACAGAGGAGCCCTGCTGGGCTGCCGCCGGCCATGCGCCGCAAACCAGCACTGCAAGCAGCACCGCGAACCCGGCCGGCGCCTTCAATCCCGACATCATCAACCTCCGCCCTGCTACGCCGCACCGGCCCGATGGTCTCGCAGACCAGCGCGAACAGGAACGCCTTTGACACGCTCAATGGAGAATTCGTAGTCGATCTCGCCGGCGCCGCAGACCAGCCCGCTGGTCCCGACGACGCAGACGCCGAACAGCGCGCTCGACACCCGCGCCAGCGCGGGATGGACTGCGAGTTGGTTCCATCGCGATTTGACTGAAGCGTCGCTGCGCCTCGTTCACCAGCGACTGCACCGTTTTTTCCGCATCAGCCAAATGGCCGGTGGAGACATACGCCGACTCCCGCTCCTCGACGACCGAACGCAACGCCATCGCACAACTCCACAGAACGGATTAGCTTATGCCAATCCCACTCCAGCACTTGATCGCGCGACAACAGTTGATGTCTCTGATCATGAAGAGTCAATTTACAACTAAAGGGCGATTCTGCAACTCAGCCATACGACTCCGACGCAGACGCGATGCGGCGCAGTTTCTCGCGGCAATCAGGCATTTCGGTAAGTGGACCTGCCTTACTTGCATTCAACTCAAATCAGTCGCAGGCGCCGAGAGATTTCGACTAACAATGCAAGATTGTAAATTGCGCGTCCGGGAGTACGATCGTACGCGAGCCGTTCGACGGGGAGACGAGGGCGGCGAACGAAGGCGCGACATCAAGTGACGAGGCGGAACATGGTGGCACAAGCGAGTGACGGACACGTCCTGCTGATCAAGAAGCTCGGCGGGCTCATTGCAATCATCATCGGATGCCTGCTGACCGCGGTCGGCGTGACCTTCGAATACGGCGGCACGACTTTCGCCGGCGTGTTGCTCCTGATCGTGGGCGCAATTCTGCTCGTGCTGAAGATCGTCAGGCGCAACGAAGGATCTTCGCTGCCGTAGCCAAACGACGCGGTTCGTCACGCACCCAGCACGTCCGCGAGCCGCAGCTCGTCGGCGGCGGGATCCTTCAAGAACAGCTCGGCCTCGATCTCGGTCAGATGCGACAGCATCTGCGCGCGCGCGGCCTCTCTGTCGCGCTTGCGGATCGCGGCAACGATGCCGGCATGATGATCGTTGCCACAGGCCGGCGTGTCGTGGCGACGATAAAGCAGGATGATCAGCGACGAGCGCGCGATCAGCTCCTTGAGGAATCCGAGATAGATGCTGTGGCCGCTCATCTCGGCGACGAGGCGGTGAAAATCTCCGGAAAGACGGACCGAAGCGCGCACATCGCCGCGCAGCTCGGCCTCGCGTTCCTCGGCAAGATGGTGCTGGAGGCGATCGATCCAGTCCGGCGACACCGCATCGATGGCGTGATCGACGATGCTGGGCTCGATCAGGCGGCGCGCCTCGAACACTTCGCGGGCGTTGGCCGGCGTCGGGCGCGCGACGAAGGCGCCGCGGTTCTTCTCGATGTTGACGATGCCCTCATGCGCAAGCTGCTGCAGCGCGGTGCGCACCAGCGTGCGGCTCGCGCCGTAGATATCGCCGATCTCGTCCTCGCCGAGCTTCGTGCCCGGCAGCAGGCGATGTTCGAGGATCGCGGCGGTCACGCCCTCCCGGATACGGCCGACGCGATCGCTCGCATCTGGCGCATCGGATTTCCGGCGGGTCTTGGCGGCCATGGGCGTGAAGGCTCAATCGACAGACGTTCGGCCTAGAATGTTAGTCGACCTGCTGTATCCAATCACAGGCGAAACTTTATACAATCTTCGCCCGCTTTGTGTGCAGATGACTGCGCTGGCGGCGGCCAGCCAAACCGGGCGGGAATTGACCTAACGATCTGACTCCGCTGCACAGTTTTCGAGATTCGGTGGGGCGCGGACTGTTGGCACGGACCTTGCGGAGAGAGGCGGGATGCATCGCCCCTCCTCGGACACGCCATGGCCACTCCCGCCGCTCTCGAACTGGTTGCCGTCACCAAGCGCTACGACACCACGCTGGCGGTCGACAACGTCAATCTGAAGATTCCGGCCGGCACCTATTGCTGCCTGCTCGGCCCCTCCGGCTGCGGCAAGACCTCGACCCTGCGCATGATCGCGGGCCATGAGGCGGTCAGCGAGGGCGACATCATCCTGGGCGCGCAGAATGTCACCGACCTCGAGCCGGCCAAGCGCGGCACCGCGATGATGTTCCAGTCCTACGCGCTGTTTCCGCATCTCTCCGTGCTGGACAACGTCGCGTTTGCGCTGAAGATGCGCGGCGTCGACAGGCCGACGCGCCACAAGCGCGCCGGCGAGCTGCTCGAGCTGGTCGCGATGAGCCAATATGCGGGCCGTCTCCCGGCTCAGCTCTCCGGCGGCCAGCAGCAGCGCGTCGCGCTCGCCCGCGCGCTGATCACCGAGCCGCAGATCCTCCTGCTCGACGAGCCGCTCTCAGCGCTCGATCCGTTCCTGCGCGTCAAGATGCGCGGCGAGCTGAAGCGGCTGCAGCGCGAGCTCGGCATCAGCTTCATCCAGGTCACCCACGGCCAGGAAGAGGCGATGGCGCTCGCCGACCACATCGTGGTGATGAACCAGGGCCGGATCGAGCAGCAAGGCGCGGCCCGCGACATCTTCCACCACCCCCGCACCGAATTCGTGGCGCGCTTCATCGGCGGCCACAACGTTCTCAGCGACGCCGGCAGCCTCATCGCCGTCCGCGCCGATCAGCTCGGCATCGTGCCGTTCGCCGACGGCGCCTTCGGCGCGCCGGCGCTGCTGACCCAGACCGAGTACCAGGGCTCCTACATCGCCGTCTCGCTCACGCTCGACGACGGCACCGCCCTGTTTTCCCACGTTCCCGAAGCCACCTTCGACGTCCACCCGCTCCGTCCGGGCGACCGCGTGCTGGCGACCTGGGATCCCGCCAAGGCGCAACGCCTGCAATAGCGCCCTTCACGACAGAAAACGCGCAACACAGAGGAGTGAGCGAAATGACCGAGACGACCAGGAAGACCGGCGTCAGCCGCCGCACGCTACTGAAGGGCACCGCGGGTCTCGCCGGCCTCGCCGCCGGCTCCGGCGCCATCACCGGCTTTCCTTACGTGAAGTCGGCCGATGCCAAGGTGCTGCGCTATCTCGGCACCGCCGTGAACGAGGGCGACGACATCTCCAAGCAGTGCTTCAAGGACACCGGCATCAAGATCGAATACATCACCGCGACCACCGACGACGTCAGCAAGCGCGTGATGACCCAGCCGAACTCCTTCGACGTGCTGGACACCGAATATTTCTCGCTGAGGAAGCTCGTGCCGTCGGGCAACATCCTTGCCCTCGATGCCAGGAAGATCAAGGAGTTCGGCAACATCACGCCCGTTTTCACCAAGGGCGAGACCCCCGGCGGCAAGAAGATCGGCGGCCAGGGCACCGCGCCCTGGAAGGTGCTCTATCTCGAAGGCAAGGACTCCAGGAAATTCGCGACGTCGGCGACCGAATTCGTGACGCTGATCCCGACCGTCTACAATGCCGACACGCTCGGCATCCGCCCCGACCTGATCAAGCGTCCGATCAGCTCGTGGTCCGAGCTGCTCAACCCCGAATTCAAGGGCAAGGCCTCGATCCTCAACATCCCCTCGATCGGCATCATGGACGCCGCAATGGTCGTGGAAGCCACCGGCAAGCACAAATATGCCGACAAGGGCAACATGACCCGGGACGAGATCGATCTCACCATGAAGGTGATGACCGAAGCCAAGAAGGCCGGCCAGTTCCGCGCGTTCTGGAAGGATTTCAACGAGAGCGTCAACCTGATGGCCTCGGGCGAGACCGTCATCCAGTCGATGTGGTCGCCGGCGGTGACGAAGGTGCGCTCGATGGGGATCCCCTGCACCTTCCAGCCGCTCAAGGAAGGCTATCGCTCCTGGGCCTCTGGCTTCTGCGTCTCCAAGGGCGTCTCGGGCGCCAAGCTCGAATGGGCCTACGAGTTCGTCAACTGGTTCCTGTCCGGCTATGCCGGGGCCTATCTCAACCGCCAGGGCTACTACTCCGCCGTGCTCTCCACCGCGAAGGCGCACATGGAGCCCTACGAGTGGGCCTATTGGATGGAAGGCAAGCCGGCCGAGAAGGACATCAAGGCGCCCGACGGCTCGCTGCTGGAGAAGGCCGGCGCCGTGCGCGATGGCGGCTCCTACGAGGACCGCATGGGCGCCGTCGCCTGCTGGAACGCCGTGATGGACGAGAACGACTACATGGTCCGCAAGTGGAACGAGTTCATCGCCGCGTGATGGACACCTCGGAGGACATCCTGCAACAGGCCTCCCCGGACCTGATCCGGGGATCAGACACCGCGCGCGCCGCAAAGGCGGCGCGGCTGTCGCCGTCTTTCATCTCCTGGCTCCAGGCCGGGCCGATGATGCTGGTGTTTCTCGCCTTCTTTCTCATTCCGCTGGTATTCGTCGTCATCGTCTCCTTCTGGGACTACAACGAATACCAGTTGCTGCCGGCCTTCTCGGGCCGAGGCTACACCGACACGTTCGAAGGCTGCATCGCGCAGCTCCCCGATCTCTGCACGATCGGCAGGACATATTTGAAGACGCTGAAGCTATGCTTCCTGGTCTGGGCGATCACGCTCTTCATCGGCTTCTGGGTCGCCTACTTCCTCGCCTTCCATGTGAAATCCAAGACCTGGCAGATGGGATTGTCGCTGCTCTGCACGATCCCGTTCTGGACCTCCAACGTGATCCGCATGATCGCCTGGATCCCGCTGCTCGGGCGCAACGGGCTCGTGAACTCCGGCCTGATGAAGACAGGGCTGATCAACCACCCCGTGGAATGGCTGCTGTTCTCCGAATTCTCCGTGGTGCTGGCGCTGGTGCACCTCTTCACCTTCTTCATGGTGGTGCCGATCTTCAACTCGATGGTACGCATCGACAAATCCCTGATCGAGGCGGCCTATGATGCCGGCGCCACCGGCTTCCAGACGCTCGTCAACGTCATCATCCCGCTGGCGAAGCCCGGCATCGTGATCGGCTCGATCTTCGTCATCACCATCGTGATGGGCGACTTCATCACCATCGGCGTGATGGGCGGCCAGCAGATCGCCGCCGCCGGCAAGATCATCGAGACGCGGGTCAACGCGCTGCAGTTTCCGGCCGCGGCCGCGAATGCCGTGATCCTGCTCGCGATCACCTTCCTGATCATCACCATGATGTCGCGCATCGTCGACATCAAGAAGGAGCTCTAGAGCATGAAGGAGGGACGCCCGCGCTCTTTCTATGTGCTTGCGATCTTCTTCGCGGCCTATGTGCTGTTTCTCTACGGGCCGATGATCGCGATCTACGTGCTGTCGTTCCAGGGACCGCAGGGCGGGCTCACCTTTCCGATGAACGGCGTCTCGACCTTCTGGATCGCAAAACTGTTCCAGGGCACCGGCATCGTCGATCTCGGAGCGGCCTTCCGCCGCTCGCTGCTGCTTGGCATCATCGTGATGATCGTCACCGTCGTGCTGTCGGTCGCCGCCGGCATGGCCTTCCGCAGGAAGTTCAAGGCACAGAGCATATTGTTCTATTCGGCGATCGCGAGCCTGATCGTTCCTTCGATCATCACCTCGCTCGGCATTTCGCTGGAATTCCGCATCATCGACGATCTCGTCAAGGCGCACTGGAACGAGAATTTCGAGACCTCGATGGGCCTGCTCACCTCCGGGCTCGGCGCGCATTTGACCTGGACGCTGCCGTTCGGGCTTCTCATCATGTTCGCGATCTTCAACCGCTTCGACCCGCGCCTCGAGGAGGCCGCGCGCGATCTCGGCGCGACGCCGTGGCAGACCTTCCGTCACGTCGTGCTGCCGATCATCCTGCCCTCCGTGATCGGCATCGGCCTGTTCGGCTTCACGCTGTCCTGGGACGAGCTCGCCCGCTCCAGCCAGGCCATCGGCGCCGTGAATACATTGCCGCTCGATCTCCAGGGCCTCACCACCACCGTGACCAACCCCGACATCTATGCGCTCGGCACCGTGATATCGGCGGTCTCGTTCACGGTGATCGCGCTTGCGCTCGGCACAATCCACGTGCTCAACAAGCGGCAGGCGGCCAAGGGCTCGGACGCCGGCAAGGGACTTGTCTAAAAAGGGACTTGTCTGAGAAGGGGCTTGTCTGATCCGATGCGGCTTCACGTCGTCAACCCCAACACAACGGCGTCCATGACGGCGAAGATCGCCGCTGCGGCGCGCAGCGTTGCCCTGCCCGACACCGTGATCGATGCGCGCCAGCCGGCGATGGGCCCGGTCTCCATCGAAGGCTTTTACGACGAGGCTTTCGCGGTGCCCGGCATGCTCGGCTGCATCCGCGAGGCCGACCGCGACGGTGCGGATGTGCACGTCATCGCCTGCTTCGACGACACCGGCTTAGATGCCGCGCGCGCCGCCGCAAAGGCGCCGGTGATCGGCATCGGCGAAGCCGGCTTCCACATGGCGAGCCTGATCGCGGCGCGCTTCGCCGTGGTGACGACGCTCGGTGTCTCGATCGTGCCGATCGAGCACAATCTGAAGAAGTACGGCCTTGCCGAACGCTGCGCCCGGGTCCGCGCCGCCGAGGTCCCGGTGCTCGCGCTCGAGCAACGCCACACTGATGCGCTCGGCAAGATCTCGGCGGAGATCACCGCCGCGATCCGTGACGACCGCGCGGAGGCCATCGTGCTCGGCTGCGCCGGCATGGCCGATCTCGCCGCTGAACTCGCCGCCAGCCACGGCCTGCCCGTGGTCGACGGCGTCGCCGCGGCGGTGACGCTGGCGGAATCACTGGCGCGGCTGGGATTGAAGACGTCGCGGCTTGGCCCTTACGCGGAACCGCGATCGAAGGGCTATTCCGGGCCATTTTCGCAATTTCAGCCTTGATCCTGCCCCTCACGGGGCCCTCGGATCCAGCAAGGCACGCTGTTTGCTGGTTTTTTTGCCCTTAGCCTCTTTTTGGTCCCATTCCTTGCTGAAACCTAGCGCTTTCGGGACGCCCCGGTGACCCCCTGGGTTGCCGGTCTTCGCCACGCACCAAGTTTGCATTTGGGTTTTGTCAGCGATGATCGATCTCGCCCAGGACACACCGTCCAACCCCCTCCTTCGCCTTGGCGCGCAGCCGATCGCGCTGACCGCCGCGGCGCTCCTGCTTCTGATCGCAGGAGTAACCTCGATCGCGATCTGGCGTGCCTATACCGGCGCCGCCCCCGAGACCGACCGGGTGGTGGCATCGCGGCAGCTCCAGGCCCGCGCGGCCCAGGCGTCCGAGCAGCTCGTCGAGAAGACCAAGGGGCTGGAGGCGACACAGCAGGAATCGATCGACCAGCTCCAAGTGGTGCAGGACCAGCTCCAGACCATGAGGCGGCTCATGGCGGCGCAACAGGCCGACACCAAGCGCCTGTCCGAGCAGGTCGCGAGCCTGAACGAGTCCATCGACGGCCTGCGGCAGTCCTTTGCCAGTGCACGGGCGACCGAGGCCGACGCGCCGTCGGTTACCCGCAGGAAACCGGCGCGGCACCGCGTCCATGCCAGCGGCCCGCGCAAGCGCACGCGCGGCTAGCCGTTTTCGGCGCGGCGGGAACTTTATTTTGGCCACTTGTGAACTGGATCACATTCGCCCGTAAGATTCCGCGCGATGCTTGCCATTACCGGATGGCGTGAGCCGATTTCAATATCCGGGGCTGGCAAGGTCGTTGACGGTATACTGCGTCAACGACCTTGTTTTTTAACGGGGCATTCGCTCACTCGCAGACGTCGACCCGACGGTACCGCCATCCCGACGGCGTCTTGATGCGCTTTCGCACGACGTAGCAGCCGCCGTAACCGTCATCGTAGCCGGTACCATAATAATAGGGATCACCGTAGTAGGGATAACCGTAGCCGTAGTAGCCGCCATAGTAGCCGGCACCGACGCCGACGAGACCCGCCCCAATTGCGACTCCCGGCCAGAAGCCGCCGCCGTGCCAATGGTGGTGCCCCCAGCCGCCCCCACCGTGGAAGCCCCCACCATGGAAGCCTCCGCCATGGAATCCTCCGCCATGTCCGAAACCGCCGCGCGCCTCGGCCGCCTGCGGCGCCGACAGCCCGACCGCCACCACAGCCAGTACCGTCATGATCATCTTGCGTAACATCACTCGATCCTCCGCGTGGACACGCTCCACGCTTCAAAGCAGGACCAAGCTAACGTCAGTTGGGAACTCGTGACAGCCACGCTGTCTCACTTCCGCGCGAGCGTCAGCAGCCGCGGCAGATGCTCTTGATTTTGCCGTCGAGCTGCCGGTTCTCGGCTTTGACGGCGGCATCAGCCGCCTCGCCTCCGCCGATGCCGGTGGTGGCTCCGGAGCCCGGGCCGGAGGATTGAGCCGTACCCAGGCTGTTGGTCCCGCGCGGCGGAACGGGCGAGTTGCCAACTCCTCCGGTCGAGCCCACCGAGCCTCCGCTCGATCCTGCAGAGCCGCCGCTCGTTTGCGCGAACGATATCGCCGGCATCGCTGCAAGTGTGAGGATCATGATTGCGGTCTTGATTGACCCGGTTGCGGACAATCTGTCCATCGGAAATTCTCCTTTGTCGGTCAACGGCCGCCATGAAGAGCTGTTCCGGAACAAATGCCGTCACATCAGCTTGAAAGCGAGGGAGGCAAAATCACGATGACCGATCCTGACCCCTTTGCAGAAGGCGAACGCGCCGCGCGCGAGAACGTCCCGGCGGAGGCCAATCCTTACCTCGACGGCAGCGACCAGCACGCGTTATGGGCCGCCGGCCACGAGAAGGTGGCAGGCGCGATTGAAGCTCGCCAATCCGAACGTGGCTGAGCTCAACCGATCCGCTTCAGGCCCTTCTTGAAGCGCGGACCGTTGGCGACATAGAACCTGGCCGCACTCCCCATCTTCTGGACCTGCGTGTCGTCGAGCGTGCGCATCACGCGCGCCGGCGAGCCGATGATCAGGGAACGTTCGGGAAATTCCTTGCCCTCGGTGATGACGGAGCCGGCACCGACGATGCTGTTGCGGCCGATCCTGGCGCCGTTCATCACGATCGAGCCCATGCCGACAAGTGCGCCCTCCTCGATGGTGCAGCCGTGCAGGATGACGTTGTGGCCGACCGTGCAGTTCCTGCCGATGCGAAGCGGAAAGCCGAGATCGGTGTGGCAGGTCGAACCGTCCTGCACGTTGGCCCCCTCGCCGATCTCGATCCACTCGTTGTCACCGCGCAGCACGGCGCCGAACCAGACGCTCGCACCCGGCTTCAGGCGCACGCGGCCGATCACGGTTGCGGTCTCCGCGATGAAATAATTGCCGTCGGCGGGAAGGTCGGGCGCCTGCCCGTCGAGCTCGTAGATCGCCATCAAGGTCTCCTGTCACGTCGACCTCAGCCATAGCGAAACGGCGGCGAAGAGGCAAAGGGCCGCGCGCGCCGAGCGATCGGGCGAGCGTCAGCCCAGAACGCCGGCGGCACGCAGCGTCATCAGGAAGAAGGTGCCGCTCATCATGCTCCAGAAGCCGGCGATGAGGGTCGCCATCATCACGAACTCGGCGCGGCGGCTTTCCACCCGCATGCCGCGCAGCGTGTTGCGCATGATGATGAAGGGCGCGGCGAATACCAGGAACGGAACCGCCGCGAAGGTTTTCGGCGCCACGCCGTCCTGCAACAGGCCGAAGCCGGCGGGCCGACGGGCGAGCGCCTGGTATCCGTTCACGAGGGCGCCCGCGAGCGCGAAACCGATGCAGATCGAGAAGAAGGTGTTGAGAGCTTCAGGTGTCATCGGAACAGTCCGCATTTACGCAACGCCGGAGCCTACCTGTGACAAAGAGTGCGGGTTAACGCTACATTATCCTTAAGGGAAGGTTAACGCGGCCGACCACCCCGCGCAGGGCCGTCCCCATCCTCCGCAGCCGGCAACGCTCCGCGAGAGCGCCCTCACGTGGCATATTCGCTGCTGATTCGTCGGCCATCGGCCGACTTCCGGCTCGACTTGCGCAAGCTCATGACGGTGTTTTCGGCAGTTCCCCTCAAGTCTCCCCGCACGCGCGCACGCCCGCATGTCGTCCCGGTCGTGCTCGGCGGCACCGCCGCGGCATGCGCGGTCGCGCTCGTCGCCTATTTGTTGTGGCCGACCTGGGGTACCAGCGGCGCGAACGCCCCGGACAAGCTGCCGGTCAGCATCGGCGGCACGCTGTTCAACCTGCCGGTCAACGCGATTCGCATGAAGATCCAGCGGCACTCCGGGCCGCAGGAGCGCATCGATCTCGACTTCCTCTATCCCTCGCTCGAGCCGCCCGGCGCGCCGAAGCACGTCACCGCCGAGACGGTGGAACCGGCAGTGCAATCGATCGACCGCATCTTCCTGTCGATCGCGGCCCATCACGATGCGCTCTCGCCCGAGCAGCGCATGGCCACGATCTATCCGCGCTATCTCGACCAGTCCGCGGCGACGCCCGCGGACGGCCTCACGATGCGGATGTTCCGCGCGGACACGCCGTACGGCAGCGAGGATCTCTATTCCGCCGCAAGCCCGGCGCTGACCGCGCGCTGCACCCGCGATGCAGCGACGCCTGGCATGTGCCTGTCCGAGCGCCGCGTCGGCGGCGCCGACCTCACCTTCCGCTTCCCGCGCAGCTGGCTGTCGCACTGGCACGACGTGGCAGAGGCGATGGACAGGCTGACCGCGCAGCTGCGCGGGTTGAAGGGGTGAGCAAGGCCGTTCGGCCGCCGACGCCACTGCGCGGCTGCGTGGTCTCAGGAAGAAATAGCGCTCGAGGCCGCGGGCAATTCAAGCGCCGAGCCGATCCCCTTGCGGTCATCCCAGGGATAGCTCGGCAGATCCAGCTTGTCGGCAATGTCCCGGCCGATGGCTAGTCTCGCCACGCCCGGCAACGCGAACGCCCTCACGATCTGATTGCGAAACCACAATCCCCATGGCGTCCGCGGTGCAAAGGCCGCGGCGAAGCGCTCCGCTCCGCGCTGCTTGGCGCCGATATAGCTGCGAAGGCGGGTCTCATAGGCGCTGAACGCTTCCTGGTGACGCCCCTCGGCGCGTGCGAGCTCGCCCGCAAGCACATAGGCTGAGATCATGGCCAGAGCCGAGCCCTGCCCGGCGAGCAGCGACACGCAGAAGGCCGCATCGCCGATCAGGGCAACGCGGCCGCGCGACCAGTTGTCCATCCGGATCTGGCTGACGCGATCGAAATACAGCTCATCGGCACGATCGAGTTCGTTCCGGATGGCCGGCCACTCCCAATGCGCGCAACGGTAGACCTCGCACAGCTTCTTTTTCTGATCGGCAGTCGTGGCGGGCCATCGATCGGCGTGGTCGGCAAAGATGAACACGAACAACGTTCGATCGTCATGCAGGGCAAAGCGCCCGATCATGCGCCCCGGCTGCCCGTACATGAGATACGTGTTCTCGTCGCGCGCATCGTAGCCGTGGGCTTCGAACGTGGCGACGGTGTAGCCGAGATGCCGTTCGAAAGCCCGTTGCGGCCCGAACGCAATGCGCCGCACCGATGAATGCAACCCGTCGGCACCGATCACGAGATCAAAGCGGCGCTCACCGGCCTGTCGCAGCTGAACCCTGACCTCGTCGGCGCGTTCGTCGAGTGCAACGATCTCGTCATCGAAGACGATCTCCGTGGAGTCGCCGATCGTCCCGTACAGCAGATGCGAGAGATCGCTTCGTGCCAGCGTGACGTAGCGTCCGCCCGTCAGCTCGTCGAATACGCGCGTGCCGAAACCGGCAACGCGCCGGCCGCAATCATCGACGATCCCCATCTGCTGCACATGGTAGCCGGCACGATTGATCGCCGGCAGCAGCCCCATCCGTTCGGCGATGTCGTAACCCAGTCCCCAGAAATCGATGACATAGCCGCCGCGACGAAGCGCAGGCGCACGCTCGACCAGCGTCGGCGCGTAGCCAGCCGCCTTCAGCCAATAGGCAATCGTCGGCCCTGCGATCCCCGCCCCGGAGACGAGCACTGTTCGCATGGACGAAATATGGGAAGAGCGGCGGCCGATTGCACGGCCGCGTCAGACACCAAATGGTGAAGGGCGGGAAGTTCCGCGGCACCCGTCGGGTCGCATTACTCCTGATCGACGAGATCGTCCTCGAGGATCGCCATCTGGAACTGGAACGAACGATCGTCGTCCTCGTCGTCGACGAAGAGCACGCCGATGAATTCCTCGCCGATATAGACTTCGGCGGAATCGTCCTTCTTCGGCCGCGGCACGACGCGGATCTTGGGATTGCCGAATACGCGCTTCAGATACGCGTCGAGCTTCCTGACTTCCTTGACGTCCACGGCAAGTCTCCAATCGAAATCTAACGTGGCGGGGTTTTAGGACGAGACGCAACGAACCGCCAGCATGAATTGCCAAAGAATTTGGGGACGAGAAGGGCCGGAGAATCCGGCCCTTCGCGACGTCAAGGCCCGCTCTCAGAGTCCCATGGCGTTGATCATCTGATCCATGGTGCGCGACGGCTCGGCGCAGCCGGCTTCGCCGACGATCTTGGCGGGCACGCCTGCAACCGTGACATTGTGCGGCACGGGCTTGACCACCACCGAGCCGGCGGCGATGCGGGCGCAATGGCCGATCTCGATGTTGCCGAGGATCTTCGCGCCGGCGCCGATCAGCACGCCATGGCGGATCTTCGGATGACGATCCTCGTTCTCCTTGCCGGTGCCGCCGAGCGTGACGCCGTGCAGGATCGAGACGTCGTCCTCGATCACCGCCGTTTCACCGCAGACGAAACCGGTGGCGTGGTCGAGGAAGATGCCGCGGCCGATGCGAGCGGCGGGATTGATGTCGGTCTGGAACACGGCGGAGGCGCGGCTCTGGAGATAATACGCAAAATCCTTGCGGCCCTTCAGATAGAGCCAATGCGCCAGGCGATGGGTCTGGATGGCGTGAAAGCCCTTGAAGTAGAGCAAGGGATCGATGAAGCGCGAGGTCGCGGGATCGCGGTCGTAGACGGCAACGAGATCGGCGCGGAAGGCGTTGCCGAGATCGGGATCGTCGCGCAGCGCCTCGTCATAGGTCTGGCGCACGAGGTCGCCCGACATCGAGGAGTGATCGAGCCGATCGGCGACGCGGTGGACCACCGAATCTTCCAGGCGGCTGTGGTGCAGCACGGTCGAATAGATGAAGGTCGCAAGCTCGGGCTCGCGATGGACGATGTCCTCCGCTTCGCCCCGGATCCGGTCCCAGATCGGATCGAGCGATGCGAGCTTTCCTCCCGGATTGACCTGATGCACTGCCATGGGATTTGTTCTCTCGAATTGGCTTTGTTTTCCCCGCTGTATAGCACAGTCTAGGCGATAAAGTCCTGACGGGCTTGCCTGAGAGTGAACAGCACCTTGCCCCGCGGAGCACGCCAAGACTTTGAAACACAACGGTTTCTTCTGACGCCCCCAAGCGGCAAGCCGGTTCAAGGTGGTCAGAGTTTTGCCAAATTCAAGCGGGTCGGCATCAAACTATTGGTGAATTCTCTCCGAGCGGCTATTGCAGGCAAGGTCCGAACGAGGGGCGCGGAGCCGATTTGAGCATCACCACCGACCAATTGCGCGCGCGCGCCGCTGATACGTTTTGGCTGCGGCTCGCGGCGGCGACCCTGCCTCTGCTGATGATCGCGCCGGCGTTCTGGAACGGCTATCCGCTGCTGCAATGGGATACCGGCGGCTATCTGGCGCGCTGGTACGAGGGTTATCTCGTCCCCAGCCGCTCCACGGTGTTCGGCCTCTATCTGCACTATGGCGAGAGTTTCGGGTTCTGGACCAACCTCGCCGTCCAGTCGCTGGCGACGCTGTGGCTGCTGCAGCTCACCCTTCGTATCCTCGGATTGATGCAGACCTTCCGCTTCGTCGCGATCAGCCTCTGCCTGATCCTGTCGACCGCGCTGCCCTGGCTCGCGAGCATGCTGCTGACCGACATCTTTGCAGGCCTCTCGGTGCTGTCGCTGTTCCTCCTGGTCGTCGGCGCAAGCCGCATCTCGGCGCTCGAGAAAATATTGCTGTTCGCCTTCACCGCCTTTGCCGCCGCAACCCACAGCGCCACGCTCGGCGTGCTGTTCGGTCTTTGCGCCGCGGGCTGGATGGTACGTCCGTTTCTCGGCGCGCGCCTTCCGCTGGCCGGCTTGACCCAGGCGAGCCTCACCATCGTTGCGGGCGGCCTGATGCTGGTCTCGGCAAACTACGCGCTGTCCGGCAAGCTGGCCTGGACGCCCGGCGGCTATGGCGTCGCTTTCGGCCGCATGATGCAGGACGGCATCGTCGCCCGCTATCTCAACGACCGTTGTCCGCGCGAACGTTACAAGCTCTGCCCCTATCGCAACGAGCTGCCGGCAACCGCCGACGAGTTCCTGTGGGGCAAGAGCATGTTCAACACGCTCGGCCGCTTCGATGGGCTGAACCAGGAGATGGGCTACATCGTCGTGCATTCGCTTGCGGACTATCCGGCCTGGCAGGCCGGCGCGGCATTGCGCGCGATGGGACAGCAATTGCTGCATGTGGCGACCGGCGAAGGCACCACGGTCTGGATTCCGCATACCTACGGCATCATCGAGCGTTACATCCCCTCGCAGGTCGCGCCGATGCGCGCGGCGCGCCAGCAGCACTGGGAGCTCGGCTTCGACGCCATCAACCGGCTGCACGTTCCCGTCGCCCTGATCTCGATGCTGGGGCTGGTCGGCCTGCTCGCGCGGGCGCTGGCAACCCGCCGGCTGGACGACCTGACGCTGCTGGCGGCGACGGTGACGCTGGCGCTGCTCGGCAATGCCTTCATCTGCGGCGTGATCTCAGGACCCCACGACCGCTACGGCGCGCGGATGGTGTGGGTTGCGACTTTCGTGGTGCTGATGGCGCTGGCGCGGCGGTTTGGCGAGGACAGCAAAGCGGGATGAGACTTGGATGAAGCGTCAGCGCGCTTGGTTTCGTCCGAGCCGCGATCGCTTTCATCGAAAAGGAACAGCCAGAACTGACTTGGCGTTCAACAGCCTATCCAGGGCCCGATAGCAGCCCTTGGCGGACTCCAAGCGCTCTCGAGCGGCCCGCTTGCACGTTTGCTCGTGACCCATCTCGACCATCCTCCGGCGAATGCCGCTTGGGCAACAAGCTCGCTAAATTGCCGCACAGACTGCCGCAACGTGCTAACATCAGCAGCCAATAGCGTGGCCCGTACGGGAGGGACACATGCGACGGCGGGAGTTCATCGGATATCTCAGCGTTTTTGGTGCCGCAGCTGGATCGACATTGTTTGGGCAAGGCTCAAGGGCGCAGCCCGTGCGAAAACGTCCGCTCATCGCATGGGCGGGAGCTCCGCCTCCAGGCGTAAAGTTCCCCCAATTCATGGTAGACTTGGTGTTCGGCAATTTCGTCAAGGGGCTCTCGGAGTTCGGCTACGAGCAAGGCCGTAACATCGATATCATTCGGCGAACGGACATCCTCGGGGACCGGGTACCATCGATTGAGGAGATGGTGGCTCTGCTCAAACCCGATATCATCGCTGTGCCAGCAACCCTGGAAGCCGTCGCTGCCCGAAAGGCAACGTCAACGATACCGATTGTCTGCCCCGCGCTCGCCGATGCGGTCCATCTCGGCTTGATCGCCAGCGAAGCTCGCCCAGGAGGAAACGTAACGGGCATTGCACCCTACATTGCCGGTTTGCCGAGCAAGCAAATTGAACTCGCGCGAGAAGTCGTGCCGAAGGCAAGTCGCGTCGGACTGCTGATCAACATGAGCGATCCCAAGGGTCCGCCTCAAGTCGGGGATTTGAGGGCAGCTTGTGCGGTTTTGAGCCTCAGCGTCGTCGAAGCCGAAGCTAGCACGGCGCAGGACATTCCGACTACGCTTACTACGCTGGCGAACGAAGGAGTCGATGTGGCCGTTGTTCTTCAGACCAACCTGCTGCTCAACATGAGCGAACAGATCGGAGCTATCGCCCTTGAAAAGCGGCTGCCGACCGTCTTCGGATATCGCGAGCATGTTACCCATGGCGGACTCGTGAGTTATGGCGTTGACTTGCGCTGGTGCTACCGTCGCGCCGGCTATTATGTGGACAAGATCCTCAGGGGGGTACGCCCGGGCGATCTTCCCATCGAATTTCCAAGCAAGCTGTGGTTGGCAGTCAACCTCAAGACGGCAAAGGCTCTCGGCGTGGCTGTGCCGGCAGGGCTCCTCGCCCGCGCCGACGAAGCAATCGAGTGAGGCTTACTTCTGCTGATGGCTCGTGCCCGCATTACGGGGACTAATCTCCGCATATCTGGGGCTCTGGTCAGGGCAAATTATTGTGCATTGTCGCCGCAATTGTTCACATCTCCTTGGCGAGCGCGAACAGCCGGAAATCCTCGAGCGCCGCGTGGCGATGCGGGGCGACTTCGCGACGGTACTCCTCCGTTTCGACGATCGCGCGGAAGGTGGCGAAATCGCCGTATTCGTTGATCGCCGCTTCGTCCCAGCGTTCGCCTGGCGAGCCGACGATGTTCGCCAGGACCGGAACGGAAAACACCCGCACGAGTGGCTTGCCGGCCGCCAGACGCCGAAATGCCGGCCTGTAGCGTTCATTGAAGGCTTCGCGGCCCGAGCAGGGCGCGGCGTCGAATCCGTCCTCGTAACGCGCCTGCGCGCGGTAGCGCAGCAGATTGAGCATGTAGACCGGCTGGCCGGATGGAATGGCCCGCTCGGCGGCGTCGAGGGCTTGCAGAGTGATTTCGATGGGGTTCATCGGACTTCCCGCGTTTCCAGCGCCGCAGAATGCGGGCTGACGCTTCCTGTCTAGCCGTTCGGGAACGGCTCTTGTAGTGACCGCCTAGCCATGACTATGTGGACTACATGTCCACAACGACCTTGCCTCCTGATCTCTCGCGTCTCCTCGCCTTCGTCCGCGTCGTCGAGGCGGGCTCCTTCGCCGAAGCCGCGCGGCGGGCGGGGACGACCACCTCGGCGATGTCCAAGGCGGTCGCCCGCTTCGAAAAGGCTCACGGCTTGCGGCTCTTGCATCGCTCCACCCACTCGTTGGCGCTGACCGACGAGGGCGACAGGCTGATGACGGCGGGACGCGCGTTGGCCGAAAGTCTCGCCCGTGTCCAATCGGCGCTCGGCGAAGTCGCGCACGACGATGGCGGACGGGTGCGCGTGACCGCCCCCGCCTCGTTCGCGCGCGCCTGCATCCTGCCGCAACTGCCCGCGTTCCTGCGGGAACGGCCGGAAATCGAGATCGAGGTCAAATTCCGCAACGAGATTCTCGATCTCGCGGCGGAAGGCGTCGACATCGCGATCCGCTCAGGGCCCCTCGACCGCGCGCCCGGCCATCAGGCGCGGCGGCTTTGCACGTTCTCCTGGATCGCCTGCGCCTCGCCTGCCTATCTGAAGGCGCGCGGCGCCCCGACGACTCCGTACGAGCTTTCCGCGCACGACCATGTCGGCTTCCGGAATCCCGCGAGCGGTCAGATCCTGACCTGGCGCTTCGCCGACCCGCGCGGCAAAGCACCTGTTCGCGTCACGCCCAAGCCCAAGCACATTTGCGACGACGCACACGCTTCGCTTGCTTTGATCGCGAATGGGTTCGGGATCGGCTGGGGGCCAGCATGGCTCGTTGGCGAAGACATTCGCGCCGGCCGGCTGGTCGAGGTGCTGGCGCCCTGGCGCGCGCCTGCGGAACCCCTGTGGATGCTGCGCAGCTCGGGCCGCCGCCCGCCGCTGCGCACACAGCGCGTCATGTCGTTCCTCACCACGCTTCCCGCCGCGTTCAGCGACAAGGCGGTGTGAAGCAACGGCGTCACCGAAATTGAGGCGCCAGGAAACCCTCTCGGTCCTTTGCCGACTCAGCCGCGGCGTGAGAGGAAGTCGAGCACGCCGGTCTTGTAGACCTTGTCGCCGACCGCACGCATGTGGTCGCGGTTGGGAATATCGAGCACTTCCGAGCCGGGGATGATCGCGCCGAGCGCACTCGCAGAGCCTGCGACATCGTCGGCGCTGCCGACCGCGATCAGCACGGGCACGTCGATCTGCGCGGCCTCGTCCTTCGTCATGAGATCGCGCGTGCCGCGGAGGCACGCGGCGAGCGCGCGGCGGTCGGAGCGGGTCTGATCGGCAAACGCGCGGAAGGTGCGGCCGACGGGATCGGTGACGTCCTCCAGCGAAGGCGCCTCCAGCGCTTTTGCCACGTTCTCGCCGGGTCCGGTGCCCTCGATCAGGCCGCCGATGCCGATGCCGCCGAGGATCGCCGAGCGCAGGCGTTGCGGCTCGTTGAGCGACAGCCACGCCGTCATCCGTCCACCCATGGAATAACCCATGATGTCGGCCTGCGGGATGGCGAGATGATCCATCAGCGCGAGCACGTCGCCGGCCATGACGGGAATCGAATATTGCGCGGGCTCGTAGAGCTTTTCGCTTTCGCCATGGCCGCGATTGTCGAGCGCGATCACGCGGCGGCCGTTCTTGCGCAGCTCCGAAACCCAGGTCGGATAGACCCAGTTCACGTTCTTGCTGGAGGCAAAGCCGTGCACCAGGATGATCGGATCGCCCTCGCCTTCGTCGAGATAGGCAATTTCAACGGCGCCGTTGTGAAAGCTCGGCATCATCAGTTCCAGAGGTCTTGAGGGGGATGGGTCGATCTTAGAGCATGATCCGGAAAACTGTGCAGCGGTTTTCCGGCAACATCATGCTCAAACAATAGCCTGAAGCGCGTCGCACTTCAGGCCGTGGTGCCCGCGCTGGCCAGAGCGGCCTCGGCTGCCATCTGCGCGCGGCGGAGTCGCCGCGCCCGCCTGCGATCGCACCAGGCCTGGGTCAGGCGCTCGGTCGTCGCCTTGATGGAGGACAGAAGGCCGAACAGCGTCAGCGCCGCACTGAGCAGCCAGAACGCCAGATCGAACGCGCCGCCGATGAGCAGCAGCGCGCCCCGGCCCAGGAGCTTCATGATCGCGCGCGTCTTGCCGCCCTGTGCTTCCGCAAGCCGCGCCGCGCGCGCCACATCCTTGGGACCCTCGGCGATGCGCAAGGTCTCCATCGCCCCGCGCGTGCCGGTCCTTTCGGCGACGCGCGTGACGTCCTTGCCGAGCCGGACCAGCGCACCGGCCTTTTCGGCCCGGAACGCGGCCTTGATCGCGCTCACGGTCTGGCCCGGCCGCAGCACCGAGCCTGATACCACCGCGTTCCGGAGCATCGGCGTGTCGACGACCTCGCGCGCCGAGCGGCCGGCCCATGCGGCAAGCCCCTCGCCGAGCCGCCCGACTTTCCGCGCATCCTTCACCAGCGTCAGTCCGGCGCGCACCGGCGCCGCACCGCCGACGGACACGTAGGTTGCCGCCGTCACCGCAAGTCCCGCGGCCGCAAGCCCGAGCACGAGGCGGTCGGTGTCCTCGCCCATGGCGAGATGCTTGCCCTCGCGCACCACGTCCCTGATGTCGCCGAACACGAAGAGATCACCGGCCACCGTTCCCGACAGGCTCGCGACATCGTCCGCGTTGCCGGTGACGAGACCGGTGGCGAACCGTTTCGCGAAATGCGAGGTGGAATTCTCCACCTTGACGGCGTCACTGACACGGCTCAGCAGGTCGTCGGGAAGCGCGATGTTGCGGTCACGCGCCAGCGCAACGAAACTATCGGCGAGATCGGCATCATCAGCAGCGAGCGCGGCCTCGATATTGTCCTGAACCACGCGGTCGTTCTGCCGCAGCAGTGCATCGAGCTTCAGCTCGGAGAGCGCAGCCGGGTCGTCCTGGGCAACGAGGATCGCGCCGGCCTCACGGGCATGCGGCGCGACCTGCGCGAGCATGAAGCTGCACGCCGCGATACCGGTCAACGCTGTGCTGATTCGCAGCCACTTCATGCGGAAAGCCTGGATGTCCCTCGGATCACTTGCGCCTGACGATGCGTCTTTCGTCGCAAGTTGCACTCGTCCACAGAGATAGTTTGCCAAAATTGCGACACAACGTCCCCGACGAAAGAAGGGCTTCTCTCAGGCCTCAAGATTGTGTCGAATTTGCATGAGCAAATGAGCATGGGGCAATTGCGAACCTTTCGGTTCCGCTGGACTAGCAATCATCTGTACCCGCAAGTATGGTCCGCGGCGCCTCAAAGATGCCGCGTCAGTTTTTGATTGTGTCTGCCGCCATTGCCACTCCAGGATGAGTTCCGATGTCCGACCATGTCGTCCCGCACTTCCATAACGATGCCGGTGTCCCCGTCATCGAGATCGGCTCGCAAGAGTTCATGTGCGTGGGCGCCAACCCTCCGTTCGACCATCCGCACGTCTTCCTCGACCTCGGCAACGACAACGAGATCATCTGCCCCTATTGTTCGACGCTGTACCGCTTCGCGGCCGACCTGAAGGCGGGCGAAGCCCGCCCGCCGGAATGCGTCCTGAAGGACAAGGTAGCCTGACCGCTTCCATCGGTCAGGAGTGGCGCTCTCCCGAACGATTGTCATCGCCGGCGCGGGCATAGGTGGCCTGACGGCCGCTCTTGCGCTCGCGGCCCGCGGCTTCCGCATCGTCGTGCTGGAAAAGGCAGAGCGCCTCGAAGAAGTCGGCGCCGGCCTGCAGCTCTCCCCCAATGCCAGCCGCGTGCTGGTCGAGCTCGGCCTGACCGAACGCCTCAAGGCGCGCGCGGTGACCCCGGAGGCGGTCTCGATCATGAGCGCGCGCGCGGGCGGCGAGCTCCTGCGCATGCCGCTGGGCGAAGCAGCTTCCGCGCGCGCCGGCGCCCCGTATTGGGTGGTGCATCGCGCCGACCTGCAATCGGCGCTGGCCGGCGCTGGCGCCGATCATCCCGACATCGACCTGAAGCTGGGTGCAACCTTCGAGGACGTCGCGCCCCACGCCAAGGGCCTGACCGTCGTCCATCGCAGCGGCACGATCCGCCGCAGCGATCTCGCCAGCGCATTGATCGGCGCCGACGGCATCTGGTCGACGGTACGTCAGCATCTGTTTCCCGAGGTGCAGCCGCGCTTCTCCGGGTTGATCGCCTGGCGCGGCACGCTCGATGCCACGCAACTGCCGAAGGACTATACCGCGCGCCGGGTGCAGCTCTGGATGGGCCCGAACGCCCATCTCGTCGCCTATCCGATCGCGGGCGGACGCCAGATCAACGTGGTCGCCGTGCTGCCCGGAACATGGAACAGGCCAGGCTGGAGCACGCCCGGCGATCCCCTCGAGGTCATGGAGGCCTTTGCCGCGCCACGCTGGCCGGCGCCGGCGCGGCTGATGCTCGCCACGGTCGACAGCTGGCGGAAATGGGCCTTGTTCGGCGTGCCCGACGGCTGCCCCTGGAGCAAGGGTCCGGTGGCGCTGCTCGGCGACGCCGTGCATGCCATGCTGCCTTTTGCAGCCCAAGGCGCCGGCATGGCGATCGAGGATGCCGCCGTGCTCGCCCGGCATTTGAGCCTCGAGGCCGCCGAGAGCACCACGGGCATCGCCGCTGCGCTGACGCAATACGGCCGCGCGCGCCAGGCGCGAGTCCTTCGGGTGCAGCAAACCGCGCGGCGGCAGGGCCGCATCTATCATCTCGGCGGGCCGCTCGCGATCGCACGCGATCTTGCGATCCGTGCGCTCGGCCCGGAGCGCATGTTGGCGCGGCAGGACTGGATCTACGGCTGGCGGCCCTGATGCGAGCGCCGCCGGCGCGGCGGCTTGAAGCGCATGATTAGCGCATTGCTCTGCCGGATGCCGACGCGGGCTTGGTCGAGGCGGGCTTCGTACTGGCCGCAGGCGATGGCGATGCGGCAGGCGATGCCGCCTCCGGCGGCGTCTCCCGACACCTGTTGCGGCGCCAGGCCTCGTCTGCCAATTGCGCCTGCCCGCGCACCGCAATGTAATCATTGCGATAGGCAAGCTCGGACACGACCGCGCCACCTGCCCCGGTCTCGGCCTTCTCCATCAACTTCTGCAATTCGTCGGTGCGCTTGGCGAGCAGCTTGCGCTCACCCTCCAGTTGCTTGCAGTCGTACAATTCGTATTTGGCGGGATCGGCAAAGGCCGGCGCGATCGTCTCGCTCATGCCGGCGCAGCCGGACAGCGCGGCGCCGGCCGCAAGCAGCGCGAGAAGTGCGCCAAAGCCGCGCAGCGAAGAGGAGAACAAAGCCGCCATGCCGGATGAATAGCCCCCGTGGATTGAGAATGCCTAAAGCAACAACAGATGTCCGGATTGAGGCTTTGCCTTGTACGCCCGGCTCGCTTAAGGAAGAACCGTCCCTCCGGGTACGCGACGCGCCAATTCCAGACGGCCGGGGATGGACTTAAGTGTTTGATCTCGTTGGATCAAGCGGGCATGGCGGAATTGGTAGACGCAAGGGACTTAAAATCCCTCGGTGCGCAAGCGCTGTGCCGGTTCGACCCCGGCTGCCCGCACCAATGGAGCTGAGGGCAAACCGTGCTCGGCCCGGAGACGACCGCGTCATGGATCCGTGGCGCCCGGCCAGGCGTGCCTCCGGCGCCATGATCGAAGGCCGGCGTCACCAAGAAGACCCTCTATTATATTATCACTTCACTGGCACGGACGAGATCGAGCGGCCCGCAGCACCCGCTGACCTCGTCTGCGTCTCCGCTCCGACGGCTCTCACCAAGTCCTGTCCGGCCCTGCTCCGCCTGCCAGCCATCCCGAAACATGGGTTGTGCAACGCAGCATGCACGGAGATAAAGTCGCTCGATTTCAGGGGTAATCTTCTTGTCCGACGTCAATGCCGACGATTGGGTGTCCGCGGGACACCGCCCGATGGGTTTTCCGGAATTCGTCATCGTGATCGCGTCCATCATGGCGCTGAATCCGCTTGCGATGGACATGATGCTGCCGGCGCTGCCCAACATCGGGTCGGCTTTCCAGATTCCCGTCGCCAATCATCTCCAGCTGGTGCTGTCGACGTTCCTGCTCGGCTTCGGCGCCGGCCAGTTCGTCATGGGCCCCCTGTCGGACCGCTTCGGCCGCCGACCGGTGCTGCTCGGCGGCATGGCGGTCTATGCGGTCGCAAGCGTGCTGGCGGTCGCAGCGCCCTCGTTCGAGACGCTGCTGCTGGCGCGCGCGTTGCAAGGGCTCGGCACCGCGGCGACGCGCGTGATCGCGACGTCGATCGTGCGCGACTGCTATGTCGGCCGCCGCATGGCGAGCGTGATGTCGCTTGCCATGATGGTGTTCATCGCGGTGCCCGTGGTCGCCCCCTCGTTCGGACAGGCGGTGCTGCTGGTGACGGCGTGGCGCGGCATCTTCGTGGTGCTGATGCTGTATGGCCTGCTCGCGCTCGCATGGTGCGTGTTGCGGCTGCCTGAGACCCTTCCCGAGTCCGAGCGCCGGTCGTTGGCGCCCGCCGACGTGCTCTCCGCGTTCCGGCAGACCGTGACCCATCGCCAGACCATCGGCTATGCCACGGCCGCCGGCAGCGTGATGGGCGCACTGTTCGCCTATGTCTTCTGCGCCCAGCAGATCTTCACCGGCATCTATCGCCTCGGCCATTACTTTCCGCTCGCTTTCGCGGCGATCGCGGCCGGCGTCGCCATTGCCGGCTTCCTCAATGCAAGACTGGTCGGGCGGCTCGGCATGCGCGTGATCTCGCACGGAGCGCTGACGCTCTACACCGTCGTGGCCGGCGTTATGCTGCTGACGGAAAGTCTCGGCGTGCTGCCGCTCGCCTTGTTCATGGTGCTCTCCGCCCTAATGATGTTCTCGTTCGGCATGATGGTCGCCAACTTCACTGCGCTCGCGATGGAGCCGCAGGGACATATCGCTGGCACCGCCTCTTCGCTTTACGGCTCGATCACGACGCTGATCGGGATCGTGGTCGGCATGGCGATCGGGCAGAGCTTCGACGGCACGCTGCTGCCCTTCTCGATCGGCTTCTTCCTGTCGACCCTCGCCGCGCTCGCGATCTTGCTGGTGGTGGAGAAGGGGCGGCTGTTCAAGCCGCATCATCGCCCTGTGGCGTGAGGAACCTCCCTGCCCGCTCGATGTTGTACTGCAGCAATCGAGAGGATCGCGAGATGGAACAGGAGAGCAAACCGGATCAGGCCGCGTCGGGAATCGAGCGGCCCACCCCGCGGGAACAGTTCTCGGAAGAGCGGCCACATAGAAGCCTGCCCTTCGCAAGTGAGGGGCTGGAGCCGCTGCGCGACAGCCACTGCTAGAATAGATCGAGCAGGTACCGCTCCATAGAAAACGGCGCCGGGACACCCACGGCGCCGTTCGCATTTCAGACGTAAGACTACTCCGACTTGGTGATGTTCCAGAACACCGGCGTCGCCGGGCCGTCGAGCACACCCGTGAGCGACTTCTGCCAGGCGCTCGGGGCCTGGTACTGGCCGAGCGGAATGTAGATCACCTGCTCAAAAGCTTCCTTTTGGATGTCGGCGGCGATCTTCTTCTGCGCATCGGGCGAGGGCGCGCGAACGAAGGCGTCCTTGAGCTCTTCGATCTTGGCATCTTCCGCCCAGCCGAACCAGCCGCCGTTCTTGCCGCGTCCCCCGATCGAGACGTTGGCGATCGGATTCATCACGTCCGCGGCGACCCAGTTGGTGAAGAACATGTTCCATCCGCCCTCCTTCACCGGCTTCTGGCCGGCACGGCGGGCAACCACCGTCTGCCAGTCGGTCGCCTGGAGATCGACCTTGAAGCCGGCCTCACGGAGCAGCTGCGCGGCGACGATCGGCTGCGCCTTCAAAGTCGTGACGTCGCCGGGGGCCATGATCGCAATCGGCGTCCCGTCATAGCCGGATTCGGCGAGCAGCTTCTTGGCTTCCGCCATGCCGCCGCCTTTCACCAAGGTCTCCGAGCCGAGGTCGGTCGCGAGCGGCGTGTCGCAGATAAAGAAGGCGCCGCAAATCTTGTAGTATTTCGGATTGCCAACAAGGGCGTCCAACACGTCCTTCTGGTTCATTGCCAGAAGTGCAGCGCGGCGCACCTTGGGATTGTCGAAGGGAGGCAGCAGGAAGTTCATGCGGCCGAGCGTCTGGAAGCCGAACTTGTTCAGGACCTCGATCTTGAGGTCTTTATTGCCCTCGACGACCGGAAGCATGTCCCAGGGCACGTTCTCCATGAAATCGATATCGCCCGACTGCAGCGCGTTCACCGCGGTCTGGGAGTCCGGCATGGTAATCCACTCGACGCGATCAACCTTCACCACCTTGCCGCCGGCGGTCCAGCTCGCCGGCTCCTTGCGCGGCACGTAGTCGGTGTTCTTGACGTAGACCGCCTTCACGCCGGGCTGGAATTCCCCCTGCACGAACTTGAAGGGACCCGAGCCGATCTGCTCGGCAATTTGCTTGCCCGCCGGCGTTTCTGCGAGCCGCTTCGGCATCATGAACGGCACCAGCGAGGACGGTTTGCCGATCGATTCGAGCACCAGGCCGTAGGGCTGCTTCAGCTTCAGCACGATCGTCTTGGGATCTGGCGCCTCGATGCTGGCGGTGAAGTCCATGAGCTTCTGGCCCATGCCGTCGTTCCTGCCCCAGCGCTTCAGTGAGGCGACGCAATCCTCGGCAGTCACCGGCGCGCCGTCATGCCACTTCAGTCCGTCGCGCAGCGTGAAGGTGTAGGTCAGCTTGTCGTCGGAGACCTTCCAATCCGCCATCTGCGGCTGAATCTTGAAATTGGAGTCGGTCGCAAGCAGCGTGTCGTAGACCATGTAGCCATGGTCGCGCGTGATGTAGGCCGTGGTGAAGCCCGGATCGATGATGCGCAGATCCGAATGCATCACCGCCGTGATGGTCTTGCCGGCCGCAAGCACTGGCGAGGCCAGCGCGGTCGAAAGCGCGACGACCGACAGCGCAAGTTTGGAGGCGAACGCGCGGCGCCCCCGGCGCATGAAGTGGAACATAGAAAGTTCTCCTGACGTGAAACTGTTCAAAGGCAGGTGATTGGTTAAGCATTCGGTTCATTCGTTGGGCGAACTAACCTCATGCAATGCCTTTATCTTTTCGAGACTTGCAGACAGCGCCGAGCGCGTCAATCCGGTTTCGCTGCAAGCCCTTGCGGCGCGCGCAAGGGCTCCACAAAGATCGGTTTGGCCCTACAACACCCCCCGCTTGTCCTGCCCCGCGCCGATGCAATGCGCGTTCCATCTTTCGAAGCTTGAGAGACATTAAGATGAATCCTGCCAATCTTCCCTTTGATTCCGAGGCGATGCTCGAGGGCCTGCGCGGCTGGGTCGAATGCGAAAGTCCGACCTGGGACGCAGGCGCCGTGGACCGCATGCTCGATATCGCAGCACGGGATATGGCGATCATGGGTGCGACGATCGAGCGCATCGCCGGCCGTCAGGGCTTTGGCGGCGTCATTCGCGCGCGCTTTCCCCATCCGAAGCAGGGCGAGCCGGGCATCCTGATCGCCGGTCACATGGATACCGTTCACCCGGTCGGCACCATCGAGAAGCTGAAATGGCGGCGCGAGGGCAACAAGTGCTACGGCCCCGGCATCTACGACATGAAGGGCGGCAACTATCTCTCGCTGGAAGCGATCCGACAGCTCGCGCGCGCGTCGTTCACGACGCCGCTGCCGATCACCGTGCTGTTCACGCCGGATGAGGAAGTCGGCACGCCCTCCACGCGCGATATCATCGAGGCGGAAGCCGCGCGCAACAAATACGTGCTGGTGCCCGAGCCCGGCCGCGCCGACAACGGCGTCACCACCGGACGCTACGCCATCGCGCGCTTCAATCTCGAGGCGACGGGCCGGCCGAGCCACGCCGGCGCGACGCTGTCGGCGGGACGTTCGGCGATCCGCGAGATGGCGCGGCAGATTCTCGCGATCGACGCGATGACGACGGAGGACTGCACCTTCTCGGTCGGCGTGGTGCATGGCGGCCAGTGGGTCAATTGCGTTGCCACCACCGCGACCGGCGAAGCGCTGTCCATGGCCAAGCGTCAAGCCGATCTCGACCGCGGTGTCGAGAGGATGCTGGCGCTGTCGGGTACCACCAACGACGTCACCTTCAAGGTCACGCGCGGCGTGACGCGTCCGGTCTGGGAGCCGGATGCCGGCACCATGGCGCTGTATGAAAAGGCGCGCGGCATCGCCAAATCTCTCGGCGCGGAATTACCGCATGCAAGCTCCGGCGGCGGGTCCGACGGTAACTTCACCGGTGCAATGGGCATCCCGACGCTCGACGGCCTCGGCGTGCGCGGCGGCAATGGCCACACCCTGGAGGAGTTCATCGAGGTGGACAGCCTGGTCGAGCGCGGGCGCCTGATGGCGGGGTTGCTGGCCACGCTGGAATAGTGAACTCGTCATTCCGGGGCGATGCGACAGCATCGAACCCGGAATCTCGAGGTCCCGGGTTCGATGCTTCGCATCGCCCCGGGCCGACGAGGTGGGCTTTGCACTGCACAATGCGTTGGCAGTCGCGGTCGAAATTTAGCCTTGTCCAAAAATGAGGCGTATCGTACTGCTCCGCCTGTCCACGCGACGATGCGGGAGAGATCGCAACGAAGGCTTTCGGCCTCCGCTGCGGCGCCGACGGAGCAACCGCCCCGGAAACTCTCAGGCAAAAGGACCGTATCGTCAGGACGATCTGGAGAGAGACGGCACGATTCTGCGATCGTGACGTCCACCGAAGGGGATAGTCCGTCGCAAGGTGCGCGGCGGATCAAGCTCTCAGGTAACCGTGACAGATGGGGCGCCGCCAACGGCCTTTGGCCGGCGGTCAGCCGTCTCGAACTCACGGGAGCCCCGAACCTGACATGACCCATATCGCCATCATCGGCGCCGGCATCACCGGCGTGACGACCGCCCATGCCCTGCTCGAACGCGGCTACAGGGTGACGGTACTCGACAGGCACCGCTACGCCGCGATGGAGACGTCTTTCGCCAATGGCGGACAGCTCTCCGCATCGAACGCCGAAGTCTGGAACAGCACTGCGACGATCCTGAAGGGCCTGCGCTGGATGTTCCGGCGCGACGCGCCGCTGCTGATGAACCCGCGGCCGAACTGGCACAAATATTCGTGGATGAGCGAGTTCGTCGCCAACATCGGCAACTACCGCGCCAACACCATCGAGACCACGCGGCTCGCGATCGAAGCGCGCAGGCACCTGTTCGACATCGCGGCGCGCGAAGGAATCGACTTCGATCTCGAACGCCGCGGCATCCTCCACATCTATCGTGACAAGGCCGGCTTCGAATCCGGCCTGCGCGTCAACGCGCTGCTGCAGGAAGGCGGCCTCGAGCGCCGCCCGGTGACGCCGGAGGAAATCCGCAGCATCGAGCCGACACTGCGCAAGGACTATTATGGCGGCTTCTACACGCCGTCGGATGCGACCGGCGATATCCACAAGTTCACCCGCGGGCTGGCGGACGCCTGCAAGCGGCGTGGCGCGACCTTCATCCACGAGGCCAATATCGATTCGATCGCACGTGCCGGCAGCGGCTTCGTCATCGGCTGGGCCGATCTGGCCGCGAGCGATGGTGTGGCGGCCGCGCGCGGCGCACTGAGCGCGGACGGCGTCGTGGTCTGCGCGGGCGTTGCGAGCCGTCACTTCGCCGCCCTGCTCGACGAGCGCGTCAACGTCTACCCGGTCAAGGGCTACTCGATCACCGTGCAGCTCGACACTGCCGAAAGCCGCAACGCCACCCCGACGGTGAGCCTGCTCGACGAGGCCGCCAAGATCGTCACCAGCCGGCTCGGCGTCGATCGTTTTCGCGTCGCCGGCACCGCCGAGTTCAATGACTTCAATCGCGACATCCGCGCCGACCGCGTGCAGCCGCTGATCGACTGGGTGCGCAGCAACTTCCCCGCCGTCGAAACGTCGCGCGTCGTGCCCTGGGCCGGGCTGCGCCCGATGATGCCGAACATGATGCCGGTCGTGCGCGCAGGGCGGATACCTGGTGTGTTCTTCAACACCGGCCACGGCCATCTCGGCTGGACTCTGTCGGCGGCGACGGCGCAGATGATTGCCCAGACCATCGACGGCTGGCGCGGCCTCAACGCGCCACCGTCGGCACCTTCACTTGGGGTTGAGCGTGAACTGCGACATGCATCCTGAGTGGTCGATACCGTGGACATGCCGGCCTCTTGCGACAGCGCAGCCCTTGGCACACAATTTGCCCCCCCCGAGAGGACACCGTCTCCGGGCGGCCTTGCCAGCCCAAGCGATAGGCATGATAGACACGACAGAGTTCACGGGCGCCTCGGGGCGCCACACGTTCCGTAGCCGGAGATAGGTGCATGCTGGGTTATCTTATTCGCCGCGTTCTGGCCGCGGTGCCCGTGATGGGCGTCGTCGCGCTGTTCGTGTTCCTGCTGCTGCGGCTGACGCCAGGCGATCCCGCCGCGATTCTCGCCGGCGACAACGCGACGCCGGAACGGCTTGAGCGCATCCGCACCTCGCTCGGCCTCAACGAGCCGCTGATCGTGCAGTTCGTCACCTGGGTGAACAAGCTGCTACACGGCGATCTCGGGACTTCGCTGATCTCCAACCTGCCGGTGATGAAGATGATCGGCCAGCGCGTCGAGCCCTCGATCTCGATCGCGTTGTCGACCATCATCCTCGCCGTGATCGTCGCCGTTCCCTTGGGGGTGATCGCGGCGTGGAAGCACGGCACCTGGATCGATCGCTTCGTGATGGGCCTGTCCGTGCTCGGCTTCTCGGTGCCGGTGTTCGTGGTCGGCTATGTCCTGATCCAGATCTTCGCCATCGACCTGCGCTGGGTTCCGGTGCAGGGCTTTAAGAGCATCAGCGCCGGCTTCGGGCCGTTCTTCGAGCGCATCATCCTGCCGACCTGCGCACTGTCCTTCATCTACATCGCCCTGATCGCGCGCATGACGCGCGCGGCGATGCTCGACGTGCTCGGCGAAGATTACGTGCGAACGGCGCGTGCGAAGGGCATCAACGAGGTCGCTGTGATGATGCGCCATGCGCTGCGCAACGCCGCGGTGCCCGTGATCACCGTGATCGGCACCGGCTTTGCGCTGTTGATTTCCGGTGTCGTCGTCACCGAGAGCGTGTTCAACATCCCCGGCATCGGCCGGCTCACCGTCGATGCGGTGCTGGCGCGCGACTATCCGGTGATCCAGGCAATGATCCTGCTGACGTCGCTGATCTATGTCGTTGTCAATCTTCTCATCGACGTCGCCTACACCCTGCTCGATCCCCGGATCCGGTACTGAGGCAAGGATATAAGGACAAACATGTCAGTCGATACCCTTCCCCAGTCGTCGATTCCGATCACGTCGCCGCTGCGGCCGCGATTCGGGTTCCTCACCTCGACGCCCATCATCGCCACGGCGACAGTCCTGCTCACGTTGATCGTGGTGATCTCGATCCTCGCGCCGCTGATCGCGCCGCATGATCCGATCCAGCTCGCGCCGTCGCAGCGGCTCAAGCCTGCCTCCGCGCAATTCCTGCTCGGCACCGACGCCTACGGCCGCGACCTGTTGTCGCGCGTGATCTATGGCGGCCGCGTCTCGCTTCTGATCGGCATCGGCTCGGCGATCCTGTCGATCGCCATCGGGCTCGCGATCGGCCTCGTCTCCGGCTTCTTCAAGCTGGTCGATTCCGTCCTGATGCGCGTGATGGACGGCCTGATGGCGATGCCGAGCGTCCTGCTCGCGATCGCCGTGGTCTCGCTGTCCGGCGCCAGCATCTGGACCGTGCTGATCGCGATCACGATTCCGGAGATCCCGCGCGTGGCGCGCCTGGTACGCTCGGTCGTGCTGTCGGCGCGCGAGGAGCCTTACGTCGAGGCAGCGATCTCCGTCGGCTCCAGCCTGCCGAAGATCATGTGGCGCCACCTGATGCCGAACACGATCGCGCCGCTGATCGTCCAGGGCACCTATGTCTGCGCGAGCGCCATCCTCACCGAGGCCATCCTCTCCTTCCTCGGCGCCGGCATCTCGCCGGAGACGCCGACCTGGGGCAACATCATGGCCGAGGGCCGCCAGTACTTCCAGATCAAGCCGTCGCTGATCTTCTGGCCGGGCCTTTTGCTCTCGATCGCCATCCTCAGCATCAACCTGATCGGCGACGCCGCCCGCGACGCACTCGATCCGCGCATGAAGCAGCGGGAAGGCAAGTGATGAGCGATCAAGCGATGACCAATACCATCCTCGACATCAACAACCTCGTCGTCTCCGTCGGCAAGAAGCCGGGCGGACACAAGATCATCGACGGCATCTCGATCCAGGTGCGCGAGCGCGAGACGCTGTGTCTCGTCGGCGAAAGTGGCTCGGGCAAGTCGGTGACCTCGCTCACCACGATGGGCCTCTTGCCGAAGGGCACGCTGGTTCCCACCGGCGGCAGCGTCAAGCTGGTCGGCGAGGAGCTGCTCACGGCGACCGACCGCCGCCTGCGCCAGCTTCGCGCCACGCAGATGGCCATGATCTTCCAGGAGCCGATGACCGCGCTCAATCCGGTGGTGCCGGTCGGCCGCCAGATCGACGAGGTGCTGCGCGCGCACACCGATCTCGACGCGAAAGCGCGGAAGAAGCGCATCCTCGACATGATGGAGCAGGTCCACCTGCCCCAGGTCGAGCGCATCTTCGCCTCCTACCCGCACCGGCTCTCCGGCGGCCAGCGCCAGCGCATCATGATCGCGATGGCGCTGGTGCTGGAGCCGAAGCTGCTGATCGCCGACGAGCCGACCACCGCGCTCGACGTCACCACGCAGAAGCAGATCCTGACCCTGATCCGCGAGCTGCAGCGCGATCACGGCACCGCCGTGCTGTTCATCACTCATGACATGGGCGTGGTCGCCGAGATCGCCGACCGCGTCGCGGTGATGCGGCAGGGCCGCCTGGTCGAGACCGGCCCGCTCGAGACCGTGCTGCGCAATCCGACCATGGAATACACCCGAAACCTGCTCGCCTCGGTGCCGAGCCTGGTGCCGCGGCCGCCACGCGAGGAGAGCCGCGAGCCCGTGGTGCTGGAGGCCAACGACCTCAGCAAGGTCTACAAGGAGCGCGCCCTCTTCGGCAAAGGCCGCGAGGTCGTGGCCGCCGACAAGGTCACGCTGACGCTGCGCAAGGGCCGCACCCTCGGCATCGTCGGCGAAAGCGGCTCCGGCAAGTCGACGGTGGCACGCTGCATCGTTCGCCTGATCGACCCGACCTCCGGCGGCGTGCGCCTCGCCGGCCGCGAGATCGCCGACATCTCGCGGCGCCTGCTGCAACCGCACCGGCAGAAGATCCAGATCGTGTTCCAGGACCCCTACCGTTCGCTCAACCCGCGCGTCACCGTCGGCGAGAGCATCGCGGAAGGTCCGATCAATTACGGCGTCTCCCAAGCCGATGCGATGAAGCGGGCGCGCGAGCTGCTCGAGCTGGTCGGCCTGCCAGCGGATGCCGTGTCGCGCTATCCGCACCAGTTCTCCGGCGGCCAGCGCCAGCGCATCGCCATCGCCCGGGCGCTGGCGCTCGATCCCGACGTGCTGGTCGCCGACGAAGCGGTCTCCGCGCTGGACGTCTCCGTGCAGGCACAGGTGCTGGAACTGCTCGACGAGATCCAGAAGCGGCTCGGCATCGCCATCCTGTTCATCACCCACGATTTGCGCGTCGCCGCGCAAATCTGCGACGAGGTCGTGGTGATGCAGCATGGCCGCGTCGTCGAACAGGGACCTGCAGCCGAAGTGCTGACGCATCCGAGGGAGGCCTACACCAAGGCGCTGCTGGACGCAGCTCCGGGCCGCAACTGGGACTTTGCCAATTTCCGGCCGGTGACCGAGGGCGCGGCGGCCGCCGTGTAACGACGTTCTCGGTGTCGTCGCGGCGAACGCCGGGAGCCATACCGCGGAATCTATCGATAGTATGTGGGGCCAATCCCGAACGACCAATCTTCGCCAATCTCCTTCCTGGGGTTATGGGTCCCCGCGTTCGCGGGGGACGACACCGAGAGTGTGATTGGCGGAGCGGCTCACGACGCGCACCGCATCAGCAGCATTCCCAAAACGGCTTGAGGCCATGCACGATGCGATTGCTTCCCGGCTTGCTCTTGCGGCAAGGCCGGGGCTAACGTCGCGCACTTTCAATCGGGACTGAACTGAATGACACGCATCGCCGTCGGCGGCTTCCTGCACGAGACCAACACCTTCGCCCCGACCAAGGCGACATTCGCGGACTTCCAGCATGGCGGCGGCTGGCCGGCGATGACGCGAGGTGCCGACGTCTTGAAGGTGATGCGCCGCATCAATGTCGGCCTCGCCGGCTTCGTCGACAGCGCCGATGCCAATGGCTGGGAACTCGTTCCGACGATTGCCTGCGGGGCGAGCCCCTCGGCCCACGTCACCAAGGATGCCTTCGAACGCATCGTGAAGGTGATGGTCGACGGCATCAAAGCCGCCGGGCCGATCGATGCGGTCTATCTCGACCTGCACGGCGCCATGGTGACCGAGCATCTCGAGGACGGCGAAGGCGAGATCCTGGCCCGCGTGCGCCCCGTCATCGGCAAGGATGTTCCGCTGGTCGCAAGCCTCGACCTGCACGCCAACGTCACGCCCGACATGATCGAGCATGCCGACGCGCTGATCGCCTATCGCACCTATCCGCATGTCGACATGGCCGAGACCGGCCGCGCCTGCGCCAGGCACCTCGCGCTGCTGCTGAAGTCGAAGCAGCGCTTCGCCAAGGCGTTCCGGCAATTGCCGTTCCTGATCCCGATCAGCTGGCAGTGCACCAACGATCAGCCCACCAAAGGCATCTACGAGAAGCTCGCCGCGCTGGAGGGCGATGTGGTTCCAACGCTGTCTTTCGCGCCCGGCTTCCCCGCTGCCGATTTCCGCGATTGTGGGCCAAGCGTGTTCGCTTATGGCAAGACGCAAGCGGACGCCGACCGCGCGGCCGATGCGATCGTGAAGCTGATCGAAGGCCACGAGGACGATTTCGACGGCAAGATCTGGTCGCCTGACGATGGCGTGCGCCATGCGATGGAACTTGCGAAGAATGCGAGCAAGCCGATCATCATCGCCGATACCCAAGACAATCCCGGCGCCGGCGGCGATTCCGACACCACGGGCATGCTGCGCGCGCTGGTGCGCAACAAGGCAAGCGCCGCGACCGGCGCGATTTACGATCCGGAATCGGCCAGGGCCGCGCATGCGGCCGGCGTCGGCGCCACCGTGACGCTCTCGCTCGGCGGCAAGTCCGGCATTCCCGGCGACGAGCCCTATCGCGAGTCCTTCCTGGTCGAAAAGCTCTCCGACGGCCGCTTCACTGCACCCGGTCCCTATTACGGCGGCCGCGAGATGGAGATGGGACCGTCCGCGTGCCTTCGCATCGGCGACGTCCGCGTCGTCGTCTCCTCTCACAAGGCCCAGCTCGCCGACCAGGCAATGTACCGCTATGTCGGCATCGAACCGACGCGAGAGAAGATCCTGGTCAACAAGAGCTCGGTGCACTTCCGCGCCGATTTCGAGCCGATCGCGGCGAAGCTCCTGATCTGCGCCGCCCCCGGCGCGATGCCGGCCGACACCGCCTCCCTGCCCTGGACGAAGCTGCGCCCCGGCGTCCGCATCAAGCCGAACGGCCCCGTTTTCACGCCTCCCTCACGCTAACTGGACGGACCCTATGCCCACGATTGATCGCATCGACGGCTATGCCGACGAACTCACCGCTATCAGGCGCGACCTCCATGCTCATCCCGAGATCGGCTTCGAGGAAGTGCGCACCTCCGGCATCGTCGCCGACAAGCTGAAGAGCTGGGGCATCGAGGTGCATCGCGGCCTCGGTGGCACCGGCGTGATCGGCGTCATCAAGGGCAAGGGGACGGGCGGCAAGCGCATCGGCCTGCGCGCCGACATGGACGCGCTGCCGATGGAGGAGAACACCAATCTGAAGTGGAGCTCGAAGATCCCCCGCCGCTTCCACGGCTGCGGCCATGACGGCCACACCACCATGCTGCTCGGCACCGCGCGCTATCTCGCCGAGACCAGGAACTTCGACGGCACCGTGCACCTGATCTTCCAGCCGGCCGAGGAAGGCCTCGGCGGCGCCCGCGCCATGATCAAGGACGGCCTGTTCGAGAAGTTTCCCTGCGACGAGCTCTACGGCCTGCACAACGCGCCCGACCTCAACCACGGTGAGATCGCGATCCTGCCCGGCCCCGCGATGGCCAGCGCCGACTTCTTCGACCTCCGCATCACCGGCTACGGCGCGCATGGCGCGATGCCCGAACGCTCCAAGGACGCGGTGATCATCGCGACCACGCTGGCGCAGGCGATCCAGACCATCGTCAGCCGCAACGTCGAGCCGCTGCAGGCCGCCGTCATCTCGATCACACAGATTCACGCCGGTTCCGCCTACAACGTCATTCCCGGCGACGCGCATCTTTGCGGCACCATCCGCACCTTCTCGAAGGAAGTCCGCACCCTGATCGCCGAACGCATCCGCACGATCTGCGCCGGCATCGCGAGCGCCTATAGTTGCGTGATCGACGTCGACATCCGCGACACCTTCGACGTGCTGGTCAACCAGGTCGAGCAGTCCAAGGTGGTCGAGGAGGTCGCGCGCACCATCGTCGACCCCGCCAACGTAATCACCCGCACCCAGCCGAAGATGGGCAGCGAGGATTTTGCCGACATGCTGCAGACCGTCCCCGGCGCCTATTTCTGGGTCGGCCATGACGGCTCGGTACCGGTGCACAATCCCGGCTTCGTTCTCGACGACAAGATCCTGCCAATCGGCGCCAGCATGTTCGCCCGCATCATCGAGACGCGCATGCCGGTAGGCGCTCATGCATAAAAAGAGTGCCGAAGAGGCGGTCACCTCGCTGCACGATCTCTCCGCGGTCGATCTGATCGCGGGCTATCGCGCCAAGCAGTTCTCGCCGAGCGAGGTGCTGGAGGACGTGCTCGCGCACGTCGCTGCGTGGGAACCGCATCTGAAGGCGCTCTATGCATTCGATCCCGACGGCGCGCGCGAGGCCGCCAAGGCCTCGACCGCGCGCTGGGCCGGCGGCGAGCCGTCCGGCGCGCTCGACGGCGTGCCTGTCACGGTGAAGGACAACATCGCGACCAAGGGCGTGCCGGTGCCGCTCGGCGCGGCCAGTGTCAGGCTCGTGCCGGCTGAAAAGGATGCTCCGCCCGCTGCGCGGCTGCGCGAGGCCGGCGCGATCATCTTCGCCAAGACCACCATGCCCGATTACGGCATGCTGTCCTCCGGACTCTCCAGCTTCCACGCGCTGGCGCGCAATCCCTGGGACCTCACCAAGAATCCCGGCGGCTCCAGCGCGGGCGCAGGCGCTGCCGCAGCGGCCGGCTACGGTCCCTTGCATCTCGGCACCGATATCGGCGGCTCGGTCCGCCTGCCCGCCGCTTGGTGCGGCCTCGTCGGCCTGAAACCGAGCTTCGGCCGCGTGCCGATCGATCCCACTTATGTCGGCCGCGTTGCCGGCCCGATGGCGCGCACGGTCGACGACTGCGCGCTGATGATGAGCGTGATCGCAAAGCCCGACCGGCGCGACGGCATGAGCCTGCCCGCCGAGCCGCTAAATTGGAGGGGACTGGACAAGTCGCCGCGAAAACTGCGCATCGGCCTGATGCTCGATCCCGGCTGCGGCCTGCCGCTGGAGAAGCCGGTGCGCGAGGTCGCGGTGAAGGCCGCCAAGGCCTTCGAATCCGCAGGCAGCGTCGTGACCGAAGTGGACGGCATTCTCACGCGCGAAATGCTCGACGGCCTCGACAATTTCTGGCGCGCGCGGATGTGGGACGATCTGTCGAAGCTGACGCCGGCCGAGCAGGCGAAGGTGCTGACCTATATCTTCAAGTGGGGCGAGTCCGGTGCCAAGCTCTCCGGCGTCGACGTCATCCGCGGCTTCAATCAGACCATGGCGATTCGAGCCGCGGCTTCAAAGCTGTTCTGCGAGCTCGACTATGTGGTCTCGCCGACCGCACCGAACGTGAACTATGCGGCGGAATGGGCCTCGCCGACCAACGATCCCATGAAGCCGTTCGAGCACATCGCCTATACCGTGCCGTGGAATATGTCGGAGAACCCGGCGATCTCTGTCAACGGCGGCTTCGACGCCAAGGGCTTCCCGATCGGCGTGCAGATCGTCGGCCGCCGCTTCGACGACATCGGCGTGCTCGGCATGGCGAAGGCATTCGAGGGCCTGCGTGGTCCGCAGCGGCCCTGGCCCAGGCCGCCGGCGAAGTAAGACGCTCTCGTCATCTCGGGAAGCGCGCCCTTTAGGCGCAAGCCCGAATGACTTGGGACAGGCAGCATGCGGAGCCTCTTGCTTACCCTCCCCTGGAGGGGGAGGGTCGGATCACATTGAGCGAAGCAAAATGTGAGACGGGGTGGGGTGACGGTCTCTCCGCGTCCGACAGTGCCCGCGAGGAGAGATCACCCCACCCCGCTCGCGCTACGCGCGATCGACCCTCCCCCTCCAGGGGAGGGTGACGAAAACTTAAGCCCTCTGCCGTCTGCGCAGCGAAAAACTAAAGGAAGGAAACACCCATGGCGTATGAGACGATCAAATACGAGCTCGCCGAGCAGATCCTCACCATCACGCTGAACCGGCCCGACAAGCTCAACGCCTTCAATGCGCAGATGCAAGCAGAACTGATCGACGCGTTCGACGCCGCCGACAAGGACGACAACGTCCGCGCCATCATCGTCACCGGCGCCGGCCGCGGCTTTTGCGCGGGCGCCGATCTCTCCTCCGGCGCCGATACGTTCGATCGCGACGCGCGGCGCGGGCCGGTGAAGCGTTTTGCCGACGGCAAGGTCGACTACAGCGACCCGCAGGTGCGCGACGGCGGCGGGCAAGTGACACTGCGCATCTTCAAGTGCCTGAAGCCCGTGATCGCCGCGGTGAACGGCCCCGCGGTCGGCATCGGCGTCACCATGCAGCTCGCAATGGACATCCGCATTGCCTCGGACGTCGCGCGGTTCGGCTTCGTGTTCTCCCAGCGCGGCATCGTGCCGGAGGCCGCCTCCAGCTGGTTCCTGCCGCGCATCGTCGGCATCTCGCAGGCGCTGGAATGGTGCTATTCGGGCCGCGTTTTCCCCGCGCAGGAAGCGCTCGCCGGTCGTCTCGTCAGCAAGGTCGTAGCGCCTGACGATCTCCTGCCGACCGCTCGCGCGCTCGCCAAGGAATTTTGCGCCAAGACCGCACCGGTCTCGGTCGCGCTGATCCGTCAGATGATGTGGCGCATGATGGGCGCCGACGATCCCATGGAAGCCCACAAGGTCGACAGCCGCGGCATCTACGCCCGCGGCCGCTCCGACGACGTCAAGGAAGGCGTGGTGTCGTTCCTGGAGAAGCGCCCCGCGCAATTCAAGGACAAGGTGTCGACCGACATGCCGGACTATTTCCCGTGGTGGACGGAGCGGGAGTACAAATAGCTTCGTAGGGTGGGCTAGGTTAGCCGAAGGCGTAACCCACCTCTTTAGTGTCCGCGGTAACAGAAGCGGTGGGTTACGCTTCGCTAACCCACCCTCCTCCCTCACTCCATCATCAGCGCCACGCGCCCGATCGCCTTGCGGTCGATCAGCAGCCGCATCGCCTTCGCACAGTCCTCCAGCGGCAGGCGGTGCGAGACGTTGGGGCGCAGCTTGCCCTGCTCCGCCCATTGCAGCAGCGCGTTCAGGCGCACTTGTCCGAGCGCGGGGTTCTTCCGCACCGCCTCACCCGCGCGCACGCCGAGCACGCTGGCGCCCTTGATCAGCAAGAGATTGGTCTTCGCCGATCCGATGCCCCCCGTGAAGCCGATCACCAAGAGGCGCGCGCCCCAGGCGATGCAGCGCATCGAATCCTCAAAGACCTCCCCACCGACCGGATCGAACACGACGTCCGCGCCCCGCCCGTCGGTGATGCGCTTGACCGCATCGCGAAACGGCTCGCGGTCGTAACGGACGAGATGATCGGCGCCGCGCGCCTTGGCAATGGCGAGCTTCTCGTCGCTGGACGCGGTCGCGATTACGGTCGCGCCCAGCATCTTGCCGATCTCGACCGCGGCAAGGCCAACGCCGCCGCCGGCGCCGTGCACCAGCAGCACCTCGCCCGGCTCGACCCGGCCGCGATCGATCAACGCGTGGTAGGCGGTGCCGTGACCGGCGAGATAGGTCGCAGCTTCCGCGTAGTCGAACGTGGACGGCATCGGCGTGAGCTGCGACGGTACGACGACGGCTTCGTCGGCGAAGGCGCCGTGGCGCATCTTGACGATGACCTTGTCGCCGACAGCAACACCTCTCGCCTCCGCACCCACTTCGGTGACGTCGCCGGCCGCCTCCATGCCAGGTGTAAACGGAAGCTCCGGCTTGAGCTGATATTGGCCGGCGGCCATCAGCACGTCAGGGAAATTCAGGCCGGCGGCGCGAATCGCGACGCGCACCTCGCCCGGGTTCAGGGCGCGCGACGGAAACTCCTCCAGCCGCAGCGTCTCGGGCGGGCCAAGCGCGCGGCAGACGACAGCGCGCACCATCAGGCCGCGCTCGCCTTGTTGCGCAGCAGCGCTTCGCGGATCAACGGCAGGCGGTCGTTGCCGAAGTACATGTCGATCCTGTTCACGAAGATCGTCGGCGAGCCGAAGCCGCCGCGGGCGACGACCTCTTCGGTATTCGCCTTGAGCTGATCCTTGATCGCCTGCTCGGAAATGCCGGCGAAGAACTTCTGCTCGTCGATGCCGACCTTCCTGCAGATCTCGGCAAGCACGGAGTCCTGCGAAATGTCCTTGTCGTCGCCCCAATAGGCCTCGAACACGGCCGTTGCGAACGGCACCATGTCCTTGCCCAACCAGATGCAGCCGCGCATCGCCTTGACGCTGTTCACGGGAAACACCGTCGGCGGCATCTTGATCGCAAGGCCCGCCGAGCGCGCCCAGTCCTGAAGATCCTTCTTCATGTATCGCGCCTTCAGCGGCACCGGCTTCTCCCGCTGCGCATAGACGCTCGGATTGACCGTATTGAAGATGCCGCCGACCAGGATCGGCAGCCAGACGATCTCGGTGCCTAGCTCCTTGGCCAGCGGCTGGATGTTGTGGAAGGCGAGGTAGGTCCAGGGACTGGAGCAGTCGAAGAAGAATTCGATCATGACGTTTCCTTTGTATTGCTTGCGTTGCTCCCTCCTCCGTCATTGCGAGCGAAGCGAAGCAATCCAGGATCTTTCCGCGGAAACAGTCTGGATTGCTTCGGCGCTTCGCTCCTCGCAATGACGAGGATGGGGCGGAGGCCTACTTCCTTCCCAACACTTCCTTAGCCCTTTGCCCGAACATGATCTTGCGTGATTCCTCATCGAACGGCTCTTTCACGAATTTGCCGATCGCAAGTCCCGCCTGCACCTGCGGCCTGGCGCGGACCTCGGCATACCAGCGCTTGACGTTCGGATAGTCGTCCAGCGTAAAGCCCTGCGCCTTGTGGGTCATGGTCCAGGGAAAGCAGGCGATGTCGGCGACGGAATAGTCGCCGGCGACATAGGAACCGGTCTTCTCCAACTGCCGGTCGAGCACCCCATACAGCCGGGCCGCCTCATCGCGATAGCGTTCGATCGCGTAAGGGATCTTCGCCGCCGCATAGAGCGCGAAATGGCCGTGCTGGCCGAGCATCGGCCCGAGGCCGGCCATCTGCCACATCACCCACTGGATGGTGGTGGAGCGGCCGCGCAAGTCGGCGGGCAAGAAACGGCCGGTCTTTTCGGCGAGATAGATCAGGATCGCGCCGGTCTCGAAGGCCGAGAACGGTTCTCCGCCGTCGGCGGGAGCGTGATCGACGATCGCGGGGATGCGGTTGTTCGGGGAGATCGCGAGAAATTCCGGGCTGAACTGCTCGCCGGCGCGGATGTTGACGGGCTTCACGCGATAGGGAAGCCCGAGTTCCTCCAGCATGATCGAGATTTTCCAGCCGTTCGGCGTCGGCGCGTAATAGAGGTCGATCATGACCTTTCCCTTGAGATCTTCCTGGGCATTTCCTGTCGCCGCCGCCGGATTGGAGAGCGACTTTCGTTGTTCTGTACCTCGACGTTAGGACATGGCAGGAAGGGGCGCAACACAACCTGCCGGGAGGTCCGCCATGCTGTTTCCAACCACGATCGCCGGCTCCTTGCCGAAGCCCGAATGGCTCGCCGAGCCCAACATGCTGTGGGCGCCCTGGAAATCGCAAGGCGATGAGCTGCTCCGCGCCAAGCGCGACGCGACGCTGATCTGGCTGAAGATCCAGGAGGACGCCGGCATCGACATCGTCACCGAGGGCGAGCAGGCCCGTCAGCATTTCGTCCACGGTTTCCTGGAGAAGATCGAGGGCATCGACTTCGCCCACAAGGTCGAGATGGGCATCCGCAAGGACCGCTACAAGGCAATGGTGCCGCAAGTGGTCGCCCCGCTCCGGCTCAAGGGACGCGTCCATGCCTTCGAGGCGCGCGTGGCGCGCACGCATACCGGGAAGCAGCTGAAGTTCACCCTGCCCGGCCCGATGACCATCATCGACACCATTGCAGATCGCTACTATGGCGACCGCGTGAAGATGGCCTTTGCCTTCGCCGAGCTGCTCAACGAGGAGGCCAAGGCATTGCAGGCCGACGGCGTCGATCTCGTGCAGTTCGACGAGCCGGCCTTCAACGTCTACATGGACGAGGTCAACGATTGGGGTATCAAGGCGCTGGAGCGCGCCGCGCAAGGCCTCAGCTGCGCCACCGCCGTTCACATCTGCTACGGCTACGGCATCAAGGCGAACACCGACTGGAAGGAGACGCTAGGCAGCCAATGGCGGCAGTACGAGCAGATCTTCCCGGCGATCGATGCGAGCCCGATCCAGCAGGTCGCAATCGAATGTCGCAATTCGAAAGTGCCGCTCGACCTGCTGGCGCTGCTCAAGACCAAGATCGTGCAGGCGGGCGTGATCGACGTCGCCAGCGACACGGTGGAGACCGCCGAGGACGTCGTGAAGGTGATCGACGCGGTGTCGAAATTCGTGCCCAAGAGCAACATCATCGCCACCACCAATTGCGGCATGGCGCCGATGCGGCGGGAGATCGCTGAAGCGAAGCTGGCGGCGCTCGGCGCCGGCGCTGCGCTGGCGCGCGAGAAGCTGGGGTGATTACGACGTCGTCGGCCTCGCTTCAGCCCAGCGCCGTTGGATGTAGCATCGGCTGATAGCCGGCGATGATCGCGCGCAGTGTCGAGGGGGGCGTCAGCAACTTCACGTCGTCAAGCCGACGCGCGCCGGCGGCATAGCCCGCCGGCGACCACAGCAACGCCTTTCCCTGCACCACCAGGAAGCTCTCCTCGCCCTGCTCCACCATCGCCCCGTCGGGCAGGTCTGCCAGCGGCATCGGGAGCGGGTGCAACCGCTTGCGACTGCGTTCGAGACGCTCCCGATGCAGAACGGCATCCATCGTCTTCGCACTGATGTCGCTTGCAGCATTCCCCGCTTCCCATGCCGCGCGAAACCGTTTGGCATCGTCGCGGCGGCAGAAGAAGCACGGCCGATGTCCGGCTGCGAAGGCCGTGGCTTCGTCGAGAAAGAACAGCTCGGTCCAGCTCCGCCGCGCCATCACCGGCCGCCGCCAGCCGCGAAACTCACACAGACACGTAATCCAGGCCAGCGACGACCAGCGCTTCTTCAGCAGCGTCTTGGTCGCGGGATCGTGGATGATGCCGCGGTTACCGGTGAACATTCCGCGATGCGGCGTGGCGATGATGTCGCCAGTGGGGGTGACGCGATTCTGAAGGGGCACGGGTGCCTCCGCCCGTCATTGCGAGCGAAGCGAAGCAATCCAGAAATGCATCCGCGGAAGCAGTCTGGATTGCTTCGTCGCTTCGCTCCTCGCAATGACGGCGGCAGTCACGCCGCGCCGTCGCGAAGCGGCGGGTGATAGGACAGCGCGGTGTCCCAGGGGAAGAAGATCCAGGTGTCCTGCGAGACTTCCGTGATGAAGGTGTCGACCAGCGGACGTCCCATCGGCTTGGCATAGACGGTGGCGAAATGCGCGTCCGGCAGCATCTCGCGTACCAGCTTGCCGGTCTTGCCGGTGTCGACGAGGTCGTCGACGATCAGGAGCCCCTTGCCGGTGCCGCCGCCGAGCGTCATCGCCGCTTCCGAAATGCCCTTGAGGACCTGGAGTTCGCCCTGCTTGTCGTGGTCGTAGCTCGCGATGCAGACCGTGTCGATCACGCGCACCCCTAACTCGCGCGCCACGATCGCAGCCGGCACCAGGCCGCCGCGGGTGATCGCGATCACCGCGTGGAACGGACCGACCTCGTTGAGCCGCCAGGTCAACGCCCGGCAGTCCCGGTGGAACTGGTCCCACGAGACCGGAAAGGCCCTGCCAGCCTTCTCCTGCGCGTTCGGTTCCGGTGCTTCACCAGCCATCGTCGTCTCCTGCTTCGTCAGGGCCGTGCTAGCGGCTGATGTTCAATCCCGCCAGCATTTCCTTCACCGCAGCCATCGCCGCCGCCAGCTTCTCCGGATCGCGCGAGCGCACCACCAGATTGGTGTTCGGCCTCTGCTCCTCGTCCATGAAGGGATAGCTGCCGATGATGGTGTCGGGATGGGCGGCGGCGATCGCCCGCAGCGGGCCGCCGATGTCTCCCTCGCGCGCGTTGGCGCGGACCGACTCGGAGAGCATGCGCACGCCCGATTTCAGCTTGGGAGAGACGATGTCCATCATCGCCTGCATGATCGACGGCACGCCCGCCATGACGATGACATTGCCGATCTTGAAGCCGGGAGCGAGTATGGTTGCGCTCTGGATCAGTTCGGCACCGTCGGGGATGCGAGCCATCCGCAGGCGGGCCTCGTTGAGATCCTGCTCGCTCCAGCGCTCGCGGAAGCGGGCGACGACCTCCGGGTGATGATCGATACCGACGCCAAACGCCTTGGCGACGGCATCGGCGGTGATGTCGTCATGAGTCGGGCCGATGCCGCCCGTTGTGAAGACGTAGGTGTAGCGGTGCCGCAGTGCGTCCAGCGCGGCGATGATGTCCGCCTCGTCGTCGGAGACGACCCGGACCTCCTTCAGGTCGATGCCGATATTGGTCAGATATTCGGCGATGAAGCCGATATTCTTGTCCTTGGTCCGGCCGGACAGGATTTCGTCCCCAATGACCAGAATGCCCGCCGTGACGATGTCGCTCATGCCTTAAGTCCCTCACCTGTAGCACCGACTTTGCCGAGGTAACGCGTTGAAGTCACGCGGTTTTGCTTCTGAAATAAGCAGTCCTCAGCCATTTTTTCAGGCAAGCCACCGGCCGTCCGCGGCAAATGCCCCTCCTCAATGCTTATCGCGCTGGCCCGGCCCTTGCTACCTCCTATGGAAGTCATGCACTCTCACGGCATGGTCACAGGACGTTGCGGTCGTCAGCAAGGCCGAAACGACCTGATCGATGGCGCAACGCCTGGGGAAGAACAGTCGGAATCTATGGCAGTCGCGTTTGACGAAATGTATATTCCCGGCGGAGACCTTCGCCCCGCCTATCAGGAGCTGGCGCGCTGGCTCGAGGAGACGCCCCCCGAAGCGCTCGAGTATCGGCGCCAGGAGGCCGAGCTCCTGTTCCGCCGGATCGGCATCACTTTCGCGGTCTACGGCGATTCCGAGTCAACCGAGCGCCTGATCCCGTTCGACGTGATCCCGAGGATCATGTCCGGCAAGGAATGGGCGCGGCTGGAGAAGGGCCTGAAGCAGCGCGTGCGCGCGCTCAACATGTTCCTGCGCGACATCTATCACGGCCGCGACATCCTCCGCGCCGAAATCGTGCCCGACGATCTGATCTTCCAGAATCCGGTGTTCCGTCCCGAGATGAACGGCCAGCAGGTGCCGCACGACGTCTACGTGCACGTCGCCGGCATCGACATCGTCCGGGTCGACGCCGAGGACTTCATCGTGCTGGAGGACAACGCCCGCACGCCGTCGGGCGTGTCCTACATGCTGGAAAACCGCGAGATCATGATGCGGCTGTTTCCGGACCTGTTCGCCCGCCACAAGGTGGCGCCGGTCGAACGCTATCCGGACGAGCTGCTCGCGGCCCTGCGCTCGGTCGCGCCGCTGAGCGCGTCCAGCGAGCCGACCGTCGCCCTGCTCACGCCCGGCGTCTACAATTCGGCCTATTACGAGCACTCGTTCCTCGCCGACAAGCTCGGCATCGAGCTGGTCGAAGGCCGTGACCTCATCGTCAAGAACAACGAAGTGTTCATGCGGACGACGGAAGGGCTGAAACGGGTCGACGTGATCTATCGCCGCGTCGACGACGATTTCCTCGATCCCCTCACCTTCCGTCCCGACTCCGTGCTCGGCGTGCCCGGGCTGATGTCAGCCTATGCGGCCGGAAACATCACCCTCGCCAACGCCGTCGGTACCGGCATCGCCGACGACAAGGCGATCTACTCCTACATGCCTGACATCGTGAAGTTCTATCTCGGCGAGGAGCCGATCCTGAAGAACGTGCCGACCTGGCGCTGTCGCGAGCCGAAGGACCTCGCCTATGTGCTGGACAATCTTGGCGATCTCGTCGTCAAGGAAGTGCACGGCTCCGGCGGCTACGGCATGCTGATCGGCCCCGCTGCGACCAAAGCAACGATCGAAGCGTTCCGCGACAAGCTCAAGCGCGAGCCGGAAGGTTTCATCGCGCAGCCGACGCTGGCGCTCTCGACCTGCCCGACCTGCACCGCATCCGGCCTCGCCCCGCGCCATGTCGATTTGCGGCCCTTCGTGCTCACGGGCAGCAAGAGCACCACCATCGTGCCAGGCGGGCTCACACGCGTCGCGCTCAAGGAAGGCTCCCTGGTGGTGAATTCGAGCCAGGGCGGCGGCACCAAAGACACGTGGATTTTGGACGAGTAGAGAGATGCTGTCGCGTACCGCCGAAAACCTCTACTGGCTCGCCCGCTACGTCGAACGGGCCGAATATCTCGCGCGCACCATCGACGCGACGCTGCGCGTCACCGCGCTTCCCGCCGCCTATATCGGCAAGACCAATGAGTGGGACTCGGCGCTGCTCACCGCCGGCGTCGCCGCCAGCTTCTATCAGACCTATGAGGAAGCCAACGAGCACAACGTCGTCGACTACCTCTCCTTCTCGCCGAACAACCCGTCCTCGATCAGGAACTGCATCGAAGCGGCGCGGCTGAACTCGCGCTCGGTGCGCACTGCGCTGACCAGCGAGATGTGGGACACCATCAACTCGGCCTGGATCGAGCTTCAGGCGGTGTGGAGCAAGGGCACCTCGACGCGCGAGGATCTCGCGAAGTTCCTGCGCTTCGTGCAAGAGACCTCGCTGCGCTTCGACGGCTCCGCCTACCGGACCATGCTGCGCAACGACGCCTACTGGTTCTCGCGAATGGGCGTGCATCTTGAGCGCGCCGACAACACCGCGCGCATTCTCGACGTGAAATATCATGTGCTGCTGCCCGAGGAGGAGCACGTCGGCGGCCCGCTCGACTTCTATCAGTGGAGCTCGATCCTGCGCTCGGTCTCGGCGTTGACCGCCTATCACTGGGTCTATCGCGAGACGCTGAAACCGTGGCTGATCGCGGACCTGCTCATCCTCAACGACACGCTGCCGCGCTCGCTCGCCAGCTGCTACGGCAATCTCGTGCGCAACCTCGACCAGATCGGCGTCGCCTATGGCCGCCAGGGCCCGGCCCAGCGCCACGCCCGCGGCATCCGCAACCGGCTGGAACACAGCAACATGAACGACATTTTCCAGCATGGCGTGCATGAATTCATTCAGGAATTCATCGCGGACAATTCCAGGCTGGGCGAAATCGTTACGAAGCAGTATTTGATCTAGCCGAGACTGAAACCTTCACTTTTCGTCATTCCGGGGCGATGCGAAGAATCGAACCCGGAATCTCGAGATTCCGGGTCTGGCGCTTCGCGCCATCCCGGAATGACGGAATCGAAACACCATGCGCCTGCGAATCCAGCACACCACGACCTATCGCTACGAGCCGCCGGCCACCAGCGTGATCCAGATCCTGCGCATGACGCCGGGCAGCCATGACGGGCAATACGTCGCGGAATGGCAGATCGACGTCTCCACCGATACCAAGCTCGACATGCATGAGGACGCGTTCGGCAACGTCACCCACGTGCTGTCCTGCGGGCCTGTCGGCGACATCCAGATCATCGCCGAAGGGCTGATCGAGACCCACGACACCGGCGGCGTGCTGCGCGGCACGGATGAGCGTTTCCCGGCCGGCATGTTCCTGCGCTCCACCGATCTCACCGCCGTCGATCCGGCGATGACGGCGGTTGCGCGCCAGTTGCGCAGCGAGGCCGAGAGCGACACGCTGGGCTTCCTGCACACGTTGATGACGCAGATTGCCGATCACATGACGTTCGACGAGGACCCCACCAACAGTGGCACGACCGCGGCGGAGGCGTTCGCGCTCAAGCGCGGGGTCTGCCAGGACTACGCGCACATCTTCATCGCCTGCGCCCGCGCCGGCGGCGTTCCGGCGCGCTTCGTCTCCGGGCACTTTCTGCGTTCGGACGAGACGGTGCATCAGGAGGCCGGCCATGCCTGGGCGGAGGCTTACGTGCCCGATCTCGGCTGGGTCGGCTTCGATCCCGCCAACAGCATCTGCGCCACCGACGCCCATGTCCGCGTCGCGATCGGGCTCGACTATCTCGGCGCGGCTCCCGTGCGCGGCACGCGCTATGGCGGCGGCACGGAGACGCTGGCGGTGGCCGTGAAGGTCGAACAGGCCGGCCGCGGCGGGCAGTCGCAATCGCAGTCCCAGCGGCAGAGCTAGGCACTGCCGGCCGAGCGCATGCGCCGTGCTACAATTGCAGGATCAGATCAGACCGGCGAGGTAGCCCATGACGACCGTAAAACTGCTTTCGGATGATGAACTCTCCGCCGAGGCGCGCGCCGTCTTCGACGATATCCGAAAGGTGCGGCAGTCGGATTTCGTCAACAATTTCTGGCGCGCGCTGGCGCATGATCCGAAGACGCTGCGGCGGACCTGGGAGAGCATCAAGGAAGTGATGGCTCCGGGTGCGCTCGATCCCAAGGTCAAGGAAATGCTCTATGTCGCGGTTTCGATCGCCCATGGCTGCAGCTACTGCATCCATTCGCACACCGCCGCGGCGCGGGCCAAGGGCATGACCGAGGCCGAATATGGCGAGCTGCTCGCCATCGTCGGCATGGCCGCGGAGACAAACCGGCTGGTCACGGCGCTCGGCGTGCCGGTCGATCAGGCGTTTCTCGTCGACGCGGCGGATTGAGGCCGATCGCGGTCGCAGAGTTCACTGTCATTCCGGGGCGCGACGAAGTCGCGAACCCGGAATCCAATCATCCACCAACTCTGCGGCCCAATGGATTCCGGGCTCGCGCTGACGCGCGCCCCGGAATGACGGCCTCTCGCGGCAATCGGGGGTTGGAGCGGCTCCGGAAATTGGCTAGTAATTCCGCGCAAACGCGTTCGGGGACTGGAAATGACCTATTGTTGCGGAATCCTGGTTCGGGACGGTCTGGTGATGATCGCCGACACCCGCACCAATGCCGGCCTCGACAACGTCTCGACCTTCCGCAAGCTCCACATCTTCTCCAAGCCCGGCGAGCGCATCATGGCGATCGCCAGCGCCGGCAATCTCGCGATCAGCCAGTCGGTGCTCTCCACCCTGACCGAAGGCCTGGAGGATCCCAACACGGGCGAGATCGAGACGCTGATGAACGCACCGACCATGTTCCAGGCCGCCCAGCGCATCGGCCGGGCGATCCGGGCGGTGCATGCCACCGAAGGACCGGCGCTGAAATCCGAGGACGTGTCCTTCGACGTCTCCTTCCTGTTCGGCGGCCAGATCAAGGGCGCGCGGATGCGCCTGTTCATGGTCTACACCGCCGGCAATTTCATCGAGTGCACCACCGACACGCCCTATTTGCAGATCGGCGAGCACAAATACGGCAAGCCGGTGCTCGACCGCGCCATGCACTACGACGTCGAGCTCTACGAGGCGCTGAAGACCGGCCTGATCTCGATGGACTCGACCATGCGCTCGAACCTCGGCGTCGGCCTGCCAATCGATGTGCTGGTGGTGCGCGCCGACGCCTGCGAAGCCGATCTCAACCACCGCATCGAGGCGGGCGAGCCCTATTTTCACGATCTGCGCTCGCGCTGGTCGGCGGCTTTGCGCGCGGCGCATCAGAACATTCCGCGGCCGCCCTACAAGAACGAAAAAGAACCCAAAACCTGACAGCAGAAGAGAAAAGGCAGGAAACGATGAGTGAAGCGAAAAAGATCGCAGTGGTGACGGGCGCCGGCACCGGCGTCGGCCGCGCGGCGTCGCTGGCGCTGATGAACACCGGCTTCACCGTGGTGCTCGCAGGCCGCCGGCTCGACATGCTCGAGGAGACGGCGAAGCTCGGTCCCGCGGGAAAAAGCCTCTGCGTCACCGCCGACATGACCAAGCCGGACTCCATCGCTGCGCTGTTTGCCAAGGTGAAGGACACCTATGGCCGCCTCGACGTGCTCTTCAACAATGCCGGCATGGGCGCGCCGGCCGTGAACTTCGAGGACCTCAGCCTCGAGCAATGGCAGGCGGTGGTGAACACCAACCTCACCGGCCCGTTCCTGTGCACCCAGCACGCCTTCCGCATCATGAAGGACCAGACTCCGCGCGGCGGCCGCATCATCAACAACGGCTCGATCTCGGCTCACGCGCCGCGGCCGTTCTCGGCCGCCTACACCTCGACCAAGCACGCCATCACCGGCCTGACCAAGGCCAGCAATCTCGACGGCCGCATGTACGACATCGCGGTCGGCCAGGTCGACATCGGCAATGCTGCGACACCGATGACCGACCGCATGGTCAACGGCCCCGGCGTGCTGCAGCCCGACGGCACCACCAAGCACGAGCCGCGCATGGACGCCAAGGCGGTCGGTGATGCCGTGGCCTACATGGCCGGCCTGCCACTCGATGCCAATGTGCTGACCATGACGGTGATGGCTACGAAGATGCCGTTCGTCGGACGGGGCTAACTCAAAAACGCGAAAACAACCCCATGCACAGTAGGGATGCCATTGATTTCCCTACGCTCTATCCACGACCGTGCCCCGGACGCAGCGCGGCATGAAATGACGCGCTGCTGAGCCGGGGCCCACGCCACCGCGATCTTGTTCTGGATCTTCTGGGTCCCGGCTCTGCGCCGCAACGCTGACGCGTTGCAGCTTGTCCGGGACGCGAGACCGTCTCTCCCCTACTCCAAGCTCTCCACCTTCCGCAGGCTCGGAAACAGCTTCATCCAGAGCAGCGCCACTGCGACGGTGGCGACGCCGCCGAGCACGGCGGCGGGCATGGCGCCGAACAGTGCCGCCGCCACCCCGCTCTCGAACTGGCCGAGCTGGTTCGAGGCGTTGATGAAGAGAAAGTTGACCGCGCCGACCCGGCCGCGCATCTCGTCGGGGGTGGACAGCTGCACCAGCGAGAAGCGGATCACGACGCTGATCGTATCGGCCGCACCGAGCACGGCGAGCGACAGCGCCGACAGCCACATCCACGGCGACAGCGCAAATACGATCGTGGCGAGACCGAACACGATCACCGCCTGGAACATGCGCAGGCCCACATGCCGCGAGACGGCGTGACGCGCCAGCACCATGGTCATCAGGAGCGCGCCGACAGCCGGCGCGGCGCGCAGCACGCCGAGCCCGACCGGGCCGGTCTGGAGGATATCGCGGGCATAGATCGGCAGCAGCGCCGTGACGCCGCCGAACAGCACGGCGAACAGGTCGAGCGAGATGGTGCCGAGGATGGCGGGATTGGCGCGGATGAAGCGGACGCCGGCGAAGATATTGTCCGAGCTCGTCCCCTCCTGCGCGATGGCCTGCGGACGCGGCCGGATGAAGCCGGTCAAAATCATCCCCAAAATCCAGAACAGCACCATCACGGCATAAGCGAGATGCGGGGCGACGGCATAGGCGAAACCGCCAAGCGCCGGCCCCGTGATGGTCGCGACCTGCGCCGCGCCGCTGGAAATGGCCGTGGCGCGCTGGAGCGAACCTTGCGGTGCGATCAGCGGCAACAGCGCGGCCGTGGTCGGGCTCTCGAATGCGCCGGCAATGCCGAGCACGAAGGTCGCGATGAAGATCTGCACCTCCCCGATTGTCCCGAAACAGGTGGCGAATGCGAGATAGAGCGCAGTCGCGGCCTCCACGAGCTGGCAGAGCTGGACCACGCGCTTGCGCTCGTAGCGGTCGGCGGCGTGGCCGGCGACGAACACCAGGAGCGCGGTCGGCAGGAACTGCACGAGGCCGACCATGCCGAGGTCGAACGCCGAGCCGGTGAGATCGTAGATCTGCCAGCCGATCGCGACCGCCGCGATCTGGCTGGAAAACCGCGACAGGCTGCGCGAGAGCAGGAAGAACAGGAAGGCGTGGTGGGACAGGAGCACGCGGGCGGTAACCGGCGAATTCGCTGCTGATGGCTGCTCTGGCATCGCCTCTCGGTGCACCCCTGGGTCGCTTGCGCCCTGATCTCGACGTGCCCCGCGTGGCCGAGGCGGATTTGCTTGTCAACAGCGAGACGCTCTCCGCCGCTTGCCGGCATTGCCTTTGCAGCGCCTGCCCGGCCATAATCATTGAGGGTTTGGGAACATCATGCTGCGGCTGCAATCGGCACTGGGCATTTTCGCATTGCTGCTGATCGCCTGGGCGCTCAGTGAGAATCGTCGCGCGGTCTCGCTGCGCCAGGCGGCGATCGGCCTCGTCGTCGCTTTCGTCACCGCAATCATCCTCCTGAAGCTTCCGGTCGTCGCACATGCGTTCGGCGCCATCAACGACGCGGTCGGCGCGATCTCCGCGGCCTCGCGCGCCGGCTCCTCCTTCGTGTTCGGCTATGTCGGCGGCGGCCCCCCGCCGTTCGATCTGAAGGTGCCGGGCGCCGATTTCATCCTGGCGTTCCAGGCCCTGCCGATCGTGCTGGTCATGAGCGTGCTGACGACATTGCTGTTCCATTGGCGGGTGCTGCCGCCGATCGTGCGCGGCATGGCCTGGCTGCTCGAACGCACGCTCGGCGTCGGCGGCGCGGTGGGGCTGTCAACCGCCGCCAATATCTTCCTCGGCATGGTCGAGGCGCCGCTGTTCGTGCGGCCGTATCTGGCACAGATGACCCGCAGCGAGTTGTTCCTGGTGATGACCGGCGGTATGGCGGGCATCGCCGGCACGGTGCTGGTGCTCTATGCGACACTGCTTGCGCCCCTCATCCCCGACGCCGCCGCGCATTTCGTCATCGCCTCGGTGCTGGGCGCACCGGCCGCGATCCTGGTCAGCCTGATCATGGTGCCCGAGACCTCCGACAAGCGCACCGGCGGCGCGCTGGAGGATCCCTGGGTCGCCAGCGATCCCGGGATGAACGTGTCCGGCACGATGGATGCGATCGTGAAGGGCACCACCGCCGGCCTCGAATTGTTGCTCAACATCGTCGCCATGCTGCTGGTGCTGGTGGCGCTGGTCCATCTCGTCAACGCCACCCTCGGTCTCTTGCCTGATATCGGTGGCGCCGCGATCTCGTTGCAGCGCCTGCTCGGCCTCGTCATGGCGCCGGTATGCTGGTTGATGGGATTGCCGTGGGATCAGGCAGTCACCGCCGGCAGCCTGATGGGCACCAAGACCGTGCTCAACGAATTGATCGCCTATGTCGACTTCTCGAAGCTGCCACCCGACGCGCTCGATCCGCGCTCGCGCCTGATCATGCTCTACGCGATGTGCGGCTTCGCCAATTTCGCCAGCCTCGGCATCATGATCGGCGGCCTCGGCGTGATGGCGCCGGAGCGGCGCGAGGAAATCAACGCGCTCGGGCTGAAGTCGATCGTGTCGGGGACACTGACGACGTGTCTGATGGGTGCGATGGTGGGGGTGCTGAGTTAGGCTACCTCCCCGCCGTCATTGCGAGCGAAGCGAAACAATCCAGAAATGTATCCGTGGAACAAGTCTGGATTGCTTCGTCGCAAAAGCTCCTCGCAATGACGACGGAGAGAACCCTACGCCTTCAACTCCACCGTCTTGAACTCCGCCGGCAAAATCACTTCCAGCAGTTCCACGTCGTCCGAATAATCCAGAATCATGTGCTTGATCTTCGGCGGCTGGGTCCAGGCGCTGCCTTGCTTCATCAAGGTCTCGCCCTGCCCGTCCATATAGGTCTTCACCCAGCCCTTGAGCACGTAGACCATCTGGAATTCGACGTCGTGATAGTGGAGCTTGGAAACCTCGGCCGGATTGCAGGGGCCTTGCAATCGGATCACATGCGCCTGCGCGAGGCCATGGGTCGCCTCGGCGATGCCGAGATCGCGGTACTTGGCATAGGCACGCAGGCCGTCGGCCTTGAAGTCTTCCTCGCGGTGATGGCTGATGGCGATGCGCTGCTTCGGCCGCACGGACTTCTTCGGAGCGACGGTGGGCGCCTTCGCCTTCACCGCCTTGCGCGCTGAGGATCGTGCCGCAGCCTTCACGCCGCTCCGCTTCTTCACCGCGGTCTTCGTTGCCGGTCTTGATGCCTTTTGCTTGGCCATTGTCTGCCTCCCTGATCTGAGCCGCGCCCTCCGGACGAGCCCGAAGGCAGACTATCCAGTCTTGGACGAGGCAGCAATTGCGGAGCTTGGGGCCAACTACTCGATGCCCCGATCGGTCGTAGCTTGCCCCAGGCTGTCGTGGCGAACGGTCATCGTCTCGTATTGGTTTTCGCGCTGAAATAATCTCACCGCGAGATTCTGGGGGAATTGATTCATGAGCAGCAGCGTCGGTCAGCGTGCATTTCAGAATGCCCGGCTTCAGAAGCGGCAAAAAGCCGAAGTGCTGCCATTGCTCGGGCGCGCACTGCAGCTGCACAAGAAGGCACTACTCTCCGAGGCCCGGGCTGCCTATCGCCAACTCCTGCAGATCGCGCCCAACCAGTTCATCGCACTGCATATGTTCGGAGTTCTGGAGTCTGATGCCAAAAACTATCAGCAAGCCGAAACTCTACTGAGCCGGGCGGTTGCCGTGGATCCGCGATCTGCCGAGGCTCATATGAGCCTGGGTGTCGCGCTGAATGGGCTAAAACGCCACGCCGAGGCCCGCGAGAGCTATCGAAAGGCCCTCGCCTTGCGACCCAGCTACGCCCTGGCCCTGTCCAATCTCGGCAATGCGAGCGCGGCCCTTGATCTGCACCAGGAAGCGCTCGAGAGCTACGACAGGGCGCTCGTAATCGACGGAAACCTTGCCGAAGCCCACAACGGCCGGGGTGGGGTACTCTGCCGACTGCGCAACTATGATGAGGCTCTCGCAAGCCTCGACCGCGCGCTCTCGATCAAGCCTGACTATGCCGCGGCGCTGGCAAACCGCGCCGTTGCCTTGCGGGAGCTTCAGCGATTTGACGAAGCCATGGCGGATTGCAATCGGGCAATCGCGCTGGCGCCCGACGACGTGAATGGGTGGCTCTGGCGCGCCAATGTCCTGCTCCAGACACGGCAAATTGCCCAGGCAATGGCCGATTGCGAGAGGGCTCTCGCGATCGCTCCCGATTCCGCGCAAGCTCATCTGGTGCTCGGCCTTTGTCTCGCCGGACTTGGCCGGGTCGACGAAGCGCTCGCCAGCTTCGACCGGGCCCTCGGCATCCAGCCTGACCTCCAGAGCGCGATCTCCAGCAAGATATTCACGCTCGACTTCGTGGCGGACGCCAGCGTTGAACAGCATCAGCTGGCGCGGCAGGTATGGTGGGAGCGGATCGGGGCAAAAATCGCGTCAGAAGCTGCGGCACCGCATGACAACAGCCGAGACCCGGATCGCCGTCTCGTGCTTGGCTATGTCTCCTCGGATTTCAACGCGCATTCGGCCGCGTTCATTTTCAAGCCGGTCCTGCAACACCATGACCGGGCGCGGTTCGAGATCGTGTGCTACTCGTGTTCGTCAAAAATGGATGCGACGACCAGCGAATTTCAAGGGATCGCCGATCGCTGGCGCGACGCCTCGCAATGGACCGACGATCGCCTCGCCGCTCAGATCCGCGCCGATCGCGTCGACATCCTGATCGACCTGTCCGGCCACACCAGAGGAAACCGCCTCGGCGTGTTTGCGCGCAAGCCGGCACCGATCCAGGTCCATGGCTGGGGCCACGGCACCGGCACCGGACTGCCAACGATCGATTATCTGTTCTCGGACCCGGTCGCTATCCCTGTCGCGGTGCGGCACTTGTTTGCGGAGACCGTTGTCGACCTGCCGTGCTTTGTGACGCTGGCGCCGCTGCCGGCCGGGATTGCGCGGGCGGAGGCGCCGGCTCTCTCGAACGGCTTCGTCACGTTCGGCGTCTTCAACCGCATCAGCAAGATTTCGGACGAGGCGGTTGAAGCCTGGTCCAGGATTCTCGAGCGGGTGCCGGGTTCACGACTTCTGGTCAAGGATTTTGCGCTGGACGATCAACTGGTCCGCGACGGTCTGCTGGCTCGGTTTGCAGCTTGCCGGTTGGCGGCCGAACGCGTCGATCTGGTCGGCGCCACCTCGCGAGACGAACATCTGGCATCGTTCAATCGCGTCGATGTTTGCCTCGATACGTTCCCGCAGAATGGCGGCGTCAGCACTTGGGAAGCCTTGCAGATGGGCGTGCCGGTGGTCGCGAAGCTCGGCAATAGCCTGCCCGGCCGTGCGGCCGGCTCCATCCTTGCGGCGCTTGGCCTGCCGGACTGGGTCGCGGAAAGTGATGAGGCGTATATCGAAATCGCGGCTGGCCATGCGGCGCAGATCGGCGACCTCGGTCGATTGCGCCGAGGACTGCCCGGACAGATCAACGCTGCGACCGCCGGCAACCCTGTCTCATATGCGCGAGCGGTGGACGATGCCTATCGCGCGATGTGGACACGCTATTGCAAGGACGGCGTCTGATCTCCGCCTCAATGCAGCCGGAACACGCCATCCACGGCGCGCAGCTCGGCCGGCTTGATCAGCTTGGAGTGCGCGACGGTGACCGAATGGAGGGGGCCATCGAGCTTCTCCTGCCAGAACGCCAGGAAATCCTTCAGCGCCGGAAATTTCGGAAACATGTCGTAGTTCTGCCAGACGTAGGTCTGGAGTAGCGAGGGATGATCCGGCATCCGATAGAGAATTTGCGCCGTCGTCAGTCCGTAGCCCAGCATCTGTTTCCGGAAATCCTCGGAAACGCCCCCACTCCGCAGTCCCATGCCAAACCTCCTTTGCAGGAGCGCATTCAAGGGGCGGCCTGATCGGTGTGCGCCTTACGAGCCACCCGGTACTGATGCGCTCACATGAGAGAAATGTGACGCAAACTGATAATCCATCTCAAGCCCAAAAGTTTAACAAGCTGTTGAAATTCAATGCGTTAGCAGCAGACATGACTCCGTGCTAATACGGTTTCGGGCGCGGGTTAACGATGGACATGAGATTCTGGCAGTCCGCGCTTCCGGGTGCTGATTTTTCTGCTAGAAGCCCTTGCCCCCGCAAAAATCCTGTCCTATCTCTGCCTCGCTCGTGCTAGCACTCGCGGGCAACGACTGCTAACAATCCAAAATCCTCAACACGTGCAATTGCTTAGGAGGACTGCATGAAATTCCGTCCGCTTCACGACCGCGTCGTGGTCAAGCGCATCGACGCAGAAGAGAAGACCGCTGGCGGCATCATCATTCCCGACACTGCCAAGGAAAAGCCCTCCCAGGGCGAAGTCGTCGCCGTTGGCCCGGGTGGCCGCGACGAGGCCGGCAAGCTGATCCCGATCGACCTGAAGGTCGGCGACCGCGTGCTGTTCGGCAAGTGGTCCGGCACCGAGGTCAAGATCGACGGCCAGGACCTGCTGATCATGAAGGAGAGCGACGTGATGGGCGTTCTCGAAGTCAGCGAGTCCAAGAAGAAGGCGGCCTAAGAGCCTCCTCTCCCTCCCCAGTCAAACACCTCAAGGAAAATCCAGATGGCAGCCAAAGAAGTCAAATTCTCGGTTGAAGCGCGCGACAAGATGCTGCGCGGCGTCGACGTTCTCGCCAACGCGGTGAAGGTCACGCTCGGTCCGAAGGGCCGCAACGTCGTGCTCGACAAGTCGTTCGGCGCTCCCCGCATCACCAAGGACGGCGTCACCGTCGCCAAGGAGATCGAGCTCGACGACAAGTTCGAGAACATGGGCGCCCAGATGGTGCGCGAAGTCGCCTCCAAGTCCGCTGACGCGGCCGGCGACGGCACCACCACCGCAACCGTGCTCGCCCAGGCGATCGTGAAGGAAGGCGCCAAGTCGGTCGCCGCCGGCATGAACCCGATGGACCTCAAGCGCGGTATCGATCTCGCGGTCGAAGCCGTCGTTGCGGACCTGCAGAAGAACTCCAAGAAGGTCACCTCGAACGACGAGATCGCCCAGGTCGGCACCATCTCGGCCAACGGCGACCAGGAGATCGGCAAGTTCCTCTCCGACGCCATGAAGAAGGTCGGCAACGAGGGTGTCATCACCGTCGAGGAAGCCAAGTCGCTCGAGACCGAGCTCGACGTCGTCGAGGGCATGCAGTTCGACCGCGGCTACATCTCGCCCTACTTCGTCACCAACGCCGACAAGATGCGCGTTGAGATGGACGACGCCTACATCCTCATCAACGAGAAGAAGCTCTCCTCGCTGAACGAACTGCTGCCGCTGCTCGAGGCCGTGGTGCAGACCGGCAAGCCGCTGGTCATCGTCGCCGAGGACGTCGAAGGCGAGGCCCTCGCGACCCTCGTCGTGAACCGCCTCCGTGGCGGCCTGAAGGTCGCGGCCGTCAAGGCTCCGGGCTTCGGCGATCGCCGCAAGGCCATGCTGCAGGACATCGCGATCCTGACCGGCGGCCAGGCGATCTCGGAAGATCTCGGCATCAAGCTCGAGAACGTCACGCTCAACATGCTCGGTCGCGCCAAGAAGGTGATGATCGACAAGGAGAACACCACGATCGTCAACGGCGCCGGCAAGAAGGCCGACATCGAGGCGCGCGTGGCCCAGATCAAGGCGCAGATCGAGGAGACCACCTCGGACTACGACCGTGAGAAGCTCCAGGAGCGTCTGGCCAAGCTCGCGGGCGGCGTCGCGGTGATCCGCGTCGGCGGCGCGACCGAGGTCGAGGTGAAGGAGCGCAAGGATCGCGTTGATGACGCGATGCATGCGACCCGCGCGGCTGTCGAGGAAGGCATCGTCCCGGGCGGCGGCGTCGCCCTGCTCCGTGCCTCCGAGCAGCTCAAGGGCCTGCGCACCAAGAACGACGACCAGAAGACCGGCGTCGAGATCGTGCGCAAGGCGCTGTCGGCTCCCGCTCGCCAGATCGCGATCAACGCCGGTGAAGACGGCTCGGTGATCGTCGGCAAGATCCTGGAGAACAAGACCTACAATTACGGCTTCGACTCCCAGACCGGCGAATATGCCGACCTCGTCAAGAAGGGCATCATCGACCCGACCAAGGTGGTCCGCACCGCGATCCAGAACGCAGCCTCGGTGGCCGCGCTCCTGATCACCACGGAAGCCATGGTCGCCGAACTGCCCAAGAAGGGCGGCGCCGGCCCCGCGATGCCCCCCGGCGGCGGCATGGGCGGCATGGACTTCTAAGGCGACGAAGTCGTCCCGGACGCGGTGCAGGCGCAGCGGTGCACCGCAGATCCGGGATCTCGCTCCACAACTACGAAACCCCGGCAGTGATGCCGGGGTTTTTGTTTGAACTCCGTCATCCGGCGCGCCTTTGGCGCGCGCCCGGAATGACGAGACGGGGGACTGCTCCCTACTGCACTTTCCCCATCCGCTCAGGGCGCAGTTCGCCCCTGGAGTCCAGCGACCAGTAGATCCGCGTCACCTTTCCGACCAGATTGTCCAGGGGGATGAAGCCCATCGCCGACTGGAAGCGACTGTCGGTCGAGTTGTCGCGATTGTCGCCCATCGCGAAGAAATGGCCTGGCGGCACGGTGAAAACAGCGGTGTTGTCGACATAGCCGCGGTCGACGCAGTCGTAGGTGACATAGCTCGCGCCGTTCGGCATCGTCTCGCGCCAGCGTTTGGCTCTCGCGCCCGGTTCGGCTCCGCAGGCGGAGCCCGCGGGCAACGCCGTCAGAGCGACGCGCGTCACCGGCTTGTCATTGAGAAACAGCTGCCCTTCCCGCATCTGGATGCGGTCGCCGGGCAGGCCAACGAGGCGCTTCACATAAACGTCCGACGGGTCCTTCGGCGTCGCGAACACGACGATATCGCCATAGGCGGGATCGGCGGCGCCGAAACGGCCAGAGATGAAGGACGGCGCATAAGGGAACGAATAGCGGCCCCAGCCATAGGCATATTTGGCGGCCAGGACGTTGTCGCCGACCATCAACGTCGGGATCATCGAGCCTGAAGAGATATTGAACGGCTGAAACAGGAAGGTGCGAAACAGGAACAACGGCGACCACAGCACCGGGATCATCAGGATCAGGATGACGATCGCCTTCCATTCCCGCGATCGCGCGGAGGGACGGATGGTCTGCTCGAGCGTGGTCATGAATCTGCCCTGATCAAGATGGTGGTTGCGAGCTTACGCAACCTGCACGCGCGCGCAACCCATGACTTGGTCGCGCGCGCCGCGGATCGCGTTCACGTGACGATCAGCGGTTCGAGAGATCCCTGAAGCAGGACCGCACCCAGTCGATCGTCACGCGCGTCGCCGGATCGCGCTTGAGATGGTTCTGCACCAAGAGCCAGACATCGCGCCGCTTTGGCAGCAAAGTGGCGCGCAGGCTGCGATCCGACAGCAATGTTCTACAACTATGCTCGGGCAGCACGCCGACGGCCTGATGCGACTGGATCATGGTCCTGACGATGCGGACATTATCGGTGATGCAGCGCACGTTGGTCAGACGCTTGGCGCGGAGGAATTGCTGCTCGGGGATCGCGTCGAGCTCGTCGGGATAGACGCAGGCCACAGGCTCACCGCCGCCGCGGTCCGCGGGCTCGAAGAAATACAGCCTGACCTCGCCGAGCTTGGAGATGGTGAAGTCGCCCTTCTCCGGCTTGCGGAGGCGAATGGCGAGATCGGCCTGCCAGCGCGAGAACTTGACGTTGCCGCTGGAGGTGAGGAATTGCAGCGTCAGCCCCGGGTGATCGCGCAGGAAGCTGCTCGCATGCGGCGCCAGCAGCTCTTCGGCGACCGCATTGGTCGAGGCGATGCGCAGCCGCCCGACCGGGCCCACCTCGCTCTCCCTGATGCGATCGATCGCGGCGACATGGACGGCCATCGCGCCGACATGCTCGAGCACCGCCTCGCAATGGCGCGTCGGCCGGCGCAGGCCGTCCACCGCCTCGAACAAGGGGACGCCGAGATCGCGCTGGATGCGTGCCAGCCTGCGGCCGACGGTGGTCTCGTCGATGCGCAGCCGCGCGCTGGCGCCGGCATAGGTGCCCTCGTCCCTCACCGCGGCAATGATGCGCAGGTCGTCCCAGTTCATGAGGCTGAGCCTAGCAGGCGGCGGTGCCTTCCTGCAAATTTGCAGCCATATGCCGCAATATTCCGGCACAATGGCAGGCTCCGGCTGCGCTAGTGTCGGCTCATCCGACATTCCCCAGAAGGCCGCACCAGCATGACCGCTCCAAAGACCCTGCTCGAACTCGCCGGCGCCGATCTCAATCCGCCGAAGCTCAACGAGGCCTGCCTCGTGCTGATCGACATCCAGAACGAATACTGCGCCGGTCCGCTGGCCCTGCCCGATGCACAGCCAGCGATCGCGGCGGCTGCGCGCCTGCTCGCGCGCGCGCGGGAGAGCGGCGCTGCGATCATCCACGTCGCGCACAGGGGCCGCGCCGGCGGCCTGTTCGACCGCGAGGCCGCGCGCGGCGCGATCGTCGAGCGCCTGACGCCACTCGCCAGCGAGCCCGTGATCGAGAAAGCGCTGCCAAATGCCTTTGCCGGCACCGACCTGCAGGCCCGGCTGGCCGCGACCGGACTCAAGAACATCGTGCTGGCCGGCTTCATGACGCATATGTGCGTGTCTTCGACCGCCCGCGCCGCGCTCGATCTCGGTCTGCGCACGACGATCGCAGCCGACGCCTGCGCCACCCGCGACCTGCCCGATGGCCGCGGCGGCAGGCTGGACGCCCGGACGATCCATCAGGTCGCGCTGGCCGAATTGTCGGACCGCTTCGCGATCATCGCGCAGGTCGAAGCACTGACTTGATGGAGCATGCGATGCTGCAGCTCTATTTCTTTCCGATGGCCTGCTCGCTCTCGAGCCGCATCGCGCTGATGGAGGCCGATATCGAGGCGCAGTATCACCTCGCCCATATCTGGACCAAGAGGATCGTGGACGACGGCAGCGATTTCCGCGACCTGTCGCCGAAGGGCGCGGTGCCGGTCCTGGTGCTGGAGAACGGCGAGCGGCTGACCGAGAGCGCAGCGGTGCTGCAATACATCGCCGATCTGAAGCCGCAGGCGGGCCTCGCGCCCCGCTTCGGCGATCCGGACCGTTATCGGCTGCAGGAATGGCTGAGCTTCATCGGCGCCGAGATCCACAAGGCGTTCCTGTTTCCGACCTTCTGGTACAAGGACGAGGGCTCGCTCGCCAAGCCGCGGGCGCGGATCGCGCAGACATTGTCGGTGCCTGCTACGCACCTTGCGAACCGCGAATTCCTCGTCGGCAACGGCTTCACCGTCGCGGATGCCCATCTTACCTGGGCCTTGCTGCTGCTGAGTCCCGCAGGAATAGACATCGCGCAATGGCCGTCCTTGTCGACCTATCTCGAGCGCATGCAGGCGCGGCCCGCGGTGAAAGCAGCGATCGTGACCGAGATGGCGCTGCGCAGGGCGATGGCGGCGTGAGGGCTCCTCACTCCACTCGCGCCAGCACCGCGAGCTTGCGGATGCCCTTGTTGCGGTAGGCGTCGAGGAACGCGTAGTAATCCTTGAACGACACGCAGCCGTTGGAATCGCCGTTCGGCCCGAGCATGAAGGTGTGCGCGAGCAGGCCGTCGCGGCCGTAGATCGCGCTCTCGCCGCCGATCGGGGTCAGGCGCAGCGCCGGCACGCCGTGGAACAGCGCCTCGCGCGGCTTCAGCGTGTAGATGTGTGGCGGCGTCACGCCGCGCATGCGGATTTTCGAGGAGCGCGGATCGTCGAGATTGGAGCCGAGGCCCGAATGCGCCTCGAGCTTGGTGCCGTCGGGCAGATACACCGTTCTGGCGGTGATGTCGTAGACCGCGGTGTCGCGCTCATAGGGCGGCGCGCCGCCGAACATCGGATTCTGCTCCTTCGGCGCGATGGACGCGGTCACGCTGGCATCGGCCGAGGCGTAGGCGAGCAGCCCGCCGGACGGCTCGCGCTTGCCCCAGAGCTTTTCGACCATCGACTGGCGCGGACCGGTGATCGACATCACCGCGGCCTTGGCGCGATCGGCGAACGATTTCGGCTTGGCCTCGGGCGCCGGCACGATCTGGGCCGGATCGGCCGAGGCCAGCTGCATCTGGGCATCCGGCGCACGCTTGGCCTTGTCGGCCGCCTTGTCAGTGGTCCTGTCAGCAACCCTGGCTGCCGTCTTCAGCGCTTCCGCGGCCTTCGCGATCACGCTCTGCTTCGGGGCGTCCTTCGAAGATTCCCTGGCCGCCGCAACCTGGGGCGCGGGCGCGGCGCTCGCCGCATTCGATGGCACGCCCTCCGTCCCAGCCGCGGCAAAGCGCTCGTTGAACATCTCGCGCGAGATCGGAGCTGCGACCTGGAGCCGGTCGGGCAGCAGCGCGAAGGTTTCCCTGATGGCCGCGCCGGCCTCGCGCAGCGCCATTTTGGGCGCACGCTTGATCACCGGCTCGTCGTAGCCGATGCCGCCGACGGTCGGATAGACGCTCGCGCCAAAAACGTTGCTGTAGATGGTCCAGCCGGCGCCCATCACGACGCAGCCGATCGCCGCGGCGCCCAGCCAATTTGTCGTGGTTATTTTCCGGGAAGGCTTCCGAAGAGAATTCTTGCCAGGATTTTCGGACTTCCGTGCCGCGTTACTTTGCGCAGCGATACTCGTACTCATTCGCCTTGCGTCCAGGACGGTGTCACTCAGTCCCCCTTGAAAGTGCCGCTGGTCACGATCCGGGAACAGCATCTCGCAGAGGGCCGGAGCGTCATTAAGGCGACTTTTAGTTAAATGCAGATTAAGTTCGGGCGGATGTGGGGCAACGCGTTAACGCTGTCCCGTTTCGAGAAAAAAGCCCGAAGAACTACGGACTTAGTCGCATTTGTTAACCATGTTTCTAGACCAGCTGGCGTCAGTTCTTCGACGCTTGCGGCCGTACCCACGAGACATTCAACAACGTCATTTTCGTGGTCGCCAAACTGGCCCTGACCGTAGCGCGGAACCGTTGCGCGAGGCTGGTGGGCTCGGCGTCCGGCCGGCCCTGCGTCCCACACGGGGCACGGCGCCGTGACCGAAAGTTGATCAGGTCGGTTCTGGAAATCGCCGCCACGAGAAAGTAGCTCCTACATCGGCACTTTTCAGCAGCCTCTGCGCGTGATACGGTACCGTATCGATTGCCCTGAACTGTGCCGTGCACGTAAACGGAGGCTGGCATGAGAGGGATCGCGCGCGCAGGTTTTTTCGCCCTGGCGGGGTCGTTTCTATTGATTGGATCTGCCACTGCACAGCCTGCGGCCAATGCGGGCTGCACCGCATCGCCGTCGGCTGCCGGGACGCAGACCTGGCGGTGTGACAACGGCGTCACCATCGTTGCGGAAAACGGCGCCAAGTTTGAACTTAAGGACGCCAACCGCGACGGACATATAGACTCCGCGGAGTTGAGCAGCAAAGCGCTGCTGATCGAGGTGCCCAGGAGGCGCGGCGGCAATCCCTTCAAGGTGTTGACGCCGCAAGCGATTGCCGCGGTGCGCGGCACGAAATGGGCGGTCGATGTCGCTGACATCAAGACCTCCGTATTCGTCGCCGACGGCCGGGTCGGCGTGACCCGGAGGGCTCGTGGACGCGGCGTCGTGCTTGGGCCCGGCGAAGGCGTCGATGTCGAGCCGACCGGCCCGTTGACCGTCAAGACATGGGGCCAGCCGCGCGTCGACGCCCTCATGGCAAGACTCGGACAATAAGACCGGGTCAACAAGGCTCGACCTATGAGATTTGGACAATAGAAGATTGCAGGACGACCGCATGCGCAGCCGACGCATTCAGATCCTGGTGGCGCTCGTCCTCACCGCGCTGTGGGGCGCCGGCATCTTTGCCGCGCACGCCAACGGCCATCTGCGCTTTCTCGATCGGCTCGAGGCGACGCTGACGGATTGGCGGACGCAGGTCCGCGGCGTGAAGGCTCCGCCCGATCTCGTCACCATCGTCGCGATCGACGATACCGTGGTGAAACGCGGCGGCAGCTATCCGCTGCCGCGCGCCGATCTCGCCCGCGTCGTCGACACCATCGTGCAGTTCAAGCCGAAGGTCGTCGCGATCGATCTCCTGCTCGTTGATCGCAGCGCTGCGATCGGAGACGCCACGCTGGCCAACACGCTCGCCACCGGTCCCATGGTGCTCGCCGCCGCGGCGATCTTCCCCTCCGCCAGCGAAACCGTGGATCCCAGCAGCGAAGGTCCCCTCGCCGTGCTGCCGCAGGCCGAACGTTTCCTGCGGCCATTGCCCGCATTCGCCGATCACGCCGAGGTCGGCGTCGTCAACGTCGCGACGGGGCAGTCGGGCTCGCCGCTATCGGTGCCGATGCTGTTCCGGACGCGCGACAAGGTCGAGCTGTCGTTCCCCTTGCGCGTCGCGGCCCGCGCGCTCGACCAGCCGCTGACGGTCGCGCCGGACCGCCTCATGCTCGGCGATCGCGCGGTGCCGACCGACAGCGATTTGGCATTGCCGATCACCTATTATGGCCCGCGTCGCACGATCCGTACCGTCAGCGCACAGAGCATCTTCGACGGCACGCTCGATCGCGCCGCGATCGAGAACCGGATCGTCGTGATCGGCGCCTCGGTCGCCGGCGGCGGCGATTTCTATCCCACGCCGTTCGATTCCCTGATGCCCGGCGTCGAGGTGGTCTCGACCGCGATCACGCATCTGGTCGCCGGCGACTCCATCGTGCGCGACCGCAGGGTCCGTATTGCCGACGCGCTCACTGCGATCCTGCTGCCGATGCTGCTGGTCGGCCTGCTCGCCTGGCGGCGTAGTGCGCTCGGCATCATGGCGGCAGCCGCGGTGATGACGGCCTGGGCCGGGCTCAACCTGTACGCGTTCACGCACGGCATCTGGCTGAACGCCGCGACCACGCTCGCGGCGGCAGTGCCGCCGGTTGCGGTCTTTGCCGGCGTGCAGCTGTGGGCCGGAGGCCGCCGGACGCAATATTTCGCCGCCAAGAGCAGGTCGCTTGCGCAATTCCAGGCTCCGGCGGTACAGGAATGGCTGGCGCGAGATCCGGACTTCCTGTCGAAGCCCGTCCGGCAGGATGCAGCCGTGGTCTTCGTCGATCTCTCCGGTTTCACCGGTCTGAGCGAGCGGATTGATCCGGACGAACTCAGGGATATTCTGAAGACTTTTCACGCGCTGATCGACAAGACCGCGATCGATTGCGGCGGCATGATCACCGGCTTTCTCGGCGACGGCGCCATGATCCTGTTCGGGCTGCCGCGCGCGATGCCCGACGACGCGGCGCGCGCGCTGAAATGCGCGATCAATCTGCATCGCGGCCTCGAACACTGGATCGCCTCGCTACCGCCGGCAATCGCAGGTCAGCTCGGTTTCAAGATTGGCGCGCATTGCGGCCCGATCGTCGCATCCCGGCTCGGCGAAAGCCATCAGCACATCACAGCGACGGGCGACACCGTCAACGTCGCAAGCCGGCTGATGGAGATTGCCACCCAGAACGATGCGCGGCTCGCGCTGAGCGATATGCTGCTGGACACTGCCGACTTCCGGGGCGCGCCCGACGGCGTCCTCTCTGGCCCCCTGCTCGCGCAGGTCCGCGGCCGCTCCGGCGTCGTGGCAGTCTGGTTCTGGCGCGACCGGGATGGGCCGGCTCAGGCGTCGACCAAGGCCGAGGCTGTCGACTAAATAGCCGCAGCTGCTTGCCGACACTCCGCTGTCGTCCCCGCGAAAGCGGGGATCTACCACAGGGAGAGGTTTGGCGAAGACTAAAGCGCGATGAGATTTGGATGAATCGTCATCGCGCTTTAGGTTGTTGTTTAAGCATGATCTTTTCGGAAAACCGCTGCGCACTTTTCCGGATCATGCTTTAGCACTGACGAGGTTGTTGTCGGTACACGCATCTGCCCTCAAGATAGATCACGCGGTATGGGTCGCTGCGTTCGCAGGAACGACAGTGTGGATATAGTAGGGCCTTACCGCGCTTCCGGCGGCGGCGAGCGGTCGAGCACGTCGCCCCTGGCGCCTTCCAGCAGATCGATGCCGTAGGTCTCGACCACGAGCGGCCCGCGCTTGCGCTGCAATTGCGCAATCTGCGTCACCTGCGCAAAGAGAGCGTCGAGGGCGGGATGGCCTCCTGCGCGCAGCTCGTCGACATAGAGCAGCTTGCCGGCGAGCAGCTTGGAATCTGGCTCGGGCATATTGACCCAGCGGATCCGCTGGGTCTGCTGCGCTACGCAGGTGCCGCGCGGCAGATAGAATGCGAGCCAGCCCGTGGTGCCGTAGTCCTGCGCGAGCACACAGCTCGCGCCATTGCGCGCGCGCACCGTTTCGATCTCGGCGGCGAGCTCGCGCCAGCCGACGCCGACGCTGCGCACCGTGGCATCGCGGCGATATCCCGACAGCCAGCCGGTATTGGCCTGCACGATCAGTGCTGCAAACATCACGATGCCTGTCGGCGCGGCCCAGCGCAGGCAGAAATCGACCAGGCGCCGCTGGCGCGGCTTCCACTGCACGAGGTTGGCGGCGGCGGCCGCGGCGACGACGAAAGGCGGGTAGACCGGCGCGAACCAGTTGGCCTCGACGCGGGCGTGCAGCGAATGCCAGACGAAGTAGGCGACGATGGTCCAGAACATCGTCTCGATCAGCAGGCGCGAGGCCAGCGCGCCGGCCCGGTGCCAAGTCAGCGCGTGCAGGCCCATCGCGCCGAGGATGAAGACAAGCGGGGTCGCGAACGCGATCTGAGTCGGGATCAGCTCGGCGATGAAGACCGGGCGGAAGTCCTCGATTCTCGCGCGGCCGAGCTGCTTTGCGAACGAGACCCATTGATGGTCCGCGTTCCAGAGGATCACCGGCGAGAACAGCGCGAGGGCAACCAGGCCGCCGAGATACGGCCAGGGCGAGAGAAACCAGCGCCTTAGCTTCGGCACGCAAGCGAGCCAGATCAGGATGGCCGGCCCAAAGAACATCGCAGTGTATTTCGACAGCAGCGCTGCGCCGACCGCCGCACCGACCGCGAGCCACCAGGCGCCCCGGCCGGTCTCCAGCACTTTCGCGAGAAAGAAGAGCACGAAGCTCGAGGCGACCAGAAGAGGCGCATCGGGCGTGACGATCAGCGTGCCGACCGAGGCCATCATCGTCACATTGAGCAGGATGGCGCTGGTGGCGGCGACACGCGCGCCGCCGAACAGGATCGCGGCCGAGCGGTAGACCGCATAGCTCATGGGCAGCGCCAATAGAATCGAGACAAGCCGGACGCCGAGCTCGGTGTCTCCGGCGATCATGGTTCCGGCGCGGATCACGTAGGCCACCATCGGCGGGTGGTCGTAGTAGCCGCCCGCCAGATTCTTCGACCACATCCAGTAATAGGCTTCGTCGAAGGTAACAGGCGTGAACGCAGCCGCGACCAGCCGCAGGGCCACCAGCGCGAGAATCAGCAGCGCGGTATTGCGGACGATCCGCGCGTCGGCTCCGCCCATCGCAGGCTATTTCTTGCGCCAGACGAACAGTCCGGACATCGCGTAATTCCACACCACGCCCATCAGCGCGCCGGCCATGCCTGCCAGCCACCAGATCGGCTCCTGGTCGTAGACCGAGAAGGCGACGCCGACATTGGCGAGCAGGCCGACGCTGCACACGATGTAGAAGGCGATCAGGCCGCGCAGCAGCGCAAGACCCTTCAGCCGCTGATCGCGATAGGTGAGGAAGTTGTTGAGGACGAAATTGCTGGTCATGGCGACGATGGCGCCGGCAGCCTGTGCCTCCGCGAACGGCGCCTTGAACAGCTGAAGCGCGACGAACAGCGTGGTCAAATGCACCACGAGGCCGATGCCGCCGACCATCGCAAACAGGATGAAGCGCAGCGAGACGATGTCGTTGCTCAGCTTGGCCAGCACAAGTCCGAGGAAGTCCAGCGCGACCATGGAATCGAGCTTGCTCTCGCCGTGCTGGCGGGCGCCGAAGGTGTAGGGAATCTCGACGGCGCGTAAGCTGCCATGTGCGGTCGCGACGAGGTCGAGCAGGATCTTGAAACCGTGCACGGAGAGCTTTGGCGCGAGCTGCTCGAACCGGTCGCGGCGGATCATGAAGAAGCCGCTCATGGGATCGGCGATCCCGACTCGCAGCATCTTCCTGGCGACCTCGGTCGCGAGCGCACTGGCGCCGGCGCGCTGCTTGTTGAAGCCTTCGCTCTTGTAGCCCTCGATGTAGCGGCTGCCGACCACGAGGTCGGCCTGATCGCTGGCGAGCAGCAACAGCATCTTCGGCAGTTGCGTCTCGTCGTGCTGGAGGTCGGCATCGATCACGGCCACGTAGGGAGCGCTCGAGGCGAGGATGCCCTCGATGCAGGCGCCCGACAGGCCGCGGCGGCCGATGCGGCGGACGCAGCGCACGCGGCTGTCGCGCTGCGCCAGCGCGCGCACGACGTCCCAGGTGCCGTCGGGCGAGTTGTCGTCGACGAACACGACTTCCCAGGCGACGTTGGCGAGCGTCGCCTCCAGCCGCCGGTACAGCACCGTGACGTTATCGCGCTCGTTGAAGGTCGGGACGATGACCGACAGTTCCGGCCCCTCTTGAGCCTGTGGCGGGTTGTCGGCGCCCGGTCTGATCGCTTCATTCATGACGGCAGCGTATATCCGCCGCGTCCTGCGCTGCCAAGCCGGGGTCTCTGGGGAACGGCCGAAAAGGGCCCCTAAAATGCCAACGACCCCGGAACGGCGGACCGCGCGTACATCCGGCGCAGGCCTGAGCTATTCCAAGGTCGTCCCGGCAACGGAGTTCTTCGCTCAACGTCGCCGTTACAAGCCAGATGGGGACGGCAAAAGCGCTTCGCAAGGGGGGTGAAAACCCCAATTTTCCCTGTCTTATTGGTTGGGCACTTCCCGGATTATCGGCCCGCGCGGCGCGGGCGCGGCGGGCGCTTCCGGTGCCCCCGCCGGAGCCGGCTCGACTTTCGCCGGCCTGGGCGGCTTGCCGTACTGGCCGATCGGCCCAAACACTACGGCAACCGCGAGCACGATCGCCGCGACGATCGCCCCCAGAATGCCCCCCACCGACTCAGACGACATGGAAACCCATCCCTGTTCCAGATGCGGCCAGTGATATCATGGATGCGCGCGGCGCCGAAAGGGCCCGGGGCGAATGGCGAGCAGCGAATGAGGGAAGCCTGCCTTCTCGCCCAATTCGCTATTGGCGATTCGTCACTCCCTATCTCGCCGGCGGCCGGTGCTTGACGAAGGCCGTCACGATATCCTTCTGCGCCGCCTCGACCGCCCTGTTCGCGGTGGCGAGATGGGCGCCGGAATCGATGTTCGGATACTGCATGGTGAGATAGTCGAGCAGCGCCACCCGGTAATATTGCCGCTCCGATGGACAGGCGCCCGCAACCGAGCGGCCGAAATCCTGTTCCGACAGACCCCGATTGCTGTCGCGCGAATATTCCCGCGCCAGGCAATGCCAGTAGTCGTCGCGGCCCTGCTGGGCGAGCTTCTGTGCGCCTTTCGCGTCGTCGTCATCCGCCAACGCAGAACATGTCATGGCAGCAGATGTCATCATGACGAGCGCGGCTCCCAGCAAGAGCGTCCGCATCTTGTTCTCCTTCTTCGCCGGTCCTCTTGCGAGCTTAGACGGGGCGGGCCAACTGGCCAATCACATCTGGTTTGACTAGGATGAAGCCCTTCCTTCTCCATCGATGCGAGACATTTCGTGGCCAAAGCAAAAACCGCGTCAAAAAAATCCGGCAACATCTTCATCGGCATCGGCGGCTGGACCTTCGAGCCGTGGCGCGGCGTGTTCTATCCGGAGAAGCTGGCGCAGGCGAAGGAACTGTCCTATGCCGCCTCGAAGCTGACCTCGATCGAGATCAACGGCACCTATTACGGCTCGCAGAAGCCGGAGAGCTTTCGCAAATGGGCGAGCGAAGTTCCTGATGGCTTCGTGTTCTCGGTGAAAGGACCGCGCTTCGCCACCAACCGCCGCGTCTTGGCCGAAGCCGGCGATTCCATCAAGCGGTTCTACGATTCCGGCGTGCTGGAACTGGGCGACCATCTCGGGCCGGTGCTGTGGCAGTTCGCCCCGACCAAGAAATTCGACGGCGCCGATTTTGGAAAATTCCTCGAGCTGTTGCCGCGCAAGCTCGAGGGACGCGCGTTGCGTCATGTCGTGGAGGTCCGCCACGACAGTTTTTGCACGCCGGACTTCATTGCGCTGATCCGCGAGTTCGAGACGCCCGTGGTGTTTGCCGAGCACGGCAAATATCCTGCTATCGCTGATGTCGCCGGCGATTTCGTCTATGCAAGGCTGCAGAAGGGCAATGACGAGATCAAGACCTGCTATCCGCCGAAGCAGCTCGATGCCTGGGCCAAGCGCTTCCAGGACTGGGCTTCGGGCGGTGAACCGGACGACCTGCCGAAGGTTGACGAGACCAAGCCGAAGAAGGAGCCGCGCGACGTATTCGCCTATGTCATCCACGAGGGCAAGGTGCGCGCGCCGGCCGGCGCGATGGAACTGATTGCGCGGGTGAGCTGAGGGCTATATGGCAAAGGCGAAGAAACTCTTCACCATCGGCTATGAGCAGACGCCGCCCAAGGCCGTGCTGGACGAGTTGGAACAAGCCGGCGTCAAGCTCGTGGTCGACGTGCGCGCGGTAACGTCGTCGCGCCGACCGGGCTTTTCCAAGAAGCAGCTGTCGGCGGGCCTCGACGAACGGGGCATCGCCTATGTCCATCTCGCCGGGCTCGGCACGCCGAAGGAGGGCCGCCTCGCCGCGCGCAGCGGCCAGTACGACGCACTGGAGAAGATCTATTCAAAGCACCTGAAAACCCCGCAGGCGCGGGAAGAGATGGACGAACTCTCCGCGCTGGTGAAGAAGGCCGGCCCCGTGTGCCTGCTCTGCTACGAGCGCGACCACACCCACTGCCACCGCCAGATGATCGCGGAGATCATCGAGGAGCGCGACGGGGTGACGGTGAAGAATCTGACGGGGCGGCAGGTGTAGCTGCTGCCGTCATTCCGGGCTCAGCGCTTCGCGCTGCCCCGGAATGACGCGCTGAAAGAGCTCAGCCCTCCCCCTCCAGCCTGAACGTTCCTTCCATCATCCGAACGCAACTCCCGCCGACATGGGCGGAGACGATCTTGCCGTCCTGCTTGCGCACGCGGGTGAGAAGCATGCTCGGACGGCCCATGTCAAAGCCCTGGCCGATGGTGAGCCTCAATTCGCCGTCACGCGTGGGGTCGAGATCGGCGAACAACGCCGCGGCGGCCACCGTCGCACTGCCGGTGGCCGGGTCCTCGATCAGGCCGCTTGCGCCGGGAAAGAACATCCGCGCCTGACGCTCGCAGGGCGCCTCCGCTGCCGGCACATCGCGCGTGTAGAAGTAGACCGAGAAAGCGCCGTCGCGCGGCAGCATCCGGCCAAACGCTGCCGCGTCGGGCTTGGCCCTGCGCACGGCTTCGCGCGATCGCACCTCCGCCACCACGAACGGCGTTCCGACGCCGACGACTTGCGGCGCATGATGATCGGTCTTGATGTCATCCGCCGCCAGGGAAATGCATGCGGCGACGTCGGCTGCGGGTAGCTGCGCAAGCCTCGCCAGCTTCTGTGGCGCGGTGAGTTCGGCGCTGATCACCCTGCCCTGCTCCCGCACGATATCGACCGGGACCAGACCGGCCTTCTCCTCGAACAGCAGCCGCGGCTTCGACTCCTTGGCGATCGTTGCCAGCACGAACGCCGTGCCGACATTGGGATGGCCCGCAAAGGGCAGCTCCCGGACCGGGGTAAAGATGCGCACCTCGGCGTCGTTGGCCTTGTCGCGCGGCGGCAGCACGAAGGTCGTCTCGGAATAGTTGAACTCGGTGGCGATCGACTGCATCTGCCCTGTGGAGAGGCCGCCGGCATCGAGCACCACGGCGAGCTGATTGCCGCCGAAGGCGCGGTCGGTGAACACGTCGACGGTGACGTAGCGGCGCTGCATCGTCTCTTCCTCATGCAAGTCGCGGCCGCGACCGGCCGCTTCGCCGGCACTCTACAAGCCGGCCACGTCGCTCGTCATGCCCCAAAATTCGGAGCAATCGGAGCAATCGCGGGAGAGATTTTAGAAGCGGAAGAGCTGATGCGGCGAGGCCAGCACGCGCGCACGCTCACCTTCGTCGGCGATCAGCATGTCGAGAAACTGGCGGTTCTTCGCGTAGGTCTGTGTTGCCTCGAACTGCGTGTGGGGCCAGTCGCTGCCCCACAGCAGGCGATCGAGTCCATAAGCGTCGCGCAGCAACGCGTAGGCCTGCTTCGCAAAATCTTGACCGGCAGCGCCATGGCGGTACGGCGCCGAGACCTTGACCCAGACGCTTCTCGTCGCGCCGAGCTTCAGTACCGACTGGAAGCCGGGATCGGCGACGCCGAGCTTGAGATCGGGCAGTGCGTAATGATCGAGCACAGTTGTGACGCCGCAATCGAGCAACTGCGGCACAAGCAGCGCGAGGTCGGATGCATTGCGCTGGACCTCCACCTGCCAGCCCATGGATCTCACGTTTCCGAGCAGCGCCTTCCATTCGCCGGCGGCGAGGTCCGGCAAAGGCTGGCCGACGAGATTGAGCCGAATGCCGACGACGCCGGCGCGATCGAGCGCGCGTAACTCTTCCGTAGTCGCCGCGGGATCGACCACGGCGATGCCGCGCAGGCGGCCACTCGCCTGCTTCAGGCACGCGACCAGATAGGAATTGTCGGTGCCAAGAAAGCTCGGCTGCACCAGCACGCCATTGCTCATGCTGCTCCGGTCGAGTTGCTCCAGATAGCGCGCCAGCGGCGCGTCGTAGCTCGGCGCATAGCGCCGGCCCGACGCGAGCTTCAGGCCGCGGTGAAACACGTGGGCGTGGGTATCGATTGTCGGCGGCAATGTCGTCTCGATGTCAGGCACGCTTCGTCGCGGCCTGCTCAAACACCTTGCCGCGCGTCTCCGGCAGCAGCAGCACCGCGATCAGCACCAGCGAATAGGCAAAGGCCGCATCGATGCCGATCGCCGGCCCGAGCCCGATGCGGTCGCTGAGGAAGCCGACCAGAAACGGGAACGCCGCGGAGACGATGCGGCCGAAATTGTAGCAGAAGCCGACGCCGGTGCCGCGCACGCCGGCCGGATAGAGCTCGCTGAACAGTGCCGCCATGCTGGCGGGAATGCCCGCGGAGAAGAAGCCGAGCGGAAAGCCGAGCACCAGCATCTGCCCATTGGTCAGCGGCGCGAAGATGTAGATCAGCACCGTGACGATGCAGGCGCCGGCGAAGAACGCGACATTCGCCCGGCGGCCAATACGATCGCTGACGATGCCGCTGGTCACGCAGCCGCAGAAGAACGCGACGATGATGACGGCGAGATAACCGCTGGAGCCCAGCACCGACAGATGCCGCACTTCGCGCAAGTAAGTCGGCAGGAAGGTGGTGAGCGCGGCATAGCCGCCATGGGCTCCGATGCCGAACAGGCCGCCGATCAGCGTCGAGCGCAGCACGTCGCGATGGAAGATGCCTGAGAGCGTGGCGAAGAACGGCGTCTTCGCGGCCGCGACCGCGCGCGGCGGCTCCTTCAGCCCGCGGCGGATGAAGATGATGAGGAGCGCGGGCAACAGCCCGAGCGCGAACAGCAGCCGCCAACCAATGTCCGCCGGCGCATAGGTAAAGACCAGCGCCGAGAGCAGCACGGCCGCGCCCCAACCCACGGCCCAGGCGCTCTGCACCGAGCCGAGCGCCTTGCCGCGATGCTCGGGGCGGATGATCTCGGCCATCAGCACCGCACCGCAGGCCCATTCCGCGCCGAAGCCGAGGCCCTGGATCGCCTTCAGCACAAGGAGCTGGGTGTAGGTCATCGCGAAGGCACAGGCGAAGGTCGCCAGCGCAAAGGTCGCGACGGTGATCTGGAGCGCCTTGACGCGGCCGAAGCGGTCGCCGAGCGCGCCGCCGAACCAACCGCCGAACGCGCCGAAGAACAGCGTGATCGAGCCGAGCAGCCCGGCATCGGCCTTGCTGATGCCGAAGGCTGCGATCAGCGCCGGGATAGCAAGGCCGAACATCTGGACGTCGAGCGCATCCAGCGCCCACCCGCCAAAGCTTGCCCAAAACGTCCGCCGCTCCAGCGGCGAGCTTTCGCTGTACCAGTTCGACATTTTCCTACCCCTGTACTCGTTTTTGCTTGATGTCGTTGAAGTCCGCCTTCACCGGATCTCGGCGTGATAGCGGAAGCGGTCTGCGGGCCCGCGCGACCGTCGCCATTCGATCGGCCGCCGCTCCAGGTCGAGCGCAAGGCGCTCGATCACGATCAGCGGGGCATGAGGCGCGAGCCTGAGCAGGCGCGCCTGCATCTCGTTGGCGGTCTCGACGGTCAGGATTTCCTCGGCGGACACGACCACCTCGCCGCAGCGCTCCTCGTAGAGCGGATACAGGAGGTCGCCAAATTCCGCGGTGTCGATCTCAAGGATCGGCGCAAAGCGCGACTGCTGGAGCCAGATCTCTTCGGCGAGCAGCGGCACATCGTCGATCAGGCGCAGGCGCGACAGGCTGATCACGGGCTCGCCGACTGGAATGCGCAGTGCCGATGCGACGGCCGATGTCGCCGGCACGCTCTTGCGGCGGATGATGCGGCTCTTCGGCACGCGCCGCTCGCCGCTCTCGGACTGGAAGCGGAAAAAGCGGAACAGCGAGGAATTGAAGCGTGCACGGCGCACGAAGGTGCCGCGGCCCTGCTGCCGCTCCAGCACGCCATCTGCGACGAGCTGGTCGATCGCCTTGCGCACGGTGCCGATCGCGACGCCGTAATGCGCGCCGAGCTCGGCCTCCGACGGGATCGACTCGCCCGGCCGCCATTCATTGCGGTTGATCCGCGCGGCGAGGTCGTCGCGCAGGCGCTGGTAGCGTGGCAGGCGGTCGTCGAGCGGCGCTGAATTCATGTAGTCATGTAGATGACTATATGAGACCGGAGTCAAGAACTACCATGGCACCGTCACCGTGCGCTCCTTGCGGGGCGTCCTCACCCCAGCTGAAACACCGCCACCGGGCGCTCGTAACCGCGCACCTCGACCTCTCCGAGCTCGACGGCGTCGCTGCCGTCGTCGCCCAGCGCCTCGCGCACGGACGCGGAGATCAGGAGCTGCGAGCCGAACTCCTTGTTCAGCGCCTCCAGGCGCGAGGCGAAGTTCACGGTATCGCCGATGACGGTGTATTCCTTGCGCCTGGGCGAGCCGATATTGCCGGCGACGACCTCGCCGAAATGGATGCCGATCCCGATCCGAAGCGGCCAGCTCGACTCTGCGTTGATGCGATCCATCGCGCTCAGCATCTCGCGGCCTGCGGCAACCGCACGCTGCGCAGCGTCGGAGGCCTCCAGCGGCGCGCCGAACAAGGCAAGAAAACCGTCGCCCAGGAACTTGTTCACGATGCCGCCGTGGCGATCGAGAATATCGACCAGCACGGCGAAGGCGCCGTCGAGCCGATCGACGACCTCTTGCGGCGTGCGCGACCGCGCACCGGCCGTAAAGCCGCGGAAATCGACGAACATCACCGCGACACGGCGGACGTCTCCCCCCGTGCTGGGGCCCGCCGCTATCAACCGCTCCACGACCTGCGGAGAGACGTGCTGGCCGAACAGGTTCGTCACCCGGTCGCGCGCGGTCGCCGCCGCAATGCTCGCGGCAAACTGGCGGCGCAGCTGAGCGCCGACGGCGCCAGCCAGCACGCCGCAGATCAGGATGATGGTGCTGCGGACGGCGTGGAAATAAATCAGGGGTTCGTCGGCCTCGCCAGTCGAGTTGTAGTACAGCGCGATGGTCAGAAGCCCGGCCGCGGCCACGAAACCTGTGAATGCAGAGAGCCAGAAGTCGAGCCGCAGGGTCGAGAGGATGACGAAGATGAAATACATCAGCGGCACGGCGAAGCCGAGCGCCTGGGCCGCGCCTATGGTCCGGATCTGCAGGATGAGGATGACCGTGGGCAACGACGTCTCGATCAGCGTGCCGATATAGCGCCTGATCACCGGCAGATCGCGATCGAGGCGGAGGTTCTTCCTAATCTGGGTGTGAACCCAGACTTCGAACAGGATGAAGCCGAGCAAGAGGCCGTAGATCTCGATGACCCCCTCTGTTCCGCGCCAGACCCGGTTCACGACGGCGGGATCAATCAGATAAATCGTGGTGAGGAACAGCATCATGGCGCAGCCCGTCAGGATCAGCGCGCGCACCCGCAACAGCTCGGTGCGCAGCACCTCCCGCGTCAGCTCCCGCTCGAAATCGCCCGATAGCACGGCATGCAGCCGTGTCTTCCTGCTCGCAAACCTGGCCATTCCATCCCCCAGTCATTCCGGGGCAACGGCAAGCGTGAACCCGGAATCTCGAGATTCCGGGTTCGCACTTCGTGCGCCCCGGAATGACATCGGAGGACAGTTTGCCTCAATCCAGCGTGCGGCGGAAGCGCGTCACGGCGATGGTCATGGCGAGCAGCATCAGGGCGGCCAGCGCCAGCGTGTCGAAGCGCAGGTTCTGCATGGTCGCGCCCTTGAGCATGATGGCGCGGACGATGCGCAGATAATGGGTCAGCGGCAATCCCTCACCGACATATTGCGCCCACGCCGGCATGCCCGCGAACGGGAACATGAAGCCGGAGAGCAAAATGCTGGGCAGGAAGAACATCATCGACATCTGCATCGCCTGGAGCTGGTTCTGCACCAGCGTCGAGATGGTATAGCCGATCGACAGATTGGTGGTGATGAACAGCGTCGAGAGCAGCGCCAGCAGGACGAGGTTGCCGAGCACGGGCACGCCGAACAGGCCGACGCCGATGCTGATGATCAGGAAGGCCTGGACGAAGCCGACCAGCACATAAGGGATGATCTTGCCGAACATCACCTCGACCGGCTTGATCGGCATCGACAGCAGGCTCTCCATGGTGCCGCGCTCGACCTCGCGCGTGACCGACAGGGCGGTAAAGATCAGCATGGTCATGGTCAGGATGGTGCCGACCAGCCCTGGCACGATGTTGAGGCTGGAGCTAGCTGCCGGATTGTAGCGGGCATGCGCCCGGATCTCGAACGGCATCTCCGGGGGATCGCCGATGTAGAGATCGTGCTTGAGCGCGGTCTGCACGACCATGCCGAGCGAGCCGATCGCCGCGCTTGCTGCGACCGGATCGGTGGCGTCGGCGGCAACCAGCAGCGCCGGCCGGTCGCCGCGTCGCACCGCCCGCTCGAAGCCGCGCGGGATCTCGACGCCGAACAGCACCTTGCCTGACTTCAGCAGGTTGTCGAAATCGTCGACGTCGTGCACTTCATAGAGGAAGCGGAAATAGGCGGTGTTCTCCAGCGCCTTCAGGATCGAGCGGGCGAGATCGGAGTCCTCCTGGAGCAGCACGGCGCTCGGCAGATGGTGCGGCGTGGTGTTGATGGCATAACCGAACAGCATCAGCTGCATCACCGGCAGCATCACGATCATCGCGAACGAGACGCGATCGCGCTTGAGCTGGATGAACTCCTTGACCAGCATCGCATAGGAGCGGCGCAAAAAGCCGAAGCGCTCGCGGATTTCGCGTCGTGGTGCAGGACGGTCGACTGCGCTCATTGGAAATTGTCCCTGGAGCGCCCCATCAGCTCGATGAACACGTCTTCGAGCGACGGTTGCGACTTCTGCCAGTGCAGTCCGCCCTTCTCGCGCCAGGGCGCGATGCTGTCTTCGAGCGCCGCGACGTCGCGGCCGGAAACATGCAGCGAGGTGCCGAACGGCGCCACCATGTCGATCCCGGGCTTGCCCGGCAGCGCAGCCCCAAGCTCGTTCAGTCCTTCGCCCGTGACGGTGTAGGTCGTCAGCGCGGATTTCGCGATCACCTCCTCCACCGTGCCGTGCGCCAGCAGATAGCCGTAGGCGATGTAGGCGATCTCGTGGCAGCGCTCGGCCTCGTCCATGTAGTGGGTCGAGACCAGCACCGTGAGGCCCTCGGCGGCGAGTGCGTGGATCTCGTTCCAGAAATCGCGCCGCGCCTTGGGGTCGACGCCGGCGGTCGGCTCGTCGAGCAGCAGGAGTTGCGGATTGGGCAGCGTGCAGGCCCCGAGCGCCAGCCGCTGCTTCCAGCCGCCGGAGAGCTCGCCCGCAAGCTGCTCCTCCCGCCCCGAGAGCCCGAGCCGCCTGATCATGTCGCGTGCGGCGCCGCGCGCGTCGGCGAGGCCATAGAGCCGCGCGACGAATTCGAGATTCTCGCGCACGGAGAGATCCTGATAGAGGCTGAAGCGCTGGGTCATGTAGCCGACCTGGCGCTTGATCTTCTCGGCATCGCGGCGGATGTCGTAGCCGAGGCAGGTGCCCTCGCCGCTGTCAGGCGTGAGCAGCCCGCAGAGGATGCGGATGGTCGTGGTCTTGCCCGAGCCATTGGGTCCGAGGAAGCCGTAGATCGAGCCGCGCTTCACCTGCATCGACAGGTCGTGCACGACCTCGCGACCGCCGAATGACTTCGTCAGGCCCTTGACGTCGATCGCGATGCCGTTGCCGCCGTTCATCGCTTGTCCGCCACCGGGGTTTTTGGATTGAGATAGACGTCGATCGGCTGTCCGACCCGCAGCGCGTCGGGGCGCGATGGCCGCGCCTGGATCAAATAAACCAGCTTGTTGCGCTCATCGAGGCTGTAGATGACAGGCGGGGTGTATTCGGCCGAGGTCGCGATGAAATAGATCTTCGCGGTGAGATCGGCAGCGCAATTGTCGCAGGAGACGCGCACCGTATCGCCGATCGCGAGCTTGGGCAGCTCGGTCTCCGGCACGAAAAAGCGCAGCTTCATGTTGCCGGGAGGCATGATCGACAGCACCGGACGCTGCGCCGCCACCATCTCTCCCTCGCGAAAATAGATCTGCTGGATGGTGCCGGCGACGGGCGCAAAGCCCTTGCGCCGCGCCATCCGCGTCTCCGACGTCGTCACCCGCGCTTCCGCGACGCGCAAGGCGGACACTGCGGAATCGAGATTGGCCTGTGTGCCGGAGCCGGTCTTGCTCAGCGAGGCCGCCCGGTCATAGGTCTGCTGCGCATTCGCCAGCGTCGCCTTGTTCTGATTGAGATCGGCGCGCTGGAGATCGTCGTCGACGGAATAGAGGGCATCGCCGACCTTGACCTCGTCGCCTTCGCGGACGTTGAGCTTGGTGACCCGCCCGGCTTCGTCCGGGCTGACGAAGATCATGTCGGCCTCGACCCAGCCCTGGAAGCCGGGATCGCGCTTCTCGTTGCACCCGGCAAGCCCGGTTGCGAGCACGATCGTCAATGCAAGACTGAAAATTGCTTGTAACGACGTCATGTCGTCCTCCGTTCGCCAAAAATCAAATCGAGATGGACGCGCAGCATCTCTTGCGCGTCGAGCGGCGCATGCCGCGCAAACAGGCTCTGCCAGATCACCGCGATCATCGCGGGTGCGACCAGGATCTGCGGATAGCGCGCAAGGTCCTTCTGCCGGATCTCGCCGCGGGCGATGCCGAGCTCGATCAGCGCGCGCATGGCGGCGATCCCGCGCGAGACGACCTCGCGGTAGTAGAAGTCGGCGACGGAAGGAAAGCGCGGCCCCTCCGCCACGATCAGACGCACAAGATCGCCGCGACGCGTGTTGATGACCTCTGCCAGAAAGTTGCTGGCAAAGCTCTCGACGAGATCACGCACCGAGCCCGTCGGCGGCGGTAACTTCGTGAGGCGGGTAACCACCGGCACGATCACGGTCCGCACCAGCTCCTCGAACATCGATTCCTTGTCCTTGAAGTGCAGGTAGATCGTGCCCTTCGCCACGCCCGCCCGCCTGGCAATGTCGTCGAGCCGTGTCGCCGCAAACCCGCGCGAGATGAATTCCTCCATCGCCGCCTCCACGATCGCCGCACGCCGCTGCGCGGCGCGCGTGGCGCGGTTGGAGGCGGGAGCGCCTCCGCTGGCTTCGAGCGCCTGGCCCCACTCGCTGGTGCGAGCCTGAGACGGCGGCACGGCCTTGTCCGGTTTCTTCGTCATTCTTAAAATATGACTGACTAGTCAGTCATAGTCAATATCAACCTGTATCTCCCAACAGCACGACGAATTAGTATTGACTAATGTATTAGTATCTACTAATTTGATTTCATGATCGAAGCCGCTGCAAACCCCGTCACCACCGTGATGCGCGCCCTCGCCGACCCGACACGGCGCGCCGTGTTCGAGCGCGTGTTCGAGAGCAAGGAGATCAGCGTCGCCGAGCTGACGCGCGGCAGCGGCGTCACCCAGGGCGCGATCTCGCAACATTTGAAGTCCCTCAAGCAGGCCGGTCTGGTCGCCGAGCGCGCAGAGGGCCGCAACGTCTACTACCGCGCCGCGCCGCAAGGACTCGAGCCCCTGGTCACCTGGATGGACCATTACGGCGTCTTCTGGCGCGAGCGTTTCCAGAATCTGCGTGACCTCTTGAAGGAGATCGATCCGTGAGTGCTGCCGAGTTGAAAGCCGAAACAAGGGACATCGTCATCGACGAGGTCTTCCCGCACACGCCCGAGACGATCTGGAAGGCACTGACCAGCGCGCAATTGATCGCGCGCTGGCTGATGCAGCCGACCGGCTTCGAGGCCATCGAAGGCAATAGCTTCACCTTCCAGACGACCCCGGGCGGCAACTGGGACGGCGTGATCCATTGCCGGGTTTTGGAGGTCGTGGCTTGCAGGCGCCTCGTCTACGCCTGGAAGGGCGGCGACGAGCGCAACACCGGCTATGGCGCACCGCTCGACACCGTTGTGACGTGGTCCCTCACCCCGGTCGAAGCTGGCACGCGGATTCGCCTGGTCCATGCGGGCTTCGTCCTGCCCAGGAACGAGTCGGCTTACACGGTCATGAGCGGCGGCTGGAAGAAAGTCGTCCGCCAGCTCGACGAGATCAGTGGCGAAGAGTGAGCGGGAGATATCGCGATGGAAAAGCCCTATACCGGCGGCTGCGCCTGCGGCGCGATCCGCTATTCGATTCCGGGGGAGCCCCTGTTCAGCAATCACTGCCAGTGCCGGGACTGCCAGCGGGAAAGCGGCAGCGGCCATGGCTCGTACGCGACGTTCGCGCGCGCCGGCGTCACGCTGACCGGCGAAGCAAAGCATTGGGACATGGTTGCCGACAGCGGCAACGTGAAGACGCGCGGCTTCTGCACACAATGCGGCGTGCCTGTCTACATGACCTTCGCAGCACAGCCCGCGGTCTTCACGATCCGGGCGGCAAGCCTTGACGAGCCCGCCCGCTACAAGCCGCAGGCGGTCACTTTCGCCGCGCGCGGTCACGGCTGGGATCATCTTGATCCCGACCTGCCGAAATTTGCAGGCATGCCGCCGACGTAAGGTACGACGCGCTGAGACTGGTCGGTCGCTCAAATGCATGGCCGTATGTAAGGTCGGTTGATCTCCCACAACTCCTCGAGCAGGCCGCGCGCGGCCTGCTCGGAATGAATAACAGGGTCGAGCAGCAGCGCTTGCAGCGCCATTTCCTTCGAGGCATGCATCGCCGCCTCCACTGCCATCTGCTGAACCTGAACCTGGATCGTCATCAGCTTGGCCACGCCATCGGGCAGCGGCCCGAGCGAGACAGGATGAATGCCCGCGGCATCCACCATCACCGGCACCTCCACCGCGGCGTCGGCCGGCAGGTTCGGGATCACCTGTCGATTGTGAATGACGGCGGATTCGACGAATTGCTTGCGGTTATGAACGCTGGCGGCGATGATGCTGATCGCGCGCTCCCCCGACGGCATCGACCACCAGTCCGGCGCCTCGGCACGACCGGCGAGCACGTCATCGATCAGGCGCGTCAGTTTCGCGCGCTCGCTCTCGTCCCATTCGAAATTGTAGCCGCCCTCGCCGGCCTCCCAGCCGAACGAGAGATACTCGCCAACGTGACTGTCGCCGCAGCCGAGCCAGTAGCCGAAGGCATGCAACAATTTGCGCGTCAGGGGTGAGAAGGCGGGATCGAAATCCCTCTCCTTCTCGCGCAACAGCGGATAGAGGTTCTCGCCCGTCTCGCGATCCCGAATTTCGGTCAGGCACTGGAAGTGATTGAGGCCCGCACCCCACACATCCACTCGGCTCTCCGGCAGTCCCAGAATTCGGGCGACATCACCGCGGGCCATGAATATTCCGTGGCAGAGGCCGACGCTGCGAATCCCGCTGTACCGCCCGAGCGCCAGGATGATGCGGCTTTCCGGATTGGAGAAGTTGATGAAGGTCGCTTGCGGGCAGCGGAGCTCCATCTCGCGGACGAAGTCGAAGACGACCGGCAAGGTGCGCAGCGTGAAGAACAAGCCGCCGGGCCCACCGTTCTCACCCAGCGTGTGATGAATGCCAAACTTGCGCGGAATCTCGAAGTCGAGCCGCCACAGCCGATTGCGATCGATCGCGGTGGAATGCACGACGAACTCGGCGCCGTCGAGCGCAGCGCGCCAATCCACCGTGGCCTCGATGGCGTAACCGGCGCCGGATCTCTCGTTGAGCAGCTTCGCGAGCCGCGTCGACCGGCCAAGACGTTCGACGTTTCGTCCAACCAGGACCAGTGTCGAACCGGCCAGATCGCGGGTCGAGAACAGATCCCGGAACATGCTCATCCCGAAGGATGCGCTGCTGGCGCCGAGAAAGACGATCTTCGTTGGCCGGACCATGCTCTGCTCCCTGCAGAGACTAGTTGAACTCGAGCACCATGCGGCCGTCGATCTTGCCGGCCTTCATCCGATCGAAGACGTGGTTGATCTCCGCGAGCGGCACCTTGCTCACTTCGGCCTTCACCTTGCCGTCGGTGGCAAACGCAATGGCTTCGTCGAGGTCGCGCCTCGTACCGACGATGGAGCCGCGCACCGTGATGCGCTTGAGCACGACGTCGAAGATCGGCGTCGGAAATTCTCCCGGCGGCAGGCCGACGAGGCTGACGGTGCCCTTGCGGCGCACCATCTTGAGCGCTTGCGCGAACGCGGCCGTCGAGACGGCCGTCACCAGCACGCCATGAGCTCCGCCCCCGGTTGCCGCCAGCACCTTGTCCACGGCGCCCGCTGCGAGCGCATCGACCGCGAGATCGGCGCCAGCCTCGCGTGCGAGCTTGAGCTTGTCTTCGGCAATGTCGACCGCGGCGACCTTGAGCCCCATCGCCTTGGCGTACTGGATCGCGACATGGCCGAGCCCGCCGACGCCTGAGATCACCACCCACTCGCCGGGCTTGGCCTCGGTCTCCTTCAATCCCTTGTAGGTGGTGACGCCGGCGCACAGGATCGGCGCGATGGCAGCAAAGTCGACCGTCGCCGGCAGCTTTGCGGCGAACGCCGCCGAGGCGATCACATATTCGGCGAAGCCCCCGTTCACGCTGTAGCCGGTATTGTGCTGGTGCTCGCACAAGGTTTCCCAGCCAGTCTCGCAATATTCGCAAGCCATGCAGGCGTCGTGGAGCCAGGCGACGCCGACGGCATCGCCGATCTTCAGATTCGTCACGCCGGGCCCGAGCGCGGCGACGATGCCGGCGGCCTCATGGCCGGGGATGAAAGGCGGCGCCGGCTTCACCGGCCAGTCGCCGGACGCCGCGTGCAGATCGGTATGGCAGACGCCGCAGGCCTTCACCTTGACCAGGACCTCGCCGGGACCGGGCTCCGGCACCGGCACGTCCTCGATCACCAGCGGCTTGCCGAATTGTCTGACGATTGCGGCTTTCATGGTCGGCATGTCTCTGCTCCTTCGCATTGCGAACGGCAGAGTAGCGGCCCGACGCCGCTGGTACTTGATCCGGGTCAAACCGCCCAATCGTTGCGCAGCGTGCGCCATCACGACAACGCGATGACAGGTCTTCCGCAGCCGGATATCAGCTATGGAACTTCAGGCCATCGACGATCTTGTCGATCATCTTGCGCTCGGCGCGCATGGCGATGCCGACGAGATTGAGCTCGGTGCGCGCGACCGCCCTCACCGCCTCGCGGTTGGCGGCGTCGTGCGTGGTTCTGAACATATCCTCGGTATAGACGGCTGGCGTAACGTTCCGAGTGAGCGCGCGCTCCAGTGCGCGCGACAACGCCGGACCGTCGGCGCCATAGATCAGGATCGGCTGGCCGATCAGCGCGTGATACTTCGTGCCCGAGGCGTCTTCATAGGCTTCGCCGACGCAGTCCGGAAAAGCCGCGGCGATGCCGCTAGTGAGAAAGGACGCGACGTTGAGCTTCTGCCAGGCCTGGAGATCGGTGCGGATCACGACCGCGATCTTGGTGTCGAACTGCATGTGGTTCCCTCGATTGTCATTCCGGGGCAACGCGCCGCACCGAACCCCGGAATCTCGAGATTCTCAGGTGCGCAATTGCGCACCATAGTTCGCGCTGCCGCGCCCCGGAATGACAATACAAGAATCAACCCCTAGCGTCGCAGGCCCAGGCGCGGATCACGCATTCCTTGCCGCCGTACTTGTAGCACTCGCGCGTAGCGGCGTTGAGCGAAGCCGAGATCTTCGGCTTCACGGCATAGCCATAGGCGCCGCAGGGGTTGGTGAGATCGACCGACATCGCGGCGCAGGCGCGCTTCATCGTCACGGTCGTGCAATCGCCCTTGCACTGCTTCTGCGCCGCGATGCGGGCTTCGTGCTCGGAGTTGTAATCATACGCCTGGCCGTAGGCGCCGCACTTGCCGACCGCAAAGGCGCCAGCGGCATGGGCTTCGGTGATGTAGCGGGCACCGGCGACACAGACGGACAGCGCAAAGAAAAACATCGCGCAACGGCGCGCGACGACGTTCGAAGCCATGGAAAAACCCCTCCCCCCAAGGCAGGTGGAGGCGACTCTAAGCGGCGGTCGTTTCCAGATGGTGAACGGGTGGTTGAAATCGGGGGCCCATATCAAGCCGGAACATCGCTACCCGCGTCTTGCCGCTTCCAGCGCCTGCGGCGTGTCGATGTCGAGAAAGGCGCTCTCGCCGTCGACGGGCACTTCGGCCACGGCCTCGGCATGCTTGGCAATCAGGTGGCGCGCGCCGACGTCGCCGTCGAGCGTCATCAGCTCCCTGAAGAAGCGGCGCGACCACAGCACGGGATTGCCGCGGCGGCCTTCGCTGACGGGCACGACGATGAGATTGCCACGGTCGGGCGCAAAACTGTCGATGAGACGGTCGATCAGGCCGGCGTCGATCAGCGGCATGTCGCCGAGACACACCACCGCGCCGTCGCAGGTCTCGGGCACGGCCGCGATGCCCGCCTTGACCGAGCTGGCGATGCCGCCGGCGAAATCCGGATTGCGGACGAATTGCACCTTCAGGCCTTGCAGCGCCTGCTCGACGAGTTCGGCCTGATGGCCGGTGACGACGATCACTTCGGATGCTTTCGAGGCCAGCGCCTGCTCGGTGGCGAGGCGGACCAGCTTCTTGCCGTCGAGTTCGGCGAGCAGCTTGTTCGAGCCGCCCATGCGGGTCGACCGGCCCGCCGCGAGCACGATGGCCGCGACCTGGCTGTTGCCCTCGGTCTCCGGCTTTGCGCGCGGCTGCGGGCGCGTCACGATCTCCATCAGCAGGCCGCCGACGCCCATGCCCATCAGCTCGGACCGCGTCACCTCGATGCCGGCGAGGAGCCGCATCAAGACCCAGTCGAAACCGTTCTCGACCGGCGAGCGCGCACAACCCGGCGCGCCCAGCACCGGGACGCCATCGGCGCGGGCGATCAGCAGCAGATTGCCGGGATCGACCGGCATGCCGAAATGCTCGATCTCCCCGCCGATGCCGGTGACGGCTGCCGGGATGACGTCGCGTCGGTCGGCGATCGCGGAGGCGCCGAACACAATGACGAGCTCGGCACCGAGACCGAGCAATTCCTTGATCGCGGCCGACAGCGCCTGCTCCTCATGCGGGACACGCCGCTCGGCAATGACGCTGGCGCCGGCCGGCGCAAGGCGCTCGGCGGTGACGCGCAGCGTCTTGTCGATCACCTTCGAGGACAGTCCCGGCAGCAGCGTCGAGACGACGCCGACGCGCTTGATCACATAAGGGGCGATCGTCAGCACGTCCTTGCCGGCCGCCTTCACCGCGGCATCGCGCAAAGTGCCCTCGACGCCAAACGGGATGATCTTGACGGTGCCGACCATCTCGCCCTCGACCACCGGCTTGTAGGCCGAGAGCGTGGCAAAGGTGATGGCCTCGTCGACATTGTTGATGCGGTCGACCGCGGCGCGGTCGATCACCAGCACGCCCGGGCGCGCGGCGAACAGATTGGCGCGGCCGGTGAAGGCGCGCTCGACATGAATGCCCTCGCCGCCGACGGCAAGCGCGATGCTGGCGGCCGCGACGTCCTCGGAGACGTCGCCCGCCTCCATGCGCACCACGACGATGTCCTTGATGCCGGCACGCTCCAGCGCTTCGACCTCGGCGGCGCCGATCGTCGTGCCCTTCTTCAGCACCAGGGGGCCCTGGCGCAGTGTGTGGACGGTCACCCCGCCGATCGCATCCCTCGGGCTCGCCGGGCCGAACTTCATGCCGCTTCTTCTTTTTCTTTTGGTGGCAGGCGGAGCACCGCCGTGATCTCGGCCATGATCGCCACCGATATCTCGGATGGCGAGACCGCGCCGATCGCAAGACCAATGGGCGCGTGGATGCGCGCGATGTCGCTTTCCTTGGCACCCTGCGCCCGCAACCGGTCGGCCCGCTTGGCATGCGTCTTTCGCGAACCGAGCGCGCCGATATAGAAGCAGTTGCGCTCGAAGGCGTGCAGCAGCGCGGGATCGTCGATCTTGGGATCGTGAGTCACCGCCACGAACGCCGTATAGGCATCGACGTTGAGCGGCGGCAGCGCCGTGTCGGGCCATTCGGCGATCAGCGGAATGTCCGGGAAGCGCTCGGGGCTCGCGAATGCCGTGCGCGGATCGACCACGGTGACATCGTAGCCGAGCGAGCGCGCCAGCGGCGCCAGCGCCTGGCTGATATGGACCGCGCCGATGATGACGAGCTTTGCCGTCGGCGCGTAGACGTTGAGGAACAGCTTCTTGCCGCCGGCCTCGATGCCGGCGCTCTTGCCCATGCGAAGCTGCTTCTCCAACTCGGTGCGCAGCGGATCCTTGGTGAAGTCCCTGGCCTTCACCAGCCGCTGCTCGCCGCTCTCGGTGTCGGTCACCAGGATCACCGGCCGGCGCGCTGCGCGCTCGGCGTTGAGTTCGTGCAGGATTGCGAGCTTCACGGCTAGCCGACCTTCTCGACGAAGACGCGGATGGTGCCGCCACAGGACAGCCCGACATTCCAGGCCGTCTCATCGGCGACGCCGAACTCCAGCATCTTGGGTTTGCCGCTCTCGATCACGTCCATGGCCTCGGTCACCACAGCGCCCTCGACGCAGCCGCCGGAGACCGAGCCGAGGAAGGTGCCCTCATCGTTGATGACAAGGCTCGAGCCGGCCGGGCGCGGCGCCGAACCCCAGGTCTCCACAACGGTGGCGAGCGCGACGCCACGACCGGCCTTCTGCCAGTCCTCCGCCGCCTTCAGAATATCCTCGTCGCGATCGAGCATGGGTGCCTCTCAAGCTGCGGAGCGGATCAGGCTGCGGTGATGCGGCGGCAGCGGCCGGGAGAGCGTCGTGATCAGCTCCTGGATCGAACTCAAATTATGCACGGGGCGGAATTCGTCAACGTGGGGAAGCATCATTTTGATGCCCTGCGCCTTGGCCTCGAAACCGCCGAACCGCAACAGCGGGTTGAGCCAGATCAGCCGCCGGCAGGACCGGTGCAGCCGGTCCATCTCGAAGGCCAGTCTGGAATCGGCCTCCCGTTCCAGCCCGTCGGAGATCAGCAGCACGATGGCGCCCTGGCTCAACACGCGCCGCGCCCACAATTTGTTGAAGTTGTGCAGCGAGGCCGAGATCCGGGTGCCGCCGGCCCAGTCCTCGACCGAGGCCGAGCAGCTCGCCAGCGCCTCGTCGGGGTCGCGCTGGCGCAGCGCGCGGGTGACGTTGGTGAGACGGGTGCCGAACAGGAACACCGAGACGCGCTTGCGCGCATCGGTGATGGCGTGGAGGAAGTGCAGGAACAGGCGGGTGTATTCGCTCATCGAGCCCGAGATATCGAGCAGCGCGACGATCGGCGCCGGCTTCTCGATCCGCCCGAGGCGATGGATGTCGATGATGTCGCCGCCGGTGCGGAGCGATGCGCGCAGCGTGCGGCGCAGGTCGAGTCGCAGCCCCCGCGGATCTCGCTGGTGCCGGCGCGTCAGAAGCTCGGCCTGCGGCAGGTGCATCCGCTCGACGGCGCGGAGCGCCTCGGCGATCTCGGCCGCGCTCATCTGCGCAAAATCCTTTTTCTGTAGGATCTCCTTGTCGGAGACCGACAGGCGCAGATCCTGCTCCTGGTGCTGCGGCGTCTCGGTCATGCGCGGCTGCGACATCGCCTCCTGCACGCGGCGCGCGCCGGCCTGCGGCTTCTTCTTGGCCTCTTCCGGCAGCGGCACCGAATCCAGCATGTGCTTCCATTCTTCCGAGGCGCGGAAGAACAGGTTGAAGGCCTGCTTGAAGATCAGCGCATGCTCGTGGCGCTTGACGAAGATTGCCTCCAGCGTGGTGAAGACGTCGGCGCGGTTGCCGATGTCGATCACCTGCAGCGCGCTCATGGCATCGATGACTGCGCCGGGGCCGACCGGCATCCCCGCCGCACGCAGCGCGCGGGCGAAGCCGACGACGTTGTCGGCGAACTGCTCGGTCTGCTCCGGGGCAAGGTGGTTGATGGCCATGGTCAATCCTCGCTCTGTCATTCCGGGGCGCCGCGAAGCGGCGAACCCGGAATCCAGAGTTTGTGGCGCGAGATTCCGGGTTCGGTGCTTCGCACCGCCCCGGAATGACGAACTCAATTGAAGCGCGTCAATTCTCGCTCGTCGCTTCCTTCAGCACCTTCTGCAAGGCATCGCCCTGCATCCGGGTGATGTCGTCCTGGTACTTGAGCAGCGCGCCCAGCGTGTCGCCGACCACTTGCGGGGTCAGCGAACGGGCGTCGAGCTCGGACAGGGCGGTCGCCCAGTCGATGGTCTCGGCAACGCCCGGCGACTTGTAGAAGTCTTGGTTGCGCAGCGCCTGCACGAAACGCACGACCTGCTGCGACAGCTTGGCGGAGATGCCCGGCACGCGCGTCTTGACGATCGCAAGCTCACGCTCGGCGGCAGGATAATCCACCCAGTGATAGAGACAGCGCCGCTTCAGCGCGTCGTGGATCTCGCGGGTGCGGTTGGAGGTGATGATGACGATCGGCGGATGCGGCGCCTTCACGGTGCCGAATTCGGGGATGGTCACCTGGAAGTCGCTGAGGATTTCGAGCAGGTAGGCTTCGAACGCCTCGTCGGCGCGGTCGAGCTCGTCGATCAGCAGCACCGGCGGGCCGGCGACGTCGGGCTCCAGCGCCTGAAGCAGCGGCCGCTTGATCAGGTAGCGGTCGGCGAAGATGTCGCTCGATAGCTGGTCGCGATCGGTATCGCCGGCGGCTTCCGCCATCCGGATCGCGATCATCTGCGCGGCGCTGTTCCACTCGTAGACAGCGGAGGAGACGTCGAGGCCCTCGTAGCACTGAAGGCGGATCAGCTTCCGCCCCAGCGCCGCCGAGAGCACCTTGGCGATCTCGGTCTTGCCGACGCCGGCCTCGCCCTCCAGGAACAACGGCCGGCCCATGCGCAATGAGAGGTAGGTCACCGTCGCAAGCGACCGCTCGGCGAGGTAGCCCCGCGACGTCAGAAGTTCGAGCATCGCATCGACCGATGCCGGCAAAGCACCGGACGAATTGGGCGTTGAAGTCATGAGAAAGCCAGTCTTACTACGCCCTCATCGGGACATGTTCGGGGCCGAGGCGTGAGGTCACCTCACGCCTTGGCGTTGGCGGCATCGACGGCACGCCGCGTCAGCACCCCGATGAGGTGCGCGCGGTATTCGGCGCTGCCGTGGATATCGCTGTTGAGACCTTCCGCCGGCTCCGCGATGCCTTCCAGCGCCTTCGAGGCGAAGCGCTTCTTCAGGGCTTCCTCGAATGCGGTGACGCGGAACACGCCTTCGGAGCCGGCGCCGGTGACGGCAACGCGCACGTCTGAAGGACGCCGCGCGACGAACACGCCGACCAGCGCGTAACGCGAGGCCTGGTTGCGGAACTTGATATAGGCCGCCTTTTTCGGCAGCGGGAACATCACCTTGGTGATGATCTCGTCGGCTTCGAGCGCCGTCGTGAACAGGCCCTGGAAGAACTCTTCCGCCTTGAGGCGGCGCTTGTTGGTGACGATGGTGGCCCCTAACGCAAGCACCGCGGCCGGATAGTCGGCGGTCGGATCGTTGTTGGCGAGCGAACCGCCGATCGTGCCCTTGTGACGCACGGCGGGATCGCCGATTCCGCCGGCAAGGTTCGCCAGCGCCGGGATCGCCTCACCGACGATCGCGGAAGTCGCGACCTCGGCGTGCTTGGCGGTGGCGCCGATCACCAGCGAGCGGCCCTTCATCTCGATCGAATTGAGCCCCTCGATATGGGAGAGGTCGACCAGATGCGGCGGGCTTGCGAGGCGCTGCTTCATGACGGGAATAAGCGTGTGACCGCCGGCGATCACCTTGGCGTCTTCGTTCTTCACCAGGAGGTTGGCCGCCTGGCGAACGGTCCCAGGGCGATGATATTTGAATTCGTACATCTGAATGTCCTGATCGCGGGATGCGCGTTACGCGAGGTCGGATTTCGCCATCGCCTTCGCGCCGGCGGAGATCGAGGCGACGATGTTCTGATAGCCCGTACAGCGGCAGAGATTGCCTTCGAGCTCCTCGCGAATCGTGTGGTCGTCGAGTTCGTGGCCCTTGCGATGCACGATGTCGATCGCGGTCATGATCATGCCGGGGGTGCAGAAGCCGCACTGCAGGCCATGGTGTTCGCGGAAGGCCTCCTGCATCGGATGCAGCGGCGCGCCGTCGGCGGCCAACCCCTCGATCGTCCTGACCTCGTGGCCGTCGGCCATCACCGCAAGCGTGGTGCAGGACTTCACGGCCTTGCCGTCGACATGCACCACGCAGGCACCGCACTGCGAGGTATCGCAGCCGACATGGGTGCCGGTCAGCCGCAGATTCTCGCGCAGGAATTGCACCAGAAGCGTGCGGGGATCGACATTGGCCGTCACAGGATTGCCGTTCACGATGAGGGAGATTTTTGCCATAAGCACTCTCTATCAGCGCCCCGACGGGTCCCGTCGAAGCGGTTCTTATAATTATTCCAACCCATCATATGGGCCATTGTCCCCTGGGGCAACATCACCCCGGACGCAAGCCGCCATGCCGAAAGGCGATAGGTTTCAGCCCTGTACCGCCTTGGCGAAGTTCGCGAAAAACTCGTCGGCGAGTTTCTTGGCGGCGCCGTTGATCAGGCGCTGGCCGAGCTGCGCCAACTTGCCGCCGATCTGCGCCTCGACGTCGTAGGAGAGCAGCGTGCCGCCGTCCTTCTCCGCGAGCTTGACCGCCGCGCCGCCCTTGGCGAATCCGGCGACCCCGCCCTCGCCCTCACCCGAGATCTTGTAGCCATTCGGCGGGTCGAGATCGGACAGCATGACCTTGCCCTTGAAGCGCGCCGACACCGGCCCGACCTTCATTTTTGCCGTCGCGCGAAAGCCGCCGTCGTCGGTCTTCTCCAGCTCTTCGCAGCCGGGAATGCAGGCCTTGAGCACCTCGGGATCGTTGAGCTTGGCCCACACGGCCTCGCGCGGCGCCGCAAGCTGGACCTCGCCGTTCATCGTCATGGCCATGAGATCTCTCCCGGATCGGTAACTATAGTGCTGATCAAGTAACGCAGGGACGCGACAAAAGAAAGGGCGGGGCCGGGTCACGTGCAATGCATATTCGCAACTGCAAAAAGACGTGTGCGGGCGGTTGGGGATTGGCACAGCCGGGCCATGGTGATTAGGTCGCGCGCAACATGAGCACATCCCTCTCCCCCCTGCTGGCGCCGATGCTGTCAAGCGCGGCCATGCGCGTGGTCTGCGACGACCGCTCTACCCTGCAGAACATGCTGGATTTCGAGGCAGCCTTGGCACGCGCCGAGGCCGCCACGGCACTGATTCCTGCGTCCGCCGTGGGTCCGATCGAGGCCGCGTGCAAGGCCGATTCCTTCGACTTGGCCGCGCTGGCCGAGGCTGCGACGCGATCGGGCAACCTCGCAATTCCCCTGGTCAAGACGCTGACTGCCAATGTCGGCAAGCTTGACGCGGAGGCCGCCCGCTACGTGCATTGGGGCGCGACCAGCCAGGACGTCATCGACAGCGCGACCATGCTGACGCTTCGCGCCGGCATCGATGCGCTGGACGCTGACCTCAGCCGCGCCATCAAGGGCTTTGCCGCGCTGGCGCGCAGCCATCGCAACACCGCGATGGTGGCGCGAACCTGGCTCCAGCACGCGCTGCCGATGCCGTTCGGGCTGAAGGCGGCCGAATATGCCGCAAGCCTTGCCCGCGCCCGCTGCCGCCTGCGGCGGCTCTCCCGCGAGGGACTGGCGCTGCAATTCGGCGGCGCGGCCGGTACGCTTGCGGCTCTCGGCGACAAGGGGCTCGCGGTCGCCGAACGGCTGGCGCAGCAGCTCGATCTGCCGCTGCCCGAGGCGCCCTGGCATACCCATCGCGACCGCATCGCCGAGGCTGCATCCTGCTTCGCAATTCTCGCCGGCAGCTGCGGCAAGATCGCACGCGATGTCTCGCTGTTGATGCAGACCGACGTCGCCGAAGCGTTCGAGCCCGCCGGCGAAGGCCGCGGCGGGTCCTCGACCATGCCGCACAAGCGCAACCCGGTCGCCGCCGCGAGCGCGCTGGGCGCCGCCACCATGGCCCCGCAGCTCGCCGCGACGATCTTTGCCGCGCAGGTGCAGGACCACGAGCGCAGTGCCGGCCCCTGGCACGCGGAGTGGCCGACGCTGCCGCAATTGATGCTGGTCGCTTCCGGCGCGCTTGCGGCCATCGTCGACATCGCCGAGGGTCTCGAGGTCGATGCCGCGCGCATGCGCAGCAATCTCGATGCGACGGACGGGCTGATCATGGCCGAGGCGGTCACCTTCGCGCTGGCCGAGACGATCGGCAAGAGCGAGGCGCATCATCTGATCGAGGCCGCCAGCAAGCGCGCGGTCGTCGAGAAGAAGCATCTGCGCAAGGTGCTGTCGGCCGATTCGCGAGTTACCGCGCACCTTCCGCCGGAAAAAATTGCGGCATTGTTCGAGCCGATGGCCTATCAAGGGGCGTCGCAGGCCTTGATCGACAGCCTGCTCGACAGCCTCGACCGCGAATAGATACGGAGACGCCGCATGCCCATGATCGATGCCGACGGTTGCCTGCTCAACGTCTCCGTCGAGGGCCGCGACGGTGGGCCGACCCTGATGCTGTCCAACTCGCTCGGCTGCACGCTGCAGATGTGGGAGCCGCAGATGAAGGCGCTGACGCAGGTATTCCGCGTCATCCGCTACGACCGCCGCGGCCACGGCAAGTCCAACGTTCCGCCCGGCCCCTACACGATGGAGCGGTTCGGCCGCGACGTGCTCGCGATCCTCGACGATCTCAACATCGAGAAGGTGCATTGGTGCGGCCTGTCGATGGGCGGCATGGTCGGACAATGGCTCGGCGCCAACGCACCTGAAAGATTCGGCAAGCTCATCCTCGCCAACACCTCCTGCTACTACGCCGAGCCGACCAGATGGCTGGAACGCATCGACGCCGTGAAGAAGGGCGGCATCGCGGCGGTGGCCGATGCCGTGATCGCCGGCTGGCTCACCCAGGATTTCCGCGAGCGCGAGCCTGAGATCACCGCGAAGATGAAATCGATGCTGCTCGCCTCCCCGGTCGAGGGTTACCTTGCCTGCTGCGAGGCGCTATCGACGCTCGACCAGCGCGCGCTGCTTCCCAGGATCAAGAGCCCGACGCTGGTGATCGCCGGCCGCCACGACATGGCGACGCCGATCTCGGCCGGTGAATTGATCCGCTCGAACATTCCCGGTGCGAGCATGACCATCATCGATGCCGCGCACATTTCCAACGTCGAGCAGCCGCACGCGTTCACGGATGCGGTGGTGGGATTCCTGACGCAGCGCTGATCGCGCCCATCGTCATTCCGGGGCGATGCAAAGCATCGAACCCGGAATCTCGATCGGCATTCACAACCTCGAGATTCCGGGTTCGCCTCTTCGAGGCGCCCCGGAATGACTCACCGGAGACGAAACATGGACGATCAGAACCGCCGCGATGCCGGCATGAATGTGCGCCGCAAGGTGCTGGGCAATGCCTGGGTCGACAAGTCAATCGCCAACCGCAACGCGTTCAACACCGACTTCCAGGACATGATCACGCGCTACGCCTGGGGCGAGATCTGGACGCGACCGCATTTCGACGAGCGCACGCGGCGGGTGCTCGTGATCGGCACCATGGTCGCGCTCGGGCAATGGGACGAATTCCGCCTGCACGTGCGTGCGGCGCTCGCCGAGGGCGGCTTCACGCCCGATGACATCAAGGAAATCCTGCTCCAGCAGGCAATTTATTGCGGCGTCCCGGCGGTGAACCACGCCGTCAAGGAAGCCTCAGCGATTGTGCAGGAGCTCGGCCTGCTCAAGACCTAACGGCTGAAGACTTGGCGGCGCGGCGATCTCCGACGTCTTCGGCGCTGCCGCCGGCTTCTCGATCACCACCACAATCGCGGCACCGAGCAAGAGCAGGAGCTCGGTGGCATGCAGCCGGAGCGCGGCCATCTCGCCGACCTTCGAGGCCATCACCATGCTGGCAAACGAGATCAGGCTGCCGATCGCCAGCGCAATGCCGAGCGCCTCGTCGCTGCCGCCGTTCCTTCGCATTCGGGGCATGCAGAGCAGCACGAGATAGATCGCAAGGAACGCCACGACCGTCAGCCGGCCCAGCGCAAGCAGCCAGGCGGCGCGCACCGTTTCCATCCCCGCCATCTGGAGATGGTCGCTGAGGAACAGCGCAACGGCGACGCTCGGCCTCTCGTAGAGGCCGTGCACAGGCGCGACAATGATGTTGAAGGCGACGAGGGTCCAGGCCGGAATGAAATAGGCCGCCAGCATCGCGCCATTGACCGAACCGATCCGCCAATTCCTGAACATGCCGCTTCCCGCTTCGCCTGCCGTTCGCCTTCGCTGGAAGGCTTTGCCGGGAGCTAACTCGCATCAGACTGCGGCGGCAATTTAAACCCTTTGTTTACCTTAACCGGCCTCGCAATCGTCATTCCGGGGCGGCTCGCAGAGCCGAACTATGGTGCGCAATTGCGCACCTGAGAATCTCGAGATTCCGGGTTCGATGCTTCGCATCGCCCCGGAATGACGAAGCAGAAAGCCAAGGACGAGAAAAAAGGCCCCGCCCTTCGGCGGGGCCTCCTTCTCTCCTGGGCTCCCAAGCTAATCCTGATCGCGCTGGCCGCCCTGCTGGCCGGGACGATCGCCCTGGCGCATCGGGTCATTCTGCTGCTGCTGTCCAGGCTTCTGACCGCCGCCCTGCTGCTGCCCGGGGCGCTGCTGGCCGGGGTTCTGACTCTGCTGACCCGGATTCTGGTTCTGCTGCTTCGTCATTCGGGGAACTCCCTTGTTGGACGTCAGAGAGGGAATTAACGGCCAGCACTCACTTTGGTTGCCAGGGAACCCGATTCCTTCGCTGCGAGGAACCCGAGCGCGAAATGATCTCTGTACAAGCCCCTTGTGCCGAGGCCTGGGCAGTTGCAGCCGCCAGTTCCCTCCTGTTACAAAAACGGAAGAACGCTCAAGGGCTGCCGGGGCCCAAGAACTCTCTCTCGAAGAGCTCCCTTTGAGCCCGCGTCAGGTGTGGTAACGGCAGCCTATGGACTATTTCGCCCAGCAGCTCATCAATGGCCTCGTGCTCGGCTCGATCTACGGCCTGATCGCGATCGGCTACACGATGGTCTACGGCATCGTCGGCATGATCAACTTCGCCCATGGTGACGTCTTCATGATCGGCGGCTTCATCGCCCTCATCACCTTCCTGATCCTGATCTCGTTCGGACTGACCGCCATCCCCGTGATCCTGCTCGTCGTGCTGCTGGTCTCGATGGCGATCACCGCGCTCTATGGCTGGACCATCGAGCGCATCGCCTACCGGCCGCTGCGCCATTCCTTCCGTCTCGCCCCGATGCTGTCGGCGATCGGCATGTCGTTCGTGCTCACGAACTATTCGCAGGTGACGCAAGGCGCGCGCGTCAAGCCGATCCCGCCCTTCATCACCGGCGGCTACACGCTGCATGAGAGCGCGGACGGCTTCGTGATCCAGCTCTCCAACATCCAGATCATGGTGGTCGTCACCACCATCGTGCTGCTGGCGCTCTTCACCTGGCTGGTCTCCAGGACCCGGCTCGGGCGCGACATGCGCGCCTGCGAGCAGGACCAGACCATGGCGGCGCTGCTCGGCGTCGATGTCGACCGCACCATCTCCATGACCTTCGTGATCGGCGCCGCTCTCGCTGCGGTCGCCGGCCTCATGTACCTGCTCTATTATGGCCTCGTCGATTTCTTCATGGGCTTCGTCGCCGGCATCAAGGCGTTCACCGCCGCCGTGCTCGGCGGCATCGGCTCGTTGCCCGGCGCCATGCTCGGGGGACTTGCGATCGGCCTGATCGAGACGTTCTGGTCGGCCTATTTCTCGGTCGAATACAAGGACGTCGCGGCATTCTCGATCCTGATCGTCGTACTGATCTTCATGCCGACCGGCCTGCTCGGTCGTCCCGAAGTCGAAAAAGTCTGACGGTCGCGCGTGGCAGCTCCCTCACCCATGAAGGCCAAGCCGGGCATCCCCTCCATCCTGAAGACGGCGCTCGTCAACGCGGTGATCGCGCTGGTGCTGTTCTCGCTGATGGTCGGCATCCGCACCGAGGCGGGCTCCGACGGCCAGCTCACCTACTGGACGCGCTTCGGCGAGCTCGCCTCCCTTGTGGCTGCGGTATTCGGCGGCTCGATCGTGATCGAGCTGCTGCGGCAATGGATCGGTCCGACCGGCGCCGAGAAGCTGGTGCCGCCAGCAGTGCAGAGCGGCATGTCCTTGATCGGACGCTACCTCGCGCCGGCGCTTCTGATCTTCACGGTTCTGGTGCCCGTCATCTTCTATGACCAGCGCTACATCCTGGACCTCGCGATCCTCGTGCTTACCTACGTGATGCTGGGCTGGGGGTTGAATGTCGTGGTCGGGCTCGCCGGCCTGCTCGATCTCGGCTACGTCGCCTTCTATGCGGTCGGCGCCTATTCCTACGGACTGCTCGCCACCAATTTCGGCTGGTCGTTCTGGATCTGCCTGCCGCTCGCCGGCATCCTCGCCGCGTTCTGGGGCGTGCTGCTCGGCTTCCCCGTGCTCCGCCTGCGCGGCGACTACCTCGCCATCGTGACGCTCGCCTTCGGCGAGATCATCCGCCTCGTCATCATCAATTGGCAGGATCTGACCGGCGGTCCAAACGGCGTCTCCGGCATTCCCCGCCCCACCTTCTTCGGCATCCCGCTCGACAACAGCGATGACGGGCTCGCCGCCAGGCTCGGCATCGAGTACTCGCCGACCCACCGCATCGTCTTCCTGTTCTATGTGATCCTGGCGCTTGCGCTCCTCACCAACTGGGCCACGATCCGCCTGCGCCGCCTGCCGATCGGGCGGGCTTGGGAGGCCTTGCGCGAGGACGAGGTCGCCTGTCGCGCGCTCGGTATCAACACCACGACGACCAAGCTCACGGCGTTCGCGACCGGCGCCATGTTCGGCGGCTTCGCCGGCGCGTTCTTCGCCACCCGCCAGGGTTTCATCAGCCCGGAATCGTTCACCTTCCAGGAATCGGCGCTGGTGCTCGCCATCGTCGTGCTCGGCGGCATGGGCTCGCAGCTCGGCGTGGCGCTTGCCGCGCTCGCCATGATCGGCGGATTCGAGCTGTTCCGCGGCCTCGAGACCTATCGCATGCTGGTGTTCGGCATGGCGATGGTGCTGATCATGATCTGGCGGCCGCGCGGCCTGATCGGCCATCGCGCGCCCACCGTGTATCTGACCAAGGCGCAGGCGATCTCCTCCGACCTCGTCAAGGAAGGGCACGGATGAGCGGCGACAAGATTGGCGACAAGATAAGCGACAAGATTCTTGGCGTCGACCGGCTCACCATGCGCTTCGGCGGCATCGTCGCCGTGCAGGATCTGTCCTTCAGCGCGGAACGGAAGAAGATCACTGCGTTGATCGGACCGAACGGCGCCGGCAAGACCACCGTCTTCAACTGCATCACCGGGTTCTACAAGCCGAGCGGCGGCGCCATTCGCCTCACCCATGACGACGGCAGAGTGATCGCGCTGGACCGGCTGAACGATTTCCGCATCGCCAAGCAGGCCAAGGTCGCGCGCACGTTCCAGAACATCCGCCTGTTTCCCGGCATGACCGCGCTGGAAAACCTGATGGTGGCGCAGCACAACGCGCTGATGCGCGCCTCCGGCTTCACCCTGCTCGGCCTTGTCGGTGCCCCCACCTACCGCGACGCCGAAAAGCGCGCGATCGACCTCGCCACCGATTGGCTGAAGCGGGTCAACCTGCTCGACCGCGCAGACGATGCGGCCGGCAATTTCGCCTATGGCGACCAGCGCCGGCTGGAAATCGCGCGCGCGATGTGCACCGAGCCCGCGCTTTTATGCCTGGACGAACCCGCGGCCGGCCTCAACGCGCGCGAGAGCGCGGCCCTGAGCGAGCTCCTGCTCTCGATCCGGGACGAGCTTGGCACCTCGATCCTGCTGATCGAGCACGACATGTCGGTGGTGATGGAGATCTCCGACCACATCGTGGTGATGGACCATGGCGTGAAGATCGCGGAAGGCACGCCGCGCGAGGTCCGCGACGATCCGAAGGTGATCGCCGCCTATCTCGGCACCGACGAGGACGAGGCCGTGGCCGTGATGGAGAACGGGACGTGACATCGGCGCCCACTCCCCTGCTCGCGATCCGCGGTCTTCGCGCCGCCTACGGCAAGATCGAGGCGCTGAAGGGCGTCGACATCGAGATCAATGCCGGCGAGATCGTTGCCCTGATCGGCGCCAACGGCGCCGGCAAGTCGACGCTGATGATGACGATCTTCGGCAAGCCGCGCGCCCGCGCCGGCCAGATCCTTTATGAAGGCCGCGACATCACCGACGTGCCCACCCACGCGATCGCGCATTTGCGCATCGCGCAATCGCCCGAGGGCCGCCGCATCTTCCCGCGCATGAGCGTTGCGGAAAATCTTCAGATGGGCGCGGACTCGACCGAATGCACCGACGCCGAACGCGAGGCGACGCTGCAACGCGTGTTCACACTGTTTCCGCGGCTGAAGGAACGCTATGCCCAGCGCGGGGGAACCCTGTCCGGCGGCGAGCAGCAGATGCTGGCAATCGGCCGCGCCCTGATGAGCCGCCCCCGCCTGCTTCTGCTCGACGAGCCCTCGCTCGGGCTGGCACCGCTGATCGCACGCCAGATTTTCGATGCGATCCGCACCCTGAACCGGCAGGACGGCCTGACCGTCCTGATCGTCGAGCAGAACGCCAACCATGCGCTCAAGCTCGCCCATCGCGGCTACGTCATGGTCAATGGCCTGATCGCGCTGGCCGGGACCGGCACCGAATTGTTGCAGCGACCCGAGATTCGCGCCGCCTATCTGGAAGGCGGCCGCCACGGCTGACCTGGCCCCAGACCTGGCCCCAGAGTTGGCCCCAAGGCGGACGAGTGCAGCCGAATGTGGCGAGATATCTCCGCCAATGCCCGTATTTTGCCGGTGACTTCTCCTCGAATTCATTCAAGAATGGCGCCGGTTTGAACCGGGCATGCCCGGCAACTTCCACAGGCGACCACCCGCGAGGTATCTCATGAAATCACTGAAGCTCATCGGTCTGGCATTCGGCGCATCGATCGCGCTGTCGAGCGCGGCATTGGCGCAGGATGTCACCGTCGCAGTCGCAGGCCCGATGACCGGCGGCGAGTCCGCCTTCGGCCGCCAGATGAAGAACGGCGCCGAGATGGCCGTGGCCGATATCAACGCCGCCGGCGGCGTCAACGGCAAGAAGCTCGCGCTCTCCGTCGAAGACGACGCCTGCGACCCGAAGCAGGCGCGCTCGATCGCCGAGAAGATCGCCGGTTCGAAAATCCCGTTCGTGGCCGGGCACTATTGCTCGTCATCGTCGATCCCGGCCTCGGAAGCCTATGCCGACGGCAACGTGCTCCAGATCACGCCGGCCTCGACCAATCCGCTGTTCACCGAGCGCAAGCTCTGGAACGTGGCTCGCGTCTGCGGCCGTGACGATCAGCAGGGCCTGATCGCGGCGCAGTACATCGCCAAGAACTTCAAGGGCAAGAACATCGCCATCCTCAACGACAAGACCACCTACGGCAAGGGTCTTGCCGACGAGACCAAGAAGGCGCTCAACAAGGCCGGCGTCACCGAGAAGATGTACGAGTCCTACAACAAGGGCGACAAGGACTTCAACGCGATCGTCTCCCGCCTGAAGCGCGACAACATCGACCTCGTCTATGTCGGCGGCTATCATCAGGAGAGCGGCCTGATCCTGCGCCAGATGCGGGACCAGGGCCTCAAGACCGTGCTGATGGCCGGCGACGCGCTCGCCGACAAGGAGTATGCCTCCATCACCGGCCCTGCCGGCGAGGGCACGCTGTTCACCTTCGGCCCCGATCCGCGCAACAAGCCGACCGCGAAGAAGATCGTCGAGGCTTTCAAGGCCAAGAACATCGACCCCGAGGGCTATACGCTCTACACCTATGCGGCGATGCAGGTGTGGTCGCAGGCGGCCAAGAAGGCCGGCACCACCGACGCCAAGAAGGTCATGGCGGCGATGAAGGCCGGCAAGTGGGACACCGTGATCGGCCCGATCGAATATGACGCCAAGGGCGACATCAAGCAGATCGACTACGTCGTCTACAAATGGGATGCCAAGGGCGGCTACGCCGAGATCGCCGGCGGCGGCACCTAAGGCGCGCTTGCGAGGCCTTGGGCCACGATGCAATCGTCACCGCGCCCCGGCTTACCCCGGGGCGTTTCTTCCTGCGGCGGGATCAGACGGCTGCGGACAGTTCGCCGTCGGCCGCAGTCTGGGCATTCCGCATCGCTTGCAGGAGATCGTTCGGCCGAAACGGCTTTTGCAGGCAGACCACGTTGGCGAGGTGAGGCGATTGGTCCATGAAATCGAGCGCCGTCATCCCGGAGACCGCAATGACGGGGAGCGCCGGCGCGCGTTCGCGCAGAGACGCAATGACGTCGACGCCGCTGGTGTCGCCCAGGAAGATGTCGACGATGGCCGCGTCAAACGGGCTTTCCGCGAAGGCCTTCAGGCCCGCCGCACCGCTGTCTGCCTCCACGACCTCGAAATGATTGACCCGAAGCAGGATCGCGACCATCGCACGGACGTCCTTCTGGTCGTCGATGATGAGAACGCGGGGCATGGAGGAACAACTCCCGATATCGGAATCAAAATTGCCAGATTCAAACCTGGAACCCGCCGCGGCGGAGGGCGATCATGGCATCGCCCAGTAAAGGGCACCTTACCAAATCCCTATTCCGTGTTCCCACCGAGGTTAAGTAAGCGGTAACCTTCGGTTGAGTCGTGACTGGTCCCGTGCACGACCCGCGCTCAAAACCGCTACTATGAACGGACTGCCGGCCGAATGAGACTCGCGGAGATGCTCAAACCCGACCTGCTCAAGACCGCCCCGCAAGAGGTGGGCGTGCCTGCGACGATCGACCGAAGCACGTTTCTTTCGACCCTGCCGGCCACTTCGACCGACCGCACTGCAGCATTGACGGTTGTCGGCGTGTCCGCCCTCCTGTTCGCGGCAGCCGTGCCTTTCGCAGGCACCCCGCTCCTGCCGGTCCCGGCCTTCGTCGCCAGTTATCAATCGGCGCTCGCCGTGAACGACATCGTCACGGCAGTGCTGGTGCTCTCGCAATTTGCGGTGCTGCGGACCCGTGCGCTGCTGTGGCTCGCGACCGGCTATCTCTTCACTGCTGCGGCGGCGCTGGTTCACGCCCTCACCTTCCCCGGACTGTTCGCACCGACCGGGCTCTTCGGCGCGGGCGTGCAGACCACGGTCTGGCTCTACATGATCTGGCACGCCGGCTTTCCGCTGTTCGTGATGGGGTATGCCTGGCTGAAAGAAAAGGACGGTGGCCCGCGGATCCGCGGCGCGGCCAGCAGCGCGATTTATGCCAGCGTGCTCGGCGTCATCGCCGCGACGGCCGTCTTCGCCTGGATCGCGACCGCGCAGCACGATCTGCTGCCGGTGCTGTTGCGCGACGGTCGCTACACGCCAACCATGATCGGGGTCGTGTCCTTCGTGTGGTCGCTGAGCTTTGCCGCGCTGGTCTCGCTCTGGTTCCGCAAGCCGCATGCGGTGATCGACGTCTGGCTCATGGTGGTCATGTGCGCCTGGCTGTTCGACATCGCGCTGTCGGCCATCGTCAACGTCGCACGTTTCGATCTCGGCTTCTATGCCGGCCGGCTCTACGGCCTCGCCGCGGCGACCATCGTGCTCGCAGTGCTTCTCATCGAGAATGTCCGCCTCCAGGCGCGTACCGTGGGCCTCGTCGGGAGGCTTCGCCAGCAATCGGCCTCGGAACGCGACTATTACGGCAAGCGCCTAGCGCTGTACGGCGCGGTGGTCGAGTCGTCCAATGACGCCATCATCACGAAATCGCTCGACGGCGTCATCACCGGCTGGAACAAGGCCGCCGAGCATCTGTTCGGCTATTCCGCTGCCGAGGCCATCGGCAAGCCGATCGACATCATCGTGCCGCCGGATCTCAAGGGCGAAGTCAGGAGCATCCTCAACCGGATCGCCGGCAACGAGTCGATCGCCCAGCACGAGACGATCCGTATCCGGAAAGACGGCCGTCCGCTGGACGTCGTCCTGAATGTTTCCCCCCTGCGAACAGACCATGGAGAGATCATCGGCGCTTCCAAGATCGCCCATGACATAACCGAAGAAAAGCAGGCGAGAGAGAAGCTGCGTCGCGAGATCGAAGAACGCCAGCGCATCTTCGAGACATCGCAGGACCTGATCCTGGTCACCGACGGCTATGGCAATTTCGTCCAGGTCAGCCCGAGCGTGAAGAACATTCTCGGCTACAGCCCCGAGGACATGGTCGGACATTGCGCGACCGATTTCATCCATCCCGACGATCTCGAGAAGGCGCGGAACGAGATGCGCGCAGCCCGTCGTGGCGCGGTCAAGCGCAGCTTCGAGGCGCGCTACTACCATTACGACGGTCACGAGGTCACGCTGAACTGGATGGGCACCTGGTCCGAGCCGGTGAAGCGCCACTACTTCATCGGCCGCGACCTCACCGACCAGCAGGCCGCCGAGGCCCAGCTCCGACAGGTCCAGAAGATGGACTCGATCGGCCAACTGACCGGCGGCGTCGCCCACGACTTCAACAACGTGTTGACCGTCATCACGGGCACGATCGGCATTCTCAGCGACGCGGTCGCCGACCGGCCCGAGCTCGCCGCCATCACCAAGCTGATCGACGACGCCGCCGAGCGCGGCGCGCAGCTGACCAGGCACCTGCTCGCCTTCGCCCGCAAGCAGCCGCTCCAGCCACGCGAGATCGACGTCAATGCGCTGGCGCTCGAAGCCGCCAAGCTGCTGCATCCGACGCTCGGCGAACAGATCACCATCATGCCGCAGCTCACCGAGGATGCCTGGCCGACGCTGGTCGACCCGGGCCAGCTTTCCACCGCGATCCTCAATCTCGCGCTGAATGCGCGCGACGCCATGCCTGACGGCGGCACCCTGGTGCTGGAGACCCGCAACGTCTTCCTCGACGACGGCTATGCCAGCATGAACCCCGACGTCGTTGCCGGCAATTACGTGATGATCGCGGTCAGCGACACCGGTAGCGGAATTCCCGCGGAGCTGATCGACCGGGTCTTCGATCCCTTCTTCACCACCAAGGAGGTCGGCAAGGGTACCGGCCTGGGCTTGAGCATGGTGTTCGGCTTCGTCAAGCAGTCGGGCGGCCACATCAAGATCTACAGCGAGCAAGGTCACGGCACGAGCGTGAAGATCTACCTGCCGCGCTCGACCGGGGTGCAGGAGACCGAGTTCGAGGCGCTCCAGAACGCGCCCATCACCGGCGGCAACGAGAAGATCCTGATCGTCGAGGACGACGCGCTGGTGCGGCAGTATGTCGTGACGCAGGTCAAGAGCCTCGGCTATACCGCGCTCGAGGCCGCCAACGGCGCCGAGGCCCTCAATATCATCGACAGCGACGAGACCATCGACCTGCTCTTCACCGACATCATCATGCCCGGCAACATGAACGGCCGCCAGCTTGCTGACGAGGCGGCCCGGCGCCGCCCCGACCTAAAGACGTTGTTCACCTCCGGCTACACCGAAAACGCCATCGTCCATCATGGCCGGCTCGATTCCGGCGTGCTGCTGCTGGCCAAGCCCTATCGCAAGACCGAGCTCGCCAAGATGCTCAGGACCGCGCTCGCCAGTTGAGCCTGCGGCATCGCTGCGCTATCGCAGATGGCAAATTGCTCTCAACGACGAGGCCATCTTGAAAAACCTTCTCACCGATATCGCCGGCGTCCGGGTCGGCCATTCCGGGAATATGAAAGTGGCCTCCGGCACGACCGCCGTCATTTTCGACCAGCCGGCCGTCGCGGCGATCGACGTCCGCGGCGGCGGACCCGGCACGCGCGAGGTCTCGCTGCTCGACGTCGCCAATACGGTCGAACGGGTCGATGCGATCGCGCTCTCCGGCGGCTCCGCCTTCGGCCTCGATGCCGGCGGCGGCGTGCAGGCCTGGCTCGCCGAACAGGGCCGCGGCTTCAGGGTCCGCGAGGCCGTGGTCCCCGTCGTCCCGGGCGCGATCGTGTTCGACCTGCTCAACGGCGGCGACAAGGCCTGGGGCCGCTTCTCGCCCTATCGCGATCTCGGCTATGCCGCGGCTGCTTCCGCCGGCACCGACTTCGCGCTCGGCAGCGTCGGTGCGGGCCTGGGTGCGACCACCGCCACCTTCAAGGGCGGCATCGGCTCGGCGTCGGCCGTTACAGTGAACGGCATCAAGGTCGCCGCGATCATGGTGGTGAACGCGGTCGGCAGCGTCACCGTCGGCGACGGCCCCTGGTTCTGGGCCGCGCCGTTCGAGGAAAACGGTGAGTTCGGCGGACGCGGTCTGCCGCCTGCGTTCACGCCCGACATGCTGGCGATGCGGATCAAGGGCGGGCCGGCAGCGAGTGAGCGCGAGAACACCACGATCGGCCTCGTCGTCACCGACGCGATTCTGAGCAAGGCGCAGGCCAAGCGGCTCGCGATGATCGCGCAGACCGGATTTGCCCGCGCGATCTATCCGGTGCACGCTCCGCTCGACGGCGACGTGCTGTTCGCCGCGGCCACTTGCGAGAAGCCGATCGAGCCGCTGGTGGAACTCACCGAGCTCGGCATGGTCGCCGCCAACGTGGTCGCACGCGCGATCGCAAGCGGCGTGTACAGCGCGACCGCGCTGCCGTTCCCCGGTGCGCAGCCGGCGTGGAAAGACAAGTTCGGTTAGCGCCTCACATCAGGTGTCATCGGCCGGCGAAGACCGGGCGATCCAGTATTCCAGAGACGGTTGTGGTTAAACCGGAAGGCCGCGGCGTACTGGATGCCCCGCTTTCGCGGGGCACGACAGCGTCATTTGCCGAAAGAGCGCTCTTAGCTCACACACTCATCGACATGGACGAGCCGGCAGTCGCTGAGGCGCCTTGGCCCTGCCCGCCTTGCCGCTGCATCAATTGCGCGAACAGATCGTAGGCTGAATTGGCGGAGGGCCCGGAGGCGCCGGGGACCGTCGTCGACATCTTGAATCCGTCGGCATAGGTGACGGTGGTGGTCGTCGAGCCGTCGGCATTGGTCGTCGTGGTCGAAGTCGAACTGCCGCTGGATTGCGACGAGGACTCCGAACCGTCGCCCGCGCCGCCAGCACCTTGCGCATGATGATGGCCGTGGCCGCCCCTCAGCGCCTTCGTCATCTCTCCGAGATTGATGCCGCCATCCGCATTCGCATCCATCTTCGAGAACACGTCGTCGGCCTGCGCCAGGTTGGTGCCGCCGGCGCCGAGCGCGTCCTCGAACTCGGACTTGGTGATCCTGCCGTCGCCGTCCGCGTCGATCTGCGAGAACAGGTCCTTCAAAGCATCTTCGCGGCTCTTCGATGCCGAGGAGGCAGCCCCCGTCGAGGCCGAGTTGCTCGCACCGCTCGTGCCCGCCGACTGGCTCTGCGCGGCGAACAGCGCGTTCATCGTCTCCGGCGAGATCTGCGGATATTTGCCTGCATTGACCGAAGAGGTCGCGCCGCTGGAGATGCTGCTGCCGCTGTCGATCGCGAACGGATTGGTGGCGCCTTGCGCCGGTCCCGTCTTGTGCGTCGACGAAGACGATTTCGAGTTCGTCAGCGACTGGATCGCATCGAGCGCACTCGAGACCGCGCCAAGGGCGAACAGCATTGCACAACTCCAACGCATGCCGCATGCCGCGGCCGATGTTCTATCGGGTGACGTCAGCAAGCGTCGTGCCAGCGCGAAAATGTCAATGAAATCCGCTTTTCCTGTGCCTTGCACGGCCCGGGAACACCGGCAATTCGTGCCGGTCGCGGCAAGAATTTCCGCCCACAGGAAGCACCGCTCCCCTGCATTGCCCGCCACGGAGGCCCATGTTAGGCGAAGCCCATCCTTCACGGCCGCCACGGGAAAACCGCGCCATGACCCAAGCTTTTGCTCCCCGCCCCCTGGCAATCGCCCCCTCGATCCTGGCCTCGGATTTCTCCAGGCTCGGCGAGGAGGTGCGCGCGGTGGACGCCGCCGGCGCCGACTGGATCCATCTCGACGTGATGGACGGGCACTTCGTACCCAACATCTCCTACGGCCCTGATGTCATCAAGGCGATGCGCCCGCACACGAAGAAGATCTTCGACGCGCATCTGATGATCTCGCCCTGCGATCCCTATCTCGAGGCCTTCGCGAAGGCCGGCTGCGACCACATCACCGTGCATGCGGAGGCCGGTCCGCACCTGCACCGCTCGCTCCAGGCGATCCGCGCGCTCGGCAAGAAGGCCGGCGTCTCGCTCAATCCGGCGACGCCGATCAGCGCGCTCGAATACGTCCTCGACCTCGTTGACCTCGTGCTGGTGATGTCGGTCAATCCCGGCTTCGGCGGCCAGGCTTTCATCCCCTCCGCACTCGCCAAGATCCGCGACATCCGCGCGATGACGGCGGGCCGTCCGATCGACATCGAGGTCGACGGCGGCGTCGGTCCCGATGTTGCGGGTGCGCTCGCCGCAGCCGGCGCCAACGCCTTCGTCGCCGGCACCTCGGTGTTCAGGGGCGGCACGCAGGACGCCTACAAGACCAACATCGCCGCGATCCGCAACGCGGCGCTGGGGGCCCGCGGCGAAGCGATTTGAGCTGGATCGAGCGGCGCAGGCGATGAGGAGAAATCCCGCGGCTCGTACCAGCCCTGCAGAGCGCGACGCATCAAATCGCGATCTTGATCCGTACTCATCCGGACTTCACTGATTCGCGCAAATCACCGCAAGTGACTCCTGCCTGCTTTTTGACGGGAGCACATCATGACGACGACCCTGATTTGGACTGGCGTGGCGTTGTGGTTCGGATTCAATGCGGCGATCGCTTCTTGCAGCCTCTACGCGGCACGACCGGTGAAGGCCGTAGCTTCTGCCCGCATCATCCATTTTCATCGTCGCCGGGGCTGAGCGCCATGCAGATCCCGCTCGTGAAGCGCCAGCCGAAACGCAGGTGCCGTATTCCACGGCGCCCGCATCCGAGCCTCGACGACTTCTTCGGCCGCCTCGAGCGCGCCGATGGCGCGCCGGACGATGATGCCGGGCTCGACAATTCGGACCGCGATCGCTCGTTGGCCCTCGCAGCGCCGCCACTGAGACTTCTTTTGCGGACCGTCCCATGAAACCGCATTGCCCGAACTGCCTGACTGAAATGACCAAGGCATCCGCGTCCCGTAACCTGTTCAGTTGCGAGCCCTGCCGCGAGATCATCCAGTATTTCGGCGGCAGCGCGGATCACGGCGAACCCGGCCCGCGATTCTCCTGGCCCATCCGCCGCAAGCGCGCCGCCCAAAGCGCTCACGCGGGCTGATCCATCCCGCAAGACGCCAGGCGGCCTAACCCGTCATTTCGCCGGCCTCTGACCCGCCGACATCCCCGGCCATCCGCGGCGGCCGTACCACGGTGACGGTGCAGATCGCTTCCGAGGCCACCTTGGCCGAGACGCTGCCGAGCAGCGTGCGGCGGAACGAGCCCTGCCGCGCGCCAATGATGACGTGGTCGACCTGGTTGGCTTCGGCGAATTCCAGCAGCGCCGCCGCGGGATCGACGGCCTCCAGCACGTGAACCGACAGCCGGCTTTCGTCGAGCTTCAGCGGCGTCGCCCAATGCCTGAGCGCGACCAGGCGGTCGATATGCTTGTTGGATCCCTGCTCGTCCAGCGTACGGTCGATCGCGATCCGGTTCAGCTTGAGCACGTTGACGCAGGCAAGTCGCGCCGACGGCAAGGTGGCGAGGATGCGCTCGGTGGTCACGCGCAGCGCCTCGTTCAGCTCCGGTGTGCCTTCCATCGTGTCGAGCGCGACAGCGAGGATCGGGCTCGATGCGATCTGGGCGGCGACATCCGATTTCGCGCGCGGCGCCATGGCGCCCTGGTTGAAACGGCGCCGCCAAACAACGCTGAGCGGGTCACGCTTCAGCCGCTCCGAACGCGCGGTGAGCTTGACCTGGTCCGGATGGGCGAGATCGAAGGCGAGCTGGGACGCCGTCGGATAGCGCCACACCGGCTCGATCTCGAGACACCGCAACACCACCTCCTGAAGCCAGGGCGGATAATCGGCGCGAAGCTTCCGCGGCGGATGCGGGTCGCGCCAGAGCCTGCGCCGCATCGCGCGCAGCGTCTCGCCCTCGCCGAACGGCCGCTCGCCCGTGGTGAAGAAATAGAGCAGCACGCCGAGCGAGAACAGGTCGCTGCGCGGATCGTCGCGCACGCCCAACAGCCGCTCGGGTGCCATATAGGGCGCGGTGCCGTAAGGCAGACGAAATTCCTCCTGCAACAGATCCGGCAGGTGGTTGTGATGCGACAGGCCGTAGTCGATCAGCACCGCCTCGCCGGAATCGCGGAACATGATGCTGCTCGGCTTGATGTCATGATGGATGACGTTCTGCCGATTCAGATCAGCAAGCGCAGTTGCGATCTTGGCGACGAGCTGCCGCGCCTCGTCATAAGGCAGCGGCAGCTCGGGGAGCCGCTTGTAGAGCGTGGCGCCTGGGATGCGCTCGATCACGACATAGGCCTGGCGGGCGAAATCACCGGTGCCGAAGCAGGCCGGCACATGCGGACCCGCGAGCCGCGGCAGGATCATCATCTCCATCTCGAAGGAGACGATCGCGGCGGGGTCCTCGCCCTCCGACACCCGCGGGATCTTCATCAGCAAGGGCACGTCGATGCCGGGATGGGTGACAGTCCACAGCGTCGCCATGCCGCCGGCGTGGACGCATTCACCGATGGTGTAACCGTCGATCTCCGCGCCTGACTTGACCAGGGGTTTCGGCATCGGCCTCTAGCGCCCCTGCGACAGCCGGTCGGCGAGCCAGTGCGGCAGGCCGTTGTCGCGGATTCTGCCTGCTGCGGTCGCGATGTCATAGGGGGCGCGGCAATAGGTGATCTGGCACGAGACCGTCTCGAACAGCACGAAGGACGCCGAGGGATCGCCGTCGCGCGGCTGGCCGACCGAGCCGAGCACCGCGAGCCATTGCCGCCCGCGCAGGAGCTGCACGGGAACGTCGGTCTTCGGCACGAAGCTCGTCATCTTGGCCGTCACCGACATCGAATAGAGCGCGGGGCGGTGGATATGTCCGCAGAACGTGACATGGGCGGGCGTCGCAATCAGGCTCTTGGCGGCATCCGTCGTCGAGCGGACATAGTGCCAGCGCTGGGGGCTGGACGCTTCCGAATGCACGAACAGGCGGTCGCCGTCCTGCACCAGCATCGGCAATTCGGCCAAGAATCGCCGCTGCGCGGTGTCGAGCCGGCCGCGGGTCCATTCGATCGCGATCTGCGCCTCGACGTTCATGGTCTCCGTCGAGGAATTGACCGCCTGGTCGTGATTGCCGCGCACGGCGACCGCGCCTCCGGCAACCAGCTCCATCGCGGTATCAACGACCCATTCCGGGTCGGCGCCATAGCCGACGAAGTCGCCGAGCAGGACGAAGCGCTCCGCGCCCCTGGCGCGGGCCACCTTCAGGCAGGCCTCGAACGCCTGCCGGTTGCCGTGGATATCCGAGAAGACAGCGATAAGCACGCACCCTCCACCCTCAAATTCTTATTGGAAGCCGATAAGGCCAAATTGAGGGAGGTCAAAGGATGCGCCGGCACACGGCGGTTTACCAGCGTGCCCCTGCCGCGATGGTGTAGGGCCTATTGCTCGTCCTTCGGCGGCATCCGGGGCGGCGGGATGGGCGTGAACACCGCGCCCTGCGCCCCGGCGGGCGGGGCAATGAACTCGCCGGTCGAGGAATCGCCGCCGCTCGTCTCCATGATGGTCTTGGGGGTCACATATTCCCGGACCATGTCGATGAGACTGCCATCGCCGCCGCCAAAATCCGCTGCGCGGCCGCCTTGCGGATGGCCTGCCGCAATCTCGTTCTCGGCCGCATGGGTCTTGTCGGCCAGCCTGTCATTGTAGGGCACCCGAAAGGCCCGCGGGATGCCGCTCGGCCGATTGTCCTCATCGAGTTCCTCGACCCAGAGATAGATCGAGCCGGGATCGCCCTCCAGCGAATGCGGCTCGACGATGCGGGCCTTCAGCAGCTTGAAGGCGGTGGGCAGCCGGTCGGCGCTGGCCCAACCGAGCAACCCGCGCATCTCGGTGAAGCTGACCACATAGAAGGCGCTCGTGATGACGACGGCCGTCGCCTTCAGCGACCAGTGCAGCCGCGCATAGACGAGCACCACCAGGAGCAGTGCGCCGATGACGGCGTAGGCAATCGACAGCGTCAGGATGACCGTCTGCAGGCTAGTCACGGCGTATCCTCGCAGTGTTCCTGCTCACACCAGTCCTCGCGTCGAGATCGGCGCCGTTGCGCCAGCTGCTGCGGAACGTCTCCAGCAGGGATTTCGGCCGTTGGTCCACATTGACGACCTTGCCCTCTGCATCGAGCCGGAACCGGACCGCGGTCTTCTCGTCGCCGGTATGGTCGAGCGTGAACTTGTTGTCGAAGATCACCTGCGCGGTCGGATTGAGCTTTTGCACCTTCACATTCGCGGTCACGGGCTCGCCGGTCGTGGCCACGAAATGCGAGACGTTGACGGTGTATTCGCCGGCAAGAATGCCACGCACGGTGACGATCTCCTCGCGGATCGGCGAGGCGATCTTCTTGCCGGCAACCATGATGAAGTCGTTGGCCCCGCCGCGGTCGTCGCGATCGAGCGTGAGGAAGCCCGCCTCGCGGTGGCGGTACCAGGCGATGTTGCCGGCGGGATCCTGCACGAACAGGTCGAGATCGTCCGGGTGATTGTCCGGCCAGTCCAGCGTGATCATGAACTCGGCCTTGGAGTCGATCTTGCCCTCCTTCGCATCGGGAGAGACCGCGAGCAGCGCGAGGAAAAACAGGAACGCGATCACCTGGAGCGCCTTGAACAGCATCACGCCCAGCGGATCGAACGGCTCCTCGCGCGGATAGAGGCCGAAATCATCCATCATGACCGCGCACCGGAACCCTTGCGCTCCAGCACCGGCGTCACATAGGTCTCGGTCAGCACCACCGCGTCCGAGAACACCCGCTGGGTCGCGGCGTCAAGCATGTAGTATTGGATGCGGACCAGGATCGAGCCGACGAGGCCGGCGAGCGTCGTGTACATCGCGACCGCCATGCCGTCGCTCATCAAGCCCATCGAGGAGCGCATCGCGACCTTGTCGGCGGCGTCCAGGCCCGCGATCGGCGCCAGCATGATGATGAAACCGATGATGGTGCCGAGCAGGCCGAGCTTCATCAGCGTGTCGGAGACGAAGGCCCCGAATCCATTCGAGCCGCGCAGGCGGTCGGCGAGCGTCCGCAGCAGCAGCGTCTGATCGACCGGGCGATAGTCCTGGGCGGCGGCCTTGGTCACCAGGCTCTCGATGTGGTCGCGCACCAGCCCGCGCGGCAGCCCCGCCGCGCTCGCATCGAGCGCCTTGCTGCCGCCGGCCGCCGACAGCACCGCGCGGCAGCTCCGTGCTGCCGCCCCCTCCCGCGCGATCGCCCGCGTTCGCAGGAAGCAGTGGCCGCAGGTGACGACGTAGAGCACCGCGATGACGCTCGAAATGTAGGTGCGGTCCGAGGTCAGCATGAGATGGATCAGGCCGAACCGCCACAGCAGCACGACGGCGAAGATCGAGAGCCCGGTGAAGATCATCCAGAACAGCAGCGCGCTGCGCTCGGACGAGTCGGTCGTGGTGCCCGCGATTGATCCAATCGTCATCGAACTCATGCTGCACTGCTCCCGGCTTGCAGGGATTGGCCTGCAACGATTCCACCCAATTAGATCAAAGCCGTCGCGCCCGGTCCAAAGACCCATGCCCAATCCGGCTTGGGAAATTTGCCCGAGCTGCCATCCCGGCCCACCCCGCAATTGGCAAGGCGCGGCGGCGTTGTTAGGCTGACCTTACCAAACGTCGGGGGTGATCGCATGCGCCTCGTGCTTCAGCTTGTCGCCCGTCTGCTGCTCATCGTCGCGCTCTGCCTCGGAGCCGCGACCGTCTGGGCGACGTTCGACGCCTATCGCAGCGTCGATCGCGCGACTGCGGCCTCGGCGCAGCGGGTCGCGCAGGCGCTACAGGCGCTGTATTGGCGCGAGCTTTTGCTGCGCAGCAGCAGAGCGCGCGAGCATCTTCTGCCGGTTCCAGACTGGCGCACGCTGGAGACGATGAAGCTGATCTCGCCCGGCGTCTGCGTCGAGTTCCAGCCGGCCGCGGCATTCGAGAAGCCGCTCTGCGGCCAGAGCGAGGGGCTGGGCAAGCTGCCGCCGCGCTGGTTCGCCGCCATTGTGCCCACCTTCCTCGGCAGCCACGCCGAGGCAATCCGGCCCGTCAGTCCCCGCGCCGCTTCCGCCGGCACGGTGGTCGCAACGCCGGATGGTGCGGCGGCCGTCTCGCTGGCCTGGGAGTACGTCCTCAACGTGATTGACGTCGCGCTGTTGATGGCGGCGGCAATTGCGCTGCTGGCTTCGCTGGCGATCGCACATGCGCTGGCGCCGGCGCGAGCGATTGTGACGGCCTTGCAGCGCATGGCGCGCGGTCAATATCGCTCCAAGCTGCCGCGCTTCCGCTCGATGGAGCTGGCGATGATCGGCAGCGCCGTCGGCGAACTCGGCGGCCGGCTGGAGGAAGCCACCGAGCAGCGCGCCGCGCTGACGCGGCGCCTGATTGAAATCCGCGACGACGAGCGGCGCGCCCTCGCCCGCGAGCTGCACGACGAGTTCGGGCAGAATCTCTCCGCCATTCTCGCTTTCGCCAACATGATCGAAACAGCGAGCTCGAAGAACAAGGACGACGGAATCGCGCAGGATGCGCGCATGATCTCGCAGGCCACCCATCATCTGATGGTCTCGCTCCGCGATGCGTTGAAGCGTCTGCGCAATCCGCTACCCGAGGAGCTCGGGCTCGAGGCAAGTCTCGTCAATCTCGTCGACAGCTGGCGCGCGCAGAGCGCGGCGCGGCCGACGATCCAGCTCGATCTCAGGGGTGACCTCACGGACATCAGCGGTCCGGCCGCCACCACGGCCTATCGCGTGGCACAGGAATGCCTGACCAACGCGCTGCGCCATGGTGCTGCGCGCGAGATCAGCTTGCGCATCGAACGGCGGGCCGGCGATGATGACGCGCTCCTGATCCGGGTCGAGGACGACGGCGGCGGCGATGCGGAACGCGTGGCGCAATCGGCCGGCTTCGGCCTCACCGGCATTCGCGAGCGCGTCACGGCGGCCGGCGGATCGCTGTCGATCCTGCCTGCCCGTGGCGGCCTCAGTGTCGCCGCCACCATCCCGCTCGCCGCGTGAGGCCGGAATGAGCGAGGCTGCGGCAACAGGCATCTCCGTCTTGCTGGTCGACGATCACCCGATCGTCCGGCAAGGCTATCGGCGCGTGCTGGAAAGCCAGGGCGATCTGCATGTCGTGGCGGAAGCCGACAACGCCGCGGACGCCTACGGGGCGTTCAAGGCGCATGATCCTGACGTCGTCGTTCTTGACATCTCGATGCCCGGCGCGAGCGGGCTGGAGGCGATCCGCAACATCCGGGCGCGCAGCCCGCGGGCGCGGGTCCTCGTCTTCACGATGCACAACGAGGCCGTGCTGGTGAAGGCCGCCTTCAGCGCCGGCGCCAGCGGCTTCGTCACCAAGAGCAGCGAACCCTCTGCCGTCGTGACCGCTATACGCAGCGTCGCCCGCGGCGAGCGCGCCATGAGCGACGACATCGCGCATGTTCTGGCTGAGGAGAGTCTTTCGCCGACAGGTTCAGCGCTGGATCAACTGGGCGAACGAGAAATCGAGATCCTGCACCAGTTCGCCGGCGGCGCCACCACTGAAGAGATCGCGGCGCGTCTCAATCTCAGCGTGAAGACGGTCCAGAACTATCACTATCTGATCAAGACCAAGACCGGCGCGCGCACGGATGCGCAGCTGGTGCGGCTGGCGGCGACGTGCGGGCTGACGAGGATCTAGCAGCGGAGCTGCCGCATTCCGCGAGCGACCTGGCGTTCGCGAATCTGCTGGCCGGGATGGAACGGAGGCCATCCAGCCCCGGTTAGCAGTAGAGTGGAGGAGTAAATCGCCATGAGCAAGGTTCATCACAAGGCAGTCGACCACCCCCCGATCATTACCGTAGGCGAACTCATCGACGAACTTTGCCGCCTGCCTGACACCGCCGTCGTCCACTTTCGCTGCCCCATGCTCGAACAGGAGCTGACGTTCTACCGCCTTCGAAAGCGGTCGAAGGATGCCGTCGAAATCGCGATCAACGCATATCCAGAGTGCCCGCCGGTCGTACCGGCGGCGAATGGCGCATATCACCCGCGCAAGCATGCGACCGCCTCACCCTCCGTTCACGAGAGCGCGCATCTTCACAAGGCGAGAGGGTGATTTAGGCGTCGCGGTCTAAAGCGCGATGAGATTTGGATGAATGATCATCGCGGTTTAGGTTGTTGTTTACGCATGATCTTTCCGGAAAACCGCTTCGCACTTTTCCGGATCATGCTTTAGGCCGCCTTCAGCCCGCGCAGCAGCAGTGCGAGCGTCGCATCGACGCGCGCCGAGAGATCGGCGTCCTTCCACTCGTCGGCATGGGCCGGATGGTGAAAGCGGACGGTCGCATCGAAGATCGCGCGCGCGGTCGCCTTGACGTCACCCGCGGCGAACTCGCCCTGCTTCACGCCGTCGGTCAGGATCGCCGCGATCTGGTCGATCATGGTGTCCTTGTGACATTTGACGGCCGCGCAGGCCTCGCGCGCCAGCGTCAGATAGGTCTCGAACATCTCGGGATCGTCGAGCACACGCGAACGCTTGGCGGCGAACAGCGTGCGCAGCCAGCGGTCCAGCCTGTCAGGCGCCGGCCCCTGCTCCCTGGCGATCGCCAGCAACGGCGCGTCGATGCGGTCCAGCCAGCGTTTGGCAACGGCCTCGCGCAGCGAAGCCTTGCTGGGGAAATGGCGATAGACGCTGCCGTGGCTCACATCGAGCGCACGGGCAACGTCAACCACGGTGGCCTTGGCAAGTCCGTAGCGCCGCAAGACGTCCTCGGTCACTTCGAGGATCCGCTCCGGCGTCAGGATAACGGCTTCATTCATGCCAGCACCATGTTCCCGTTTGGGGCTCAGTTACCCGGCAGTAGGGCTGCTTCCGAAGCGCCCTCGCCGGTCGTTCGGAAAGCCTATGCCTTAATGAGGCAGTTTTGCAGCCTGCGCCGCGATCTGGCGCGCCACCAGCAAATTGAGCCAATGCCCAATCACACCGGTGAAATTGAGGATTTCGGTCGTCATTGTCTTAAGTCTCCATTCGTCCGCGGTCCCCGTTCTTCCATCCGCCCTCCGATCCGAGCTTGGTTCGGATGTCGGGCTCCCCGGGGCTTGTCGCGGGACGCCCCATCGGAACGTCCGGGACGGATATACACGTCTCGCTGACAGATTTCAATATCTGTCAGTCAATGATCCGTGATTGACCGCTAATAGTTGCGGCCGGGCTGCATCCCCTGCGAACCGGTCCGGTGGAAAGCTTGGCGATCCCCCCTCTCCCGCAGCCCAGACCGTTTGTTTCACCCCGCCAGCTCTGTTAAATCACGGCGTAAAAAGCATTTTGGCCGGCGCCGCATTGTCAGGATCGTCCGCCCACCTTCTGGAGCCCTCCCATGATCCCCCGCTATACCCGTCCCGAAATGGCCTCGATCTGGGAGCCGCAGACCCGGTTCAAGATCTGGTTCGAGATCGAGGCGCACGCGGCGGACGCCCTCGCCGAGCTCGGAACCATCCCCAAGGAGGCCGCCAGGACCGTCTGGGCCAAGGCCAAGGACGCCACCTTCGACGTCGCCCGCATCGACGAGATCGAGCGCGAGACCAAGCACGACGTCATCGCCTTTCTCACTCACCTCGCCGAGATCGTCGGCCCCGAGGCGCGCTTCGTGCACCAGGGCATGACCTCCTCCGACGTGCTCGATACCTGCCTCAACGTCCAGCTCACCCGCGCCGCCGACCTGTTGCTCGCCGACCTCGACAAGGTCCTGGCCGCGCTCAAGAAGCGCGCCTTCGAGCACAAGATGACGCCGACCATCGGCCGCAGCCACGGCATCCATGCCGAGCCTGTCACCTTCGGCCTCAAGCTCGCTTATGCCTATGCCGAGTTCACGCGCGCCAAGGAACGCCTGATCGCGGCGCGCAAGGAGGTCGCGACCTGCGCCATCTCCGGCGCGGTCGGCACCTTCGCGCAGATCGACCCGCGCGTCGAAGAGCATGTCGCAAAGGCCATGGGCCTCGTCCCCGAGCCGATCTCGACCCAGGTGATCCCGCGCGACCGTCACGCCATGTATTTCTCGACGCTCGGCGTGATCGCCTCCTCGGTCGAGCGCATCGCGGTGGAGATCCGCCACATGCAGCGCACCGAGGTGCTGGAGGCCGAAGAGTTCTTCTCCGAGGGGCAGAAGGGCTCGTCCGCGATGCCGCACAAGCGCAACCCGGTGCTGTCGGAGAACCTCACCGGCCTCTCGCGCATGGTGCGCGCCTATGTGACGCCGGCGCTGGAAAACGTCGTGCTCTGGCACGAGCGCGACATCTCGCACTCCTCGGCCGAGCGCATGATGGGTCCCGATGCCACCGTGACGCTCGACTTCGCGCTGGTGCGCCTCGCCGGCCTGATCGACAAGCTCCTGGTGTACCCCGCCAACATGCAGAAGAATCTCGATCGCCTCGGCGGCCTCGTGCATTCGCAGCGCGTGCTGCTGGCGCTGACCCAGAAGGGCGCGAGCCGCGAGGACGCCTACAAGCTCGTGCAGCGCAACGCCATGCCGGTCTGGCGCGGCGAAGGCGACTTCCTCCAGCTTCTGAAGAAGGACGCGGAGGTGAAGAAATATCTCACCGACGCCGAGATCGAGGAGCAGTTCGATCTCGGCTATCACCTCAAGCACGTCGACACGATCTTCAAGCGCGTGTTCGGCGAGAGCTGATATTTTCGTCATTCCGGGGCACGCGAAGCGTGAATCCGGAATCTCGAGATTCCGGGTTCGATGCTTCGCACCGCCCCGGAATGACGACAACGCCCACAAAAACGGATCCCAACCCATGCCCATCGTCAACCGCGTTGCCGCCCTCTCCGACGAAATGGCCGCCTGGCGCCATGACTTCCACGAGAATCCCGAATTGCTCTACGAAGTCCACCGCACCGCCGGCATCGTCGCCGAGAAGCTTCGCGAGTTCGGCTGCGACGAGGTCGTGACCGGCATCGGTCGCACCGGCGTGGTCGGCGTGATCCGCGGCCGCAAGTCGGCTTCCGGCAAGACCATTGGCCTGCGCGCCGACATGGACGCGCTGCCGATCATGGAGACGTCGGGTGTGCCTTACGCCTCGAAGGTGCCCGGCAAGATGCATGCCTGCGGCCATGACGGCCACACCGCCATGCTGCTGGGCGCGGCCAAATATCTCGCCGAGACGCGCAATTTCGACGGCACCGCGATCATGATCTTCCAGCCCGCCGAGGAAGGCGGCGGCGGCGGCAAGGCCATGGTCGAGGACGGGCTGATGACGCGCTGGAACATCCAGGAGGTCTACGGCATGCACAACATGCCGGGCCTGCCCGAAGGCCATTTCGCGACCACGCCCGGCGCGATGCTCGCCTCCTCCGACAACATCCAGATCACGGTCCGCGGCAAGGGCGGTCACGCCGGTGCAGGCCCGCACAAGTCGGTCGACAGCGTGCTGATCGGCTCGCAGATCGTCAATGCGCTGCAATCGATCGTTGCGCGCAACGTCGATCCGTTGAAGTCGGCGGTCATCTCGATCACGCAATTCCATTCCGGCACGGCCTTCAACATCATCCCGGAGGTCGCCGAGCTCGGCGGCACCGTGCGCACGCTCGACCCCGAGGTGCGCGATCTCGTCGAACGCCGCATCGGCGAAGTCGCCGACAGCGTCGCCCGCGCCTATGGCGGTTCGGCCGAGACCAAGTACACGCGGATGTATCCGGTCACCATGAACCATGCCCGCGAGGCCGGCATTGCCGCCGAGGTCGCCCGCGACATCGTCGGCACTGAGCGCGTCAACGACAAGTTCATCCCGATGATGGGCGCCGAGGACTTCTCCTTCATGCTGGAGGCGCGTCCCGGCGCGATGGTGCTGGTAGGCATGGGCGACGGCAACGAGTGCCACCACCCGGCCTACGTGTTCAACGACAACATCCTCGGCCACGGCGCCTCGTTCTGGGCGCGTCTCGTTGAAACGCGGATGCCGGCGGGTTGACACCGCAATCGCTGCGCTCGTGGCCCGAGTGAGCGAAGCGACACCCGGGAAGCTACACCCTCCCGGATATCGCTTCGCTCGTCCGGGCTACAGTTCAACGCAAGCACCTACGCCTGCACCACCTCGTGACGCATCACGAACGGTGCAAGCAGCTTGTGCACCTCGTTCGCGACGGCCTCACGCTGGTCCTCCGCAACGCTGGCGAGCGTCACGGTCGCGATCGAGCCGTGGCTGCCGTGCGGACCGACCTTCACCTTGCAGTCGATGCCGCGCTCGACCAGCGGCGCCAGCACCTTGGCGAATACGCGCTCGGCCGCGTCCCAGCGCAGCTGCGGCTTGAACACCTTTCCGACACCGGTTACCGGCATCGGATCGATCGGAATGACCTGCACCGGGACGGCGGCGCGCTCCGGTGTACGCTCGCGCACCCAGGCTTCCAGCTCGCCCGGCTCGACCTTTGCGCCCGGCTTCAACTGCACATAACCCACCGGCAGCTCGCCGGCATAGGCGTCGGGCTGGCCGACCACGGCGGCGAAGCCGACGGCGGGATGGCGGAACATGATCTCCTCGATCGGTGCCGGGTCGATGTTGTGGCCGCCGCGGATCACGAGATCCTTGGCGCGGCCGGTGATCCAGAGATAGCCGTCGGCATCCAGGCGGCCGAGATCGCCGGAGTTGACCCAGACCTCGTCGACGAAGGCGCCCTTGTTGTGCTCGTCGTTGAGATAGCCGCCGAACACGCCGGGCCCGGCCATGATGACGACGCCGATCTCGTTCGGCTTGCAGTCGCGGATCAGGCGGCCATCGGCGTCGAGCTGCACGACACGCACCCGCGCGTAGGGCATGGGAAGGCCGACCGAGCCGAGCCGGATCGGCCGGCCGGGGTAAGCGAGCGTGTGCACGCTCGAGGTCTCGGTCATGCCGTAGACCTCGACCACCGGCAGCTTGAGCTTGTCCTGGATCGCGGAGCCGACGGCGACTGGGATCGCCGAGCCGCCACCCGCGGCGTATTTCAGACTCGAAATATCGGCATTGTCAGGCGGCACCGCGAGCGTCGCGGCAAGCACCGTCGGCACGCTCGACAGCGCCTCGGGTTTGAAACGCTCGACGAGCTGCCAGATATTTTTCACCGCATTCGGATTGCGCCAGCCGCTCGGCGACAGCACGACCAGCGAGCCCCCGCTCGACAGCGTCGTCAGCACCTGTGTCAGCGATCCACCGACGTGAAACAGCGGCATGCCGAACAGCAGATTGGCGCCGGGCTTCGCCTTCAACAGCAGATTGAGCGCCCAGGCCTGATAGACCTGGTTGGCATGGGTGTGCCGCACCAGCTTCGGCGTGCCGGTGGTGCCGCCGGTGTGGAAATAGGCGGCAATGTCGGCACCCGAAATCTTGCGCCCGCTGACCAGCCGGTCCGACGGCTGCTGCTTGATCAGGTCGCCAAAGGCGAAGATGCCCTTGTCCGGATCGCCGCCGCCGAACACCTGCACGATGGCCTTCAGATGCTTGAGCTGCGGGCGGATCTGCTCGACCTTCTGCCAGATGTCGGTGCCCGGCATCGGTCCGAGCGCGACCAGGATCCTGGTGTTCGCGGCCTCCAGGATCTCCGCGATCTGGTGCGACTCGAGCAGCGGATTGACGGGATTGGCAATGCCGGCGGCCTCCGCGCCGAACAGAGTGACGAAGGCATCCGGTACCAGCGGCAGCATGAAGCTGATGACGTCGCCCTTCTCGGCGCCGAGCGCGTGAAACATGTTGGCGGCCTGCGTGACGCGCGCCATGAAATCGCGATAGGTGACGACCAGCGGCGCGTCGGCGAGATCGGCATTTTGCAGGAACTGGATCGCCGCACCGTCAGGGTTGCGCGCCGCACCAAGCCTGATGGCGTCATAGGTGCTCTCGGCGGCAATGCGGTCGACGTAGGGGACCTGCTCGAACGCCCGGACCTCTTCGTCCGTCAAAAGATCCGGATAGTCGTTGCCGATGAAACGATCGAGCGCGTGGATGCCCGCCATGGAATTCCGTCCTCCCTCAGATGCATTTTCCCGCCCCTGTCTTTTTGACAATTGGTTCGGCGAGGCCTCGGCCGATGGCCGGCCGAGCGGGGAACAGAATGATGGATGATTGAGGCTTCGTCCATTCCCTAACGACTGCGGCGATCAAGGCCGGCTTGGACGGCCATTGAACCTCCGCGCCCAGACCGGGGACCAAGAACAGGCATTGGATTCGTCTGTCAGCGTCCTGCCGCAAGACTTGAGGTGATTATGGCTACGCCTCCGCGGAATCGCTCCCCTCGGCTATTCGCCGAGATCGCGATGACATCAGTGATCATGGCAGTAGCGATTGCCCCGCCCTCCGCCGCGCTCGCCGAGAGCCAGTTCAAGATGCGTGCCAGGATCGCGGCCTTCATCACCGACAAGATGGAGAAGCTGGGCGGATCGCACATCGTCTACAAGGTGGACACCAACGCCTTGCAGGAGGCGATCGTCACGGATCTGCGCGACGATGTCTACAAGACCCTGCGCGAGGGCCGGATCGCCTTCTCCGGCCTTGCGATCCGCGACGGCGGCGTCGACGTGAAGATCGCGAATGCCAAAAGTCGCGAACAGCTCACGCGCAAGCTCGCGGCGGCGGCGGAGGGACTGCCCGCGCATGCGCTCACCGTGACTGGTGGCGGAGACGGTCTGATCAGGCTCGCACCCGCCGATGCGGCATCCGCCGAGCGGCTGCGCGACCTCGTCGAAGATTCCATCGCCATGATCGAGCAGCGCCTCAAGGACGCCGGCATCAAGCTTGCCGGCGTTCAACCCGATGGGACAGACCGCATCCGCATCTTTCTGCCCGGCATGATGGAGCCCGAGCGCGCCACCGCGATCTTCGCCAGGAAGGTCACGGTCGCCTTTCGCCTGATCGACATCTCCATGTCCGCGGAGCAGGCGCAATCCGGCACGCCGCCCGCGGGCACGGAAGTTCTGCTCGGCTTCAAGGTCAAGCTTCCTTATCTCGTCGCCAAGGACAGCGCGCTCGACGGCGGCGACATCGGCCATGCCGGCCCGGGATTGACGAGCGACACAAAGGAGCCGATCGCCTCGTTCCGCTTCAACGGCCGCGGCACGCGACGCTTCGCCCACATCACCGCAGAGAACGTCGGAAAACCCTTCGCCATCGTGCTCGACGACAAGGTGATCTCCGCTCCAGTGATCCGCGAGCCCATCACCGCGGCTCGGGCCAGATCGCCGGCAACTTCACCCTGGAAGAGGCCAACAGCGTCGCCATGCTGCTGCGCGCCGGCTCGTTGCCAGGACGCCTCGGCCTCGTCGAGCAGCAGGTCGTGCAACCCGCCGCCAACCCGTAAGCGACGGTCGCGCCCGCCCCGGCCGCGTCCAGGCCCTCCGCGACGGCAAAGCCTGCCCCGCTGCCCCGAATCACGGCCGCGCCGCGGCCAGACGCGCAACCAACGGGCAATTGCCGAAACGCCCGATCAGGCTAAAATTTGCCTCTTGCGGCATGACGGCCGGAAGCGTCATTCAATCGGTCGTCATTCGATTTCGGCTATACGAGTGCCGACCACGACCGAAGGCCTTACGCGGGGACCAGATCATGCCGTCCGGCAGCGCAGACATCTCGTCGATCCTCGACCGCATTCTCGATGCGGCAACCGATAACCTCAGGATCGCCAAGGTCCTGGTCCAGATGGGCCTCGACCCGAACAACGTCACTTACGATGCGATCTTCAATCGGCTCCTGGAGATCTTCGTCCACAACATCACGCTGGCCAATCTGTTCGCCGCGGTCGGCGCCGGCTTCTTCGTCGCCACCCTGTTGATGCGGACCATGGTGCCGCTGCGCGTCGCCAATATGATCGGCTGCGCGTTGTTCGCCGTTTTCGGCGCACTCTCCGCCAATGTCGCGACGTTCCTGCTGTATCTTCTGTTGCTTCCGATCAACGGCCTGCGCCTGCGGCAGATGCTCAAGCTGGTGAAGAAGGCGCGCCATGCGGCCGAAGGCGACATGTCGATCGAATGGCTCAAGCCGTTCATGACCGAGCGCAAATACCGCCGCGGCGACACGCTGTTCAAGCTGGGCGATCCCGCCAAGGAGATGCTCCTGACCGTCACCGGCAAGTTCCTGGTCAAGGAGATCAACGTCGAGATTCTACCGGGCGCGCTGATGGGCGAACTCGGCTTCCTGACGCCGGACAACCGCCGCACCGGAACCATCGAATGCATCGAGGACGGACAGGTGCTGACGATCACCTACGACCGGCTGCTGGAGATCTACTTCCAGGATCCGCAGTTCGGATATTATTTCCTGGTGCTGACCAGCCAGCGCCTGCTGCAGAACATCGATCGCTTGCAGAGGCAGCTTGCGACGGAGCGCGCGGCCACCACGAACAGGATCGCGTGACCGTGCGCGCGTCCCACGTGAGGCCGCACATGACGACGTGATGTGGAGAAGAAGGCGCGCTCTCGCGTCCGGGACACGAGACGTCGCCCCCCGGTCTTTGCGGGGGTCCGCCGCAAAATCGCCCCAAAAACCGAATGGTAACCATGGCGGGCTAGGGTATTGACGTGACCAATTCTCCGACGATCCTGGTGTTCGATTCCGGCCTTGGCGGGCTCACGGTGCTGCGTGAGGTCGTGGCCGCGCGCCCGGACGCGCATTTCGTCTACGTCGCCGACGACGCCTTCTTCCCTTATGGCCACCATAGCGAGGACGAGATCATCGCCCGTGTCGTGCCGTTGATGGGGGAGCTGATCGGCACGCATGATCCCGACCTCATCGTCATCGCCTGCAACACGGCGTCCACCCTGGTCCTGTCGCATCTGCGCGCCGCTTATTCCCTGCCCTTCGTCGGGACGGTGCCGGCGATCAAGCCGGCCTGCGCGCAGTCCAAGACACGCCGCGTCTCGGTGCTGGGCACCAAGGGCACGGTGAAGCGCGAATACACCAAGGCGCTGATCCGCGATTTCGCGCAGGGATGCGAGGTGACGCTGGTCGGCTCGCCCGAGCTCGCCTCGCTCGCCGAGGCCGCGCTTGGCGGCGATGCGATCAGCGACGGCGACATCCTCGCCGAACTCACTCCCTGCTTCGTCGGCGATGCCGCGGACGCGAGCGCGCGCACCGACACCGTGGTGCTCGCCTGCACCCACTATCCGCTGCTGCTCGATCGGCTGAAGCGGCTGGCCCCCTGGCCGGTCGACTGGATCGATCCGGCGCCGGCGATCGCGCGCCGCGTCTCGGACCTGCTGGGTGCGCACAGCGGCGGCATCGCACAGTCCGGTGCCGAGATGATCTTCACCTCGAACCGTGTTCATGGCCTTTCGGCCACGCTGACACCATTCTTCGGCGGGCGCGTGCTGGCCTGACCTTGCGCCGCAACCGGGCGCTGCTAGGCTCGCCGTCGTCATTTTCTTGCAGGCATTTTCCATGTCGGTCCCGTCCACGCCGCTCAACCGTCTCCGTCAACTCTGGCGCGAGGGCCGCCCCGCCTTCGGCGCCATTGCGACGATTCCGAGCGTGCAGACCGTGTAGATCATGGCGCGCTCGCTCGACTGGATCATCGTCGATCTCGAGCACGGCCCGATCGGATTGACCGAAGCACATGCGATGATCGCCGCCACGACCGGCACGGCCTGCACCCCCTTGGTGCGGATCGCCGCAAACGAGCCGTGGCTCGCGAAGGCACCGATGGACATCGGTGCCTTCGGCATCAACTTTCCGATGATCACCACGCCCGCAGAAGCCGAGAAGGCGGTCCGCAGCGTGCGCTACCCGCCGCGCGGCGACCGGCTCTGGGGTCCGTTCCACGCCCCGTTCCGCTGGGGCCAGTCGATGCCGGACTACATGGCGAGCGCCGATGACGAGATGATCTGCATGATCACCATCGAGCATGTCGACGCGGTCAATCGCATCGACGAGATCATGGCGACGCCGGGCATCGACGTCGCCGTCATCGGCCCGGGCGATCTCGCCACCTCCATCAACAAGCGCGGCCAGATGGACGACCCGGAGCTGCTGGAGCTGATCGCGCGCGCCGAGGCCGGCATCCTCAGAAGCGGCGTGCCGATCGGCGGCGTGGCGCGCACCGCCGACCAGGCCAACGCCCTGATCGACCGCGGCTACCGCGCGATCGCGCTCGGCTTCGACTGGTCGCTGTTCCAGCGCGGCATCGTGGCGGCGTTCGAGGGCATCAAGCGCTGAATCGCCGCAACGAGCGGGTCGGCCTTGCCGTGAACCAGGACGCTGCTAGGGTCCGCGGTTCAGGGAGGAAAAACATGCTCAAGAAGACTTTGCCCGCGTTGTCCTTTGCCGGTCTCGCCTTTGCCGGTCGGCCGGCGCAGTGCACGACGCCGCGATCCACGGCGACAAATCATTGAAATTGTTGATCATTCACGCCACCGGCAAGACCACGCCGCTGACTTCGCCGGCGCTCTGAAAGCGTCGAACCCAGCGGCCCCAGGCCGGTTGGTTCATGCTAAGCACGCGGCGAGCGGTCGACGTGCTCGTTGCACATGTTTTAATCTTATCCCAGGAACCGGAGACCAATGCGCGGGACGCCAAAGACCATTTCGCTGCGGCGCCGCCTGATCTGCGACCTCATGCACGCTTCGATGGGCGTGCCCTTCGTTTCGCTCTCCCGTTCGCTCGATATCCGCCCTCTGCTGGACGCCCGCGTAGGCGCAACAGCGCCCACCGGCTGGGCCGCGATGTTCGTCAAGGCCTTCGCCCTGGTTGCCCGAGACGAGCCGATCCTGCGCACCGTCTACGCCAAATGGCCGTGGCCGGCCCTCTATGAGCTGCCGAAAAGCGTGGCGCTGGTGGCGATCGCCCGGGTCGAGGCCGGCGAGGAATGCGTGATGCCGCAGCGAATCGCCGCGCCGGAGGCCCTGTCGCTGGCGGCAATCGACGCCGAGATCCGGCACGGCAAGACAGCGCCGATCGCTGACGTCCCGATGTTCCGCAAGATCATGCGGGCGACCCGCCTGCCGCTGCCGCTCCGACGCCTGTCCTGGGCCATCGGCCTGAATTTCGGCCGGCAGCGCGGCAACTGGTTCGGCAGCTTCGGAGTGAGCTCGGTGGCGGCCTATGGCGGCGGCGAACTCCACCCCATCACGCCGGGCCCCTTTATCATCAGCTATGGGCGCGTCGAGCCCAACCAGACCATCCATGTCGTGATCCGTTGGGACCACCGGGTCACCGACGCCGCCCCGATTGCCCGGGTCCTGACCCGGCTGGAACAGGTCCTGAACACTGAAATCGCTGCCGAATTGCGAGCGGCCGGCTCGAAGCCGATCCGGGCGGTCGGGACCTGAACGCGTGGCGGGTCATCCCGGTGCTGCGGGCGCCCCGGAATGACGGCTAAAGAATTGACAGCGAACCCCAAACTCCCCTAAAAGCCGCTTGCTCGCGGGCCGATTTCGGCCCGCGAAGCGTTTCGCGACCCGTGGTCAAGTCCCTTAAGCTTTGGGGATCGGACCTGTCGGTGCCGGGCCAGGCCCGTCACACAGGAGGGCGCGTTTCCTCAAACCATGCAACCGAAGAGGACGCGATGACTAAGCGCAGTGAGGCGAAGTACAAGATCGATCGCCGTATGGGCCAGAACATCTGGGGCCGCCCGAAGAGCCCCGTGAACCGCCGCGAGTACGGCCCCGGCCAGCACGGCCAGCGCCGCAAGGGCAAGCTCTCCGACTTCGGCGTGCAGCTCCGCGCCAAGCAGAAGCTGAAGGGCTATTACGCCAACATCAGCGAACGCCAGTTCCACGGCATCTATGTCGAGGCGAGCCGCCTCAAGGGCGACACCGGCGAGAACCTGATCGGCCTGCTCGAGCGTCGTCTCGACGCGGTCGTGTACCGCGCCAAGTTCGTCTCCACGATCTTCGCCGCCCGCCAGTTCATCAACCACGGCCACGTCAAGGTGAACGGCCGCAAGGTCAACATCTCGAGCTATCAGCTCAAGGTCGGCGACGTGGTCGAGGTCAAGGAAGCCTCCAAGCAGCTCGCCCACGTGCTCGAAGCCAGCCAGCTGCCCGAGCGCGAGGTCCCCGACTATCTCGACGTCGACCATGGCAAGATGACCGCGAAGTACACGCGCATCCCCGGCCTCTCCGACGTGCCGTTCCCGGTGCAGATGGAGCCGCATCTGGTCGTCGAATTCTATTCGCGCTGATATCTCCGCGATCCATTGCTCAAAGGCCCCGGTTTTCCGGGGCCTTTTTGTTTGATAGCGTGCTTTCAATGTCTCAGATGGCCAACCAGTCCGCCAACACTCTGCCTTCGGCAGCGCCGACTGAAGCGGCGCTTCGAGTATGGGAGGCTCTCCCCCGCGACGAGCAGATCTGCCGATATCAGGGGCTGTTCGCTCTGCCTGATTGCAATATCTTCACAGCTGACACGCCAGACGACATCCTCCTCGCCGCGCGGCAGCGCGTCGCTCAACGTTCTCTTGGCTGACAGGTCATCGGGACACGCACGCAATACGTCGCAATTGTTCGACTCGTGAATGAGACACGCCATGCTCTACACCCCTCCCCCCATCGATCCCAAGGCGCCACCGGTGCGCATCAATCTGCTGTCGGACACGCAGACCAGGCCGACGGCCGCGATGCGCGAGGCGATGGCGCGGGCGGAGGTCGGCGACGAGCAGGTCGGCGACGATCCGACCGTCAATGCGCTGTGCGAGCGCGTCGCGGATCTGCTGGGCAAGGAAGCGGCGGTCTACATGCCCTCCGGCACGATGTGCAACGTCACTGCGACGCTGGTGCATTGCCGTCCCGGCGACGAGATCCTCGCCCATGAGACCGCGCACATCATCGCCCGCGAGGGTGGCGCGCATGCCGCGATCGGCGGTTTCCAGGTCACCCAGCTCAAGGGCGATGGCGGCCAGTTCACGCCGGAGACCTTCCGGAAGGCGCTGCACCCGCGCACGCGCTACCAGCCGCCGCAGACCGTCGTCAGCGTCGAGCAGACCGCCAATATTGGCGGCGGCACGATCTGGAAGAAGGCCGCACTCGACGAGATCGTCGCGATCGCCAGGCAGCACGGCCTCGTCACCCATATGGACGGCGCGCGCCTGCTCAACGCGACCGTGGCCAGCGGCATCTCTCCGCGCGACATGACCGCGGGCTGGGATTCGGCCTGGATCGACTTCTCCAAGGGCCTCGGTGCGCCGATCGGCGGCGTGCTCGCGGGCTCGCGCGCCTTCATCGATGCGGTGTGGCAGTGGAAGCAACGCCTTGGTGGCTCGATGCGGCAAGCCGGAATCTGCGCGGCGGCCTGCATCTACGCGCTCGACCATCACGTCGATCGCCTCGCCGACGACCACGCCAATGCGCGGGCGCTCGCCCGCGGACTGTCGCAGATCTCAGGCATCGAGGTGCAGGAGCCCGAGACCAATCTCGTGTTCTTCAAGCCGGACGGCGCCGGCGTTCCCGGCGACAAGATGGTCACCGCGCTCCGTCAGCGCGGCGTGACGCTTGCGATGATGGACGGCCGCATCCGCGCCTGCACCCATCTCGACGTCAATGCGAGCCAGATCGAGGAGACGATCGGATACGTCCGCGAGATCGTGCGCGGCGCTTAAGCACCGCCCCATCGCCTGATGGATCAGCGTCTTCAGCTCGAGTTGAATCCGGCTGCGCTGCGACGGGTCTACGCCAGGTGGACGAAGAAGAACATGTCCTGCTTCAGATCGATCATGAAATAGCACCGCCGATCCCGCCGGGGCCGCCGTGTCGCGCAAGCGCCTCGGCATGGAGTTTGGCGCCTGGCTCGGCGAAGCAGCAGAACACCACGCGCGCAACGAACGGCGCAGCAGCGAGCGCTTCGATCGTCGCGCGCACGGCGATATCGGCCGCCCGGTCGGCAGGAAAGCGGAAAATGCCGGTCGAAATCGCGGGGAATGCCACCGAGGTCAGCCGGTGCTTGCCGCACAGCTCCATCGATCGGCGATAACAGGAGGCGAGCAGCTCGTCCTCGCCGAGCGTGCCGCCATTCCACACCGGACCGACGGTGTGGATCACATGTGCGGCCTTGAGCCGATAACCCCTGGTGATCTTCGCGTCACCCGTCTTGCAGCCGTGGAGCATGCGGCATTCGGCGACGAGCTCGGGCCCGGCCGCCCGATGGATCGCACCGTCCACGCCGCCCCCGCCAAGGAGCGACGTGTTGGCGGCGTTGACGATGGCGTCAACGCCGAGTGTCGTGATGTCGGCAACGATGACCTCGAACTCGGCGCCACCGATCCGGCGCGCCAGCACGGTCATGTATCAGGCCGCGACGGCGACGCCCTTTTCGGAGAAGAGCTGCTGCAATTCGCCGGCCTGGAACATCTCGCGAACGATGTCGCAGCCGCCGACGAACTCGCCCTTCACGTAGAGCTGCGGGATGGTCGGCCAGTTCGAGTATTCCTTAATGCCATTGCGCAGCTCGGCGGATTCGAGGACATTGAGGCCCTTATAGCCGACACCGATATGGTCGAGGATCTGGACGACCTGGCCCGAGAAACCGCACTGCGGAAATTGCGGCGTACCCTTCATGAACAGAACCACGTCGTTCGACTTCACTTCGTTGGCGATGAATTCCGCGATGCTCATATCCGTGTCCTTCTGGGGCAGAGCCCTCACCAATTGCTTCGGGCCGGCTCAGCCGATTTAACCCGATACCTGCCTATATATGTAGCCCAAACCGTTGTGCATCCAAAGTAAAATGGCGGCGACAGGTCCCGGGCAATCATGCCGAGCCCAACAGGTCCATAGGCTGATGACATCAATATCATCACCGGAGAGGACTTTCATACCGTAACAGAGCCCCTATCTAGGACGAACGCTCGTTATGGAACCGGGTCGCGCCAACAACGTTCTCTTGTCCTGTCTGGAGAAAAACGTGACGAAACCAGCCTCAGCTACGGCCGCCCCCCAGCTTTCGTCACCGTCCTTCCACCCGGACGACCTCGCCCAGCGGCTCGAGGCGGCGTTTCTCACTGTCCGCAATGAGACCGAACGGCGGGCAGCACCGCTGTCACCGGAGGACCAGCAGATCCAGTCCATGCCCGATGCCAGCCCGACCAAATGGCACCGGGCTCATACCACCTGGTTCTGGGAGCAGTTCCTGCTCGGCGAGCACGCTGCGGGCTATCGGCCCTTCCACCCCGATTTCGCGTTCCTGTTCAATTCCTATTACGTCAGCGCCGGCCCGCGACATGCCCGCAATCATCGCGGCGACATCACCCGGCCGAGCGCCGACGAGGTCGGCGCCTATCGCAAATACGTCGATGCTGCCGTCGTCGAATTCTTCCGCGGGGCTGGCGAGGACAAGCTTCGCGCAATCGCGCCGCTCGTCGAGGTGGGGCTCAACCATGAGCAGCAGCATCAGGAATTGATGTCCACCGACATCCTGCATGCCTTTGCGCAGAACCCGATCTACCCGACCTATGACCCGGACTGGCGCTTCCCGCCCGCAACGCGTAGCGGCGATGACTGGCTGACACTCAATGAAGGCATCCACACCGTCGGCCATGTCGACGACAGCTTCCATTTCGACAACGAGAAGCCGGCGCATCGTGCCCTCGTCGGTCCGGTCAAGATCGCCCGCAACCTCGTCACCAATGCCGAGTGGCTCGCCTTCATGCAGGATGGCGGCTACCGGACCGCAACCCTGTGGCTGATGGACGGCTTTGCCGCGGCCAGCAGGGACGACTGGCAGGCCCCGGGCTACTGGCGCGAGGTCGACGGCGCATGGCAGACGATGACGCTGGCCGGCCTCAAACCGGTCGATCCCGACGCTCCGGTCTGCCACATCAGCTACTATGAAGCCGACGCCTTTGCGCGCTGGTCCGGAAAACACCTGCCGACCGAGATCGAATGGGAGGTCGCGGCCCGGGCTGGCCAGCTCAACGATGCCTTCGGCATCGTCTGGCAATGGACCCGCAGCTCTTACTCGCCCTACCCCGGTTATCGCGCCGTCGAAGGCGCGCTCGGCGAGTATAACGGCAAATTCATGGTCAACCAGCTGGTGCTGCGCGGCTCCTCGCTTGCAACTCCGCAAGGTCACAGCCGCATTACCTACCGCAACTTCTTCTATCCGCACCACCGCTGGCAGTTCACCGGACTGCGCCTCGCCGACTACGACTAGAAATTCCGACGACAAATGCGCGCCGGACAGCGCGTTCAGGAGAGCATCATGAATGTGCGCGCCAGCGCTTTGGCCGAAGCCCATCTTCCCGACCAGCAGACCACCGCCTTTGCCCGCGAGGCCATCGAAGACCTCTCGCAGCAGCCGAAGAAGCTATCGCCGAAATACTTTTATGACGCGACGGGATCGGAGCTGTTCGAGGCGATCACGCGCCTGCCGGAATATTATCCGACGCGCACGGAGCTTGCGATTCTGAAGGAGCGCGGGGGCGAGATCGCAAAAATCATTCCGGAGCACGCGGCGCTTGTCGAGTTCGGTGCCGGTGCGACTACAAAGGTCCGCCTGTTGCTGGGTCACTGCAAATTCGCAGCCTATGTGCCCGTCGACATCTCGGGCGACTTCCTGAAGGCGCAGGCGAATGGGCTGAGGCGGGATTTCCCCGAGCTCGGCATCTATCCGGTCGCCGCCGACTTCACCGCGCCGTTCGAGCTGCCCAAGCAGGTCGCATCGATGCCGAAGGTCGGCTTCTTCCCCGGTTCGACCATCGGAAATTTCGAGCCGCAAGAGGCCCAGGCCTTCCTGAAGAGCGCCCGCGCCATTCTGGGCCGGGGCGCACAGATGATCATCGGCGCCGACCTCGAAAAGGACGAGCGGGTCCTCTTTGAGGCCTATAACGACGCCGCCGGCGTCACCGCGCGCTTCAACCTCAATGTGCTGGTCCGCATCAACCGCGAGCTCGGCGGCAATTTCGATCTGTCCGCCTTCACCCATCGCGCGATCTATAATCGCGAGCGGCACCGCATCGAGATGCACCTGATCAGCAGGAAGAGCCAGACCGTTCGCCTGCTCGGCACCAGCTTTGCGTTTCGCCCCGGCGAGAGCATCCATACCGAGAACAGCTACAAATACAGCCTCGACCGTTTCGCCGCGCTGGCGCAGGGCGCGGGCTGGCGCGTTCGCGAGAGCTGGACGGACGCGGCGAACATGTTCTCGGTGCACGCGCTCGAGGTCGCGGAGTAGCGCCGGGGTTCAATGCTCCGCCGCTTCTTCCGGTGTCGCCCCCAGCGACACCGACTCCCACACCGCCACCACGATCAAGATCGTCGTGGTGGCGACCGACAGCCGCAGCGGGGAGAGGTCGGCTGCAAACCAGCTCAGCGCCAGCAGCAGGATGATGCCGACGCCGTGCGAGAGCTGGAGAAAGCCGCGGATCGCGTGCTTGAACAGGATGGTGCCGACCAGGAACACCAATGGACCGCCGATCGTGCTCACGATGGTGCGGGTGTCGGAATGGCCGGTCGGGTGCTTCAGCACCAGCTCGTCCGACACCGCGGTCAGGATGATCCCGGCGACGATCGGCATGTGCAGATAGGTGTAGGCGAGCCGCGCCAGGCGGCCGGATTCGGCTGACTTGGATATCCGCTCGGAGCCGGCCTCCGCGCCCTTGTGGAAATAGATCCACCACATCGCGATGGCACCGACCAGCGCCGAGACGAAGGCCAGGAGATTGTCCGCGGTCCAGTCGAGCTCCGCAAAAGTGGCGCCGTTGACGACGATGGCTTCACCGAGCGCGATGATGACGAACAGCGCGCAGCGCTCGGCCATATGGCCGCCTTCGACGGCCCACGCCTCGACCGACGAAAACCCGAGCTTCGGGACCCAGAAGCGCGCCGCCGGCGAGATGTACTCCCAGGTCACCGCCGCGATCCACAGCCACAGCCGCGCGTCCCCCTCGGACAGACCGCCTGCAATCCACAAGACCGCCGAGATCGAGAGCCAGGTCAGGATGCGGATCGCATTGTGCCGCACGGCCGTTCGATGCCGCGGCGTTGCGAGCAGCCAGAACGCGGTACGTCCGACCTGCATGGCCGCATAGGCAATTGCAAACCCCAGGCCACGTCCCTCGAAGGCAGTCGGGATCGTCGTCGACAGCACGAGGCCGCCCAGCATCATCGAAAAGAGCAGGAGGCGGACCGGCGTCAGCTCGGGATCGAGCCAGTTGGTGACCCAGGCGGTGTAGACCCACACCCACCACACCGCGAGAAACAGCACCGCGACGTGCACCGCGCCGAGCGGCGTGAAATGGTGCAGCAGCGAGTGCGAGATCTGCGTGACGGCAAAGACGAAGACGAGGTCGAAGAACAGCTCGACAAAGGTGACACGGCTGTGCTGGCTCGGCACGATGACACGAAACATCGCGCCGCGCGGGTTGTCTGCAGCCATCATCGCTCCCCGTCGCGGCAGATCACGTAGCCGGTCAGATCAAGTGCCCGGCACCCCAGGTCCGCCGGGTACTCCGGTCTGCAGCGCCAGCGCGTGCAGTACGCCGCCCATCTGGCCGCGAAGGGATTGGTAGACGATCTGGTGCTGCTGGACGCGGGACTTGCCGCGAAAGGATTCCGAGATCACGGTCGCGGCATAGTGGTCGCCGTCGCCGGCGAGGTCACGGATGGTCACCTCGGCATCGGGGATCGCTGCCTTGATCATCGCCTCGATATCGTGGGCGTCCATGGGCATTCGGGTCTCGCTCCTTATGGTCCAAGTTATGGTCCAAGCGTTCGAATCGGTGCCGGGGTCCCCGCTCCGGCAGGTTCAAACTTAGCGTGAACGGCCTTCTCCGTCACGCCTTCCGGCACTATATCCGTGATCCCATCAGGATAAAGGCACGACAAAGTGCCGCGCGCGGCAGATTGATCGAAAAGGCGTGAAATCATGAAGCTTCCAGGGCCCGACCACCCCATCACCATCACCCCAAATCCCCGACGCGTCCGCGTGACCGCGGGCGACATCGTGATCGCCGAGACCAGCAAGGCCCTGACCCTGAAGGAGGCCAGATATCCGGCGGTGCAATATGTGCCACGAGAGGACGCCAATATGGGCCTGCTGGAGCGCACCGACCGCGTCACCCACTGCCCGTACAAGGGGGACGCGAGCTATTTTAGCGTCAAGGCCGACGGCAAGACGCTGGACAACGCAATCTGGACCTATGAGACGCCCTTCCCCGCCATGACCGAGATTGCCGGCCATCTCGCCTTCTATCCGGACAAGGTGAAGATCGAGGAGGTGGGGTGATCGACGCTGTACGCCGCCGTCATGGCCGGGCCTCGTCCCGGCAATCCACGTTCTTGGCGGCAATCGATAGGGAAGACGTGGATGCCCGCGTCAAGCGCGGGCATGACGACTGAAAGTGTGGGGCGCAAGCCCGCTAAGCCCTGAAGATCGTGAGGCCCAGTACCAGCAGCACGAGGAAGATCACGACAAAGACGTAGAACAGGAAGCGGGCGATATCGGCGGAGGCGGCCGAAATGCCGGTGAAGCCGAGCACACCGGCCACGATTGAGACAAGCAGGAAGATCAACGCCCATTTGAGGATTGTCATTGCGCGCTCCGCGACCACCATGGCCGCGGCAACGGCGGCCGATCCATTCACTCGTTCTAACTGCGGATTGCGTCACGGGTTCCGCAACAACCCGGAGCGGAGCTGTCGAGGCATGATTCGGCCTTGCTGAATCAGGTTCCCCGCTGCAACATTTGACGACATAGCCTGCTGGGAGGCGTGCATGACATCGATTTCCACCGTGGGGCATGCCGACGTCAGCGCAGTGCCCAAAGCCAAATCGCGAAACCTGGCGCTTGATCGCGCCCGCACCTTCCTGACGCTGGTAGTGCTGCTCCACCATGCCGTGATTCCCTATACCTATTTTGGTCATACCGATCCGAAGTACTTCTTCGGCTTCGACATGATCGTGCTCGCCACCGACAGCTTCTTCATGGCGATGTTCTTCTTCCTGTCGGGCCTGTTTGCGTGGTCGGGCATCGCCCGCAAGGGACCGCTGAACTATCTTGCAGATCGCCTGCTTCGGCTTGGCCTGCCGTTCGTGATCTGCGCATTCACGGTCATTCCGCTCGCCTATTATGCCATCTCCCTCCGGCACCAACCCGAGATCGGCTTTTCGGAATACTATTGGAATATGATCACGAAGGGCCCGTGGCCGAGCGGGCCGATCTGGTTTCTCTGGGTCTTGCTCGGCTTCGACCTGGTTGCCTGCCTGCTGTACCGGCTGTCGCCCAATCTGCTCGATCCGATCAACCGGCTCTCGCTGTACGGTCGCCGCCGGCCCGCGGTGTTCTTCGCAGTGATGCTTGCCGTCACCGCGGCGTTCTATGTTCCCGGGCTGATGCGTTATGGCCAAAGCAGCTGGTTCGAATTCGGCCCATTCTCGGTCCAGCACGGACGCGTGATGCTCTATGCGAGCTACTTCTTTTTCGGGGCCGGCATCGGCGTCGCAAATATGGATCGCGGACTGCTCGCAGCAGACGGTCGGATGGCGAGGGTGAGCTGGGACTGGATGGTGCTGGCGATCGTTCCGTATTGCCTGCTCTGGGTGCTGATCTTCATCAAGCGCGAAATACTGGGAAATCCGTCGCCGTTGCCGAACTGGTATGAGGGGCTCTATGCCCTCTGCTTCGCTGTCTTCAGCGTGGCCATCATGTTTCTGATCCTGGCCTTTTTCCAGAGGTTCAAGCAATCAGGCTCGGCCAAGCTGCTCGATCCAATGCAGAGCGACGCGTACGGCATGTTCCTGGTGCACTATCCATTCGCACTGTGGCTGCAATACTGGCTGTTCGACTATGACCTGCCGGCAATCGTCAAGGCCACGATCGGCTTTGTACTGACAGTCGCGGCGAGCTGGGCGCTTACGCGAGCGTTGCGGCAGATCCCGGGCGCCTCGCGCGTACTGTGAGGCATGGCCTCTCCACTCGTCATTGCGAGGAGCCCTTGCGACGCAATCCAGACTGCCTCGGCGGAGGGATCCCGGATTGCTTCGCGGAACCTGTCATCGGGCCGCCCTTCGCAATGACAGAGTGTGTGGCACCGACTTACGCCGCCTTCCCACCCATGTACTCCGGCAGCCAGCGCTCGAACGATTTGCGCAGCGTGTCGATCGCGACCGGCGCCTCGCCTGCGATCGCGATCGCATCGCCGCCGGTGGTGCCGATCCGCACGCAGGGCACCTCGCAGCCACGCATCTTGGCGAGCACGCGACCGGCTTCCGTTTCCGGCACGGTGACGAGATAGCGCGCCTGGTCCTCGCCGAACCAGTAGGCATGCGGCACCAGCGCGGCCGGCGCCGCGAGCAATTTTGCGCCGATACCGCTCGCCATCGCCATCTCGGCAAGGGCGATCAGGAGGCCACCGTCGGAGAGGTCGTGCACGGCGGTCGCGGTGCCCGCATGGATCATGCCGCGCACGCAATCGCCGTTGCGCTTCTCTGCGGCGAGATCGACCGGCGGCGGCGCGCCTTCCTCGCGACCGCAGATGTCGCGCAGGTAGACGGACTGGCCGAGCCAGCCATGGGTCTCGCCGATCAGGAGGATCGCCTCGCCTTCGGCCTTGAAGGCGAGCGAGGCGGACTTGGTGAAATCGTCGAGCAGGCCGACGCCACCGATCGAGGGCGTGGGCAGGATCGCGCGGCCGTTGGTCTCGTTGTAGAGCGACACGTTGCCGGAGACGACCGGGAAATCCAGCGTGCGGCAGGCTTCCGAGATGCCCTTCAGACAGCCGACGAACTGGCCCATGATCTCGGGCCTTTCAGGATTGCCGAAATTGAGATTGTCGGTGATCGCGAGCGGCTTGCCGCCGACCGCGGTGATGTTGCGCCAGGCCTCCGCCACCGCCTGCTTGCCGCCCTCGAACGGGTCGGCTTCGCAATAGCGCGGCGTGACGTCGACGGTCAGCGCCAGCCCCTTCGGCCCGTCCTGCACCCGCACCACGGCGGCATCGCCGCCGGGACGCTGCATGGTGTTGCCGAGGATGACGTGGTCGTACTGCTCCCAGACCCAGCGCTTGGAGCACATGTCGGGCGTGCCGATCAGCTTCTCCAGCGCGCTACCTAAGCCCATAGGCGCCGGCACCTCGCGCGCATGCACGACCGGCAGCGCGGCGGAGGGGACATGCGGGCGGTCATAGACCGGCGCCTCGTCGCCGAGCTCCTTGATCGGCAGGTCGGCCATGACGTCGCCGCCGTGCTTGACCACGAAACGCTTGCTCGGCGTGGTGTAGCCGACCACGGCGAAGTCGAGTCCCCACTTCCTGAAGATCGCCTCGGCTTCCTGCTCCTTCTCGGGCTTGAGCACCATGAGCATGCGCTCCTGGCTCTCCGAGAGCATCATCTCGTAGGCGCTCATGCCGGTCTCGCGGGTCGGCACCACGTCGAGATCGAGGTCGACGCCGAGATCGCCCTTGGCGCCCATCTCGACCGCCGAGCAGGTCAGGCCTGCCGCGCCCATGTCCTGGATCGCAATGACGCAGCCCTTCTCCATGATCTCGAGGCAGGCCTCCAGCAGCAGCTTCTCGGCGAAGGGGTCGCCGACCTGCACGGTCGGACGCTTCTCCTCGGACTTGTCGTCGAACTCGGCCGAGGCCATCGAGGCGCCGTGAATGCCGTCGCGGCCGGTCTTGGAGCCCAGATAGACGATCGGCATGTTCACGCCGGAGGCGGCTGCATAAAAGATCTTGTCGGCATCGGCGAGGCCCACCGCCATCGCGTTGACGAGGATGTTGCCGTCATAGCGGGTGTGGAAGCGCACCTGCCCGCCGACCGTCGGCACGCCGAAGGAATTGCCGTAGCCGCCGACGCCAGCCACCACGCCGGAGACGAGATGCCGGGTCTTCGGGTGCTCGGGCGCGCCGAAGCTGAGCGCATTGAGGCAGGCGATCGGACGCGCGCCCATGGTGAAGACGTCACGCAGGATGCCGCCGACGCCGGTGGTCGCGCCCTGATACGGCTCGATATAGCTCGGGTGGTTGTGGCTCTCCATCTTGAAGACCACGGCCTGGCCGTCGCCGATGTCGATCACGCCGGCATTCTCGCCGGGGCCCTGGATCACCCAGGGAGCCTTGGTCGGCAAGCCGCGCAAATGGATGCGCGAGGACTTGTACGAGCAGTGCTCGTTCCACATCGCCGAGAAGATGCCGAGCTCGGTGAAGGTCGGCTCCCGCCCGATCAGCTTCAGGATGCGCTCGTACTCGTCGGGCTTGAGCCCGTGGGCGGCAACCAGTTCGGGGGTGATCTTGGGTTCGTTCTTCATGGATTCGGGGCTTTCGGCGGCGGTTGGCCGTTCTTAGGAACATCGGGGGCTCGCGGAAAGCCCTTTATGGCGCATTTTCCCGCAGTCCCACGTTTTGCGCCGGGGGCCCCGCGGGAACAGGAATTGCACGGCGCGAATGGATCGGATTTAAGGACTAAAGACCCGCAATTGAAGGCCCATTTCCTTGCACGAATTGACCAAAGCGCCCCCGCCCCGCCGTCCCGACCTCCACATTGCCACGGAGGGCGAATTTGTGGGCTGGCGGACCTGGATTCGCGATAGTTTTGAGGTCCATGTCGGCCCCTTCTGGCACCGGATCGAGGCGGACGGCAGTGTCCGCAGCGCCTTCCGGGTCGAGAAGAAGCACCTCAACGGCTCCGGGAACGTCCATGGCGGCTGCTACATGGCCTTTGCCGACTATTCCCTGTTCGCGATCGCCACGCACGTCCTTGACAGCCGGGCGGTGACGACCAATTTCGGCTGCGAATTCCTCGACGCGGCACGGGAGGGCGAGCTGATCGAATGCACCGGCGAGGTCACCCGCGCCGGCGGCTCGCTGATCTTCCTGCGCGGCAAGATGATGTCCGGGACGCGCGTGCTGCTGACCTTTTCCGGCACGATCAAGCGGATGAAGCGGAAGGCACTGCCTCAGCCAAACGCATAGCTCGGCGCCTTCCCTTTTCGCGCGCCCTCGCCCAGACTTCCCGGCAAGCGCTATCGCGCCGGGGAGCAGGAACAAGGTGCCGCAGAGCACATCGCCGACGGGGGGCACGGCGGCCTCCGCATCATCGCCGTTGCCGTCCGTGGCCGCCGCCGGCGCACGCAACTGGCGTGACTACACGCTGCTGCTCACGCTCGCCTGCTGCTGGAGCTCGACCTATCCGCTGGCCAAGCTGGCGCTTCCCACCATCCCGCCCATCACCTTCATCTCGGCGCGCTCGCTGATCGCGGCCGCCTTCCTGTTCGCGATCCTGTGGATGCGCGGCATCAAGCTCCCGACCGACGCCAGGGCCTGGAAGCTGTTCGCGACCCAGCAATTGATCAACTCGACCTTCCCGTTCCTGATCATCACCTGGTCGCAGCAATATGTGCCGGCCTCGAACACGGTGGTGCTGGCTTCGACGACGCCGATCTTCGCCTTCCTGATCACCTCGCTGATCACGCGGCACGAGCCGGCAACGCTGCTCAAGCTCGCCGGTGCGATCCTCGGACTTGCCGGAACTGTCGCCATCGTCGGCCTCGATGCGCTGCGCGGCCTCAGTAGCGAGATCGTCGCGGAGATCGCGATCTTGCTCGCCACCATCTCCTTTGCCTGCGCGACGATCTTCGGTCTTCGCCTCTCCGAATACGACCCGATGGTGGTGGCGGCCGGCTCGCTGCTGTTCGGCGGCTTCATCCTGTTGCCCCCCTCGCTGATCATCGACCAGCCCTGGACGCTGCACCCGACGCCGACCGCGATCGTCGCCACCATCGTCATGGGTATCGTCTCCAGCGCGCTCGGCTTGATGCTGTTCTACGTCTGCCTCGGCCGCCTCGGCACACTGACCACGAACGCCCAAGGCTATTTGCGCATCCCGATCGGCGTCGGTTTGTCGGTGCTGCTGCTCGGCGAGAGCGTGCCATCGAATTTGGCGCTGGGCCTGCTGCTGGTGATGGCCGGCGTTGCCGCGATGACGGTGCCTGCGGAGAAGCTCAAGCTGCGCTAGGGTCAGGACTCAAACAAGCTGTGGCCGTGGAATCAATCTGAACAGGAGAATCAGACAACATGGTGAGCGACACGAACGTTTGGGCCGGCCAGTGTCATTGCGGCGCGGTGCGCTTCGAGGCGACGCTCAGCGACGGCTTCAATTCGATCCGCCGCTGCACTTGCTCTTACTGCCGGATGCGAGGCGCCGTCGTTGCCATGGCGGAAATGGGTGGGATCAGGTTCCTGCAGGGCGAGGACGCGCTGACAACCTACCGCTTCCATACCGGATCGGCGCAACACTTCTTCTGTTCTCGCTGCGGAATATACACGCATCATCAACGGCGATCTGACACGACATCATATGCCGTCAACGTGGCCTGCCTGGACGGAGTAAGCCCGTTCGATTTCACTGAGGTGCCTGTCATGGATGGCGTCAATCACACCAACGATACCGGCAAGCCAACGCGTCGGGCAGGCACGCTCCGGTTTATACCGGCTGGCTAAAGCGGAATGGCTTTCGCAGCTGTCGCGAACGACACCGCCGCAATCGCGGCGAGCGTCCGCTTCAACACCGGCAGGATCACGCGGCCTTTTCCAGATGCTGGACGAGGCCGGCGAACAGGCCGCGGCCGTCGGTGCAGCCCATGATGTCTTCGACGTGGTTTTCCGGATGCGGCATCATGCCGAGCACGTTGCCCCTGTCATTGACGATGCCGGCGATGGAATGCGCTGCGCCGTTGATGTTGGCGGCCTCGTCGACCACGCCGGCGGCCGAGCAGTAGCGATAGAGCACCCGCCCCTCGCCTTCGAGCCGCTTGATGGTCTCCTCGTCCGCCTCGTAATTGCCCTCGCCGTGCGCGACGGGCACGCGGATCACCTGGCCCGCATTGTAGCCGCGCGTGAAGGGCGTGTCGGAGCGCTCGACGCGCAGGTGCACATCCCTGCAGATGAATTTCAGCCGCGCATTACGCATCAGGACGCCCGGCAGCAGGCCGGATTCACAGAGGATCTGGAAACCGTTGCAGACGCCGAGCACGAGGCCGCCCCCGGCCGCATAGGCGCGCACCGCGTCCATCACCGGCGCGCGTGCCGCGATGGCGCCGCAGCGCAAATAGTCGCCGTAGGAGAAGCCGCCCGGCACCACCACGAGGTCGGTACCCGCAGGCAATGACGTCTCGGCGTGCCAGACCATCGCCGGCTCGCCGCCCGAGATCAGCCTCAAGGCACGCGCCATGTCGCGCTCGCGGTTGATTCCGGGAAAGACGAGGATGGCGGCTTTCATGGTTCGGGGTTCCGGCGATGACGGGAATCGGGCTGGCCAAAGGGCCAATTCGCGAAAAGACATAGCCATTTGACGGGAATTTTACCAGTGCTAGCCTCGCCGGGCGGCCTTGTACACAGGCCATAGCCACGGCACGTCTGCCTGACGATCTAGCCCGGGATTGAAGCCATGAATGTCCCGTCGCTCCCCACATCCCTCTCCGAGCCGGTGCCCACCGAGGGCGTCGTCGCCGCCGGCGCCTATGTCGACGGACGGCGTGTCGCCAATATCGCCATCAGTGAGGCCTCGAGCTGGCGGGCCAAGCCCGGCCATGTGGTCTGGATCGGCCTGCACGAGCCCGACATGGCACTGCTCGGTGCGGTGCAGAAGCAGTTCGACCTCCACGAGCTCGCGATCGAGGACGCCAACCACGCCCATCAGCGACCCAAGATCGAGCAATATGGCGAGGCCCTGTTCATCGTCGCGCGCACCGCGCAATTGATCGAGGGCCGCATCGCCTTCGGCGAGACGCACATTTTCGTCGGCGAGGGCTATCTGGTCTCGGTGCGCCACGGCGCTTCGACCTCCTATACGCCGGTGCGCGAGCGCTGCGAGAGCTGCCCGCGGGCGCTCGCGCGCGGCGAGGACTACATCCTCTACGCCATCCTCGATTTCATCGTCGACAACTACTCGCCCGTGCTGGAAAGCATTCACGAAGAGATCGAGGAGATCGAGGACGACGTGCTCGCGCACGCGATCACCAAGACGCAGATCGAGCGGCTCTACATGCTGCGCCGTGACCTGTTACGGCTCCGCAACGCGATCGGGCCGCTGGTGGAGGTCTGCCGCCGGCTCGAGCACGATGAGCTGTCGATGGTGCGCGCGACGATGCAACCCCTGTTCCGCGACGTCACCGACCATGTCCGCAACATCCAGGAGCGCATCGATTCCATGCGCGAGGTGCTGGCCTTCGCCTTCGAGGCGAGCCTGCTGGTCGGCCAGGCCCACGAGACCGCGGTGTCGAAGAAGCTCGCCTCGTGGCTGGCGATCATCGCGATCCCGACCGCGCTCGCCGGCATCTACGGCATGAACTTCAAGCACATGCCGGAGCTCGAATGGGAGTACGGCTACTACATGCTGCTCGGCGTGATGCTGACGGCCTGCACCGCACTGTACTGGCGTTTTCGCAGAGCGGGATGGCTGTAAAGCATGTCGGCTTCACCGGACCGGCGCATCACTGAATTCAAGTCGGTGCTCGATGCGGTCGAGCCCTTCATGCCGCACCAGCCTGGCATGAATTCCGGAGATCTCCTGAAAGACGCTGGTGATCTCCTGACGAGGCTCCGCCTAGATCGATTTCAACACCTCGAACATGATCTCTGCCGTCACGTCGGGCATTTACGCACCTGTCACGCCTTCATCTCAATCGCGTAGTTCTCGATCACGGTGTTCGCCAGCAGCTTGTCGGCGGCTTCCTTCAGCGCCGCTTCCGCCTTGGCCTTGTCGGCGCCGGCAAGCTCGATGTCGAACACCTTGCCCTGCCGGACGCTGGCGACGCCGTCGACGCCGAGCGACCTCAGCGCGCCTTCGATGGCCTTGCCTTGCGGATCGAGGATGCCCGTCTTCAAGGTAACGGTGACACGTGCCTTCACGTCGAAATCCTCTCTCAGCTCTTCACCAGCACCGGGCCGGAGCCCTGCGGACGCTCGTTCTCCATGAGGATGCCGAGACGTTTTGCGACTTCGGTATAGGCCTCGAGCAGGCCGCCGAGATCCCTGCGGAAACGGTCCTTGTCGAGCTTCTCGTTCGACTTGATATCCCACAGACGGCAGCTGTCCGGCGAGATCTCGTCGGCGACGATGATGCGCATCATCTCGTTCTCGAACAGGCGCCCGCACTCCATCTTGAAGTCGACGAGGCGGATGCCGATGCCCAGGAAGAGGCCGGTGAGGAAATCGTTGACGCGGATGGCGAGCGCCATGATGTCGTCGATCTCTTGCGGCGTCGCCCACCCGAACGCGGTGATGTGCTCTTCCGACACCATGGGGTCGTTGAGCTGGTCGTTCTTGTAGTAGAATTCGATGATCGAACGGGGCAGCTGGGTGCCCTCCTCGATGCCCAGGCGCTGCGACAGCGAGCCGGCGGCGACATTCCGCACCACCACTTCGAGCGGCACGATCTCGACCTCGCGAATCAACTGCTCGCGCATATTGAGACGGCGGATGAAATGGGTCGGCACCCCGATGTCGTTGAGGTGCTGAAACAGGTACTCCGAGATCCGGTTGTTGAGGACACCCTTGCCCTCGATCACCTGATGCTTTTTCGCATTGAACGCGGTGGCGTCGTCCTTGAAGTGCTGGATCAGGGTACCGGGCTCGGGGCCTTCGTAGAGAACCTTTGCCTTGCCTTCATAAATGCGACGCCGACGGCTCATGGGGATGTACCGTGTTTTGTTGAAATCCATGAAATTGGTGTGCTCCGGTTGACTAGGATTGCGACCCACAGCGGAGCTGCCGTGAACGGCCGGGAACCCATCCATTAACCCTTGGAAACAGAACGGGAACCAAGCCTTTAGGCAACCTATCCGATTGGCTGTCCCAGCACAATCGATCCGGCCGTCCCGCGCCAACTTATACCGTCTTGCCTGCGGCTTAACGGCCCGTTGTTTTGCCGATTGGTGCTATCTATGTAGGCATCCAGCCGGGTCGCCGCAACGGAAGGCTCCCGCGCCATTCAGCAGGGGATTTGGAACAAGGCATGAGCGGGTTCGACAAGCGCCAGGAAGGTTTCGAGAAGAAGTTCGCCCTCGACGAGGAGCAGAAGTTCAAGGCGGAGGCCCGCCGCAACCGGCTGCTCGGCCTGTGGGCGGCCGAAAAGCTCGGCATCACCGGTGAAGCCGCCACCGCCTATGCCAAGGAGGTGGTCGCGTCGGATTTCGAGGAGGCCGGCGATGCCGACGTCATGCGCAAGCTGACGGCCGATTTCGCCGCCAGGAACGTCGCCGTCACCGAGCAGGCGATTCGCGCCAAGATGAGCGAGCTGCTCGCGGTGGCCGCCGCCGAGGTGAAGGCGGGGAAGTGACACGAAATGTCATTCCGGGACGCGCGCCAGCGCGGCCCCGGAATCTCGAGATTCCGGGTTCGATGCTTTGCATCGCCCCGGAATGACAAGGGTCTAGCTCACTCCTCCTTGAAGCCGTATTCCGGCACGTTGCCGCTGGCACCGTAATATTTGTACGGCAGGAACTTGCCCGACATCGTGAGCTTGACGCGGTCGCCCTTCGGATTCGGCTGCCTCTCCATCACCATGTCGAAATCGATCGCCGACATGATGCCGTCGCCGTACTCCTCCTCGATCAAGGCCTTCCAGGCCGGGCCGTTCACCATCACCAGTTCATAGAAGCGGTAGATCAGGGGATCAGTCGGAGGCATGGGCATGCCGCGCATCGGCGTCTCGTTGAGCATGGCGACTTCGGCCTTCGACAGGCCGAACAGTTCGCCGGCATTGGCGGCCTGCGGCTTCGTCAATTTCATCTGGCCGAGGATGGCGCCGACGATCAGCACTTCGGAATAGCCGCCGATCTTCTCGCAGATGTGCTTCCAGCTCCAGCCCTTCTCGCGCTTGATGTCGAGCAGCTTCTCAGTGAGGTCTTCGCGTTTCATGTCAGGGTCTCCTTGCTAGGCGCTCAATCCGGGATTTGTCCCCGGCATCCAGGTCTGTCGTGGCTCTTCGCCGGTCGATGCGATTGAAAGGCCGGGCTTGCCGATGGGCACCAACGGCACGTTGCGCGGATCGTGATCGGGTGTCTCGGCGGCAAAGGTCTTGCTGCGCGTCACCAGGAAATCGATGATGTGGTTGCGCAAGGCGTAGTAGAGCGGATGGCGGTGCAGATCGATGCGGCCGCGATCTCGAGGCAGCGGGTTCTCGACGACCTCGGCCAGCACCGCCCCTGGACCGTTGGTCATCAGGAAAATCTTGTCGGCGAGATAGATCGCCTCGTCGACGTCATGGGTGATCATGAACGCGGTCTGCCCGGTCTCGAGGCATATGCGCCGCACCTCGTCCTGGAGCGTGCCGCGCGTCAGCGCGTCGAGCGCGGAGAACGGCTCGTCCATCAGCATCATCTTCGGCGTGATCGACAGCGCCCGCGCGATGCCGACGCGCTGCTTCATGCCGCCCGACAGCTCCGACGGACGCTTGTGCTCCGAACCTGTCAGTCCAACGAGATCGATGAAAGTCTGCGCGTGCGCCCTCACCTTGGCGCGATCCCAGCTCCGCCATTTCGAGCTCACGGCATAGGCGACGTTGCCGAGCACGGTGCGCCAGGGCAAGAGCGCGTGGCTCTGGAAGATCACGGCGCGGTCGAGGCTGGTGCCCGAAATCGCCTGCCCGTCGACGATGACGGCGCCCTCGCTCGGCGCATCGAGGCCGGCGAGGATGTTGAGCACCGTGGTCTTGCCGCAGCCGGAATGGCCGATCACGCAAGCGAACTCGCCCCGCGCCATCGAGAGCCACAGGTTCTCGAACACGGTTGTCGTGGCGCCGCCCGCGCCGGGATAACGCTTGGCGATGCCTTCGATGGAGACGAATTTGTCGGTCATGTGTAAATCTCGTGTCCCGGGCGCGGTGCGCCACGCAGTGGTGCGCCGCAGAACCGGGACCCATGTTGCGGCAATGGGTCCCGGCTCTGCACAGCGGCACTTCGCGCCGCAGTGCGTCCGGGACACGGCTGAGTCTGTGTCGTCGCCATCGCCCTACTCCGGAAACGTGACCATGCGCGTGAAGCGCGCCAGGATCTGGTCGAGCAGCATGCCGACGACCCCGATGAGCAGGATCGCGATGATGACGTTGGTGATCGACAGATTATTCCACTCGTTCCAGACGAAATAGCCGATGCCGGTGCCGCCGACGAGCATTTCGGCGGCGACGATCACGAGCCAGGCAATCCCGATCGAGATGCGCATGCCGGTCAGGATCGTCGGCGCCGCCGCCGGCAGGATCACGGTGAAGGCGCGCCTGACGGTCCCGACCTCGAGCGTGCGCGCGACGTTGATCCATTCCCTGCGCACGCTGGCGACGCCGAACACGGTGTTGAGCAGCATCGGCCAGATCGAGCAGATGAAGATGACGAAGATCGCCGAGACCGAGGAATCCTTGATGGTGTAGAGCGCGAGCGGCATCCAGGCCAGCGGCGAGATCGGCTTCAGCACCTGGATGAAGGGATCGAGCGCCTTGCTCAGCAGCGGCGACATGCCGATCAGGAAGCCGAGCGGGATGGCGACGAGCACGGCGAGCAGATAGCCGGCGCCGACTCGCGCGATGGAATAGCCGAGCTGGATTCCGAGCCCCTTGTCGTTCGGCCCATTGTCGTAGAACGGCCGCTTCAGATGGTCCCAGAGCTTGGCGCCGACATCGAGCGGTCCGGGCATCGCCGATTTGCCCTGCGTCGCGGTCAGCCCCATCAGCTTGGCGTATTCCGGGCTCATCGTCGTCACCGGCGCAGTCGAGCGCGTGGCGAGGTGCCAGACGCCGAGAAACGCGGCGAGCAGCACGATGGAGACGAGGCCGGCACGGAGACGGAGGGAGCTGTTCATCTCGTATATCCCAGGTATCGTGTCCCGGGCGCGGCGCAGCGCGAAGCTGTGCGACGCAGAACCGGGACCCATGCGGCCCGACTGGGTCCCGGCTCTGCGAAGCAGCACACCGGACGATGCTTCGCATCGCCGGGAGTGCTGCATCGCGTCCGGGACACGAGATCGGCGCCCATCATCACGACGCCTTCCTGATCTTGAAGCCCGCCAGATAGTCCTCCGGCTTGGCCGGATCGAACGTCTTTCCCATCACCGCGAACGATTTGTAGGCGCTTGCAGGCGGCGAAAGCCCCATCTCGGTCATCAGCTTCTTGGTGTCGGTGGCGAGGTACACCTGCTCGGCGATCGCCTTGTAGTCGACGTCGCCCTTGATCTGGCCCCAGCGCTTCATCTGCGTCAGCATCCACACTGCAAAGGACTGCCAGGGGAACGGATCGAAGTCGACGCGCTTGGGATCGGTCTTCACCCCGCCGAGGCCGTCGGCGTAGGTGCCGGTCAAGACCTGCTCCAGCACCGTGACGGGCGCGTTGATGTAGTTGGCCGGCGCGATCGCTTCCGCGATCTGCTTGCGGTTCTCGGCCTTGGACGCATAGGCGGTGGCATCGACGATGGCTCGCGTCAGCGCCGCAAAGCTGTTCGGCGCGGTCGTGATGAATTCGCGGCTGGCGGCGAAGCTGCAGCAGGGATGACCGTCCCAGATCTCCTTGGACAATATGTGCATGAAGCCGACGCCGTCATAGATCGCGCGCTGGCAGATGTTGTCGGGGGCGAGGAAGCCGTCGATGTTGTCGGCGCGCAGGTTCGCGACCATTTCGGGCGGTGGCACCGAGCGCAGCTGCACGTCGGTATCAGGGTCGATGCCGTGCTCGGCGAGATAATAGCGCAGCAGATAGTTGTGCATGGAATAGTCGAAGGGAATGGCGAACTTCATTCCCTTCCAGCTTTTCGGGTCGCGCTTGTCCTTGTGCTTCATCGCAAGCGTGATGCCCTGCCCGTTGATGTTTTCGATCGCGGGGACGGCGAAGGGAATGGCGTTCGAGCCGAGGCCGAGCGAGATCGCGAGCGGCATCGGCGCCAGCATGTGCGCGGCGTCGTATTCCTTGTTGATGGTCTTGTCGCGGACTACGGCCCATCCCGCGGTCTTGACCACTTCGACGTTGAGGCCGTGCTTCGAATAGAAGCCGAGCGGCGCCGCCATGATGATGGGCGTCGCGCAGGTGATCGGGATGAAGCCGACCTTGAGGTCCTTTTTCTCGGGCGCGCCTCCTTGCGCGAATACTTCGGTCGCGGTCTGAAGCGGGAAGAACTGCGACAGCGCCGCAAGCGCGGTCGACGCACCGACCGATTTCAGGAAGGCGCGGCGCGCCATATCTTGCGGAAACATCGCGCGCATCACCGCGGACGCGACGACACCTTCGTAGCGCTTGTCGTCGCTTTCGATGTGTTCGCAGCTCAGGGCCGACTCTGCCTGCTCGTGCTCCAGGGCCGAACGATGCTGGCCACAGGCGCAGCCGGCTCGAAGGTTGCGGTCGGGATCAAACGAATTGTCGAACGTGGACATCGGCCCTCCTGCGCGTCATTGCGAGGAAGAATTACGCAAGGAGCATGCCACGGCCGCCGGATCCGTCAGTGCCTTGATGACGCAGCACTTTCCACGACGCTTGGTCGCTACGAAAACTCGTGATAAACGAGATTTCGTAGCTCAATTACGAGATCTCGCAATGGCAACGACGCCAATGCCCGTCCACGATGATGCGGCCCCCGCCATCGACCCGCGCATCGCAGCCTTCGAATCCTCGGTCGAGGCGACGCTGCTGATCGACCCCTTCGGCGACCAGATCGTCGATGCTAATCCCGCTGCCTGCGCCCTGCTCGGCTACGACCGCGCCCTGCTGCGGCAGACCAGGGCCAGCACGCTGCACGCCGGCGAGCTTCCAGCCCTCACCGTCTTCACCCAGGCCGTGCTGCACAAGGGCGCCTACTGGACCACGGCCCTCAATCCCCGCCATGCGACCGGGCAAAATCTCCGGCTCGAATATGCCGGTTGCCGGCTACCGCATGACGGGCGCTCGCTGCTGCTGCTCACGCTGACCGATCTCGACGCGCGCCGCCGGCGCAATGTCGATGCCGCCGCCGAAGATCACATGCGCAGCGGCATCTCGACCTGGCAGCGGGTGGAGCGCGTGTTCCAGGACATCGAGCGCGAGAACCAGCTGATCCTGCGCGCCGCCGGCGAAGGCATCTATGGCGTGAACGCGGAAGGAAAGACCACCTTCGTGAACCCCGCGGCGGAGCGGATGCTGGGCTGGACCGCCGAAGAGCTGGTCGGCAAGGAGATCCACCCGATCGTGCACCACACCCACCACGACGGCCGCCATTATCCCGATCACGACTGCCCGATTTATGCGGCGTTCCGCGACGGCGCCGTCCATCAGGTCGACGGCGAGGTGTTTTGGCGCAAGGACGGCTCGCCCGCCTGGGTCGAATACACCTCGACCCCGATCCGCGACCGCGGCGTGGTCGTCGGCGCGGTCGTCGTGTTTCGCGATGTCAGCCAGCGCCGCGAGGCCGACGAGAAGCTGCATGCGGCACTTGCCGAAGTCGATCGCCTGCGCGAGCGGCTGGAATTGGAAAATGCATACCTGCAGGAGGAGATCCGGATCGAGACCAATCCGCGCGGCATCATCGGTGGAAGCGAGGCGATCCAGAAGACGCTTCGCCAGGTCAAGCTGGTGGCGCCGACCACGGCGGCGGTGATGATCACCGGCGAATCCGGCACCGGCAAGGAGCTGATCGCGCGCGCCATCCACGAGGATTCCACCCGCAGCGACCGGCCGCTGATCCGCGTCAACTGCGCCGCGATCCCGCGCGAATTGTTCGAGAGCGAGTTCTTCGGCCATGTCCGTGGCGCCTTCACCGGCGCGACCCGCGACCGTATCGGCCGCTTCGAGCTCGCCAACGGCGGCACGCTGTTCCTGGACGAGGTCGGCGAAATTCCGATCGAGCTCCAGGGCAAGCTGCTGCGCGTGTTGCAGGAGGGCCATTTCGAGCGTGTCGGCGAGGCGCGCACCCGCGCGGTCGACGTCCGCGTCATCGCCGCGACCAACCGCGACCTCAAGCAGGAGGTGCAGCGCGGCCGTTTCCGCGAGGACCTCTATTTCCGCCTCAACGTGTTTCCGATCGAGACCGTGCCCTTGCGCGAACGGCGCGAGGACATTCCGTTGCTCGCCCAACACTTCCTGACGCGCGAGGGCAAGGCGCTGAAGTCGAACCTGCGTCTGTCGGAGGGCGATGCGCGGCGGCTGACCCGCTACGACTGGCCCGGCAATGTCCGCGAATTGCAGAACGTGATCGAGCGCGCTGCGATCCTGTCCCAGAACGGCCGCCTGCGCATCGATCTGCCTGACGCCTCCGGCGCGCAAGTTCCGCCCGGCGCCGCGCGCCCGAAGGCCGATGCGCGCCCGGCGGTCATGACCTCATCTGAGATGCGCGACCACGAGCGCGGCAACATTCTCGCCGCACTCGAGGCCTGCGCCGGAAAAGTCTTCGGTCCCGGCGGCGCCGCCGAAATGCTCGATATCAAGCCGACTACGCTCGCCTCGCGGATCAAGGCGCTGGGAATTACGCCTCGTCCGCAAGCGGCCCATCCTTCGAGACGCCCGCTCTAGGCGGTCTCCTCAGGATGAGGGCGGAGTGCGCGGCAGCAGTTTCAACAGGCACCGTTGCCGCTTAGCCTCATCCTGAGGAGACCGCGAAGCGGTCGTCTCGAAGGACGAGGCGCTTGCTCAGGCCGCCTTGGTCGTCACGTCAGCTGCAATCGGCAGCCCCTGCTCGATCGGCAGCGAGGGATCGCGCGACCATTCGTTCCAGGAGCCGAAATACATCCGCACGTCCTTCACGCCCGCGTTCTTCAGTGCCAGGAACGTGTTCGAAGCGCGTGCCCCCTTGAAGCAGTAGAGATAGACCGGCGTGGTCTGCGAGATGCCGACCGTGGCGCATTCGGCCAGAATCTCGTCCTTGGACTTGAAGCGCGGGCCCTCGGCGGTCGGCTTCATCATCCGATACCATTCCAGCCACACCGCGCCGGGAATGCGGCCCTTGCGCGGGCAGAAATCCTTCCCGTAGGGAGAAGAGCTGTCGCCGATCCACTCGTCGACGTCGCGCACGTCGAGGATGGCGATGCCGGGCTTGCCGACCGCGCCGAGCATGGTCTTGGCGTCGATCAGGATCTCGCCCGCCTCCGGCACGATCGCGAACGATGCCTGTGCCGGTGCCGGCACGTCCTTCGTCACCGGGAAGCCCGCGGCCGACCAGGCATCGAAACCGCCATGCAGCACCTTCACCTTGGGATAGCCGAGCATGGTGAGCAGGTAGTAGCCGCGGCAGGACTGACCGAAGCCCGAGTTCATCGACTGCTCGTAGATCACCGCAGTCTCCTTGCCGGACAGACCGGCCGCACCGAACGCGTCGGCAAACTTCGTCTTCAGCTCAGTCATCCCCTCGGGCGTCGAGGTCGCGAGGAAGGTGAAGATCTCATGGACGTTGACGGCGTTCGGAAGATGCCCGGCGGCATAAGCGTCAGGATTGCGGGTGTCGATGACGACACACGGTTCGCTCTTCAAGAGATCGGCAAGTTCGACGGCAGTGATCAGGACGTCAGTCATGGCAGCCTCTCCGTTGAGGTTGGGGGTCTTCAGGGTCGTCTTGGGGTGGACTCGTGAAGCTCAGGAATCCGCGAGCATCTTGCGCAGCTGCTTGGTGGCAGGCGTGACGATCGCGACGAAATAGGCCTCGCGCATGCGCCGCTGCGCGCGGTGGCTCTTCAGGTAGCCGCGCGCGCCACAATGCAGCATCGCCGCATGCGCCGCCGCGACGCTGGCCTCGCCGGCGCGAAGCCGCAGCGCAATCACCTTGCGCCAGTAGGTTTCCTCCTCATTGTAGGGATCGCGCGCCAGCGCCATGGTCTCGGCCTCGAGCTCGGTGGCGAGATCGCGGAAATGCACCGGCTGCTGCGGCAGATAGCGGTTGATATGGCCGAGAGGACTGTCGACCTCGTCCATGATGTTGATGCAATCCTTGATGAGGCCGAGCGCCATGCCGGCCTGAAGCAGGATGAAGCCGGCGCGGATCTTCTTGACGAAGGGCCCTGCGGGATCGGCCAGGATCAGCTCGTCCGGCACGAAGGCGTCGCGGAACTGCACCCCGTAGGTGCCGGTGCCGTCCATGGCGAGGAACGGCTTGCACGGCGTCAGCGTGATCGCAGGGTCCGAGCAGTCGGCCAGGAACATAACCGTGCCGGGCTCGCCTTTTGCGATGCCCTGATCGTCCTCGCGCTCGAAGATCGTGCCGAAATAATGATCCGGGCCGAGATTGGAGACCCAGGGCAGCGCGCCACGCACGATATAGCCGCCATCGACCTTGCGCCCCTTCAGCTTCAATTTCTCGATGCCGAAGAAGCTCTTCATCGGGTTGGAAAGTCCGGTGCCGCCGAGCACGCGCCCGGTCGAGAAGGCATCGCCGAAGCGCTTGGCGAGCTTCAGATTCGTCGAGTTCGCCGCGTACCAGACCAGGGTGTCCTGGCACCAGGCCATGAAGGCCGTGGCCCCGCAGACTTCCCCAATCGCCGCCATCGCCTGGATGGCGCAGCGCAGATCCGCCGGGCCTTCGTGGGGCACGTGACTGCCCCACGCCCCGACCACACCGAACCTGCGCAGCACCTCGGCCGGATAGACCGTACCGTCGTCGATGCCAGCGGCGAGCGGCGCGAGCTGCTCGCGCGCGATCCGCGCCACCTCGCCCACAATGGACGGTGCGGGCTGATCCAGAACTGCGGCCCGCGATAAAGCCAGTGAACCCATGATCGTCTCCCGCACCTTGTCCTGCCTGCAGCTAGATGCCGACCTCGAGATTGACCGGGCGGGTGAAGGTGTTGGCGACCGGCGACCATTTCTTCACATGAGCCACCAGCGCGTTGATCTCGTCCGGCGAGACGCCCTCGCATTCCATGTCGACCTTGACGCGGACATCGGTGAATCCGACCGGCTTGTCGGAGGTGTCGCCCGTGCCCCAAACCGCGGTGATGTTGAGATCGCCTTCGAGCTCCAGTTCGAGCTTGTTGACGATCCAGCCGCGGTGCACGGCATTGGCATGCAGGCCGACCGCGAGGCAGGAACCGAGCGCGGCAAGCGAGGCTTCGGACGGATTGGGCGCGGTGTCGTCGCCCAGCAAACCCGGCGGCTCGTCGACGATGTACGGCGGCAGGTTGCGGATATAGTTGGCGTGGCGGAATTTTCCTTCCGCGATTGTCTTGCACTTCAAGGTCTTGATGACCTTCGGATTCGCCTTGCCGCTCGCGATCAGTTGCTCGAGCCCATTCTTGTCGATGGGTGCGAGGCACCCCGTCAGCACTGTCTTTTGAACGACGGCAGTCATCAGTCTTCTCCCTGGCAGAAGTGGAAATCGGTAGGATACCGAACGGTCTGTTTCCTTGCATGGAGCGTGCCAGACGAGGCCAGAAACAAAATGCGAAGCATTGGAGCCGCTTAAGCGTCGCTGCCTGCGGATTGATCAGCCCTCCCCTGCTCAAGGGCGAAGCAGATGCCTGAGCGGATGCGAATCTTTTCGGCGCCAAACAGATGCGGCTTGCTGATGCGGCGCGGCTGCGATTAAGTTGCAGCTCATGGCAAAGACGTCATCGAAGAAGAATTCGAACTCGCCCCACGCCGGAGCCGGCGACGATGAATCCGCGCGAGGGCGCCTGCTCAGCGCCGCGTCGCATCTGTTCTGCAAGAACGGCATCAACGCGACCGGCATTGATGCGATCATCGAGGAGGCCGGCACCGCGAAGACGACGCTCTACAAATTGTTCGGCTCCAAGACCAATCTCGTCAACGCCGTGCTGGAGAGCGAGGGCAAGCAGTGGCGCGAATGGTTCATCGGCGCCATGGAGCAAGGCGGCGGCGATGCGCAGGCGAAGCTCACGCGCATCTTTCCCGCGCTGAAGAGCTGGTTTGCCGAGGAGCGCTTCTACGGCTGCCCTTTCATCAATGCGGTCGGCGAGCACGACAAGGACGCCAAGCAGTTTCGCAACATCGCGCTGAAGCACAAGAAGATCGTGCTCGGCCACATCGAGAAGCTCGCCAGCGAGCTCGGCTCGAGCGAGCCCTCGGTGCTGGCCCACCAGCTCGGCCTGATCATCGACGGCGCGATCGTCGCGGCGATGATCTCACGCGACCCGGGCGTCGCGGATACGGCGGCACTCACGGCAACTCCCCTGCTCGGCCAGGCGAAGGCGAAGAAGAAGCGTGCGGCGGATCAATTGGAGGCGGTGTAAGTCCGCAGGGTCGATTAGATTGAAGCATGATCCGGAAAGGTGCGCAGCGGTTTTCCGAAAAGATCACGCTTAAACAACAACCTACAGCGCGATGACGATTCATCCTGATCGCATCGCGCTTTAGGGAAACGCAACCGGTCTCGTCCCTTCAGCGGTCACGCGGGTATTCGAATGAGGGTGTCCGCTTCCAGCGGGTCAGCCAGGCTTACCGGCTCTCCGACCTGCGCACTCGTCGTGGCCACAGAGGTGGCCTTCTTCCATTGAGACAAGGGACCCCGCAACCAGCAAGCTACTCCGAGGGCATAATGCGAGTGTTCCGGCGCGCTGCCACTCAGAGGACGACTTGCCGTGCCGGCTCCTTTGGGCGACACTGGCCGTATTTCAGAGAATGTATTTTTCGAGAGGGCGTCATGCCCGAGATACTGGAAGTCATGCTGTGGTGTGCCGCGCTTGCGACGTGGCTGATGCTTCTCTTCGCCTTCCTGGGCGATGCTTTGAAGCCGCTCACAAGGAGTATCCGTCGAGCGATCGAGGACGCATTCAAGCCCCACGTGAAGTGATGCCGTCTACGTTGCCCGGTCCAGGCTGAAACGGCCCGGCCCGGTGACGAAGATCAACATCGCGCCTCCCATGATCGAGATGTTCTTCAGGAAGTGGTTGTATTGACCAATCTGCTGCGCACCGGCGGGATATTCCCAGTAGCGGTGCGCGATTATCGTCGCCGCCAACACGAACGCGAACATCAGAACTGCGCAGTAGCGCGTACCGAGACCCAATATCAAACCAACGGATATCAACGCTTCGACGGCCATGTTCGTGATGGTGAACAGCTCAGGTGCTGGAAGGTTCAGGGACCTGAAATAGCCCACCGAGCCGCTGAAATTGGATAGCGCTCCGTACAAGCTTCCGACGAATACCCACGCAAGCAGAATGCGGCCAATCAGGATCAGTACGCCAGCTTGCCTCGTGGCGAACTCGTCGAGCGCCAGCGACTCAAAATGGGATTTCACTGAAAGAATCCCCTTGCTGTCCACGACGGCTGAACACCTCCATGGCGAGAGCCAGCCTACCATGATTGGCGGATTGCACGAAGCGCTCTGGCCGCGCGCAGGCCGATCTGCCGCTCAAGAGAGGCAGCGGAGTTGACGCATATTGGTGGGACTTGGTGGAGTACGACGCGCCTTGAGCGTGCTGCTACGGAGCGCTCGATCTTTCCGCGACCATCCCCTGCAACCGCACCAGCTCCGTCTCGAGATCGCGCTCCACATCCGCAGCGCGTATGTCGATCACCCGATAGTCCCGCGCCTCCAGCCAGGTCCGCCGGCCCGCGCGGTCGGCCGCAATTGTCTCGCCCTCGCCCGGGTTGACCAGTTCGATCGCGATCCGGTGCGGGAAGGAGACGAAGTCCGGGATGTGACGACCGACCGGGGTCTGGCGCTTGAACTGGCCGGCGAAGCGGCGGTCGCGGGTCAGCGCCTGCCAGAGCAGGCGCTCGGCGTCGGTCGGATTGCGGCGGAGCAGGCGGGCAAGGCCGCGCACGGTGGAGCCGCTGTCGGGCACGCCGCCGCCCTGCCCGTGCTCGGCCAGGAGCGCGCGCAGGCGCGTCGCCTGCTCGCCATCGAGCACGCCGCCCTTGGCCGGACCCTTTCGTCCTTCCGCGATCGCCATGATCACGCCGTGCAGGGTGTGCATGTCCTGCTTGGTCGGCTCCATCCGGCTGAAGATGTTGCGCAGGTTCACCAGCATGGTGTCGCGCTTCTCGGCCGGCCGCAGGAACTCGACCTTGTCGAGCTCGCGCACGAGATTGTCGAAGAAGGCCTGCATCTGGTGCTGCGAGGCGCGCTCGGACCGCTCCGGCATGGCATGCGGCAGCTCGCCGGATGTGGCCCGCTTGAACCATTCATAGCCGATCAGCAGCACGGCCTGGGCGAGGTTGAGCGAGGCAAAGCCGGGATTGACCGGGAAGGTGATGATGCGGTTGGAGAGCCCGACCTCCTCATTGGTCAGGCCCCAGCGCTCCCGGCCGAACAGGATGCCGGCCCTGCCCCCGGCGGCGACATGCCCGGCGATCTCGCTTGCGGCCGCCTCCGGCCCGACAACCGGCTTGGCCTGGTCGTGGGGGCGCGCGGTGGTGGCGAACAGCAGGTCGAGGTCGGCGACCGCCTGCTCCACCGTGTCGAACAATTCGACCCGTTCCAGGATGTGGTCGGCGCCGGCCGCGGCGCGCTGGGCGGCGATGTTGGGCCAGCCGTCCCGGGGGTTGACGATGCGCAGGGCACCAAGCGCGAAATTGCCCATGGCGCGCGCGGCCATGCCGATGTTTTCACCCAGCTGCGGCTCGACCAGGATGACGATGGGACCGTCGAGGGAAAGGCCCGCCTTGCTTCTGTCAGTCCCCGACATCTCGCTTCGCTTTCCCACTGTCTCTCAAGGCCTTGGCAAGGCCGCCTCAGGAATTGATTCAAAGCCAGCCGTTGGCCGGCCCGCCGCGTTCGCCTGTCGTTTGCCTGTCCTGACGAAATTCTCAAGAGAAATAACGGGTTGGATTCGACTTTTGAATCTCGCCTGAAACCTCACCCTGCCCCCGGCCGGCCGCTTCCCATCTGCGGAAGCTGGATGAGCTAAAAGTGCATAATCCCTTGGCTTTCGCCCGCCGCGCGGCGGTGCTAAGAGGCGGCGGATATTCCCGTGGCGCGCCACAAGCGCCGTTCCCAAGAGGCTCCCCCGATCATGGCAAAAATCAAGGTATCCAATCCCGTCGTCGAACTCGATGGCGACGAGATGACCCGGATCATCTGGCAGTACATCAAGGACAAGCTGATCAACCCGTTCCTGGATGTCGAGCTGATGTATTTCGACCTGGGCATGGAATACCGCGACCACACCAACGATCAGGTCACCATCGACGCGGCCGAGGCGATCAAGAAGGTCGGCGTCGGCGTCAAGTGCGCCACCATCACCCCCGATGAAGCCCGGGTGAAGGAATTCAACCTCAAGCAGATGTGGAAGTCGCCGAACGGCACCATCCGCAACATCCTCGGCGGCGTGATCTTCCGCGAACCGATCATCTGCAAGAACGTGCCGCGCCTGGTTCCCGGCTGGACCAAGCCGATCATCATCGGCCGCCACGCCTATGGCGACCAGTACCGCGCCACCGACATCAAGTTCCCGGGCAAGGGCACCCTCTCGCTGAAGTTCGTCGGCGAGGACGGCACCGTGATCGAGAAGGAAGTGTTCAAGGCCCCCGGCGCCGGCGTCGCCATGGAGATGTACAATCTCGACGATTCCATCATCGATTTCGCCCGCGCCTCCTTCAATTACGGCCTGCTCCGTAATTACCCGGTGTACCTGTCGACCAAGAACACGATCCTCAAGGTCTATGACGGCCGCTTCAAGGACATCTTCCAGGAGATCTTCGAAAAGGAGTTCAAGAAGGAGTTCGACGCCAAGGGCCTGACCTACGAGCACCGCCTGATCGACGACATGGTGGCCTCGGCGCTGAAATGGTCCGGCGGCTATGTCTGGGCCTGCAAGAACTACGACGGCGACGTGCAGTCCGACACGGTCGCGCAGGGCTACGGCTCGCTCGGCCTGATGACCTCGGTGCTGCTCACCCCCGACGGCAAGACCGTCGAGGCCGAAGCCGCCCATGGCACGGTGACCCGCCACTACCGCGAGCACCAGAAGGGCAAGGAGACCTCGACCAACTCGATCGCGTCGATCTTCGCCTGGACCCGCGGCCTGTCGCACCGCGCCAAGCTCGACAACAATGCCGAGCTCGCCAAGTTCGCCGCCACGCTGGAGAAGGTCTGCGTCGACACCGTCGAGGCCGGCTACATGACCAAGGACCTCGCGCTCCTGGTCGGCGCCGACCAGCGCTGGCTCTCGACCACCGGCTTCCTCGACAAGGTCGCGGAAAACCTGACCAAGGCGCTGGCGGCGTAAGCCGTCCGCTCTTTCGCCCGACTGGGCCAGATCATCAAGGGCCGCGCCTCGAGGCGCGGCCCTTTTGCTTTTGAGGCCGCTTAGCGCTCCCCGCCTTCCTTCTCCGCCTGCGCGAGTTCGGCGAGCGCGAGATCGCCGGAGTCGGCGAGCCTCGCCTTGGCCGTATTGTGAACGTGTTTGGCGAGCGTCGGCATGCGCGCTATCAAAGCGTGGAAATCCTGGGCGTCGAGCACGAGCAGCCGGGTCTTGCGGGTCGCCGTCACGGTGCCGCTGCGCTTGGTCTTGTGCAGCAGCGCGATCTCGCCGAAGAAGGTGCCGTCGGCAAGGCGCACCTGCTGGCTCGGCAACGCAATCTCGACCTCGCCGGCGGTGATGAAATACATCGACGAGGCAACATCGCCCCGCCGCACCAGAATCTCGCCCTGCTCGATGGTGCGTGCCCTGAGCAGCCGCATGATGTCGGCGATCTCCGTGGCCGACAGGTGCGAGAACAGCGGCACCCGCGCCAGCATGCCCCAGGTGACGACGAAATCGCGCCGCCTCACCTCTTCCGCAAACGCGGTCGAGATGATCGCGACCGGCAGCGCGATCATGGCAAAGCCGGCGATGATGGCGAAGGTGGAGACGAACTTGCCGAGCGGCGTCACCGGCACGACGTCGCCATAGCCGACGGTGCCGAGCGTCACGATCGCCCACCACATCGCCTGCGGAATGGTGCCGAGCTTGTCCGGCTGAACGTCGCGCTCGATGGCATAGAGCAGCGAGGCGAAGGTCAGCACCGCGCCGATCAGGATCACGATGCAGCCGATCAGCGCCCGCCGCTCGGCATGCACCGCGGCGAGCAGCGAACGCATAGCCGGCGAATAGCGGATCAGCTTGAAGAACGGCAGCACGCCGAGCGCGGCCAGCGTCGCGTGCTGGCCGGTGGCGAGCACGATTGCGGCGGGCAGGAACGCCATGAGATCGATGATGCCGAGCGCCGAGAAGGCATAGCCGAGCCGGTCGGACAGCGCCGACCCCTTGCGCTGGGTGTGTCCCGCCACGGTCCATAGCCGCGCGGCATATTCCAGCGCGAACACGATCACGGACAGGACGGTGATGCCCGCAAACAGCGTGCCGAACCGGTCGTCGAGCTCCGGCACCGAGGCGAGGATCATCGCGGCGACGTTGAGCACGACGACGCCGATGATGAACTGGATGAAGCGCGACCCGGCCGAATAGGCCAGCGGATCGTGCTCCAGCAATTCGTAGAGGCGATCCCTCACATTGGGATCGCGAGGCCCACGTCCTCGCGGAACGGGGCGCATGATCGTCAGACGCCCGCCGATTTCTGTTGAGTCATGGCTTTTTCGATCGCCGCGAGCGCCTCGGTCGCCCTGGCGCCGTCGGGGCCGCCGGCCTGCGCCATGTCCGGCCGGCCGCCGCCGCCCTTGCCGCCGAGCGCCTCGGAGGCGACGCGGACGAGGTTCACGGCGTTGAAGCGCGCGGTGAGGTCCTGCGTGACGCCGACCACCACACCGGCCTTGCCGTCCTCGGTGACGCCGACGATGGCGACGACGCCCGAGCCGATCTGCTTCTTGCCGTCGTCGGCGAGGCTCTTGAGATCCTTCATCTCGATGCCCTCGACCGCGCGCGCCATCAGCTTGACGTCGCCGACCTCGCGCACGCCCGAAGCCGCGCCATTGCCGCCGGCGGCAGCGCCGCCGCCCATCGCGAGCTTCTTGCGCGCGTCGGAGAGCTCGCGCTCGAGCTTCTTGCGCTCCTCCATCAGCGCGGCGATGCGCGCCGGGACGTCGTCGATCGAGGTGCGCAGCTCGTTCGCCGCGGTCTTCGCCAGCGCCATGGTCTCGTTGGCGTGCCTACGCGCGTAATTGCCGGTCAGCGCCTCGATGCGGCGCACGCCCGAGGCGACCGCGCTCTCGCTCGTCAGCGTGATCAGGCCGATGTCGCCGGTGCGCTTGACATGGGTGCCGCCGCAGAGCTCGACCGACCAGCCGAGCGCGTTGGCGCCGCGCTCGCGCGCGGTCCTGCCCATCGAGACGACGCGGACCTCGTCGCCGTATTTCTCGCCGAACAGCGCGCGCGCCCCCGCCTCACGGGCTTCATCGACGCCCATGATGCGCGTCGTGACCTCGTCGTTCTCCAGCACCACGTCGTTGGCGATGTCCTCGACGCGGGCGAGCTCGTCGGCCGTGATCGGCTTCGGATGCACGAAGTCGAAGCGCAGCCGGTCGGGCGCGACCATCGAGCCGCGCTGGGCGATGTGGTCGCCGAGCACCTGGCGCAGCGCCTCGTGGATGAGATGCGTCGCCGAGTGATGCGCGCGGATCGAGGAACGCCTGCCATGATCCACCTCGAGCTGGAGCGCAGTGCCGAGCTTCACTTCGCCGCTCTCGACCGTGCCGATGTGGACGAAGAGATCGCCGAGCTTCTTCTGCGTGTCGGTGACACGGACCTTGATGCCGCCCTCTCCAAGCAGCACGCCGGTGTCGCCGACCTGGCCGCCGGACTCCGCATAGAACGGCGTCTGGTTCAGCACGATCGCGCCCGTCTCGCCGGCCTTGAGGCCGGCGACTTCGTGGCCGTCCTTCACCAGCGCGGACACCACGCCTTCGGCGCTCTCGGTCTCGTAGCCCAGGAATTCGGTCGCCCCCAGCTTCTCGCGCAGCGGGAACCAGATCGCCTCGGAAGCAGCTTCGCCCGAGCCCTTCCAGGACTCGCGCGCCTTGGTCTTCTGGCGCTCCATCGCGTCGGTGAAGGCCGCCTGGTCGACGCCGATGCCGCGCGACTTCAGCGCGTCCTGCGTCAGATCCAGCGGGAAGCCGTAGGTGTCGTACAGCGTGAAGGCGACGTCGCCGTCGAACATGTCGCCCTTCTTTAAGGAAGCACTCTTCTCGTCGAGGATGGCGAGGCCCCGCGAAAGCGTCTTGCGGAAACGAGTCTCTTCCAGCCGCAGCGTTTCCTCGATCAGCTTTTCCGCGCGCATCAGCTCGGGATAGGCCTGGCCCATCTCGCGCACCAGCGCCCAGACCAGGCGATACATCAAGGGCTCCTTGGCCCCCAGCAGCTGCGCATGGCGCATGGCGCGGCGCATGATCCGGCGCAACACATAGCCGCGGCCCTCGTTCGAGGGCAGCACGCCGTCGGAGACGAGGAACGCCGAGGAACGCAGATGATCGGCGATGACACGGAACGAGGCGACGGTCTGCTCGCTCGGCCCGGCGCCGAGCGCGGACGCCGTCGCGTCGATCAGGTTGCGGAACAGGTCGGTCTCGAACACGCTCTCGACGCCCTGGAGGATGCAGGCCATGCGCTCCAGGCCCATGCCGGTGTCGATCGAGGGACGCGGCAGCGGCTGGCGCTCCTCCTTCGTCACCTGCTCGAACTGCATGAACACCAGATTCCAGAATTCGAGGAAGCGGTCGCCATCCTCTTCCGGCGAGCCCGGAGGCCCGCCCCAGATGTGCTCGCCGCGATCGATGAAGATCTCCGAGCACGGACCGCACGGGCCGGTGTCGCCCATCGCCCAGAAATTGTCCGATGTCGGAATGCGGATGATGCGATCGTCGGAGAAGCCGGCGATCTTCTTCCACAGTCCCGCCGCCTCGTCGTCGGTGTGGTAGACGGTGACGAGCAGCTTGTCCTTCTTCAGCCCGAACTCTTTGGTGATCAGCTTCCAGGCAAGCTCGATCGCGCGCTCCTTGAAATAGTCGCCGAACGAGAAGTTGCCGAGCATCTCGAAGAAGGTGAGATGGCGCGCGGTATAGCCGACATTGTCGAGGTCGTTGTGCTTGCCGCCGGCGCGCACGCATTTCTGCGAGGTGGTGGCGCGCTGGTAGGGCCGCTTCTCCACGCCGGTGAAGACGTTCTTGAACTGCACCATGCCGGCATTGGTGAACATCAACGTCGGATCGTTGCGCGGCACGAGTGGCGAGGACGGCACGATCTCGTGGCCGTTCTCGGCAAAGAAGTTCAGAAAGGTCGACCTGATCTCGTTGACGCCGCTCATGTTCATCCAATCGGGTGTGCTTGGACCCGCTTCCTGCCATTCGAACCGGACGTTAAGGCTGATATCTGCGGGCCAAAGCGCTTTTAGACAAGGCCAGCTTCGCTGTCCAGAAACTGTGCAGAGAGATCAGAGGCTTGCCGCAGGCGCGCAATCCCGTTGAAAGGCGCTAGTGCCGCGTTGACAGGCTTGGCCGCCCTGTGGTCTTTATCCATCCATATCGTACGGCCACATCGGGAGAGACCGGCTTCAGGCAGCCGGCGCCGAAGGAGCAACCGCCCCGGAAACTCTCAGGCAAAAGGACCGCGTGGCTTTGACGACATCTGGAAAGAGGCGCCGACGGGCTTAAGACCCGGGTGGCACCCGCCGACGGGATAATACTCTCAGGCACAGCGACAGATGGGGCTTCGACTGGTTGCCCCGGGGAATCGTCCCCGGGGAACCGCCGAGGGCCCCTGTGATGCCAGTACCCGACGACCAGAAATCTCTCCGACATACGCCCCTCCACGCCCTGCACGTGTCCCTCGGCGGCAAGATGGTGCCGTTCGCGGGCTATGACATGCCCGTGCAGTACCCCGCGGGCGTGCTGAAGGAGCACCTGCATACGCGAGCCGCCGCCGGCCTGTTCGACGTCTCGCATATGGGGCAGCTCGCGCTTCGGCCGAAGTCGGGCAAGGTCGAGGACGCCGCCCGCGCGCTGGAACGGCTGGTGCCGCAGGACATCGTGGCGATCGCACCTGGCCGGCAGCGCTACGCCCAGTTCACCAATGCGGAAGGCGGGATTCTCGACGATCTGATGGTCGCCAATTTCGGCGATCACCTGTTCCTGGTCGTCAACGCCGCCTGCAAGGAAGCGGACGAGGCGCATCTGCGCGCGCATCTCGCGGACGACTGCGTCATCGATTCTCTGGCCGACCGCGCGCTGATCGCGCTGCAGGGCCCGAAGGCGGAAGCGGCGCTGGCAAAATTATGTGCAGGAGCGTCGTCCATGACATTCATGGATGCCGGCCCGCAAGAGGTCGCCGGCATCAAATGCTTCGTCTCGCGCTCCGGCTACACCGGCGAGGACGGGTTCGAGATCTCGGTCCCCGCGGCCGATGCCGAACGGCTCGCGAGAACGCTGCTCGACAATCCCGACGTGCTGCCGATCGGCCTCGGGGCGCGCGACAGCCTGCGGCTGGAAGCCGGGCTCTGCCTCTACGGCCACGACATCGACACCGCGACCACGCCGGTCGAGGCCGCGCTGGAATGGTCCGTGCAGAAGAGCCGCCGCAGCGGTGGCGCGCGCGCCGGCGGTTTTCCCGGCGCTGAAAAGATCCTGGCTCATTTCGATCAGGGCGCCAGCCGCCGCCGCGTCGGCCTGCGCGCCGAAGGCCGCGCGCCGGTGCGCGAGGGCGCGCTGCTGTTTGCGGATCAGGCCGCCGGCGAGCCGATCGGCAAGGTCACCTCGGGCGGCTTCGGCCCGAGCCTGAATGCGCCGGTCGCGATGGGCTATGTGCCTGTGAGCCTGAGCGCGCTCGGCACGAAACTTTTCGCCGAAGTGCGTGGCCAGCGCTTGGCCATGCAGGTCTCCGCCATGCCCTTCGTCAAGAACACCTACAAACGCTGAGGACCTCGAAAATGACCACGACGCTGTACACCTCCGACCATGAATGGCTCGCGATCGACGGCGACGTCGCCACCGTCGGCATCACCGATTACGCCCAGCAGCAGCTCGGCGATGTCGTGTTCGTCGAATTGCCCAAGGTCGGCCGCGCCTTGAAGAAGGCCGAAGCCGCCGCCGTCGTGGAATCCGTGAAGGCGGCCTCCGACGTCTACGCGCCCGTTACGGGCGAGGTGGTCGAGAGCAACGAGGCGCTCGCGGCCGAGCCCGCGCTGGTGAACTCGGATGCGCAAGGCAAGGCCTGGTTCTTCAAGATCAAGCTGGCCGACAGGAGCGAGCTCGGCAGTCTCATGGATGAAGCCGCCTACAAGGCACACACCGCTTAACGACGATGGAGCAAGCGATGACCGCGCACCGTAAATCCAGCGGCGACACCGCCGCCAGTTTCGTTCGCCGCCACATCGGCCCTTCCGCGCGCGATGTCACCGCAATGCTCGAAACCGTTGGCGCCAGGAGCGTCGACGCCCTGATGACGGAGACGCTGCCGGCCTCGATCCGGCAGGCCGCCGCGCTCGATCTCGGCAAACCGCTTAGCGAAACCGAGGCGATCGCGCATATGGCTGAACTCGCGCGTCAGAACCAGGTCTTCACCTCCCTGATCGGCCAAGGCTATTCCGGGACGATCCTGCCCGCGGTGATCCAGCGCAACATCCTGGAGAATCCTGCCTGGTACACGGCCTACACGCCCTACCAGCCCGAGATCAGCCAGGGCCGGCTGGAGGCGCTGTTCAACTTCCAGACCATGATCTGCGACCTCACCGGGCTCGACGTCGCCAACGCCTCGCTGCTCGATGAGGCGACCGCGGCGGCCGAAGCCATGGCGCTCGCCGAGCGGCACGCGCAGGTCAAGGCAAAAGCTTTCTTCGTCGACAAGGACGTGCATCCGCAGACGTTGGCTGTGATGCGCACCCGCGCCGAGCCGCTGGGCTGGACCCTGATCGTCGGCGATCCCGCGACCGACCTGGAAAGAGCCGATGTCGTCGGCGGGCTCCTGCAATATCCGGGCTCCTCCGGCGCATTGCGTGATCCGCGTGCGGCCATCGCGACGTTGAAGGCGAAGGGTGCGGTTGCCATCCTCGCCGCCGACCTGCTGGCGCTGACGCTGCTCGCCTCGCCCGGCGAGTTGGGCGCCGATATCGCGATCGGCTCGGCCCAGCGCTTCGGCGTTCCCATGGGCTATGGCGGCCCGCACGCGGCCTATATGGCGGTGCGCGATGCGCTGAAGCGCTCGCTGCCCGGCCGCATCGTCGGCCTCTCCGTCGACTCGCGCGGGATGCCTGCCTACCGCCTCGCACTGCAGACCCGCGAGCAGCACATCCGCCGCGAGAAGGCGACCTCCAACATCTGCACCGCGCAGGTGCTGCTCGCCGTGATCGCGGCGATGTATGCGGTCTATCACGGCCCCGAGGGGCTCATCCAGATCGCGCGCAACGTCCACCGCCGTGCCGTCGTGCTCGCCAGCGGCCTGCGCAAGCTCGGCTTTGCGCCGCAGTCCGACACCTTCTTCGACACGATCAGCGTGGATGCCGGCGCCAGGCGTGCCGAGATCGTCGCGCGCGCCGCGGCCGAGACAATCAATCTCGGCATCGGTGACACCAGCTTGCGCATCGCGCTCGACGAGACCACGACGCCTGCGACGGTTGAAGCGGTCTGGCGCGCCTTCGGCGGCACCTTCGCCTATGCCGAGATCGACGCCGAGGCGCGCGAGACGCTGCCGCACGAGTTGAAGCGCACGACCGCTTTCCTGACCCATCCGGTCTTCCATGCGCATCGCTCGGAGACCGAGATGCTGCGCTACATGCGCAAGCTCAGTGATCGCGACCTCGCGCTCGACCGCGCGATGATCCCGCTCGGCTCCTGCACCATGAAGCTGAACGCGACCACCGAGATGATGCCGTTGACCTGGCCGGAATTCGCGACGCTGCACCCGTTCGTCCCGCGCGAACAGGCCGCCGGCTATCACGCGCTGTTCGCGCGGCTGGAAAAATGGCTGTGCGACATCACCGGCTATGACGCGATCTCGCTGCAGCCGAATTCGGGCGCGCAAGGCGAATATGCCGGGCTTTTGGCTATTCGCGGGTATCACGCCGCGCGCGGACAGGGCCATCGCAAGATCTGCCTGATCCCCTCTTCCGCCCACGGCACCAACCCGGCCTCGGCCGCGATGGTCGGCATGGACGTGGTGGTGGTCGCTTGCGAGAAGAACGGCGACGTCGACGTCGACGACCTTCGCGCCAAGGCGGAAAAGCATTCGCATGATCTCGCCGCGGTCATGATCACCTATCCCTCGACCCACGGCGTGTTCGAGGAGCATATAAGCGAGATCTGCGACATCGTGCATGGCCATGGCGGCCAGGTGTATCTCGACGGCGCCAACCTCAACGCGCAGGTCGGCCTCAGCAGGCCCGGCGATTACGGCGCCGACGTCAGCCATCTCAATCTGCACAAGACCTTCTGCATCCCGCATGGCGGCGGCGGCCCCGGCATGGGTCCGATCGGCGTCAAGGCGCACCTTGCGCCGTTCCTGCCGGGTCATCCGGCGACGCAGGCGGATGCACCGGTCGGTCCGGTCTCGGCCGCACCGTTCGGCTCGGCCTCGATCCTCACCATCTCCTACATCTACATTCTGATGATGGGCGGCGAAGGCTTGAAGCGTGCCACCGAGATCGCGATCCTCAATGCCAATTACATTGCAGCGCGTCTCGATCCGCACTTTCCGGTGCTCTACAAGAACGCCAGGGGCCGTGTCGCGCATGAGTGCATCGTCGATCCCCGTCCGCTGAAGACGACCTCAGGCGTCACCGTCGACGACATCGCCAAGCGCCTGATCGACTACGGCTTCCATGCGCCGACCATGAGCTTCCCGGTCCCGGGCACGCTGATGATCGAGCCGACCGAGTCGGAATCCAAGGCGGAACTGGACCGCTTCTGCGACGCCATGATCGCGATCAGGAAGGAGATCGCCGAGGTCGAGGCCGGCCGCTTCAAGATCGAGGCTTCGCCGCTGCGCAATGCGCCGCACACCGTGCATGACATCGCCGACGACAACTGGAATCGCGCCTACACCCGCGCCGAGGGCTGTTTCCCCGACGGCGTCTCGCGCACCGACAAATATTGGAGCCCGGTCGGCCGGGTCGACAACGTCTATGGCGACCGCAATCTGGTGTGCTCCTGTCCGCCGGTGAGCGATTACGCGCAAGCCGCGGAGTAGGACGCCGGCCTCATGTCCCGGACGCGGTGCGGCATGAAATGACGCACCGCAGAGCCGGGACCCATGTTGCTGACAGAGGTGATGGACCCCGGCTCAGCAGCGCACGCTTCGCGCTGCGCTGCGTCCGGGGCACGAAACCACGCGATCCGCCCACGCATAACGAAACGGGCACCGAAGACGTCGGCAACTCAACGTCCTCAGCGCCCGCTCCTCGCGAAAGGCTTTCGCGTCAGGTCCTACTCGTCCGCCGGCTCCTCGCCGTCGGCGTCGCGCTCCGGCGCGCCGGCCAGGATCTGCTCGGCGATCAGGCCGGAGTTCTGGCGGATCGCGGTCTCGATCTTGGCGGTGATGTCGGGGTTGGCCTTCAAGAACGCTTTCGAGTTCTCGCGGCCCTGGCCAAGGCGCTGGCTGTCATAGGAGAACCAGGCGCCGGACTTCTCGACGATGCCGGCCTTGACGCCGAGATCGAGGATCTCGCCCATCTTGGACACGCCCTCGCCGTACATGATGTCGAACTCGACCTGCTTGAAGGGTGGCGCCAGCTTGTTCTTCACCACCTTGACGCGGGTGGTGTTGCCGACCACCTCGTCGCGCTCCTTGATCGCGCCGATGCGGCGGATGTCGAGACGGACGGAGGCATAGAATTTCAGCGCGTTGCCGCCGGTCGTGGTTTCCGGCGAGCCGTACATCACACCGATCTTCATGCGGATCTGGTTGATGAAGATCACCATGGTGTTGGACTTGTTGATGGAGGCCGTGAGCTTGCGCAGCGCCTGGCTCATCAGGCGGGCTTGCAGGCCCGGCAGCGCATCGCCCATCTCGCCTTCGAGTTCGGCCTTCGGCACCAGCGCCGCGACCGAATCGACCACCAGAACGTCGACTGCGCCCGAGCGCACCAGCGTGTCGCAGATTTCCAGCGCCTGCTCGCCGGTGTCCGGCTGCGAGATCAGGAGCTCGTCGATGTTGACGCCGAGCTTGCGGGCATAGACCGGATCGAGCGCGTGCTCGGCATCGATGAAGGCGCAGATGCCGCCCTTCTTCTGCGCTTCCGCCACCGTATGCAGCGCCAGCGTGGTCTTGCCGGAGGATTCCGGCCCGTAGATCTCGACGATGCGCCCCTTGGGCAGGCCGCCGATGCCGAGCGCGATATCGAGCCCGAGCGAACCGGAGGACACCGCCTCGATGTCCATGGACCGGTCGTTCTTGCCGAGCTTCATCACCGAGCCCTTGCCGAACTGGCGCTCGATCTGAGAGAGCGCAGCAGCCAGAGCTTTACTCTTGTCCATGGAAGATCCTTCGACGATACGCAGGGCAGTTGCGGACATTGGGTCGTGCTCCTTATGGCGAGGATTCGCGTGAGGGACAAACGGTTGCGAGGCAGCTCGGCGATAAAAGCAATGTACCCTATTTGTTCTAGGTTCGCAATATGTTCTTTTGGGAATTGGGGCACTGGCCTGTTTCCGAACGCGGTGGCCTAATTTGAATAAGGCGTTGGCCTAATTTAAATTAGTGGCCCTTTGGCCACACACGAAACCTAGTATCGCTGAATCAGCAATTCCAAGCTGACCTAGAATTCGAGATTCACGCTTTCGCGGTAACATTGCACCAAAGAGACCGCCTCAGTTGGCGGCATCTTTCATTGCCCTTGTTTCCATTGCTGATAGCCAGCGTCCTCGTCTTCTGGCTCAGCGTCCTGTTCGGCAAGGATTTCCTTGTCGATTTCAAGCTTCTTAATCAGCCGTTCGATCTCCTTGACGCCGATCTTGCCGGAGACGATCAGGCGGAAGCTGGCGTCTTTGGCGAGCATGCCGGTGGTGAGTTCGCGTTCGCCTTCCATCAGAATTCGCCTTTCCGGTTGCTTGACGGAGTGCTTATGAGGCGGCGGGTTATGGCCCGCTTTGGGAAGGTCGGGCTTATCACCCAACTTATCCCCACTTTCCCCAGCCTTTTGTCCGTCAGACTGCGTAGCTTGGTCAGGCTTCTTATCAGATTCCGCGGCCTTTGTGAATCCCGCAGTATCGTCAAAGACCTTCAAAAAGGCCTTCGCGCCGTCCTCGGTAAAGCCCCGTTCAAACCGAAGTTCGCTTATACAAATGCCGTCTGCTGGGCGCCCTTCCTTCCACTTCTCTACGTACTCTGCGATCAGCTTGGGCTTCAACGCAGCCTCAGCTTGCGCCGCCTCACGCGCACCAGGGCGCTGATCTTCAAGCGCCTTAAGCGCGAGTTCGGTCACCTTGAACTTGCGCGTTTCCCCCGATCCCTGATCCTCTAGCAGGCCATAGGCCACGAGGGCGGCAACAGTCTGAATCGTTCCGCTACTCTTGACGCCCATTCCCCAAGCGGCAGCCAGATCGGCTAGGCGTGCCTCGTGCCGCTTCGCGTGAGCATAGACGGCGCGCACTCGCTCAAGAGCCTTAGAGAGGCCGATGAAGGGAAAGGACGGGCTGCGTTCCTTCCTGATCTTGCTCGCCTCCGGCGGCGGATTGGTGTCGGTAGCGGTCACGGCGACCCTCCTTGTGTTGGCGACAGACATACTGATAGCTTATCACGATGCGCTTGACAAGCTATCAGGCGCCCGGCAGTATGATCCCGCGACGGAGGGTCCAATGAGAATACGGCCAGAGCCCCAGCGTAATCCCGACCGGCGCTGAGGCTATGACACATAGGTGGGGCCACCACCCCCGCTCTCTCACAAGGACGGTGGCGGCCCCTTAATCGGATCTACTTGGTGCCCCGTGGTCTAAAGGTAGGACGCTCGCTGTTACACGCGGAGAGGTCCGGGTTCTAATCCCAGCAGGGCAGCCGAGAATTAGCGGGACCGACGGCGCGGGAACGCTGCCGATCCCTAGCCATCAAACCCGCGATTGCGCCCCGGGCCGGACGACCAAATCAGAATATACGCTCTGGAAGGCGTATTTTCTAGAGTCCCCCGAGGCCAATCCAAAACCGAGGATTGCGCCCTCATGAACGTCCTAGCCCGCGAAAAGCAAATTGAAGTCATTGCCGCCCTTTGCGAAGGCGTCGACATCCGCACCGCCGCGCGCCTTACTGGCGTCAACCGTGGCACCGTCGCCAGCCTGGCCCTGCGTGTGGGCATGGGCTGCATGGAATTGCACGACCGCATCATGGTCGGCGTGCGCACCGAGCGCCTTGAGCTTGATGAGCTGTGGAGCTTCGTCGGCAAGAAGCAAAAGAACGTCCAGCGGCACGAAATCCACGCCAAAGGCGATCAGTACGTTTTCATCGGCATGGCCGGAACGCAGAAGGCGATCATTAGCTGGGGCGTCGGCAAGCGGAATGCCGAAAGCACCATGGACTTTCTGCACGACCTCCGCAGCCGGGTCATTGGTCAGCCCGAGATCAGCACGGACGGTTTCCACCCCTACCGCGTAGCGATCCGTGACGCCTTCGGCCCCGACGCCTCACATGGTGTCATCGTAAAGACCTACTCGGTAACGCATCTCGTAAAGGAAGCGCAGGGGCGCTACTCCCCGGCCGCCGTAGTAGCTGTAAGCCGTGACGTAGTATCGGGCGATCCCGATCAGTACGTTTCAACTAGCTACGTGGAACGCCAAAACCTCACGCTGCGCATGGCGTCGCGGCGCTTCACGCGTCTGACCAACGGCTTTAGCAAGAAGCTGGACAACCACGTTGCCGCCGTCGCGCTGTACGTCGCGCACTACAATCTGTGTCGCATCCATGAAGCCCTGCGCACGACGCCAGCGAAGGCGCTGGGCGTGGCTGACAAGACTTGGACATTGCGCAGCTTGTGGATACGGCGCTCTCTGTGGCCCCTGCGCTACCCACTGAAACGCCGCCAGACCGGCGCCGGAAGTTCGTAGTAATTCAGGGTGGCAAGACCTGAGTCATTTTGACTCACGAAAGACCCTTGCGGAATCAATGATTCTGTTACTCTGCCATCCAAGGAGATTCGGATGGCAGATCCAACTTACAACTTGAACGGCGGCTTTAAGCCGACAATGAAAAGGTTCGCCGATCTCAGCGGACCTGATTTTTTCCCGACCCCTCCATGGGCGACATTCGCTCTGATCGACAACGAAAAGTTCAACGGCGAGATTTGGGAAAGCGCCTGCGGCGACGGCACCATGTCCCGCGTACTAGAGCAGACAGGACAATCCGTTCGCAGCTCTGACTTGTACGATCGCGGCTATGGCGAGGTCGGCTTTGACTTCCTTGAGCCGAAATGGTCGGCCGACAACATCGTTACCAATCCGCCGTATAACTGCGCTGAGGGATTTGTCGCGAGTGGCGTCAAACACTCAAACCGCAAATTCGCCCTGCTCCTGCGGCTGGCTTTCCTAGAGGGCGCAAACCGAGCGAATACGATCTTTGCGAAGATGCCACCCGCCCGCGTCTGGGTTTTCAGCGAGCGTATCACCTTCTATCCGAGCGGCGTCGAGCCGAAGGGCAGCGGAACAACTGCTTATGCTTGGTTCGTTTGGGATAAGGATGCTCCGGGCCAAACCGAATTGAAGTGGTTCAAGCCCGGCTACAAAGCGAAATTTGCCTAGGCTATTTTCCAGGCAGCGCGAGGCCGCCCGGGATGGCTACCAACCACCCTTCATAAATCGCATTACCGGGCGAGGCTTTGTGAGACGTAATATTCCGAACCTGCTGCTCCCAAATCGCTTCGTTGGGGCGCGTTTCGCTCTGCTTAAGGTCTTCCTCGGACAGAGCGAGATGGTTCGGAATTTCCCTTACAAGCTCCTGTATCGTGGCCCGCCCAGTAGTGCTGGCCTTCAAGATGGCCATAACGGCTTTAGCTACTTCATCCTCAGTAACGCGCGACATTGCTTCTCCCTCCGCTAAGTGGAGTCAAAAGATAGGTTCGCGCTATGGTAGTTGGAGTCAGTAGAAATACGGGTGAGTTGAGTAGCCTACTTTGAAATCACCAGTGGCTCATTTCGGCCAGTACCGGAATTGGGGTACTGTCCGTATTCGACCCCGAGTGTCCTAAGTTGAATTTAGAACTGTCCCAATTTACTTTGCTACCGGCGAAGCCAACGATGCCTTCGCACCGCTTTGGTGGGGTGCGACCGTGAAAGATTACCTGGCACAAGTCGAAAAGTTACGAAAAGAAGCCGCCGAGGCCGCTCTGATCCGGGACCTTGCGACCGATCCGGAGAAGCGCCAGATGTTCGACCGGATCGCCAGCCATCTAACCGTCCTCGCCGATCAGGTTGAGATGGCAATGCTTGAGCGGAAGAAGACGACAGGAACGTAAGGCAGCCTCGGTTGGCGGCCTCCTTCGCTTCCTTGGCGCCCGCCCCCCATCGCTACTCTGCCGATTTCGTTCCCATTGTGCACAACTGAACAGACGCGGATCCGTTCATGGATCCTAATGCATCATCACCGCGCGGACCGTGGCTGCCATCGGTGACGAGAACGCTGACCCGCGCTCCCGCCTCCCCGCATGGAAATGAGAGCACCATGTTCAAGCGGCGACGTTTCAAGCAGCAGCTGACCCTGCAAGACCGGCTTTCCGCGTGGGTGAAGCAGGTCCGAAAGCAGGCCTCCGAGCTTCCACCTGGTCCGGAGCGAGATGCCCTCCTCGAGAAGGCGCGCCAGGCCGACGTCGCCAATCAACTGCACGGCTGGGTCAAATCGCCCGGGCTTCAACCACCGAAATAGCCGGGCACCCGTCGTTGCTTTTCGACCGCGAGATGACGCGCATCAAAGACGCGCGGCCGATGCGCCGTCAGAATTCCGCAATCTTGCGGCACCGAACCTTTTCGGGATCTCCGGCCTTCTCACGGAATGGGACCGCAACCCTGGGACCTCAGTCATGACTGAAAACATGCGCGGCGATGCCACCAGACGCAATCATCTGCTCGAAGTAGCGCACGAGGAGATGGTGAAGTTCGAACGCAAGGAAAACGAGTTCCGCAAGAAGGACCGTGCGGAGCGTGCCGCAGAGCTCCATCTTCCCCTGAACGGGATCAAGATCCACTAAAGCATGATCCGGAAAAGTGCGCAGCGGTTTTCCGAAAAGATCATGCTTAAACAACAACCTAAAGCGCGATGACGATTCATCCAAATCTCATCGCGCTTTGGGCCGGCAGGACCGCCTCGGACAGGACCGCTTCGGAGCCGGCGGAGCTCGCCCCGGGGGTGCGGCAGCCGGCGCCCATCCCTGGCCGGGAAGCGATCGCCTGTTGATTCGATGCGGCGTCACCGCCAGGTGTGCATGACCTCGAAGGCGCGAGCGCGCGCCTTCGGGTATCTAAATACTACCAATAAGCCATTGGCCACTAAAGGAAATTGCCAAGCGTCCTACTGTGCATGGGGTCGTTTTCCATTTTTCAAAGTCGAGGCGTGCCTGGCGCTGTCCATCGAAGGGCACGGTCGCCGTCCCCTCGGCCTGCCCGCCCCGTCTACAGCACCGCCAGCAGCACGAGGCCGATCACCAGCACGACGAAGCCAGCCGCCGTCGCGGCGGCAAATGACCGCTCTACGTTATCCATGATGCCACCCCGTTTTCGGCGCGCCACGTTTCCCCCATGGCTGAGCCGAAGGATAAAATCTTGCCGACGGGTGTGTCCGCAGTTGTGCGAACGGATGTCGAAATTGGGACGGGTGCGGGGCCAGTCTGCGGCCTTTCGATCTCGTTCCTTCGCGGCGGCCGATACGGGCAGCCGTCGGCCGGGAGCAGATCCGACCCGCCTGTCAGGTTGTCGTAAGCCGCGCCGGCTAAAGTCGCTCGGCTATGGTGTTGCAGCCCAGCACCTCAGCCTCCAACAACTCTCTGCCCCGCCTGGCTCTCCCCAGGCGGGGCTTTTTCATGCCTGTCGCCCGGCTCGCGGGTCGCTCTCCACCTGCGTCAGGCGCAGCGCGAAGGCGCGGATCGCGGGCGCTGCCAGCAGCACGACCGGCAGCATCGCGGCCCATGCGATCAGCCACGACACCATCCAGTGCCGAACGAAGATCATCGCGCTGCCCGCGGGAAAGCTGGCGATTCCCGTGGCGACCAGCGAGGTCAGTCCGGACTGGATGATGCCGAAGACGAAATGAGCATAGCGGCGGGGAATGCCGAGCATGAGGCGTCCATGGTTGCTTGCCGTCATCAGGCAAGCAAGGCACATGCCGTCACCTGGCGGGGATCCGGTAGCGTTGGCGCGAACCGCCCCGCACGCCTTTGCCGGCGCCGCATGCGGCCTGGACGGCAGGAACTCTGTTCATGGTGGGAGAATCACGGAGTTCGAACGCCCACTCGCGGACCGGCGGACCAGCAGGCGATCCGGCGCATGCAGCGAAGCATCGATCGGAAGCCGAAGGGGACAGATCGGATCGGCAGCGGCGGGGCGCCAGGGGCCCCCGCGGGGTGGAATCCGTAGCCGCCCGGGATTGATCCGACCGTGGTTTGGGATTGGACTGCGCGCGCCCGGGGGCCTTGGGGGCGAGGCATCATGCGCGCGATCGGTGCCAGCCATGCCGCTTTATTTCTTTCGAATCCGCAACGGCCGCTATTCCGGCTGCGCCGACCGGGCGACGGAATTTGCCGATCGCGATGCGGCCTGGAAGGAGATGACCAGTGTCTGCGCCGACATGACCGCCGGCATTGCCCGCAAGCTCCAGGAAAATTCCGAATGGCAAATGGAGCTGCTGGACGAGGCCAACGAGCCGGTGTTCCGGATTCGCATCGTTGCCGAAACCTTCGACTAGCAGGCCTTTCGGATCAGGCCCGCTCCAAGGCGCGTTCCGCGTTTGTCGCGAGGGAAGCGCACTTTTCCGGGCCAGTCAGTCCGCGCTGGGCAGCCGCCGCATGGTGAACTCGATGTCGCCGCCGGGCAGTTCGCGCCAGGTCTCGACCGCGCTCATATAGCCGGCCTTGGGATAGCGGGCGAAGAAGGCCTGCGCCCTTTCCCGCGCCGCCGGGCGCGGCAGCGTGAAGGTCTCGCGCAGATAGCCGTCGCCGAGCGTCTGGCTCGGCTTACCGGCCATCTTGCGCCGGCGCGCCATCCGCTCGGCGAGATCCCGCGGACGATCGGCCATGTCCTGCTCTCCTCTACGCGCCACGCTCTCAGCCAGATGTAGGGTGCCGGCCGGATCAAGAGGAGTCCTGTCCGGAAGGCGTCGTGTCGCCCCCCGAACGGAGTCGCGGTCAGTTGGCGGCCGTGCCGCTCCTGCTCTTCTTCGGCGTACCGGTTGCGGCCGATGCCTTCGGCCCCGCCGGCTGCTTCGGCGGATCGGCGCGCATGCCACCCCAGGGATCGTTGGACGCCTTGGAATCCGGAATCTTCTTCAGCGTTTCCTTGTAGGCCTTTTCACGCTCGGCTTCCGCGGCCTTCTCCTCGGGGGTCTTGCCCGGACCCTCCTGCAGCAAGTTGAGATTGGGCATTTGCGCGTAGGCAGGTCCCGCCAGCACGGCCAGCACCGCGGCCAAACGGAAAAGCTTCATCATCTACTCCTTGATATCCATGTCCTTGATATCCATGGCGCGCGGATCGCCCGCGCCGTGTCATCCTTGTCTCAGCCCGGTCGCACCCCGGCGCCGCTCGAGGCCCCGTGGGCCCGCTAAAGCCGATCCGATCTGCACGATTTGGGGGCATGCAGCCAGTCGTCCCAGATCGGGCCGCATTTGGTGCACCCGCTCAGCGCGAGACCGAGCCCGACCATGCAAAAGACGAGGACACCCCGACGCAACATCATCCACCCGTACCCAAGCGAGGCATCATATCGGGCCAAGTCAGGCAATTTCAAGCCAACGGGACCGGCGCGAGACCGGGTGACTTTGCCGCGCCGATGCGCGCACAATGAGGCGAAACATCCGGCAATACAGGAGAGCGCGACAGCAATGCAAAGGCAGCCAGAAGCCGAATTCGGCCTCACCGACGCCCGCCGCATCCTCGGTGAGGTTTTTGCGCCCTGGGTCCAGGATCTCGACCTCGCGGTCGAGCGCATCGAGCACGCGCAGCCGGCGGACGTACCGGACTGGCAACCGGGCGCGCTCCTGCGCATGCCGTTTTCGGAACGACTGTGCCGGAACGGCGGCGTGGTCTGCGGCCAGGCCCTGATGGCGCTCGCCGACACCGCGATGGTGATCGCGATCCTCGCTGCCAATCGCGGCTACCGCCCCATGACCACGGTCGACCAGACCACGCATTTCATGCGTGCGATCTCCTCAGCGGACGTGCTGGCCGACGCCCGCGTGGTGCGGCTCGGGCGGACCATGAGCTTTGGCCGCGTTACGCTGCTCTCCGCCGCCGACAGCAAGCCGGTCGCGATGGTGTCGAGCGCGTTCGCGATGCTGCCGGGCTGAACGCGCTCTGAAAAAAGGAGAGTCGCGGGAAGCGCAAGTCGCACCGCGGCTCTCGATCACGCCATAAAAGAGCGCCAAAAAGGAAAGGCTCGCAGGAAAGTTCGCGGAGCGGCCCTCCGCTCCGACGTCGTCAACAAAGTCTGAAGCGCCGTGCAAGTAGCGCCAGTATTGAGTTTAGTTCAACGTAATTTCTATGCACTACTTCACGATCATCAGCAGGACCAACGCCGATGATCGAGAAGCGTGAAGATCAACGTCACCGTGTTTTCAAAGGCGGAACGATCACCTTCGAAAACAGCGGCATCCCTTGCACCGTGCGAAACATGTCGGCGAGCGGCGCGGCAATCGACCTCGACGCCCCAGTCATGTTGCCGCAATCGTTCACGCTCTCGATCGAGCGCGACGACTTCGTGCGGCATTGTCGCACAGTTTGGCGCAACGACAAGCGCGTCGGCCTCGCGTTCGTGCCGTAGTGCACGCGGTGTGAATGGCCGTTCGCATCGCCCGCGAAATGCAGCGTCATGTTCGCCCGATACGCCGACGCCAGCGCAGGCCCGCGATGACAAGCACGATGATCGCGAGCGCGAGAGCCATCGATGCCGCAAGTAATCGTCCGCCGGGACGATCGATCGTGCGCGAGCGCAGCGACGGCGCTTCGCCAGGCCGCGCCAGGCGGAACGCAACCAGGCTGTCGCCGATCGAGGTGCCCGCCTCGGAGTGGCCGCCGGCGCCGATCGCGACATATTGCTCGCCCTTCCAGAGATAGGTCATGGGATTGGCGACGCCCGGGACCGGCAGCCGGCCCTGCCACAGCTCCCTGCCGCTGCGCGCATCGAAAGCACGCAAGTAAGCGTCCATTGCGCCGGTGAAGACGAGACCGCCGGCGGTGACCGCGAGCCCGTTGACGAGCGGCGCGCCCCAGGGCAGCGGCACGCCGAGCGGCGCCAGATCCTCGGTGGTGCCGACTACCGCCCGCCAGAGGATCTTTCCGCCCCTCAGATCGACCGCGACCATCTCACCCCAGGGCGGCTTGTTGCACAGCAGCCCGAGCGGCGACATCATCACCGCACGCGACATCGCGAACGGCGCGCCACGCTGCCGGCCGAAATCGTGACCGGGCGGCGGATTGAATCCGGCCGCCTCGGCGCGCGGGATCAGCTTGACCAGATGGGCGGCGCGGCTGGTGTTGGCATAGAGGATCTGGTTGACGGGATCGAAGGCCGCGCTGCCCCAGTTCACGCCGCCGCCGGTGAACGGAAACAACAGCGTGCCCTGCACCGAAGGCGGCGTGAACAGACCTTCGTTGCGTGCTTCCGCGAATTGACGTTCGCAGGACGAGCGGCCGAGGCCCGGCAACAGCGAGAGCGCATCGTCGGGCGAGATCCTCTGTGACGTCAGTGCCGGCACATGCGTCGGGAAGGGCTGCGTCGGCGACAGCGCTTCGCCCTCGGCTCCGCCCTGCGGCACGGCACGCTCTTCGACCGGCCAGACCGGCTTGCCGGTGTCGCGGTCGAGCACGAAGACAAAACCCTGCTTGGTCGGCTGGATCACGACATCGCGCTGCCCCTCGCCGGTGTCGATGCGCGTGAGCGTCGGCTGCGCGGCCAGATCGTAATCCCAGACGTCATGATGCACGGTCTGGAACGCCCACACCAGCTCGCCGGTCTCGATACGCAGCGCAACCACCGAATTGGCGTGCTGATTGTTGCCCGGCCGCTTGCCACCCCAGAAGTCCGGTGATGGCGAGGATGTCGGCAGGAACACGAGTCCGCGCGCGTCATCGACCGACATCGGCGCCCAGACATTGGCGTGACCGGCTTCGATGCCGTCGCGCTTGAGCGGCTCGAAGGTCCAGAGTGGCAGGCCGCTCCGCGCGTCGAACGCACGCACCACGCCGCTCGGCGCATCGACGCGGCGATTGTCGCCGATCGCGGATCCGACCACGACCACACCGCGTCCGACGGCCGGCGGCGAGGTGATCTGGAATTCGCCGGGCCAATCCAGCGCCATGCCGATCTCGAGCTTGATCTCGCCGCCCTTGCCGAAATCGGCACAGGGAATTCCCGTCTTCGCATCGAGCGCGATCAGGCGGGCATCGTTGGTGCCCATGAAGATGCGCGATCGGCAGACGGAAGCCCGGGGTGCCCTGTCATCGATCCAGTACGTGACACCGCGGCAGACATAGCGATTGGCAGGACGTTGATTGGTGGCGATCCCGGGATCGAAACGCCATTTTTGCGCGCCCGTGCCGGGATCGAGCGCGATCACCTCGTTGAAGGGGGAGCAGAAGATGAGGCTGTCCTCGACGAACAGCGGCGTCGCCTGGAATTTGGTCCGCCGCATCAGTTCGGGCGGGCGCGCGGCGAGATCGCCGGTGTGATATTCGAAGGCGCGGACGAGCTGTCCGACATTGTCCGGCGTGATCTCGCGCAAGGCCGAGAAGCGCGAGCCGCCGACATCGCCGCCCCAACTTTCCCAGGCAAAGCACGGCCGCGCTGCAAACAGCAGGAATGCGAGCCCGGCCGAAACCCATAAGCAGGTCCGCAATATCCGCCTCACTTCATTTCGGCTTTCTGGCAGGTTCGCTCGGGCGGGCGCCCACGGGTCGTACTTGTCCTTGGGCTCGGGAATGCGCTCGAGCGCGGCCTTGTAGGCCTTTTCGTCGACCATGGGCCTGTTGTCCGCCGGCTTGGCTCCATCATTGGGATGGCCGGCCCTGCGCCTCCGCCGAGGCAGCCGTCAGTGCCAGAACCGCGGCCGCCATGATCAAAATCCTCATCGGTGCAATCCCCCTCTTGTGGGGTACAAGCTAGCCGGCAATCGCGGAATAGCAAATGCTGCGGGTTCCAGGCCTTCAGCAGAACTTGGATTTCAGCAGAACTTGGACTTCAGCAGAATTTGGGCTTCAGCAAAACTTGATCGGCATGGACTTCGTCGAATCGCATTCGTGCCTATCTGTTCGCCCGCAGGGGACCTTCACGGATGTTGCGGATCGTTGCTCATGCGGCGCTGCTCATTGGCGCGCTTGCACTCGGTGCCTGCGGCTTTGCCGACAGCCGCGCACCGGTGCCCGAGTTCATGCGCATGAAGGAGGCGGAGCAGCCGCCGCCCGAAGCGCCGCCCGACGTCAAGCGCGTGGTGCGCGAGCAGATCGACGTCGTCTTTCTCGCAACGTCCTATCCGCGCGAGGTGCACGTCGCCCCGCCCCATCGTGAGGTGCGAGGACCAGGCTGGACGGCGTGCGTCCGTGCGCAGCTCACCTCCGCGACCGGCACGCCGCTCGGCGCCCAGACCTACATCGTGACCATCAACGACGGGAAAGTCGTGGACCGCCGGCGGGCGGAAGCCGACGACATCTGCGGGACGGAGACTTACGAGCCGATCTAGGCGCAGCCTCGGCGATGGACGTCCGCCCCGGTCGTTTTCGGACACGGTCATCGCGTCGGACTCGCGCGACAAAGGTGTAGCCGCTATAGCAGGCGCCATGCTCGACTTCGACGCTCACTACGATGCCCTCCGCCGCCGCGACGCAACGTTGGACGGCGTGATATTCGTCGCGGTGAAAACAACCGGCATCTATTGTCGTCCGGTCTGCCCGGCGCGCACGCCACTCGCCCGCAACGTAACCTTCTATCGTAGCGCGGCCGCGGCCGAGCATGCCGGCTTCCGTCCTTGCCTGAGATGCCGGCCGGAAACAGCGCCGTTCTGTCCCGCATGGAAAGGTTCAAGGACAACCGTCGAACGCGCGCTGGCACTCATCGAGAAGGGAGAGCTCGATCGCGGCGGCGTGGACCGGCTGGCCGAACGGTTGGGAGTCGGCGCGCGCCACCTGGCGCGCCTGTTCGCCCGACATCTCGATGCGTCTCCACTGCAAGTGGCGCTGTCGATCCGTGTGCAGCGCGCCAAGCGGCTGCTTGATGCAAGCGATCTTCCGATGGCCGCCGTCGCGGAACGCTCCGGCTTTTCAAGCGCGCGGCGCATGAGCACCGCATTCACGCGGCTCTACGGTCGCCCGCCATCGACCTTCCGGAGAAAGACCGAAGCTTCGCGACTCGAACACAGGCGAGTGCGATGAGGAGATTCAGATGACCGCGAAGAGCTATGGAACGGTCGACGCCGGACGACAGAAGCAGTTGAGCGGGCTGGAGTTCGTCCAGGGCCTCGCCAACGGAACGTTGCCTCTCAACACGCTCGCCCAAACATTGGGCTATGATGTGGTGAAGGCAGAATCTGGCCGCGTCGTCGTCGCGCTCGTCCCGACCGGCGCTCACCTCAACCCGGCAGGCACGGTGCATGGCGGTCTCACGGCCACCTTGCTCGACAGTTGCATGGGGTTGGCGATCCAGTCGGTCCTCGACAAGGGGGCCGGCCAGACCACGCTCGAGTTCAAGGTTTCGCTGCTGCGGCCGATTACGCCGGAGACGGGCCTGGTCACGGCCGAAGGCAAGGTTCTGAGTTGCGGCCGCCGCATCGGAACGGCCGACGGACGCGTGACGGATGCCAAGGGCCGGCTGCTCGCTCACGGCACGACCACGTGCCTCATCTTCCCGGCTTGAGATCAAGGGAACAAACCACCCACAAGGTCCCGGTTCCGGGAAAAACCAGCATCGCGGCCGGGAACGATCACCGCCTCCCCTTCTTGTACCGCCGAGGGCAATCTCGGAGGAGGACATGATGAGGACGTTTACGATTGCGCTGTTGGCGGGCGTCGGTGCTTTGGCAGCCGCGTCGAGTGCGAGCGCTTCCGATATCTACACGACCAGCGAATATGCGAATCCGGATCTCGTCCAGCAGGTGCGGCTCGTTTGCGACGACGCCGGCCGCTGCTATCGCACGCGCGGTGGTTCGCGCGTGATCGTACGCGACTCCTACAACTACATGCCGCGCGACCGCTATTACGAGCGCCGGACCTATCATCGCCATTGGGACGACGGCCCGCGCGCCGGAGTCGGCATTCGCGCGCCCGGCGTCAGCGTCGGCGTAGGTGTCGACGACCGCTGGTAATCGATCAAGGCTTGATGGCGGGACCGGCGAGACGACTCGTCCGGTCCCGCTCGTACAATCGTATCAGGTGACCGACATTACACGGCGGCCGATTGCTGTTGGAACTGCTCGTAGGCCGCGATCGCATCCGCGGCATACATCAGCGACGGTCCGCCTCCCATGTAGACGGCCATGCCGAGCGTCTCCTCGATCTCCTGGCGCGTCGCACCGAGCTTGACCAGCGCCTCGGTGTGGAAGCCGATGCAGCCGTCGCAATGTGCGGCGACGCCGAGTGCCAGCGCGATCAGCTCCTTGGTCTTCTTGTCCAGCGCGCCGTCGCGCGTGGCGGCCTGCGCGAGTACGGCAAACCCCTTCATGGTGTCGGGAATGTCGCCCCGCAGCTTCCTCAGGTTGGACGAGATGTTTTTGGTGATGTCGACGTAGTTCTTGTCCATCGGTTCCTCGCTAGCTGGATTCGGCTGTGGTCGGAGCCGCCTCGCGCGGAGCGCGCAGGGCGACATAGATCGCGGGAATCACCAGCACGGTCAGCAGCGTTGACGACGCCAGCCCGAACAGGAGCGAGATCGCCAGTCCCTGAAAGATCGGATCGAGCAGGATGGTCGCCGCCCCGATCATGGCCGCGAGCGCGGTGAGCAGGATCGGCTTGAAGCGGACGGCGCCCGCTTCCAGCACCACTTCGCGAAGCGACTTGCCGTCTCCGCCGCTGTGCCGGATGAAATCGACCAGCAGGATCGAATTGCGTACGATGATGCCCGCCAGCGCGATGAACCCGATCATCGAGGTCGCCGTGAACGGCGCACCCAGGAGCCAGTGCCCGATCAGGATGCCGATCAGCGTCAGCGGGATCGGCGTCAGGATGACGAGCGGCAGGCGGAAGCTCCTGAACTGGGCGACAACCAGCACGTAGATTCCGAGGATGGCTGCGCCGAAGGCGGCGCCCATGTCGCGGAAGGTCACCCAGGTGATTTCCCATTCGCCGTCCCACAGCAGCGTCGGACGCGACTCGTCCGACGGCTGGCCGTGCAGGCTGATCGCAGGCTTCGGCAGCTTGCCCCAATCATGTGCATCCACGCGATCGGCGACGGCGAGCATGCCGTAGAGCGGCGCCTCGAAGCGCCCGGCAAGCTCGGCCATCACCATGTCGGCGAAGCGGCCGTCGCGGCGGAAGATCGTCGGCGAGCCCTCCTCCACGGTCGCCTTCACGACTTGGCCGAGTTCGACCACCGTCTTGCTGCCGGGCAATGTATTGGCCGGCACCGGTGTGGAGGCCAGAGCCTCGTCCCAGAGCAGATCGCGCTTTCCGAGATGCACCGCTATCTCGATCGGGTTGCGGTCCTCGCCGCGATGCGAATAGCCGATCGATGTGCCGCCGAACAGCGTCTGGATGGTGTCGTAGACATCGCGCTGCTCGACGCCGAAGAACTCGAGCCGGTCCTGATCGATCGAGAGCCGCAGCCGTGGCCGCTTCTCGCCGACCGAATCGTCGATGTCGACGATGAACGGCACTTCCGCGAAGATCTTTCTGAGCTCGGCCGTGACCGCACGGCGCGTGGTCGCATCGGGACCGTAGACCTCGGCGAGCAGCGTCGACAGCACCGGCGGCCCGGGCGGCACTTCGACCACCTTGATGTTGGTGCCCGTGGGCAGAGCGAGCGCCTTCAGCTTCTCGCGCAGCTCGAGCGCGATCTCATGGCTCGCGCGCTTGCGCTCGCCGCGCGCAGCCAGGTTGATCTGCACCTCGCCGAGCTCGGGCCTCTCCCGCAAGTAATAGTGCCGCACCAGGCCGTTGAAATTGAAGGGAGCCGGCGTGCCGGCATAGGATTGCAGCGAGGTGACCTCCGGCAATTGCCGCGCGATTTCGGCCGCACCGAACAGCGTGCGCTCGGTCGCCTCCAGGCTCGCCCCTTCCGGCAGGTCGACGACCACGGCGATCTCGGACTTGTTGTCGAACGGCAGAAGCTTGACCGTCACCGACTTGGTCGCAAACAGCGTCATCGACAGCAGCGTCGCGATGCCGACGCCGAGCAGGAATATCCAGGCCGACCGCTTGCTCCGCACGATCGGTGTGGCGAAGCGCCGGTAGAGCCGGCCGAGCCGGCCTTCATCGTGGGCCGCATGCGTCGGGGCAATGTCGCCCTTCGGCGCGAGCTTGAGCATCAGCCAGGGCGCCACCACCATCGCGACGAAGAACGAGAACAGCATGGCAGCCGACGCATTGGCCGGGATCGGCGCCATATAGGGGCCCATCAGGCCCGACACGAACAGCATCGGCAACAGCGCCGCGACCACGGTCAACGTCGCGACGATGGTGGGGTTGCCGACCTCCGCCACGGCCTCGATGGTCGCCTGCAGGCGTGGCCGGCCATCGCGCATGCCCCAGTGCCGCGCGATGTTTTCGACCACGACGATGGCGTCGTCGACGAGGATGCCGATCGAGAAGATCAGCGCGAACAGGCTGACGCGGTTGATGGTGTAGCCCATCAGGTTGGCGGCGAACATCGTGAGCAGAATCGTCGTGGGAATCACGACGAACGTCACCAGCGCCTCGCGCCATCCGATCGCGATCGCGATCAGGACGACGATCGAGATCGTCGCAAGGCCGAGGTGGAACAGCAGCTCGTTGGCCTTCTCGTTGGCCGTCTCGCCGTAGTCGCGCGTCACCGTCACCTGGATATCTTCGGGAATCAGGCGCGACTTCAATCCTTCGAGGCGTTCGGCGATGCTCTCGGACACGATGACCGCATTGGCGCCGGCCCGCTTCGCCAGCGCCAGGCTGACGGCGGGCGTCCGGGCCCACTGCCCGGCGGCGTCGCGTGATTCCGTCCAGACACGATGCTCGATGGTGCTCGGGCCGACGACGACGGAGGCGACGTCCTTGACGTAGACCGGCCGGCCGTCGCGGCTCGTGATGAGCAATAGTCCGATATCGGGAATGCCGGACAGCGTCTGCCCCGCCGCAACGCTCCGCACGATGCCGGCATCATGGACCTGCCCCGCCAGGAACGAGCGGTTGGCATCCTTCACCTTGGCCACGAGCTGCTGCAGCGTGATGCCGAACAGCGACAGTTTCTCCGGATCGGGCTCGACCCGGATCTGCTGCGCCGCGCCGCCGGCGATGTAGGTCAGGCCGACATCTTCGACCTTCATCAGCTCCGCGCGCAGCTTGTCGGCAAGCTCGTAGAGGTCCTTGTCGGTCCAGCGGCTGGCAGCTTCCGGCTTCGGCGACAGCGTCAATACGGTGACCGCGACGTCATTGATGCCCCGGCCGACGATCAGCGGCTCGGGGATGCCGACGGGAATGCGGTCGAGATTGGCGCGGATCTTCTCGTGCACCCGCAGGATGGCATCCTCGAACTTGGTGCCGACCAGGAAGCGCGCGGTGACCATCACGCGGTCGTCCTCGGTCTGGCTGTAGACGTGCTCGACCCCGTCGATGCCCTTGACGATCGACTCCAGCGGCTTGCTCACCAGCTCCACCGCGTCCGGCCCGCGCAGGCCGTCGGCATTGACGCGGATGTCCACCATGGGAACGCTGATCTGCGGCTCCTCCTCGCGCGGGATCACCACGACGGCCATCAGCCCCACGACGAGCGCCGCGAGCAGGAACAGCGGCGTCAGCGGCGATGCGATGGTCGACTTTGTCAACCGTCCTGAGAGCCCGAGATTCACGGCCGCACCAACTGGTCGCCGGCTGAAACGCCGGACAGGATCTCGAGCCCATCGGGAAGCGCCGGCGTCGGCAATTCGCGGCCACGCTGCACCGGCACGTCCATCGCTCCGCTGTCCTTCTGCAGCCGAACGTAGTCGATACCGAACCTGGTGGTCACATAGCTCGAGGGGATGACGTAGGCCGATCGCATGCCGCCGGAGATCCAGACCCGCAGGCGGTCGCCGACGAAATATTCGCCGAGACCCTCGACGGTCGCATCCGCAATGACGCGCCCCTCCTCGATCTGGGGATAGACGAGGTCGATGACGCCCGACTTGGCGGCTTCTCCGACGAACTCCGCGCCGTCGACGCGAATCCTGTCTCCCGCCTTGAGGAAGCGCGCATGCCGCTCCGGCACGCGAAGCCGCAGCTTGAAATTCTGCTGGGCGACGGTGACGATCGGATCGCCCGCGAGCACGACGGACCCTATCGTGATCAACCGCTTCAGCACGCGACCATCCGCCGGCGCGAGCACCTGGCCCTGGTTGAGCTGCTCGGCGATCACCGCACGTTCGGCAGTCTTGGCACGCAGGCCGTTCTCGGCGACGTTCAGCGCGGTGCGCTGCTCGTCGAGCTTGATCCGGGGCAGGATACCGCGTTCGACCAGCCCTTCGGTCCGGGTGAAGTCGAGCTGCGCCTGGTTCGCCTGCGCCTGCAGCGCCTCGATCTGCGCGTCGAGCGATTTCATCTGCAGCACGAGCTTTTCGTCGCCGATGGTCGCGATCGCCTGGCCGGCGGCAACGCGATCCCCTTCCCTGACCTTGAGCTGAACCACCGTACCGCCGATCCGCCCGCGCGCCGGCACCACGCTGATGCTTTCGACCGTGGCGAAGACCGCCTTTTCATCGGCGATCGATTGCCTGACGACCACGAGTGTTTCGGCTGCCCTCGCCGGTGCTCCAGCCAAGCCGATCGCCGCAAAGGCGGCGAGCAGGCCCAAATGTCTCATCGTACATCGCATGGAACTCTTCCGTGTCATGATCGAAGCATCACCACGCCGCCGCGCAGCGCATTTCATCTGCATCGGAATGGAGCGTGTTGATCCTGCTCAAGGCGCCCTCACCCGAGCTTTCCTAGGTTTCATCTCGTCCTTGCGGACCTCGGCGCGCAGAACGCCTGGTAGAGCGTCTTCAGAACCTCGCGCGCCGGCTCGCTCGCGATCGAATAGAAGATCGTCTGCGCCTCGCGCCGGGCAGACACCAGTCCATCCTTGCGAAGGAGCGCAAGATGTTGGGAGACCGTGGAATCCCGGAGGTTCAGGAACTCGGCCAACTCGCCGACCGACTGCTCGCCATCGATCAACTGGCAGATAATCAGCAGACGGTGCCGGTTGGCGAGCGCCTTCAGCAGCTCGCTCGCCTGATCCGCCGCCCGCTCCATGATCTCAGCATTCATATTCATACTTGCGTATATACGCAAATACGAATATATAGTCAAGCGCCGCACGACAGCCGGGGCTGAACCGGCGGAGCGGCTTGGTCCAACGGAGGTACCCATGGCGGAAGTTGTCGTAATCGGAGCTGGTCTGAGCGGAACGCTGATGGCCTATGAATTGCTGCCGCAGTTGAGAAAGGAGGATCGCCTCAGCGTCGTCTCGCAAGGCGCCGTCTATCACTTCGTCCCATCCAATCCCTGGGTCGCAGTCGGCTGGCGCAAGCGCGAAGAGATCGAGATCGATCTGGCGGACATCATGAAACGCAAGGGCGTGCGACTGCTGACGCAGGGCGCAAAGCGCGTCCACCCGACCGAGAACCGCGTCGAGCTCGGCGACGGCACGTCGATCGACTACGACTACCTGGTCGTCGCCACCGGTCCCGAACTGGCGTTCGACGAGATTCCGGGTCTCGGGCCACAGGGCCATACCCAGTCGATCTGCCACGTCGATCACGCCGCGCATGCCCGTGAAGCCTTCGAGAAGCTCGCGGCGAACCCGGGTCCGGTCGTCATCGGCGCGGTGCAGGGCGCTTCCTGTTTCGGACCGGCCTATGAATTCCTCTTCATCCTGGAAACGGAGCTGCGCCGCCGGAAGCTGCGCGACCGGGTCCCGATGACGTTCGTCACCTCCGAGCCCTATATCGGCCATCTCGGTCTCGACGGCGTCGGAGACACCAAGGGGCTTCTGGAAAGCGAGATGCGCGAGAAGCACATCAAGTGGATCACCAACGCCCGCGTCGACAACGTCGCCCCCGGCATGATGACGGTGGAGGAGTTTTCCGACGACGGCACGTCCCGCAAGGCTCATGAGCTGCCATTCGCCTATTCGATGATGTTGCCGGCCTTTCGCGGCGTCGATGCGGTACGGGGCATCGAGAAATTGACCAACCCGCGCGGCTTCGTCGTCGTCGACAAGCATCAGCAGAACCCCGCCTTTCCCAACGTGTTTGCGGTCGGTGTCTGCGTCGCGATCGCACCGGTCGGCGCGACACCGGTGCCGGTCGGCGTCCCCAAGACCGGCTTCATGATCGAATCCATGGTGACGGCAACCGCGATCAACATCGGCGCCCTGCTCCGCGGCAAGGCACCGACGACGCAGCCGACCTGGAACGCGATCTGTCTCGCCGATTTCGGCGACTCCGGGGTCGCCTTCCTGGCGCAGCCGCAGATTCCGCCGCGCAACGTCAATTGGTCCTCCAAGGGCGAATGGGTGCACTTCGCCAAGGTCGCCTTCGAGAAGTACTTCCTGCGCAAGATGCGGCGCGGCGAGAGCGAGCCGTTCTATGAACGCTTCCTGCTCGACCGGCTGAATATCGCCAAGATCAAGGAGGTCCGAACAGGCACATGAGCACGACGCGCCAGATCGTCTGCGGACGTTGCGGCCGCATCAACCGCCTGCCCGCCGAGCGCGCGGCGGAAGCTGCGCGCTGCGGCGCCTGCCACCAGCCGATGTTCACCGGTCATCCGATCGAGGTGGACGAAGCAGCCTTTGGCCGCCATGTCGCCAACAGCGACATTCCCGTGCTGGTCGACGTCTGGGCACCATGGTGCGGCCCGTGCCGCGCCATGGCACCGATGTTCGAGCGCGCCGCGCAGCAGCTGGAGCCGAACGTCCGGCTGTTGAAGCTCAACTCGGACAACGCACCCGCGCTGTCGTCGCGCCTCAACATCAGCGGCATCCCGACCCTGCTGTTGATGCGCGGCGGCCGCGAGATCGCCCGCCATTCCGGCGCGATGGATGCCCGCAGCATCGTCGCCTGGACCGAAGCCGGCCTGACCCGTTCGTAACGTCGCCAGAAAAAAGGAGCCTGCCATGAATGTCGATAAAGCCGTTCTCGCCTTTGCGGGATTCGTCGTCCTGCTCGGTCTCGCACTGGGCACCTATGTGAATGCGTACTGGTACCTGCTGACGGCCTTTGCCGGACTGAACATGTTGCAGGCCTCGTTCACGGGCTTCTGCCCGGCGGCGATCGTGTTCAGGAAGCTTGGCCTGAGCAGCGGCTGCGCGTTCTCCTGAACGCGCAATGTAGCCTGTGATGCGGGGGAACTTGCCATGACCGACGACACCTTCATCGAGGGGCCTCTCTACGAGAAGCGCAGGAAGGTCTATCCGCAGTCGGTCCACGGGCCGTTCCGCCGCATCAAATGGGCGATCCTCTGCGTCACGCTCGGGATCTATTATCTCTTGCCGTTCGTTCGCTGGAATCGCGGCCCCGGCCTGCCCGACCAGGCCGTGCTGATCGACCTGCCGCATCGGCGCTTCTACTTCTTCTTCATCGAGCTATGGCCGCAGGAGGTCTATTATTTCACAGGCCTGCTCATCCTCGCCGCCATGATTCTGTTCCTGATGAACGCGGTCGCGGGACGGCTGTGGTGCGGCTATCTGTGCCCGCAGACGGTGTGGACCGACCTGTTCTACGCCGTCGAACGCTGGGTCGAAGGCGACCGGCGCGAACGCATGCAGGGCGACAAGCGCTACTGGACGTTCGATCACATCCGAAAAGTCGCGCTGAAGCACTTCCTCTGGATCATGATTGCCTGGTGGACCGGCGGCGCCTGGGTGCTCTATTTCGACGACGCGCCGACGCTGGTGAAGCAGCTCGCCACCTTCCAGGCCCCGTTCATCGCCTATCTCTGGATCGGCATCCTCACCGCCACGACCTATGTCTTTGCCGGGCACGCCCGCGAGCAGATGTGCATCTACATGTGCCCCTGGCCGCGCATCCAGGCGGCTCTGACCGACGAATGGGCGCTCAACGTCACCTATCGCCGCGACCGCGGCGAGCCGCGCATGTCGGTGAAAAAGGCGGACGCCGCCCGCGCTCATGGTGATATCGCCGGCGACTGCGTCGACTGCCGCCAGTGCATCAATGTCTGCCCGACCGGCGTCGACATCCGCCATGGCATTCAGCTCGGCTGCATCCAGTGCGGTCTGTGCATCGACGCCTGCGACAACGTCATGGGCGAGATCGGCCGGCCCAAGGGCCTGATCGGCTACGACACCGACATCAACATGCAGCGCCGCCGCGAGGGCAAGCCGCCGCTCTATCGCATCATCCGCCCGCGCACCGTGATCTACGCGGCGGCGATCGCGATCGTCGGCAGCATCATGGTCTACACGCTCGCGACCCGCAGCACGATGAGCATCAACGTTCTGCACGAGCGCAATCCATTGTTCGTCCAACTGGCCGATGGCGGGGTGCGCAACGACTACACGGTGCGCCTGCTGAACAAGGGCGCCGCGAGATCGTTCGCAATCGAGGTCAAGGATCTGCCGGGCGCGAGCGTGCGCGTCGCCGGCGTCGAGCGCAAGCCCGACGGCCGACTGATCGTCGAGGTCGGGCAGGACCAGACCCGGGAGATCCGGATGTCGGTGCAGGTCGCGCCCGCGCAGATGCCGAAGGCAGCCACCGACATCGAGATCGAAGCGACCGAGATCGCCAGCGGCCAGACCGCGACCGCCCGCGACCATTTCGTGCCGTCGGAGCAATGAGGGAGGCAGCCAGGGAACCATGCAGCAGGCGGTGGTCCATCACCTCTGGAAATCGCTGGCGGCCGGCTTGTGCGGCAACGCCGCGCACTCGAGCGTGATGTTCCTCAAGCGGTGGATGGGCTGGCTTCCAACGTTCCAGCCGTACCACGATCTTCAGCTCGGCCTTAGCCACTGGCTGGGTGGCGGCCCGGTCCACCCCACTGTGCCATGGGCGATGTCGTTCGTGAACGGCACTCTCGTGCTCGGCATCCTGTTCCGCTCCACCTACCATCTCCTGCCCGGGCACAACGCCGTCACGAAGGGATTCCTGTTCGGCATCATGGGCTGGATCGCCATGGGATTGCTCTACTTTCCCATCCTCGGGAGAGGACCGTTCGCCTCCGACCTGGGACTCGGCATACTCCCCGCCGCGTATTCGCTGGCGATGGTGCTTGCCTACAGCACGTTCTTGGGCATCGGGTTTTCGGTGCTGCATTCCGAGCCGGGACGGCTGTGGTCAATGCGCGGTTAACGCTACCGCTGGAATTGAGACGGCGTCCCAACGGTATTTTCCATCCTTTGCGCTAGCATGACCGCACAACTCGGGCTCGGCCCGCGTGAACGGGGACGAGGGACGTGGTCGACATCGCGCAGCAGGCAGCGCTTCCTCCGGCATCCGCAAAGGATGCCGTGGCCGCGCGCGTCCCGCTCACGACCATCGACCCTGGCCAATGGCGCGCCCTCGCGCAGCGGGCGATCGAGCCGAACGGCTATTACCTGCCCGCCTGGGAGCTCGCCGTCAGCGCCAGCGCACGCGGCCGCACGAGCGCCTCTGCACTGCCCGTATTCGACGGCACGTCGACCCGGCTGATCGGGCTGATGCCCGTGATCTCGCTGTGGCAAGCCCTGAAGATTCCCCTGCCCGCGCTGGTGAGCGCGCATCCCTACGGCACGCTGTGCAGTCCGTTGATCGACTGCGACGCTCCGATCGAGGTGGCGGCGCGGCTGTTGCAGCAAGCCCGGCAAGCCGGCGCGCATGCGCTCGTGCTGAACGACGTCGCGCTCGACGGTGCTGCGATGAATGCGCTCGTGCAGGCCCTGAGCCGCGACGGATTGAAGCCGCGCGTGCTGTCCTCCTACAAGCGCGCCAGCCTCGATGCGACGCAGGATGCCGAAACGCTGCTGCGCGAGGCGCTCGGCGCCAGGAAGCTCAAGGAGCTGCGCCGCCAGCGCCATCGTCTCGAAGAGCACGGCCCGGTCAGGTTCGAGGTTGCGCGCAGGCCGGATGAGATCGGGCCCGCGCTCGAGACATTCCTGCAGCTCGAGGCCAGCGGCTGGAAGGGCAAGCGCGGCACCGCGCTGGTCCAGCATGCGGGCGATGCGGCCTTCATCCGCCGCGCCGTACCGGCGCTGGCAGAGACCGCGCAATGCGAGATCATCACGCTGCGCGCCGGCACGACAGCGGTGGCCGCCGGCATCGTGCTGCACCACCAGGACCGCGCCTTCTTCTTCAAGCTCGGCATCGACGAGCGCTTTGCGAGGTATTCGCCGGGCGTGCAGCTCACCCTCGATCTCACCCGCCACCTCTGCGCCGATCCCACCATCGCCAGCGCGGACTCGACGGCGAGCGCCGATCACCCCATGATCAACCCGATCTGGCGCGGACGCTTCGCGATCGGCGATGTGCTGGTCCCGCTGCGCCGGCACGATCCGGTCGTGGCGCTGGTTCACGGCGCGCTCGCGGCGCACGGCATCGCGTATGCAGCGGCGCGCCGCGCAGTTCGCCTGCTTCGTAAATAGAACAGCTACTCCGCCGCCTGCGCGTTGATCTCCGCCGAGACCTGGCGGATGGCGCGGGCGAGCAGGTTCGGATCCTGCGCGCCGGAGACGGCGTATTTCTGCGCGAAGACATAGGTCGGCACGCCGGAGATGCCCTTCTCGGCGGCTTCCTGCGCATCCGCCGAGACGCGCGCCACATCCTCGTCGGTGGCGAGGCGCTTGCGCACGTCGTCGGCGTCGAGGCCGATGTCGGCGGCCGCCTGCACCAGCACGTTCACGTCGGTGAGATCGCCGCCGTCGCGGAAATACAGCTCCATCAGGCGCTGCTTCATTTCAGGAGCCTTGCCGATCGCCTCCGCCCACAGGATCAGGCGGTGGCAGTCGGTCGTGTTGGGCTGCCGCGCCACCAGCTCGGGCTTGTAGACGAGGCCCTCCTCGCTTGCCGCCGCAACGACGCGCCCGGCAACGCCCTTGTACGCCTCCACCGAGCCGAACTTCTGGGTGAGATAGGCCTCGCGGCTGATGCCCTCGCGCGGTACCCAGGGATTGAGGAAGAACGGGCGGAAATTGAGCTTGACGGGAACGTCGGGCACGAGCGCCAGCGCGCTCTCGATCCGGTGCTTGCCGATATAGCACCAGGGACACACCACGTCGGAGACGACATCGATCTGGAGCGGTTTCAGCGTGCTCATGTCAGGCGCCTCCTTCGGGCAGGTCACGGGTTCGCCCAAAGATAAGCCGAACCCGCCCCGAGGCAAGAGCGCTAGGTCATGGCTGCTTCCATCTGCTTCAGCCGTTCGGCCGTGCGCTCGTCGGCGGGAAAGAAGGTCTCCAGAGCCAGTTCGGACAGGGTGATGTCGACGGGCGTGCCGAACACCATCGTGGTGGAGAAGAAGCTGAGGATCTCCCCGCCATGCCGCAGCTTGAAGGGGATCGCGACAGTGTCGCTCGACAGCGGGGCCGCGCGGGCGGGAATGGGATAGCTCTTCAGGTCGTTGTAGAGCTTGATCAGTTCCGGATCGGCCGTCGCCTCGCATTGCCGGTGCAGCCGCTCCAGGAGGTGCCCACACCATTCCGCGAGATTGACCGTGCGCGGGGCCAGCGCCTCCGGGTGGAACGCGAGCCGCAGCACGTTGAAGGGCTGTCCGAGCAGATGCTGCGGGATGCCGTCGAGCAGCGGTGCCACCATGCGATTGGCGGAGACCAGGTTCCAGTGCCGGTCCACCGCGAGCGCGGGATTGGGCTCATGCGCCCTGAGCACGAGGTCGATCGCCTGGCGGGCTGACTTCAAGGCAGGATCCTCCAGCGTGCGCTGCTGGAATGCCGGCGCGTAGCCGGCGGCCACCAGCAGCACGTTGCGTTCGCGCAAGGGCACGTCGAGACGCTCGGCGAGCCTGAGCACCATGTCGCGCGACGGCGCGGCGCGGCCGGTCTCGACGAAGCTCAGGTGCCGCGCCGAGATCTCGGCTTCGCCAGCGAGATCGAGCTGGCTCATGCGGCGACGCTGCCGCCATTCGCGCAAATGGTCGCCGATATGGACCGGCTGGCTGCGTTCGGTACGTGCCGTGGAAGCATGTGGGTTCATGACCAGAAACCTATCATGCGGATTTCGGCCCTTCCATTACCAGCGAGGTAATCGAATTGGCCCGCGGGCCGGCGCATCTTCGGTTGCAACAGGAGATGACCATGATCGCGCTGCTGCTGTACCGGACCGTCGCCGACCACCTTCTTCCCTGGGCCATGACGCTCGCGACCCGCATGCTGGCGCGCAGCCTCAACATGCCGGAGCCGCTGGTGCATTCGACCGGCGATTACGTGGTCGCACAGGTCATCGCCTTCGAGCACGGCGTCGGCAGGAGCCTCTGCCCGTTCCGCCTCGCCCGCCTCGTTCGCGCCTGGTGGCGCGGATTGCGCTGACTTTCACCCCGAGCCCACCCCAACCATGGAGACCCAAGATGATCGACGCATCCACCTTCCTGCGCCGCGCCCTGCTCGCTGACGCGATCTTCAGCGGCATCGCCGCCCTCGGCTTCACTTTCTGCGCGAGCGCGTTCGCGGCACTGTTCAACCTGCCCGAAGCACTGCTGCGCGAGACCGGCCTGTTCCTGATCGCCTACACCGCGCTGGTCGGCTGGCTAGCCTCACGCGTGACAGTGCCGAAGCCCCTCGTGCTGCTGGTCGTGGTCGGCAATGCGGCCTGGACCGTCGGCAGCATCGCACTGCTGCTCTCCGGCGCGGCGTCGCCGAATATCGCCGGCGAGCTCATGGTCGTCGCGCAGGCGATCGCCACCGGCGTGTTCGCCGAGCTGCAATATGTGGGATTGCGGAAGAGCGGGAGCGTGGTGGCGGCGTGACACTCCCGTGTCCAGGACGCGCCGCAGCGCTCCTGCGCTGCTGCGCAGAGCCGGGACCCATGCCACACGGATCGCTCGCGGATATATGCCCCGGCTCAGCAGCGCACCGCTGAAGTCGCGCTGCGCTGCGTCCGGGGCACGAGACCGTAGTTTGTCGCACACCCGTTTCCACAATCGTCATTGCAGACATAGCCTCGCGTTCTCGCGGCGCATTTCGCCCGAGCTTTGCCCGATCGATCGCACCCTTCAATTGCCAAAGGGCGCAGGGAAGGCCGGGCGCCGGCGGCACCCGAGTCCGTGTACAAGGAATGCACACGGGTTGGACCACAGGTGATGCCGGTCGCCCGGCCTTCCCTGCGCGGATGGTTTTAACGGTGTCCTTCGTGCTCTCCTCGGGGAGCGTTGCACTATTGCCCCCGTCGCCTTGCGGATGACTGATGCGCGCGCCGGTCGGTCGCCACATCACCGCAAGCCTTGACGCCAGAACCCCGGGCGTCGGGACCACACGACTTCTCCGTCCGCGGACGGCCTGGCCTCAGCGCCCGGCGCTCGGTGTGCGCACCCCGGACCGTCGACCAAACCGCTGTGACCGCGCCGTGTCGTATGCACGTTGTGCCGGAACTCAACGGTCGCCCGTCCCTGCCCCACGCAAATCGCGCCGGCGCTGCCGCGTCCACCGCACCCCAGCCCGCATCTCGTGACGATCGCGAAGCGCCCCTCTGGCAGGGCCGGGATGGGCGCACATATGCCACAAATCCGAAATTCGGAAAAGTGATATATTTTTGACGGGAGGGATTGACGGGTTTTGGGTGTTTTGCCCGACGCCTCGCCAGAGCCGGTAGGATGGGTTGAGCTCTTGCGAAACCTATCGGCTTTGCCGAACGACCGGTGATGGGTATCGCTTCGCTCCATCCGTCCTACGACGTCTTCAACCGCTCGGCCATGCGCTCGGCGATGGCGACAGTTGTGAGATGGGTGTTGGCACGCGGCACTTCCGGCATGATCGAGGCGTCGATCACCCGCAGGCCCGTGCAGCCGATCACCCGGCAGTCGGGATCGACGACGGAGCGCGGATCGGAGGCTGCGCCCATGCGGCAGGTGCCGCTGGCGTGCTGGGCATCGCTGCACTCGGCGAACAGCCAGTCATCCAGCTCGGCATCGCTGAACGGCGCGTCCATCGAGCGGCCGCTGTTGCCGTAGTCGACGCGGGAGGCGATCTCGGTCACCGCCGGCTGCAGGCAGATCTCGCGCAGGCGGCGGACGCCGTCGCGCATCCGCGCGAGATCGCGCGGGTCGGACAGCATGCGTTCCTCGACCGCAGGGTCGACCTCGGGGTCGGTCGTGGTGATGCGGACGTGGCCCTGGCTGAACGCCTGATAGACGGAGACGGCGATGCGTCCCAGCGAGACCACGGCCAGCGCCTGCGGCGTGCGGGCGAGATTGCCTGCGATCATGATCATGTCGTTGTCACCGGCGCCCGCAAGGCCGGAGGAATAACGCAGGCAGCAATTGGTGTGCCGGTGCATCAGCGTCGAGACATGGCGGTCGTCGCGCAGATGCAGCAGCGCGTTGACGATCGGGTGGTCGAGCAGGTTTTCGCCGACCGGCAGGTCGGCGCGGACCGGAATGCCGAGCCGCTCCAGCAGCGCGGCGGGGCCGATGCCGGAGCGTTGCAGGATCGCCGGCGAATGGATGGCGCCGGCGCAGAGGATCACCTCGCGCGCGGCGCGGGGCGTGTAGGACTGGCCGTTGACGCGGACCCGGACGCCGCTGGCATGCAGCCGGTTGCCCTCGAAGACGACGGTGTCGACCAGCGCGTTGCCGACGATGTGGAGATTGGCGCGGCCGCGCGCCGGCTCCAGATAGCCGTCATTGGTGGAGATGCGCAGTCCCGCTTCGCTGTTGATCGCGTAGGGCGAGACGCCGGTGCCATCGGGCGCGTTGTGGTCCTCGCACCAGCCATAGCCGAGCGCAAGCGCCGAGGATCGCAACGCCCGGTCGACATTGCCCCAATCCGGAATCGGCGCGCGATACACCGGGATCGGACCTCGGTCGCCGTGATAGGCGGCCTCGGGGAAATTCTTGTCGGTCTCGAGCTTGCAGAAGAACGGCAGCATCTCGTCCCATGACCAGCCGGTGCAGCCCGCGTCTGCCCAACGGTCGAGATCGTCGGGAACGGCGCGGATCGCGATCTGGCCGTTGATGGTCGAGCTGCCGCCCATGGCACGGCCGCGCCAGAGCAGCAGCGGCTGCTGCCGTTCGGTGCGCCGCGCGAGCAGCTTCGGCCAGCGGAAGTCGTCATCGCCAATGGCACGCATCGGGTTCGGGATGCGGATATGCTCCGGCGTGGTCGCCGTGCGCAGATCCTGCCCCGCTTCGACCAGCAGCACGCGATGCGACGGGTCTTCGCTGAGCCGCGCCGCCAGGGTCGCGCCGGCGGAGCCACCGCCGATGACGATCGTGTCGTAGTCCTGCTCGAGCATTTTCGCTTGCTCCCACTTGCTTCGCTCCACCCCGTGCTACGACCCGATCGGGCGTGGCCGATCTGGCGCGATCCAGCCCGGAGGCAGCGGTTCGCTGTAGCCGTCGGCTCTGGGAAAGCCCGAGCCGGATACGAATTGTCCAGTCGGTGCCTTGAAACCGAGAATGTACCAGACCTCGATGAGATATTCGGCGGTTCGGTCGCGGTCCTCCGTCGCGAGCCAAAACACCTGCTTCATGCCTTTGCCGATCAGCCGCGAGAGATCGCGCGCGGACCTCCATTGACCGGCTTCAAGATTGTATCTACATTGTATCATTGGATGTCGGAGGCCCGGAATGAAGGTGGCATTCCAGAAGTGGGGCAATAGCCTGGCGCTGCGGGTGCCCAAAGCGTTCGCAGATGAAATCGGAGCGCGCGACGGCCGTGCGGCGGAGATGACAGTGGCCGACGGGAAGCTGGTGATCGAGATTGCGCTGCCGAAACGGCGGAAACGCCGCTATGCGCTCGACGAGCTCGTTGCCGGGATAACGCCGGACAACCGCCATGACGAGACCGATTGGGGGCGGGCGGTTGGCAAAGAAATCTGGTGATTATTGCCCGGAGGCCGGCGATCTGATCTGGATTGATTTGGACCCTACGGTGGGCCACGAGCAAAGCGGCCGACGACCAGCCATCGTGGTGTCGCAGCACAATTACAACGCTGCAGCAGGCCTTTGCGTGATCTGCCCGATCACAAGCCGCGTGCGCGGCTATCCATTCGAAGCCGCACTGCCGGACGATCCGAACATTCGTGGCGTCGTCCTGGCAGACCAGCCCAGAAGCATCTCGTGGGAAAAGCGGCCCATCGCGTATGCCGGACGGGCAACCGACATGCTGCTGACCGAAGTCCGCGAGCGCTTGGCGGCGCTGCTCGGAATTGACTGAACTTCGCTCAGGTCATGTGATCAGGTGCGGGATGGGTCACGCCGTAGCAACCATCAAGTGGCGGCGCTGATTTCGCCATCCGCCTCAAGGGGGGCGCGATTGGCCATCGTCGTTATTCCTCGGGCATGCGAAGCTCGGCAACGATCCGGCTGATGGGCCGGGCCATCAGTTGGAGAACGGCAGTGAGTTCGGTGAGCGGAACCAAGGAAAGTGATGGGTTCGCAAAGGGCTCAACCCATCTGACTGTCATCGCCCGGCCTATGCGCAATTGCGAACTGGACCTTGGGCGACCTGACATTCCAGAGACGTGAGTGTCATAATCGAGAAGCTACGGCGCACTGGATGCCCCGGCCGAGCCAGGGCATGACAGCGGAGCCAGGCGCGAGTGCGAGCTACGCCCGTGCGCGGCCGCCAACCTTGGCAACGGCGTGGCCGTTGAGCTTCTTCTTTTTGGCGGCCTTGGTCTTCGAGCCCTTTGCGACAACCCTCCTGGCTTTGCGCGCCTTTGCCTTGGCGGCTTCCCCCCGCGCTTCGGCGCGCAGCTTCTTGCGCTTCTTCTCGCAGGAGTCGCATTTGCAGCCGATCGGCTTCAGGTATGCTTTGAAATAGTCGGTGCCGTAATCGTAGTTGATCTCCTCGCCCGGCTCGATGTTTTTGATGGCGCGGATGAAGACCTTGCGCTCGCGCGGGCGAACGTCGGACTCCGCGTTGGGGCGGCAGGAATGATTGATGTAGCGGGCGAGGTTCTTGCGCACCGAGCCGTCGATGGTCCAGCGGCCGTTGAGCTCGAACAGGTACTTGTTCTCGATCTCGTCCTGCTCGGGAATCCGCGAATCCAGGATCGGCCCGAAATAGCGGATGATCCTTGTGCCCTTCTTGATCGGCTTGGTGGCGAAGAGGCCGAGCCCGGTCTTGGAACGGCCGACGCGATAGGATTTGCTGGAAGCGATGGCTGGCATGATCGAGAGAAATGAGAACGCGAACGAGGCCCGATGCCTCAGACGAAGCCGCTCTTCTAGAACGATTCCGCACCGCTGTCAGGTCCATCCCACCCCCGTTTGAACCTTGCCCACAATGAAGACGTCTGATGGAAGGAAGTTCCAAGATCATCGAAGCCTCATGATGAACCACATCGCCAGCATGGGCCTTGCCGTCTCGATGGCCTGCATCGGCCTGAACAGCGCCGGCGCCCAATCGGTGGGCAGCAGCTACAGCTCCACCGCGCCGAAGCATTGCCGCCAGATCGGCAAGCCCAGCGAGCTCGACGGCAGCACCACGCGGGCGTGCCCAGGCAAGGACGGGCTCGTCGTGCTGGTCGCGGAGGACGATCTTCGCGAAGTCGTCTCGGTCGGCCGCAATCGCAGGGCTGCGGCCGAGGAACCGGCGGCCAGGGTCTGGTTCGCCCCGTTCAATTCGTCGGAGACCACGATCGAATGGCGCACCGTGGGCGCCAAGCCGTTTGCGATCATCCAGCGCTGGCACATCGCCGACAGCGCCGATCCCGACAAGCGGGGACGCCCGAGCACCAAGGCCATGCTGGTCGTGACCCGGCTACCACCGGGTCCGGTCTGCCACGTCGCTTATGTCGACGCGACCGCCAACTCCACCGCCAATGAGCTGGCGCGCAAGGCCGCCGATGATGTCGCCCGCGGTTTCGTGTGCGGCAAGGACGAGGTGAAGATCATCGGCACGCGCGGCCGCGCCGTCGAGCTTGCTACCATACGCTAGCCCTCGGGAGCGCTGAAACGATCGCTATGCGGGGAGTTTGGTGGTCACCGGCGCCGTCAGCATCGCCTCGAGCAGCCGCTCCGCCGTCGTTCCCTCGGGCAGACGCCCCAAAATGTCCTCGAGCCGTCCGTCGAGCAGCAGCGTGGTGAAGCCGTGCACCATGGACCAGGCACGTGCGATCGCGGCGCCCTGGCTCAGCGTCAGCGCGTCGCCACGGATCTGTTCCTGCCGCATCATGCCGACCGCATTGGCAAGCCCGGCAAAGGAGGCTTCGGCGGCCTCGTGCAACGACGGCCTGGAATAGTCGAGGCGCTCGGTGCGGAACATGATGCTGTACATGCCGGGATGGGCCTGCGCATAGGCGACATAGGCTTTCGGTCGCGCCAGCGCGGCTTCGAGCGGCGTGGCGGCAACTTCGCAGGACGCGGCCGTTGCCGCGTTGAACTGGCAAAAGCCCACGGCCGCAAGCTCGCTGAGCAGGCCGGTGAGATCCCCGAAATGGTGGGTGGGCGCCGCATGGGAGACGCCGGCCTCGCGCGCCACCGCCCGCAAGGTCAGGCCGGCCAGCCCGTCGCGCTCGAGCACGCGTTCGGCGGCCTGGAGCAACGCCTCGCGCAGGGCGCCGTGATGGTACCGCGTCTCGGTCTTCGCGCTTCCCGCACGGCGCGAGGTGCGCGATGCCGCGGTCGACGTGGCTCTTCTGGGAGTGCGCGAGCTTCGCGCCGTTTCGCTCTTGGTGTCGGTCTTGGTGTCGATCTTGGCCATTTACAAGCTATATGACGCAATATTTACAGTGTAAAGATTTCGCTTGACCAAAATGGCAATCGGCGCTATCTGATCTTTACGATGTAAAGATTGGGAGAGGAAAACGCCGTGCAGCACGACGCCATCGCCGAGCGCCGCAACAATATCGCGCCAATCCCGTTCGAAGCGGACGCTCCGTTCCTGACGATCATCGGCGAGTTGCCGCGCGAGCTGAACGGCACGCTCTATCGCAATGGTCCCAATCCGCAGTTCTCGTCGCCCGGCGCGCACTGGTTCGTCGGCGACGGCATGCTGCACGCGTTTCATCTCGAGAACGGCCGCGCCAGCTATCGCAACCGCTGGGTCCGTACACCGAAATGGCTCGCCGAGCACGATGCCGGCCGCGCCCTGTTCGGCGGCTTCGGCCGCAAACTGCCGGATGCGCCGAAAGATCTCACCGACGGCGGCGTCGCCAACACCAACATCATCTTCCATGCCGGCAAGCTGCTCGCGCTGGAAGAGGCGCACCTGCCGACCGAGATCGAGCCGGGCACACTGACGACGCGCGGCTATCACAATTATCAGGGCCGCGTCGCCGGCAGCTTCACCGCGCATCCGAAAATCGATCCCGTCACCGGCGAGATGGTGTTCTTCGGCTACAACGCCGCAGGTCCGTTGACCCCTGCCCTCTCCTACGGCTCGATCGATGCATCCGGCAAGGCGACGCGCTTCGAGCGGTTCGAAGCGCCCTATGCCAGCATGGTGCACGACTTCATCGTCACCGCGAACCACGTGCTGTTTCCGATCCTGCCCATCACCGGCAGAATGGAGCGCGCGATGAGCGGACGGCCGCCCTATGCCTGGGAGCCGGACAAGGGCGCCTATGTCGGCGTGATGAAGCGCAGCGGTACCGCGAAGGACATCGTCTGGTTCCGCGGTGAAGCCTGCTACGTCTTCCACATCATGAATGCGTGGGAACACGAGAACCGCATCATCGCGGACGTCATGCAGTTCGAGGAAGCGCCGCTGTTTCCGCATCCCGATGGACGGCCGACCGATCCGGAGAAGTCGCGCGCCCGCCATTGCCGCTGGACCTTCGATCTTTCGGGGAACACCGACCGCTTCCAGCAGACCTATCTCGACGATCTCACCGGCGAATTCCCGCGCATCGACGATCGCCGCGCCGGGCTGAAGAGCCGTCACGGCTGGTACGCCTGCGCCAATCCGAAGCTGCCGATGTTCGGCGCGCTGTCGGGCATCGTCCATGTCGATGGCAATGGAACGCGGCTCGGCCATTATCTGCTGCCGGCCGGCGACACCATCTCCGAACCGGTGTTCGTCGAGCGGTCGAAGGATGCGGCCGAAGGCGATGGCTGGCTGCTCGCGGTGGTCTGGCGCGCGCGGGAGAACCGCAGCGATCTCGCGGTGTTCAACGCCACCGATGTCGAGGCGGGTCCCGTCGCGCTGGTGCAGCTCGGCCATCGCGTACCCGACGGCTTTCACGGCAATTGGGTGGGTGCGGTGTAGCGCCCGTCATTCCGGGCGCCTCCTTCGCGCCCGAGGCCGCAGCACCGATGTGTCACCAGAGAGGCCCCATGCAGATGCCCTCGCTCGCCGCAGACTTTCTCGCCGTCCTCGCCCTGATCTGCGTCGCGGCTGCCGTCCAGATGATCCGGCTGCGACGGAGCGGCGAGGTCGTCTTCAACGGCGGCATCCTGCTCGCTCTCGGTCTCGCGATCGCCTGCGCGCTTCCCATCCTGTCGCGCCTACCCTGGGCAGAATTGGTCGATGAGGTGTCCGACCAAGCCATTGCCACTATTGAACTCCTACATGCCGCTTTCGTTATTTTGACACTGTAAAGATTTTGCTTGACCCAGTGCTCCTTCTGAACTACTGATCTTTACACCGTAAAGATCGACCTTACCGGGGCGGCCCATGGCGATTTTCCTGATCCTCGCGCCCTACGGCGCTTACACTTGTCTGATGCTGGTGACGTCGGCCACTTCAAGCGTGTTCGCGGCCTCCGCGATCTGCCTCGCCACCATCGCGATCGATGTCGCGTGCGGCCGCTCGGTGAAGACCCTGGCCGCGGGCTCGGCGGTCGTGTTCGCCGCTATTGGGCTCTACCTCGCGCTGCTCGATCCGCAGCTCGGCACGCTCGGCGTCAAGCTGTCGGTCGACATCGGCATCTTCGTCATCTCGCTCGGCTCGATGCTGGTCCGCCGTCCCTTCACGCTGCAATATGCGCTGGAAGCGGTCCCGGCCGAGACCGCGGCGATGCCCGGCTTTCTCCATGCCAACTACGTCATCACCGCCGCGTGGACTGCAGCCGCGTTGTTGATGGCGGCCGCCAATCTCGTACTGCTCTACGTTCCCGGGCTGCCGCTCTGGTCGAGCCTTGCGGTCGCCTTCGCTGCCCGCAACAGCGCAATCTACTTCACAAGATGGTATCCCGAGTATCGCCAGATCAAGTACGGTACGCCGGCCCGCGCACTGCCCAACGCCCGCTGAACAGGATCGACGATGAAGGACGTATTCGCCCGCCTTGCCTCCGATTTCCTCTCGGCCATCGTCTTCCTGGCCGTCTACCTCATCACAGACAACGTCGTGCTGGCGACGTCGGTGGCAATTGCCGGCGCGATCGCGCAGGTGATCTATGCCCGCGTCAAGGGACGAGAGCTCAACTACATGACCTATGCGAGCCTCGCGCTCGTCGTCGTGCTGGGCGCCGTCACGCTGCTGACCAACGATCCGCGCTTCATGCTGGCAAAACCTTCCATCGCGCATTTCGCGATCGGCCTCATCATGCTCAAGCGCGGCTGGATGCTGCGCTACATGCCGCCGATCGTCGCCGAGACCGTTCCGGAATATGTGACGGCCGCGGGCTATGCCTGGGCGGTGCTGATGTTCGTGATCGGCGCGGGCATGATCGTGGTCGCCTCCACAGGCGATCTGAAGCTGTGGGCCTTCTACATCACAGTGGTTGCCGGTGGCGCCAAGATCCTGGCCTTCGCCGTGCAGTATGTGGTCCTGCGGCTCATCGTCACCAGCCGCCGGCGCGCCGCCGCCCGCGCCTAAAGCGCGATGTGATCGCGCTTTAGGTCGTTGTCTGAGCACGATCTTTTCCGAAAACCTACGCACTTTTCGGGATCATGCTTCTATGCCCCGAATGCAGCGTTAGGCAGGAGCTGCGAGTTGGGCTATAGGCTCGCTGAGGACAGGCCGCGGATCGTCGCGGGCTGCCGGAATTTATTCGGGAGACGGGAATGGCTGTGGACGGCAACTGGAATCTGACGATGACCACGCCGATGGGCGAGCGCCAGGCGACGCTGAGCCTGAAGGCTGCGGGCGGCACGCTCACGGGCATGCAGGGCGCGGAAGGCAATACCGCCGAGATTTTCGACGGCACTGTCTCTGGCGACAACGTCTCCTGGAAAGTCTCGATCGACAAACCAATGCCGCTCACGCTCGAATTCACCGGCACCGTCTCCGGCGACAGCATCAGCGGCGAGATGGGCATCGGCCCGATGGGCAGCTTCCCGTTCACGGGCGCGCGGGCGTAAGCGCGCGCTGCACCGATGCGTGCGCTCCGTCTCATCGCGGCGACGATCCTGTGTGTCGCGTCACAGGCCGCGCGCGCCGACGACACCGAGCCGGCGTGGCGCGCGAGCGCGCTCGCCCTGGTGCCGGCGGGCTATGTCGCCGGCACCGCCTATCGAACCGATGGTTCGACCGGCTATCTCGCCGTCTATCCGACGACCTCGAACGATCCGAAGACGCCGGGAAGCGTCTTTGCTGCGCGTCAGGCCCTCGTGGTCACGCTGACGGCGGATGCGGCACGCGCGATATCGGCCGAGTTGAAGCCGCGCGCCGAGCCGGATCCCGACAACGACGACACCGATTTCGCAAAGCTGCACGCCGAACTCGCCGCCAAGCGCGCCACCCTGCCCGAAGGCACCGAGCCCTGCGATCTCGGCGCTTGGTCCATCGACAAGGATCCGAACGGCCTGAATGTGCGCGCCGAGCCCTCGGTGAAGGCCGGCGTGCTCGGGACGCTGCCACCGCCCTATCGGCTCAAGCTCGGCGGCGCCGAGAACACGCCCGACGGCGGCTGGCTCACCGAATTCCGCATCATCGGCTTCAAGGACGGCTGGTTTTTGATCGAAGGCGCCAAGCCGCCGGGCAAGGACTACGAGGACGACAAGAAATATCCGCGTAGCGCGCCAAAACCCTATGCCGGGCGCGGCTGGGTCGCTTCGAGCAAGGTCGGCGCGAACTACGCCAATGGCGCCACGCGCGCGGGCGGACTGTTCCAGGCCCCCTTCGTCGACGCCAAATGGGTGCCGGCCCAGCGCGAGCTCGGCGGTCCGATCGACGGCGATGGCGGGCCGAAGCGGCTTCTCGCCTGCAGCGGCCATTGGGGTCTGGTCGAGAGCCACGACGGCGTGCGCGGCTGGTGGCGCGCGCTCTGCTCCAACCAGGTCACGAATTGCAGCTGACGGGAGCCAGCGCTCCGCGACATTCTCTCCCTTGCCTCTTATGCAATTCAGGATTGTATCTGGGGGTGACACCCGGGAGGCAAGAATGTCCGATAGCATCGCGCGTGCAACTCACCGATCACTGACGGCTGCGTTCGTCTGCATTCTGCTGGGAGCAACAATGCCGGCCGGGCGCGGCGAACATTTGCCGCCGAAGGTTGCTCCTGACGCAACGACCTGGAAGCCCGCCTCGATCTTCAAAGACAACGAGAAGAACGAAAAGCTCAAGGACCAGCCGCGCATGAATCTGAGCGGCGCGGCATGCGTGCCGACCACGCCCAAATTCACGTCGTGCCTGATTGCCAATGACGAGAAGAAGTATGCGCAGTTCTTCTCGATCGAAGGCAACGTCCTCCTTCCAAAGGATCTCATTCTGCTTTCGGACGAAGACAAGGACCCCGATGCCGAGGGCGTCGCCTATGACGAAGGCTTCTTCTACGTGACCGGCTCGCATGGTCGAAGCCGTCACAATGACAAGAAAAACCTGTCGAGCTACGCCGTATTTCGGATCGCCGTCGATCCGCAAACCGGCGTTCCCAGGACCAAACCTGATGCCGAGCGCGTCGATGGCGTCGAGGCGAGTTCACGGTTGCGCAAAGTGCTCAAGAAGGACGACGACGTCGAGGCTTACTTCAACGAGCCGCTTGCCGATGGCGGCATCAACATCGAAGGAATTGCGGTCAGGAACGGTCGCATGTACTTCGGGTTGCGAAGCCCGTCGCTGAAGCGTCATGCCTTCGTGGTCAGCGTCAAGGCGGATGCGCTCTTCACCAAGGACGACGATCTCAAGCCCAGGACCAAATCGCTCGAACTCGGCAAGGATACCGGGATCCGGGACCTCGCTGCGGTCCGCGACGGGCTCTTGATACTCGCAGGCCCGACACGCGAGGAAGACGTTCCCTATACCGTCTGGCTGTGGGACGGCAGCAGCGAGACCGCAAAGCCCCTGGCGAGGCTGGACCTGAGCAAGGTCAAGGACGGCGCCAAAGCGGAAATTCTGCTTCCCCTCGAGGAAGACGCCGACAGCATTCGCGTCCTCGTCATGTTTGACGGCGTCGAAAATGGCGGCGCCATGTCGTTCAAGATCCAGCGCTGAACGCGCGCCGCGCGTCCGCCGGCGCGAGACCGGCGGACCACGCTGGACCCGATTAGACTAGAGTCTAGTTCCGCCACGCCCGCGGCAGGGCCGCGGCGCCAATTCCGCGGTCGCCAAGATTGCCGACGTCACGAGCTTTTGCCGAGGACCAGGGCGACGAACGCCCGCAGGTCGCTCAGCATCAGGTCCGGCTCCTCCCAAGCGGCGAAGTGGCCGCCCGACGGCATGTCGCTCCAGTGCACGATGTCGTAGGTCTTCTGTGCAAAGGTGCGCGGCGGCGGGATGAATACGGGGTCGGGGAAGGCGGCGACGCCGGTCGGCACCTTGATGCGCGTTCCAGCGGGAAACTTGTTCGACTTTTCGAGGCGCCTGCCCTGATAGATCCAGGTCGCAGTGACGACCGAGGACGGCGCGACGTAGAGCATGATGTTGGTGAGCAACTCTTCTTCGCAGAACTTGCTCCAGATGTCCGGGCGGCCATCGGGCGCCACCGGGAGATCGGCCCACTTGCCGATCTTCTCGAGCATCCAGCCGGCCGCGCCGACGGGGCTGTCGGCCATCGCCGCGCCGAGCGTTTGCGGGCGCGTCCCCTGCTGGTGACTGTAGCCGCTCTCCAGCTCCAAGAGTTCGTCCCGTTTGGCGACGAATGCCTTTTCCGCGTCGCTCGTCGGTGCGGCATCCTCCGCGTGTAGGTTGACCATGTTGAGGTGGATGCCGAGCAGCGCGTCGGGCCGGTCGTGCGCCATCCACGCGGCGATGGCGTTACCCCAATCCCCGCCCTGGACGATGAAGCGCTCGGCACCGTAAAGCTCGCCCATCAGCCCGTTCATCAGCGCCGCGGCCCGCCGCGGCCCGACGAGGCCGGTAATCGGCTTCGAGAAAGCGAAGCCGGGCAGCGACGGGACGACGACGTCGTGACCGTCCGCCACCAGCGGCTCCAGCAGCGGCTCGAACTCGAGATACGAGCCTGGCCAGCCGTGCAGGAGTAGAAGCGGCGGCTTCGAGCCGTCGCCCTTCAAATGCACGAAATGCAGGTGCTCGCCGTCGACATCCGTCATGAAATTCGGAAGCCGATTGAGGCGCCGCTCGACGGCACGCCAGTCGTAGACATCCCGCCAATAGGTGACGAGCCGCTGGAGGTCGGCGACCCCGACGCCCGATCGCCAACCTCCCGCGTCGGGAAGCTCGCTCCAGTCGTAGGCGGCGACCTTGCGCGCGATGGTCGCGAGCCGGTCGTCGGAAATCTCGATCTTGTAGGGCGTCGCCATCGCCGTCTCCTCGCTCCGCCGCCGCTCGCCGCGTGACGCCCGTTGGCTGCTCTAGCCCAGGTTCAACTCCTTGAAGAAGTCGTTGCCCTTGTCGTCGATGATGATGAACGCCGGGAAGTCGACCACCTCGATGCGCCAGATCGCTTCCATGCCGAGTTCGGGATATTCGAGCACCTCGACCTTCTTGATGCAGTGCTCGGCGAGGTTCGCGGCGGCGCCGCCGATCGAGCCGAGATAGAAACCGCCGTACTTCTTGCAGGCCTCGCGCACGGCGGGCGCACGGTTGCCCTTGGCCACCATCACCATCGAGCCGCCGGCGGCCTGGAACTGGTCCACGAAGGAATCCATGCGGCCCGCGGTGGTCGGGCCGAACGCGCCGGAGGCGTAGCCTTCGGGCGTCTTGGCAGGACCGGCATAATAGACCGGATGGTTCTTGAAGTAATCCGGCAGCGGCTCGCCCCTCTCCAGCCGCTCGCGTAGCTTGGCATGGGCGGAATCGCGCGCGACGATCATGGTGCCGGTCATCGACACCCGCGTCTTGATCGGGTGCTTCGAGAACGTCGCCAGGATGTCCTTCATCGGCTGGTTGAGGTCGATCTTGACGACCTCGCCGCCGAGCGACTGCTCGACCTGCGGCAGGTACTGCGCCGGGTTGTGCTCGAGCTCCTCGAGATAGACGCCGTCCCTGGTGATCTTGCCGAGCACCTGGCGGTCGGCCGAGCAGGACACGCCAAGCCCGATGGGGAGCGATGCGCCGTGGCGCGGCATGCGGATCACGCGCACGTCGTGGCAGAAATATTTTCCGCCGAACTGCGCGCCCACCCCCAGGCTTTGCGTCATCTTGTGGATTTCCTTCTCCATCTCGACGTCGCGGAAGGCATTGCCGTCGGGCGAGCCGTGGGTCGGCAGCGCGTCGAGATAGCGCGCGGAGGCGAGCTTCACCGTCTTCATGCAGAGCTCGGCCGAAGTGCCGCCGATCACGATGGCGAGGTGATAGGGCGGGCACGCCGCGGTGCCGAGGGTGAGGATCTTCTCCTTCAGGAAGGCAAGCAGCCGATCCTTGGTCAGCACCGAGGGCGTCGCCTGGAACAGAAAGCTCTTGTTGGCGGAGCCGCCGCCCTTGGCCATGAACATGAACTTGTAGGCGGTTGCTAAGTCCCCTTGGCCCTCGGCGTAGATCTCGCACTGCGCCGGCATGTTGTTGGCGGTGTTCTTCTCCTCGTACATCGAGAGCGGAGCCACCTGCGAGTAGCGCAGATTGCGGCGCAGGTAAGCGTCGCGCGCGCCTTCCGACAGCGCCGCCTCGTCGTCACCGTCGGTGATGACGTTGCAGCCCTTCTTGCCCATGATGATCGCGGTGCCGGTGTCCTGGCACATCGGCAGCACGCCGCCGGCCGCGATGTTGGCGTTCTTCAGGAAGTCCAGCGCAACGAACTTGTCGTTCGGGCTCGCCTCACCGTCCTCCAGGATCGCGCGGAGCTGCTGCAAATGGCCGGGCCGCAGATAGTGGTTGATGTCGCCAAAGGCCGCCTCCGACAGCGCCCGCAGCGCCTCGCGCGAGACCACCAGCATGTCCTTGCCGAGGACCTTCTCGACCCTGACACCCTCGGACGAAATCTTCTTGTAGGGCGTCTCGTCCTTGCCCAGCGGGAACAGCGGGGTGTGCTTGTAGGGCGGAACGGGCTTGGACTGGTCGGGAAAGGCGGTGGGAGCGTTCATGGGGCGGATCTCGGGGTTCTGGGGGCTCGCGGGCCCTTAGGCATAGAAGGGTTCTAAGCGCATTTTGGCCCGAAAAGAAAGGGAGCGGTGCGCATGGGAGAGGCAGGCCGGGCTCGGGAAGGCATTGGCACAGCTCGTGGAAATGCCTTTGCCCGCCCTTGCGCTTCGCGTCCACCGAGGCTTGAATGCGCGCCCCAAGGGGCTTTTCATCATGACATTGAAACTGAACGTCCGCGGCGCGATCCTGGTCGCCGCTGCCATCACCGGACTTGTGACCTTCACCTCGCCCGCTCGCGCCGATCGCTGTGACGACAGCGCCAAGGAATTGGCAAACCAGGTCGACCGCCTCAAGGTGAATTTCCGGGCCGCCAACGTCGTATACATGACGCATCCGGCGGCCAAGGAGCTGTCCGTGGGTTGCCGCGGCGACAAATATTCCATCGAGCTCTATGCCAAGGGTGATCGCAAACCCAAGCCGGAGTTCTACGCGCTGGTCGGTTCGATGGCCGCGATCGTCTTCACCGTGACGAAGGACGACACGACGACGGGCGCGACACGCTGCCTGAAGCGGATGGGCCTGTTGCGCGGCGACAAGATCAGCATGCGCTACCGCCGCCTCAACATGGAATGCACCCGCACCAGGACGGAGGCATCCATCGCCATCACGCGCGGCAAGGACGAGTAGGCGGGGCACTCACCCTGTCCGCGCGCTCGCGGCGTATGCGTCGCGGTGCCGCTCACCACATTCTCCGTCATTGCGAGCGCAGCGACTTGTCCGCCGAAGCCTTCGGCGAAGGCGGAAGCAATCCAGAATCTTTCCGCGGAGACAGGCTGGATCGCTTCGTCGCTCCGCTCCTCGCAATGACGAGGAAAGTCTTCGTTGTCTCCTCACATAGCGAAGACGCCTGCCTCATTCCGCCAATTCCCTCGCATTTTAGCGATTGCCTTGAGGGAAACTTCGCTCCTCGCAAGGCAGGCTCAATTGTTTCCATGTGTGAGGATTTGCGGATGAAGGTTTCCACCGTTGCGCCGCCGCCGATCGCGATCGTGGTGCCGAGCTACGACACGACCAAGCAGCAGGACGATCGGACCATGACCCAGGACAACGACCCGACCTACAAGCCGCCGCCGCCCGCGCCGCTGCCGCCAGGTCAGGGCACGCGGATCGACCAGCTCGCCTGATCAGGCTTGCCAAAGCTGAAGCGCCCGATCCGGTCGATCGGGCTTTTCGCGCGTCCGGCCGCATCTTTGCCGGATAGCCGCGGCAGCATCGCGCGCCCTTCATCTGGGACCCGCGTATGATCGCACGCCTGCTGCTGCAGAACACGGTCTTCGTCGCCGCAATGGGCGCGCTGCTGTTCGCGTGCGCCGGGACACTGCACTGGCCGTCGGCGTGGACGTTCCTCGCCACCTCCGCGCTACTTGGCCCGCTCTGCGGCTGGTGGCTCTACCGGATCGATCCGGCGCTGCTCGCCGAACGTCTGCGCCCGGTCCTGCAGAAGGATCAGCCCGCCGCCGACAAGATGTTCATGACCGTTTTCGTCGTCGCGATGCTGGCCTGGCTGGCCGTGATGGGGCTCGACCGCCGGTTTCAATCCTCGGACATGCCGATTGCGTTGCAGGCGCTCGGCCTCGGATTGCTCCTGGTCTCGACACTGTTCACCATGTGGGTCTTCCGCGAGAACTCGTTCGCCGCGCCCGTGGTGAAGCTGCAAACCGAGCGCGCGCAGCACGTGATCTCGACCGGTCCCTACGCCTATGTCCGCCATCCCATGTACAGCGGCCTGGTGCTGTTCTTCACCGGCGTGCCTTTGCTGCTGGGATCGTGGTGGGGACTTGCGATGATGCCGCTCTTCATCGCGTTGTTCGCGGTCCGCATCCCTATCGAGGAGCGCACGTTGCGCGAGGGCCTGCCGGGCTACACCGACTACATGGTGCGGGTGCCCTATCGCCTTGTACCCGGCGTCTGGTGAGCGCCGATCGCTGTCCCGCCGGACCGGCTAACCATCCAGCTCGCGATAGCGGCGGAAGATGCCCTGCTCGTTGAAGGGAATACGGCGCTCGCTTTCGAGATAGGCCTTGATATTCGGCCGTGCCGCGATGCGGTCGTGCAGGCCGACAAGGCCCGGCACATCCGCTTCGAACGCTTTCATGCGCTTGGGGAAGGCATAGCGCAGCCCGTCGACGATCTGGAACAGCGAGAGGTCGACGTAAGTCAGGCGGCGACCGGCGACATGGGTGCCGCCGCTCTCGGCGAGAAGCTGCTCGAAATAGCCGAGATATTTCGGCACGCGCTCGCTCCAGAAGTCGGCCGTGCGCTTCTTCGCCGGCGGCTTCTGGTCCTCGTAATAGAGCGAGGGCCCGAGCGGATGATGGGTGTCGTGGATCTCGACGACGAGATCGGTGATGGTGAGCTGCAGCTGGTGCACCCAGAGCCTGCCGGCGTCCGTCTTCGGCGCAAGCCCATGGCGGGCGCCGAGATAGAGCAGGATGTTGGCGGTCTGGCCGATGACGAGCTTGCCCGCTTTCAGGAACGGCGGCGCAAAAGGCGGCGTGCCCTTGCGCGCGTCCATCATCTTCATCATTGCGCTGGTGCCGCGCGGACCGCGCGCGACGTCGACATAGGGCGCCCCCGCCTCCTCCAGCGCCAGCCGCACATATTCACCGCGGCCCTGGATCTCGGGCCAGTAGTAGAGCTCGTATTTCATGGGTGGGTCCGTAAGAGTGGCGCGAGGCAAATCAATGTAGCACCCGCCGCAAGTTCCGTCAGCGTTGCAGCGCCCGCCGCTCCTACCCCAACAAAAAAGGGCGCCGTGCTCGAGCACGACGCCCCTTCCTGCCAAATCGCTTGCGATCAGTTGGTCTGCTGGATCGCCGACAATTCCCAGCCGCTGCCCGGGCGTCGGGCGAACGTCCAGACCTCCGTGGCTTCGCCCGGCTGCTCGCTGCCGGCAACAATTGCGCCGCTGTTGCGGTCGACCGTCTTGTCGGTGAGCGCGAAGCGCAGCGCCACCGTGGCGTATTCGGTCTCGCCTTCGCGCCAGGCTTCCGCGAGGTCGCCCTGCAGCAGCTTGACGTTGGTTACCTTGTTGACGACGTTGCGCGCGCGGTTCTGGGCGAGGTCCTGCTCGAAATAGGAGACCATTTCCGGCGTCGCGAGCGTGTGCAGCTTGGCCACATCCTCGTTCGACCAGGCCGTCTGGATCTCGCCGAGCAGACGCTCGAATGCCTCATAGTCGCCCGGCTTGATCTCGAGCGGCGCGTTGTTGGCGCCGAAGCCGAAGCCACCGAGACCACCAGCGAGGCCGCTGCGATAGTTCGCTTGCGGTCCAGGGCCTGCGCCGGCATCAGCATTGGCGTAGGCCGCGCGCGGGGCATGACGGCGCTGCCACCAGGACATCGCCAGCCGCACCACGAGGACCATGAGCGCGATCTGGATGATCAGACCGAGGATCGAGGACAGGCCGCCGAGGCCGCCGAACAGGCCGCCGCCGAACAGCATGCCGAGCAGTCCGGCGCCGAGGAAGCCGGCCGCAAGGCCGCCCAGGAAGCCGCCGCCGCGACCGAACAGGCCACCGCGCGCGGGCGCGGTTGCGGCCGAATTCATGCCTGCGCCCGGCTGGGTGTAGGTGCGGTTGAACTGCGAGGCCGAGCCCGGCGCGGTCGTGGTCGAGGGCGGCGCCGAATAGGTGCGCGAACCGCGCGAACCCGACGAGAAGCCGCCTCCGACGCGCGCATCGGCGGATGAGATCGCCAGCGCGGTCGGCAGCGCAAGCGCCAGCACGACGGCGATCGTCTTGAAGAGATTGCGGGAGCGTAGCGAGAAAGTCATGTGCGTTTCCCAAATCCCCGGCATGGGGACATGCGCTTAAGATGGGCAGACTTCCCGAAAAGTGAAGCCGGTTTCGGAACCCGCGGCTGCGGCCCTCAGTCGCGGGGATGTGACGAAACCCCATATTTGACGGGGGCTTGGCCGGTGCACCCTGGAACCGTGGTCGCCTGTTACCGACGGCATCAGGATGAAAATTCCGCTTTTTCCTCGTCATTGCGAACGGAGTGTGGAAGCGATTGGGCGCAAGGAACGGCGTGCCGCCTCCCGCTCTCACCCCTGCTTCGCCATCGTCTCCTTCACCGCCGCCACCAGCTGGCTCAGCGTGAACGGCTTTGGCAGGAAGTCGAACTGCTGGCCTTCAGGCAGGCTCTTCTCGAAGGCGTCCTCGGCATAGCCGGAGACGAAGATGAACTTGATGTCGGGGTTCTTGTCGCGCATCGCCTTCAGCAGCGTCGGGCCGTCCATCTCCGGCATCACGACGTCGGAGACGACGAGATCGATCGCGCCGCCCTGCTCCTCCAGCACGTCCATGGCCTCGACGCCGTTCTCGGCCTCGACCACGGTGTAGCCGCGCGAGCGCAGGCCGCGGGCGTTGAGCGCGCGCAGGCCCTCTTCGTCTTCGACCAGCAGGATGGTGCCCTGCCCGGTGAGATCGGTGCGCGGCTTGGCCTCGGCGCCCGCAGGCGCGGCTTCCTTCGCAGCGCTGACCGCCGCTGCGGACTGCTCGACCTGCACTTCCTCCTCGGCATGGTGACGCGGCAGGAAGATGTGGAACGAGGTGCCCTGCCCCGGCTCGGAGTCCACGTAGATGAAGCCGCCGGTCTGCTTGACGATGCCGTAGACGGTGGAGAGCCCGAGGCCGGTACCCTTGCCCACTTCCTTCGTCGAGAAGAACGGCTCGAAGATCTTGTCGCGGATGTCGGGAGGAATGCCGGTGCCGGTGTCGGCGACCTCGATCCGGACATAATCCGCAGCCGGCATGCCCTTGTAGGCGAGCCTGCCTGCGTCCTCGGTGCTGACGTTGGCGGTACGGATGATCAGCTTGCCGCCGTCGGGCATGGCGTCGCGCGCGTTCACGGCGAGGTTGACGATCACCTGCTCGAACTGGGAGACGTCGACCTTCACCGGCCAGAGATCGCGGCCGTGGACGAGGTCGAGCTTGACCTTCTCGCCGATCAGCCGGCGCAGCAGCATGGTGAGATCGCTCAGGGCGTCGCCGAGATCGAGCACCTGCGGCCGCAGCGTCTGCCGCCGCGAGAACGCCAGCAGCTGCCGCACCAGGGTCGCGGCCCGCGTCGCGTTCTGCTTGATCTGCATGATGTCCTGGAACGACGGGTCGGTCGGCTTGTGCGCGTTCAGCAGGAAGTCGTTCGCCATCATGATGGCGGACAGCACGTTGTTGAAGTCGTGGGCGATGCCGCCGGCGAGCTGGCCGACCGTCTCCATCTTCTGGGACTGGTTGATCTGGTTCTCCAGCGCGCGCCGCTCGGTGGTCTCGAGCATGTGCACGATGGCGGCTTCCGCCTCGTTCTCGGCCGCATCGACCGGCGTGACGAAGAACTGGCCCCAGCGCTCCTTGGCCCCTTCCAGCGCCACCTCGACCGGCGCGATATCGGCCTTGCCTTCGGCGGCCTGGTTGATGGCGGCGATCAAAAGGTGCCGGTCGCGCGAATTGACCGCGCGGAAGATCGACTTGCTGGCGCTGTCGAGCCCGAGCGCCTGTCCGAGCTTGGCATAGCGCGCATTGGCGCGCACGACATTGCCGGCGCGATCGACCGTCGCGATCGCCATCGGCGTGTGGTCGAAGAAGCGCATGAAGCGTACTTCGGCGGCGCGGTCGGGGTCGCTGCGCTCGTCGCGGGCGCGGCTGATCACCAGCGTGCGCGACGGCCCCGGCGCACCGTCGGCGCCGAAGGCGAGCTTGTGATAGAGCCGCACCGGCATGGTCTTGCCGGTGCGCATGCGCAGGTCGATGTCGAAGACCTCCGTCTTCACCTCGCCCGGCACCGCCACGATCGAGGTCAGCAGCGAGGCGCCGTCGCCGGACACGATGTCGGTCAGCTTCAATCCGCCCGAGCCGATCTCGGCGAGGTCGTAGTCGAGCCAGTTTGCCAGCGTCGCATTGACGTAGGCGAGCTCTCCGGCCGGATTGACCGAGAAGAAGCCGCACGGCGCGTGATCGAGATATTCGATCGCGTGCTGGAGCTCCTGGAACACGTCCTCCTGGCGCTCGCGGTCGCGGGTGATGTCGGCGATCGACCACACCGCGTATTTCGCGTCGCGCTTTCCGGTGCCGAGCGGGCGCACCCGCATGCGCAACCAGCGGCCCTGACTGCCGTCATGGCCGGAGATCCGCACCTCTTCCTGCTGCCGCTTGCCTTCGCGGGCGGCCTTGAGCAGCCGGAACACCGCTTCGGAGACGTCGGGATTGCCGATGAAGACGCGCTCGACCGGACGCACGTCCTGCGGACCGCTGGCGCCGGTCAGCGTCAGGTAGGCCGCGTTGGAATAGACCACGTGGCCGCGCGGATCGGTCACGGCCAGCCCGTCGAATCCATGATCGGCGATCCGGCCCACGACCGGATCATCGAGACTGCGGTCGGCGAAGCGGATGATGCCGGCGGCGAAGGCGAACAGGTTGAACAGGCCGACCATCGCCAGCACGGCGAGGATGCCGAGGATATAGGGCTGCGCCTGCGCCCGCCCGAGCGTCATCAGCCCGACGGCCACCGCGACGAGGCCGGCGGCCACCAGCAGCACCAGCGCAATGCTGCCCGAGCGCGGCGACGGTTCGTGCGCCGGAACGGGTTCGCGTGTGAGGTCGTGGTCGGTCTCGGCGGTCATCTCAAGCTGGCGCAGCCTGTCGGCAGAGAATCAACGCGCTACAGGGCGCGTAGGGTCCTCCCTGCCTGAATCGGACCCAAAGGTGCAAGGGCAGCAGGGGCGAAACGTACGCTGATTCCCAGATTACGGCCATTTCCGGTACTTTTCGGGGTGTTTTATCCCCGCCCGGCGCTGAATCCGCGCTTCAGCCGCATGACGTAGCCGATCACCTCGGCGACCGCATGGTAGTGTTCGGTCGGGATTTCCTGGTCGATGTCGACCGTGGCGTAGAGCGCGCGGGCCAGCGGCACGTTCTCCACGATCGGGATGTCGTGCTCGCGCGCGATCTCCCGGATCTTGAAGGCGAGGTTGTCGACGCCCTTGGCGACGCAGATCGGCGCCGACATGCCACGCTCATAGGACAGCGCCACCGAGTAGTGGGTCGGGTTGGTGATAATCACCGAGGCCTTGGGAACCGCCGCCATCATGCGCTTCTTGGCGCGCTGCTGCCGCAACTGCCTGATCTTGCCCTTGATGTGCGGGTCACCTTCGGACTGCTTGAATTCTTCCTTGATCTCCTGAAGCGACATTTTCTGCCGCTGGAACCAGCTTCGGTACTGGAAGAAATAATCGCCGATGGCGACGATCGCGAGCGCTGCGACCACCGCGCCGAGCAGATGAATGGTCATGCTGGTGCTGGCACCGAGCATGGCGGCCGGATCGAGCCGGACCATCGCCTCCATGCGATGCCGCTCCGGCCACAGGATCATGGTCATGACCACGCCGAGCACCACCAGCTTGCCGATGCCTTTGAGAAAATTGGCTGCCGCCTGCTTGCCGAAGATGCGCTTGAATCCGGCGCCGGGCGATATTTTGCTGAGCTTGGGTGTCAGGGATTCGGTCGACCAGACCAGGCGGTGCTGCAGCATGTTGCCGGCAATCGCGGCCAGCATCAGCATCAGGAGGGGCACGCCGATCGCCGCGAGCACGGCGAATTCGATCTGCTGCATCAGCGCGAGCAGAGCCTTGCCGTCGGTCTTGATCATCCAGGAATTGGCGAGCAGGTTGCGCATCGGCGCCAGCAGCCCGCTGCCGACCGACCCCGAGAAGGTCGACACCACGAGCGTGCCGCCCGCCATCATGAACCAGGTGTTGATCTCCTGGCTCTTGGCGACGTCGCCGCGTTCGAGCGCATCGTCAAGGCGCTTTTGCGTCGGGTCTTCTGTTTGACTCTCTGGGTCCTTGTCTTCCGACATCGATCTATCGTGCCCTGAGCGGCATCATCTGGTGCATGACACCGATGAAATAATCCAGATACGTGCCCATCATCGCCGTGAGCACCACCGCGAGCACCAGGAAGCCCACGAAGATCGAGAGCGGCACGCCGACGAAATAGACCTGCATCTGCGGCATCAGCCGCGCCAGCACCCCCAACCCGATGTTGAAGACGAGGCCGAACACCAGGAACGGCCCGGAGAGCTGCAAGCCCAGGCGGAACGCGGCTGCGAAGGCGCGCGTTGCCAGCGAGGCGACATCGCCGCTCGATACGGTCTCGCCCGGCGAGAAGATCGCGTAGCTGTCGTTCAGCGCCGCGATCACCAGATGATGGCTGTCGGTGGCAAACAGCAGCGTCACCCCCAGCATGGTCAGGAAGTTGCCGACCAGCACGCCCTGCTGTCCCTGCGTCGGATCGACCGAGGTGACGAAGCCAAGCCCCATCTGCTGGGCGATCACGGATCCCGCAACCTGGAGCGCCGACAACGTCACGCGCGCGGTCGCGCCCAGCACGATACCGATCACGATCTCATGCAGCATCAGGACCAGCAGCGGCGCCAGCGAGCCCATGTCGACGTGGTAGGCGTTGCGATGCAGGGGCAGGATGATCAGCGTGAGCAACAGCGCGATCGACAGCTTTATCCGCGTCGGAATGTTGGTCTCGCCCAGACCTGGCAGCAGCATCACCATCGCGCCGACCCGGGCGAAGGCGAGCATGAAGGAGGCGGCGAGCGCCGGCAGCAGCGAGACGTCGATGCGCATGGCCGAATGCCTCGGCTCCAACATTCGCATGCCATCGCGGCAGGCACTTTTGCGAATGTTGGAGCCAAAGAGGCATTCGCAAATATCAATAGTCGTGCGGCTATTGGATTTGACATTCGCCAACGCGACTGCGGAGCCCCCTGGGCGAACGTCAAATCCACCGCACGACGCATTGTGCCTCAGCCGCCGATGATTCGCGACGAGATCCGCAACATGTGGGCGTGGAGCGCGTCGGCCATGAACGGCAGCGCCAGCAGCATCGTGGCGAAGATGGCCAGGATCTTCGGCACGTAGATCAGCGTCTGCTCCTGGATCTGCGTCAGCGCCTGGAACAGCGACACGATGACGCCGACCACGAGGCCGACCACCATCAGCGGCGAGGACACGATCACAATGGTCCAGATCGCATCGCGCGCGACGTCGAGAGTCTCGGGTCCGGTCATTTGGCAATTCTCACTCTAAAATTGTTTGTCGTCATTCCGGGGCTCGCGAAGCGAGAACCCGGAATCTCGAGATTCCGGGTTCGGTGCTTCGCACCGCCCCGGAATGACTGCGCATCAGATCGGCATCTTCATGATGTCTTCATATGCCGCGATCACGCGGTCGCGCACCGAGACCAGCGTGGATACCGCGACGTCGGTGTCTGCAACCGCCGTCACCACGTCCATCACGTTGGCCTTGCCGGCGGCCATCGCCACCGTCTGCGCATCGGATTTGCGGCCGGACTCCATGACGCTGCCGACGGCGTCCTTCAGCAGCGAAGCAAAGGATTGCCCGGCCGGCTCGCTGCCCTTGCCGGCGCCGCTGTTCTCGAGCACGCGGGCCAGGCTGGCATAGGCGTTCGCGGCGATTGTGGGTGATGCCATGTCTCAAATGTCCTGTTCAGCTCTTGAGGATGTCGAGCGTGCGCTGGATCATCCGGCGCGTCGCACTGATGATGTTGAGATTGGCCTCGTAGGACCGCTGCGCGTCGCGCATGTCGGTCATCTCGACCACCGAATTCACGTTGGGATATTTGACGTTGCCGCTCGCATCCGCAGCCGGATTGCTTGGCTCGTATTTGACGCGGAAGCTGGACTGGTCGGGCTTGATCCTGCCGAGAGTGACGACCTGCGCCTCGAGCGTGCGGTCGAGCGCGGAGGAGAAGGTCGGAACCTTGCGCCGATAGGGGTCGCCGCCGGCGGTTTGCGCCGTCGAGTCGGCATTCGCGATGTTTTCCGAGATCACCCGCATGCGCCCGGCCTGCGCGCGCAGGCCGGAGGTGGCGATCGCCATCGAGCGGGCAAAGTCGCTGCTGTCATTCGCCATGATGCGCCTCTGGCTCTCCTGGTCCCCGGATCACGCCTAGCCCTTGCCGATCGCGGTCTTGAGCAGGCGCAGGCTCTTCGAATAGAGCGAGGTCGCCGCCGCGTAGTCCATCTGGTTGCTGGCGGCCTTCATCATCTCCTCCTCGAGATTGACGGCGTTGCCCGCGGGGCGGGTCTCAAAGCCCGCGTCCCTGTTCTGGTCGAATGCGGAAACCGCGCCCGATGGCGTCATGTGCGAGGCGCTGGTACGGGTCAGGGCCAGGGGGCCCATGGACCCCGTGACGGCGCCGGTCCTGTCGAACTTCGGCTCGACCAGGTCGCGCGGCCGGAATTTGGGCGTGTCGGAATTGGAGACGTTCTCGGACAGGACGCGCTGGCGCTCCTGGTGCCACTGCATCTTGGTGCGAAGCGCCGACAGCACCGGGAGATCGTTGATGGACATCGTCGCGGCTCCTTCCGCCCTTTCCGGACCTCCAAGGTCCGAAGCTAGGCAGAATTTGCCGGCTGTATGGTTAACAGCTGGTTAAGGACGCTCTCGACGCCTGTCCCCGAGCGAGACACGATTTTGCAACCCCGTGATTCTACGCCTCGAAAAGCGACATTAACCCAACCGTTTGGCGGCGCGTGCACAGGGCAAGAAGTCGTTTTGGATCGGGCGATTCATGGGTTATTAAGGGTTGGGGACGGCAAAACCTGCCGTGGAACGTTAAGAAATCGCAGTTTGGGGCATCGTATGCCGGTGGTTGGCCAATCTGACCACGGGCACGAGAAAAGCGCCATTTGTCGGGGACAAGTATGCAAGGCAGCCCTATCACCTTCATCGTCGCGTTCATCGTCGTTCTGGCGTTGATCGGCGTCGCTGCGTGGCTGGTTCGCCGATTCGGCAGCAGCCGGCTGGGTGCCAACACCCAGCGCGGCAGGATGCCCCGCCTCGCCGTGATCGACGCCGCCGCGGTCGACGGAAGGCGCCGGCTGGTGCTGGTCCGGCGCGACAATGTCGAGCATCTCCTGATGATCGGCGGGCCCACCGACATCGTGGTCGAGCCCAATATCGTTCGTGCCGCGCCCAGCCGCGACCAGCTCCCGCAGCGTCCCAACGCCGAGCCGCCGCGCCTCGCGCCCATGCCCGACGCCGGCGGCTGGGCCGACGAAGCGCCGCGCCCCGAACTGCTCGATCATCCCGAGCCGCAAATGCCCGAGCCGCCGCCGCGGCCCGCGCGCCCCTCCTTCGCCGAGGAACTGCGCCGGCCTGCTCCTCCGCTGGCCGAACGCCGCAGCGAACCGCCCCTGGGAGGCTTTACACCGGAGCCGGCCGCGCCACGTCCCGAGCGCGAAGCACGGCCCGAGCCGCCGCGCATCACGCGCGGCGAGCCGCCGCTGATGCCGCGTCCGCCGCGCGGGAGCGAGGCGGTGAAGATGCCGCCAGTGCGCCCTGAGCGCGCTGCTGCACCGCCGCCTCCTCCGCCCGTGCCGCAGGCTCCGCCCGTGCCGCCGCCGGCACCTGCTGCTGCGCCCTCGAGCGCCGAGCAGAATCTCGCCGAAATGGCGCAGCGGCTGGAGGCCGCCCTGCGCCGCCCGGCCGGGGAAACGGTCGCACCTCCGGTTGCGCCGGAGCCGCCGGCCGCTCCCCCGCGGGCGGCACGCAGCGAGCCGCCGGCACCACCTGCCCCGCCGGCGAAGCCGGCTGCGGAAAAGACCAGCTTTGAAAATCTCGAAGACGAGATGGCCTCGCTGCTCGGCCGTCCGAAGCCGTCTTCGTGAGGCTGCCGGCCCTCCCGCGTAGAGTTCTTTTCCTCTCTGTCCTGCTCGGCGCGGCCTCGCTCGCGATGCCGGCGCATGCGCAGGACATCAGCATCAATCTCGGCGGCCAGGGCGGCGGCGTCACCGAGCGCGCGATCCAGCTCATCGCCCTGCTCACGGTGCTGTCGATCGCGCCCTCGATCCTGATCATGATGACGTCGTTCACGCGCATCGTGGTCGTGCTGTCGCTGCTGCGCACCGCGATGGGCACCGCGACCGCCCCGCCGAACTCGGTGATCATTGCGCTCGCGATGTTCCTCACCTTCTTCGTGATGGGCCCGGTCCTGCAAAAATCCTACGACGAGGGCATCCGTCCGCTTGTCGCCAACCAGATCGACGTCGAGGATGCACTCCAGCGCGCCTCCGTCCCCTTGCGCGGCTTCATGCAGAAGAACGTGCGCGAGAAGGACCTCAAGCTGTTCCTGGACCTGTCGGGCGAGCCGCCGCCGGCCACTCCCGACGAGCTCGCCTTGCGCATTCTCGTCCCCGCCTTCATGATTTCCGAGCTGAAGCGCGCCTTCGAGATCGGCTTCCTGTTGTTCCTCCCCTTCCTGATCATCGACCTCGTCGTCGCCTCGGTGCTGATGTCGATGGGCATGATGATGCTGCCCCCGGCGACGATCTCGCTGCCGTTCAAGCTGATCTTCTTCGTGCTGGTCGACGGCTGGTCGCTGGTGGCGGGAAGTCTGGTGCAGAGTTACGGGGGGTGAGGCTGGCTCGGAGATGAGGCGAGCGACGCATCCTCTCCGCTCCCAGCGATGGCCCCCGGCCCCTCGCCGTCATTGCGAGGCCCCCTCGCGATGACGCAATCCAGACTGCCGCCGCGAAAAGATCTGGATTGCTTCGCGCAGCTCGCAATGACGGAGACCGTGGCACTGTCCCGGGTCGCGCTTCGCGCCGCAGCTGAGCCCTATCGCGTCATCTTGATCTGCCGCACGACCGGGATCGTGGGCAGCGAGCCGGTGTGGTCGGACTCGTCCCTGGCCTGCGGCGAGCCGGGCGCGCGCGCCGTGGCGTCGGGGAAGCGCTGCTTCATCTCGCGCAGGAAGCCGTCGAGCGTATCGACGCTGGCAGCGAGCTTGGCGATCTCGGCAAATTCGGCGCTCGATGCCGCGGCCGGCTTGCTGGCGATGTCGAAGGCGAGACGGTCGGCGCTCTCGCTCATCAGCGGCGCGTATTTCTCGCGGAAGCGCGACAGGCCGATCGAGTCGTCGGCGAGCGCATAGCCGACGGCGGCGCGGATGATGTCGCTCTTCTCGACCGCATTGAGCGGCTTGAAGTCGCGGAAACGGTCGCCGTAATAGAGTTCGATCTGCTCGGCGGACTCGCGCCAGCGCCGCGCCGCCCAGAAGATGTCGGAGCGCAGACGGAGCACTTCGCGCCCCGAGACGTTGGAGACGATGTCGAGCGCGAGGTCGTGACGGCCGACGTCGCTCTGCGCGCGCGCTTCCAGCAGCAGGCGCTGCTGCCGGAGCTCGCCGGAGAGATCGCTGATGCGGCTCGCGCGCAGCGCGGTGATTGCCATGTCGGGCTTGCGGTTGGCGAGATAGATCATGGAAAGCCGCGCGGCGACCTGGGCGCGCGCCGCGCCTTCAAGGCGATGATCGACTTGGTATTGCAGAAGCTCGGCGGCCTGATCGAGCAGATCGATCGAGGCGAGACGGTCGGCGAGCCGGCGGATCAGCTCGTCGCCGCGGCGGCCGATCGGCGTCAGCTCGCGGAACTCGTAGAACATCCCGAGCGCCTCGACCGGCGGCAGCTCGTCGCCCTTCGGCCCGAGAAATAGCTGCGTGAACAGGTCGGAGGCGAGATCCTGCGCCTGACGCGAGGCTTCGGCATTCGGCTGGAGCCTCGTCGCGGTGCGCGCGGCGGTGAGCGCTTCCCGGTAACGCCCGTTCTCGGCATACAGCTGCGCCAGCATCTGGAGCGTCTTGACCTCGATCGTGTCGCCGCGCCAGGTCATGGACAGCGTCTCGAGTTCGCGCAGCGCCTCTTCCTTGCCGATCTCGTCGCGCTTCTGCCGCAGTGCGACCTCGAGCTGCTTGGCCTCGGCCGCAGCCGGACGGTCGTTCGAGGCGACCGCGAACCTGTAGTCGTCGAGCGCATCCTTGTCGTGGCCGAGCGCCTCGGCGAGCCGGCCGCGCAGCACGGCGAAGCCGGGCGCGGCCTCGGGCGGGACGCCGACCACCTCGAGCTCGCTGCGGCGCTTGGAGGCGCCGGCATAGTCCTTCACCTCGAGCGAGGCGCGCATCGCGTCCATCGTCACGATGCGTTGGATGTCGAGCGGCAGCGAGGCGATGGCGAATTCGACGTTCTTGAACTTCTCGCGCGCGTCTGCCCATTTGCCCTGGCGCGCATAGGCGAGCGCCTTCCAGAGCTGGGAATCGTGGCTGTTGCCGATCACGGGATTGGCGAGATCCTTCAGGCCCTGCGCCGGCCGGCCGATCAGGATGCTCGCGATCGCATGCATGATCAGCGCACCGCTCTCCTCCTTGTTGAGGGGATCGGTCAGCATCACGTCGGTCACGGCCTTGGCCTCGTGATACATGGCGCGCGACATGTAGAACTGCGCGAGATCGAGCCGCGGTAGCGAACGCAACGCCGGCTCGACCGCCGAGATCGCCGTCATCAGCTCGCCCTGGCGCGCCCAGAAATTCTCCGACTGGCCCTTGCGCCAGCCGTCGGGGCTGAAGACCGGGCGCACCGCGGTCGGCGCCCGCTCGGCCGAGATGTCGACCGGCGACAGCGTCAACCCGCCCTTCTTGCCGAGAATCACCTTGTCGGAGCCGACCTCGACGCCGACCTCGTCGGAGTTCGGCCGGATCGCGATGCCGTGCGCGGATTCCAGCAGCGAGAGATCGACGAGGTCCTGCCGCTTGATGAAGCCGCGCACCGGCCGCTGCGCGGTGACGACATAGAGCGTGTCGCCGGCATCCGGGTCGGTGAGCTTGTGCAGGAGGCCCGGATTGGCGAAGGGGATCGCGATATTGGCCAGCGCGGGATCGGTGATGTTGCGCGACATCATCAGCGGCAGCGGGGTCGCCTGGATCTTGTCGGCGAGCGTCAGCAGCCAGTTGGTCTCCTTGCCGACCTCCTCGCTCGTCAGCGAGTAGACCAGCGGACGGGTGAGACGGATGCGCACCGCCTGCCCCTTGTCGAGCGGGATGCGGCCGACCTCGCCGATCATCGCGCCGCCCTTGGTGCGGATCGCCTCGACATCGATCGGTTTCGGTGTATCGAACACCAGCCACACCGTGTCGCCGCGGCGGAACGCCGCCGCCGGCGTTGCGACCTGAACCGGGAACGTCACGCGCAGGCCGTCACTGTCGCGGCGCGCATCGACGCCGGCGACCGTCGGCTGCGGCGCAGGCTTGGTGACTTCCTTGGCAACGTCCTTGACCGGCGCCTTCGCAGCCTCTTCGGCAGGCGCGGGCTTGGCCGGCGCGGCCGCCGCTTCGGCGGCGGGAGGCGCGGGCTTCGCAACTTCCTTCGCGGCTTCCTTTGGCGCTTCCTTGGGCGCTTCCTTGACCATCTCCGGCGCGTGCGCCGCCTCAGCCGCAGGAGCCGGCTTCGCCGCTTCGGCGGGTGGCATCGCAGCCGGTGCGTCCGGCTTCGCTTCCGGCTTCGCCTCGGGCTTGACGTCGATCCTGGCTTCGCGCGCGATCGTCTCGGAGGTCGGCGGTGCGATCTCGCTACGGGCGTCCTTCGGCTTCTCGGCCGCCGGCTTTTCCGGCGCAGGCTCCGGTCCGTGACCGGCGGGCTTCATCTGCGCGATCGCCGCCTCGGGCGTCGCGGTCGCCCTGCCCTTGTCGGGCTGGAAGGCGACGTCGACGACGTAGTTCTTCTCGTCGCGGAACGAATGTACGTCGGAATCGCCGATCAGCGCGATCTCGACATTGGTCTGGTCGATGTCGGCCTTCTGCTTGATCGAGGCGACGTTCGGCGGCGCTGCGACGATCGCGTCCGCCAGGTCGAAATTGAGATTGGCGTTGAAGGCGAGCGTGAGCTTCTGCTCGTTGAGCACGGAGGAGACGCCGACGCCGTCGGGCATCTCGAACACGAAGCGCACGAAGGTCGGCTGCACCGAGGCACGCACGCGGATCTGCGGACGCTTCCTGGCCTCGGCGGCGGCGCGCTGGGCACGCAGCGCGCGTTCGGCCACGCGTGCGCGCTCGGCGAGCTCCTTGACCACGTCCATGGGCAGGCTCGGCGGCGGTCCCTTCCAGCCCTCGGGCAAGAGGTCGACGAAGGTGCGCTCGCCGGCATTCATGGTGTTGACGGTGACGCGCCGCGCCAGCGACAGGCGGATCGCGCTGCCATCCGGGTCGCGGCGGGCGGAGTTGACGTAATCGGGCGCGCCTTCCGGGACTCGGTCGACGGGAACGTCGACGGGCCGATCGAAGCGGATGATGAGGATGGAACCCGCGGTCGCCACCTCGGAGGGAACGTCCTCGCCGAGCTTGATGACGAGACGGGCAAAGCCGCCGCCGGCGGAAAACGTCGCCTCGCCCCTGACAGGATCAGCCGCCCGGGCAGGCGCACCAAGGCCGATCAGCAGGCAGACCGCCAGCACGCCCGCGTTTCGGACATGACGCGACAACCCCGGCACCGAAGCGCGGGCTCGCGACACAAATCCAGCGGCAGCCTCTCGCGCCATTGGCGGCATTTCTTCCGTTTCGACGGCCGGCGCCGGTCCTGATGCCGGCTCCTCCCCTCGACCTTAAGGTTTTGCCAATTAAGGACTTCTTAAGTATGAGCCCTCAATTCGGCTTTTGCGTCGGCTTGCCGTCGATCTTGGGCAGGTCCGCGGCCGAAGCCGACTGATCGCCGCCGCCATTGGCGCGGCGGGCCATCTCGACCGTCAGCTTCTCGGCCGCTTCCGGCGACATCAATCCCAGGATGTCCGACATCTTCCGCGGCGCGATGGCCGAGGCGATCTCGATCAGCACGCCCATCTCGAGCCGGTCGAACACCCGTGCGGCGTCCTTGGGCTTCATCCCCTCGTACATGGTCACGAGGCCCTTCATGCGCTGGGCTTCGGCGGCCTTCTGCTCGGCCTGCGTCGCCGAGATGCGGCTTTCCACCGCCTTCATCTCCTCGACCTTGCCTTCGATGCGCTTCTCGGCCGATTTGAGCAGGCTTTCGCGAATGTCGATCTCGCGCTGGCGGGCCTCGATCTCCTGGCGCCGCGCCTGCAGCCGCTCCAGGATCGCGCGCTCGGCGGCCGAGACCTGCGGCTGGGCTTCGTCCATCTTGACCACGGTGCCTTCCGGCTTGGTCTCGGGCGCGGCGGGCTTGGGCGCCTCCTTCGGCGCGCCGTGGGTCGAGCCGGTGATGATCTCCGGCTCCTCGCGGCCGGTCGGGAAGTTCAGATTCTCCTGCGCCCAGGATTTCCTGGTCTGGTTCGGCTTGTAGTCGAAGACATAGCCGCCATTGATCACGAGGCCCGCCACCTTCAGCGTGGCAAGACCGGCGACGGCAACCAGGACGACCGGAATGACGCGGATGTTACGAAAGGACTTCATTTCCTGACTTCATGCGGCAAGACCATTGGAGCGTCGGCGCTCGGAGAAGGCTTCGGCCGCAGCCGCCACCGCCTTCGCCGTCGACGGCTTGGCCGCGGACGCGGCAACTGCTTCGGGGTTCGTCACGGGGCGCGCGGCGATCGCGATCTTGGACAGACGCCGGACCACGTTGTCGGCCTCGCCGAGCTGCTTGTAGAGCTGATCCGACATCTGCGTCGCGGCGGCGAGCTGGTTGCCCAGGTTCTCGTTGACGTCGCGCACGGCCAGCTTCAGCCCGCCGATCGCGCGCTCGGCGATCTCGGTCGCCGTGATCAGCTCGCCGATGACCGCCTTTAGCGAATGCTCGTCCGCCTTCAGCCGCGTCAGCCGCTTGTTGAGCATGACGCAGTAGACGATCGTCAGCATCAGCAGGATAGCCACCAGCGTCTCGATCGCCATTCCCAGAGAGTGGTTCATGGGGCCTCCATCATCTTGTTCTGCTCGTCCGCCTTCTCGAACATCGCAAGTGTCGTACTTGGCTTGCGCAGGGGTTTCGTCACGCGGATCGCGACGCGGTCGCCGACCCGGCCCATCCGCCCCTCGGTCAGCGTGACGTCGCCGCAGCGCACGGTGACGTTGGCATCGGCGCGCATGTCCAGCGGCAGCGTGTCGCCGACCTTGAGCCGCATCAGCTGCTTGAGCGGAATGTCGGCCTCGTAGAGCACCGCATCGACGGCGATCTCGGCCTGCACGATCTCGGTGGCGAAATGGCCCTCCCAGACCGGGTCGCGGCCGAACTTTTCGCCCATGAACATCTGGAGCAGGACGCCCCGGATCGGCTCGATGGTCGCATAGGGCAGCAGCAGCTCGATGTTGCCGCCGCGGTCTTCCATGTCGATGCGAAGGCGGACCAGGATCGCGGCGTTGGCGGGACGGCTGATCGCGGCGAAACGCGGATTGGTCTCGAGCCGGTCGATCGTGAAGGTCACCGGCGACAGCGGCCGGAACGCCTGCTCGGCGTCGGCCAGCACCACCTCGACCAGCCGCTTGACCAGCTCGGTCTCGATCGTGGTGTAGGGCCGGCCCTCGATGCGGAGCTGGCTGGTGCCGCGGCGGCCGCCGAGCAGCACGTCGATCATCGAATAGATCAGGTTGGAATCGACCGTCGCCATGCCGAAATTCTCCCACTCCTCGGCCTTGAAGACGGTGAGGACGGCGGGCAGCGGGATCGAGTTCATGTAGTCGCCGAAACGCACCGAGGTGATGCGGTCGAGCGAGACTTCGACGTTGTCGGAGGTGAAGTTGCGCAAGGACGTCGTCATCAGCCGCACCAAGCGGTCGAAGACGATTTCGAGCATCGGCAGACGCTCGTAGGAGACCATCGCCGAATCGATGATCGCGCGAATGCCCGAATGATCGTCGAGCGTGACGTCGCCGACGGTGAAGCCGAGGAGATTGTCGATCTCCTCCTGCGACAGCACCCGCTCGCCGGAGTTCTTGCCGGTGCCGAGATCGCGGCTTCCGTCCTCGACCATGGCCGCCCATTGCAGGGCCATGGTCTCCGATAGCTCGTTCTCGGCAGCAGCCTTTGCGGCCTCGGCGGGATCCTCGGAATCGAGCGACGCCTCCCACTGGGCGGCAATCGCGTCCTGGTCCATTTGCTCGTTGCCGGCCATGATCCCTAGTCCGTCATGCTCACTGGACCACGACTTCCTTGAACAGCACGGCGCTGACCTGGATCGGGGCGACCGCCGCGTTGACGCGCTTGGTCAGTTCCTCCTTGAGGCGGAAGATGCCGGCGGAACCGTTGAGGTCGGAGGGGCGCAGTTCGCGCACATAGGTCTGGAAGATGTCGGTGACCCGCGGCATCATCGGCTTGATCGCCTCGATCTGCTTCTCTTCCTTCAGCTCCAGCACGATCTTCAGCCGCAGATACTGCACGCGCTCGCCCGGCGCGCCGGCGAGGTTGACCATCATGTCGGGGACGTCGACGAAGGAAGGCGGCTTTGGCGGGGCCGCGGCCTCGGCATGATGCTCTTCGTCGCCGTGACGGAAGAAGAAGAACCAGGTCGCGGCACCGCCGCCGAGGACGGCGAGCAGACCGACGGCCATGATGATGAGCTTGAGCTTGTTCTTCGGCGGAGCGGCTTCCGCGCCGTCGGCGGCTGCGCCGCCTTCTTCATTCTCTGCCATGGTTGCCGCGCTCGTTCATCTCTCAAAGGGGGTCGAAAGAGCGAAGCCTCCTGGCAGACAGTGACGCGATACGAATGCCCCAGCGCAATGCGCTCCTCTGATGCGCAAACGCTACGGTAATAATGGTTAACGGAACCTTTCGATTGGGCTTCCGCTAGGAAAAATCTGCCGGGCAAACATGGCTAACAGAACCTTTCTGCCGCCCTCCCGCGCTCATCAAAAACAAGCAAGCAATTGAAATTACGCTTGTTTTTTAGTTGGCACGGCTTTCGCTGAGAGAGCGCCGAGACCTCTCGGTTTGGGAGAACCTCGAGGTCTCGTTCACGGGGTCCGCCAAGGCGCTTGGGAGAGCGAAATGGCAGATCTCACTCAGGGGAGATTTTCCGATGCAGAACGCGCTTCTGATCGGCTTGTCGCGGCAGATGACGTTGGAACGGCAGATGGATGTCATCGCCAACAACGTCGCCAATGCCAACACCAACGGCTTCAAGGCCGACCATTCGCTGTTCGAGGAGTATCTCAACTCGAACGCGCGCGAGGACAATTTCGTCGGTGGCGACCGCCGGGTCTCCTATGTGCAGGACCGCGGGACCTTCCGCGACGTCGGTCAGGGACCGATGGAGCCGACCAACAATCCCCTCGACATGGCGATCAGCGGCGGCGCCTATTTCGCGGTGCAGGCCAATGGCGGCGAGCTCTATACCCGCGACGGCAAGTTCTCGCTCAACAGCACCGGCCAGCTCGTCACCGCCGACGGCAATCTCGTGCTCGGCAATGCCGGCCCGATTACCTTCCAGCCGACCGACCACGACATCAATGTCGCGCCCGACGGCACCGTCACGGTGCTCGAGGGGACGGCGCGGACCGACTCGATCCGCGGCAAGATCCGCATGGTGTCGTTCGACGATCCGGCCAAGCTGACCAAGCTCGGCGGCAATCTCTACGGCGTCGGCTCGGCCAACCAGCAGGCCGACACCAAGTCCACCTTGCAGCAGGGTTACGTCGAGAAGTCGAACGTGAATGCGGTCGGCGAGATGACCCGCATGGTCGAGGTGATGCGCAGCTACACCGCGATCGCCAACCTGCTCCAGCAGCAGAGCGACCTCCACAAATCGGCGATCGAAAAGCTCGCCGACGTTCCGGCCTGATTGAAGGAGAATTGACATGCAGGCGCTTCACACCGCTGCGACCGGAATGGCGGCCCAGGAACTCAACGTTCAGGTGATCTCCAACAACATCGCCAACCTGCGCACCACCGGCTTCAAGAAGCAGACCGCGGCGTTCCAGGACCTGATCTACGAGCACGTCCGCCGCGTCGGCGCCCAATCGTCGGACCAGGGCACCATCCTGCCGGTCGGCGTCGACATCGGCGGCGGCGTCAAGACCGTCGGCACGCCGCGCAGCATGACGCAGGGAACGCTGTCGCAGACCGGTAACGACCTCGATCTCGCGCTCTCGGGCGAGGGCTTCTTCAAGATCCTGATGCCCGACGGCACCTACCAGTACACCCGCGACGGCACCTTCCAGATGGACAATCAGGGACGCGTCGTCACCGCGCAGGGCAACCCGGTGCAGCCGACCATCACCATCCCGAACAACGCCTCGGGCATCTCCGTGAGCGAGCAGGGCCAGGTCTCGGTGACCCTGCCGGGTTCATCGGCCTCGTCGATCATCGGCCAGATCGGCGTCACCCGCTTCATCAACAAGGCGGGCCTTCAGCCCGTCGGCAACAACCAGTTCATCGAGACCCCCTCCTCCGGAGCGCCCCAGGACGGCACCGCCAACTCCGAGGGTTACGGCAAGATCACGCAGGGCAGCCTGGAGCAGGCCAATATCGACGTCGTCTCGGAGATGAGCGACCTGATCGCCGCGCAGCGCGCCTACGAGATGAACGCCAAGGTCATCAGCGCGGCCGACCAGATGATGCAGTCGACCACGGCGCTGTTCCGCTGAGGTGATGACGATGATCCGCACCACGCTCGCCTCGATCTCCATCCTTCTCGCGCTGGCATTGCCGGCGGCGGCCGCCGACGAGTTCATCGCCTCGCCGACGCTGCGCACGAGCGTCACCGTGACCTCGGACGTGGTGCGGATCGGCGATCTCATCGAGAACGCGGGATCGGCCGCGCTGATCCCGGTCTACCGCTCGCCCGATCTCGGCACCACCGGCACGCTGACGGTCGGCCAAGTGCTCTCGGTGTTGCGGGCCAAACAGGTGATCGGGGTCATGACCGGCGACATCAAGGAGGTCCAGGTCACCCGCCTCGCCCGCACGCTCGCGAGCAAGGAGATCGAGAACGCGGTAGCCGCCGCGCTCGAGCGCCGCTTCGGCCTGGGCGAGGCCGCCAACATCACCATCACCTTCGATCGCGGCGTCGCCGACATGCGGCTCGATGCCTCCAACACCGGCGCGCTCCAGCCGGTCGCAACCCGCTACGATGCGCGCAGCGGCCGTTTCGATGTCGGCTTCGAGATTGCCAACGACAGCAATCCGGCGCCGACCAGGCTGCGCTTCACCGGCACCGCGGTCGAGACCGTGGAAGTGGCCGTGCTGACCCGGGACATCGACCGCGCCGAGCTTCTGAAATCCTCCGATCTCTCGCTGGAGCGCCGGCCGAGGGCCGAGATCACCGGCGAACCGGCCGGGCGCGACCGCAGCATCGGCATGCAGCTGCGCCGGCCGATGCGCGCGGGCACGCCGCTCCGCATCGCCGACATCGTCAAGCCCGACTTCGTGCTGCGCGACCAGGCCGTCACCATCATCTACCAGGTGCCCGGCCTCTATCTCACCACGCGCGGCAAGGCGGTCGAGAACGGCGCCGAGGGCGACAGCATCAGCGTGCTCAATCTGCAGTCCAAGCGCACGCTGACCGGCATCGTCACCGGCCGCGGCCAGGTGACGGTCCAGGGCGCAAGTCAGTCCGCGCCGATGGTGCCGGCCGTCGAGCAGACCTCGTCGATCAAGCGCGATGAGACGCCCGCCCCCGTCGACACTGCAGCCCTCGTCCGGAGCCTGGTCCAGGCCCCCGCGTCGCCGGCCCAGGTCGCACAAGCCAAGGTCGCACAAGCCCAGATCCCGCAAGCCCGCCTCTCGCAAGCTCCAGCCAAGTCAGAGTAAGTCATGTCCACGTTCAGTTCGGCTTCCCGCCTTCGTCGCATCGCGATCTCTGCCCTGCTGCTGGCCTCTTGCGCGCTGGGCGGCTGCTCCTCGATCGATCGCCTGTCGCAGATCGGCGAGCAGCCGAAATTGTCCGCGATCGACAATCCGACGACGCAGCCCGGCTACAAGCCGGTGCAGATGCCGATGCCGAAGCCGGAAGTCGCCTCCTACAATCCGAACTCGCTGTGGCGCAACGGCAGCCGCGCCTTCTTCAAGGACCAGCGCGCCCGCCAGGTCGGCGACCTCCTGACCGTGACCGTGAACATCACCGACAAGGCCAATCTCTCCAACGAGACCCAGCGCAGCCGGACCAGCAAGGAAGACTCAGGGATTACGGACTTCATTGGCAGCCAGACAGTCACGCAGCCGCTCAAGGTTCTCCCCGGACGTCTTCTCACCACCGACTCGACGTCCTCGGCCGACGGCAAGGGGTCGGTCAACCGCACGGAAGCCCTGCAGACCAACGTCGCCGCGGTCGTGACGCAGGTGCTGCCGAACGGCAACCTCGTGGTCGAGGGCAAGCAGGAGATCCGGGTCAACTACGAGATCCGCGAGCTCATAGTCGCCGGCATCGTTCGCCCCGAAGACATCCAGAGCGACAACACCATCGATTCCAGCAAGATCGCGCAGGCCCGCATCGCCTATGGCGGCCGCGGCCAGATCATGGACGTGCAACAGCCGCGCTACGGCCAGCAGGTCATGGACGTGCTGCTGCCCTTCTAAGCCTCTTCAAGAGCTCCCACATCGTGTTCGCGAACCTAGGCGCGAACGACGATGTACGACGCGGCCTCCGGTAGCTCCCCTGCCGGAGGCCGCATGTATTTTGGGAAGGCCGCTGCTGTCATCGTCCGCGAAGGCGGACGATCCAGTACTCTGAGGCCCGAGTTGCTAAACCGATACGGCGCGGCGTACTGGATTCCCCGCCTTCGCGGGGAATGACAGCGGAGGATGTCGTGGCACTCTACGTAAACTCCGCCTCGACCACGCCGAGCCCGTCCAGCTCCATCCGCACCTTGTCGCCGGCCTTCAGCCACAGCGTCTTGACCAGGCTGCCGGTGAGCACCAGCTGCCCTGCGTGCAGACCCTTGCCTTCGGCGGCGAGGTGGTTGGCGAGCCAGGCGAGGGCGTTGTGAGGATGGCCGAGCACGTCGGCGCCGGTGCCGTGGCTCACCTCCTCGCCGTTGACGATGGCGCGCCCCTTGACCGCCTTCAGGTCCAGAACCGACGAGCGCGGCACCGACGGACCCAGCACGCAGCCGGAGGCGAAGAAATCGTCGGCAATCAAGGTCGGCGCGCCCATCGTTTCCCACTTCACGTAGCGATCGTCGACGATCTCGATTGCGGGATGATAGGCCTCGACCGCCTCGCCGACCCATTCGGCCGTGAACGGGGCTTCGCCGGCGGCAAGGTCGCGCTTGAGCCGCACCGCGATCTCGCATTCGACGCCGACCCGGACATAGTTGGAGGTGGCGAGCTTGGCGCCGCTGTCATGGACGCCCTTCTGGAACACGCCGCCGCCGCAAGGGTGCGGGATGCCGATGTACTCCTGCATCACCTGGCTGGTGCAGCCGATCTTGTAGCCGATGAGCGGGCCGACATGCGGCAGCAGAAGATCGTGCAGCGCGCGCTGCACCTGATAGCCCTCGGCTTCATCGGCAGGAGGACGCTCCAGCGCCGCGAGCGGTGCATGGTTGCGGCGCGCCAGCGCGATTGCCTTTGCGGCTGCGAGAATCCTGTCCATCGGCGCCGCCTCCCACGCTACGCATTCGAAGGCGGCACTTCAGCATCCCCGCCCGGGCGTGACAAGCCAGGGGCAACCTCACGCCTTGACCAGGCCGAGCCGGATCAGGCTCTCGGCGGTCGCAAGGATCGCCTCGCGGTTGGAGCGGGGCTCCCAGCCGAGCAGCGACCTCGCCTTGGCGCTGCTGGAATGCCGCACCCTGCCGAGCATCGGCACGACCGCACGCAGCAGGGGAATCCGGGTCGCGGCCAGCCGCACCAGCCAGTCGGGGGCCTGAAGCCGCGGAACCCGGCGTGCGGACGGCCCGAGTTCCCGCCGCAGCACCTTGGCGATACCGAGGATCGACATCGTTTCACCGGAGACCGCAATGAAGCGCTCGCCCCTGGCCTCGGGCGCCGTCATCGCCCGCAGGTGCAGATCGGCGACATCGCGCACGTCGACCACGCCGAAATAGACCCGCGGCACCGCCGGCATGGCGCCGTCGAGCAGCGATTTGACGATCTCGATCGAGCCCGAGAAGTCCGGCCCCAGCACGGGACCAAAAATGCCGGCGGGATTGACCACCGACAGTTCGAGGCCGTCACCCTCGCGCGCGACGAAATCCCAGGCCGCCCGCTCGGCCAGCGCCTTGGATTTGATGTAGGGCTGCACGTCGGGACCATCGAGATTGGTCCAGTCGGTCTCGTCGAATGGTTTTTCACGCGGCTGATGGCCGTAGCCGATCGCGCCCAGCGACGAGGTGATGACGACGCGCCTGACGCCGGCCTCGCGTGCGGCGCGCAGGACCCGCAACGTGCCGTCGCGGGCCGGGACGATCATCTCGTTCTCGTCCTTGGGTACGCTGGTCGACAGCGGCGAGGCGACGTGCAGGACGTAGTCGCACCCGGCGATCGCCTCGCGCCAGCCCGCGTCGGCCGTGAGATCCGCCGTGAAGAAGGACACCGTTTCCGGCGAAGCCGCCCCGCCCTCGCGCAGCATCGCCAGCACGTCGTCCCGACGATCAGGCCGGCGTATCGTCGTCCGCACGGCATGGCCCGCGGCCAGAAGTTGCAGGACGACGTGAATGCCGACGAAGCCCGACCCGCCGGTGACCAGAACAGTGCTCATTGCCAAATTCCCCTCGATGCGAGGGCCGGCGGATCGGTTCCGCCGCGGCCCTGCTCAAGGCCGCATCTGGTCACTATCTCCAAGGGGACAAGTAGAATGGATGTCGAGACCGGTATGGAAAACCTGACCAGCAACTGCGACGACGACTGCGATTGCAGCCCGGATCCTGCCCTGCTCGCCGACTTCAAGCGGGCCATCCACGCCCTCGGCGGCAAGTGGAAACTGGAGATCCTGTTTACGCTGACGAACGGTGCGGTTCGCTTCGGTGCCTTGCGACGATCGATCGGCGGCATCACCCAGCACATGCTGACCACGCAGCTCCGCGAACTCGAGCAGGATGGCCTCGTATCGCGCAACGTCCTCGCGGAGAAACCCTTGCGGGTCGAGTACGAACTGACGGATGCGGCTTACGGCCTCTTGCCGGCGTTTAAGGAAATGTTGAGCTGGTCCAGGCTTTATGGGGACGCGCGCCTCTTGGCGTTGCGACAAACCTGATTGCAGCGATGCTTGATGCAGCTGGATCGGCGCCTCACCATTCGAGCCGATGTCGTTGATGCGACTCGCAAAACGCGCCCCCACCTGAAGTGAAGGCTGTTTCTTCATTCGAACTCACGTGAGCTCGGAGGAATCGAGTCTAGCCCATTGATCGTGATTCACTTTTCGCGATCACGCCCCGCGCGTCGCCGTGCGGCTGCAAGCGGCAGGCAAAATGCGGATCACGGCGCCAAACGGCACCTTGCGTCCCAAAAACAAAGAGCCGCAACTCTGCGGCCCGGGCTCTATTCGTCGCGATAGACCTTCTCGCGTTTCTCGTGGCGCTCCTGCGCTTCCACCGAGAGCGTTGCGATGGGCCGGGCTTCGAGCCGCTTCAACGAGATCGGCTCGCCGGTTTCCTCGCAATAGCCGTAGGTGTTGTCCTCGATGCGCTGGAGCGCGGCGTCGATCTTGGCGATCAACTTGCGCTGGCGGTCGCGGGCGCGGAGTTCGATGGCACGGTCGGTTTCGGACGATGCCCGATCGGCGAGATCGGGGTGGTTCACGTTCTCCTCCTGCAAAGCCTGCAGGGTGAGCTTGGACTCTTTGAGGATCTCATCCTTCCAGGCGAGGAGCTTCAAACGGAAGTACTCCTTCTGCCGGTCGTTCATGAAAGGCTCTTTGTCGGTCGGTCGGTAGTTTTTCAACTTTTCCAAGGGGGGCCTATCTTCTTAAGCAACGACTCGCGAACGGAACGGGGTCCGTTGAGCCGGGCCTTATATAGCGGCCTCCCGTGACAGACAATATTTCCCTGCCGCCCCGGTCCCCGCCACCAAGCCCTTGCACAGGAAGGTTTATCCCCGAGGGCTCGGAGGCGGCTGACGGCCCTAATAGCCGACCGTGAAGCGCTGCTTCAGATGGGCGGGCCGTTCGATCTCGTCGGCGAGCGCGATGGCGTAGTCGGCGAAGCTGATCCAGCTCTTGCCGTTCGCATCTGCGAGAAGCTGGTCGGTCCCAAGCCGGAACTTGCCCGTGCGTTCCCCCTCGACGAACAAGGCCGACGGCGAGATGAAGGTCCAGTTCAGGTCCTTTTCCTGCCGCAGCAGGTCGAGGAAGACCGAGCCTGCCTCCGCTTCAGCCTTGTATTGGGCGGGAAAATTGGCCGTCGTGACCAGCTTCACGCCAGGGGCAACCTCAAGGCTGCCGGCGCCGCCGACCACGAGATAACGACCGACCTTGGAGTCCTTCGCCGCACCGATCAGCTTGAGCGGGTCACTGGCCAGGAAGTGCACGGAACTCACGGCAACATCGTGCCCGGCCCACAGCTTGGCGAGGCCGGCCTGGTCGAGCACATCCCCCTTGGTCGGGGTGACGTTGGGCAGGGCTGCGATCTTGTCAGGGTTGCGGGCGATGGCTGTAACCGCGTGGCCGCGGCGGGAAAGCTCCCTGGTGATCTCCGACCCGGCCCGGCCCGAGGCGCCGGCGACTGCGATTTTCATGGAAGGCTCCTTTGCTCGATAGTAACTAATGGTTACTAGATACTGCAAAGAATGCTGGTGTTAAGAGAGCACTTTGTGCTTACCTGATTACGCCAGGGTAACCCGGACGCGCAGCCGATCACACGCAACCGGCACGCGCTCCGCCAGCGACGGAATGAGGACCGACGATGAAGCCCGACGTCTACGCAGCGAACTGCCCCACACGCCAGATCCTCGATCGCATCGGCGATAAATGGGCGGTGCTGATCCTCTTGCTCCTGCGCGAGGAGCCGATGCGCTTCAATCAGTTGCGCCGCACGATTGAAGGCATCTCGCAGAAGATGCTGAGCCAGGTTCTCAAGTCGCTTGAACGCGACGGCCTGATCAGGCGCCATGCCATCGCGACGGTGCCTGTGACGGTGGAGTATTCGATCACGCAGCTCGGGCTGACGTTGGCGGCGGCGGTCGATCCCCTGCGCGATTGGGCCGAGCAGAATCTGAAAGACGTGCTTGCCGCCCAGCGTCGCTACGACGCACAGCAGAAGGAGGAAGCGGCCTGAGACCGCTCTGCAAGCTGCTCAGATCGGATGTCGGTCAGGCCTGCCCGGCCTTGGCGAGCTCGACCTCGACGCGCAGCTCGATTTCGGAAAGCACCCCATCGAGACCGGGATCGCCCGAGGACGATTTCAGATTCGCTGCAGCATCGCGCAGGCGCATCACCGTCGACGCATCGAGGTTGCCGGACAGAAGCCCCATCTTGAGATCGTCGAGCACGTCGAGCGCAGTCCTGCCGCGGGCCACCGAGCGCTTGCGGCGCTCGACCGGATCCTCCTCGACGCCCTGCAATGCCAGCAGCGCATCGATGTTGGCGGCGGCTTTCGGCGCGGCAGCGCTCCGCGTCTCCTGCGCAGATGAGGTGTCGGGCAGCACGAAGCTGCCGGAACCCGTCCGCCTGGCCTGGCTGGCCGGCGCTCCAAGCGTGGTGCCGTTCGGTCCGTAGATGCGCATCGGAAGCAATCCGGGTGATCGATGCCCTCACCTTCGCCGTCTTATGGTTAACGGCGCGTAAACAGCCCGGCAAAATCTGCCGAGATGCGGCAGTTTCGCTCCTCAGGCACAACACCCGCTGACACCGGTCGAGACAGATTTATTCAACCTATTCAGCGACCTACCCCGAAGCCCCGGGTTGGCACAGCGCTCGCAAGGAAAGCTGCGGGCCAGCTCGTCATGGGAGTGTCGAGAATGGTCCTTCCGATTTGAGGAGCCTCTTCTGGGAGCCCTCTTAGGAGCCTTTGGGGAGCAGATGATGCCAGGCGTTCGTTGGATGAGGATTGTTGGGGTGGCCTGCGCCGCGCTGTCAGCGCTGGCGCTCTCGGTCACGTCAGCGAGTGCGACCTCGCGCATCAAGGATCTCGCCAACATCGAAGGCGTGCGGCAGAACCAGCTCATCGGTTACGGCCTCGTCGTCGGCCTCAACGGCACCGGCGACACGCTCAACAACATCCCCTTCACCAAGCAGTCGCTGCAAGCGATGCTCGAGCGCATGGGCGTCAACATTCGCGGCGCAACCATCCGCACCGGCAACGTCGCCGCCGTGATGGTCACGGGCAACCTGCCCGCCTTCGCCACCCAGGGCACGCGCATGGACGTCACCGTCTCCGCGCTCGGCGACGCCAAGAATCTCCAGGGCGGCACCCTGCTCGTGACCCCCCTGCTGGGTGCCGACGGCAACGTCTACGCGGTGGCGCAGGGCTCGCTCGCGATCTCCGGCTTCCAGGCCGAGGGCGAGGCGGCCAAGATCGTGCGCGGCGTGCCGACCGTGGGACGCATCGCCAACGGGGCCATCATCGAGCGCGAGATCGAGTTCGCACTCAATCGGCTGCCGAACGTGCGCCTGGCGCTGCGCAACGCCGACTTCACCACCGCCAAGCGCATCGCGGCAGCGGTCAACGACTATCTCGGCGTCAAGACCGCCGAACCGATCGACCCCTCCACGGTGCAGCTGTCGATCCCGCCGGAGTTCAAGGGCAACGTCGTCGCATTCCTCACCGAGATCGAGCAGCTCCAGGTCGATCCCGATCTCGCCGCCAAGATCATCATCGACGAGCGGAGTGGCATCATCGTGATGGGCCGCGACGTCCGCGTCGCCACCGTCGCCGTGGCGCAAGGCAATCTCACCGTCACCATCTCCGAGAGCCCGCAGGTCAGTCAGCCCAACCCGCTGTCGCGCGGCCGCACCGTGGTCGCGCCGCGCTCCAGTGTGACCGTCAGCGAGGACGGCAAGAAGTTGGCCCTCGTCAAGGACGGCGTCTCGCTGCAGCAGCTCGTCGACGGCCTCAACGGACTCGGCATCGGTCCCCGCGACATGATCAGCATCCTGCAGGCGATCAAGGCCGCCGGCGCCATCGAAGCCGACATCGAGGTGATGTGATGCAGACCAGCGCGATCAACACCCCGCGCCACGCCAACTCTTCGGCCTTTTCGGTGGAGAGCCGCAACGGCCGGCCGGACTTCGAGCTCGCCGCCGCGTTGCAGAAGGTCTCGCCGCAGCAACAGGCCAAGGCGCAGAAGATCGCCACCGATTTCGAGGCGATGTTCCTCAACAGCATGTTCTCGCAGATGACCTCGGGCCTGAAGGGCGAAGGCCCGTTCGGCAACACGCCCGGCACCGGCGTTTGGCGCTCGATGCTGACCGAGCAATATTCCAAGAACTTTGCTCAGGCCGGCGGCGTCGGCGTCGCCACCGACGTCTACCGCACCCTCATCCTGCAGCAGGCGAAAACGATCCGCACGGCATAAGGTCAAACGAGATGAACCATTTCAACGCCTCGCGTCAGCCGATGCAAGCCCAGCGCCCGAACTCCGCGCCCGGCAACCGCGAGGCGCGCAAGCTCGCCGAGGACCTGATGGATGCGATGAGCGCCCTGCTCGGACTGATCGAGCGCGAGACCGAGCTCGTTCGCGCCGGCAAGGTCCGCGAGGCGATGACGCTCGAGAGCAAGAAGCAGGAGCTGTCGCGCAACTACGTCGGCGCCGTCAGCCAGCTGAAGGCGAACCAGGCCCAGCTCGCGAAATCCGCGCCGGAGCTGCTCTCGACGCTGCATCGCCATCACGACGCGTTCCGCGCGATGCTGCAGGTCAATCTCACCGTGCTCGCGACCGCGCACGCGGTTTCCGAGAGCGTCGTGCGCGGCGTCAACGCCGAAATCCAGAAACGTAACGTGCCGAATACCTATACGGCCGCGGGGCGCCGCGCCGCGCCGGGTCCGCGCCACATCACCCCGCTCGCGGTCAGCCGCTCGCTCTGAGCGCAGAAACAAGCGACGATTTTACGAAAACCTGCGCGGCGATATCGTCGCGCGATTAGGCACGTTTCCTTACCGGGTCTTCAAACCTGGTGTTCCATGGTTGCGCTATTAGAGGGGTTGGGATTTGACTCAAGTAAGGCAACCAGGAGGCTGCCATGAGTACAGATTTCAGCATCAGGCCGGTGGGGATACCGGCGCCCGCGCAGATCGTAACGACGTCCAACGCGGCGGCGAACGAGGCCGTGCAAACCGATCTGCCAGTGAGCCAGACGGTCGCCGCGGCCGATACCGGCGCACCCGTGCGCAATGATTTGCCGAACCACGAGAACGTCTCGCGCCAGGTCGTGTTCGACCAGGCCGCCGCATCATTCGTCTTTCAGGTCGTCAACGAGAAGACCGACGCGGTCGTCAACCAGTTCCCCGACGAAGCGATGCTGCGCCGGCGGGCCTATTTCCATGCCCTGGATATGAAGTCCGAACCCTCGCGTCCGCTCAGCACGGACGTCAGCGCCTGATCAACATCGGTCGAGCCGGTCGCAAAGTCGGTGACGAAGTCATTGATCTGTACCCTCGCCGGCATTTATCAGCGTGAGCGCGCTCCGCGGTCGACGAAATGTTCGACCACGACGGTGCTCCGTCACGGCCGTCCGGACAGACCTGCAGCGATATTGCGATTGATCTCGATCAGCGGACGGAAGTGATCGAACTGCGGGCTCATCTGGAGCGCGGCGGTCTGGCTCAGCACGAACACGCTGATGTTGGCGATCTTCTGCCGGACGTCGATCGGCTGCGGATTGGTGTCACGCATCGCCTCGCTCAGGAAGATGGTCCAGAGCTTGCGGTTGAACATCAGGGCCTGCATGGTCTGCTCGCTGAGCGGATCGGCGTTGTTCACCGCGTCCTGGAGCTTGTTGGCGGCCTTGAGCAGGGTCTGCGCCTCGATGTCCCGAGGAGATGCGGTGGTCGTTGCAACACGCGCATAAGCCGAGGCAGCGGAATTCGACATCAATCACACCCTGGAGGTTACCTAGCGCGTTGGACGCGCTTAAGGATTTCTTTCCCAACCCTAGGCAGCACCGCTTAAGATTTGCTTACGTGTGTGCTTCGAAGCGCTCCGGACAATTACGGGGCGCGGAGCTCTTCGTCAGCACAACGCTAGATCCGCGCACGCACGATGTAAACTCGCCTGGCGTGACGCGTGTCGATCTCGGCTAATCCTGCCTTAGCGATCTCCCTCAAAAGAACGGCGGAGCGTTAGCCCCGCCGCGAAATCTCGCGTAGCGAACCTGGCTCTCGAAACTAGCGGAGCAGCTGCAGCACGCTCTGCTGCGACTGGTTGGCGAGCGACAACGCGGAGACCGCGATCGACTGGCGCGTCGACAGCGCCTGGCTGTTCGCCGCTTCCTCGTTGGTGTCGGCGAGCGTCAGGTTGGACGAGCCGGTCTGCAGCACGTTGATCAGGTTCTTGGAGAAATCCTGACGCACCTGCACGATCGACAGATTCGAACCGAGTGCGGAGCCTTCCGAACGCAGCGTGCTCGAGGCTGCGTTCAGGCTTGCCAGCACCTTGTTGGTGGCGCCGTTGTCGATGAAGTCGACGCCGTTGACGAGATTGCTGAGACCGAGACCCGCCGCATTGAACACCACGCCGTTTATGCTCAGCGTGGAGCTGCCGGTCTCGTTGAAGACGAGCTTCAGCGTGTCGCCGTTGAGCAGGTTGACGCCGTTGAAGGAGGAATCCTGCGACGTCGTGTCGATCTGCGCCAGGATGTTGTTGAACTGGTTGACCAGGTTGGAGCGCGCGGTCTGCGCCACCGGATCCTGGACCGGCGGCTGCGCGGTGGTGAAGGCCAGAACACCGGTGATCGTACCGCCGACTGCGCCGCCCGCGAGGGTCGAACCGAGCGTCGACGAGGCGTATTCGTTGACGGTCGTCACCGTGAGCACACCGTTGGCATCGATCGTCGCCGTCAGGTGGTTGGCCTGCAGCTGCGCGTTGAGCTGATCCAGCGTCTTGACCGTGCCATTCGTGCCGTCGCCGAACGTGACGTTCACCGGGGTGCCGCCGTTGAACGAGGTGAAGGTCAGCGTCTTGCCGCTGATGCCGCCGACGCCGGACGTGCGGGCCGCGGTGAAAGCAGTCGCCGTTCCCGTGTTGCCGCTGAGACCGAATGCGCTGAGGGCATTGCCGGTGCCGGTGATCGAGAGATCGGCGTTGATGCCGGTGGAGAGCGCAAGCTGACCGCTGCTGTTCACCGACGACGGGATCTGGCCCGAGGTGGTCGACAACGTCGCCGCGCCGTTGAAGATGCTCGCCGTCTTGACGCCGGTCGCGAGATCGATCGAGTTGAGCAGGTCGGTCAGCGTCGCGCTCTGGATGTAGACGGTCGAGTTGCCGTTGCCGTCCGTGACGATGTTGCCGCTGACGCCACCCGACGTGACGCTGGCCGCCGATTGCGGCGTTTGCGCATTCTTGAACGTGATGGTGTGGCCGTCGATGTTCAGCGTCGAGCCGTCCTGCACGAGGGTGCCGAGCGAACCCGCGGTGGTCGACCGGGCCGCGGTGACGTTGGCATTGCCGGCGCCGGTTGCAGCCGTCAGGCCGAGCGCCTTGAGGAAGTCGGCCTTTCCGGTCACGCTCAGATCGGCGCCGGTCGAGCTCTTCAGCGTGACCTGGCCGCCCGTGATGGACGATGCCACCTGAAGCGTGCCGACGGGACCGGCCGAACCGCTGACGGCGATGGTCGCAGCGCCGGCGCTGATCGTCGCGCTCTTGACGCCGCTGGCGAGATCGATCGCGCTCAACAGGTCGTTGACGTTCGCAGTGGGCGCGGCGGCCGTCCCCATGTAGACGATCGAGTTGCCGTTGCCGTCAGTGGCGATGTGGCCGCTGGCATCCAGGCCCCAGCCGGTCGGCTGCGTCGCGGGCGCCGCACCGGTCCGGAAGGTAATGGTCTTGCCGTTGACGGTGATCGAGTCGCCGTCGGCCGGCGACGAGCCGAGGGTGCTGGCTGCCGTGGTGCCGATCAGCGTTGCAGTGCCGGTCAGTGCAGTGGTGCCGTCGGCCGCATTGGCGACAGCGCCGAGCAACGTGCCCGCAGTCGAGCCCAATGATGCACCGAGCGCGGCGGCGGCCGTTACCGGCGTCACGCCACCGGGGGCGCCGGTGTAGAGCACATTGCTGTTGGCGGTCGCGCTCGCATACGACGTCGTGCCGCGCAGATCGGCCGGCGTCGCACCGGGAATCGTGGTCGAGACGTTCGACTTGGTGGAGTAGCCGACGGTGGTCTGCAGCGCCTGGTTGGCGATCGATTTCGCGCTGTCGATCAGCTTCTGCAGCGAGGTGATGCCGGTGTTGGCGGCCTGGAGCACCTGTACACCGTTGTTGATGCCGTCGAGCAGGTTGCTGATGTCGCTCGCCCGGTTGTCCAACCCCTGCGCCGTGAAGAAGTTGGTGGGATTGTCGAGCGCCGTATTGACCTTTTTGCCGGTCGACAGCCGCTCCTGCGTCGTGGCCAGCAAGTCGGCCGTCGACTGCAGCGACAACAGGTTCTGGCGAACGGACGCCGAGAGAACGATGTTGGACATTGGCGAGTCTTCCTCTTGAACCGGATACGAATCGGCCGCGCGGTTGCAAAGCGGGGCTTTTGTCCAGTTTTAGGAGGTGTCCTTTAAAGTATGGTTAACGCCGGCTTAAGCGATAGGGTTAATGCCCGGTGAACGCCCCCTGCCCGCCTCCAAACACAAAAAGAGCGGCGGGGAAAATAGCCCCGCCGCTCGATTTTACCTCGTAATTTCAGTAGCTTATTAGCGGAGCAGCTGGAGCACGCTCTGCTGCGACTGGTTGGCCAGCGACAGTGCGGAGACCGCGATCGACTGACGGGTCGACAGCGCCTGGCTGTTGGCCGCCTCGACGTTGGTGTCGGCCAAGGTCAGGTTGGACGAGCCGGTCTGCAGCACGTTGATCAGGTTCTTGTTGAAGTCCTGACGGATCTGCACCACCGAGAGGTTCGAGCCGAGGCTCGAGGCTTCCGAACGCAGCGTGCTCGATGCGGCGTTCAGGTTGGTCAGCACCCTGTTGGCGGCAGCGTTGTCGATGAAGTCGACGCCAATCGTCAACGCGGCGAGGCCCAGCCCCTTGGAGTTGTAGGTCACGCCGGTGATGCTCAGGCTCGACTTGGCGGTCTCGTCGAACACCAGCTTGAGCTGGTCGCCGTTCAGGAGGTTGACGCCGTTGAACGAGGAGTCCTGCGCCGTCGTGTCGATCTGGTTCAGGATATTGTTGTACTGGGACACCAGGTTCGCCCGGGCCGTCTGCGCAACCGCGTCCTGGACGGGGGTGGAAGCCGTCGAGAAGGTCAAGGCTGAAGTGAGCGTGCCGCCGATCGCACCGCCTGCCGCCGTCGACCCGAGCGTCGAGGATGCGTAGTCGTTGGACGCAGTGATGGTCAGCAGACCGTTGGCGTCGATCGTGGCAGCCAGGTTATTGGCGAGAAGCTGCGTATTGAGCTGATCGAGCGTCTTGACCGTGCCGTTGGTGCCATCGCCGAAGGTGACGTTGACCGCCGTACCGCCGTTGAAGGAGGTGAAGGTCAGGGTCTTGCCGCTGATGCCGCCGACGCCGGAGGTGCGGGCCGCGGTGAACGCGGTCGCGCTGCCGGTGTTGCCGGCAAGGCCCAGCGCGGTCAGCACATTGCCGGTGCCGGTGATCGACAGGTCGGCATTGACGCCGGTCGACAGTTTGAGCTGGCCGGAGGCGTTGATCGCCGAGTTGGTCTGACCTGTCGTTGTCGCGAGCGTGCCGCCACCGCTGCCGTTCAGCGTGAAGGTCTGCACGCCGGTGGCGAAGTCGATCGCCTTCAGCACGTCGGCCACCGTGCCGGTCTGGAGATAGACCGTCGAGTTGCCATTGCCGTCGGTGAGGACGTTACCGCTGACACCGAAGCCGCTCGGAACGGCCGGCGCGTTGGTCGAGCCCGGGACCGGCGCGTTCTTGAAGGTGATGACGTGACCGTCGACGTTGAGCGTCGAGCCGTCCTGGATCAGCGAGCCCAGCGAGCCAGCCGCCGTCGTGCGGGCCACCGTGACAACTGCGTTGCCGCCACCCGTCGCACTGGTGAGGCCCAAGCCCTTGAGGAAGTCGGCCTTGCCCGTGATGGAGACGTCGGCACCGGTCGAGGTCTTGATCGTCGTGAGGCCGGCGGCGATCGACGACGGGGTCGCGCTGGACGCCGCGCCGATGGTTGCAACACCGGTGCTGATCGAAGCGGTCTGCACGCCGCTGGCGAGGTCGATCGCAGTCAGGAGGTCGTCAACGGTGGCGGTCGGCGCAGCGGTGGTGCCGAGATAGACGGTCGAGTTGCCGTTGCCGTCGGTGAGGATGCTGCCGCCCGCGTTGACACCCGAGCCGCTCGGGATCGAGGTGCCGGTCGGCGCGGAGCCGGCGCGGAAGGTGATCGTGTGACCGTTGACGGTGAGCGTGTCGCCGTCGACAGGCGAGGTTCCGGCAACGCCTGCACCGCCGGCGGTGCCGATCAGGGTCGCGGTGCCGGTCAGGTTGGTCGTACCGTCCGCCGCCTTCACCGCAGATGCGGCCGGAGTGGTGTAGGTGCCCTGGGCCGCGCTGCCCAGCAAAGTGGATGACGTCGCAGCGGTCGTGCCACCGGCCGCGCCGGTGTAAAGTACGTTGCTCGATGCGGTGGCGCTGGCAAAGGAGGTCGTGCCGCGCAGGTCGGCGGCGGTGGCGCCCGCAATCGTGGTGGAGACGTTGGACTTGGTGGAGTAGCCGACCGTGGTCTGCAGCGCCTGGTTGGCGATCGACTTGGCGCTGTCGATCAGCTTCTGCAACGAGGTCAGGCCGGTGTTGGCGGCCTGCAGCACCTGCACACCGTTGGCGATGCCGTCGAGCAGGTTGTTGATGTCGCTGGCGCGGTTGTCGAGCGACTGGGCGGTGAAGAAGTTGGTGGGATTGTCGAGAGCCGAGTTGACGCTCTTGCCGGTCGACAGACGGTTCTGTGTGGTGGCGAGGAGGTCGGCGGTGGACTGGAGAGAGAGCAGGTTCTGACGAACCGACGCAGAGAGAACGATACCGGACATGACTCTTACCCTTCTGGCTTACGCGTCTTCGTTCGATCGCTTCAGATCGAGTGACGGGCACAGCCTGCGCGGACATGGCTAACAAAGGGTGAAACGAACATCGCCAGCATAAGCGCCGGTTCACCATAAGCGCGTGGAAGGCGCGCAGAGCATCGACAATTGGCCTGAAATCATTGGCGTTTCTCTGCGATTACGCTCCATTAACCATAACCGCCGGTTACTTTTTCGGAGTGTCGCCTGTCCCCGCGAAACGTCGAGCGACGATGAAAAAAAGCGGCGGGGCCGAAGCCCCGCCGCCGGATCTTGCTTGCGATGTCGTCCGCGACTTAGCGGAGCAGCTGGAGCACGCTCTGCTGCGACTGGTTGGCCAGCGACAGCGCGGAGACCGCGATCGACTGACGGGTCGACAGCGCCTGGCTGTTGGCGGCCTCGACGTTGGTGTCGGCCAAGGTCAGGTTGGACGAGCCGGTCTGCAGCACGTTGATCAGGTTCTTGTTGAAGTCCTGACGAACCTGCACGATCGTCAGGTTCGAGCCCAGAGCCGAAGCTTCCGAACGCAGCGTGCTCGATGCGGCGTTCAGGTTGGTCAGCACCTTGTTGGTGGCAGCGTTGTCGATGAAGTCGACGCCGCTAGTCAGCGCAGCAAGGCCCAGACCCTTGGAGTTGTAGGTCACGCCGGTGATGCTCAGGCTCGACTTGGCGGTCTCGTCGAACACCAGCTTGAGCTGGTCGCCGTTCAGGAGGTTGACGCCGTTGAACGAGGAGTCCTGTGCGGTCGAGTCGATCTGCTGGAGGATGTTGTTGTACTGGGACACCAGGTTGGCACGAGCCGTCTGCGCGACCGTATCCTGGACGGGGGTGGAAGCCGTCGAGAAGGTCAAGGCTGAAGTGAGCGTGCCGCCGATCGCACCACCCGCGGCGCTCGATCCGATGGTCGAGGACGCGTAGTCGTTGGTGGTCGAGATCGTCAGCAGGCCGTTGGCGTCGATCGTCGCGGACAGGTTGTTGGCCTGCAGCTTCGAATTGAGCTGATCGAGCGTCTTGACCGTGCCGTTGGTGCCGTCGCCGAAGGTGACGTCGACCGCCGTGCCGCCGTTGAAGGAGGAGAAGGTCAGGGTCTTGCCGCTGATGCCGCCGATACCGGAGGTGCGGGCCGCGGTGAACGCGGTCGCGCTGCCGGTGTTGCCGGCGAGGCCGAGCGTGGCCAGCGCATTGCCGGTGCCGGTGATCGACAGGTCGGCATTGACGCCGGTCGACAGCTTGAGCTGGCCGGAGGCGCTGATCGACGAGGCGATCTGGCCCGAGGCGGTCNGGAGCAGCTGGAGCACGCTCTGCTGCGACTGGTTGGCCAGCGACAGCGCGGAGACCGCGATCGACTGGCGGGTCGACAGCGCCTGGCTGTTGGCCGCTTCGGTGTTGGTGTCGGCCAGGGTCAGGTTGGACGAACCGGTCTGCAGCACGTTGATCAGGCTCTTGTTGAAGTCCTGACGCACCTGCACCACCGAGAGGTTCGAACCGAGGCTCGATGCCTCCGAACGCAGCGTGCTCGATGCGGCGTTCAGGTTGGTCAGCACCTTGTTGGTGGCAGCGTTGTCGATGAAGTCGACGCCGCTGGTCAGCGCAGCAAGGCCCAGACCCTTGGAGTTGTAGGTCACGCCGGTGATGCTCAGGCTCGACTTGGCGGTCTCGTCGAACACCAGCTTGAGCTGGTCGCCGTTCAGGAGGTTGACACCGTTGAACGAGGAGTCCTGAGCGGTCGTGTCGATCTGGTTCAGGATGTTGTTGTACTGGTTGACCAGATTGGCACGCGCCGTCTGCGCAACCGTGTCCTGGACGGGGGTGGAAGCCGTCGAGAAGGTCAAGGCTGAAGTGAGCGTGCCGCCGATCGCACCACCGGCGGCCGTCGAACCGATGGTCGAGGACGCATAGTCGTTGGTGGTCGAGACCGTCAGCAGGCCGTTGGCGTCGATCGTCGCCGTCAGGTTGTTGGCCTGCAGCTTGGTGTTGAGCTGATCGAGCGTCTTGACCGTGCCGTTGGTGCCGTCGCCGAAGGTGACGTCGACCGCCGTGCCGCCGTTGAAGGAGGAGAAGGTCAGGGTCTTGCCGCTGATGCCGCCGACGCCGGAGGTGCGGGCCGCCGAGAACGCGGTGGCGCTGCCGGTGTTGCCGGCGAGGCCGAGCGTGGCCAGCGCGTTGCCGGTGCCGGTGATCGACAGGTCGGCATTGACGCCGGTCGACAGCTTGAGCTGGCCGGAGGCGTTGATCGACGAGGCGATCTGGCCCGAGGTGGTT
>NZ_LBJF01000001.1:1033317-1033704 GCF_028128735.1 Bradyrhizobium sp. CCBAU 53415 | reverse complement strand
CGTGACGTTCAGCGTCGCATTGCCACTGCCCGTGGCGCTGGTGAGGCCCAGCCCCTTGAGGAAGTCGGCCTTGCCCGTGATGGACAGGTCGGCACCGGTCGAGCTCTTGATCGTCGCGATACCGGCGGCGATCGACGAGGCAGTCGCACCGGAGGCCACGCCGATGGTCGCAACACCACTGCTGATCGAGGCGGTCTGCACGCCGCTGGCGAGGTCGATCGCGGTCAAGAGGTCGTTGACGTTGGCGGTCGGCGCAGCGGTGGTGCCGAGATAGACGGTGGAGTTGCCGTTGCCGTCGGTGAGGATGCTGCCACCCGCGTTGACACCCGAACCGCTCGGGATCGAGGTGCCGGTCGGCGCGGAGCCGGCGCGGAAGGTGATCGTGTG
>NZ_LBJF01000001.1:0-1033153 GCF_028128735.1 Bradyrhizobium sp. CCBAU 53415 | reverse complement strand
GCCGTTGACGGTGAGCGTGTCGCCGTCGACAGGCGAGGTTCCGGCAACGCCTGCGCCGCCGGCGGTGCCGATCAGGGTCGCGGTGCCGGTCAGGTTGGTCGTACCGTCAGCGGCCAGCACGGCCGCGGCGGCCGTGAAGCTGCCCTGAGCAGCGCTGCCCAGCTTCGAGGACGACGTGGCAGCAGTGGTGCCGCCGGCAGCGCCGCTATAGAGCACGTTGCTGAGCGCGGTCGCGCTGGCATAGGAGGTGGTGCCACGCAGGTCCGAAGCGGTCGCACCCGAGATCGTGGTGGAGACGTTGGACTTGGTGGAGTAGCCGACCGTGGTCTGCAGCGCCTGGTTGGCGATCGACTTGGCGCTGTCGATCAGCTTCTGCAGCGAGGTGATGCCGGTGTTGGCGGCCTGCAGCACCTGCACGCCGTTGGCGATGCCGTCGAGCAGGTTGTTGATGTCGCTGGCGCGGTTGTCGAGCGACTGGGCCGTGAAGAAGTTGGTGGGATTGTCCAGGGCCGAGTTGACGCTCTTGCCGGTCGACAGGCGGCTCTGCGTGGTGGCGAGGAGGTCGGCGGTGGACTGGAGGGAGAGCAGGTTCTGGCGAACCGACGAGGAGAGGACGATACCGGACATTGAGTGTTACCCTTCTGGTACGCAACGCAACAAAACTTCGATTAGGATTAATCGATGCCCGGGACCGTGAACGCAGACGGCTAACAAAGCATAAAGCGTGTCGCGCAAAGCCTTGCGCGGATTCACCATATGGCAGCGTCACGCTCAGTCGAGCTCGCGCATATCGCCTTGATAAGACGATGCTTTCTTGCCCAATGTGGCGGCATTTGCCACTCGTCAACCATAACTGAGAGTACGCAATTGGCTGCATCCAATGCGCTGTCTCCGTTCTAGCGANTGTGCCGGTCAGGTTGGTCGTACCGTCAGCGGCGAGCACAGCCGCGGCAGCCGTGAAGCTGCCCTGAGCAGCGCTGCCCAGCTTCGAGGACGACGTGGCAGCAGTGGTGCCGCCGGCCGCGCCACTGTAGAGCACGTTGCTGAGCGCGGTCGCGCTGGCATAGGAGGTGGTGCCACGCAGGTCCGAAGCGGTCGCACCCGAGATCGTGGTGGAGACATTGGACTTGGTGGAGTAGCCGACCGTGGTCTGCAGCGCCTGGTTGGCGATCGACTTGGCGCTGTCGATCAGCTTCTGCAGCGAGGTGATGCCGGTGTTGGCGGCCTGCAGCACCTGCACGCCGTTGGCGATGCCGTCGAGCAGGTTGTTGATGTCGCTGGCGCGGTTGTCGAGCGACTGGGCCGTGAAGAAGTTGGTGGGATTGTCGAGAGCCGAGTTGACGCTCTTGCCGGTCGACAGACGGTTCTGCGTGGTGGCGAGGAGGTCGGCGGTGGACTGGAGAGAGAGCAGGTTCTGGCGAACCGACGAGGAGAGGACGATACCGGACATGACTCTGTTACCTTTCTGGTAAACGACGCTACTGTTACGCGTCTGCTTGGATCGAGATTGACCCAGCGACCGCCGGACCGTGGCGTCGAGACTTCTAACGAAGCATGAAATGAAACCCGCGCTTTTGCCGGGTCGCGCGTGATTCGGGCGCGGAAGCCGCGCACGTCGTCCCGCCGCCGCACAGACATGCCATTGTGAAGATTGGGCTTTTTCTCGCGAATGCCGGAGATTTACAGCTCGTTAACTAATTCCGAGCGAGAATCACGCCTTGATGAGCCGCAACGAACGCTCGGTTACGAAAGCGTTGATGGAGAACAGCATGGCCCTCAAGGTCGAGCTCAGACCGCACGAACGCATCATCGTCGGCAACTGCGTGATTACCAACACGGACCAGCGCGCCCGCCTGCTGATCGACGGCGACAACGTGCCGATCCTGCGCGAGCGCGACATCCTCACGCCGGAGACCGCCAATACGCCCGCCAAGCTGGTCTATCTCGCGGTCCAGCTCATGTACATCTCACCGGATCCGCAGACCCAGCACGGCACCTATTTCAACCTGGTGCGTGACATCGTCACTGCGGTGCCGAGTTCCTGGCCGATCATCGAAGGCATCAACAACAACATCCTGAACGGCGACCTCTACCGGGCGCTGAAGGACGCCCGCAAGCTGATTGCCTATGAAGAGAAGCTGCGGGATCAGTACGCGGCAGCGCATCCCCAGGCGGAAGCCGACAAGGCCGACGTGAGCTCCGCCGCCTGACCACACGCTTTCGCGCGCCCAAGCCGCGAGCGCGAGCGAACGACAACGGCCCCGGATCGCCTCCGGGGCCGTCGTCGTTTCAGGCATGCATCAATGCTGCTGCGCCGCGAGCGGCGGTGCCTCGACCTCGATCAGTCCGCCGCAGCTCCGCCGTCCGCCGAACTCCAGCACGGCCGCAACCAGCGCATCGATGTCCGCCTCCATGGTGCGGTGATTGACGATCGCGGCACGGATCGCAAGCCTGCCGTCCAGCGTCGTGCTCGACGGCGCTGCGACGCCGGACTCCTGGACATCGGCGACAATCTCGCGATTGACCGCATCATCGGCACGATAGCGGAAGCAGACGATATTGAGATTGACCGGCGCCAGCAATTCCAGCCGCGGCTCGGCCAGCACGCGCGCCTCAAGGTATTTTGCGAGTGCACAGCTTCGTGCGATCACCGCTCCAAGCCGGTCGGTGCCGAACGTCTTCAGCGTGAACCACGTCTTCAGCGCGCGAAAGCCGCGCGACAGATCGGGGCCGAGATCGCAGGGCCAGACTGCGCCCGCTGCAAGCCCCCTCGCCTCGCGGCGTAGATAGGCCGCCGGCTGCGCAAAGGCCTGCCGATGCCGCTCGCCGTCGCGCACCAGCAGGAAGCCTGCGTCGTAAGGCACCTGTCCCCATTTGTGGAAGTCGAGTGCGATGGAATCCGCGAGCTCGATGCCGCCGAGCAGCGGCGCAAGCTCGGGCGACAGGATCCCGAGCGCACCAAAAGCGCCATCGACATGAAACCAGATTCCTTCCTCGCGGCACAGCTCGGCGATCGCCCGGAGATCGTCGATCGCGCCGATATCGACGGTGCCGGCGGACGCGACCACCAGGAACGGCTTGAAGCCGACCTCGCGATCAACGGCGATCTGCGCGCGCAGCGCGGCAACGTCGATGCGATGGTCGGCATCGACACCGATCTTGCGCAGCGCGTCGGTGCCGAGCCCGACAACGTCCATCGCCCTGGAGACGCAGCCATGCGCAGCCCGCGACGTGTAGGCCGTGAGCAGCGCACCGTCATTGCCGATGCCGTGCTGCCGCGCCAGCGTGCCGAGCGCATTCGTGCGCGCTACCAGCACCGCCATCAGATTGGCCATCGACGTGCCCGTGACGAAGATGCCGCTCGCACTGTCGGGGAAGGCGATCAGGCGGCGCATCCAGCCGACGATCTGGCGCTCGACCTCGATCGGCATGTGGTCGCGCCCGCCGAGATTGGTGTTGAGGCCTGCCGCAAGCATCTCCGCGAGCATGCCGACCGCGGTGCCGCCGCCATGCACCCAGCCCATGAAGCCGGGATGGACGTTGCCGGTCGCATACGGCGCGACATGTTCGGCGAATTCGCGATAGACCTCGGCGAGATCGCTCGCCTCGCGCGGCACGTCGGCCCTGAATGCAGCACGGACGTCATCGGGGATCGGCCGCCAGACGGGCCGCGCCCGAACGTTGGCGATGCCGTCGATCGTCTCGTCCAGCATGCGATGGGCCAGCGCGCGAAATTCGCTCCAGTCCTGCGGATCGAGCGAGGTGCTCGTGACGGAGCTTTGCGTGTTGCGGACGATCTCGTTCATGCTGCGCTCTCCCTGCCCGCCTTTGCGTATCGCGACAGCATCGCCGTGAACGCGGCAAAGATCTTGCGCATCTGCGGCGGCTTGTAAGGGAACACGACTGGCGAATCCATGTTGTGCACGACGGCGGTGTTGTCGGCTTCGAACACCAGCAGCTCGCCCTGCTCGTTCTCGGCGCAATCGACGATGAAGTAATCGAGCCCGACGCGCCGGCTCATCTCTTCGAGCGCGCTTCTATGGCGCGCGGCGAAGGCGTGGTCGAAGTCGCGCATGAAGACGGCTTCCTCGGCCCGCTTCTCCTCGCTGAATGCCATGTAGGCGTTGAGATACCAGATGTCCCAGCGGTCGGCGATCGCCATGTGGCAGGCGTAAGGCTTGCCATCGACCATGGCGAGACGGTATTTGCGGTAGAGTCCGTCGGGGCTCACATAGTCGACGAAGCGCGCGACGAAGAAGTCCTGCTCCTTCCGTTCGGCGAGATAGGCCGCGAGCGCCGCCGCGTCGCCGAGCTTCGCGAGTCCGACGCCGGCATGCGAGCCCCGCGGCCGCGCGATGATCGGAAAGCGCAATTCGCGCGCGATGTCCTCGCAGGCGATCCGGCCCTGGGCGAGTTCAGACAATTGCGCACGCGTCGCGTGGATGGTCGCGGGAATGTCCAGACCCGGCACGCCAGCCAGCAGCCGATACAGCTTGTCGCGATCGAGATTGCCGATGCGATCGGGGCGGTTGAGCAGCGGCCGCGGCCAGTGCGGCGCGGCCCTTTCGATCAGCGCGAGCGCCTCGCGGCATTCCTCGGAATCGGATGCGACCACGATGGCAACGTCGTGCTCGGGCAAGGTTTCCGGCAGACCGGTGCCCTTGACCACATAGAGGGTCAACAGCTCGATGTCGGAGCCTTCGAGCAGGAATTCGATCGGCGTGTTGCCGCCCATGTCGATGTCGGCCGCAAGCGCGAGCACGCGCAAGCCCGCCTGCGGAGCCGCGCTGGCCGTACGAAACAATTGATGAAACGTCAGCACCTCGGACTGGATCGCGAGCCCCTGATCCTTGTCGCCCAGAAGCTGGGTGATCAAGGACAGATCCAGCCCTTCGCCCGCCAGCGCCGTCCCCGCCGCGATCCGCGCCACGAGTTGATCGCGCAACGGATGCAGATCGACGCCTTCGAAAGCCTGGCGCGTCAGCTGCGCAAAGCCGATGCGGTCGGCATAGTTCGCCGCAGTCAGGCCGATCGGCGCGGAAACTGGATGCTGCATCTCACACCTCGAACGCGGACTTTGCCGGCACGGCCGCGGTTGCGCCACGGTCGAGCAGCAGCTCGATCTTCACCAGGACATGAGCGATGCGGTCGAGGACGTGCTGCACGTTGCGTCGCGCCTTGATCGTGTCCGGCGACCAGCTTTCGGTCACGAGCCGTGCGCCGACGCAGAGGCGGAGCGCGGCCTGCGGCGTCTCGTCCTGCCGCTCCAGCCGGACCGGCTGGCCGATCAGGCAGCGCTGCGCGGCGACCTCTCGGTCCGCCGTGCTGCCGCTGATCTCTTCGCCCATGTCGCGCGCCAGCGCACGATGAACGGCGGAGGTCTCGGTGATCGAGACCGGTTTGCCCTGGCGCAGCAGCGCGAAAGGAAAGATGGTGGGTTGCGCGAATTCCTCGTCGTCCGCGTCGGTCATGTTGATCGCGGCTGGAACAGAGCGAAATGACGGCGACAGCGCGATCATGCTGTCGATCCCGGCGGCGAGCTCAGCGAGCATCTCGGCGCGGAAAACTGCGGGCACTGCGTAGTAGCTGCCGATCTCGGTCAGCGCCGCCTCCCAGCGCAGCCATTGACCGAAATTCGGCCGGCGCTCGAAGCGCGAACGCAGCTCCGTCCAGGCCACCGGCCAATCGCAACGGCCGGCGTAGTCGACGATACCAGGCGCGATCCCCTCGCCACGGTCGAGCGACCGCGAGAGCCCTTTCGGCACCAGCAGCGCACCGCTGAAGGCGGGCCCACCGAAGAATTTCGAGCCGGTGATCAGCACCATATGGCCGCGGTCGAGATAAGAGCGCAGCCGGCGGCGGCCGAGCCGGGCCTGGCAGGCATCGACGACGATCTGGACCTTGCGCGGCCAGCGCCGCGCGATCTCGTCGAGGCAGGCCGCGCTCGGCGCGCGCCATCCGAGCTTCGAGGAATCCATGATCTGAAGCAGCACGGGCGCGCCTTGCGCGATCGTCGCCTCGACCGCATGCAGCACCGCGGCATCGGCGTCCGCGCGCGTCGCGATCCCGCGCGCGGCCTCGCACAACGGCAACGCAACACTGGCGCCGGCGAGCCCGGCAACAGCGCCGTCCTTGCGAACCGCAAGGCCGCTCGCCGTCATGGAGCTGAAATGGTGCCCGCGGGAGGTATGGATCGTCCCGCTTCCGGTCTGGTCGGCGCCGACCACGATCGTCACCGGCCGTGCGCCGAGTATCGTGCGCGCCAGGAACAGGGCGTGGAGCTGCGAGTCCGTGCCGGAGGGCGAGAACACCACATCGACGCGCGGCGAGAGCTGGAGATGACCGCGCAGCTCGTCGCGCATGTCCTCGCAGCGTGCGTCGAAAGCGACTTCGACCTCGTCGAACAGGCACTTGTGGATCAGCTCTTCGCGCGCCTGCGCGGCACGGTCATAGGCGCGTTGCGAGATCGTCGATGCGGTCGAGGAGGCGAAATTCCAGATCTCCTGGTCCGGCGAGGCCGCGCAGCCATAGGCGTTGGAGCGACCCTTGGGATCGAGCGCGAGCCGCGGATCTCCGCCGGAGACGAGCAGCATGTCGAGCGGCGTGAAGAGATCGCGCAGGCGGTAGCGCGAACCGCCGTCGGACGCGCGTCCCGGTTCTGACACGCGGGCTGCGCCGCCGCTCATTCCGGAGGGCTCACGCCGCGGCATCGGCCGTCGCAGGCACGACTGCGAATTGCGAGGCGATGTCGCCGCGGAACACCGACGGCCCGACGTGATCGAGCGAGCTCTGAATGTCGGCCCAGATCTCGCCGCCGATATCGGTCCAGCGCTTGCAGAAGGCGAAGTCCTCGGAAAGATACGTGCCGGTCGCCGGATCGATCATGCATTCGAACAACGCAAAGCGGTTCTGGCTCGCGGCCAGCGTGTCATGCGAATGCTCGCGGAAGAACTGCAGGCCGGCATAGTCCGGGTGGCGGCACATCGCCTCCAGCACGTGGCGCCGGATCATCAGGAAGCCGGTGCCGGCATAGCGCACGCGGGTGAAGCCGTTGACGACGACGATGCGGTCGGGATCCTCGATCTCGAGCACGTAGTCGAGCGAGGCCGCCGGCACGTCGGTCCGGCCCGACTGGATCGCACGGGCGGCCTTGTCCCAGTTGACCCGCTTGATCGGATAGCAGCCCGCAACGACGTCCGCTCCGCATTCGATCAGCCGGAACACCTGCTCGGGCTTGAACCCGATATCGGCATCGATGAACAGGAAATGCGTCGCCTTGGGATCGTCCAGGAACATCGCGACCAGGTCGGCCCGCGCTCGCGTGATCAGCGCGTCGCCGTCGCGCAGATGCACCTTGAGCTCGAGATTGGACATCCCGTGCACGGCGCGCTGCAGCGCGAAGATCGAGCTCGCATAGATGCTCGACACCTGCCCGCCGAAGCATGGCGTGGCCACCACCAGTTGCATCTTGTCCGACATCGACTGCCCCGCCCCGCTCCAATCCTCACCAAGAGGTAAAGAGGCATGGTTAACGGCGCCTTAACGCGCCCTTACAGGAACTTGACGAGCGAGAGCTGCGCGAGGTTCGAGGTCACCTGGTAGGACGCCTGCAGCGCGTTCTGGAGCGCCAGGATCTCGCTCGCGACCTGGTCCGGCGAAGCCGATTCCGCCTGGTCGATGATGGTCTGGAGCTGCGCCTTGGCCTGGGTCTGGCGCGTGGAGGCGTCCTTCATCGTGTTCTGGGCCATCGCGATGTCGGTCTGGATGTCCTCGATGCGCTGCTGGCCGGGCTGCTGGGTCAGCGCCTGCGTCACCCGCAGGCTCAGCGCGGCGACCTGCCCGCCCGAATACTGCCCGGTCGGCGAGGTCGAGAAAGTCCCGAACACCGCGATCGCCTGCAATTGCCGGCGGATCGCGTCCTCGTTGGCCTGGGCACCATACTGCACCGTGACGGAATCGTCGACCCGCGCCATCGCGGTGGAGCGCGCCGAGCCGGGCCCGTCATTGCCCTGGTACCATTTCACGGTGTTGGCCGAACCGTTGACCAGCGTCGTCGCCGAGTTCGCCGGCGAGGAACCGACGCGCAGCGGCGGCTGCGCGGCGGTCACGGGCGTCGAGCCGAAGCCGAGCGAAGCAAGCGCGCCGGTATTCGAGCTGTTGATGTTCAGGCTCGTCGCATCGTCGGTGTTGATCGTGATCGAACCGCCATGAACCGTCGAAGGCTTCGATGTCCCCGTGATCTGGTCGATCTTGGTCAGCAGGGTCTGGATGCTGTCGCCGACGTTGAGCTGGTCGCCGGTCGCGCCCGAGGCCACGAAGGTCAGCGTGGTGCCGTTGATGGTGATCGTATCGCCGGCGACGAAGCCCGGCGAGATCGAATCCGAGGGGCTCGCGCCCGACAACGCCGTCGCGCCGGTGACGGGCGCCGGCGGCGCCGCCTGGTTGTTGACGGGCGTGCCGATCGCAGAGCTCGCGGTATTGAAGAAATTGTCGCCGGCGGTCACGGCGGACGCCGCGACCAGCGAGGTGTTGGCGAGCTTGGTGATCGCGGTGTTCAGCGCCGTGTTGAGGTTCGCCGCGGTGTTGTCCGGGTTGACCGGGACGCTCGCATCGATCGCGAAGCTGCCGACCGGCGTCGGCGTCGCCGTCGAGGCGGTCAGGTCGATCTGCTCGGTCGTGCCGTCCGGCAGGGTGAACTGGATGCTGAGCTTGTCGCCGTTGCTGGGATTGTTTCCGTTGAGGTCGACCGAGAACGACACCGGCGAGCCGCTGGGGCCGGTGACGGTCGCGCCCGTCAACGTCGAGGAGACCGCCTTGAGCTTGAGACCGAACGGCGAGCCTGCGACGTCTTCCGAGACCTGGATCGAGCTCGGCGTCGGCTGCGTCTGCACCAGCCGCCCCATGCCGTTGGCCCCCAAGTCGGCGGCCTGGCGCTCCGCCATCACGGTCTTGAAGCCCGCCTGCGTCGTGGTGCCATTGATGATGTCGCCGGCATCCGCGACCGGCTGCGTGTTGGCGGCGGTTCCGGAGAACAGATAGCGGTTGCCCGACTGCGTGTTGAGCACGCCGACCATCGAGCCGAACTGGGCGGCGGCGGTGTTCTGCGCGATCGTCTGGCCGTTGACGTTGAGATCCTGCGCGGTGTTGGCCGAGCCGGTCTGCACCGTGTTGCGAATCGTCGTCAGCGACTGCAGCGCGGTATTGGCGAGGTTGATGCTCACGTTGACGTTGGTGATCGTGTCGGTATAGGCGGCGATGTTGGAGAGCTGCGCGCGCCCGGCGATCGCAAAGCCCTCGTTGGTGCCCATGCCGGAATAGTTCTGCGACAGCTTGCCGGTCGAGAGCTGCGTCGACAGGTCGGTGAGCTGCTGATTGATGTTGCGGATCTGCGCGCCGAGAACCGACGAGGAGTAGTTGATGCTGCTGATCGACATGTTTCAGAGCCCTGTTACCTGTTACAATTGAGCCTGGAGCAACGTGTTCATCATGCTCTGCACCACCGACATCACGTGAGCGTTGGCGGCATAGGCATTCTGAAGCTGGATCAGGTTCGACATCTCCGAGTCGAGATTGACGCTGGAGGTCGAGTTGAACTTGGCCTGCAGCGTCGAGACCACGACGCTCTGGCCCTGCTGGAGCTGGGTGGCCTGCGTCGCGGCGTTGGCCTGCACGCTCAGGAACTGCTGGAGATAGTTCGAGACGCTGCCGGTGAAGGGCTGGCTGGCCGAGCCGAGACCGCTCTGCGGCGAATAGGTGAACACCGCCGAAGTGAGCTGCGAGTAGAGATAGTCCGAACGCGTGGTGTCGCCCGCAGGCGTCACCGGCGAGGTGTTGTACACGGACATCCTGGTCGGGTCGGCGACCAGCTGTGTGTTCACGGCGATGCGTCCGGCAAGGCCGGTCAGCTGCGAGCCCGAGGCGGTGATCGCGCCGGTATAGAGCGCCTGTCCGCCGTCGGTGAACAGCGGCAATTGCGGATTGCCCGAGGTCAGCGACGAGATCGTCTTGCTGATCGAGGTCGAACCGATCTTGGCGAGGCCGGTGTTGTCATCCGTGATCCGCAGCGTCGTGGCGGTCGCCGGTGACGGGGCAGCGGCGAAGGTCAGATGCGAGCCGGACAGCGCCGTGTTGAGCGCCGAGGCGATCGCACCCATGCCGCCGGAGAAGTTCACGCCGATCCGCATCGGGTTCGCGTTGGTCGCATTCTGGAGCGGCAGCGCCGCCGGATCGGTCACGTTGACCAGCGTAATCTGGCGCTGGGTGTTGGTCGCCGTGTCGGTGTAGGTGATGGTCGCGGTGTTGCCCGGTTGCGCACCGGCAAGGTCGATGTCGAAGCCGGCCGGCGGGCCGGACACCGCGGTGCCGGCCGTGGTCTTGTCGGACAACGCGCTCGCCATCGTCGCGGCGAGCTGGTCGATCTGGTTCTGCGCCTGCACCAGCGTCTGGTCGCGCAGCTTCAGATCGGCCGCGATCTGGCCGGACGAGACCACGCTATTGGCGACCACGTCGAGCTGCGAGCCGTTCGGCAGCTTGATGGTGAGCGCGCCGACGCCGGACTTGGACGGGTCGATGTTGTAGAGCGAGGTCGCCGAGAGCGCGCCGGCGGAGGCAAAGGAGAATTCCGAGGCGAGCCCGGCGCCGACCAGCTGGATGCCGGTCGTGGTGTAGATGTTGGCCTGGTTCGAGTTGTCGGTGGTGACGCGGACGTCGACATATTTCGACAGCGTGTTGATGGCCTGGTCGCGCTGGTCCATCAGCGTCGCGGCCGAGGGATCGTTGGCCGACAGGCCCTGGAGCTTGGTGTTGATGTCGGCGATTTGCCGCATCGCCGCGTTGGCGGCCTGCGCCGAGGTGCCGAGATCCTGCTCGACATTGGAGCGCAGCGACTGGATGCCCTTGGTGGTGACGTTGAGCTGGGTGGCCAGCGCCTGCGCCGCGCCGAGCGCAACGGTCTGCGCCGACGACGCACCCGAGCTCGTCGACAACGCCTGCAACGCGGTGGTGAAGTTGTTCAGCGCGGTTTCGAGCGTGCCGCTGTTGCCCGGCGTGCCGTAGACATTCTGAAGCTGCTTCAGGATGTTGGCCATCTGGTCGGCGTAGCCGCTGCCGCCGGTTTCGGTGCGCAGCTGGTTCAGCACGAAGGCGTCGAGCTCCCGGCTGACGCCGGTCGTCATCACGGTCGAGCCGAAGTCGCCGGTGGTGACCTCGATCTGGTTCGGCGTCTGGACGACGTAACCCGGCGTCTGCGAGTTCGCGACGTTCGAGGAGACGATCGAGAGCGCGGCCTGGTTGGCACGCAGGCCGCTCATCGCGCTGGCGAGGGCTGAACTCAAACCCATGTTACTTGCCGCCTTTGGTTACGTCACGCGCCGATCAGCGCAATACGTTCAGGAGGTCCTGCACCATCGAATTCGCGGTCGTGATCACCTTGGTGTTGGCCGAGTAGGCCTGCTGGGTCACGATCAGCTTGGTGAATTCGTCGGCGATGTCGGTGTTCGAGCCTTCCAGCGACGAGCCGCTGATGGTGCCCGAGGCGCCGTCGATGGCGTCTCCCGACTGTTCGGTCGCCGCATAGGCGCCGCCGTCCATCGCCTTGAGGTAGTTGGTGCCGTTGAAGTGCGACAACGAGACCTGTGCGAGGTTGAGGTTCTGGCCGTTCGAGAAGGTGCCGACCACGACGCCGTTGTTGTTGACGGCGACCGAGCGGAGCTGACCGGCGGCATAGCCGTTCTGGGTGATGGTGTTGATGGTCACCGCGCCGCTGGTGCTGGCATATTGCGTCAGCCCGCCCGAGGAGATGTTGAAGGCGACCGAGCCGAGCGACTGACCGCTGACGGTGACGTTGTTGATGGTGATGCCCGAGCCGCTCGGCGAGGTCAGCGAGCCGTCGGCGGCAAAGGTGAAGGTCTGACCGGTGTTGACCCAGCCGACGGTGGTGCCGGTCGCGTTCGGGTCGGTCTGGTAGAACAGGTTCCAGCTGTCCGAATGGCCCGCGCCCAGCGAGGCACTGTCGGTCTTGGCCCAGCGCAATTGCAGGTTCACCGGCGTGCCGGCGGCGTTGTAGGCGGTCACCGCGCCGCCGCTGATCGATTCCTTGGTGAAGGTGTCGATGTCGTTGCCGATCACGCCGCCGGTGCCGGCGGTGCCGCCACCGTCGCGGTTCTTGGTGATGGTCGAGGTGAAGCCGAGCGCGGAAAAGGCCGCGCTGTTGGAGCTCGACACCGAGAGGTTGGAGACGGTGCCGGTGTTCAGCGTGATCACGCCGCCGCTGCTGACCGACGATCCCGAGGCGCCGGAGAGCGCATCGATCTTGCCGAGCAGGGTCGTGACGTTGTCGGTGACGTTGATCTGGTTCGGGCCCGAGGCGCCCGAGGCCATGAAGGTCAGCGTCTGACCGTTGACGGTGATGGTGTCGCCGGCGGAGAAGCCGGATGTGAGCACCTGGGCGCCGCCGGCGGTGGCCGAGCCGCTCAGCACCGTTGCGCCCGAGATCGCCGGCGAGGACAGCACGTTGCCGCCGCGCGTCACGCTGCTGATGCCAAGCGCGGTCGCCGCCGTGCCGCTGCCGACCGCCACGTCGGTGCCGGTGCCGGTCGAGATCTGGATATTGCCGCTGGCGGAGAGCGAGGCCGTGACGCCGGCGCCGCCGGCGGTCTGGATCGCGTTCAGGATGTCTGCCACCGTGGCCGTCGTGCCCGCGCCGAGACCGATCGTGGTGTTGCTGCCGACGGTCGAGACCGTGGTGCTGCCGTCGAAGGTGATGGTGTTGCCGTTGATGGTCAGCGTCTGGCCGCTCAGCGCGGTGAGAATGCTGGAGGCGAGATGCGTGCCGACCGTGTTGTCGAGCGATGTGGTGGTCGAGGCCACCGCGGACGAATTGTTCTGAAGCGCGACCGTGCCCGTAGCCGTCGTCGACGAGTAGGCCGAGCGGATGTTCCCGGTTGCAGCCGCGCCTGACACCAATGCATTGGCATAAGGCGCCGGCGGCGTGCCGACCGGCAGCGGGTTGGCGGCGAAATCGGACGGGTTCAGCCCGCCGGCCGCCAGCAGCGTGCCGGTCGACGCGGTCGTTTTCGCCACGGTGTTCGGCTGGGTCGGCAGGTTCGCCGCGTACTGGATCGAGGTGGTCGCCTGCGCCGGAATGAAGTTGTTCTGGAATTGCAGAACGTTCGCGACGCTGCCGGTCGGGTTGCCGGTCTTCGGATCGACCGTGACGCCCATCAGGTAATAGCCGGCGCCGTTGACCAGATTGCCGTTGGCATTGAGCTGGAAGTCGCCGCGCCTCGTGTAGTAGGTCACCCCCGTGAAAACAGGCACGTTGTCGACGACGCCGCTCGCCTTCTGGATCGAGAAGAAGCCGTCGCCGGTGATCGCCATGTTGGTGGCGACGGTAGAGCCCGAGATCGTGCCCTGCGTGGTGATGGTGGCCTTCGCATTGGCCGTCACGCCGCCCGCGACCTGCTTGCTCGGAACCGAGGAGTCGGGAATGAGATCGACGAAGCTGGTGCCGATGCCCTTGTAACCGGTGGTGGACGAGTTCGCGATGTTGCCGGAAATGTTCTGAAGCGCGTAGGACTGCGCCTGCAGGCCACCCACCGAGGTGTTCATTGCATCGAAGATACCCATAACTTTGTCTCCAAATCCCGATCTCGGCGGCCGGTCGACCATGGCCGCAATCGGGAGAGACGTCGCAAGGGCTATGCCAATGCGGGTATCTTCAATAAATCAATGACTTAATGAAAAAGCCCCGGCTTGGCGACCAGGGCACAATTGCCGGGACCGGCAACTATTGCCGGGGAGATGGGGTCGTTCCGGAGCGGTCCACAGGACCGAATCCGGAACCTCGAGATTCCGGATTCGATGCTGACGCATCGCTCCGGAATGACAGTCCAAGTTTACGTCGCGGACGCCGCGGCCGGATGGAACACCAGCCCGAACCCGTCGATGCAGTAGCGCAAGCCCGTCGGCTTCGGACCGTCGTCGAAGACGTGGCCGAGATGGCCGCCGCAGCGCCGGCAATGCACCTCGGTGCGCAGCATGCCGTAGGTGCGGTCCTCGGTCTTGCCGACATTGCCTTCGATCGGCTGGTAGAAGCTCGGCCAGCCCGTGCCGCTCTCGAACTTGGTTTCGGACGCGAACAGCGGCAGGTCGCAGCCGGCGCAGGCGAAGGTGCCCTTGCGATGCTCCTTCAGCAGCGGGCTGGAGCCCGGCCGCTCGGTGCCGTGATTGCGCAGGATTTCATATTGCTGCGGCGTGAGCTGGGCGCGCCATTCAGCCTCCGTCTTGGTGATCTCGAACTTTTCCGCGGCCTTCTCGCCAGCCTCGGCAGGGGTTCCTCTCAGCCAGCGGAAGGCCGAAAGGCCGAACAGGCCGGCAACAGTCGTTAGCAGGATGCGGCGGTCAACCATCTCATTCTCCGTGCGCGGGCAATCCACGCCCTGAGATACGGGCTCTAACGGCCGACGTTACACTTCCGGGCGGAATTTCTCTCAACTTATTGAGAGGCGGCCCCTTCATGCGAGGCCGGTTCCACGACTTCAGCCGCTTGTTTCGGCGGCGGGGCCGGCCGCGGGCGCACACCGGGCGGCGGGCGGCGCGGACCGGTGCCGGCGGCCCGGTTGGCTTCGGCAAGGCGTGCCTCGCGCTCCCTGTCCCTGGCCCTGGCATGTTCGCGATAGCGGGCGAGCGAGCCAGCCGCGGCGGAACTTGCCCTGCCCCACATCCCGACCAGCTGCCCCGCGACGCGCCCCGTGGCGCCGCCCGCCCAGACCAGCTCGAACGGCGAGAACAGCCGCCAGCGCTCGTCGCCCCACAGGATGCTGCGCGCGATCATCTGTCCTGCCATGGCGGAGGTGTTCATGCCCTGGCGGCCGAACCCGCTCGCCACCCACAGGCCTTTGCGCAACTGGCCGATCTGCGGCATGCCGTGCACGGTCTGGCCGGTGGCGCCGCCGAACATATCGGTAATCTCGACATTGCCGAGCTCGGGAAAGATCGTGCGGATCCGCCGCCTCACTGCACCCGCGAAGCGCTGCGGACGCGCCGCCCAGGTGGTCTCCGGGCTCTCCCACATCAGCCGGTCGCCATCGACGATCCGGAAATGGTCGACGCCATCGGAATCCATCACCGATCCCCTGAAGGCGACGATCTCATGCAGGCGCTCGCCGAGCGGCGCGGTGATGCCGACATAGCGCCAGACCGGCAGCAGCGTCTCCGACAGGCGCCTCAAGGGCGCGCCCAGATGAATGTTGCCGGCAAGCACGATATGGGTCGCGCGCAGCCGCGCCGTGGGTGTGACGATGCGCTTGCGGATGCCGGAATGATCGATGCTGACGACCGGCGTGTCCTCGAAGATGCGGGCGCCTGCCCGCCGCGCCAGGGCCGCGAGGCCATGCACATATTTGCGCCCGTCGACCTGAAACGCTTTTGGATAGTACACGCCGTGGAAGTAGCGATCGGTCCTGAGCAACTCGCGGACGCGATCGACCTGCCAGCCCTCGACCTCGGTATCGAAATCCTCGTTCAGCATCTGCAACCGGCTGATCAGCCGGTCGCCGGCATCGACGTTGGAGACCTCCAGCACACCATCGCTGAGGCCGATTCCCGGCATGTTCTCTTCCGTGGCGTTGGCGCGGACCAACTCGGCGCCTTCCTTCGACAGCGCCCACAATTCGCGGGCATCCTCGAAGCCGATGCGCTCGATCAGGTCGGCGAGCGGCAATGCGAAACCCGGCATCACGGTGCCGAGCTGGTTGCCGGAGGCGTTCCAACCGATATGACGGCCCTCGAGCACCGCGACGCTGGCTCCGATCCGGGCCGCCTCCAGCGCGAGGGAAAGGCCGGCAAGCCCTGCACCGATGACGCAGATGTCGGCATCGAGATCGAACGACAGCCGCACGCGATCGCGAAAGCCGGCTTCTTCCTGGGACACGCTTGTGAAAGTCTCGGTCATGGCGTTTTCTTAAGATACCAACTGGGCGCCTGTCACCTTGTCCTCAACCGGCGTCTGTAGATTATCGTGGACGTGTAACGATTCGAGAATGCCATGCGCCGTTTGATGCTGCTGCGTCACGCCAAGACCGAGACCGACGCGCCGAGCGGCCGTGACCAGGACCGCCGGCTCGACGACCGCGGGCACAGGGATGCCGCGCAGATCGGCGACTGGATCGCCGCCCATCCACCCTTCCCCGATACCGTGCTGGTGTCGCACGCCGTGCGAGCCCGGCAGACCTGGGACATCGCCTGGGAGGCGATGAAGGACCGCGTCCCCGCGCCGCAGGTCGAGGTCCTGCCGGAACTCTACGGCGCCGATCCCGCGGAGATCCTGGAAGCCATTCGTACTGCAACCGCCCCGGCGGACCCAAAGCGGTTGCTGCTGATCGGCCACAATCCCGGCATGCACGAGGTCGCCCTGATGCTGATCGGCGGCGGCGATCCTGATGGCGCCAAGGCGCTCGGCCACAACCTGCCCACAGCGGGGCTTGCGATCTTCGACTTTGACGTCAAGGATTGGGGTGACGTGGCCTACCGCCACGGCAAACTGGTGCTGTTCGTCAGCCCCAAGCTGCTTCGATCCGCCTGAGACGCGCGGGCGCCGTCTCGACTGGTTGATCAGCTTGGTCAACAGGGAGGCGCAGATGTTCAAGTCCATCCTCGTGCCCATCGACCTCGCCGACACCGACCTCGCCAAGCCGGCGATCGCGACCGCGGCGACGTTGTCGCAGACCTGGAGCGGCACGGTGCGCCTGCTCAACGTGCTGCCGATGACGCCGGTGATGCTGGCCGAATACGTACCGGCCGATTTCGACGAGCAGCAGCGCCAGACCTCGGAAGAAGCCCTCGCCATCGTCGCGCGCGAATCCGGCATCGAGCCTTCCCGCATCTCCAGCGTGGTGCGCCAGGGCGGCATCTATCACGAGATCCTGGAGGAAGCCGCGCAGATGAAGGCCGATCTGATCGTGATGACCTCGCACCGGCCGGCGATGCGCACCTATTTCCTCGGCTCCAACGCCGGACACGTCGTGCGCTACGCCAAATGCTCGGTGCTGGTGGTGAGGCACTAGGGGCGCAGCGAATTATGGAGGCACCGCGTGCGCAACCAATGGTCTCGTGCCCCGGACGCAGCGCAGCGCTTCTTCAGCGGTGCGCTGCAGAGCCGGGGCCCATGCATCGGCACGCGCTGCGGATTCCTGGGTCCCGGCTATGCGCAGCAACGCAAGAGCGTTGCAGCGCGTCCGGGACACGCGAGTCGCGCTGCCAGGTGAGCAAAGCGACACCCGGGCCCGCTCGCGGTGAGAATTCCGGATATCGCTTCGCTCATTTTGGCTGCAAGACAGGAGGGCAAGCACTGGCTCGGAGCAATGTCATGAAGCAATGGTGGCGGAGGTGGAGCTACGAGGTCCCGCTCGCGATCGGCGATGCGCTGTGGGACGTGCTGGTCGTGCAACTGGCCGCACTGCTGGACAGGCTGACAGTGCGAAAGGTCATCGCCTTCATCCCCATCGTGATCCTCGTTCTGGCCTACTACCACAGAATCCCGATTCCGCCGGAACTGATGTTGATCGGTGACTTCCTCGCCTATATCGACGTCTTCTCGGCATTGATCCTGCTCGGCATGATGAGCCGCGTCACGACGATCCTGTTCGATGTCAAACAGTCGGCGGCGCGCATCGCCCTGCTCGCCGGCAGGGTCGTCGCGCATGCGCAGCGCCTGGACACGAGGCATCGACGCCAACGCGGCGCACCGACGAGACCCCGCCGCAAACCCGACCAGCCCGCAGACGGTTGGGCCTATGGCGGCGTGTGGGACCAGGTCTTGGTCGCCTGATTCGGCAATAAGGCACCAGCTTGTAGCCGGAATGGAGCGAAGCGCAATCACGGCTACAAGACTACGCGACTTCAAACTTCTCGGCGTAGATTCGTAAGAGGCTGGATGTCGAAGACATCTCCAGCCGATAAGCGCAGCATGTCCAGCGATACGCTGAGCGGTTCCCACTTGTTTCGAATTGACGTTAAGCCCGGCTCGCTTTCGATCAGCGAGGCGCTGCAAATTGAGGCGTGTACTGATAAAGGTCCGCTTCCCAGGGCGAAGCGGGAGGTTGCTTGGCTCAGCAATGTTCGACCGCTTTTGACCCATCTGCGACATGGGCAGGTTCAGCCGACCGGCTGGCAGCGGCCGCTGATGACAGTACCGTCGCGTTTATGCGCCTTAAGCGTGCCGTCGACGCGGTTGATGAAACCTTGCCAGCCAGCGGTCGGGTCGAACAGATGTTGCCAAATGTTGCCGAGCGTAAGCGCCGTCTCAAAGAATAAGTGCGCATCCGTGACGTGGACGGCCAAATTGCTTCCGAATGTCCGAGAGTGCATCGTCCCCTCGTCCAGATTAATGATGACCTGTTCTCCGTTCATGTAGACCGGGTTGCGCTCGTCACCCGCAAGGCCTCGCGCCCAGCATTTCAGATCGATCGTCTCGGCATGTGCAGCCATTGCAGCTAGCAGCGCTGCGACGATGATGGTTGCTTTCAGCTTCACAGTTTATCTCGTCGCTTTGTGACGGCCCTGCCGGGGGTCGGACACGACAGGACATGCGATGACCTTGCCGAAACTTCGGTGTGATGTGCGGAGAACTCGGTCGTTCAGAGATGAGCACGCGGCAATAGCCATCCCATGATCTTCTGATACGGATCGCGACGACTGCGGACGAATGCGTTCTCGTTCTGCTGAGCGGCGGTCCTGGCGAATTCAGAAATCCCTTCCATAGACTGCCGTTTATCCTTCGGAAGCTTCGCCCATTGGCGAATGATCTTTCGGCGGGCTTCGCGTTGCTTTTCCCTTACGTCAGGCATCGGGACGCTCCTTGAAGAGGATTATTCCGGTCCACCCAGTATTGTTTGGGCTCACGAAAACTTCAACGTCCAATCAAGAACTCTTAGCCCCTCCGATCGTGCAGCGTTACGCACGGGAGCGAATCTCATGTTGGCTTTGCAGGCCCGACGCCCTAGAATCGGCGGCGATCGCAGGACGAGCGAAATGCAGTATGTTTGCGACGCGCCGAAGGGTAAGACCTGGTTCCGTATCGAGACGGAAGGTGAAGCGGCGCATGAGTCGCGCCTGATGAACCACACAGTCGAGAAATATTTCCGCGAGGAGCGGAAGAAGGCAGTCCAGTCCTGGCGTCCCGAGCGGCCCAACGCGATCGAGCGCGACATCGGCCTTGAGGCCCATGTACGGCGAGAGATGCCGCTTTTCCTCACGTTGCGCGACAGGGAGGGCAATGCACTGGCTACAGCGATGCTGCCACCCGGTGGCAAGGATCGCGGCAGGTTCCGGATCATCATCGTTGCCGCATCCAATGCCGATCCTTATCCTGAGCAGGACGCGGCCATCGCTGCACTGGGAGCGCATTTCGGTCTCACACTCGATCGCAGCCGCTGCTTCCCCTACGGCCGCTAAGGAGCCTGACAAGCACCGCCGCTTGATTGGAGCGATGTCGGCTCATGGCCCGTGGCGGACTTCCACTCTCAGCCTCGCCTGGCCCATAGCTTCCGATGGCGAGGTGCCGCTGCATGTCGGTTCACAGGGGCAGACCGGAAGTCTGCGGCCGGCGCTAGTTCGGCGGCTTGTGACCCAGATCGGAAGTCGGTGGGCCCAATCTGGCCGTCCACCGTTGGCAGGTATCGCAGCCATTCGCCGGATCGCATACCTCGCGGGTCAGTACCTCGGTGCGCGGCGACGTAGTCGATCTCGCCGCGCGTAGTGCCGATATCCATCAGTTCCCTGTCACTTAAGTCGGACAGGGTGGCGCGCAATTTTTGGCGTTCGCGGCGCTCCTGAAAGGCATCCCAATATTTCCAGACGAAGCTGAAGACATGCCGGGTCGATACGGATGTCCGTTCCAGCCACGTTGTGCCGTGCGTCGTGCTCATCGCGGTGTCTCCTGGGATCACCGGCACGAGGGTGCCGCGAGGTCGGCGGGTACGCTTGACCGGCAGCTTACAATTTCCTCACCGGCAGCTTATTCTTGCGATTACCGGCGAGGCCAAAGCGCTACCCGGCTATCGGGGGCTCTCATCCAAGGGGATTCGCATCTTGCGCTATCTCTTCGAGGAGTACGCATTCGACACTGACCGGCGCGAGCTGCATCGCGGGGCGGACGTCGTCTCCATTGCACCACAGGTGTTCGACCTGCTCGAATACTTGATCCGCAACAGGGAGCGGGTCATTAGTAAAGACGACCTCATCAATGCCATTTGGAACGGCCGCAACGTGTCCGATGCCGCGCTCACGACACGCCTGAATGCCGCTCGGAGCGCGATAGGCGATTCCGGTGAGGAGCAGCGCTTCGTCAAGACACTTCCGCGCAAGGGTTTTCGTTTCGTCGGACAGGTGCGGGAGGCGCGAGAGGTTGCAGGCCCAAATCCGAGCGATACGCCCGAGAGCGCTCCTGCGGTACCCGACAAGCCCTCCATCGCCGTGCTGCCATTCGCGAACATGTCTGGCGATCCCGAGCAGGAGTACTTCGCGGACGGGATGGTTGAGGAGATCACGACCGCGCTTTCGCGGTTCAAATGGTTGTTCGTGATTGCTCGCAATTCGAGTTTCACCTTCAAAGGCAAAGCCGTCGATATCAAGGAAGTCGGGCGCAGGCTCGGCGTGCGCTACGTCCTCGAGGGGTCTGTGCGGAAGGCGTCGGGGAAAGTTCGCATCGCAGGGCAGTTGATCGATGCAGCTACAGGCGCGCATCTATGGGCGGACAGGTTTGAACGTGACCTTACCGACGTCTTTGCTCTCCAGGACGAAGTAACCGTCGCCGTTGTCTCGGCTGTTCAACCAAAGATGCTTCAAACAGAAATTGAAATGGCGACACGGAGGCGACCAGAGAACCTCACCGCCTATGACTTGTTTCTCCGATCCATGCAACATTATTACCTGACGACCCGCGAAAGTTTGGCCGAGGCGATCAGGCTGGCTCATTGCGCTTTGGAGCTAGAACCAAGGTTCGGGTCTGCAGCGGCTCTGGCAGGCGACTGCCATGCGAGCAACGTCGCTTTAGGCTATGCCAACGATCCTCAGTTCGACTGCAAGGAAGCAGTTCGGCTCGCTCATTTGGCATTGAGGATCGATGATGGTGATCCAGACACCTTGTCAAGGGTTGCCGTAATCTCGGCGGGCATGGTCGGCGATAGTGAAGCCGAGATCGAAATGGCTGACAGGGCCGTGCTGCTCAACCCAAATTCATGGCGCACTTGGAACAACAGAGGCTGGGTCTATACAATGGCCGGCCTGCCGGAGGAAGCGATACGAAGCTTTGAACGTGCCATTCGCATGAGCCCGGTAGATCCGCTGCTGCACATGACGTTTCTTGGCATTGCGCATGCCCTTATGGGACTTCGGCGTTTTGACGAGGCAATCGTCGCATTGAAGAAAGTCGTTCGTCTAAATCCCTCCTTTATGCCAGCTTACCGCGGCCTCGCGTCCGCCTTCGGCCATCTCGGACGCGACGCTGAGGCGCACGCCGCGGCGGCGCGTGTGCTTGAGATCGATCCCGCCTTTACAATATCGGCGCATATCGCCCGGGTCCCCAAAAGCTCAAAGCTGATTATTGAGGGTCTTCGAAAAGCGGGGTTGCCAGAATGAAGCGTGACGCGCTGGCGAGACGGTCCTCGCTGCGATGCGCGAGTCAGCTATTGGCCCCAAGCCGACCTGCAGGCGAATTGGCTTTTAGGTCGTCTTTCAAAAGCAAGGTCCACTCCCAGCTCGTCGGCAAGCTGGAGCGCAGCACAATCCGGAGCCCCGGGGATCAAGCTTCGCGCCCTTCGGGTACGAGACCTTGCGTCGCCCGACGGGCAAAACACCCAAACGCTGGGTCAACGCGCGGCGGCGAAAATATTCTTATTTACCGAATTTCGGAAACGGCGTATGTATTGCGCAACCCGGCCCAAGGAAGAGGGGCGTATCGCGATCGTCACGAACGCGGGCCGGACGGCGGTGGACGCAGGTCACGTCGGCGCGAAGGGCATCGCAGGGCGGGCAACCGTGAGCGAGAGTGTCGCGCACACGACCGGTGTGATCGGCGTACGGCAAAATCGTGTGGTCCTGGCGCCCGGGGTCTGTGCGCCAAGTCTTGTGGTGGAACGTGTCGCCCGACCGGGCACGCGCACCAGTCATCCGCAAGGCGACGGGGGCAATAGTGCATCGCTCCCCGGGGAGAGCGCGACATAAGCCGTAAAACCACTGCGCAGGGAAGGCCGGGATGTCCTGGCTACACCTGTATGCCGCTGTGCAGATTTCGCTACTGCCTTTCGCACAGTGGACCGCGGGTGCCAGCCGGCGCCTGGTCTTCCCTGCGCCCTCTTTCATTTCAGAGGGTGAGGCAATGAGGCAAAGCTCGGGCGAGATGAACCGCGAGGATGCGAGGTATGTCTCCACGCCAAAAGCGAATACCGAATGCAGCCGCAAGCATCATCCAACCCTGAGGTGCCGGAGCGAAGCGGAGGCCTCGAAAGGCGACAGCCCGTCTGCATCTCGGCCGTTCATCCTTCGAGGCTCCGCATGCTGTGCATTCGCATCGCACGCCTCGCACCTCAGGGTGACGGGACGGACACCGTCAGTGAGGAAGGATTCTGGATGGCTCGACCTTCGAGCTTCGGCGGACAAGCCGCTCGCAATGACGATGCTGAAACAGTTTCACGCCAAACTCCTCTCTCGTGCCCCGGACGATGCGCAGCACGAACTGATGCGCTGCAGAGCCGGGACACGGGAGGAACGAGCGCGGCAGAAGCGCCTCACAGATACCGCGTCAGCTCGGTCTTGAACTGCCCGTACACCGCATCCTCGATCTGGCTGCGCGTGATGCCGATGTCGCGCAGGGCGCGGTCGTCGAGCTCGCTCAGCGTCTTGACGGCGGAGCGGCGCTCGAGCCGGTCGAACAGCGCAGAGACGCCGTTGGCGAGCGCACCGAAAAATCCGCCCGGCGAGGATGGGCGAAAACTCCGCCCAGCAGTTTGCGAGATCGTGGTCATTCTTCTTCTCCGGCCTGTCGTCCCGCGCGGCGAAGCAGCGCCGTTGGCGCGGACGCTTGTGGGCGCCTGCACCTCATTTGCCGTCGGATTGCTCTCGCTCTCCTCGGCTCAATCGCGGTCCTTGATGGAACTTAAATGCTCCGGTACACTGCTCGGAGCAAGCAAAACATTGCTCTCGGTGCAATAATGTCCAAGTTCGAGTACGTGAAGCTTGCCGATGCCATTGCGGCCGATATCACCAACGGCACGTTAAGGCCCGGCGACCGGCTGCCGCCGCAGCGCAATTTTGCCTATGACCGCGGCATCGCCGTCTCGACCGCGAGCCGGGTTTATACGGAATTGCTCCGCCGCGGCCTCGTGGTCGGCGAGGTTGGCCGCGGCACCTTCATCTCCGGCGACGTCAGGCGTGAAGTCGAAACGATGAGCGAGCCGGCCGACGCGCGCATCAATTTCGAGGTCAATTACCCGCTGTTGCCGCAGCAATGGGCGATGATCGCCAGGAGCCTTGCGGGGCTGGAACGCACCGACGCGCTCGAATCCGCGCTGCGCGTCTCGACCAGCACCGGCACCAGGAGCGCGCGCAATGCGGCCGCCGCCTATCTCGCGCGCAAGGATTTCACGCCGCAGGCCGAACAGATCTTCTTCACCGCCAACGGCAAGCAATCGCTCGCGGCGGCGCTTGCGGCGCTCGTTCCCACCGGCGGCCGCTGCGGCGTCGAGGCACTGACCTATCCTTACGTCAAGAGCATCGCCGCGCGGTTAGGTGTGACGCTGGTGCCGATTCCGACGGACGAGCACGGCGCGCGGCCCGATGCGATCCAGAAGGCGCATCGCGAGGCGCACCTGTCGGCGCTGTATCTCCAGCCCATCATCCAGAATCCGCTCGGCGTCACCATGAACGCGACGCGGCGCGCCGAGATCATGCGCGTCGCCGAAAAGCTCGACCTCACCATCATCGAGGACACCGTCTACGGCTTCCTGGCCGACGACACGCCGCTGGCCGCGCTTGGGCCGGACCGCTGCATCGTGATCGACAGCCTGTCCAAGAAGGTCGCGCCCGGCCTCGCGCTCGGCATCCTGGTCGCGCCCCCGCAGCTGCGCGAAAGCGTGATGAGCGCTGTCCGCACCGGTGGCTGGATCGCCTCCGGCCATGCGCTGGCGGCCGGACAGCGGCTGATGGCCGACGGCACCGTCGCCGAGCTGACGCGCCTCAAGCGCATCGACGCGGCGCGCCGCCAGCAGACCGCAGCGAGGCTGCTGGCCGGCTACCAGCTCGCCGCCGATGCGCGCTCCTATCATCTCTGGCTGACACTGCCGCCGCACTGGCGCTCGCAGACCTTCGTCGCCGCGGCAGCAAGGCGCGGCATCGCGCTGACGCCGTCCTCGACCTTCGCGATCGCGCATGGTCATGCGCCAAATGCGGTGCGGCTCGCCCTCGCCCCGCCTTCGCCCGAGCAACTCGATTCCGGCCTGCGCACGATCGCCTCGCTGCTCGGCACCAAGGAAGAGGATTTCGACTCGACGGAGTAGCGATCCGTCCACCTAAGGCAGCATTGACCGAGGTAACTGGTCGAAGCTGTAGCTCTGCGGCTGGTTGCGCCGCACGAAGCCGCCGACCTGCCAGGCGAACAGCGCGGCAAAGCCGAGGATGAACAGCACGCCGGCGAATTCGCCGGTCAGGAGCGCGCGGATCAGGAGCCCCGCCATCGCCACAGCGAGCACCACCAGGAACGCCAGCACCGCCGCGTAGGTCCTGCGACCGAGGCCTGCGGTCAGTTCGGCGCGGCTGCCCGCCCTCGCCATCCGCGCATGCAATTCGACGATGAAATCGCGAAAGCCGTTGTCCTGCGGCGCCATCAGGGCCGCGGTCTGCCAGCTCGTCGACAGGATCGCGATGCGGCCGCCACCAGTGCGGCTGACATCGGCGCGAAAGCGGTGCTGCTGCATCGAGACCGGGCGGAACGACAGCCGGATCGCCGAGATCTCATCGTAGCGCCACAGGCCGGAGCGTCCCCCGTTCTGCCAGGACAGCCCCTGCTCCGTCAGCTCGAAACGATGCGCCGAGCCTATCAGCGAGGCCTTGTAGGCATAGCTCGTGGCCGAACCAGCTTCAGCTCCCCGCATGCCGATCATCGATCCCATCCGCGATCCGCTTGCGTGATCGCCCTCGCCCATCCTACAAGCGAGGCATGGCTGAGACGACATTTTTTCCGCGCCGCCTGATCCTCGGGGCCGCAATGATCTCCGGCGTATTGCTCGCGCTCGCGGTCCACATGCTGGGGGCGCGCTATGGTCTCGACCTTGGCGGCCTCTGGCGCTCCGACACGCACGAGTTCATGCCGACGGGCGCGGCGATCGCCTGGTGGCTGATTGCGACCGTCGGCTTCTCCGGCGGCTATTTCACGGCGAACCTGATGCAGAGCGCCGTCTCCGGCCAGATCCCGCAACGGATGCGGCAATTCCTGATCGCGGTCGGCGTGCTGCTGCTTGCAGGAGCGGGCCAGGCGGCCTCGGCGCCGAGCCCGATCCCGACCGTCTCGGGCGTGCTCGCCGGGCTTGCCGCGCTATGCCTCGGTGCCGTGATGGCGTTTTGCGGCGCGCATTTCGCGCTGCGCCGCGGCTGACCCTCAGGCCGACGCTCGCAGCCGCGGGCGGTCCAGCATCATCGCCACATCGGAAGCCGGCCGCGGCCTGCTGAACAGATACCCCTGCGCCTGAGTGCAGCCTTCGCGCCGGAGCAGCTCGAGTTGCACATCGTTCTCGACGCCTTCCGCCGTGGTGATGATGCCGAGGCTGCGGCCGAGGCCGGTCACCGCACGGATGATTGCCATGGAATCCTCGCGCGTCGCCAGCTCCGACACAAAGGAGCGGTCGATCTTGATCTTGTCGAACGGGAAGCTGCGCAGATAGCTCAGCGACGAATAGCCGGTGCCGAAATCGTCGAGCGAGATCCGCACGCCCATCGCGCGCAGCTCATGGAGGGTCGTGAGCGTCGCCTCGCTGTTCTGGAGCAGCACCGATTCGGTGATCTCGAGCTCGAGACGGCGCGCATCAAGTCCCGAGGCGGCCAGCGCTTCGGTCACGGACCCGATCAGGTGCGGGCTCTTGAACTGCACCGGCGACAAATTGACGGCGACGTCGACGTCGTCGGGCCAGGTGGCTGCGTCGGTGCAGGCGGAGCGCAGCACCAACTCGCCGAGCTGAACGATGAGCCCGGTCTCTTCGGCGAGCGGAATGAAGCTGATGGGCGCGATCAGCCCGCGCTGCGGATGGTTCCAGCGCAAGAGCGCCTCGAAGGCAACGACGCGACCGTTGGCGACGTCACGGATCGGCTGGTAATAGACCTGAAACTCGTCGCGCTGCAGCGCCGCGCGCAGATCCATTTCCATGAGGCGCCGCGCTTGAGCGCGCGCATCCATGCCGGTCTCGAAGAAGCGATAGGTGCCGCGGCCATCCGCCTTGGCGCGGTACAGCGCAAGATCGGCGTTCTTCAACAGCTCGTCCGGATTGCTGCCGTCCTGAGGCGACAGCGAGATGCCGATCGAGACGCCGATCACGATCTGATGGTCGTCGATCTCGTAAGGCGCCGAGATCACCTCGACGAGGCGGCCGGCAAGGGCCCTCGCAGCGGTCTCCTCGGAACGTCCGATCTGGACCACCGCGAACTCGTCGCCACCGAGCCGCGCCACGGTGTCGTTCTCGCCGACGGTGGCCTTCAGCCTGCGGCCGACCTCCTTGAGCAGCGCATCGCCGATGGGATGGCCGAGCGAGTCGTTGATGTCCTTGAAGTGATCGAGATCGAGGCAGAGCACAGCGAGCTGGTCGCCCGACTTGGTCCGACGCAGTCCCTGCTCGAGTTCCTCGTGGAACAGCACCCGGTTCGGCAGGCTGGTCAGCGCATCATGGCGGGCCATGTGCGAGATCTTGGCCTGCGCCTCCAGCCATTCGGTGATGTCCTCGAAGGTCGCGACCCAGCCGCCGCCCTGCATCGGCTGATTGACGACCCGGATGGAGCGGCCGAACCGATTGACGACGTCGGTCGTGGTGCGGCCCTCGCGTGCGTCGGCGATGAGGCGCGCGAAGAATTCATGCGCGTCGCCCTGCCACTGGCCCTTGGCCTGCTCTTCCCTGAGCACGTCGACCAGAAGCCGACCGGTGAGCAGGATGTCGGTGCGACGGAGCATCGCGGCATAGCGCTCGTTGAACAGGATGATCTTGCCGTCGGCATCGAACATGCACAGGCCCTGCGACATGTTCTCCAGCGCGCTGTCCAGCACGATCTGCTGGCGACCCAATTCGCCCTTGGCGCGGCGGTCGAGCAGCGCGGCCACGAGCGCAATCGCGATGATCGCGACGGCGGCGCTGGCCGTGAGGAAGGACAGCGAGGCCGGCGGGATGGAGAGCCCGCTGATCGCGAGCGTCGGGTCCGGCGTCAGCAGCACCGCGCCCATCGCGGTGAAGTGATGCGCGACGATGGCGATCGTCAGCAGGGTGATCGCCGTCAGCGCATGGGAGAGGTCGTCGCGCCGCGCGGCGATGAACAAGGCGAAAGCTGCAAAGACGATTCCGAACAGCACCGAGACGGCAACCGTGCTTCCGACCCAGTTCACCCGTGCCGGCATCTCCAGCGCCGCCATCCCGGTGTAATGCATCACCGCGACACCAGTGCCGACGATGGCGCCCCCCAGAACGATCCACACCGGGCGCGAGGACGATACGGCGACGCTCAGCCCCACGAAGGTCACGGAGATCGCAAGCATCAACGAGAGAATTGTCACCGGGATGTTGTAGGCGCCGGCGCCGCCCGGCCCGTAGGCAAGCATCGCGATGAAATGCGTCGCCCAGATGCCGCATCCGCTGACGGCCGCATCCAGGGCAATCCAGGCCAGACGTCCGGGGCCGTGCGCCGCGCGTGCGCGCTGAAACAGGCTGATCGCCGCCGCACTGGCGAGCAGACACACTGCGCCGCCAAGCGCAACGAGTCGCCAATCATGCTCGTCGGTAAGACAGTAGAGAACTTGATGCATTGCCGGCCCCTATCGACCCGCACTTGAGCCGACAGAGGTGGACAATCGGTAACCGGCTACAAGCCTGTTCCGGGAATGGTGAATGGAAAATGTGTATGTTCGCTCACATTGTTCCGCCGGGAGCGAGGCTGCGGTGAAGATGGCGAACCCCGCCATGAAGACACGCTTGAAGGCGGCAAACGCGATGGTGTAGGCGCTAACCACTCACTGCAACTCGGCGACGCCGCCGCCGAGCGCTTGCCCATCGCATCGAGCGCGGTATTGACGATGGTGACGTCGAGTTGCACCACGCCATAGCCGAGACTCATCGCGGCCATCGTGTGGGAGGTCGCAAGACGCGACGCGGCGCATCGCTCGACTTGATCGGGCGATCCAGTACGCCTTCGCAGGGCATGACACCCGGTAGCGTGGCAAAAAGCGCCACGCGGATGACCGCGCGGCGCCTTTCGCTACACTCACTCCCATCAGCTCGCCGCGCGCAGATTGACCTTGCTCTCAGCCAGCGTGGTCAGCTTCTTGTCGGTCGCCTTTTCCTCTTCCAGCGTCTTGGCGAGCACACTGGCGCAGTCGTTGTGGCCGAGCCGCTTGGCCCAGGCGATCAGACTGCCGTAGCGGACGATCTCGTAATGTTCGGCGGCCTGCGCCGCGTTGATCAGAGCTGCATCGAGCACCGCCTTGTCGGCGACTTCGCCGACGGTCTCGTCGGCTTCCTCGATAATGCCGTCGATCGCCGGACAGTCGACCGCCTTCACGGCGACGCCCTGCATCTTGAATACTTCCTCGAGCCGCGAAACGTGCTGCTTGGTTTCCTCGAGATGCGTCAAAAAGCCCTGCTTCAGCTGCGGATCGGTGGCCTTGCTTGCCATTTTCGGCAGCGCCTTGGTCAGCTGCTGCTCGGCGTAGTAGATGTCCTGAAGCTGGTGCACGAACAGGTCGTTCATGGTTTTGATGTCTTTTGTGAACAGTCCCATCGTTCGGTCCTCTATCGGTTTCTGGAACACGAAGGCAGCGGCTTGCGCGAAAAGCCGCTCCGCCATGTTCGGTTGCTGATGGGGCCACAACGAGTGCGCGGCAGCGACGTTCCAACAAGACGGTTTCGCTTGCGCTGGAACAATGTGGACCGCGCCAGGACCTGAAATCATGTCACCATACGAAACGGTCGCGCCGAGCCGGTATCACGACTCATATGCTTAACGCGCAGCCGATATGAACCGCGTATGACAAAAATGGCCGGTCCAGCGCAGAACCTATTGTTGTCAAGGGCTGCACAAGCCGCTGTTTTTGCCTTAAATGAGCTGGATCATGCCTTGCGGTCGATGCCTGCCTTTGGCCGTGATCGCACCCGATTGGCCAATGCCTGGCCCGGTCGGTCTTTGCCCCTGCCGGGAGGATGAATGCACGGACTGCTGCCCGCGCTGAAGCGTGGCTTCAAGAGATGGATCGGCTGGCGACGGCTCGGAATTGCCGCGAGCGTCTTCATCATCGCCTTCGCGATCACTACGCTGGTGCGGACCCTCAAGGGCATCGATACCGGGGTCATCCTGACCGCGTTGACCGAGATTCCCCGCGGCAGTATCGGGCTGGCGGCGATCTGCGTCTTCTTCGCGTTCTGCACGTTGACCTTCTACGACTTTTTCGCACTGCGAACGATCGGCAAGAAGCACGTGCCCTATCGCATCGCGGCGCTCTCCAGCTTCACGTCCTATTCGATCGGCCACAACATCGGCGCGACGGTCTTCACCGGCGGCGCGATCCGTTTCCGGATCTATTCGGACTACGGGCTGAACGCGATCGACGTCGCGAAGATCTGCTTCCTGTCCGGCCTGACCTTCTGGCTCGGTAACATCTTCGTGCTCTCGATCGGCATGGCCATCCATCCGGATGCCGCATCCGCGATGGATCAGCTCCCGTCGTCGATCAACCGCCTGATCGCCCTTGGCGGCCTCGCTTCGATCGGCGCTTATCTGGTCTGGCTCTGCATGGGCGAGAAGCGGCGGGAGCTCGGCCAGAAGGGCTGGAAAGTGGTGCTGCCATCGGCGCCGCTGACCTTGGTGCAGATCCTGATCGGCGTCGTCGATCTCGGCTTCTGCGCCACGGCGATGTACCTGTTGATGCCGGCCAATCCGCCGATCGACTTCATGTCGCTGGCGGTCGTGTTCATCCTGGCGACCCTGATCGGCTTTGCCAGCCACGCGCCCGGTTCGATCGGCGTGTTCGATGCTGCCATGCTGGTGGCACTGCCCGAATTCGGCCGCGAGCAGCTTCTGGCAACGCTGCTGGTGTTCCGCATCCTGTATTTCGTTATTCCGTTCGGCCTCGCCATCTCCATCATGGGCACGCGCGAGCTCTGGATGAACGTGGTCGAGCCCTGGCAGGAGCGACGGCGGCTGGCCGAGGCCTGCGCGCAGGCCAACCTGCCCAAGGAGGTGACACCAATGGAGCGCGAGCGGTTGCTGCGGCAGGCCAATAAGCGCTAAGGCGGCCGGCGCAGACAAAGGTTGCGGGCGGCGGAGCAATGCTCTCTTATTTCCGCCTCAACTTTACCGTTGAAGACCCGGGCCATGATCCCTGTACACTTTCGCACTCTCGCCGCAGGCGCTCTGCTGCTTGCCGGGCTTTGGACCGCCTTGCCGGCCCAGCGCGCCGCCGCTCAGGACGCCGGCACCATCCAGATCAGCTGGGAGGTGCGTAACCGCTTCCGGCTGTTCCGCGAGGAGCGCGACTTCCTGCTCCATGTCGAGAATGCGCGCAACCGCAGCATCCTCGCCGCCGAACAATCGCTGGAGCTCCAGAGTGAAGGCCGCGGCTGGGCCCGCAACATGGTCAATCGCCTGTGCATCGACCTCCAGGGCCGGGTCAACCAGCCCTGCACCCGCGACAACGTCAAGGAGAACTACATCACGCCGATCGACCACCCCGTCACCGTGCGCCTCGTTGGCGCGGTGCCGGTCGGCGCCACCTGCGCCTGGTCGTTCGACGACGGCGACGGGCCGCAACAATCGACCTTCGACTGCGCCGAGCCGGTCAATTTGCGCGTCCGCTACGGCAAGCAGACGGTCGCGACCGTCGATGTCTCCGCCGGCTCCGACCCGACCCAGCGGGTCCAGACCGAGATCGCGGTCCGCGACATTTTCGTCGCCGGCCTCGGAGACAGCATCGCCTCCGGCGAAGGCAATCCGGACCGGCCGCTGGCGCTGTCGGACGAAGGTTTTTGCTTCCGCTCCTATCTCGGCACCGCCGGCGCACAGTATTACCGGCCGAGCCGTCATGGCTTCAAGGGCGGCCGCGCCTGCGAGGCGCCGGATACGCTCGCCAACTGGCAACGCTACAGCGCACTCTGGTTCAATGCGCCCTGCCACCGCTCGCTGTACAGCTACCAGACGCGCACCGCGCTTGCGCTCGCGGTGCGCTACACCCACATCGCCGTGACTTACCTGCCGCTCGCCTGCACCGGCGCCAGCATTGGCGACGGACTGCTCGGCTCGCAGCGCGCCCGCGAATGCCCGCCCGGCAAGACCGGCGTCTGCAACACCAGCGTGACCGCCCAGGTCGCCGAGTTGCGCGAAGCGCTCACCGCGGCAAAAAAGCGCCAGCCCGACCGCACGCTCGATCTCGTGCTGCTCTCGGTCGGCGCCAACGACGTCTATTTTTCCGGTCTCGTCGCCGACGTCATTGTCGATACCGCGACCGAGCGCGCGCTGTTCCGCCGCTCCGGCGTGATGGCGAGCGTCGATGATTCCCGCGATGCGCTGGCGCGCGAGCTGCCGCAGAACTTCGTCAAGCTGCGCGAGGCGCTGAAGCCGCTCGTCGGCGGCGACCTCTCGCACGTGGTCTATGTCTCCTACGCCAATCCCGCGCTCGCCGACGGCGGCGTGCCCTGCCGCGGCGGAAGGGCCGGGTTCGACATCCATCCGGCCTTCAACGCCGATCCGCAGCGCCTTGCCCGCGTCTCGACCTATGTCGACACCGAATTCCTGCCGCAGCTGAAAGGCCTCGCCACCTGCACCCGCGGCGCGCTGTGCCGCGATCCCGAAGCCGACCGCATGACCTTCGTCGATGCGCACCAGGCGGCGTTCGCCGATCACGGCTTCTGCGCCCATTCGGGCAATGACCCCGAATTCGACCGGACCTGCTTTGCCGAGAACGGCCAGAGCTTCAATCCTGACATCGTGAGCGCGGCGAGCCAGCCGATGCTGTGCGGCCGCGGCGCTTCGGAATATCGCGCCTACCTGCCCCGCGCGCGCTGGATCCGCGACGCCAATGACAGCTATTTTGCGGCGATGACATATCCGCAAGGCTTGCCGGCGGCGAGCCAGCCGACCGACATTCACGACGCGACCTGGGGCGTGCTCTCCGCCGTCTACGGCGGCGCCGTGCATCCGAGCGCCGAGGGTCATGCCGCGATGGCGGATGCAGCACTGCCGGCCGCGAGCGCCGTGCTCGGGCTCGATGCCGTGCCGCCGAACGTGACGCGCGGATTCCTGCCGCAGCTGCTGCCGGGCGCGCAGCAGTAGCAAGGACGACGGAGCCCGGCTGAGCGCGGCGACATCCGGGACCACTCTCCCCCCATCGCCCGGCTCACGCGGGCCGCGCACTGCCTCCATCAATCCAAAAACGGCATCGATCGATACCCCCTTCAACTTGGACACCCTGCCGCGCGCGCCTCTACGACTCGCGGTGAATAGTCGGCAAGACCGAACGGGTCTGCTGAAACGTTCCTCCTGAGCGCTCCGGGACAAGCGGAGTGGGACAGGCAACTCAACGGCGGCCCAGAAAGCCGCCGTCTTTGTATTGGGGGTGATCGATGCTAGAAGTGCCGGGGAAGCGCCTTATCCATCTAAGGCATGTATCGATGTTCGACCTCAACCAGCTCCGCTGTTTCGTCACGGTGGCGGAGGAACTGCACTTCGGCCGCGCCGCCGCGCGGCTGAACATGACCCAGCCGCCGCTGTCCCGGCAGATCCAGGTGCTCGAGCACATCATCGATGCCCCGCTGCTGGAACGCACCAGCCGCTCGGTGCGCCTCACGCCTGCGGGACGCAGCTTCCTGCCGGAGGCGCGGCGCATCCTCAAGCTTGCGGAAAGCGCCTCGCAGGTCGCCCGGCGCATCGCACTCGGCAAGATCGGCTCTCTCAAGATCGGCTTCACAGCGGCTGCGGCCTACGGCTTCCTGCCCGAGCTCATCGCCGCCTGCCGCGCCAAGCTGCCCGAGGTCGATTTCTCGCTGAAGGAGATGGTGTCTGGCGATCAGTTCGAGGCGCTGACCTCCGGCCAGATCGACGCCGGCCTGCTGAGGCCGCCGATCGCGCGTCCCGAACTGGCCAGCCGCCGCGTCGTCGCCGAGCCCCTGCTCGCGGCGATCCCGAAGAAGCATCCGCTGGCAAACGCCGACAGCATCACCATCAAGGATTTCGACGACCAGCCCTTCGTGATGTACTCGCCTTACGAGAGCCGCTACTTCCACGACCTGCTGGTGGCGCTATTCACCCGCGCCGACGTGCTGCCACGCTACGTCCAGCATCTCAGCCAGATCCACTCGATCCTCGCGATGGTGCGCGCCGGCCTCGGCCTTGCCATCGTGCCGGCCGCAGCCGCGAGCCTGAAGATCTCCGACGTGCGCCTGCGTCCCCTGAAGCTGCGCACCCGCGTGCCCGTCGAGCTGTTCATGGTGTGGCGCCGCGAGGACGAGAATCCGCTGCTGCCGACGCTGGTTAAGATCGCCGGCGAATTGTCCTCCGCGGAGCTGACGGAGGATTGATGCTCGATCCGCATCGGTCGATATAGGCTTTGGCTTGGACGCGCATCGAACGGTCTCCTAAACCACGGCGCATGGACGCGCAGGCTTGCGTCCTCCGCAACACGCACGAAGGGAGCAGCGCCGTGAGCAAGATGACCCCGCAGGAAATGGCCGAGAAGATCGGATCCGGCCTCCTGTCCTTCCCCGTCACGCCGTTCAAGGATGACTACTCCTTCGACGAGGCGACGTATCGTGCCAACATGGACTGGCTGTGCGGCTACGACGTTGCCGGCCTGTTCGCGGCCGGCGGCACCGGCGAGTTCTTCTCGCTGACGCCATCAGAGGTTCCGCAAGTGGTCAAGATCGCCGTCGAGGAGACCAAGGGCCGCGTGCCCGTGCTTGCCGGCACCGGCTATGGCACCGCGATCGCCCGCGAGATCGCTGTTGGTGCCGAGAAGGCCGGCGCGGACGGCCTGCTGCTGCTGCCGCCTTACCTCACCCATTCCGAGCAGGACGGCCTCGCCGCCCATGTCGAGGCGATCTGCGCCGCCGTGAGGATCGGCGTCATTGTCTACAATCGCGACAACGCCATCCTCCAGCCCGACACGCTGGCCCGCCTCGCCGAGCGCTGCCCAAACCTCGTCGGCTACAAGGACGGCATCGGCGACATCGAGCTGATGACCCGCGTCTACACCACGCTCGGCGATCGCCTCACCTATATCGGCGGCCTGCCGACTGCGGAGACCTTCGCGCTGCCCTATCTCGACATGGGCGTGACCACCTATTCCTCGGCCGTGTTCAACTTCGTTCCGGAATTCGCCATCAACTTCTACGCCGCGGTGCGCAAGCGCGACCATGAGACCATCCATGCCGGCCTGAAGAACTTCATCCTGCCGCTGATCGCGATCCGCAACCGCAAGAAGGGCTACGCGGTCTCGATCATCAAGGCCGGCATGAAGGTGATCGGCCGCGACTCCGGCCCGGTCCGGCCGCCGCTGACCGATCTCACCGAGCAGGAGATGGTGGAACTGGCGGCGCTGGTGACGAATCTGCCCGCCATCCGATCGACACAACAGGCGGCAGAATAGCGAACGACAACAGGGAGGAGCATGCGATGGCCGAGACCAACATCTCCGGCGCGCCAGTCTCCAGCGCGCAAGTTGCCGGTGCACCCGTCGTCACGGCGATGCAGGTGATCCCGGTCGCGGGCCGCGACAGCATGCTCCTCAACCTGAGCGGCGCGCATGCGCCGTTCTTCACCCGCAACATCGTTGTCCTCACCGACAATTCCGGTCACACCGGCGTCGGCGAGGTACCGGGCGGACAGAAGATCTGGCAGACGCTCCAGGACGCCCGCGATCTCGTCATCGGCAAGACCGTCGGCGCGATGAACAACATCCTCGCAGACGTCCGCACCGCCTTCGCCGACCGCGATGCCGGCGGCCGCGGCAAGCAGACCTTCGACCTCCGCGTGATGATCCACGCGGTCACGGCGATCGAATCCGCACTGCTCGATCTGCTCGGCCAGCATCTCGGGCTGCCCGTCGCCGCGCTGCTCGGCGAAGGCCAGCAGCGCACCAGCGTCGAGACGCTCGGCTATCTCTTCTTTGTCGGCGATCGGCGCAAGTCGAAGCTCGACTATGTCGCGGGCGAGAGCGGCAAGGCGGAATGGTTCAACCTCCGCCATCAGGAGGCGATGACGCCCGAGACGGTGGTACGCCTCGCGGAAGCGACCTACGATCGTTACGGCTTCGCCGACTTCAAGCTGAAGGGCGGCGTGCTCCGGGGCGAGCAGGAGATCGAGGCAGTCACCGCGATCGCGAAGCGCTTCCCGAACGCGCGCGTCACGCTGGACCCGAACGGCGCCTGGTCGCTCGACGAGGCGATCAGGCTCTGCAAGGGCATGCACGGCATCCTCGCTTATGCCGAAGACCCGTGCGGCGCCGAGGCCGGCTTCTCCGGCCGCGAGATCATGGCCGAGTTCCGCCGCGCCACGGGGCTGCCGACCGCAACCAACATGATCGCGACCGACTGGCGGCAGCTGTCGCATGCGCTGCGCCTGGGCGCGGTGGACATCCCGCTCGCCGATCCCCATTTCTGGACCATGCAAGGCTCGGTGCGCGTGGCCCAGACCTGCCGCGACAACGGCCTGACCTGGGGCTCCCACTCCAACAACCACTTCGACATCTCGCTCGCCATGTTCACCCATGTCGGCGCAGCCGCCCCCGGCAAGGTCACCGCGATCGACACACACTGGATCTGGCAGGACGGCCAGGCTCTGACGAAGGAGCCGCTCCGGATCAGGGGCGGCAAGATCGCGGTGCCCGATCGCCCCGGCCTCGGCATCGAGATCGACCGCGCCGCCATCGAGGCCGCGCATGAGCTCTACAAGAAGCATGGACTTGGCGCCCGGGATGACGCTATGGCCATGCAGGACCTGATCCCCGGCTGGACCTTCGACGACAAGCGTCCCTGCCTCGTTCGCTAAGAAACTCTGGAGGAATACATGACAGCGATCCTGAAGAACTTCATCGGCGGCGAATGGGTCGACGGCTCCGGCGTCACGAAGAACATCAACCCCTCCAACACCAACGATCTCGTCGGCGAATACGCCAAGGCCGACAAGGCGCAGACCGAGAAGGCGATTGCGGCTGCCAAGGCGGCCTTCCCCGGCTGGGCGCAGTCGACACCGCAGGTGCGCTATGACGCACTGAACAAGATCTCGACCGAAATCCTCGCCCGCAAGGAAGAGCTCGGCCGCCTGCTCGCGCGCGAGGAAGGCAAGACACTGCCCGAGGGCATCGGCGAGGTCGCGCGCGCAGGCCAGATCTTTGCATTCTTCGCCGGCGAAGCGCTGCGCCTGATCGGCGAGAAGGGCGCCTCGGTCCGTCCCGGCCTCGACGTCGAGCTCACCCGTGAGCCGGTCGGCGTCGTCGGCATGATCACGCCCTGGAATTTCCCGATCGCGATCCCGGCCTGGAAGATCGCGCCCGCGCTCTGCTACGGCAACACGGTGGTGTTCAAGCCGGCCGAGCTGGTGCCCGGCTCGGCGCACGCGCTGTCCGAGATCATCACCCGCTCCGGGATTCCGGCCGGCGTGTTCAACCTCGTGGTCGGCTCCGGCTCCGTGGTCGGGCAGACGCTGCTCGACCATCCGGATGTCGCCGCGATCTCCTTCACCGGCTCGGTGCAGACGGGGCGCAAGATCGCGCAGGCCTGCGTGCTGTCGAACCCCATGAAGAAATTCCAGCTCGAGATGGGCGGCAAGAATCCGCTGGTCGTGCTCGACGACGCGGATCTCAAGACCGCCGTCGAGGTTGCCGTCAACGGTGCCTATTTCTCGACCGGTCAGCGCTGTACCGCCTCCTCTCGCCTGATCGTCACCGAAGGCATCCACGATCGCTTCGTCGCAGCAATGGCCGAGCGGCTGAAGGGCCTGTCGGTGGACGACGCGCTCAAGGCCGGCGTGCATATCGGCCCCGTCGTCGATCAGAGCCAGCTCGACCAGGACCTGCGCTATATCAAGATCGGCCAGGACGAGGGCGCCAGGCTCGCCTTCGGCGGCGAGCTGCTCAAGCGCGAGAACCCCGGTCACTATCTGCAGCCGGCGCTGTTCACCGAAGCCAGCAACAACATGCGCATCGCGCGTGAGGAGATTTTCGGCCCCGTCGCCGCCGTCATCCGCGCCAAGAACTACGAGGAGGCGCTCGCGATCTCCAACGATACCGAGTTCGGTCTCGCCTCCGGCATCTGCACCACCAGCCTGAAATATGCCTCGCACTACAAGCGCAACAGCGAGTCCGGCATGGTGATGGTCAACCTGCCGACCGCCGGCGTCGACTATCACGTGCCGTTCGGCGGCCGGAAGGGCTCGAGCTACGGCGCGCGCGAGCAGGGCTCCTATGCCCGCGAGTTCTACACGACGGTGAAGACGGCCTATACCTTCCCGGGCTGACAGGCCAATATGGGAGGGTGGGTTAGCGCAGCGTAACCCACCTCTTCTGCTTCCAAGGATAAAGATGCTGGTGGCTTACGCCGATTCGATTGCGCTCTGCGCAATCGCAGGGCTAACCCACCCTACAACTCCCGGAGTCCATCATGGACCAGGACGTCGCAGCGAAAGAGCAGCCCCGCTACATCAAGCTCAACGAGCGCGACAATGTCGCGATCGTGGTCAATGATTTCGGGCTTCCCGCCGGCTCCCGCTTCGCCAGCGGCCTGACGCTGCGCGTCTTCGTGCCGCAGGGACACAAGACGGCCCTGGTCGACATCGCGGAAGGCGCGCCGATCATCCGCTATGGCGAGATCATCGGCCACGCGCTCTCGCCGATCCTGGCCGGCGAGTGGGTGGACGAAGCCCGCATCCGCATGCCGGAGGCCCCTGCCCTCGACAAGCTTGAAATCTCGACCGCCGTCCCCGCCCCGCTGCCGCCGCTCGAAGGCTTCACCTTCCAAGGCTATCGCAATCCCGACGGCTCGGTCGGCACCAAGAACATCCTCGGCATCTCCTCCTCCGTGCAATGCGTCAAGGGCACGATGGAATATGCGGTCAAGCGCATCCGTGCCGAGCTGTTGCCGAAGTACCCTGATGTCGACGACGTCGTGCCGCTGACCCATGCCTATGGCTGCGGCGTCGCCATCACCGCGCCCGACGCGGTGGTGCCGATCCGCACCCTGCAGAACCTCGCGCTCAACCCGAATTTCGGCGGCGAGATCCTGGTCGTCGGTCTCGGCTGCGAGAAGCTCGCGCCCGAGCGGCTGGTGCCGGAGGGCGTGGGCGATGCCATCGTGCGCATGCAGGACGAAGCCTTCGACGGTTTCGGCGCCATCGTCGATGCCATCATGACCCAGGCCGAGGCCCGGCTGAAGGTGCTCAACACCCGCAAGCGCGAGACCTGCCCGGCCTCCGATCTCGTCATCGGCCTGCAATGCGGCGGCAGCGACGCCTTCTCCGGCGTCACCGCGAACCCCGCCGTCGGATTCGCCGCCGATCTCCTGGTGCGCGCCGGCGCCACCGTGATGTTCTCCGAGGTCACCGAGGTGCGCGACGCGATCCAGCTCCTGACGCGACGCGCGATCAGCGAGGAGGTCGGCCGCGCCCTTGTGCGCGAGATGGCCTGGTACGATTCCTATCTGGCCCGAGGCGGCGCCGACCGCAGCGCCAACACCACGCCCGGCAACAAGAAGGGCGGCCTCGCCAACATCGTCGAGAAGTCATTGGGCTCGATCGTGAAGTCCGGATCGAGCGCCATCACCGGCGTGCTCTCGCCCGGCGAGAAGGCGACGCAGAAGGGCATGCTGTTCGCGGCAACGCCCGCTTCCGACTTCATCTGCGGCACGCTGCAGCTCGCCTCCGGCATGACGCTGCAGGTGTTCACCACCGGCCGCGGCACGCCCTACGGGCTTGCCGCCGCGCCCGTGATCAAGGTCGCCACCCGCAGCGAGCTCGCGCGGCGCTGGAAGGACCTGATCGACTTCGACGCCGGCAGCATCGCCACCGGCGAGAAGACCATCGAGGAATGCGGCTGGGACCTGTTCCGCCTGATCCTCAATGTCGCCTCTGGCCGCATCAAGCCGTGGTCGGACCGCTGGGGCATCCACAATGATCTCACGCTGTTCAATCCGGCGCCGGTGACCTGAGGGGCGACGGGCCGGGTGCCTGTCATTGGCTATCGATCAGGTGCATGTCGCCCAGCGTGACGGGCCGGCTGCGTCCGGTATTCGGCGAGCCCGACACCCTCGACGTTGCGGCGGTTTCCAAGCTTCGATCTCGCCCGGGTGATGACGGTATGCGCATCCAGTCCCTGCGGCGTGACGTCCCTACGAACCAGCTCCTTGAACGGATCGCTCCGTAGCAGATTGATGGGCGCAACCGCCTAATCCCTGATCGCAGCGAACGCAGCACCGCGCCGGTCATGACGGCGCTTCCGCGGCGCGCGGAACGAGGTGCGTTCGTTCACGTCATGCTGCCCGGCATGAAGCAGCGCACGCGCGGATGGCCGTCGATATAGTGCTTCCACACCATGGTGCGGCCGATCTTGTTCGGCACGGTGATCACCGCCCCGTCGGGCACCACGACCCATTCGTCGTCGATGCGCACGCGGTAGTGGCCGCGTTCGGACTCCCAATCGACGTCGGCAATGACGTAGCCGTCGGCATCCGAGCAGCATTGCCCGTATTCGCTGTGCAGGCTCTCGAACCAGGGTTTCAAGGGCGAATTGGCGTAGCGGCCGTCGTCGCGCGCCAGCGCCGAAGCCGCGAGCAGCGTCGTCAACCCCAGCAGCGTGGCCGCACCTGATATGGCAGGTCTCATGTCGTCTCCGCGGTCGAAGTGACCGCCGCGAGGCAAACGCCGCCGTCCGCCCCTCCGCATGGTGTGCGGCAGGCGTGGAGACGGCGACTCGCTCCCTGGCAGCTTTGCCGACAGCTATGCAAATCCAGCGCCAGCGCGCATTCCGGGGAACTACTGGAGCGGGTCCGGCACGCGTTCGCCTTTCGGCGAACGTCGCCGCACAGGCCGTTCGAGGAAACGGAGAGACTGATGGGGACTGGCTTCCCCGCTGGCGGGCGCGGAAGCTACAGGCGTTGAGGCGGCGCAGCGTGCGAAATACGTCCCTACTGTTTCGCCGGAGCCATCATCGCGCCGCCCTTCTTCGTCGCGGGCGCCGGCGGCTTCGCTGCGGCGGCCTGCGCAGGCAGGTACTTCGCGACGATGGCAGGATCGATCTGCGCGATGTAGGCATCCGGCAGGCGCGTCCAGGTCTCGTCCTTGCCGAGCAGCGCGATGCCGAGATAACCGCGCAGCGTCAGGGTCTGGCCGTCGGGGCTGACCCGCATGTTGGCCTTCCAGATCTGACCGTCGCGCGGATTGAGCACGTTGCCGCCTTCGTACTTCAATCCTTCGCGCTTCATGTTGCGGACAAAGGAGATGCCGAGCACCGGCGCGTTCTTGCGATCGTCGGTGCACTTGCTGCAAACCTCGTTCGGATTGTCGGTTGGCCGCGGGAAGGTCTTTGCGATCACACCTTCGAAGACGCCGTTGTGGTCGACGAAGAGGAACCATCCGACCGTCTTGCCGTCTTCGACCTTCTGCCAGAGGCCCGCCGCTGTGGGCTCGGCGCTCTGCGCTGCACACGGGCTCACAGTCGCGAGCGACAATGCGAGCGCGACGAAGGAGAACAGCCGAGAGCTGGAAAAATTCCGCATTAGATCACCTTGCTATTCCACAACCGGAATGGCCGCAGACTACGGCGATTTCGCGAACGGTTCCAGCACCAGAAACATGGGGCATCGCCTCCCCGCTGCGTTCCGTCAGTTGACACCGAGCTTCTTTTGCAGGCTGGAGGACGAAGTCGTGTACTGGAACACGAGCCGCTTATCCGGATAGACGTAGCGATGGGCTTTTTGCGACATCAGCGCGCCCTCGTGGAAGCCGCACAGGATCAGCTTGATCTTGCCGGGATAGGTGTTGATGTCGCCGATCGCGAAGATGCCCGATACGTTGGTCTCGAACGCGGATGTCTCGACCGGCACCAGATTGTTCTCCAGCGCAATGCCCCAGTTCGCGACCGGGCCGAGCTTCATGGTCAGCCCGAAGAACGGCAGCATGGTATCGCAGGCGATTTCGCTCACGCTGTTGTCATTGCCCTTCACGGTCGCGCCGGTGAGCTTGCCCTCGGTGCCGGAGAGCGCGGTGACCTGGCCGAGCCGCAGATCCATCTTGCCGCCGGCGACCAGGGCGCGCATCTGCTCGACGCTGTGGGGCGCGGCGCGAAACTCGTCGCGCCGGTGCAGCAGCGTGATGCGCTTGGCGATCGGATGCAAATTGAGCGTCCAGTCGAGCGCGGAATCGCCGCCGCCGACGATCAGCACGTTCCTGTCGCGGAACGTCTCCATCTTGCGCACGGCGTAATGGACCGACGTGCCTTCATAGGCCTCGATGCCCGGCACCGGCGGACGCTTGGGCTGGAACGAGCCGCCGCCGGCCGCGATCACCAGGACCTTGCATTCGAACACCTTGCCGGCATCCGTGGTACAGCGGAAGGCGGGATCGCCGATCTTCTCCACGGTCTCGACCATCTCGCCGAGATGGAAGGTCGGATGGAACGGCTTGATCTGCTCCATCAGCGCGTCGGTGAGTCCCTGCCCGGAGACATGCGGAATGCCGGGAATGTCGTAGATCGGTTTTTCCGGATAAAGCTCGGCGCACTGGCCGCCGACCTTGTCGAGGATATCGACGAAGTGCGCCTTCATGTCGAGAAGGCCGAGCTCGAATGCGGCGAACAGACCGCAGGGGCCGGCACCAATAATCAGCACATCGGTTTTGATCGCGTCGCTCATGTCGTCTCTTTGTCTGTCGTTATCGGTTGGACGGAGCCCTGTGGGCAGAGGTGACCCTGCCTGTCTAGCCAACGGGGATGGATCAGGGAAGGCATAAAAGCGGGAGCGTCCCGCAGCCACGCCCACTTGCCGGCGCAGGATAACTGAGCTGTAACGACAAAGGATATGACGGAGATCAATCGGTGAACGCACCAAGCCGCCTCGACACGACGCCGCGCCTGGAGGACTATCCCTACCGCCTCAGCGACAACGTCCGCTTCGGCGACCTCGATCCCAACCAGCACGTCAACAACGCGGTCTACGCGACTTATTTCGAGACCGGCCGCGTCACGCTGATGAAGCTCCCGGAATACGGCCTGACGCCGCCGGGACTCGCCTGGATCATGGTGCGGCTCGACATCCATTTCCGCGCCGAGCTGCACTGGCCCAACACGATCGAGCTCGGCCTCGGCGTGGTGAAGCTCGGACGGACGTCGGTGACCTTCGAGCAGGTCGTGTTCTCACAAGGAAAATGCATCGCGTCGGCAACGTCGGTCGGCGTCATGATCGACGAAGCGACGCGGCGGCCGACGCCGCTGACCGCAGAGGTGATCGAGAAGCTCGGACCCTGGCACAAGCGCGGTATCGAGGTCGCGCCGCCGAGCATCTAGCGCGAGTGGAGAGATCAGGCCTGCCGTTCCGGCGTCGAGACGATGAGACCGTCGAGCTCGTCGGAGACCTTGATCTGGCAGGACAGGCGCGAATTCGGGCGCACGTCGAAGCCGAAGTCGAGCATGTCCTCTTCCATCGGCGTCGGGCTGCCGACCTTCTCGCGCCAGGCTTCGTCGACATAGACATGGCAGGTCGCGCAGGCACAGGCGCCGCCGCATTCGGCCTCGATGCCGGGAATGCTGTTGCGGATCGCGGCTTCCATCACGGTTGCGCCGTTCTCGATTTCCACCGTGCGGGTTTCGCCCTTGTGGTCGACAAAGTGAATCTTGGCCATGTGTGCTCGTGCTGCCGCGGTGCTGGGAATGAAGGAGGGTCCGGGCTGTCCTATAACGGGTCGGTCAGCCCGGCGCCATAGCGTTTTGATGCGAAATGAATCCCGCTTTGCGGGAAGAAAACGCGTCAAAACAAAAGACTAGAGCCCGGCTCCGACCGTATCGGCCTACGGCTTCAGGATCGCCTCGATGGCGGCGCGGGCCTCGGTCACCGCCTCTTTCAGCGCGGCAAAGGCATCGGCCCGGCCATGGCCGGTCCGGGCCGCCATCTCCAGGCTGGCTGCGGCATCGGCCACCGCAAAGGCGCCAACCCCGCGCGCCGAACCCTTGAGCTTGTGCGCGAGCGGGCCGGTCTCGGCCGGCATTGCAGCCATCGCCGCGAGCAGGCGGACCGCCTGCTCGGCAAACATCGCCAGCACTTCCTGCTCCAGGTCGGAGTCGCCGAGCGTCATCCGGGAGAGATGATCGAGATCGAGCGGGCTGTCGAAAGGTGCAAGCGGGGGCGAAGGCATCCAGTCCATCCGTTGCAGTTCAGGCGGCATGGTGCAGGCCCCGGCGTCGCGCAGCGGCCGCCGGTCCGGCGGTCAGGTTCCCCCACCCAAGCATGAAAATGGTTAACGAAATGTTTGGGCCGTTTGACGCAGATCCGCCCGCTTGTTGACGGAAAGTTGCCGCAATCGACCGAGTTCGGTGGAGAATTGTATTTATTGCTAAGGCGTTACGGCGCGATGCTGTTAACGATGATTAAGATTGTCTTAATCGCGGGCATTTCATTCGCGACGCTCTGCCAATAGGATGTTGCGGAAATTGGCGGACAAGCCGTCCGGGGTGGGGACGGCTCGGAGATCCGCGCAAGCGGCATGATCCGGTCTGTGGGCTCGCGCGGCGCGCAGGGCTCGCGGGGGGACGCGTACAAGTAACGAGGGCTCGGACTGAACATGGCGAACACTCCGAAAAAGGTCAAAGACCCCACAGAAGTTGCGCTTTCTGCGATCCAGGAAGCCCTGAACATCAGTGACACGGCTGCGGATACCAGCCGCAACGCCACGATGCGCAACGAGACGGCGCCCCCGGTGCCGCCGCCCGCGCCCCCGATCTTCGACGAGCCGAGCTTCGAGCCGCGACCGGCCGCCAACGAGCGGGCAACCGTGTTCGACACGGTCGAGGAGCCGCGCGCCTCGCGCCGCGCCGCCAATGACGACCGCGAGACCATCGGCCAGCTGCTCCAGGCGCTTCAGAAAGGCCGCCCTGCCCGCAGCGTCTACACCTTCGCCACCATCTTCGCCGGCATCTGGCTCGCCGCCTGCGCGGCGCTGACCGTCGGCTTCCTGCCCTCGATCCAGGCCGCCATGGGCCAGAGCGGCGGCGTGCTCGTCATCGCCGGCCTCGTCGCGATGTTCTTCGCGCCGATCATGCTGTTCTACTTCCTCGCCAGTCTCGTCTGGCGCGGCCAGGAAATGCGCATGATCGCGCAGGCGATGGCGCAGGTCGCGATCCGCTTCTCCGAGCCGGAAGGCTCTGCCTCCGATTCCATGGTCACCGTCGGCCAGGCCATCCGCCGCGAGGTCGCGGCGATGGGCGACGGCATCGAGCGCGCGATTGCGCGCGCCGGCGAGCTGGAGACGCTGGTCGCCAACGAGGTCGCCGCGCTGGAGCGCGCCTATTCCGACAACGAGGTGCGCATCCGCGCCCTGCTCCAGGACATCGCGCATCAGCGCGACAATCTGGTCGGCCAGGCCGAGCAGGTCCGCAGCGCCATCTCCGGCGTGCAGATCGACCTGCGCCACGACATCGCGCTGATCTCCGACGCGATCGCCTCGCGCGTCGACGAGGTCGCGAAGTCCATCACCGGCGCGCTCGAAGAGCGCGGCGCCCACATCACCAGTGCGCTGAGCAATGCCGGCGACAACATGATCCTGGCGCTCGGCGAGCGCGGCGGCGACCTGCTCGACCGCCTCGAGGAAGCCAGCAACGAGACCACGCGCGCCGTGCTCGACGCCAGCGAGCGACTGACCACCAGCCTCAACTTCAAGACCGGCCACGTCCACGACGAGTTCGTCGACCTCGCCGACCGCGTCCACGAGATGCTGAACGAGCGCATCGACCGCATCACCGGCGAATTCGAGCAGCGCTCCGCCGCGATCGTCGACGGCATCTCCGAGCGCACCGAGCAGGTGCATGATTCCCTCAAGAATTCGTCGGATTCGCTGCTGCTCGAGCTTGAGCTGCGCTCCAGCGACCTCTCGGCCAAGATCGACGACGCCGGCAACCGGCTCGCAACCCAGATCATGACCTCCGGCGACAAGGCGAGCGACGCGCTCGACGCCACCGTCAACACCCTGGTCGCCAAGGTCGTCAGCCAGACCGAGACCGCGCACGACTCGCTGTCGCTGCAGATGAGCGCCTTCGACGAGCTGGTGAGGAACCAGGGCACCGAGCTGGTCGAGAAGTTCGCCCGCGATTCCGGCACGCTGGGCGCGCTGATCACGCGCCACATCTCCGAGTTCGACCGCACCGTGAAGACCTTCGGCGGCGAGATCGTCGAGCGCATGGGCCAGCGCACGCAGGACATCGCCGAGACGCTGAAGACCTATGTCGACAATTTCGACACCCGCTTCACGGCGAACGGCGGCGAGATCACGGCGGTGCTCGACCAGCGCCTCGTGCAATTCGAGACCACGATCGGCGAACGCGTGAGCAATCTCGACGCCTCGCTGAACGGCAAGATCGCCAGCCTCGACGGCACCATCGAAGGCCACATCAGGACCTTCGACGAGCAGCTCGTCGGCCGCGTCGCCGCGCTCGAACAGTCATTCGACGCCCGCGCCGAGTCCATGACCGAGACCATTGACGGACGCATCAACACGCTGGCGACGTCGCTGACCGACGGTGCCGCACAGGCGATCCAGTCGATCGACTCCCGCCTCACCCACCTCACGACCTCGCTGACCGATGGCGCATCGCAGACCATCCAGTCGATCGACACGAGGCTGACGCACCTCACGACGACGCTCGCCGGCGGCGCGTCGCAGGCGCTCGAATCCATCGATTCCCGCCTCACCTACCTGACCACCGCCGTGACGAGCGGCGCCTCGCAGGCCGTGCAGTCGATCGACACGCGCCTCACCCTTCTGGGCTCGACGCTCACGGACGGCACCGCGCAGGCGATCGAGGCGGTCGACCGCCGCATCACCGGCGTCACCGAGATCATCGACGGCCGCACCGCGCATCTGACCGACACGGTTACCGCGCGCTTCCAGGAGATCCACCAGGCCATCGAGACCAAGGTCGGCTCTGTCGCGAGCGACATCGACGTGCGCGTGGCGCAGTTCGAGGACCTGCTCGGCTCGCGCGTCGAGGCCGTCGCCGGCCGCATCGAAAGCAGCGGACGCCAGGCCAGCGAGGACATGATGTCCCGCGCCGAGATGATCTCGACCGCGATCCGCTCGCATGTCGAGGACGCCGAGCGCTCGCTCACCAACCTCGTCGTCAACACCAGCGAGACGATCCAGACCGGCGCGCGCACGGCTCAGCAGTCGCTGCTGACGGTCTCCTCCGACGTCAACGCCCAGCTCAGGATGACCTCGGCCGAGGTCGAGCAGGCGCTGACCGCGGTCGGCACCGGTGCGGCGAACTCGATCCTGACCAGCGCCCGCGAAGCGCAGTCGACGCTGGTCGCGGCATCGGGCGAGGCCTCCAACCAGATCAAGGGGCTCGCGGCCGACGTCGAACGCACGCTGTCGGCGGCAGGCTCGGCCACCGCGGCCTCGATCCTGGCGGGCGCCCGCGAGGTGCAGACCACTCTCGTCACCGCCTCCTCGGATGCGGCCAGCCAGGTCAAGGCCCTCACCGCCGACGTGCAGCGTTCGCTGTCGCTGGCCGGCACCACCACGGCGGAATCGATCACCGCCGGCGCCCGCGATGCGCAGGGCGCGCTGATCGCGGCCTCGACCGAGACCGCCAACCAGATCAAGGCGCTGTCCTCGGACGTGCAGCGCTCGCTCACGATGGCGGGCACCTCGACGGCCGAGACCATCATGAGCGGTGCCCGCGAAGCCCAGAGCACGCTTGTCACGGCGTCGTCGGATGCGGCGAGCCAGGTCAAGTCGCTCGCGGCCGAAGTGCATCGTTCGCTCTCGCAGGTCGGCCAGTCGACCGCCGAGACGATCACCACCAGCGCCCGCGACGCCCAGAGCACCCTGCTCGCGGTCTCGGCCGAACAGACCAGCCAGGTCCGTTCGCTCGCGGCCGAGATGCAGCGCGCGCTGGCGACCGCCGGCGGCGCCACCATCGAGGCGCTCACCAGCGGCGTTCGCGAGGCCCAGGGCTCGCTGATCTCCGCCTCGAGCGATGCGGCGAGCCAGATCAAGTCGCTGACGACGGACATCGAGCGCACGCTGACCGCGGTCGGCGCCGACACCGCCTCGACCATCCTCAACAGTGCGCGCGAGGCGCAGATCTCGCTGACCTCGACCTCGGCCGACGCCGCGAGCCAGATCCGCACGATCTCGACCGAGATCGAGCGGACGCTGAACGCGGCCACCGTCAACGCGACCAGCGACATCCAGACCAGCGCGCTCAACGCCCAGAACGCGCTGATATCGGCCTCCAACGAGGCGAGCTCGCGGGTCAAGTCGAGCTCGGCCGACATCGAGCGCTCGGTGCTCGCCGCCAGCTCCAGCTTCGGCCAGGCCATGACCGGCAAGACCGACGAGATCGTCACCTATGTGCAGCAGCAGGCCGACCGCCTGTCGAACATGATCGACGCCAAGCGCGGCGCGCTGGTCGACGCGATCGGCTCGAAGAGCAGCCAGCTCACGCTCGACATCGACCGCGTCACCTCCGATGCGCTGAAGTCGATCGAGACGCGCGGCCAGGCCTTCTCGCAGACCATGATGGGCAACGGCTCGGAAGTCGCCCGCACCATCAACGCGGCCAGCGAGATCGCCACGAGCGCGGTCGGCAAATCGCTCAAGGACCTCGAGCAGGCCTCGCGTTCCGCGATCGACCAGTCGCGCCAGGTTTCGATCGCGGCCGTCACCGAGATGCAGGAGACCAGCAAGATCCTGCGCACCGACACGGTGGCCCTGTTCGAGCGCCTGCGCGAAGGCAACATCCTGCTCCAGGAGGTGCTGACCGGTGCGCACGACAACCTCAACTCGCTCGAGCGGGCGCTGGTGACGCGCGTCGCCGACTTCGTCTCGGCGATGAACGACGTCACCTCGCGCAACGGCGCGGCGACCCAGAACCTGGAAGAGCAGCTCAACGTCTTCAACAGCAAGACCACGAAGGCGCTGCAGGATCTCGGCGAGCTGTCGACCCAGTTCGACAAGCACGGCCAGGCGCTGGTCGAGGCCGCGCAGGTCGTCGAGCAGAGCAACAGGAACACCACTGCCTCGCTCGCCGAGCGCAAGCAGGCGCTGGAATCGCTCGTCACCACGATCGATCTGCGCACGGCCGATCTCGACCAGCGGCTGTCGCGCTTCACCGGACTGCTCGATGAATCGCTGGCCGCCGCCGAGGAGCGCGCCCGCGACATCGCCCGCGTCGTTGCCGAGACCGCCGGCGCAGGATCGGCCGCGATCACCCGCCAGTTCGAGGCGGTGCGCGCGGCGTCAGAGGAGGAGCACCGGCAGACCATCGAGGCGATGCACGACATCTACCGCCAGACCACGGACGAGGCGGATGCGATGTTCAAGCAGTCGACCGAGAAGTTCACCAACCTCGTCTCCAGCATGAAGCAGATGGCCTTCGAGATGCACAACGAGCTCGAAGCCACCCGCAACGAGCTGCGCCGCGGCGTGCTCGAGATGCCGCAGGAGGCCGCCGAGAGCACGGCGCAGATGCGCAAGGTGATCGTCGACCAGATCGAGGCCCTCGCCGAGCTCAACCGCATCGTGGCCCAGCACGGCCGCGGCCTCGACGTCACCACGGCGGGCCGCGCCGGCGTGCAGCGCCAGGAGGAACCGGTAGCACTGGCCGCAGTCGGCGGCCGGACTCCCGAGACCCGCATGCGCGACACTGGCAGCGCCTCGACGCTGCCGCCGCCGGACCTCGGCATGCCGGCTGCGCGCCGCACCGAAGCGCCGCCGGTCGCGCCTGCCGGCAACGACCAGGGCCGCGACGGCTGGCTGTCGGACCTGTTGAATCGCACCGACGCCAACCAGGGCGCCCCGGCCGGTCGCGAGGCTCCGCGCGGCCGCCCCGCACCCGCGCCGCTGCCGCAGGCTCCGCAGGGTGGCGGCAACCCGCTGGAATCGCTGTCGCTCGACATCGGCCGGCTGATGGACCGCAACCTCGCCGCCGAGATGTGGGACCGCTACCAGCGCGGCGAGAACAAGGCCTTCACCAAGCGCCTCTACACGCCCGCCGGCCAGAAGGCCTTCGACGAGGTCGCCCGCAAGTACCGCGCCGACCGCAACTTCAAGGGCACGGTCGACCGCTACGTCGCCGAGTTCGAGCGCCTGCTCGACGAAGTCGCCCGCGACGGCCGCGGCCCGCACGAGCTGCGCGGCCACCTGATCTCGGAGACGGGCCTCGTGTACACCCTGCTCGCGCACGCGGCGGGCCGGCTGGGATGAGCGGCAGATAGCAAGGAGTAGCGAATGAAAACGGAGGCCTCACGGCCTCCGTTTTTGCTTGGGCACGTCATCCGCGCTCTCGTGCCCCGGACGCAGCGCAACGCCCCTTCGGCGGTGCGATGCCGAGCCGGGGCCCATGTCGAGGCGTTTCGCGGTGAGGCCTTCCGGGTCGCGGCTCTGCGCAGCAACGCGAAGAGCGTTGCAGCGCGTCCGGGACACGAGAGCGCGAACGCGCCCGCCTCCTACCGCCTGCCGCTCGCGGACGGCACCGGTCTCGGCGGCTCGGGCGGCGGGGCCGGCTGCGACGAGTTGCTGGCGCCGAACAGGACGCGGGTCGGGTTGCGGTCGAAATTGTTCACGGCGCGGCTGATGTCGCCCAGCGTACGGCGGCCGTCGGCCATCAACGCGCCGGAGCGCTTGTCGAAATCGTCGGCGAGCTCGCGGATCGACTTCACCGCCTGGAACAGCTCGCCACCGTCCTTGCCGCCGGCCAGCGTGTTGAGGCCGAGCATGAGATTGTCGGCCTTGAGCATGACGCCGTCGACCTTGGCCATGACGGCGTCGATCTTCTCGGAATTGCGCGCCAGCGAGTTGGTGAAGGTCTCGAGGTTCTTGAGCGAGTTCTTCACCGACTCCTGATTGTCGGCGACGATCTTGTTGATGTTCTGCAGCGTGCCGCGGATCGCCTCGGTGACGTCCTGGAGCTTGTTGGGATCGGCGGTGAGCGTCGGGATGCCGTCCTGGTCGAGCGGCGGTGGGGCCGCGGACTCGTCGCCGCCCTTGAGCGAGATGGCTGCGACGCCCGTGAGGCCCTGGAACTCGAGCCCGACCAGGGTGTCCTTGCGGATCGGGGCGTTGTTCTCGATCATGGCGAGTGCGACAACCCGCCGCGGGTTGTCCAGCTTCACCGAGACCACCTCGCCCACCCTGATACCGTTGAAGTTGACGCTGCCGCCGTTGCGCAGGCCCGCTGCGGGCCCCTCGAACACGACGCGCAGAGGGCTGCGCTGCTTGGTGGTGTGCAGCGACTGGAACCACAGCACGAAGCCGATCGCCGCGGCGATCACCGCCAGCGTGAACGAGCCGATCAATACGTAATTCGCCCGCGTTTCCATCAGGTGCTCCGGCTACTCAACCCAGGTCTTCAACCCATGACCGCGCGGGCGCGCTTGCCATGAAAATACTGCCTCAGCCAGGGATGCTGCGAGGCCTGCATGTCGGCGATCGACCCTGCCGCAATGATCTTACCGTTCCCTAAAACGGCGATGCGATCACATGCTGTGTAGAGGCTGTCGAGGTCGTGGGTTACCATGAAAACGGTCAGCCCCAAAGTGCGCTGGAGCGTCCTGACCAGCTCGTCGAAATCGCCGGCGGCGATCGGGTCGAGGCCCGAGGTCGGCTCGTCCAGGAACACGAGGTCCGGATCGAGCGACAGTGCGCGCGCCAGCGCCACGCGCTTGATCATGCCGCCCGAGAGCTCGGACGGGAAACGCTCGGCGACTTCGGGCTTGAGCCCGACCATGGTGAGCTTGGCCATGGTGATCTCGTCCATCAGCCGCTGCGAGACGCGCAAATATTCGCGCATCGGAAACTGGATGTTCTGCCGCACGGTCAGCGAGGAGAACAGCGCGCCCTGCTGGAACAGCACGCCCCAGCGCCGCTCCACGTTGCGCCGCTGCGACGTGCTGGAGGAATCGAGGTCGACGCCGAACACCTCGATGGAGCCTGCCACCTTCGGCACCAGGCCGATGATGGTGCGCGTCAGCACCGATTTGCCCGCGCCCGAGGGACCGACGAAGCCCAATATTTCGCCGCGCTTGACGTCGAGGTTGAGCCCATCGAGCACGCGCGTGGCGCCGAACTGCACGGTGATGTCGCGGACGCGGATGATGGGATTTTGAATCTCGCTTTGAGCTTCTTTTGCCATCGTCACATCCCGATCGAGGCGAAGAAGATGGCGAACACGCCGTCCATCACGATGACGAAGAAGATGCCCTTCACCACCGATGCGGTGGTGTGCTGGCCCAGCGATTCCGCGCTGCCCTGCACGGCGAGCCCTTCGACGCAGGCGACGATGCCGATCACGGCGGCCATGACGGGCGCCTTCACCATGCCGACGATGAAATGATCGATCGAGATGGCGTCGCGCAAGCGCAGCAGGAAGGCCTCCGGCTCGACGCCGCCATAAAGCCAGGCGACGAGCCCGCCGCCATAGAGCGCGGCCATGGCGCCGAGGAAAGCCAGGATCGGCAGCGCCAGCACCAGCGCCAGCATGCGCGGCAGCACCAGGACCTCGATCGGATCGAAGCCCATGGTGCGCAGCGCGTCGATCTCCTCGCGCATCTTCATCGAGCCGAGCTCGGCGGTGTAGGCGCTGCCGGAACGGCCCGCGACCATGATCGCGACCAGCAATACGCCGATCTCGCGCAGGACCAGGACGCCGAGCATGTCGACGACGAAGATGTCGGCGCCGAAGCGGCGGAAATGGAAGATGCCTTGTTGGGCGATGATGCAGCCGATCAGGAAGGTGATCAGCACGATGATCGGCACCGCGCGCCAGCAGACCTGCTCCATGTGATGCACGGTCGAGGTCAGGCGGAACGAGCGCGGGTGGATCAGGACGCGAAATGCCGCCGCGAGCACCGCGCCGAGCATGTCGACGAGGCCGGCGACGGTCCCGGCCACGCCGGCCACGGTCCGGCCGATCTGCTCCAGCATGCCGGAGATGGTGATCGTGCTGCTGTCGACATCGGGGGTCGCCCTGACCCGCCGCACCTCGTCCACGAGGCTGGAATAATTGGCGGAGAGGCCCGCGATCTGCGCTTCGACGGCGCCTTGGGTCAGGCTGCGGCGCAGCCGTTCGATCAGCCAGGCGCCGAAAGTGTCGAGCTTGGCGACCTCGGAGACGTCGATGAAGATGCTTTGCGGGGTGCCTGCGAGCTTCTCGGCGTCAGCCACCATCCGCTCCAGGACCGGCGCAAAGCTCGCGGTCCAGGTCCCGGTGGCGCAGAGTGCCAGCGCGTTGCCCTTCGCAATCCGTTCCAGCTTCGGATCGCTGCTCAAGATGTCCGCTCCCGTGCCGGGGCGGAGAAAATCAGATAGTTGCGCACGCGCCCTTACCCAGAGAAGGTATCCCCAAGGGGTTAATGTTAGTTGCTAGAGGTAACTAGCAGGTTCAGATTTCGCCAGAGTTCAAAATGACTTCCATGAAATTTGCAACTTTGGCGGCGCGAATCGAGCGCTTCCCGATTGCCGGCAGCTTTACCATCAGCCGGGGGGCCAAGACCGAGGCCGTCACGGTCGTGGCGGAGGTCAGCCGCAACGGCCTGACCGGCCGCGGCGAGTGCGTGCCCTATCCCCGCTACGGCGAGACGCCGGAAGCCACGCTTGCGGCCATCCAGGCCATGCAGCAGGCCCTCGCGGACGGGCTGACGCGGCAGGCCCTCCAGGCCGCCATGCCGCCCGGTGCGGCCCGCAACGCCCTGGATTGCGCCCTGATCGACCTCGAGGCCAAGGCGGCCGGCCTGCGGGCCTGGAACCTGCTGAACCGCCTGGAGCCTGGCGAGCGCACCACCGCCTACACAATCTCGTTAGGTACCCCGGAGGCCATGGCTGCGGCGACCGCCAAAGCGGCGCACCGGCCGCTGCTCAAGATCAAGCTCGGCGGCGATGGCGATCCGGAGCGAATCGCGGCGGTGCGCAAGGCCGCGCCAAAATCCGAGCTGATCGTCGACGCCAACGAGGCCTGGACCGAGGCCAACCTGGAGCACAACCTCGCCGCATGCGCCGCGGCCGGCGTCACCCTGGTGGAGCAGCCGCTGCCATCAGGCAAGGACGAAGCGCTGGCGCGGATCGAGCGCCCGCTCGCCGTCTGCGCCGACGAGAGCGTGCACGACCGCTCCTCGCTCGCGCCGTTGCGCGAACGCTACGACGCCGTGAACATCAAGCTCGACAAGACCGGCGGTCTCACCGAAGCCCTCGCCATGGCCGACGCTGCTCAAGCGCTCGGCTTCGAGATCATGATCGGCTGCATGGTCGCGACATCGCTGTCGATGGCGCCCGCCATGCTGGTGACGCCGCAGGCGCGCTTCGTCGATCTCGACGGCCCGCTGCTGCTGGCGCGCGATCGCGACCATGGTCTGCGCTATGATGGCAGCCTGGTCTATCCGCCCGATTCCGCGTTGTGGGGATGAGCCGTGAGGCGATGCCGCGCCGTCCAGATGACGAGCGCGCCGAGGCCGGCCATCGCGGCCATGACGTAATACAGGCCGTCGCCGGTGCGGGCGTAGATCGCACCTGACGCGATCGAGGTCGCCGCGCCCAGTAGCCCGTTGCAGGCGGCATAGTAACCCTGACCCCGCGCGATCTGATGCGCCGGTACGCGCTGCACCAAGAGATTCATGGTGCCGACGATGGTCATGCCGAAGCTGAGACCATGCCCCAGCTGCGCGATCGCGAGCAGCGCGAGCGGCGGCTCGTGCGCGGTGACGATCCAGCGCACCACGGCGCTGAGCCCTCCGATCGCGATCATCGTGGACGGGTGCAGCGAGAAGCGCGGAGACAGCGCGAACACGACAATCTCGGCGATCACGCCCAGCGTCCACAGCTCCGCGATGGTCAGTCCACTGATCCCATGGAGCTGCCAGTTGATGGCCGAGAAGGTGTAGTAGGCGACGTGGCTGCCCTGGATCAGCGCGGCCGAGGCGATGATCGCCCAGAAGCCGGCATCGCGCAGCAGCGCTGTGTGGGCACGCCTCTCCGTCGTCCTGTGCCTGACATCGTCGAGCGGCTGAAGCAGCGAGCTGGCGAGAACCGCAACGACGGCCCAGGCGACGATGACCCAGATCAGATCGCGCGCCGCGATGACGTCGACGAGATAGCCGCAAGCGAGCGAGCCCGCGGCAAAGGCCGCCGAGCCCCACAGCCTCAGGGGTCCATAGTCGAGCCCGTAACGGGCGACGCCGCGCAGCGCATAGGCGTCGGTCAGCGGCATCGTCGGTGTCCACATCATGCAAGTCAGCGCATAGATCAGGAACAACGCCAGAGGTTGCTGCTGCAATCCAACCGCCGTGAAGCCGATCGCGGTCGCCAGCACCGACACCATCATGGCGGCGCGAATGGCATGTCGCTTCTCGGCAAACGCGGTGACCTGCGGCAGCGTTGTGAACCGCGTGATCGCCGGCAGCGCATTGATGAGGCCGATCCAGGCCGCGTCGATGCCGATCGCCTTCAGCCAGAGCGGAAAGAACGGCAGATGCGTGCCCAGGACCGCGAAGACCGCCGAATAGAACAGGGCGAGGTTCACCGCGAATCGCCGCTTCTCGGCTGCCGCGATGGGGATTTGTGATTCGGTCTGCATCAAACCAATTGCGATTCGGTCGATATCGTGGTGATCGTTACAGTAACGCGCGGTGATTTGCGCGACGAGATTGTCATGGCCAACGAAGCATTCGCCCTCTCGCCCATGTCTGCCCGCGCGGCCGAGCCGAACGAGCAGGATTACGACGCGATCCGCGAAGCCTTCATGGAGACCGCGCGCGGCCGCTGGTTCCTCGGCGAATACGCCAAACGCAACCGCAATGCCGACACGAGCATGGTGCTGGATGCGGTCGCCAGAATCGAAGAAACCCTTGCGGCACAGCGACAACCCGTCGTCGAGGACCGCCTGCCCGAAGCGCTGGTCGAGATCCGCCGCGCCATCCGCGAGGCCGAGACGATCGCGATCGCGGCGTTCGATCCCGCCGCGATCGAGGCGAGCCTCGCGCCGATCCCGCGCGGGGTGCGCATCATCAAGGAGATCTCCTGGCGCTGGCGCGAGATCGGCGCCGACGGGCGAATCTGCGACCTCATTGATTCGCAGCTCGCCTCGATCGAGGCCGCCTGCGGACAGATTTCGACCATCGACCCTCGCGTCGAGCTCAAGGCCGCGTTCGATCTGCTGAGGGACCGGGTCGAGCAGCTTGGCGGCGGCGCAACGCCGCAGGCCGCGCCCTCCGCCGATGCTGCGCCGGCGCAGGCCGCCGAGACGGCCAGCAAAGCCCCCGTGGCTCTTGCGGACACGCCGCAGGACATCGCAGCAACTCCCGAGCCCCAAAGAGCCGCTGAGGAGGCCGGCACCACTGCAACGCTCGCCATGGCCGAGCAGACCGTCGACGCTGTCGCCGTGCCGGAGACGGCTGCCGAACGCGACATCGTGCCCGACCAGGTCGCAGCTGAAGACGTCGCTCTTGAGGAGCCGACCGCCGAACCCGCCGCCTTCGCGGAAGCCGCCGACACGTTCTCGCCCGATGCCGCGGCGGAAGCCGAGGACGAAGCCATACTCGATGCCATCGCGCTGGAGATGGCGGCGCCCGATCCGGAGTTCGACGAGATCATCGAGCCGATCGAGCTGGCCGCGCCGACGCCCGAACCGATGGCCTCGGATGTCGCAGCGCCTGTTGCCGCCGATCTTCCGGAGCCGGTTGCACCCGAGCCGGTCGTCGCGGCCGTTGCGGAAGAGTCCGCCGCGGACGCACCGATCGCAATGGACTCGCTCGCACGCCTCACCGATGCCATTGCCGAGGCCGCCGCCGAGGTGATGGAACAGCAGGCCCCGGCCATGGCGGCCACCGCAACATTCGCCGCAGCCTCGACCGCGACGCTGCCGATGCCCTCACCTCTGTCCACGTCCTTGCCCGAGCCCTCGCTCGGCGCCACCATCCTCGCCAGCGGCATTCTGCAGAAGCCCCGCGCGCCGGCCAACGACCCGCTCGCGCCGATTCGCCGCATGACCCAGGCCGAGAAGATCGCGTTCTTCTCGTAGGCGACGAGCTCTTTCCCGCGCGATTCACTGTCGTGTCCCGGACAAGCGAAGCGCAGATCCGGGACCCAGGAGCGACGAGTTTTACTGCAACGTGGGCCCCGGCTCAGCAGCGCACCGTCGAAGAGACGCTGCGCTGCGTCCGGGGCACGAGACTGCTGCGCTCAGTCCATCACCCGCAATTCCAGATTGGCCCGATCGGCGTCCGCGTCCAGCACGGACCGAAACTGCCGCCATTGTAGCGGCCGCCGCCGAAGCCGGGGCGGCCGAAATAATGCCACTCGCCATCCCAACGGTAGTATTGAGGAACCGGGTCGATGTACCAATGGCGCCGGTCGTTGCGCGCAAGGCGCCGCATCGCGTCCTTCTGCTTGTAGAGCGGAATGGCGTTGCTCAGCGGCTGCCGATAGCCCGGCAGGAAGCCGTAGCCCTTCCAGACCGGCTTGGGACGCTTTTGCGCGGCCTCAGTGGGCGCGACGGCCGGCAGCAGCGACAGGATGATAGCAACAGATAGACACACAAGGCGCGACATGCGTTGACCCTAGACAATCGGCCGCGAGAACGCCATTCAAATTCGATCGCTGGATGAACGTAGCCATGGGCAGGATCATCGCACGCGATGATCGCATCCGCTTTGCACCAAGCCGTGCGTCGATCGAACGCAGCCCCGCTAGCTGATCACGCCCTTGCGGAGCAGGAAGCAGCCATAGCCTCGGCTGTCGCCGACCTGCACGACGCCAAAACCTGCCGCCGCCGCGCGATAGAAATCCGCTCGTGACAACTTGCCAGGTGTGACGGGGTGACCGGCGGCGCGCGCGACCTCCGCCAGCACCGCATGCTGCACCTCGGGCACGCGGTCGGGATCGTCCACCGGCATCATCACACGCACCGGATCGGGATCGAAATCGTCGAGCGGATAGACCGACATGATGGCGCGGACGGCGGTCTCCATGCTCATGCCCGGCAGCTGGATCAGGCGCTGCGAGGAGGTGCTCTGCGCGATCCGGGCCGCGGGATGATTGGCGTCGACGAAGACGAGATCGTCGCCATGGCCCATCGAGGCGAGCAGCCAGAGCAGGTCGGGCGTCAGGATCGGATCGATCGATTTCAGCATGTGACGGAAGCTCCCCTTATCGATCGCTAAACCATAGCAGGTTCCAAGCGTGATTCAGATCACGTTCGCCGCCATGGTGATAGGGATCACGGACCGCAAACTCGAACGCGACCAAGCTTCAGCGCAACCAATCTCGCATCGAGATGAGTGCCAAAGGAGCACGCCATGTTCCGCCTGAAGCCTTTCCTGATGACAGCTAGCCTCGTGGGAAGCCTGTTCGGCTTCGCCTGCGGGCCCGTTGCCGCGCAAGTCGCCCCGGTCGTGCCGGCTCCCACCGCCCTGCAGGGCCCGGAGCAGCGGGTGGCGCTGGTGATCGGCAATGCGAACTACCGGAACGCGCCGCAACTTGCGAACCCCGACGATGACGCGCAATCGATGGCGCAGTTCCTGAACTCCGCCGGTTTCGAAGTGGTCGCCGCGACCGACCTGACGCAGAACGACATGCTCCGCGTCGTCCAGGACTTTTCCGCAAAGGTCGCCTCACGCGGTCCCAACACGGTGGCGATGGTCTATTACGCCGGTCACGGCGTGCAGCTCGCCGGCGAGAACTATCTCGTTCCCGTGGACGCGAAAGTGTCCAGCCCGACAGAGCTCGTCAACAATTCGGTGCGCCTCGTCGACGTGATGTCCACGCTGGAGACGATTCCGAGCCGCATGCGCATCGTCATCCTCGATGCCTGCCGCAACAACCCGTTCCCCCAAGTCAACGATGCCGGCCGGGGCCTCGCCATCGTCGATGCACCGAACGGCTCGATCGTCGGTTACTCGACCGCGCCGGGCGCCGAAGCGCTCGACGGCACGGGCGGCCACAGCCCCTACACGCAGGCGTTCCTGAACATCGCGCGCGAGCCCAACGTGCCGATCGAGCAATTGTTCAAGCGCGTCCGCCTGCAGGTGAACCAGTCGACCGGCGGCGCGCAGATTCCGTGGGAGAGCTCCTCCCTCACGAGCGACTTCACCTTCTTCGGCGACACCGCAGTCGCGGCCAACCGCACGCCGGTGAATGCACCAGTGGTGCAGATGGCCTCCAACCTGCCCAGCCGCTCGACCCGCCAGGCCTATGACTACGTCGTGTCCGAGGGCCGGCCGGAATACTATCAGGAGTTCATCCAGATGTACCCGCACGACCCGCTGTGCGACCACGTCCGCTGGCTGCTCAAGAACCTCCTGCTCTCGCAGGCCTGGCACAAGGCGGTGCTCACGAACTCGCCGCTTGCCTACAAGAGCTTCTATGACAGCTACGGCAACAGCCCCTATGCACAGGTCGCGCTGAAGCTGCAGGCGCAGCCGAAGCAGATCCCCCTGATGCAGGCGACCAAGTTCCTGGCGCCGCAGAACATTGCGCCGACCTTCAAGATCGGCAATCTCGGCCAGCCCAAATACATGCCCTTGCAGCAGGGTAATGGCGGCGCGCAGATCGGCGGCAACCTGCCGAACCCGCAGAACGGCACGCCGTCGCAGACCCCGGGCAAGATCGTCACCCTGCCCGCGCCGACCAACACGACCAACGGCAATGGCGGGATCGGCAAGATCGTGACCTTGCCTGCAACCAACACCACGCAGAATGGCGGCAACGCCAAGCCGGGCAAGATCGTGAGCATGCCGGCGACTATCGGCAAAGGCGGCACGAAGGTCGACGTGAAGCCGATCAATGTTCAGACGCAGAACCACCCGATCCGCATCAACAACGGCAACACCGGCATCGTAAAGCCCAACAGCAATCCGGTGAACAAGATGCAAGTGCAAAACAAAGTGCTGAACAACCGTCCGCAGTTCAATGCGATGCCGAACCGCATGGTCAACAGCAACAACAACTTCCGGCAGTCGATGAACCAGGCGCCGAGCATGAACGGCGGCGGCAACCGTCGCGGCGGCTTCATGCATTGATCGCACGGAAGGCAGACGCGACAAAGGGGCAGAGCCGCAATGCTCTGCCCCTTCTTCATGTCAGCTCTTGAGCATCGTCATTCGGGGATGCGCCGAAGGCGCAGGCCCGGAAATCCATCGTGCGGCAGGGTCGGTTGAGAAATGGACCCCAGGCTCTCGCTTCGCGAGCGCCGGAATGACGACTAAGCCACCAGCTCGGCAAACAAATCCGCGTCGACATTGCCGCCGGAGAGCACGATGACGACATTCTTCCCAGCGACCTCGAGACGTCCCGCCAGCAGCGCGGCGAGGCCCACGGCACCACCGGGCTCCACCACGAGCTTGAGCTCGCGATAGGCGAACGCAACGGCAGCCCCCACTTCGGCATCGGACGCCGTGACACCACGCGCGAGCAGCTTGCTGTTGATTGCAAACGTCATCTCGCCGGGCATCAAGGCCATCAGCGCGTCGCAGATGGTGCGGCCGGCCGGTGGATGCGGCTCACGGTGGCCGGCGCTCAGCGAAATGCCGTGATCGTCGAATGCCTCGGGCTCGGCCACCACGATCTCGGCCAGCGGGTAGCGCGCCTTCACGGCGGTCGCGACGCCCGCGATCAGGCCGCCGCCGGAGGCCGGCGCCACCACGATGTCGGGGCTGAGGCCGAGCGCTGCCATGTCCTCGGCGACCTCGCGGCCGGCGGTGCCCTGCCCCGCGATCACGAAGGGATCGTCATAGGGTTTCACAAGTGTGGCGCCGCGCTTCTCGGCGATGCCGCGCGAGATCGCCTCGCGGTCGTCACGGTCGCGGTCATACAGCACGACCTCGGCGCCGTAGGATTTGGTGCGCTCGCGCTTCGACAGCGGCGCATCCGCCGGCATCACGATGGTTGCCTGCATGTCGAGGATCTTAGCCGCGGCCGCCACCCCTTGGGCATGGTTGCCCGAGGAGAACGCGACGACGCCGCCGGCGCGCTTGTCCTGCGGGATCGAGAACACTTTGTTGAAGGCGCCACGGAACTTGAACGAGCCGGTGCGCTGGAGCATCTCCGGCTTCAAGAACACCTTGGCGCCGACGCGCTCGTTGAGCACGGGAAACGACAACAGCGGGGTGCGGATGGCGTAAGGCGCGATCACGCGCGCCGCGGCATCGATGTCGGCAGGGCCGACCGGAAGGAGCTGTTCGGTCATGGCGGAATGTTATCGCGGCCGATGAGGCCCGGGCAAGACACCTCCGCGAGAGGTTTTACCTGCTCAGGCGACCCGGCGCGGCTGTTCCGCGCTGGTCCGGCCGGGCAGCACCGCCCCGACCGCCTGGATGCTGTCGATGAAGACCCGGGCCGAGGCTTCCCAGGTGTAATTGGCGGCGAACGCGACGCAGTCCTGCCGACAGATGTCGAGCGCGGCGAAGCAGGCACTGCGCAGATCGTGATCGAGCGCGCCGACCGGCGCAACGCCGATCACGTCGCGGGGGCCCCTCACCGGAAAGGCCGCGACCGGCAGGCCGCTGGCGAGCGCTTCCAGCAGGACCAGGCCGAACGTGTCGGTCTTGCTGGGGAACACGAACACGTCGGCGGCCGCGTAGATTTCCGCCAGCGCCTCGCCGTGCTTCTCGCCGAGGAAGATCGCGTCGGGATAGGCCTGTTCGAGCGAGGCCCGCGCCGGGCCGTCACCGACGATGACCTTGGTGCCGGGCAGGTCGAGGTCGAGGAAGGCCTCGAGATTCTTCTCCACCGCGACCCGGCCGACCGATAGGAACACCGGTGCCGGCAGGCAGAGATCGATGGCACGGGGATGGAACAGGCCGGTATCGACCCCGCGCGGCCACAGCACGACATTGTCGAAACCGCGGTCGGTCAGTTCGCGGGCCAGCGCCGGCGTTGCCGCCATCACGGCACGGCTGGGCGCGTGGAATCGGCGCAGCGCGCGCCAGATCAGCGAGCCCGGCACCGGCACGCGGGCGCGGACATATTCGGGGAAACGGGTGTGGAAGCTGGTCGTGAACGGCAGCTTGCGCTGGCGGCAATAGCGGCGGACCATCAGGCCGATCGGCCCTTCCGTCGCGATGTGGATGCTGTCCGGGCGCGCTTCCTCGATCAGCCCGGCGATCCGGGCCGGCCGCGGCATGGCGAGCCGCACGTCGCGATAGCTCGGCATCGCGAAGGTGCGGAACGATTGCGGCGTCAGGAACGCGAATTCGACGTCGAGCCCTTTGGCGGCGTCGGCAAGCTTGGTCAGCGTCCGAACCACACCATTGACTTGCGGGTGCCAGGCGTCGGTCGCGACCAGGATGCGCATCATGCGGGCCTTGTCACGCGGCTCTTGCCGCGACCTGCGGAACGGCTGCCGGCCTCTGCAAATGATCCGCCCAGGTGATGATCTCGAAATGCCCGTCGTCATGCTCGACCAGGGCCGTGCAGCTCTCGACCCAGTCGCCGCAATTCATGTAGCGGATGCCGGCCTCGTCGCGGATGACGGCGTAATGGATGTGGCCGCAGATCACGCCGTCAGCATCGTGGCGCCGCGCCTCGGCCGCGAGCGCCTGCTCGAACGCGCCGATATAGTTGACGGCGTTCTTGACCTTCTGCTTGGCCCATTGCGACAGCGACCAATAGGGCACGCCGAACAGGCGGCGGAAGAAGTTGACGAGGCGGTTCATCTGGATCGCGAGGTCGTAGGCCTTGTCGCCGAGATGGGCGAGCCAGCGGGCGTTCTGCACCACGAGATCGAAGATGTCGCCGTGGATGACGAGATAGCGCTTGCCGTCGGTGCCGGTGTGAACTGTGTTCTCGACGACGTCGATGCCGCCGAAATGCGTACCATAATAGTTGCGCAGGAACTCGTCGTGATTGCCGGGGATGTAGATGATCTTGGCGCCCTTGCGCGCCTTGCGCAAAAGCTTCTGGACGAGGTCGTTATGCGACTGCGGCCAGTGCCAGCTCGATTTCAGCGCCCAGCCGTCGACGATGTCGCCGACGAGATAGATCGTGTCGGCGTCGTGGTGGCGCAGGAAGTCGAGCAGAAGATCGGCTTGAGAACCGCGGGCTCCGAGATGGACGTCGGAGATGAACAAGGTGCGAAAGCGCCGCTCCGGGCTCTCGTCACTCATATCGTAACTTCCCATGCGCCAGCCTGTAACAATGTCCCGTGACAGGGGGATGACCGATTGAACCTTGAGGCACCTCAGATACGAATCAAACTTCGCCTCGCCCGCCCCGCGAATATCAGTCGCATGCGACAATCAGGCGACATGGCGCCGCAGAAGGTGATCGTCATGCCCGGGCTTGTCCCGGGCATCCACGTTCTTCGTGCTGCGTGGCAAGGCGTGGATGGCCGGGACAGGCCATGACGATGTGGGGGCTAGCGTGCCCCCAACGTGCACCGCGGCGGCGCTGCCGCGGGCGGCCCGCCTCAGTAGAATCTGTGGAAATGATGGATCGGCCCGTGGCCGTGCCCGACGCTGAAGCGGTCGGCGGCGCCGATCGCGGCGCTGATCCAGGACTTGGCATGGCGCACGGCGTTTTCCAGGTCTTCGCCCTTGGCCAGCCCGGCCGCGATCGCCGAGGACAGCGAGCAGCCGGTGCCATGGGTGTTGCGGGTGGCGATGCGCGGCGCCGCGAGCGCGATGGTGCTTTCCGCACCGACCAGATAGTCGATGCTCTCCGCGCCCTCCCCATGTCCGCCCTTGACCAGGACGGCGCGGCAGCCGAGCGCCAGCAGACGGCGTCCCTGGCTTTCGATCTCGGCCTCGCTCCCCGCGACCGGCTGGTCGAGCAGAGCCGCGGCCTCCGGCAGGTTCGGCGTGATCACGGCGGCCAGCGGTATCAGCCTGGTGCGCAGGGCGTTGACGGCCTCCGCGGCCAGCAGGCGGTCGCCGGAGGTCGCCACCATCACGGGATCGAGCACGATGTGCCGGGGCCGCCAGCGCGACAGCGCGGCCGCGATGGCATCGATGCTGGCGACTTGGGCCACCATGCCGATCTTCACCGCGCCAATTTCGAGATCGGAGAACACGGCGTCGACCTGTTCGGTGACGAACTCGGCCGGCACCGCGTGAATGCCGGTAACGCCGCGCGTGTTCTGCGCCGTCAGCGCCGTGATCACGGAGGCGCCGTAGACGCCGAGCGCGGCAAAGGTCTTCAGATCCGCCTGGATGCCGGCGCCGCCGCTCGAATCGGAGCCGGCGATGGTGATTGCGACCGGGGTCGTCATGACGATTTTCCGCGTTTTCAAGCCATGGCCCGTCTTAGCAAGCCCGCGCCAAACCCGGCAAGTTCGCTTGCTAAATCCGGCCGGTTTTGGCCTATTAGCCGGAAGAATACGCTTTCGGAGTGCCCGCGATGGTTCCTTTTTTTGTTCAGATCAAATGCAAGCTCGGCCAGTCCTATACGGTGGCCAATGCGCTTGCCGAAGCCGAGATCGCCTCCGAGATCTACTCCACGGCCGGCCAATACGACCTCCTGGTGAAGTTCTACGTCGACAAGGACACCGACATCGGCCATTTCGTCAACGAGAAGGTGCAGGTGCTGCCGGGTATCCAGGACACCCTCACCATCATCACCTTCAAGGCGTTCGGCACGGGCTAGCGTTTGCTACGCTAGCTCGCCTGCTTGCGTTTCGGCGGCGTCGGCCCGTCCACCGGTGGCAGCGATTTGAGATACTCCGCCATCGCCGCGAGATCCTGGTCCGGCAATTGCGAGGTGTTCTTGATCACGCGCGTCATCGCGCCGCCGACGCTGTCGCCGTCCGGCAACTCACCCGTCTTGAGGAAATTGGCGAGATCCTTCGCGCTCCACTCGCCAAGGCGCTTCTGGGTGATGTTCGGAACCCATCCCTCGCCTTCCGGATTCGGACCGCCGGCAAACCGCTGGCCGGCGATGATGCCTCCCAGCGCATTGCGCGGGCTGTGGCACTCGGCGCAATGACCAAAGCTGTTGACGAGATAGGCGCCGCGATTCCATTGCGGCGACTTGCTGCCGTCGGCAACGAAAGGCTTGCCGTCCATGAACAGGAACTTCCAAATGCCGATGTTACGGCGGATGTCGAAGGGAAAGCCGACGTCGTGGTCGCGCACCTTGCCTGCAACCGCCGGCAACGTTTTCAGATACGCGAAGAGATCAAGCACGTCCTCGCGCCTGGCGTGCTGATAGGACGTATAGGGAAACGCCGGAAAGTAATGCTGTCCGGCCGGCGAAACCCCGTGCATCACAGCATTGACGAAATCGGCGTCGGTCCATTTGCCGATGCCGTCGTTCGGATCGGGTGAGATGTTCGGCGCGTAGAACGTTCCAAACGGCGACTTGATCGCGACGCCGCCGCCAAGCCTGAGACGATCAGGCTGATTGGGAACGGCATGGCAGGACGCGCAGCCGCCGGCGTTGAACATCACCTCGCCGTTGGCGAGATCGGGCACATGGGCCGGTGCATTGGCCGCGGCCGCCACCACCGGCGCGCTGAGCCACCAATAGACGCCGGCCGCAGCGACCGCGGCGAGCAGCGCCACCAGACTTGTTCGTTGCAACATGCGCACCCATTCACTCGTTGCGGCGAACCTATGACCGATGTCGTCGCGGCTCCAACCACGAAGAATTTAGCCCGCCCTGGCCGGAGACGGGAATAAACTGAAATGCCGGCTGTTGGAAGTTTGGCAGCCCCATCGGGTTCAACAGGGAGAATGTCATGAACAAGACCGCCATCGCCGTGTTAGCGCTCGGGGCCGTCGCTTTTGCGAGCCCGGCCGGCGCGGAGAAGCTGAAGGCAACGCTCGACGGCAAGGCCGAGGTGCCGGCGACGACCAGCGGCGGCACGGGAACGGCCGATCTGAACTACGACGCCGCCAGCAAGAAACTGTCCTGGACCGTCACCTATTCCGGCCTCTCCGGCCCCGCCACCGCCGCGCATTTCCACGGGCCTGCCGAGGCCGGCAAGAACGCCGGCGTCGCGGTGGCGATCCCGAATGCGGCCTCGAGCCCGGTCAAGGGCGAAGCGACGCTCACGGACGCGCAGGCCGCCGATCTGCTCGGCGGCAAGTACTACATCAACATCCACACCGCGGCCCATCCGGGCGGCGAGATCCGCGGCCAGGTGACGAAGTAAGCTTCAAGGCTGCTTCGTTGCACGCGAAGGCCGGGCGCAAGAGGGGGCGTCCGGCCTTTTCGATTCCCGGGGGGCGCTCAAGCCGCGTTCAGCGCTTGCGCGAGATCGGCGATCAGGTCCGACGGGTTCTCGATGCCGATCGACAGCCGGATCGTGGAATCGAGGACGCCGATCTTGCGGCGGATGTCGGCGGGAACGCCGGAATGGGTCATGGTTGCGGGCAGGCTCGCAAGCGATTCCGTTCCGCCAAGGCTGACCGCCAGCTTGAGGATCTGCAGCGCATTGAGGAATTTGACCGCCGCCTCCTTGCCGCCGGCAATGTCGAAGGAGAAGGTGGAGCCCGCTCCCAGACACTGGCGCGCGAACACGCGCCCCGCGGGCGAGGCCGCCTCGTGATGACCGAGGTAGTGAACCTTGGCGACCTTGGGATGATCGCGCAAGAAGTCAGCCACGAGGCGCGCGTTGTCGTTGGCCTTCTCCATCCGCAGGCTCAGCGTCTCCAGCGAGCGGTTGATCATCCAGCAGGAATGCGGATCGAGCTGGGTCCCGATGGCGCCGCGCAACGCCTTGATCCCTTTCATGATCGCCTTCGAGCCGAGCGCGGCCCCCGCGATCAGATCGGAATGACCGCCGACATATTTGGTCAGCGAATACAGCGAGAGATCCGCACCGTGCTCGATCGGCCGCTGAAACACAGGTCCGAGCAGCGTGTTGTCGCAGGCGATGATCGGAGTGTGTCCCTGCGCCTTGCCGATCGCGTCGGCGATACGGCGGATCATCGCGATGTCGACCAGGCCGTTGGTCGGATTGGCCGGCGTCTCGATCAGGATAATCGAAACCCGTCCCTTGCCCATCGCCTCTTCCGACGCCTGCCTGACTGCCGTTTCGTCGACGCCATCGGCAAAGCCGACGGCGCCGATCGACAGGCGCGCAAGCGTGTTCGTCAGCAAGGTTTCGGTCCCGCCGTACAGTGGCTGGGAGTGCAGGATGACGTCGCCGGGGCGGACGAAAGCCAGGATCGTGGTCGCGATGGCCGCCATGCCGGATGAGAACAGCGCGCAAGTCTCGGTGCGCTCGTAGATCGCGAGCCGGTCCTCGACGATCTCGCTGTTTGGGTGGTTGAAGCGCGAATAGACGAGGCCAGCGCCCATGCCTTCGGGCGGCTCGCGCCGGCCGGCGACGTAGTCGAAGAAGTCCTGCCCGTCCTCGGCCGTCTTGAACACGAAGGTGGAGGTCAGGAACACCGGCGGCTTGATGGCGCCCTCCGACAATTGCGGATCATAGCCATAGGTCAGCATCAGCGTTTCCGGATGCAGCATATGGTTGCCGATATGGGTCTTCGACGGGAACGGTTTTGCCATGGCCTGTCTCGCTGTCCTGATTTGAGATCCTCGCCGCGGGCCGGAACGCCTGACGCCATGAGGCAGTCGGAAACGAGATGCGCCAGCAACCAACAGCTCACACCGACGCGGCGTCGGGAGCAAGGATAACTGCTCCGGCCGCGATCCGTCAGGCCTTGCAAATAATTTCCTGCCGCGTTGGGAGTCGCGGCCATGGTCGCACAAAAAAGGCGGCTGCTTTCGCAACCGCCATCTTCTTGATCCTGGGACCCCGGCTACTTCAGCTTCACCCGATAGGTCTCATGGCAGTCGGCGCAGCGATCGTTGATGCTGGTGTAGGCGGCCTTCAGGCTCGCGACGTCCTTGATCTTGCCCTTGACGGCGGCGATCGCCTTCTGCACCGGAGGAATCTTCGAGTCGAAATCGGCCTTGTTCTGCCAGACCTTTTGCGAGGAGCCGTAGGTCGCGTCGACCACGTCCTGCTTGGGATTGACCTCGAAGGTCTTGGCGATCTTGGCGACGTCGGCCTCGAGATTGGCGATGGCCTCGTCGACCGCCTTCTGATTGTACGGGATGTCGCCTTTCGTCATCTTCTGGATGACCGTGTACAGGCTCTTGGCTTGCGAGCGCATCAGATTGTCCTGCTGAACGGCGATCTCCTGTTGCGCCATCACGGCGCCGGCGCCCAGCAAAAGGCTACCCGCGACAATCATCATTCGTTTCATTGGCTAGCGTCTCCGGCTCGCAGAGGTGAGGATGGGTCCATCATGGATAGAACCCCGCAGGGGACGTTTATTCCCGCCGGGGGAAAATCGCCGCCTACAGGCTGTGGCGGCGATGGTGCTCGTTGATCGCGATCCACACCCGCTCCGGCGTTGCCGGCATGTCGATGTGGTCGATGTTGTACTCGCGCCAGAGCGCGTCGACGATGGCGTTGACGACGGCCGGACAGGAGCCGATCGCACCGGCCTCGCCTGCCCCCTTCACTCCCATCGGATTGGTCTTGCAGGGGATGTTGTGGGTCTCGAACACGAAGGCCGGCCCGTCCGCCGCGCGCGGCAGCGCATAGTCCATGAAGGTCGCGGTGATGAGCTGGCCGTCCGTGGCGCCATACACCACCTGCTCCATCAGCGCCTGGCCGATGCCCTGCATGGCGCCGCCATGCACCTGTCCCGCCAGCAGCAGCGGATTGAGCGTCTTGCCGAAATCGTCGACGATCACGTAGTTGACGATCTTGATGATGCCGGTGGCCGGATCGATCTCGACCTCCGCGACATGGGTGCCGTTTGGATAGGTGCCGTCGGCGCTGGCAAAGGTCGCGCTGCCGTTCAGCTTCGATGGATCGACGCCGGGCCGCTTGGCGAGATCGGCGAACGAGATCGAACGGTCGGTGCCGGCGATGCGCACCACGCCTTCCGAAATCTCGAGGTCGCCGGCACTGGCTTCCAGCGCCTGTGCCGCGATCTCCTTGAGCTTCTGGCCGAGCTCACGCGTGGCTCGTTCGACGCTGACGCCGCCCGAGGGGATCGAGGCCGAGCCGCCGGTGCCGAGGCCCGTTGCGATCTCGTCGGTGTCGCCTTGGTGGATGTGGACGCGCTCGGGCGCGACGCCGAACTGTTCGGCGACGATCTGCGCATAGGCGGTCTGGTGCCCCTGCCCGCTCGATTGAGTGCCGATCAGGACGGTGACGTCGCCATTGGGATCGAGCCGCACATTGGCGGTCTCCTCGCCCATGGTGCCGCACACCTCGACATAGCTCGCAAGGCCAATACCGCGGATCAGGCCGTGCTTCTTGGCGAGCTTGGCGCGCTTGGGAAACTCCTTCCACTCGGCGATCTCCATCGCGCGCTTCAGGTGCGCGGCGAAGTCGCCGGAATCATAGACCTTGCCGGTCGCGGTCTTGTACGGCAGCGCCTTCGGTTGAATGAAATTCTTGCGGCGAATGGCGTCCGGCGTCATGTCGAGTTTTCGCGCGCACGCGTCGACCAGGCGTTCGATCACATAGGCGGCCTCCGGCCGGCCCGCGCCGCGATAGGCATCCACCGGCACGCTGTTGGTGAAGATGGTGCGCACCCGGCAGTGGAAGGCCTGGATGTCGTAGAGGCCCGGCAGCATGCCGGCGCCGCCGTGCGGGATGTAGGGGCCGAAGGTCGACAGATACGCGCCCATGTCGCCCATCAGGTCGCAGTCCATCGCAAGGAACTTGCCGTCCTCGGCCAGCGCCATCTTCGCGGTGGTGACGTTGTCGCGCCCCTGCGCGTCGCCCATGAAATGCTCGGAGCGGTCGGCCGCCCACTTCACCGCCTTCTTCAGTTTTCGCGCGGCGACGGCCATCAACGCGTATTCCCGGTACGGAAACAGCTTCGTGCCGAACCCGCCGCCGACATCGGGGCAGATCACCCGCATCTTCTCGGTGGGGATGTTGAGCACGTTCTGGCACAGGATGTCGCGCAGGCGATGGCTGCCCTGGCTGCCGACCGTCAGCGTCAGATGGTCGCGCTTGGAATCGTATTCACACACCGCGGCGCGCGTCTCCATGAAGCTCGCGACCACACGCGGATTGACGATCGAGATCTCGGCGACCGCATGCGCCTTGGCAAACGCTGCTTCCGTCGCCGCCTTGTCGCCGATCGAGACGTCGAACAGCACGTTGCCGGGCTTGTCCGGCCAGACCAAGGCTGCGCCCTTCTTCACGGCGTTGACGACGCCGGTCACCGCCGGCAGCGGCGACCATTTGACCTCGATCGCCTCGATCGCGTCGCGGGCCTGGTCGATGGTCTCGGCGACCACGAAGGCGATGGCATCGCCGACATGGCGCACCTCGTCCCTGGCCAGGATCGGGTAAGGCGGGCCGGTGAACGGATCGGTCTCGAGGTTGAACAGGCAGGGCAGATTGCCGAGGTCCTTGACGTCGTCGGCGGTCAGGATCAGCGCGACGCCCGGCAGCGTGCGGGCACGGCTCGCATCGATGGTGTATTTGGCATGCGCGTGCGGCGAGCGCAGCACCAGGCAGCGCAATGCGGCCTGCGGCGCGTAATCGTCGGTATAGCGGCCCTTGCCGCGGATGAGCGCGTCATCCTCCTTGCGCAGCACGCTTTGGCCAACGCCGAACTTGATGGGAGCCGCCATTTTATCTTCCCGTTCTCATGGTTGTTTTGCGGGCATATTGCCGTGGAAAAAGGAGCAGTGCAAACGGGTTTAGGCGGGCCGCTCCCTGTCGGGGCCGATGATTCGACGCCACTCTCGACAGTTCTGGCGCGACCAGGCGGGGCAGCCGTTCGGAAGAGCGTCAGTGGCTGAATTTTCTGACCATGAAGTGCTTGTCATACCTGGTCTCCCCCATGCGGACGGCAGCCGGATCAGTGCCGTAGATTTCGAAGCCGTTACGCTGGTAAGTCCTGATCGCAGCCGTTGCTTCGACCAGGACGGCAAGGTGCACCTGTTCGACGCAGGCCTCGGCGTGGGCGATAAGCTCCTTGATGAGCCGATCTCCAATCCCTTGACCTCGGCCGTCCTCTCTGACGTAGACCGTGTAGATGTGGCCCCTGTGCTGCAAACGCTTGTCCGACGAGACATAGAACCCCCCGACACCGATCAGACTGCCGCGCCCAAAAGCGCCAAGGACCATTCCACCCAGCCAACGACGATACGCCGCCATCATCGCCTCACCGCCCTCGTCCTCTTCAGGAGAACTAAAGGTTTGAGGATGAGTTCGAAGCGCCTCCGCGCGAATGTCGCGAAAAACGTCGAGATCATCGACCGTCAATCGTCGGATTTCCACGTCCGCCTGGCGGCGGGCAGCATGCGATATCATGATCGCCTCCTCTCCTTGTCGCAGTAAAGAACGGCAGGAACGATGATCCGTCACAACCCGCCGCGGACCCACATCGTGCTGTCTCTCAATCTCTCGATGACGCGTTCAGGCGCGATGCAGTCGATCTCGCTGCGCGTCAAGCCGATGTCCAGCAGCGCCCTGTCGCTGAGGTCATGCACGGTGATTCGTGCGCGTGGCCGCTCCTGAAACGCACGCCAATATCGCCTGACGAGGCTCAGGACGACGGAGAGGTCGAGGCGAAGTCTCGCGGCGCCTTGCTCCGTCGCGGCTGTGATGTCCGTCTGTTGGGGTGGCATCGGATGCTCCTGCTGTTGAGCCGGCAGGAAACGTGGCCAACGAAAAGGCCCCGTCCGATGCCGGCGGGGCCTGGTGGAAAAGATGTCGTCGTCGAATTCCTAGCGCACGACTCCTCCCACCGCCCAGCCGAAGCGGGTGATGTGATTGCGGTTGAGGGTGCGCGAGCATTTGGTCATGGGGCCATCGATACCACGGCGATCGCGCAAAATCAAGAGATGTGCGGATACTTACCGCACGCTGGAGGCGAGCGACCCTGCTCGCCTAGCCGCGCACCAGCGAGACCAGCCAGCTGCGGCCGAACAACACGAGGATCGCGAGCGCGTAGACGATGGTGCCGCCGACGGCGAGCAGGACCAGCGTCACTTCGTCCCGGAAGTGCATCGCGCCAAGCCAGGAACCGCTGAAGCGCGCGATCAGCCAGAACGCGGCGGCGAGAACGATTCCGGTCAGCAGGAATTTGCCGAGCGACATCAGCCAGGCGCGGTCCGGCACGAGAAAGCCGCGTCGCACGGCGAAGAACAGCACCAGCAGGAGATTGGTCCAGACGCCGACGGCGGTGGCCAGCGCGAGGCCGATCTGGGCGAGCGATCCCATCAAGGCGACCTTCAGCGCGACGTTGACGGCGATGCCGGTCAGCGACGCCCGCACCGGCGTCGCCGTGTCCTTGCGCGCATAGAAGGTTGCGACCGCGCTGCGGATCAGCACGAAGGGGATCAGGCCGATGGCATAGGCGGCGAGCGTGCCGCCGGCAGCGACCGCATCGGCCTTCGAGAAGGCGCCGCGGGCGAACAGCGCGCGCATGATCTCGTCGGGCACGGTGAGGAAGGCCGCCACGAACGGAATCGAGAACAGCAGCGTGAAATCGAAGGCGCGGCGCTGCGCCTTCATCGCGCCGTCATGGTCGTTGGCCGTGATCCGCCGCGACATTTCCGGCAGCAGCACCGTGCCGATGGCGATGCCGATGACGCCGATCGGAAGCTGGTTGAGACGATCGGCGTAGTAGAGCGCCGACAGCGCGCCCGCAGGCAGGAAGGTCGCGATGATGGTGTCGGCGAACAGCGCGACCTGCGTCCCCATCGAGCCCAGCGTCGCCGGACCCAGCGCCTTGAAGAAGCCGCGAACGTCTTCGTCGAGCTTGAGCGGCGCAAAGCGCGGCAAGCCGCCATGGCGGGCCAGATCGCCCGCCAGCAGGAAATATTGCAGGAAGCCGGAGATCAGCACGCCCCAGGCCGCGGCGTGGCCCGCGGTCGGAAACCATGCGGCAAGCGCCAGCGTCATCATCATCGCGACATTGAGAAAGATCGACGCGGCTGCCGCGCTGGCAAAGCGCTGCATCACGTTGAGCATGCCGCCATAGAGCGTCACCAGCGTGATCAGCAGCAGATAGGGAAAGGTGATCCGGGTCAGCTCGATCGCGAGCTTGCGCTGCTCGGCATCCTCGGAAAAGCCCGGCGCGAGGATGCTCATGGCCTGCGGCATGAACAGCCAGGCAACGACCAGCAGCAGAACTTGCGAGGCCAGCAGCAGCGTGAAGATGCGGTCGGCGAACAGGTGCGCGGCCGCCTCGCCCTTCTCGCCATGGACATGCGCATAGGCCGGCACCCAAGCGACGTTGAAGGCGCCCTCGGCGAAGATCGCACGGAAATGATTGGGCAGCCGCAGCGCCACGAAAAAGGCGTCGGCCACCGGGCCGGCGCCGAGAATCGCCGCAAGCATGATGTCGCGGGCAAATCCCGTCAGCCGCGAGAGCAGCGTGTAACCACCGACCGTGAAGATGCGTCCGAGCATGCGCCTGTTTTAGAGCATGGCGCGATTAGGTCTAGGTGCAAGCTGCGGAGAAGGGTTGTCTGGCAAGACTATCGCAAACAAGAAATGTGTTGGCCAGCTTGCCCGCAAGCGCATCCTTCGAGACGCCCGCCTGCGGCGAGCCCTCAGGATGAGGACGGAGTGCGTGGCAACATTTCGAGAGGCCAGGCTGCCGTTTAGCCTCATCCTGAGGAGACCGCGGAGCGGTCGTCTCGAAGGACGAGGCGCTTGCTCAGAATCCGCCGCGGGCCCAGGCGCGCAGATACGATTCGCGCGACGACCTCTCCCACAGGGGGAGAGGGTAAGACATCACCCCGCCAGCGCCCCCCGCACGGCGGCGATGATTCGCTCCTGGTCGGCTTCGGTCAAATAGGCGTGCATCGGCAGGCTGATGACGTCCTGCGACAGGCTCTCGCAACCCGGCAGCCCGCCTTCGGCGACCGGATAGTGCTTGTAGGCGGTCTGCTGATGCATCGACTTGCCGTAATAGATCGCGGTCGGCACGCCCTGGGCCTTCAGCGCGGCGGCGAAGCCGTCGCGATCGGTGCCTCTGGGCAGGCGGATGGTGTATTGCGCCCAGACCGAGGTGTTGCCGGGGCTGAGGTGCGGCACGGTGACCACATTGCCGAGGCCGCGCGCGTAGCGCTCCGCGACCTTGTTGCGGGCGGCGATCTCGTCGTCGAAAATCTTCAGCTTCTCGATCAGGATCGCGGCCTGCATGGTGTCGAGCCGGCCGGTCAGGCCGAGGCGGACGTTGTCGTATTTGTCCACGCCCTGCCCGTGCACGCGGATGCTGCGCAGCGTGGCCGCGAGCTCGTCGTCATCGGTGAAGATCGCGCCGCCGTCGCCGAAGCAGCCGAGCGGCTTGGCCGGGAAGAAGCTGGTGGCCGTGGCGTGCGCCAGCGTGCCGAGCTTGCGGCCCTTGTAGCTCGCGCCAAAGCCTTGCGCGGCATCGTCGAGCACGAACAGGCCTTCGGCCCTGGCGATCTCGGCGATGGCGTCGTGATCGGCGGGTTGGCCGAACAGGTCGACCGGAATCACCGCGACCGGCTTGAGGCCGGCCTTGCGGGCGGCCGCGATGCCGCGCTTGAGCGACTCCGGGCTCATGTTGAAGGTCGTCTCATCGACGTCGACATAAACAGGCGTCGCGCCGGTCCGCGCCACCGGCGAGGCGGTCGCGATGAAGGTGAAGGACGGACACAGCGCGGCATCGCCCGGCCCGAAATTCTTCGCCATCATCACCATCAGGATCGCGTCGGTGCCGCTGGCGCAGCCGATGACGTGCTTGGCGCCGCAATAGGCCGCGAGCTGCTTCTCGAGCTCGAACACCTCCGGGCCATTGACGAACTGGCAATGATCGAGCACGCGCTTGACGGCGGCATCGAGCGAGGCGCCGAGCCGACGCCGCTGCGAGGCGACGTCGATGAAGGGAATGGGTTCGGAACGCAGATGCTGGTTCATAGTCTGGTTCTTGGCGCCTTGTGACGTTTGAGCGGTCGACATGGAAAAGGATCAGCCGGCGATCCGGCGCGGAGCCTTGCGGGCAGGCGCGGTCGCGGCGGGACGCGAGGGCGTCTCCAGGCATTGCGTGGCGATTTCGAGGCTGGCGACGCCTTCATCGCCGGTTACCGCCGGCGTCTCGCCATGTCGCACCGCCTTCAAGAACGCGATCAGCTCGGCGCGCAGCGGCTCGTCATGACCGACAGGCAGATGCCGCATCGAATAGCTGCCGTCGGGCTTGAAGCCGAAGCATTCGGTGACCTGGCGCGTGAGCAGATCGCCCATCACGTATTTGCCGCGGGTCGCGACCGTGACGCTGCGTGCCTTGAACGGCGTCAGCCAGTTGGTGTTGATGTGGGCGAGCACGCCGTTGGCGGTGCGGAACTGCAGAAGCGCGATGTCCTCGCGCTCGGCAACCGCGCTCGACAATTGCGGCTGCACCTCGACGATGTCGGATTCGGTGAACCAGCGGATCAGATCGATGTCGTGCACGGCGAGGTCGATGACGACGCCGACATTGGACATGCGCGGCGGGAACGGGCCGACGCGCGTGATGGCGATGGAGAGAATGTCCTCGCCCGCGATCGCCTGCTTGACGGCGGCGACCGCCGGATTGAAGCGCTCGACATGGCCGACCATCAGCGTCACGCCCGCCTTGTGCGCGGCGGCAACGATCTCGCGACCCTCTTCGACCGTGGACGCGATCGGTTTCTCGACCAGGACATGGATGTTCTTGGCGATGCAGGCAAGCGCGACCTCGTGATGCAGATGCGTCGGCGCCGCGATGGTGACGGCATCGACGCCGGCCGCGAGCAACTCGTCGAGCGTCTCGAAGCTCGGGCAGTTGGCAAGCTCCGTCGCGCGGGTGCGATGCGCGTGCGAAGGATCGACGACGCCGACGAGGCTGACGCCGGGAAGACCGGCAAGCACGCGCGCGTGGTTGCTGCCCATCACGCCGGCACCAATGACGCCGACGCGCAAGCCGACCTTCGCCGGTGCAGATCCTTTGGAACTCATCTGAGCAAACCCCGATTCAACCCAAATCCCCGGCGCCTCTCCTAGCACGGCCGCCACATTTGTGGCGAATGCGGAGCTGGGAGCCCGGACACGATTTGATTCAAAAAGTTACACATTCCCCGGGCCTTAGGCCGCAAAAGATACCGCCTTCCCGGCCCGGGTCGCGTGATTCGGAGTTTGCTGGTTACGACCTTTGATAGTCGTCTTCAATCCGGATGATGTCGTCTTCCCCGAGATAAGAGCCGGTCTGGACCTCGATCAGTTCCAGCTGGATCTTGCCGGGGTTCTCCATCCGGTGGACGGCGCCCATCGGGATGTAGATCGATTCGTTCTCATGCACCATCTTCACCGTCTCATTGACGGTGACCTGGGCCGTGCCGCGCACGACGATCCAGTGCTCGGCACGATGGTGGTGCTTCTGCAGCGACAGCCGCCCGCCCGGCTTCACCACGATGCGCTTGACCTGGTGGCGCTCGCCATTGTCGACCGACTGGTAGCTGCCCCAGGGCCGGTGCACCTTCAGATGCTCCTCGGTGACCTTCGGCGCGACCGCCTTCAGCTTCGTCACGAGACGCTTCAGGCCGTTGGCATCCTTCTGGCGCGAGACCAGAACGGCATCCGCAGTTGCGACCACGACGAGATCGTCGACGCCTTCGAGCGCGACCAGCGCGGAATCGGTGGTGACGTTGCAGTTGCGGGAATCCTCGAACACGGCGGTGCCATGCGCCGCATTGCCTTGCGCGTCCTTGTCCGAGAGCTCCCACACCGCGTGCCATGAGCCGACGTCGGACCAGCCGCACGACACCGGCACCACGGCGGCGCGCGAGGTCTTCTCCATCACCGCATAGTCGATCGAAATCGCCTTCGCCGCGCCGAACGCATCCGGCTCCAGCGTGACGAAACCGAGATCGCGCCCGGCATTGTTGACGGCGTCGGTGACGGCCTCGACGCTCGCGGCATCGACCCTGCGATATTCGTCGAGCAGCACGGCCGCCGGAAACATGAAGTTGCCGCTGTTCCAGAGATAGCCCGAATTGACGTAGTCGGAGGCCTTCACCGCATCCGGCTTCTCGACGAAGCGCGCAACCGCGTGCACTTCGCCGGAGATCACCTCGCCCGGGTTGATGTAGCCGTATTCGGTCGCCGGCCGCTCCGGCTTGACGCCGAAGGTGACGATGCGCCCGGCGCTCGCGGCGGTGAGGCCTTCGCGGCAGGCCGCGACGAAGGCGGCATTGTCCTGCACCACGTGGTCCGCGGCGAGCGCGAGCACGATCGCTTCACTGGCGCGGTTCTGCGCGAACACCGCGCCTGCCGCGATCGCGGGGCCGGAATCGCGCCGCATCGGCTCGAGGATCACGTCCGCCTCGATGCCGATCTCGGCGAGCTGCTCCAGCACCATGAAGCGATAGGACACATTGGTGATGACAATCGGACGATCGAACAGCGAGGGATCGGACACGCGCAGCAGCGTGTCCTGGAACGTCGAGCGCGTTCCGAACAGCGGCAGGAACTGCTTGGGGCGCACCTCGCGCGAAGCGGGCCACAGCCGCGTGCCGGCACCGCCGCACATGATCAGGGGGATTATGCGTTTGTCCATCGTGATCTCAAACCTTGAAGTAGTCCCGATACCAGGTGACGAAATTATGGACCCCATGCTCGATCGGCGTTGACGGTGCAAAGCCGGTGTCGCGCATCAAATCCTCGACATCCGCGAACGTTTCCAGCACATCTCCCGGCTGCATCGGCAGCAATTCTTTGATCGCCGTCCGGCCCAGCTCCCGCTCCAGAAGACCGACGACGTGCATCAGCTCCTCCGGATGGTGATTGCCGACATTGTAGAGCTTAAACGGCGCATTTGCGGCAGCCGGGTCGTCCGCGGGCACAAGATCGATCAGCTTCGATACGACGCGGGTCACATCGTCAATATAGGTGAAGTCGCGGCGCATCTTGCCGTGGTTAAAGAGCCGGATCGGCTTGCCCGCCATGATGGCGTTCACGAACAGAAACATGGCCATGTCGGGCCGGCCCCACGGGCCGTAAATGGTAAAGAAGCGCAGCCCCGTGACCGGCAGGCGATAAAGATGGCTGTAGGACTGCGCCATCAATTCATTCGCCTTCTTGGTCGCAGCGTAGAAGCTCACGGGATGATCGGTGCGGTCCGCAACCGCAAATGGCAGTTTTGTGTTGGCGCCATAAACGGAAGATGACGAGGCGTAGACGAGATGACGACAGCCATTGTAGCGGCAGCCCTCGAGCACGTTGAGAAAGCCCTGGAGATTGGAATCGGCGTAGGCGTACGGCTGCTCGATCGAGTGGCGCACGCCGGCCTGCGCCGCGAGATGCACGACTTTGGCAAAACGATGTTGCGCAAACAGCCTCGCCATCGTCTCGCGGTTGGCGAGGTCGGCCTCGACGAAGGAGAAGCGGGAGTCGCTCTTCAGCAGCGCAAGGCGCGCTCGCTTCAGCGCCGGATCGTAATAGCTGTTGAGATTGTCAAGCCCGACGACGGGACGGCCTTCGCCCAGGAGCTGCCTGGCGACGTGGCAGCCGATGAAGCCGGCGGCACCCGTGACCAAAATCGCCTGATCCATCATCCTGTTCCCTGGGGATCCCTAAAGCATGATCCGGAAAAGTGCGCGGCGGTTTCCCGAAAAGATCATGCTTAAACAACAACCTAAAGCGCGATGACGATTCATCCTAATCGCATCGCGCTTTAGCCGGATCCTGTTTAGCCGCCGGCCTGATGGGGTCGCAATAGGCTCGCCGCCGCTCGTGAGGGCTCTGCCAGCGCCCCCGACGACGGCTATTGCAAGATCGGCGCCAAGACCATACCAAAGCGGCCGAATTCGGCGCCTCGCGTCGGGTTGCCTCAAATCCTCGCAAACCCTGTTCATGCGGACGAGATGCGCCGAATCCTGCTGTCGACGGCCAAGATCCTGATTTCCGCGGCGCTGCTCTATCTGGCGCTGCGCAAGGTCGACCTGTCCGAACTGTTTTCGCGCTTCACCGTGACCAGCCTGTTCTGGATCGGCGTGGCGATCGCGGTCACGTTCCTGCAGATCTTCGTTGGCGTGCTGCGCTGGCGCGAGATCAGCGCGGTCTGCGGTGCGCCGCTCGAGCTCGGCCGCGCCATGCGCTACAACGTGATCGGATCGTTCTTCAACCAGACCCTGCCGTCGGCGATCGGCGGCGATGCGGTCCGGCTGTGGCTGGTCGCGCGCGCCGGCGCCGGGTGGCGCGCGGCGACCTACTCGATCTTCGTCGACCGCGCGATCGGCTTGATCGCGCTCGCGGTCCTGATCGTCGCCAGCCTACCCTGGAGCTACACCCTCATCACCGATCCGCACGGGCGCTCGGCCCTGCTGCTCGTCGACCTCCTGGCGCTCGCCGGCGGCATCGGCTTTCTGATTTTCGGCGCACTGAAATGGCCCTGGCTGAAGACCTGGTGGGCGACGCATCACATTCACGCCTGCGCCGTCATCGCCAATCGCGTGATCTTCAGCCGCACCCGCGGGCCGGTCATCGCAATCCTGTCGGTCCTCGTTCACGTGCTGGCCGTCGTCATCGCCTGGTGCGTCGTTCAGTCGATTGCGGCCCCGGTTCGCTTCAGCGACGTCTTTCTGCTCGTGCCGCCGGTGATGCTGATCACGATGATGCCGATCTCGATCGCCGGCTGGGGCGTACGTGAAGCCACGATGAGCCTTGCATTCGGCTTCGCGGGACTTGCCGCCAGCGAGGGCGTCAACGTCTCGCTGCTGTTCGGCGCCGTGTACTTCATTGTCGGTGTGTTCGGCGGCCTGGTCTGGATCCTCAGCGCGGAGAAAGCAGCGCAAGGGTCGGCCCCGATCGGAGTGCCGGAGTGAACCCTGCCACCGACGCCCTCGCCGCCGCGCCTTCGCTGCTTGCCGTCGCGATCGCCGCGCTGATCTCGGCGCTCGTCACCTGGACCGGCCGCCCGCTGCTGCAGCGCTACGCACTGGCGCGGCCGAACGCGCGCTCCTCGCATCGCATTCCGACCCCGCAGGGCGCGGGCATCGCGGTGATCGCAGCAACGCTCCTGGTCGCCTCGCTGTGGGCCGCCTGGGCGAACGTCGCGATCCCGCCGGTGCTGATCGGCGCGACGGTGCTGATCGCGCTGGTCGGCTTTGCCGACGACATCAAGTCGCTGCCGGTGATCGTGCGGCTGGTGCTGCAGGCGGCCTGCGTCGGCGCCGTCGTGTTCACTTCGCCCGAGACCGCGCGCATCGTGCCGGCGCTGCCGCTTGCTCTGGAGCGCGGCCTCATCGTCCTTGCCGGGGTCTGGTTCGTGAACCTCGTCAACTTCATGGATGGGCTCGACCTGATGACGGTGGCGGAAGTCGCGCCGGTCACCTCTGCGCTGCTGCTGCTGGGAATGCTCGGGGATCTCTCATGGCCGGCCGTGCTGATCGCCACCGCGCTGTGCGGAGCCATGCTCGGCTTTGCGCCGTTCAACCGTCCCGTCGCAAGAGTCTTCCTGGGCGATGTCGGCAGCCTGCCGATCGGCCTCCTGCTCGGCTGGTGCCTGCTGGAGCTCGCCTTTCGGGGACATCCGGCCGCGGCGCTGCTGTTGCCCGCCTACTATCTTGCGGATTCCACCATCACGCTGTTTCGGCGCATCATCAGGCGCGAACCGTTCTGGTCGGCGCACCGCACGCATTTCTACCAGCGCGCCACCGACAACGGGTTCACGGTGCCGCAGGTGATCGGCGAGGTCTTCCTGCTCAACCTCGTGCTCGCCGGGCTCGCCATCCTCACCATCCGCGCCGCAGCCCCGGCGATCATCACGCTTGCGCTCGTCGCCGGCGCGCTCGCGGTCGGATTCGTGCTGCGCCGCTTCTCCCGGCCTCAGGGCTCCTGATCCGACACCGCCAGGCGCAAGCCCTCCTCGAGGGTGACCTGCGGCTGCCAGCCGGTTGCGATCGCCTTCGAGATGTCGAGCTCGAGCGAGCCGATCAGGCCATCATGCATATCCCGACGGCCCATCACGCGAAGGGCCGCGCTGAGCAGGTTTGGCGGCATGCCGAAAAGCCGGGCAGTCCTGCCCGAGGCTCTCGCCAGGCACGCGATGAATTCAGGCGTCGAGACCCGCTCCCGGTCGGCGAGCAGGAAGATCTCGAAATTGCTCGCGGGGTCGGGATGGCCGAGCCGGTGCAGGATGAACGACGACAGGTTCTGCACGGAAAGAAAGTTGCGACGATTGCGGATTGCCGCAAAGGGCAGCGGCAATCCCCGCCTCACCGCGCGCGTCAGCAGCGCGAAATTGCCCTTGGCGCCCGCGCCATAGATCAGCGGCGGCCTGATCACCGAGATTTTCATGTCGCTGTCGCGCGCCAGCGCCCTCAGGCCCGCCTCGGCCTCGGCCTTGGACGTGCCGTAGAGACCGCGCGGCGTCGGGACATCGCTCTCGCTGAACGGCGGACGGCCGTCATTGCTGCGGCCGTGAACGAGAACGGTGCTTATGAAGATGAACTGGCGCACGCCGGCCATCGCCGCGGAGCGCGCCAGATGCAGCGTGCCGTCGACATTGACGTCGCGGTAGAGCTCGACCGCGTGCTCCTCGTTCTTGTAGTGCACCCGCGCGGCGAGATGGACGACGGCGTCGACGCCATCGAGCGCGGCCTGCCAGTCGGTGTCGGGGCCGATCGGCTTGATCACGACCTCGCCGTCGGTCCCGTCCGGGCTGCGGACCGCACGGCGGACCGACCACCCCTCCCGCGTCAGCGCAGGCACGATATGGCGGCCAAGGAAGCCGCTCGCCCCCGTCACCAGCGCGACCGGCCTTGTCTCGCTCATCGTCGCCCCGTCGAAGCAGCGTTGCGCAACAAGTCGGACGAAGCGGCACAGGCGACGACGATCTTGCCTCGAGGCTGCATGGTCAGGCCGCGGTCGATCCGAATTCGGGGACCGCATCCTTCAGGATGGTCCTGATGGTGGCGCGATCGTCGCGCGCGATCGCCTGCTCGAGCGCCGCAATCCATTTGCGCAGCGTCTGCATCGGCGGCTCGTTGGGCTGCGCCGCCATGATGCCGGCCACGCCGATCTCGCGGGTCGGCTCTTCGGAGGCAAACAGGATCTCGTGCAGGCGCTCGCCCGGCCGCATGCCCGTGAACACGATCTCGATGTCGTAGCCCGGCTGAAGCCCGGAGAGCCGGATCATGCGTTCGGCGAGATCGACGATCTTCACCGGCTGGCCCATGTTGAGCACGTAGACAGAGACGTCCGAATGCTGCGCTCCGAGCGCGTGCGTTGCCGCCGTGATGACGAGATCGCAGGCTTCGCGGATGGTCATGAAATAGCGGACCATGTCGGGATGCGTCACGGTCACGGGGCCGCCGGCCTCGATCTGGGCCTTGAACTTCGGCACCACCGAGCCGTTCGAGGCCAGAACATTGCCGAACCGGACCGAGATCAGCCGCATCGGCGGCTTGGCGCCGCTGCTCGCCGCCGCAAGATCACGGTCGAGCGCCTGGCAGTACATCTCGGCGAAACGCTTGGTCAGGCCGAGCATCGACACCGGCTCGATCGCCTTGTCGGTCGAGATCATCACCATGGCTTCCGCGCCGGCGGCGAGTGCTGCGTCGGCCACGTTGATCGAACCGAAGATGTTGGTCTTGACGCCCTCGCTCCAGTCGCGCTCGAGGATCGGCACGTGCTTGAGCGCCGCGGCATGGAACACGATGTCCGGCTTGAACTCGGCCATCAGACGCGCGATGCGCTCGCGGTCGCGAATGTCGGCGATCCGCCCTTCGATCTGAGCCGCCGTGCCATGCGCAGCGAGCGCTTCCGTGACCGCGTAGAGCGCCGGTTCGGAATTCTCTACGATCAACACCCGCGCGGCGCCGAAAGCGACGACGCGCTCGCAGATCTCGGAGCCGATCGAGCCGCCGCCGCCGGTGACGATCACCGCCTTGCCCCTGATCAGGGTTTCGAGGCGTACATGGTCGATCTTCTCGCTCGGCCGCAGCAGGAGGTCTTCGACCGCGACAGCCGTGAGCCGCGGCGTGTCGCCGCTCTCGAGCGAGGGCATGCGGTTGACGATCACGCCCAATTTGCGCGCCCGCATCAGGATCGATTCCGGATGCGCCTCCGGCTCGAACGCCGATGGCGTCATCACGAGGCGGGCTATCGGCTTGTTGCGCTTGGCGAAGTCCGCGATGACGTCCTCGATATCGTCGATGCCGCCCAGCACCGGAAGGTTGCGGATGATCTGGCCCCGATCCGCCAGCGACGGCGACAATACGCCGACTGGCCAAATCCGCTTGATCGCCCCGCTCTCGATTCCACGCAGCAGCACCTCCGCATCCGCGGCGCGGCCGATCAGCAGCGTCGGCGCGGCGTCATCGGTCCTCGCATGACGCCGCACCCGCGTATAGCGGAAATAGCGATAAGCCATGCGCAGCGCGCTGAGAAAGGAGATCTCCAGGAGCCAGTAGAGGACAATCGTCACCTTGCCGAGGAAGAAGGCGCCACGAACGTTGGGCGCGACGAAGACGTAGTCGAGCACGAGCAGCGCAACCGTCAGCACGGTCGCCGCGCGAATGATGTTCAGCGCGTCCGGCAGTGAGATGAACCGCCATTTCGTCGTGGTCAGGTTCAAGACGAAGAACACGACCACGCTGAAGGCAAGAAAATACGGCAGGATCTGGAACAGCAGCGGCAAGCGTTCGAAGAAGCCTTCGCCGCCCTCGAATCGCAGATAGAAGGCGGCAAAGAGCGCCGCCGTGGTCGCCATCAGGTCGTGGAGCGCGATCAGGAAATTGCGCGAGGTGAGATGCGAAAGACGCGTCATCCGCCGACCGATGAAAACCCTGTTAGATGCAACCCGACCGCGCTGATAGCCCATCTCGCCGGGACATGCCAGCGAAGGCTTGCGAGATGACGCTCCCGGTCGAGCCCTGCGGCGGCCGGCGTCGTTCAGGAACCCGCCTCGCCCGGTTTCGCCCCGCCCTGTCGTGCCCGGATCACCATGCCGCCAGCAACGCCGACGCCGATGACGTACATCCAGCCCTCGTGGAAGTCGAACAGATGCGAGTTGAACAGCGACGTGAAGACGTTCTGCACCACCACAAGGAGCCCGATCCAGTCGGCAAGCCCCTCGCCGCGAAACAACAGCAGATGCAGGATCCAGATCGCGTAGAGAATGGCGATGCCGATGAGGCCCCATTGCACGGCGACGTTCAGCGTCTGGTTATGCGGATTGCCGATCACTTCGGCGGACGCCTGGTACTGACCACTGGGTGTCGCGACCCGCTCGAACAATCCGCGCGTCGAGCCGGTGCCGTGCCCCATGATCGGCGCCTCCGCGAAGAAGCCGAGCGATTTCCGCCAGAATTCCAGCCGCAGTCCCATCGAAGTCGGCTCGCCCCGTTCCACATAGCCCCTGTAGTCCCCGGCAAACCTCTCCGCGGTCTGCCGCAGATGCGGCGAGGCCTGCCAGGCAAGAAAGGCCCCGACGAGCAGGGCTGCGGAGATGATCGCAATGCTGCGCCCTCTCAGGTGAAGCAACGCGAACACGCCGAACATGATCGGAATGGTAACGAGCGCCGTGCGCGACACCACCACGAAGACCATGTTGACGAAGAAGCTGAGCGCAAGCGCCGTGAGCAGGGCGGCGAGCCAGTACCGCTTCTCGCGCAGCAGCATCACGATCGGATAGGCGAGCGCGACCGCGCAGAGTGCGAACTCCTGGCTCTGGTCGATGTAGTTCTTGACGAAGATGCCGCGCTCGGCCGGATCGGTCTTGAGCGCAAGATTGGGATAGAAGGCGACCAGCCACGACATCAGCGACAACAGCGCGCAGGACACCAGGAAGGCGATGAACACCCAGTGCCCACGCGGCGAGCGCTCGAAATGATAGAGCAGGACCGGCAGCACGAGCAGTTTGACGGTCGGATTGACCGCATAGAAGCGCGCGCCCCAGGCCGCATCCGACCACAGCGTCCCGACCAGCGCGAGAACGACCAGCGCGATCGGCGCCGCACAGATCGGACGCCTCAGCGATTGCAGGAAGGAGCGGAGGTCGAGGAACGGCACCATGCAGAGCAGCATCAGCGCGTTGAAGATCCCCGCAAGCGACGTCGACCAGGGCAGCGAGGCCGCGGTCAGGATCGCAAACAGGTCGACCGTCTCGCGCCAGGCCGCCGGACTGCGCAGGCGCCGCCGCAACATCTGGCCGGGGGTCTCCCGGGCAAGTGCCGTCGATTGGCTTGTCACTTGCCCCCTCCCCGGGCGCGATGAACCAGCGCCGTCGTGCTGAAGCCCTGGAGGATGTCGACCAGCACGACTGTTCCGCCCGCGGCCTCGACGACCTCGTGGCCGACGACCTGCTCGCGCGTGTAGTCGCCGCCCTTGACCAGCACGCCGGGCTTGATCCTGCTGATCAGGTCGATCGGCGTGTCCTCCGCGAAGATGACGACCAGATCGACGGCCTCCAACGCGGCGAGCACCTCGGCACGCGCGCGCTCGTCCTGCACCGGACGATCGGCGCCCTTGAGCCGCCGCACCGAGGCGTCGCTGTTGAGCCCCACGATCAGACGGTCACAGGCCGCGCGCGCCGCAGTCAGCACCTTGACGTGACCGGGATGGAGGATGTCGAAGCAGCCATTGGTGAAGCCGACGCGCTGGTCTTGCCTCTTCCATTCGGCGAGTTGCGCATCGAGCGTATCAGGATCGAGCACGATCTTCTCCTCGGCCGCGAGAGTGGCATGCGGCAGGATCTTTCGCCGCAGCTCGGCCGTGCTCACGCTGGCGGTGCCCTGCTTGCCGACGGCGACGGCGGCGGCGGCATTGGCCACGCGCAGCGCCGTGTCCCAGTCCGCACCGGCCGCAAGCGATACCGCGAGCGCGGCGGCGACGGTATCACCGGCGCCGGAGACGTCGCGCACCTTCACCGGGAAAGCCGGAACGTGCACGGCCGCGCCGTTGCGCGGCACCAGCGTCATGCCGTGCTCGCCCTGCGTGACCAGGATCGCCTCGCAATCGGCGAGCCGCATCACATCCTCGCTGGCCTCGACGATGCTCTGCACCGTCTCGGCGCGGCTGCGGGTCGCTTCCGAAAATTCCTTGCGGTTGGGCGTAAGCAGCGTGGCACCGCGATAGATTGCCCAGTTCAGGCTCTTGGGATCGACGACCACGGGCTTGCCGAGCTTTCGCGCGGCATCGATGGTGTGGCGGATCACGCGGGCGGTCAGCACGCCCTTGGCGTAGTCGGACAGCAGCACGATGTCGGCGCGCGCGATCCGCGGCAGGATCGCGTCGATCAATTTCGTTTCGATGTCATCGGACGCGGGCAGCGCCTGCTCCCAATCCGCGCGCAGCATGTGCGTGGAAAAATGCTCGGAGACGAAGCGGGCTTTTCGCGTGGTCGGCCGCGAGGGGTCGCACACCAGCACGCTTTCGATGCCGGCCTGCTCACCCAGCGCCGATGCCAGCCGCCTGCCCGCATCGTCCTCGCCGACGAGCCCGACGAAGATGCAGCGCGCGCCGAGCGAAGCGACGTTGCGCGCGACGTTGCCGGCGCCGCCGATGTGAATCTCGCTGCGCTGTGCGGCGATGACCGGCGTCGGCGCTTCCGGCGAGATCCGCGACACCTCGCCATAAACGAACTCGTCCAGCATGATGTCGCCGATGCACAGCACCGTGCGGCCTGAGATCGTTTGCGCGAGGGCGTCGAAATCGAGAATGGGCGTCGCCATGATCAAAAAGCCTCAGCGGAAGCGGTCGGGCCGGTCGAGATAGTCCCCGACATAGGCCTTCACCGCGTCCTCGAGCGTCGTGAAGCCGCCGTTATAGCCGGCGCGGCAGAGGCGATCGACCTCGCTCTGGGTGAAGTACTGGTAGCTGTTGCGGATGCTCTCGGGCATGTCGATGTATTCGATGTTGGGCCTGGTGCCGAGCGCGGCGTAGGCGGCCAGCATGAGGTCCTTGAAGCTGCGCGCCTTGCCGGTGCCGACGTTGAACAGGCCGGACACCGACGGCGTCGCCAGCAGCCACATGATGACGCGCACGACGTCGTCGACATAGATGAAGTCGCGGCGCTGGTCGCCGTCTTCGATGCCCTCGCGATGCGACTTGAACAGCTGCACGACGCGGCCCGCCTTGACGTCGTCGAACCGCCGCGCCAGCACGCTCATCATCGAGCCCTTGTGGTACTCGTTGGGGCCGAACACGTTGAAGAATTTCAGCCCGGCCCATTGCGGCGGGAGCGGATCGCCGTTCGCTACGCGCTGGGCAACGGTGAGGTCGAACAGGTGCTTGCTCCAGCCGTAGAGATTCATCGGCCGCAATTTCTTCAGCGCCGGCAGCGAGGCGTCGTCGTCAAAGCCGGCCTCGCCATTCCCATAGGTCGCCGCCGAGGAGGCATAGATGAATGGCACCGCATTCGCCGTGCACCAGTCCAGGAGGCGCATCGACAGGCGGAAATTGGTCTCGACCACGAGATCGCCGTCGGTCGCGGTCGTCTCGGAAATCGCTCCGAGATGGATCATGGCCTCTAACTTGCGGCCCTTCAGCCAGCCCTCCAACTCGGCCGGGGGGACGATATCCACAAGCTGCCGCTTGGCGAGGTTGCGCCACTTGCCCTCGGTGCCGAGCAGGTCGCAGACCACGACGTCGCTGCGGCCGGCCTCGTTCAGCGCAGCCACGACATTCGATCCGATAAAACCGGCCCCGCCGGTCACCAGCAACATTCCAATTACCTGCCCGATTTTCTTGGTGCCCGGTCCTGCCGTAGCGCATGATCCGCCAAAGTGTAAGCGGTTTTGGGATTGCGCTTCTGCCGGCTTTACCTGCCGGTCCGGAGCGGCTACCGAACCGCCAACATCAGCACGTCTTCAGCCCTATTAACAAATGAATAATGATTCGCAATTTGTTGGAGATGCAGACCGGAGCGACACGCGCCCGATCCTGATTATTCCCTACATGTGGATCGGTGATTTCGTGCGGAATCATACCGTGGTGCGGGTCCTGAAGGAGCGCTGGCCGAACCGGCCGGTCGATCTCCTGACCACGTCGCTGTGCGCCCCGCTGATCGACTACATGCCCGGCGTACGCGCTGGCATCGTCTGGGACATGCCGCGTGGCCGGCTGGCAGTTAGCCGCCAGTTCGGCCTGGCAAAGCTCCTTCGGAAGCGGAACTACGGCACCGCGCTGGTGCTGCCCCGGACCTGGAAGGCGGCGATCGCGCCGGCGCTGGCCGGTATTCCTGAACGGGTCGGCTTCGTCGGCGAGTTCAGGTTCGGCCTGATCAACCGCTGGCGCTGGGGCGAGAAGAAGCTGCCCCGCTTCATCGACAAGAACGCCGCGCTGGCCCAGCCCGACGGCACCCCGCTGCCGCCGGAATGGCCGGTGCCGCAACTGCGGGTCCCGGCCGAGGAGATCGTCCGCTGGCGGCAGGCCAACGGCCTCAGCGCCGGCGCCGCCGTGGCGCTCGCCCCAGGCTCGGTCGGCGTCTCGAAACGCTGGACCTACTATCCCGAGGCCGCCCGGCTACTGGTCGAGCGTGGCCTCGAGGTGTGGGTGGTCGGCGGCCCCGCCGAAAAGGGCCTCGCCCAGGAGATCGTCGCCGCCGGCGGCCCGGGGACCGCTGGCGGCCCGGGGGTGCGTGACCTCACCGGCACCGATCTGCGCAACGGCGTGCTGGCCATGGCCGCGGCCGGCGTTGCGATCTCCAACGATTCGGGCCTGATGCACATCGCAGCCGCCCTGGGCACGCCCACCATGGGCATCTTCGGCCCCACCAGCCCCTATCTTTGGGCTCCCCTCAACGGCCTTGCGGCAACCGTGGTGCAGGACAAGGAGGAGCTGTCCTGCCAGCCCTGCCAAAGCACGACCTGCAAGATGAACGATCACCGCTGCATGCGGAATATCGCGGCGAGCGAGGTGGTGGGGATTGCGGAGAGGGTGCTGATGGAGGCGGGGGCAAGGGCGATGACGTGAGGCGCTCGGGGCTCGCGCCGATGGTGACATCATGCCAGTGTTTTGCCCGACAAGTCAAACGCGATTCGAAAAATCCGCAATCAATCAAGCTCTCGGCCAAGCCATTGATCTTGCTGACCCCGGCTACTGTGCATGGGGTTGTTTTCGCGATTTTTGTTTGCGCCCCCGGAAACCGCGTCAGAGCAGCGGCCGATAGACCTCGCCGATCCGCGCGGCTTCGGCGTCGAGGCTGAACCGTTCAAGCACCCGCGCCCGCCCGCGCTCGCCCATCACTGTGGCGGCGGCCACGTCGCGCATCAGCGGCTCCAGCGCCGCAGCGAGCGCATCGGCATCACCGGTCGGGATCAGCACGCCCGTGACGCCATCCTCCACCACGAGCTCCGCCGCGCCGGCGCGTGACGCGACGAGTGCGCTGCCGGCCGCCATCGCTTCGATCAGCGTCAGGCCAAAACCTTCGTTGCGCGAGGTGAAGGCGTAGATCGTCAGCCGCTGATACCAGCGCTGCACCGCTTCGATCGGCAATTCGCCGGTGATGACGATGCGCGTTTGCAGATTGGCGGCTTCGATCCGCTTCTTCAGGTCGTTGGCAAAGGGCGTTTGCTCTGGCGTGACCTGACCGACGATGACGGCGGTGAAATCGGGATGGCGCGGCAACAGACGGCACATCGCATCGACGAACACATCGGTGCCCTTCTGCGCGCGCACGCGGCCGAAGCAGCCGATGGCGTAGCGGCCCGGCAGGCCGCTTTCGGCAAAGGCCGCAGCGCGATCGGTCGACGGCGCGTAGACGTCGGTGTCGACGCCGTGCGGGATCACCGTCGCCTTCACCTTCAGAAACGAGGCCGAGAGATCTGATGTCGCGATGATCGCGTCCATGCGCCGGATCAGCCAGCGCGTGATCCAGCTGTGATGCCGCTGCGCCGCCGAGGTGAATACGAGCTTCAGCGGCCAGCCGAGCGTGCGCAACGCGACGCCCGCGATCATCTCGTTGTTGCGGCGCGCATGCCAGATCACGGGCCGGTCGCGGCGCCACAATTTCAGAAAATCGGCAATGCTCAGCCGCGCGATCCCCTCCGGCGCGTCCGAACCGAACCAGGCGGCGCGAAACAGCCTCGCCGCCCGCGGCGCCACCATCCGATTGGTGGCGGTGACCCCGGAATAGCGCCTGTGCAGATTTGGCACGATCACTTCGAGATCATCAGGGGGATTCGCCACGTCATGCTCCGTTTGACAGGCCCCCTATACGCAACATTAAGCATAGTGGCCAGTTCAGCCGCGCCGATACCCCCTCTTCACCACGCAAGCGCTAGTTTGCGCGTTGATCGAAGACGGGTGAGATCATGACTGTGCTAGTCACCGGCGGCGCCGGCTACATTGGAAGTCACACGGTCCTGGCGCTGGCGGAAGCCGGCGAGGACGTCGTGGTGATCGACGATCTCTCCACCGGTTTCTCGGCCTACCTGCCCGAAGGCGTGCCGCTGTTCATCGGCGATGCCGGCGACGAAAACCTGCTCGAAGGCGTGATCGCCCAGCACGACATCGAGAGCATCATCCATTTCGCCGGCTCGGTCGTCGTGCCGGACTCGATGCGCGATCCGCTCGGCTACTACCGCAACAACTTCATGACCGCGCGCAACCTGCTCAACGTGGCGGTCAAGCGCGGCATCGGCCGCTTCATCTTCTCCTCGACCGCCGCGGTCTACGGCAATCCGGACCAGGTGCCGGTGCCCGAGCACGCGCCGACGCGGCCGCTGTCGCCCTACGGCTCGTCCAAGCTGATGACCGAGATCATGCTGCACGACGTTGCCGCCGCCTACGGCATGCAATACGTGACGCTGCGTTACTTCAACGTCGCCGGCGCCGATCCGCAGGCGCGCATTGGGCTCGCCACCGTCGGCGCCACGCATCTGCTCAAGATCGCGGTGGAAGCCGCGACCGGCCAGCGCGCCAAGATCGACGTGTTCGGCACCGACTATCCGACGCCGGACGGCAGCTGCATCCGCGATTTCATCCACGTCACGGATCTGTCGCAGGCCCATCGCTCGGCCCTTGCCTATTTGCGCAACGGCGGCGCCTCGACCACGCTCAACTGCGGCTATGGCCGCGGCTATTCGGTGCTGGAGACCATCGACGCTGTGCGCCGCGTTTCGGGCCGCAGCTTCGCCGTGCAATACGCGCCGCGCCGGCCCGGCGACATCATGACCATGGTCGCCGATACCAGCCGCATCCGCGGCCTGCTCGACTGGCGGCCGCAATACGAGGACCTCGAGACCATCGCCGCGCACGCGCTGGCCTGGGAGGACAAGCTGTTCCGCGAGCGCCATGGCGAGCTCCGCCACGCCGCCTCGGCCTAGAATCATCCCAAGCGCAAGCCCTTAATTGGGCTTGAAAAACCCGGCTTGAGCGGGCACAGAGGCCCATCGATCCCTGACGCGCGGGCAGGCTTTGTCCCGCACCGTCAATGGACACCGGATGGCCCAGTTTCCAAAGAAAATCACCGACGATCCCTATGCGGCAGCGGTCCTGATTCGCCGCCTGGTCACGGAACAGGGCATCGTCTACTGGCGGCGCTACCTCGTCGCCTTCGCGCTGATGGCTCTCGCCGCCGGCGCGACCGCAGGCGCGACCTATGTGCTCGGCCAGGTCATCAACCAGGCCTATGTCGACAAGAACATCCCGGGCATCGCGATGTTCTCCGGCATCACCGTCGCGTTGCTCTTCATCAAGGGCGTGGCGACCTACGGCCACATGGTGATCCTGACCAAGATCAGCAACGCCATCCTCGCCACCAACCAGCGCCAGCTGTTCGCCAAGCTGATGCGCGAGAGCGTCGGCTTCTTCTCCGAGCGGCATTCCTCCGAGTTCCTGGCGCGGCTGACGGCCGGCGCGAAATCCATCACCGACGTGCTCAACATGCTGGTCAATGCCATCGGGCGCGACCTGTTGATGCTGCTCGCCATGATCGGCGTGATGGTGTGGCAGGACCCGCTGATGTCGTTCATCGGCCTCGTCGCGGTGCCGCCGGCGATGCTGGTGCTGCGCAAGCTGGTCAAGCGCATCAAGGGCCTCGCCTTCAACCAGTTCACCGGCACCGCCGACATCATGGAGACGATGCAGGAATCGCTGCAGGGCATCCGCACCGTCAAGGCGTTCACGCTCGAAGAGGCCATGCAGGCCCGCATCGACGAGAACATCGCGATCGTCGAGCGCAACGCCAACAAGATGGCCCGCGTCGCCAACCGCTCCAACCCGCTGATGGAAATGCTCGGCGGCTTCGCGGTCGCCGGCTGCCTGATGTACGGCGGCTATGCCGTGGTCGCGCTCAACGCCACGCCCGGCGCGTTCTTCTCCTTCATGACCGCGTTCCTGATGGCGACCGAGCCCGCCAAGCGGCTGGCGCGGCTCAATATCGACCTCAACAGCCAGCTGGTCGGCGCCCGCATGCTGCTCGAAGTCGTCGACAGCCCGGCGAGCGAGCGCTCCGACGACGACAAGCCGGCGCTGAAGCTGTCGGATGCCCGCATCGAGCTCCGCGACGTCAGCTTCTCCTATCGCAATGGCGAGACCGTGCTCAACCGCATGAGCTTCGTCGCCGAGCCCGGCAAGGTCACCGCGCTGGTCGGCCCCTCCGGCGGCGGCAAGTCGACCGTGCTCGCGCTGCTCTTGCGCTTCTACGAGGTGACGCAGGGCGACATCGTGATCGACGGCCAGTCGATCGGCGCGGTCTCGCGCAAATCGCTGCGGGCGCAAACCGCCTATGTCGGCCAGGACGTCTATCTGTTCCGCGACACCATCCGCAGCAATATCGCCTTCGGCCGGCCGGGCGCGAGCGAGAATGAAATCATCGAGGCGGCGAAGGCGGCCTGCGCGCACGACTTCATCATGGGCTTCCCGCTCGGCTACGACACGCCGGTCGGCGAGCACGGCACGCAGCTGTCCGGCGGCCAGCGCCAGCGCATCGCGGTGGCCCGCGCGCTGATCAAGAACGCGCCGATCATCCTGTTGGACGAAGCCACCGCAGCGCTCGATTCGGAGTCCGAGCGGCAGGTGCAGGAGGCGATCGAGCATCTCTGCCGGAACCGCACCACCATCGTGATCGCTCACCGGCTGCACACCATCATGCACGCCGACGCCATCCTGGTGGTCGAGGGCGGCGAGATCGTCGAGCAGGGTCGACATGACGAGTTGCTCCGCCGCGGCGGGCGCTACGCCTCGTTCTTCCGCTTGCAGCACCACGATTCCGGCGCTCTGGCGCCGATCAGCGCAACCGCCTAGAGTTCCTCGTCAACCTCAAGAGCCGCGAGACCTTACATGAACGCCGCCTCCTACGTCATCCCGCTTCCGCCCCAGGCTTCGCTTCCCGTCGTCGGCGAGAGCGGCCGTTATCCGGTGCGCCGCATCTGGTGCGTCGGCCGCAACTATCTCGAGCACATCCGCGAGATGGGCAACGACGAGCGCGCCCCGCCGTTCTTCTTCGCCAAGCATGCCGACATGCTGGTGCCCGATGGCGCCACCATTCCCTATCCGCCGCTGACCAAGGACCTGCACCACGAGGTCGAACTGATCGTTGCGATGAAGAGCGGCGGCCTCAACATTCCGGCCGACAAGGCGCTGGACCACGTCTACGGCTACGCCGTCGGCATCGATCTCACCCGGCGCGATCTCCAGATCGCCTCGCGCAAGAAGGAGCGTCCCTGGGAGATCGGCAAGTCGTTCGACTATTCGGCGCCCTGCTCCGCGGTGCAACCGGCCTCGAAGATCGGCCATCCTTCCAAGGGCAAGATCTGGCTGACGGTCAACGGCAAGGAAGCCCAGAAGGGCGACCTTACCGAGTTGATCTGGAACGTGCCGGAGATCATCTGGCAACTCTCGCAGCAGGTGAAGCTCGCGGCCGGCGACATCATCATGACCGGAACGCCGGCCGGTGTGTCGCAGCTCCAGCCAGGCGACAAGCTCGAATGCGGCGTCGACGGCGTCGGCACACTGAAGGTGAGCATCGGCCAGCCGGAATAGGCTGCACAAGCCCGGCAATCAAAAGGCCCCGGACCATCCGGGGCCTTTTTGTTTTCACCAGGCCTTCACCGGCCGGTTGGCGTGGCTTGCCTGCGGCACACCGCGGTTGAGCGACATGTGGGAATGCACACACAGCCAGCCGTCGGCGGTCTTGGAGAACACCATCGTCGCCCGGCCCGGCCGCGGAAACGCGCCGCCATCGGGATGATAGCCCGTGCTCGTCCACGGCGCGATCACGGTTGCCATCATGCCGTCTGGCGATGCCAGAACGGAAGTCTGATCGAGGACGAAGCGGAAGTCGGTGGTCTTCGGCCAGACGTTGTCCCATTGCGTCTTGACCCATTGATCGAGGCCGGGGATGACGTCGTTGTGGGTGCCGAAGGCGAGCACGTCCGGATGGAAGAGCGGCCGCGCCGAAGCGTAGTCGACCTCGCGGACATAGCCCGCGAAGGCCTCCAGCCAGTTGCGGAAGAACTGCGTGGCCTCCGCGTCAGCAATCGGCAACGAGGCCATTGGCCGGATCATTCATTCACCGCAATGCCGACATCACGATGAGGCCGAGGATCAGAGCCGTCAGCGAGTATTTCAGCGTGTAGTAGACGTTGCGGTTCCACTCCTTGACCTTGCGGCTGCCGAGATGGATCTCGTAGAGCTTGCCGAATACCTTGTTGAGCACGCCGACATTCTCGCCGTCGACGTTCTGCGTTGCAGAGGCCTTGACGATGTGGTGGCTGACCCAGCGGTTGATCGCGGTCATGAAGCCGTACTTCATCGGGCGCTCGACGTCGCAGAACAGGATGATGCGGTTGACGTCTGTCGCATTCTCGGCGCTATGGATGAAGGTCTCGTCGAACATGAAGGCCTCGCCGTCGCGCCAGACGCATTCGACGCCGTCGACCAGGATGCGGCACTTGTTCGAATTCGGCGTGACGAGGCCGAGGTGATAACGCAGCGAGCCTGCGAAGGGATCGCGGTGCGCGCCGAGCTTGCCGCCCGGCGGCAGCATCGCGAACATCGCGCCGTGCACGCTCGGGATCGACTTGAGCAGCTCCACCGTCTTCGGACACAGCGTGTTCGCCGACGGCAGGAAGTCGTCGTACCACTTCAGATAAAACCGCTTCCAGCCGCTCTTGAAGAACGAGTAGAAGCCCCAGTCATTGTTCTTGGCGGCGGCGCGGATGAAACCTTCGTCGAACAGGCGTACCGCCTCGTCGCGGATGGTTTCCCAGTTCTCGCTCAGCGGCTTCAGCTCGGGAAACTGCTCGACCGAGATCACCGGCTTGTTCGGCACCGCCGAGCCCGCATACATCAGCACGTTGTACGGCGCGAGATAGGTCGAGTGATCGCCGAGCTGGCGCGCGAAGCGCAGCCGCTGCTTGCCGCGGAAATGGACGTAAATCGTCGAGGCCGCAAGCACGTAAAGAATGACAAGTTGCGGCGCAAAAAGCTGTTTCAGCATATCCCCGTTCCCCAGTGACCCAGCCGGGGTGTCGTGTAGCTCGCTCAGGCGCCAGCGGCAAGATATTCGCCGGTGGGTTGCGGTCACACTGGGGAGAACAGGAGAATGGAACCGACGCCGAAACGGCCGAAACGAGCCGAATCAAGCCCGCGACAGCGCCTGGAGACCCTTGAATGTCAAACGCTTGGGATCGGTGACGCCGGCGAGATAGAGCCGGCGGATGAATGCGATGACAGCATCCCGGTCGCAATCGGTCAGCGCGACGACGGCGTCGACCGCAATCTTCTGGGCTTCCATTGGGCTCACCTCGGCCTTGCGAGTAACCCCGGCCGAGACAGCCTAGGACTCATCCGTTAAATCGGCGTTAACCGTTCTGGAACCGTCGCCGATTCAGCCGGGCCGACGTATACGCAAAACAACGCATTGCGGGGGCGCGAAGCGGCTCAGCGCGCCTTGATGTTCCGCTTCAGCAACGCAAACTGCTTCCTCAGCCGGGGCACCGCGAAGTCGGTGAAGGCCCGCACCTTCGGCACCGAGAGCCGGCCCTGGGGGCAGATCAAATGCGCGGGCATCTCCGGGTCCTCGTCGCCGGCCAGCGCGATCTCGAGCTCGCCGCGCGCGACCTGCTCGGCGACTTGGTACGAGTACATCCGCGCCACGCCGCGCCCGGCGACGGCAGAGGCCACTGCCGCATAGGTGCTGTTGACGACGAGCCGCGGCGTGAACTGCACCGAGCGCGGCACCGATGAACCCGCCTGCGGCGCGAAGGTCCAGGAATTGGGCAGGTGCGCCATGGCGACGATCTGGTGCTTGGCGAGATCGCCGGGCTCGCCGATGCGCGGATGCTGTTTCAGATAGCGCGGCGCTGCCACGACGACGCGGCTGATCTCGCCGACCCGCATGGCGATCATCGCCGAATCCGCGAGATGGCCAATGCGAAGCGCAACGTCGACGCCCTCCTCGATCAGATTGACCGTGCGATCGAACAGCAGGAGCTTGGCCGACACTGTCGGATAGGCGTCGAGAAATGCGTCGAGGATCGGCCGCAGGACCATCTCCCCCGACACCACCGGAGCGGTGATCGTGAGCAGGCCGCGCGGCGGCGTGCGCGGTCCGGCCGCGATGTCATCGGCCTCCTCGAGCTCGGTGAGCACACGGCGGCAGATCGCGGCATAGCGTTCCCCCTCCTCGCTCAGCTTGATCGAGCGCGTCGTCCGGTGCAGCAGCTCCGCGCCGACGCGCTCCTCCAGAAAGGCGATGGCCCGGCTCACCGCGGCCGGCGAGCGGCCGAGCTTGCGCCCTGCGGCAGCCAAGCTGCCCTCGTCCACCGCAAGAACGAACGCTTTCATTGCATCCAGACGATCCATTCCCTTCCCGTCGCCCCTGAGCTTCCGCCCGCAGGCTAAAGCATGATCCGGAAAAGTGCGCAGCGGTTTTCCGAAAAGATCATGCTTAAACAACAACCTACAGCGCGATGACGATTCATCCTAATCGCATCGCGCTTTAGGCGTTCGGCGCAACCTCGACAACCACCGCCGGGCGCCGAGCCCGCATTCGTTCGCGCCGCGAAAGAGTGTCTGCCGGACGGCGGATATTCGCACCCGGGCCGCCGCGGCGTACCTCAGCACGCAAGCCAGCCGCTGCTGGCGAGGTTTTCAAGCCAACCACAGGAGCCCATCATGGGCATCGAGCAGAAGGTCGCCATCATCACCGGCGCGTCGCAGGGTATCGGCGCCGCCCTGGTGCAGGGTTTTCGCAATCGCAATTATCGCGTCGTCGCGACGGCGCGCTCCATCAAGCCGTCGGGCGACGACGACGTCCTCGCCGTACCCGGCGACATCGTCGACCGGGCCACCGCCGAGCGCGTCGTCTCGCAAGCCATCGCCCGCTTCGGCCGCGTCGACACGCTGGTCAACAATGCCGGCATCTTCGTCGCAAAGCCGTTCACGCAATACACGGCCGAAGACTATGCGGCGGTGATGGGAACGAACGTCGCGGGCTTCTTCAACATTACGCAGCTCGCCATCGCGGAGATGGAGAAACAGGGCTCCGGCCACATCGTCCAGATCACCACCACGCTGGTCGATCAGGCCAATTCCAACGTGCCCTCGGTGCTCGCTTCGCTGAGCAAGGGCGGACTGAACGCCGCGACCAGGTCGCTTGCGATCGAATACGCCAGACGCGGCATCCGCGTGAATGCTGTGGCGCCCGGCATCATCAAGTCGCCGATGCACGCGGTGGCGACGCATGCGCAGTACGGCGCGATGCATCCCCTGGGCCACATGGGCGAGATCTCCGACATCGTCGATGCCGTGCTCTATCTCGAGGGCGCCTCCTTCGTCACCGGCGAGATCCTGCATGTCGACGGCGGCCAGAGCGCCGGCCATTGAGCCGAGGAGACGCACGATGCCCATCGTCACCATTCAAGTGACCCGCGAGGGAGCGACGCCGGGCGCGGCGTCGCTCACGGCCGAGGAGAAGGCCGCGCTGATCAAGGGATCGAGCCAGCTCCTGCTCGACGTGCTCGGCAAGCCGCTCGATTCGACCTTTGTGGTGATTGAGGAGGTCGACACCGACAATTGGGGCTGGGGCGGCCTGCCGGTGCAGGAATTCAGGCGCCGCCGTGCCGCCCAGACAAGATGATCCGCGCCCCCTTGCGCGCGGGAGGATGAAATGACGAACGCAGACACGAAGCGACACGTCGAGACCCGTCCGCAACCGCGGCCGGGCTCGGCCTCCCGAGCAAGCTGGCGGTATGCCGTGGCCGGTTTGTCCGCATCGCTGGTCGGGCTCGGCCTCGCCCGCTTCTCCTACACGCCCCTGATCCCGGCTTTGATCGCCGCAAAATGGTTCAGCCCATCCGACGTCGTCTATCTCGGCGCCGGGAACCTCGCCGGCTATCTCGCCGGCGCACTCGCAGCACGAGCGCTTGCCACCCGCATCGGCACGGTCCGCGCGTTAAGGGCGATGATGCTGCTCGCCACTCTCTCCTTCTTCGCCAGCTCGGCTCCGTTGTCGTTCAGCTGGTTTTTCGCGTGGCGCTTCCTCGCCGGTCTCACCGGCGGCATCATCATGGTGCTGGCGGCGTCCGTCATTCTGCCGCATATCTCGGCCGCGCGGCGCGGCATCGTCGGCGGTGTGATCTTCGCCGGCGTCGGCCTCGGGGTCGCCGCATCGGGCACGCTGGTGCCATTGTTGCTGCAACAGGGCTTGCAGGAGAGCTGGTATGGCCTCGGCATGCTCTCCGCCCTGCTCACGCTCGCGGGTTGGTGGAACTGGCCTGCTGAGACCAGGGCCGATGCTGCGCCTTCGCATCAAGCCAAACCCCATCGCGCCTCGCCAGCCGCCCGCGCGCTGCTGGTCCAGTACGGCCTTAATGCGGTGGCGCTGGTGCCGCACATGGTGTTCATCGTCGACTTCGTAGCGCGCGGCCTTGGCCAGGGCATTGCCGCAGGGTCGCGCTATTGGGTGCTGTACGGCCTCGGCGCGATCGTCGGCCCGCTGGTCACCGGTCATCTCGGCGACCGCTCAGGTTTCGGCCCGGCGCTCCGCGCGGCCTTCCTGATCGAGGCGGCCGCGGTGCTGCTCCCGACCGTCAGCACCGCACCGCTCTCACTGATCGTGTCGAGCGTCGTGGTCGGCGGCTTCACGCCCGGCATCGTACCGCTGGTTCTGGGGCGCATCCATGAGCTCGTGCCTCACTCCAGCCAACAGCAACGCGCGATATGGAGCCATGCCACCACCAGCTTTGCGCTGTTCCAGGCGGCCGCCGCTTACGGCTTCTCCTGGATCTACGCCCAGACGGGCGGCGATTATCTGGCGCTGTTCGGCCTCGGCGGCGGCGCTGTGATGCTGGCGCTCGCGATCGATCTTGGGTTCGCGCTCACCACGCGCAAGGCATAGCTGCCAGCGAGCGGCGCGATCAGGAATATTGCATCACGCCGTCGTCGATCCGGCCGAAGCGCAGGGACACGATGTCGAGCGCATAGTTCTGGTGCAGCCGCCACGGCCGCTTGGATCCCTGCTTCGGCAGCATTGCGACCGAGCGCTGCACGTAGCCCGAGGTAAAATCGAGCGAGGGCTGCGCGGTGACTTCAGGATCGTCATTGTGCGGCATGCACTGGCGGAAATTATGCCGGTCCATGTAGTTGATGAGACGGCAGACATATTCGCAGGTGAGATCGCATTTCAGCGTCCAGGATGCATTGGTGTAGCCGAACGCCGAAGCCATGTTCGGCACGTCGGCATACATCATGCCCTTGTAGGTCAGCGTCTTGGCAAAATCGACGGCACGACCGTCGACGCTGACCTCGAGGCCGCCGACGACCTGCAGCACCAGGCCGGTCGCCGTCACGACGATGTCGGCTTTGAGTTCGCGGCCGTCCTTGAGGCGGATGCCGTCATGCGTGAACGTATCGATCTCGCTGGTGACGACGCTGGCGCGCTGCTCGCGGATCGCCTTGAACAGGTCGCCGTCGGGCACCAGGCAGAGACGCTGGTCCCAGGGATTGTAGCGCGGCGTGAAATGGGTCGCGACGTCGTAGTCGGAGCCGAGCGCCATCCGCACGCCCTTGAGGATGAGGTCCTTCACCTTCGCAGGCCTGCGTCGGCTGAGCTGGAAGAAGAACATTCCCCACATCACGTTGCGCCAGCGGATCAAATGATAGGCGAGCCGCGCCGGCAGATTGCGGCGCAGCTTGTTGGCGACGGGATCCTGCGCCGGCCGCGAGACGACATAGGTCGGCGAACGCTGCAACATGGTGACCTGCGCAGCCTTCCTGGCGAGCTCCGGCACCAGCGTCACCGCGGTCGCGCCCGAGCCGATCACGATGACGCGCTTGCCCGCATAGTCGATATCCCCTGTCCATTTCTGCGGATGCACGATGCGGCCGGCGTAGTCCGCAACGCCCTTGAACTCCGGCGTGTAGCCCGCCTCGTATTTGTAATAGCCCGAGCACAGAAATAAGAAATTGCAGGTGAACCGAACGAGCTCGCTCGCGCCCTCGCCCGCAATGCGCTCGGCCTCGACGGTCCAGCGCGCCTCACTTGTCGACCACGAAGCGCGCTTGACGCGGTGATGATAGCGGATGTGCCTGTCGATGCCGTTCTCGGACGCGGTTTCGCGCACATAGTTCAGGATCTGCGGCCCGTCGGCGATCGCCTTCGGGTCGGTCCACGGCTTGAAGGAGTAGCCGAGCGTGAACATGTCGCTGTCGGAGCGGATGCCGGGATAGCGGAACAGGTCCCAGGTGCCGCCGACGCAGTCGCGCCCCTCGAGAATGACGTAGCTCTTGGCCGGGCACTTCGTCTGCAAATGATAGCCCGCGCCGATGCCTGATAGCCCGGCGCCGACGATCAGCACGTCGACATGTTCTGGTTGCATGGTTTCCTCCGCCGCCGGCGAGTGTCCGCCCGCCGCCGCTGGCCGTCAATCGGCAATCAGCCGTTCTGCAACTGAAAAGCGAGCCGAATTCCATGCGCCGAAACAACGAAGCCCCGGACTGCTCCGGGGCTTCGCGTCGGTGATCGATCAGATCGGTGGATCAATAGCGGTAGTGGTCGCTCTTGTACGGACCTTCCTGCTTCACGCCGATATAGTCGGCCTGGTCCTTGCGCAGCTCGGTGAGCTTGACGCCGATCTTGGCGAGGTGCAGGCGCGCGACCTTCTCGTCGAGCGTCTTCGGCAGCACGTAGACCTTCTTCTCGTACTTGCCGTCCTTGTTGTTGGCGAACAGCTCGATCTGCGCCAGCGTCTGGTTGGTGAAGGATGCCGACATCACGAAGGACGGATGGCCCATGGCGTTGCCGAGGTTCACGAGGCGGCCTTCCGACAGCATGATGATGCGGTGCTTGTCGGGGAATTCGATCTCGTCGACCTGCGGCTTGATGTTGGTCCACTTCAGATTGCGGAGCGCCGCGATCTGGATCTCGTTGTCGAAGTGACCGATGTTGCAGACGATGGCGCGATCCTTCATCGCGCGCATGTGCTCGATAGTGATGATGTCCTTGTTGCCGGTGGCGGTGACGAAGATGTCGGCGCGGGGCGCGGCGTCTTCCATGGTCACGACCTCGTAGCCCTCCATCGCGGCCTGCAGCGCGCAGATCGGATCGACTTCCGACACCATGACGCGGCAGCCGGCCTGGCGCAGCGAGGCCGCCGAGCCCTTGCCGACGTCGCCGAAGCCGGCGACCATCGCGACCTTGCCCGACAGCATCACGTCGGTGCCGCGGCGGATGCCGTCGACCAGCGATTCACGGCAGCCATAGAGGTTGTCGAACTTGGACTTGGTGACGCTGTCGTTGACGTTGATGGCCGGCCACAGCAGCGTGCCCGCCTTCTGCATGTCATAGAGACGATGCACGCCCGTGGTGGTCTCTTCGGAAACGCCCTTGATGCTCTTGGCGATGCCGGCGAAGTAGCCCTTCGGCTTCTCCTTGAGCTGCTTCTTCAGAAGTGCGAAGAAGACTTCCTCTTCCTCGGAGCCGGGCTTGTCGAGGAAGGCGGCGTCGCCGTTCTCGGCGCGCAGGCCGAGATGGACGTACATGGTGGCGTCACCACCGTCATCGAGGATCATGTTCGGGTGACCGCCGCCGTGCCAGTCGAACAGCTTCGCGGTGTAGTCCCAGTATTCGGTCAGCGTCTCGCCCTTGACGGCGAAGACGGGAATGCCGGCGGCCGCGATCGCGGCGGCAGCGTGATCCTGCGTCGAATAGATATTGCAGGAGACCCAGCGAATGTCGGCGCCGAGCGCTGCCAGCGTCTCGATCAGCACGCCGGTCTGGATCGTCATGTGCAGGGAGCCGGCGATGCGCGCGCCCTTCAGCGGCTGCTTCGGGCCGAACTCCTCGCGGGTGGCCATCAGGCCGGGCATCTCGGTCTCCGCGAGCGAGAGCTCCTTGCGGCCGAAATCGGCGAGCGAAATGTCCTTGACGATGTAATCGGTGAAGCCGGGCTTGGCGTTCATAGGGGGTTCCTGTCTGTTTGGCTCGTCATTCCGGGCCGCTCGCGACAAGAGCGAACCCGGAATCCGTAAGGTTCGAGATTCCGGGTTCGCCGCTGTCGCGGCGCCCCGGAATGACGCAAGAGAACTAGAGCGCGCGCTTGAGCTGCTCGACGAGGTCGGTCTTCTCCCAGGAGAAGCCGCCCTCGTTGTCCGGCGTGCGGCCGAAATGGCCGTAGGCCGCGGTGCGCGCGTAGATCGGGCGGTTAAGGTCGAGATGGGTGCGGATGCCGCGTGGCGTGAGATCCATCGCCTGCGCCGCCGCCTTCTCGAGCTGCTCCTCCGGCACCTTGCCGGTGCCGTGGGTATCGATGTAGATCGACAGCGGGCGCGCCACGCCGATGGCGTAGGCGAGCTGGAGCGTGCAGCGGTCGGCAAGACCGGCGGCAACGATGTTCTTGGCGACGTAGCGCGCGGCATAGGCCGCCGAACGATCGACCTTGGTCGGATCCTTGCCGGAGAACGCGCCGCCGCCATGCGGCGCCGCGCCGCCATAGGTGTCGACGATGATCTTGCGGCCGGTCAGGCCGGAGTCGCCATCGGGACCGCCGATGTAGAACTTGCCGGTCGGGTTGATGTGCCAGATCGTCTTCGACGTGATCCAGTCCTTCGGCAGTGCCTCGCGCACATAGGGCTCGACGATGTCGCGCACCTGCTTGGAGGTGAGGTCCTCGATCAGATGCTGGTGCGAAACCACGATCTCGCGCACGCCGACCGGCTTGCCGTTCTCGTACTGCACCGTGACCTGGCTCTTGGAATCCGGACCGAGCACCTTCTCCTTGCCGGAGTGACGGGCTTCGGAGATCAGGCGCAGGATCTTGTGGGCGTAGAAGATCGGTGCCGGCATCAGATCGGGCGTCTCGTTGGTGGCGTAACCGAACATGATGCCCTGGTCGCCCGCGCCTTCTTCCTTGACCTCGCCCGGCTGCAGCGCATCGACGCCCTGGGCGATGTCGGCCGACTGCGGATGCAGCAGGATCTCGATGTCGCAGGTCTTCCAGTGGAAGCCCTCCTGCTCGTAGCCGATGTCCTTGATCGCGCCCCGGACGACGCTCTCGATCTGCTCGTTGTCCACCGACTTCGGACCGCGGGTCTCACCGGCAATCACCACCTTGTTGGTGGTCGCGAGCGTCTCGCAGGCGGCGCGAATCTGCCAGGGATCGATGCCGGCCTTCGGCCCTTCACGATAGAACAGGTCGACGATCTCATCGGAGATCCGGTCACAGACCTTGTCCGGATGGCCCTCGGACACGGACTCGCTGGTGAAGAGATAGGACGCGCGCATCAGTAACCCCTTGTTCCGCCACTAGCCGGCGGGCGTTTGCGATGTTCACTTTTGATGATGTCAATCACGCCGACGCGAGATGACGTAGGATTCGTCGAGAAACCAGAGCCCATTGTACTTTCGCAGCACATCCCTGGCGGCATCCAGGGTGCGGCCGTTTTGAGTCATTTCCGTCAACCGGTCGTCCTCAATCTGAGCGACATACACCGCCGCATTCCACGCTGCAAAGGCCGTCGAGGTTCCGATGGTACCCGTGACCTCGTTGGGCAGCGCTTCCATATCATACCTGAAGATCGAACGGTTGTCCGCGTAGGCATTAAAGTTTAAGTCGCGGCCCACCGATCCAAGTTCATACTTAACTGCGCGCAATAGCTCATGGCGGCTCACGGAGAAAGGATTTTCTCCAGGCCAGATCGCCTGGATCATTTCCATGCCCGGATCCTGGCCGTGGGAGTGGATTCCGATCAGTCGCCCCCCCGGTCGAAGCGCCCGCGCCAGGGGTGCAATGATGCGCTTGGCGCGGAAATTGACCGAGGACAGGGCCCGGTAGGGCTGGGAAGCGATGACGAGGTCGAAATTGGCCTCGGTCTGGCCCGGCCGCGGAATGGTCGAATCCAGGAGGAATCTGTGGTCCTCGCGATAGAGCACGAGGACGACGGGCCGCTCGTAGAGCGGCATGGCCGTGCGGGGGCTGATCGCGGCGCGCCAGTTCTGTTCCAGGAACGGCCTCAGCTCCGCGATCTGCTGCTCGAACTCGCCCGATGAAGCGCCGCGGAGCGGGACCTCGTGCCAGACGATGGCAGCCGCCGCCGCAGGCGATGCCGGCGTGAGCCAGGGCGCCTCCGCGTAGAACATGTTGGTGAAGACGAATACCGACGCCGGATGCTCGAAAATGCGGTCCGGCACCTTCTCCAAGGTCAGGCGCAGGTCCTCCAGGCTGAGCTCCTTGCCGGCGACGTAGAACGGCATGTGCGGGAAGCGCTGGTGCGTTGCGCGCAGTACCCGCGCCAGCACCGTGCCGTCGCCGACGCCGGCGTCGAACATGCGCAGGGCCGGCGGGCGCGGATGGATGGAGGCCAGCTCCAGCGCGACCCTGTCCGCAATCACCCGCTTTTCGCTGCAGGTGTGGACGAACAGCAGATATTTCTGGCGGTTCTCGAAGAAGCGGAAATTGCCGCGCGGATCGCGCTTTTCCGGCGGGACCTGAAGTCCCCGCGGCGGCGGCACGCCGCCGGCCATCGATGCGGCCATATAGGCCTGGATCCGCTCCAGCGTGTCGATGGTGATGCGTTTTCCCTCGCGCAGGCGATGCACGAGCTTCCCATCATTCACCGCGCGCCGGCCGAACGTCGATTCCGCCATGTCCGCCTTGCGGCAGAACTCCGTGATCTGGCTCAGGATTTCGTCGTTCTTCATGGGTGGGAAGCGTTGGGCAGATGAATTGGGTCAGGCTTCCTAGCAAGTTCTGCCCACTTAGGGAATAGCGGGATCGAGGCGAACACGGCGAGCTGGCCGCTTATCGCGTCCACGGCGGCGCGGGCACGCCGCTCGCAACGCCGAAGGTGCTAAAACGTCGTGCTCCTCGGCTCTCGCCCCATGTCGGCAAGCCGGCCTGGAGCTGCAGCAGGTGGTGAAACGGGTGCGGACTGAGTGTCGCGGCAGCGAGGAACACGCAGGTGCCGTGGCCGAACTCGTCGCTGCTCGGCGAGGTTTATTTGGCGGAGAAGTGAGGGCTTGGGTTCGATCGGCCCCGCATGTCGCTTTGCTCATGCGGGCTACGGCCTCGCGCTTCACTCGGTGTCATCGCCCGGCTTGACCAGGCGATCCAATACTTCGTGACGCCAGTGATTGAGCCGAGAAGCCGCGACGGACTGGATTCCCCGCTTTCGCGGGGAATGACAGTGAGCATGTGGTGAGGCCTCGCCGTACTCATGCGCCGGAGCGCGTACGCGTCAATTGCCCCACACTTCCTTCGCGATCTCGACCGCAAGGCTGAGCTTGGCCCATTGCTCCTCCTCGGAGAGGATGTTGCCTTCCTCGGTCGAGGCGAAGCCGCATTGCGGGGAGAGCGCGAGCTGCTCCAAGGGAGCGAACTTGGCGGCTTCCTCCAGGCGGCGCTTGATGTCGTCCTTCTTCTCGAGCTGTCCGAATTTAGAGGTGATGACGCCGACCACAACGACCTTGTTACCCTTGGGCAGGAAGCGAAGCGGCTCGAAGCCGCCGGCGCGGTCGCTGTCGTATTCCAGGAAGTAGCCATCGTAATTGGTGCCGGCGAGCATGGTCTCGGCGACCGGCTCGTAGCCGCCCGAGGAGATCCAGGTCGAGCGGAAATTCCCGCGGCAGACATGTGTCGTCACCACCATGTCGGCCGGCTTCTCGGCCAGCGCGTAGTTGATGATGCGCGCATAGATCTGCTGCAGGCCGTCCGGATTGTCGCCGCGCTCACGCGCCTTCTGCAATTCGTCCTGCGAGCAGAGATAGGCCCAGACGGTATCGTCGAACTGGAGATAGCGGCAACCGGCGTCGTAGAACGCCTTCACCGCCTTGCGGTAGGTCTTGCCGAGATCTTCGTAGAAGGCGTCGAGATCGGGATAGACGTCCTTGGAGATCGACTTGCGGCCGCCGCGGAAGTGGAGCACCGCCGGCGAGGGGATCGTCATCTTGGCGGTGACGTGGGCCTGGTCGGCGTACTTCTTGAGGAAGCGGAAGTGATCCAGCATCGGGTGGTTGTCGGGAAAGTCCAGCTTGCCGATGACGCGGACCGCATCGTGCCGGGTCTGCACGCCTGCGAACTGGATACCGGTGTCGGGGTGGAACAGCTCGCAGCCGGTGAGCTTGGCCAGGAAGTCGAAATGCCACCAGGAGCGGCGGAATTCGCCATCGGTTGCGAGCTTCAGGCCGATCGAGGCCTGCTTGTGCACGACCTTCTCGATCTCCATGTCCTCGATCTTGCGCAGATCGTCGGCCGAGATCTCGCCCTTCTCGAGCCTGGCGCGCGCGTCCTTGATCTTGGCCGGACGCAGGAGACTGCCGACCTCGTCGGCGCGGAAGGGGGCTCTGGTTCGCTGCATTCTTGTGTCTCCCGAAATTTCAGTCGGCGCTCGTTGTACTCCCTCCCCCCGCCTGCGTGGAGAGGCGAAGATCAGTGGGCCGCCCCTGTGACGCCGAGATGGCGCTCCAGGACCGAGGGGTTGGCCTTCAGCGCGGCGCTCGGGGCGTCGTGGACGATCGTTCCGCGCTCCAATATCACAACGCGGTCGGCCAGCCCCAGAATCTTTTGGGCATTCTGTTCGACGATGATCGAGCAGATGCCCCCGGCCCGGGTGATGGTCCCGATTGCCTTCAGTAGCTCCTCGACGATGATTGGGGCAAGACCCTCGGTCGGCTCGTCCAGCAGCAGGACTTTCGGGTTGAGCGTGAGTGCGCGGCCGATCGCCAGCATCTGCTGCTCGCCACCGGAGAGCTGGTTGCCAAAGTTGCTCCGCCGCTCCTTCAGCCGCGGGAACATCTGGTAGACCTTCTCGACCGTCCAGGGGCCGGGCTGCGCCACCGCCGTCATGTTCTCTTCCACCGTGAGCGAGCGGAAGATGTTGCGCTCCTGCGGCACCCAGCCGATGCCGGCGCGCGCCCGCTGGTCGGGCCGGAGCGAGGTGACATCCGCGCCTGCAAGCGCGACCGCCCCAGAGAAGCGGCGGGTGACGCCGACGATGGAATTGATCAGCGTGGTCTTGCCGGTGCCGTTGCGCCCGAGCAGCGCCAGCACCTGCCCCTCGGCGAGGCGCAGTGACATGTTCGGCAACACCACCGCTTCGCCATAGCCGGCGCGAAGTGAATCGATCGCGAGCAGGTCAGACATTGACCGCCTCCTCGCCAAGATAGACCGCCTTCACCTGCGGATCGCGCGCGACCTGTTCGGGCGGCCCCTCCGTCAGCAGCGCGCCCGAGACCAGCACCGAGATGCGGTCTGCGAACGAGAAGACGAGGTCCATGTCGTGCTCGATCAGGAGCACGGTAACGTCGCGCGGCAGCGCGCCGACGACGGCGAGAATGTCGTGGCGCTCGTTCTCGGGAACGCCGGCGGCGGGTTCGTCCAGCAGCAGCACGCGCGGCTTGGCCGCGATCGCGACCGCGATCTCGAGCAGGCGCTGCTTGCCGTAAGGCAGCGTCACCGTCTGCTCGTTCATGACGTCGAGCAGGTGGAAGCGCGTCAGGAGGTCGGCGATCTCGCCGTTGACATCGTTGCGCGTGCCCATGCGCCGCCACCAGTCGCCGCCATGGCCGAGGCGTTCGGAGACGGCAAGGCCGATGGTCTCGAGCGGAGTCAGGTCGGGATAGAGCTGGTTGATCTGGAAGGTGCGCGACAGGCCGCGCAGCACGCGCTTGTGTACGGGCAGATCGGTGATGTCCTCGCCCTCGAGCAGGATGCGGCCCGAGTTCGGCTTCAGCACCCCGGTGAGCTGGTTGATGACGGTGGTCTTGCCGGCGCCGTTCGGGCCGATCAGCGCGTGGCGAGCGCCCTGCTCGACCTTGAGCGAGAGATCGCGGGTGACACGCAGCCCGCCGAACTGCTTTTCGAGATTCTTCGTTTCGAGCGCAATGGTCATGCGTCGCTCTCCGGCACGGCGACGACTGCCTTGCGCCCGGCCACCTGCCTGACGATCAGGTTGGGCACATAGAGCACCCAGCGGTGCAGGCGCTGGCGGCCGACCAGCACGATCACGACCAGCACGAGCCCGATCCAGAACTGCCAGTATTGCGGGGTGATGGTGGAGAACCATTCCTGGAGCATGCGGAAGATCACCGCGCCGATCAGGCCGCCATAGAGATAGCCGGTGCCGCCGATGACGAGGACCAGCATCAGGTCGGCGGATCGCTCGAAGGCGAACACATCGAGCGAGGCGATCGCCGTGGTCTGGGTGAACAGCGCGCCCGCGATGCCGGCATAGAAGGCGGCCAGCGTGTAGATCGCGATCAGGCGGCGGTTGACCGGAATGCCGATGGCGGCCGCCCGCAGCGGATTGTTCTTGATCGCTCGCAGCGACAGACCGAACGGCGAATGCACGACGCGGCGGGCGAACAGGAAGAGGAGGAACAGCACGGCCAGCGAATAGAAGAAGCCGGCCTTGCCGAACATGTCGAACGGAATTTGCCCGAAGATCGGCTGCATCTCGATGCCCTGCAGGCCGTCGGTTCCGCCCGTGATGTTGGAAAAGCGCTCGGCGAGCGCCTCCAGCAGCAGCGCAATGCCGAGCGTCACCATCAAGCGCGTCAGGTCGACGCCGCGGATCACCAGGAAGCTGGTGGCAAAGCCGAGCACCATCGCGGCAAGGCCGGCGGCGATGAGCGCGAGCACGGGCTCGTTGACGATGCCGTGCAAGGCAAGCAGCCCCGCGGCATAGGCGCCGACGCCGAAGAACGCAGCGTGGCCGAGCGAGACGATGCCGGCATAGCCGAGGATGAGATCGAGCGACATCGCGAACAGCGCAAGCCGCAGGATGTCGGTCATGATCAGATAGCGCGTGGGGAATGCGAAACCGCAGGCCAGCACGAGCAGCCAGAAGGCGATTTCGCCGTAGTGCCACCGCGCCTGGCGCTGGGCATGATAACCGACGTCGGAAGAACCGCTCATTTGGCGAACTCAACGCGCGGCCGTGCGACCGAACAGGCCGTTCGGGCGCCAGATGAGGATCACGATCATCATGGTGTAGATCACGAACGGTCCCATCTTCGGCACGTAATATTTGCCGGCGACGTCGCCGATGCCGAGCAGGAGCGAGGCCAGGAACGGACCGGTGATCGAAGAGGACCCGCCCACGGTGACCACGATCAGGAAGTAGATCATGAACTTCAGCGGAAAATAGGGATCGAGGCCGAGGATCTCCGCGCTCAGCGCGCCGCCGAGGCCCGCGAGCCCGCAACCAAAGGCAAAGGTGAAGGCGAACACCTGCGGCACGTTGATGCCGAGGCCGCTGGCGGCGCGGGGGTCGTCGACCGCGGCGCGCAGGCGGCTGCCGAAGCGCGTTTTGGCCAGCACCATCTGAAGCGCGATGGTCAGCAGGCCGCAGATCACGATGATCATCAGCCGGTAGCGGCCGATGCCGACGCCGAACAGGTCGAACTGACCCTGGAGCGCGGCCGGCAAATTGATGAACACCCGCGACGAGCCCTGGATGTAGTCGACCGCAGCAACCGACATGAAGGTCAGGCCGATCGTGAACAGCACCTGGTCGAGATGGCTGCGCGCATAGAGGTGGCGGTACAACGTACGTTCGAGCACGATGCCGATCGCGGCCGCGGAGACGAAGGCGAGCGGCAGGGCTGCGAAGAACGGCCAGCCCATCCGGTTGACCAGCACCATGCAGACGTAACCGCCGGCCATGGCGAACGCACCATGGGCGAGATTGACGAAGTTCATGAGGCCGAGCGTGACCGCGAGCCCGCAGGCGAGCACGAACAGCAGCATGCCGTAGGCAACGCCGTCGAACAGGTTGGTGAGGATTGCGGTCATCGGCGACAGGTGAACCTTGGTAATCACTCGTCATTCCGGGGCAGCGCGGAGCGCTGAACCCGGAATCCATTTCAACAAATTCGAGATCCCCGATGCGCGCTAAGCGCGCTCGGGGATGACGCGCTTTCGCGCGTCACTTCTTGGTCTTGCCGAGGTCCTTGACGGCTTCGAAGGTCGCGAACTCGACGTTGTAGAGTTCGCCGTCGACCTTTTCGACCTTGCGAATATAGATGTTCTGCACGATGTCGCGGGTCTCGGGATCGATCGAGATCGGGCCGCGCGGGCTCTCCCACTTCTGGCCCTTCATGGCTTCGATCAGCTTGTCGCCATTGGTATCGCCGCCCGTCTTCTTCAGTGCCTCGTAGATCAGGTGGATGCCGTCATAGCCGCCCACGGCCATGAAGCCCGGACGGTTGCCGAAGGCCTTCTTGTAGGCTGCGACGAAATCCTTGTTCATCTGCGAGGGATGCGCCGCGGAATAGAGGTGCGCAGTGACGGTGCCGAGCACGGCGTCGCCCATGTTGTTGAGGAGGTCGTCGTCGGTGACGTCGCCGGGACCGATCACCTTGATGCCGGCCTTGTCGAGGCCGCGCTCGGCATATTGCTTCATGAAGTTGCCGCCCTGGCCCGCCGGCACGAACACGAAGATGGCGTCGGGCTTGGCATCCTTCATGCGCTGCAGGAACGGCGCGAAATCGGGGTTTTGCAGAGGCACCTTGACCTCTTCGACCACCTCGCCACCTCCGGCCGTGAAATGCTGCTTGAAGAAGTTCAGCGCGTCATTGCCCGGCGCATAGTCCGAAGTCAGAGTCGCGACCTTCTTGATGCCGTTCTTCGCCGCCCAGTCGCCGATGATGGTGGAGGACTGCGCCAGCGTGAAGCTGGTGCGCACGATATAGGGCGAGCGCTCGGTGATGATGGAGGTGCCGGCCGCCATCACGACTTCCGGAATCTTCGCCTGCGTGGCGAGCGGCGCGGCGGCAAGCGCGGCCGGCGTGACGCCGAAGCCGGCGATGAAGTTGACCTTGTCGTTGACGATCAGCTCCTGCGCGGCGGTCTTCGTCTTGTCCGGGATCGCGGCGTCGTCCTTGACGATGATCTCGACCTTCTTGCCGGCGACGGTGTCGCCCTTCTGCTGCATGTAGAGCTTGATCGCGTTCTCGATCTGCTTGCCGGTCGAGGCCTGGCCGCCGGTCATCGGCAGGATCAGACCGACCTTGACGCTGTCCGCGGCCTTGGCGGGCGCGAGGTCGGCGAGGCCTGCCATGGCCACAACGGCAGCGGCCCAAGCCGCCTTGGAAGTCGCCGTATGAGGCAGTTGTTTGCGTTCGAACATCGGATGTCCCTCCCCTTCATTCCAGACTCTTGTGCCCTGGGCCGAGTGCCCGGCCCTTGCCTTGATTTTAGCCCGCGTGCGAGTGCTCTCGCGCGCCACATGGGCGTCTTTCGCGCCCTCCTTGTCAATCGGACGTTTGGCGGCCTTCGGCGCAGGCCTCGCGTTCCGACCGGGAGCGCGCCGCGGTTACGTCGGAACAACTCGATCGCAATCGCGCTCATTTGTACGAATGTACAAACAAAATGGACTTGTCAACGAAAACCCCTGCCGCGGAGCAAGCCATGTTGTCGCGAGCCTCGCACCGAGTCTAGGAACGGCAGGGATCGCGTGCATGGAGGATTTTGTCTTTCTTTTGCAGAATCTGAACATCCGCATACCTCATGCGGTCGCAACTCGGTAATAAATTACCCACCTCGAATAAGTCTATTTTACCTTGTTGAAGGCTACTCCTCTTCCCGCCGGCCAGAGCCGGCGTCCAATGACCGAACACGCGTGCCCCCACAATGCCCAGGACTCTTCGTTCCGCCCTCGTCCTCGTTGCGCTCGCCGCGGGGCTATCCGGCTGCGGGACGGTCAACGAAAAACTCTCGGCCGGCATGGGCGACTACGTCCCGCAATGGGCCGGCGGCCTTCCCGCCGATGCTCCGCCGCGACCGGGCACACCGCAATACGACGCCTACATGAAGGAACGCGAACGCAAGCGGCTGCTGCCGGCCGCGGATCGCGAAAAGGAAGAGCAGGCCCAGAAGGGCGCGACGGGGACGACGTCGGCCGGCACGGTGCGGTAGGCCGTCATTCCGGGGCGATGCGTCAGCATCGGACCCGGAATCTCGAGATTCCGGGTTCGCCTCTTTGAGGCGCCCCGGAATGACAGCGCATCAATCCACGAACACCACGGTCTTGCGGCCGTTGAGGATGACGCGGTCATCGAGATGGTAGCGGATGGCCCGTGCCAGCACGCGGCGCTCGATGTCCCGGCCCTTGCGGACCAGGTCTTCCGGCGTATCGCGATGGCTGATGCGCTCGACGTCCTGATCGATGATCGGGCCCTCGTCGAGGTCGCGCGTGACGTAATGCGCAGTGGCGCCGATCAGCTTGACGCCGCGCTCATGCGCCTGGTGATAGGGCTTGGCGCCCTTGAAGCCCGGCAGGAACGAGTGGTGGATGTTGATGCAGCGCCCCGACAGCTTCGCCGAGAGATCGTCCGACAGGATCTGCATGTAGCGGGCGAGCACCACGAGGTCGGTCTTCGTGCTGGCGACGAGATCGAGGATCTGCCCCTCCTGCTCGCGCTTGGTCTCCCTGGTGACAGGCAGGTGATGGAACGGGATGCCGCCCAAATCGAGCCCGGCATAGACCTCGCGCGGATGGTTGGAGACGATCGCGGTGGGGATCATCGGCAATTCGCCGGTGCGCCAGCGATAGAGGATGTCGACCAGGCAGTGGTCGGATTTCGACACCAGCAGCATCACCTTGCGATGCGCGGCCCGGTCGCGCATCTGCCATTCCATGCCGAAACGCTCGGCGATCGCGGCAAAGCCGGTCTGGAGCGCCGACAGCCCCACGGCGAGGTCGGCCGCAGTGAACACCACCCGCATGAAGAATTTCTGGGTCTCGACGTCGTCGAACTGCTGGGCGTCGAGGATGTTCTGTCCGTTGTGGGCGAGGAACGTCGACACCGCCGAGACGATGCCGGGGCGATCCGGACAGGACAGGGTCAGAACATATTGATGGTCGGGCATGGCTCTTGATGAAGGTTTGGGCAAATGAAGCGGAACGACCCGCGATTTGCGCCCCGCTCTAGCACTGACCCACTCTTGCGCCAATCCCGGGCGCAGAGTCAGGATGAACGTATCATTGCGATTTTGACCGGAGCACGCCCATGGCCGACCGCTTGAACGGCACCCGCATCCTGATCCTGGAAACGCGTGAGGAGGCGCAGTTTTCGAAGCTTCTGGCCGAGCAAGGTGCCGAGGTCGTGCAGTGCCCAATGTTCACCATTCACGACGCGCCGGACCCGGCCCCGGTCGAGGCCTGGATCCGCCGCGCGATCGACAAGCCGTTCGATGACCTCGTGTTGCTGACAGGCGAAGGCCTGCGACGGATCATGAAGCTCGCCGTCGCTCGTGGCCTCGATCAGGCCCTCGTGGCAGCGCTTGCCAAATCGCGAAAATTCACCCGCGGCCCGAAGCCCGGCAAGGCGCTGCGCGAGGTTGGCCTCGATGCGCAGCAGACCACGGAGAAGCCGACCACCGAGGGCGTGATCGAGATGCTGGGCAGGCTCGGCCTGAAGGGCCACCGTCTCGGTCTCCAGCTCTATCCGGACAAGGACCACAGCGCGCTGACCGGCGCACTTGCCGAGCAAGGCGCCGAGGTCGATACCGTGCTGCCCTACGTCTACGATTCCAAGGCGGCAGATGCCAACATCGTCGCCGCGATCGACGCCATGGCCGAGGGGCGGATCGATTCCATCGCGCTGACCAATCTCGGCCAGGTCCGCCGCCTGTTCGAGGCCGCGAAAGCGCATGGCAGCGAGGCGCGCCTTCGCGCCGGACTCGAGCGGACGCTGATCGCCTCGATCGGCCCGGCGGTCTCGGGCGAGCTCGCCGCGCACGGATTGCGCGCCGACGTCTCGCCGGCGGAAGATCATTATTTCATGCGCCCACTGATCTCGGCGATGGCTGCCGCACTCGCCGAGAAACGACCGAGGGTGGCGGGTTAATCGCCAAGATTCATCGCCAAGATTCCTAGCCTGCCACCTGCGAGGCGGCCGACATCAGCTCCTGTGGACTCGGCGCTCCGAACATGCGCTGGCCGCCGCCGGGAACCTCGGTGAACGTCCAGCGCACGATCCCTTCGCGGTCGAGCAGGAACTGGCCAAACAGCTGCCCCGTGCCTGTTGCCGCCATACGCTCGTCGGCTTCGGTCATCTCGTAACCGTCCTTCTTGTTGAGGTACTCCGCGGCTGCCGGCCGGATCATCGGGCTGGGCAACTCGCCGGGCATATCCACTTGCATGCTCATGACCACGTCCATGCCCACCTTGCGTGGCCACTCGGTTTCGTTCTCCGTGAACTCGATATTAGGCAGGCCGAATGCGCGGTGCGAGACCCGATCGGGGTCGGACGCGGCGAGCAGATTGGGCAATGGATGATAGCGGAAATAGAGCCGCGCCCGGTCGATCGGCGTGTTGACGACCGTGAGACTTTCGATGCCTTTCTCGTGCAGCGCGGCGTCAAGTTGCGCCTGCGCCGCGATATGGCGTCGGCAGAACGGACAGTGCAGACCTCGAAACAGGCCCACCAGGATTGGACTATGCCCCCGATAATCCTCGAGCGCGATCTTTCCGTCGCGCGTGATGGCGTCCAGGACGATATTCGGCGCGCGATCGCCCGGCTGGAGCGGTCCATCGACATGATGTTCTGACATGCTTGAACTCCCTCACGTTAGCTAACCTTATCTAGCCTGCCACCTGCGACGCAGCCGACATCAACTCTTGAGGGCTCGGCGCCTCGAACAGGCGCTGCCCGCCGTCTGGAATCTCGGTAAAGCTCCAGCGCACAATCCCCTCGCGATCGAGCAGAAACTGCCCGAATAACTGACCCAAGCCGGTCGCTTCCATGCGCTTGTCGGCCTCCGTGATCTCGTAACCGTCCTTGTTATTGAGGTACTCGAACGCCGCCAGTCGATTCATCGGCTCGGGCAATTCGCCTGGAATATCGACCTGCATTCTCCTCACCACATCCATGCCCACCTTGCGCGGCCACTCGGTTTTGCTCTCGGTAAATTCAAGGTTAGGCAAGCCGAATGCGCGGTGCGAGATCCGCTCGGGATCGGACGCGGCGAGCAGATTGGGCAGCGGATGATAGCGGAAATAGAGTCGTGCGCGCTCGATTGGGGTGTTGACGACCGTGAGACTCTCGACGCCTTTCTCGTGCAGGGTGGCGTCAAGTTGCGCCTGTGCCGCGATATGGCGTCGGCAGAACGGGCAGTGCAGGCCTCGAAACAGACCGACCAATATCGGACTCTGCCCGCGATAGTCTTCGAGCGCGATTTTTCCGTGGCGCGTGATGGCATCCAGCACGATGTTAGGTGCACGATCGCCCGGCTGAAGTGGTCCACCAACATGGCTTTCGGACATGGTTGAACTCCCTCACATTGGCTAGTCAAGGAACGGCAGTACGATCAGCCCTGCGGGATCGAGCCCGTGCCGGGCGCAGACATCATGGGCCAGCGCGAAATACCGCTCGGCCTCGGCCATGTCGCCTCGATCAAGGTTCAGTGTCGCAAGACCATCATAGCATGGAAACAGCTGCTGCGGCTCGCCGGTCTCGCTCGCCACCTCGATGGCCTCGTTGTAGCAGCGCGCGGCCATGTCGGGGCGGAAGTGGCACTGATGGATCTGCCCGAGCACGATGAGGGGGACCGGGAGATGCTCGCGCTGATCGAGCGCGCGGTCGATCTCGATCGCCTTTTCGGCAGCCGGCACCCCCTCCTCGGTACACCTGTCCGTGAAAGTGCAACAGGCGACGGCAAGGTTGGCAAGAAGGCGCGCCTGAAAGCCGAGATCGCCGATACGACTCGCGACATCGAGGCCGCGCCGGCAAACCGCCATGGCTTGCGCCGGGTCGACGATCGTGTAGAGCACGCCAAGGTTGGTGTAGCCGCGGCACGCCACGTTGAGGAGGCCGGCGGCCTCGGCTGCCGCGACACTTTGCTCCACCTCGTTCACCGCCTCCTGGTGCCGCCCAAGCCGTGCCAGCGCAACCCCCTTGGTGTTGAGCGCCTCCGCAATGGCGCGCGCCGCCTCGAACCCGGCCTGCTCGCCCGCATCGCTCGGCACCGACCGCGCGTAGCCGAGCGCGTCGTCCGCCCACCGCGCGGCGGCGACATGATCGCCCACACGGAACGCAAGACGGCCGCGCTCTTGCTGGAGATGAGCCCACTCCAAGAGGTGTGCCCACTCGATCGGCGCGCCGGTCTCGCCAAGCCGTTCAGCCGCCTCGGCATAATGCGTCTCTGCCCTGACGCGCTTGCCGGCGTCCCACAACAATCGACCGAGCTTGCGAAGCATGCGCGCCTCGCCGATGCGGTCCCCTGCCGTGCGGTGTCCCTCCAGCGCACTCCGGTAGTGCTCCTCGGCGGTGCTTCGGCGGCCAGTCACGCAACAGAGATCCGCGACGCGCTCGTTCAGGATCAGGCGTTCGGGCTCCTGTTCGCCGGCGGTCGACAGCACGGCGAGGGATTGCTGATAGAAACGGAGGGCATCGTCGTTGGCATAGCTCGCACGTGCGCGATCGCCGGCCGCGCGCAAATAGCGCGCGCCTTTCGACTTGCTCGCGCTCAGGCTGAAGTGATGTCCGAGCAATATGAGATCCTCGAGCTGCTCGGGCTCTTTGCCATAGAGCCGCTCCAGCGCGGCGCCAATCCGTCCATGGAGCTCGACCCGACGCTGCAAGAGCAGATTTTGATAGATCACGTCCTGAAGCATGGTCTGCGTGAAGCGATAGGTCCGCAGCGACATCGAGCCCGAGCCCGCGACCTCCTCGATGATCTCGGCGTCGCGCAGAAGTTCGAGCCCTGCTTCGACCCTTGCCGGCTCGGTTGCCGCCGCACCGAGAACAGCCGCATCAAAGCGCGGACCGATCACCGCGGCCTCCTGGGCCACTTGGCGCACCTGATGCGGCAGCCGGTCGAGGCGCGCCAGCAACAACGCCTGAATGCTTGCTGGAATATCGGCGGCGGCTTCATCCGATCTCATCCGCCACTGCGCGCCGTCACGCTCCAGCGCCCCGCCTTCGATGAGGCCGCGGATGATCTCCTCGAAGAAAAGCGGATTTCCGCCTGCGCGATCGAGGATTCGGGTGAACAAATCTCCCGGCGGCTCCCGCCAACCGTGACTGAAATACGCCGCGAGCAGCCTTCGTCCGTCAGCATCGCCAAGCGGAGACAGCCGAATGGTCGTGTGACTGATCCTGCTCGAACCGAACTGATCCACCAGCGCTGGCCGATGTGTAAATAGCAGCATCAGCCGCGTCCGCTCCAGCCGGTCCATCAGAAACCGCAGCGCTTCAAGCGACACCGCGTCGGCCCAATGCAGATCCTCGACGATGATCAGAAGCGGCGACAAGGCGAGGCGGCGTTCGAAGACGGTACGGATCGCGAAGAAGATCTGCCGCCGGAGCTGTTCCGGTTCGACATGCCTGAGCACGGCGTTGGGATCGCCAAGGCCGAGAACGTGCAAGTAGAGAGGCATCAGACGGTCGGCCTCCTCGGCCTCGAGGCCGAGCTCCGATAGCGCGTCCGAGACTTTCGCCTCTGCCTCCGCGGCGCCCGCCTTCTGTGCAATGCCATAGGCGCTACGCAGCACGGCGGCGAGTGCTCCGTAGGATTGTTCGCCGAGCGGCGAGCAGGCCGCCCGCCGGATCGCCACGCCTGCGAAGCGATCCTCATCGCGCATGCGGGCGACGAATTCGTTCACCAGCCGCGTTTTCCCAATGCCCGCTTCGCCAACCAGCCGCACCAGTTGAGCCGCGCCGCCGCACGCGCGATCAAGGCTGCCGATCATTCGCGCAAGCTCGGCGTCGCGCCCGATCAGTGGTGCATCGAGGCCCAGCGTGTCGAGGCCGCGTGCCGCGCGGGGCATATCGAGCGGTCCCTTCAGGCGATGGACCAGAACGCTGCCCATCTTGCCCTTGAGCGAGATCTCGCCGAGCGAGTCATAGGAGAACGCATGCCGCGTCAGACGGTGGGTCAACGGTCCGACCAGCACCTCGTCCGGAGACGCCATCGACTGCAATCGCTGCGCCGTGTTCACGGTATCGCCGGTCACCGAATAGGATTTGGCAACGCCCACGCCTAACCCACCCGCGACGACGTGGCCGGTGTTGATGCCGACGTGGAGCTGCAACGGTGAACCAGCATAGGCCTTCGCGCGCTCGCTGAGGCGCGCCGTCCGGCTGATCATGTCCAGGGCAGCGCGGACCGCCCGCTCGGGGTCGTCCTCGTGCGCAGCCGGCGCGCCAAATAGCGCGAGCAGCGCATCGCCGATGAACTTGTCCACGAAGCCGCCAAAGCTCTGCACCGCCGCCGTCAACTCCTCGAACAACTGGTTCTGAAGCGTCTGCATGACCTCTGGGTCGAGCCGCTCGCTCATCGCAGTGAAGCCGCTGAGGTCGGCAAACAGCACGGTGATGGTGCGGCGGTTTGCTTCGCTATCGACATTGTCCGACTGCGATCGAAATGCGTGTTGAGCCGTCTGCGGGAGCGGTGGCGAGGACGATCTGATTGGGAGTGTCGCCGGGCTCGTCTGCGCCGATGCGTGTCCGCCGTCGTTGGTGGCCCCGCTGATGAGGGAGCCGCATTTCGGGCAGTAGATAAAATCCGGTGCACATGGAAAGCCGCAGCCGGGGCACGCGTTCGGCTGCTTCGTGCCGCACTTCGGGCAGAAGGCAAAGCCGCTCTGAACCTCGAAACCACAGCCCGAGCAGTTCATGGCTCAAGACCTCGCGGAAGCCGCGATGGCGCGATGTGCAGGCCCCTACCGAATGGGTCCCAGCACGCAGACCAGAATGGGCTCTGCGCGCCGGAAGAGCAAGCGGCGGCGGCCTACCTCTCAGTATGGGCGACGAAGCAATGCTGCGGGCGCACAGGCGCACCGCACATCGTCGGCAGAGCATGGTGGCATGCGGTAGCGTCAATTGACAGGGGCATTGCCGGGGCTACCCTGCCGAACAGAAGAACAAATAAATGAGGGCAGGGAATCGCCTTGAAACCCGTCACCGCATCTTGAGCACATCCGCACGACCTTCCGCGCTCGCGCCATTTCGCATCCGCAACTATCGTTTCCAGTGGCCGTCCGACCTGCTCACCTCCTGGGCCTTCGAGGTCGAGACGTTGGTGCTCGGCTGGTACATCATTGTCGAGACCGGCTCGGTGCTGCTGCTCACCGTGCTTGCGTCACTCCAGTTCGTGGGAACACTGGTCGCGCCCGTGTTCGGCATGATCGGCGACCGCATGGGTCATCGCGATCTCCTGGTCGCGATGCGTCTTGCCTATACGGCGCTCTCGTCGACCATCATGGTCCTGGCGCTGACCGGTCAGCTGTCGCCGCTGAGCGTCATGATCATCGTCGCAATCATGGGCCTGATCCGCCCTTCTGATCTCGGCGTCCGGGGCGCGCTGCTTGCCGAGATCATGCCGGCCGAGCAGCTGGTGGGCGCCATCAGCGTCGCGCGCACGACCCAGGACAGCGCGCGCATCGCCGGAGCATTGACCGGCGCCGGGCTGTTCGCCATCCTCGGCATCGGCCTGGTCTATGTGGCGATCGCCGGTCTCTACCTCGCGGCCGCGCTTCTGATGCTCTGCCTGACCCGACCGAAAAGGACCGTCACCACAAGTGATCTCCCGGCGAACAGCCACGCCGTTTCGAGATTGCTGGGCGATCTGAAGGAAGGCATCGTCTATGCCTGGAATGGCCCGGGAATGCGCGCGGCGCTGTGCGTCGCGTTCCTGGCCAATCTCACAGCATTTCCCTTCACGGGCGGACTGTTGCCCTACATCGCCAGGGAGATCTTTCATACCGACCAGACCGGCCTCGGCTATCTCTCGGCGAGCTTCGCCGTCGGTTCGCTGATCGGCTCCATCACGCTCAGCCTGGTCAGTGGAGTGCGGATTGCCCGGCTTCTGATCGGCGCGACACTGGCGTGGTACGCCATGCTGCTGGTATTCGTCGAGATCAGGACCTTGCCGGTGGCGATGGCCTGCCTCGTCCTCGCCGGCATCGCCCAGAGCATGTCGATGATCTCGGCCGCCGTCATTCTGATGCGCACCGCGAGCGCACATCTGCGAGGCCGCGTCATGGGCGTCCGCATGATGGTGATCTATGGCTTGCCGATCGGACTGCTCGCGGCCGGCAGCCTGATCGACATCATCGGATATTCCGCGACGGGTTCGCTCTATGCCGTCGCCGGCTTCATCGCGATGATGGCGATCGCCGTGCGCTGGCGCGCCGACCTCTGGCCGGAACATGCCCCCGCCAATGCGCGGTGACGAGGCGGAGGTCCACGCCTCCTAATCCCCGTAGCCGCGCAGCCGCTCGACGTCGAGGATGGTGACCCCGCCATATTCCAACCGCAGCAGTCCCTCCTTCTCGAGCCGATTCAGCGCGCGGTTGGCGTTCTGGCGGGACATGCCGGAAAGCGCGCCGATCTCCTCCTGGGTGATCTCCAGATGCGCGGTCGATTCCGGATAGAGGATCGGGTTGAACAGCGAGGCGATGCTGCGGGCGAGGCGCGCGGTGGCATCCAGGGTACGGTTGACCTCGAGCATGCCGATGAACTGGCCGAGCCGCTCGTTGAGCTGGCGCACCAGGAAACGGTTGAAGCCGACGCTGTTCTCGAACAGCCACATGAAGGCGCTGCGTTCCATCAATGCGACGCGGCTGTCGCGCAGCGCGACCACGTCATAGCGGCGCGGCTCGTTCTTGAGCACGCTGCCCTCGCCGAACCAGGCCCCTGCCGTCAGCCCGGCGAGGCTGGTCTCCTTGCCGTCGCGCGAGACTCCGCCCATGCGGGCAAGGCCGCTGACCATGCCGGCCCAATAGGCGAAAATGTCACCGCGCATGAACACGGTCTCGCCGGTGCCGTAGGACCGCTCCGTGATTCCGGCACGCGCGACCTCGATCTCTTCTTGCGTGAGCTCGCGCGACCAGGCGGCGACGCGCTTCAGATGATCTTCTGAAATCATGATCTCGCGGCCAGCCGCACCGTTTCGTCACTCCGCCTTCTGCTGCATTGCAACATGATGGTTTCGACCGCCATTCGACCAAAGATGCAGGCCGCTGCCGCCGGCAAACTTTGTCGCAGAATTGTCAGCCGGGAGACATTTAAAAATAGCGCTTTCCCCTATTGAGGACCACCTCGGGCGATACGGCTTTCGGTCCCAAACGGGAACGAGAGTGGCGCGGCTCCGGTCGAGACCATCTGCTGCATGGCCTCACCGCCACCGCCGTACTAGGATCGCTCGACAGAACGGACGAAGAGCGCCGCAAAAAAGCGCCATCACCGGGAGGGATTCGTTTGGTGGCTACCAGTCTCGAAGTGCGCGGCGTGTCCTTGCGATTCGGCGGCGTCCGAGCGTTGACCGACGTGGGCTTCGCCATCAAGGAGGGCGAGCTGTTCTCGATCATCGGCCCCAACGGCGCCGGCAAGACCTCGATCGTGAACTGTATTTCCGGTCGCTACAAGCCGACCGAAGGCCAGCTGTTCTACCAGGGCCGCGACATTACCGGCCTGACACCGAATGCCCGCGCTTCGCTCGGCATCGGCCGCACCTTCCAGAATTTGGCGCTGTTCCACCACATGAGCGTGCTCGACAACATCATGGTCGGCCGCCATCACCTGCTGAAGAACAATTTCCTCACGGGCTCGCTGTACTGGTTCACCGGGGCGCGCAAGGAGGAACTCGAGCACCGCCGCAAGGTCGAGGAGATCATCGACTTCCTCGATCTCCAGTCGGTGCGCAAGGCAACCGCCGGCACCCTCTCCTACGGCCTGCGCAAGCGCGTCGAGCTCGCTCGCGCCATGGCGCTGGAGCCGCGCCTGATTCTTCTCGACGAGCCGATGGCCGGCATGAACTTCGAGGAGAAGGAGGACATGGCCCGCTACATCGTCGATCTCAACGAGGAGTTCGGGATGACGGTGGTGATGATCGAGCACGACATGGGCGTGGTGATGGATATCTCCCATCGCGTCATGGTGCTGGATTTCGGCAAGAAGATCGCCGAGGGCGATCCGGGCACGGTGCTCGCCGATCCCCACGTCAGGCGCGCCTATCTCGGCGAGGAGGACGAGGTGCTGGTCGATCCCGACGATGCTTCGCCGGCGCAGGAGAGCGCGGCATGATGGATTATGCGGGCCGGGTCGCCCAGGCCGATACCTATCCCAAGATGCTCCGGCTCAACGCGAAGGAGCACGGCAACGAGATCGCACTACGCGAGAAGGATCTCGGGCTGTGGCGCATCTTCACCTGGAACGACTATCAGATCCGCGTGCGCGATTTCGCGCTTGGCCTCGTCGAACTCGGCCTTGGCCGCGGCGACGTCATCGGCATCATCGGCGACAACCGGCCGGACTGGGTCGCGGCGGAAGTCGCAACGCATGCCATTGGGGGCCTCAGCCTCGGGCTCTATCGCGACGTGCTCGACGAGGAGGCCTCCTATCTCCTCAACTACGGCGAGGCGCAACTTGTCTTTGCCGAGGACGAGGAGCAGGTCGACAAGCTGCTCGCCCTTGCCGAGCGTGCGCCGAAGCTGAAGCACATCATCTATTCCGATCCGCGCGGGATGCGGAAATATGACGATCCCAGGCTGATCTCGGCCGATAGGTTCGCCGAGCTAGGCCGGGCACGTGCCGCGCGCGAGCCGGAGCTTTACGACAGACTGGTCGATGCCACCAACGGAGAGGACGTCGCGATCCTCTGCACGACGTCGGGCACCACATCCCATCCCAAGCTCGCGATGCTCGCCGCCGGCCGCGTGCTCGGCCATTGCGCGACCTATCTCGCTTTCGACCCCAAGGGACCGGACGACGAATACGTCTCGGTGCTGCCGCTGCCCTGGATCATGGAGCAGGTCTACGTGCTCGGCAAAGGCCTCTTATGCCGGATGAAGATCAACTTCGTCGAAGAGCCCGATACCATGATGAACGATCTGCGCGAGATCGCGCCGACATTCGTGCTCTTTGCTCCACGGGTCTGGGAATCCATCGCCGCCGACGTCCGCGCCAAGGTGATGGACGCAACGCCCTTCAAGCAGCGCCTGTTCGATATCGGCATGAGGAGCGGCCTCGCCGCGCTCGAACAGGGCAAGCGGTCCGGCTTTGCCGACGCCATCCTGTTCCGCGCGCTGCGCGACCGCCTTGGCTTCACCCGGCTGCGGTCGGCCGCGACCGGTGGCGCCGCGCTCGGGCCTGATACGTTCAAGTTCTTCCAGGCCATGGGCGTGCCGCTGCGCACGCTGTACGGCCAGACCGAGCTGTTGGGGGCCTACACGCTGCACCCCGAGGGCAAGGTCGATCCCGACACCACCGGCGTGCCGATGGCCGACAACGTCGAGATCCGCATCGACAATCCCGACGTCCACGGCGTCGGCGAGATCGTGGTGCGGCATCCCAACATGTTCCTCGGCTACTACAAGAACCCCGAGGCGAGCGTGGCCGACATCAAGGACGGCTGGATGCTGTCGGGCGATGCCGGCTATTTCAACGCCGACAGCCAGCTCGTCGTCATCGACCGTATCAAGGATCTCGCCGAAACCTCGCGCGGCGAGCGCTTCTCGCCGCAATTCATCGAGAACAAGCTGAAGTTCTCGCCCTATATCGCCGAGGCCGTGGTGCTCGGGGCCGGCCGTGACGCGCTCGCGGCGATGATCTGCATCCGCTACTCCATCATCTCGAAATGGGCGGAGAAGAACCGCCTCTCCTTCACGACCTACAGCGATCTCGCCTCGCGGCCCGAGGTTTACGCGCTGCTCCAGAAGGAGGTCGAGACCGTCAACGCCACGCTGCCGCAGGCCCAGCGCATCTCACGCTTCCTGCTGCTCTACAAGGAGCTGGATGCCGACGATGGTGAGCTCACCCGAACGAGAAAGGTGCGCCGCGGCGTCATCAACGAGAAATACGAGGGCATCATCGACGCCATCTACCGCGGCGATTCCGACATCCCCGTGGACACCGTGATCCGCTTCCAGGACGGCACCACGCAGCGGGTGCGAACGACGCTGCGCGTGGTGGACCTCGGCGGGCACGGGCACATGGCGGAGGCTGCGGAGTGATGTCGTTTCACAGCGCGCTGCCAGTCGGTGCGCCCTCTCCCCTTGTGGGAGAGGGCTTCTCCGCAGCCAACCACACCCTCACTCGGGTGAGGGGTCCTCTCTCCGCACTGTCGCTGCCGAGGGAGCCCCTCACCCGTCTTCGCTTCGCGAAGCCCCCCTCTCCCACCATGGGAGAGGGGAAGAGCGCGCCGGACTCGTCATCGAGCATCACAACATGAACACCGCCTTCCTCATTCAGCTCCTGGTCAACGGCCTCGTGGTCGGCACGCTCTATGGCGTGGTCGCGATGTCGTTCGTACTGATCTACAAGGCGACGCAGGTCGTCAATTTCGCGCAAGGCGAGCTGCTGCTGGTCGGCGCCTGGGTGTGCTGGGCGCTGCTGGCGAAATACCAGGTGCCGTTCTGGATCGGCATGCCGATCACGCTGGTGTTCATGTTCGTGTTCGGCATCGCGGTGCAGGTTCTCATCCTGCGGCCGATGATCGGCGAGCCCATCATTTCGGTGATCATGGTGACGATCGGCCTGTCGACCGTGCTGCAGGCGACGCTGAAATGGATGTTCGGCGTCAACCCGCAGCCGTTCCCGCGCGTGTTCGAGAGCCAGTCGGTCGGCCTGTTCGGACTGCAGATCCAGACTGTCTATGTCATGAGCCTCGTGGTCTCGGTCGCCATGATGATCGGCATGGCCTGGTTCTTCCGCGCCTCGAAATATGGCCTCGCCATGCGCGCCACCGCGTTCAACCAGCAGGTCGCGCAATCGCTCGGCATCTCCGTCAAGAGCGTGTTCGCGATGGCCTGGGCGATCTCGGCCACGGTGTCGGCGGTCGCGGGCGTCGTGGTTGCGGTCGTGAACGGCGTGTCCTCGGGGCTTGCGGCCTACGGCATCAAGGTGTTCCCGGCGGCCATCCTCGGCGGGCTGGATTCCGTCGGCGGCGCCGTGCTCGGCGGCATCATCATCGGCCTGCTCGAGAACGTCGCCCAATATGTCGACAGCGAGTATCTGCACTGGGGCAATCTCTACGAGATCGCGCCGTTCTACGTCCTCATCATCGTGCTGATGATCAAGCCCTACGGCCTGTTCGGCACCCACGACATCGAGCGGATCTGACCCATGGCCGGCCCTACCCTCATTCCTGCTGGTGATTTCCGCACCTCCTATGCGGCCGACACCACGATCTTCCCGACCACCACCAGCCGCAACTTCGCGATCGCGGGCGTTGCGCTGCTGTGCCTCGCGCCGCAATTCTTCAGCGGTTACTGGCTCAGCATCCTGATCCAGATCGGCATCTTCTCGATCGCGGCGCTCGGCCTCAACATCCTGGTCGGCTTCACCGGCCAGATCTCGATCGGGCACGCCGCCTTCTTCCTGCTCGGCGCCTTCACCTCGGCCTACATTTCCAATAACGCGCCGATCCCCGTGTTCTTCGCGATCCCGCTCGCCGGAATCGTTACTGCGCTGGTCGGGCTGATCTTCGGCATCCCGGCGGCGCGGCTGAAGGGACTCTACCTCGTCATCGCGACGCTGGCCGCGCAATACATCCTGCTCGACTTCTTCTCCCGCGCCGAATGGTTCTCGGGCGGGTCGGTGCCGGCCAGCGCGGAGCCGTTCTCGATCTTCGGCTACACGCTGCGCGGCGACAGGCAGTATTTCTACGTCGTGCTGGCCTATGTGCTGGCGAGCTACATCCTCGTCACCAATCTGATGCGCACCCGCGATGGCCGCGCGCTGGTGGCCATCCGCGACCATTATCTCTCCGCCGAGATCATGGGCATCAATCTCACCAAGTACCGTACGCTGTCGTTCGGCCTCGCCGCCTTCTTCGCCGGCATCGCCGGCGCGCTCTATGCGCACTACCAGCTCGTCGTGTCGCAGGAAGGCTTCGGCATCGAGCGCTCGATCCTGTTCCTCGCCATGATCATCATCGGCGGCACCGGCTCGGTCATGGGCACGCTGATGGGAACCGCTTTCGTGGTGCTGCTGCCGGAATCCATGGAATTCATCAGCCTGTATTTGAAGGGCGGCGCAATCGACAAGGCGCTGTCGCTCAACACCAACATCACCTTCCTGCGCGAGATCGCCATCGGAGTGATCATCATCGCATTCCTGATGTTCGAGCCTGACGGGCTCGCGCATCGCTGGCGGCAGATCAAGGCGTACTGGAAACTCTACCCGTTCTCGCATTGAGCGCGGGCAACTTCACTTAAACAATAAACAGGAGGAACCGACCCATGAAGACAAAGTCCCTTTTGAGCACCGCATCGCTCGCCCTTGCGATCGCCGCGTTCTCGGCAAGCGCAAAGGCGCAGATCGCGATCGGGCATCTCGCCGATTATTCCGGCGGCACCTCGGACGTCGGCACCCCCTTTGGGCAGGCCGTCGCCGACACCTTTGCCTGGGTCAACAAGAATGGCGGCATCGGCGGCAAGCAGGTCAACCTCGACACCAACGATTATGGCTATCAGGTGCCGCGCGCGATCGCGCTCTACAAGAAATGGTCGGCACCGGACAGCAAGGTCGCCGCGATCATGGGCTGGGGCACCGCGGACACCGAGGCGCTGACCGGCTTCCTCGCCCAGGACAAGATTCCCGACATGTCCGGCTCCTATGCCGCCGCCCTCACCGATCCCGAAGGCGTCAGCGGCAAGGCCAAGCCCGCTCCCTACAATTTCTTCTACGGCCCGAGCTATTCGGACTCGCTGCGCGCGATGCTGATGTGGGCCGCCGAGGATTGGAAGGCCAAGGGCAAGCCCGGCAAGCCGAAATTCGTGCATATGGGCGCAAACCACCCCTACCCGAACGCACCGAAGGCCGCCGGCGAAGCGATGGCGCAGCAGCTCGGCTTCGAGGTGCTGCCGCCGCTGGTGTTCGCGCTCGCGCCGGGTGACTACAGCGCGCAGTGCCTGAGCCTGAAATCCTCGGGCGCCAACTATGCCTATCTCGGCAACACCGCGGCCTCCAACATCTCGGTGATGAAGGCCTGCAAGACCGCCGGTGTCGAGATCCAGTTCCTCGGCAATGTCTGGGGCATGGACGAGAACGCCGCCAAGACGGCCGGAGATGCCGCCAACGGCGTGATCTTCCCGCTGCGCACCGCAGTGAGCTGGGGCGGCGATGCGCCCGGCATGAAGACGGTGATGGAGATCTCGAAGATGTCCGACCCGACCGGCAAGGTCTATCGTCCCGTGCACTACGTCGCGGCCGTCTGCTCGGCGCTGTACATGAAGGAGGCGATCGATTGGGCCGCTAAGAACGGCGGCGCCACCGGCGAGAACGTCGCCAAGGGCTTCTACCAGAAGAAGGACTGGGTGCCGGCCGGAATGGAAGGCGTCTGCAATCCCTCGACCTGGACCGACAAGGACCATCGCGGCACGCTGAAGGTCGACCTCTATCGCACCAAGGTGTCAGGCGCGACCGACGGTGACCTCAACGATCTCATGACCAAGGGCACGATCAAGCTCGAGAAGGTCAAGACCGTCGAGCTGCCGCGCAAGCCGGAACTGCTGGGGTGGTGAGCCACGTTGCCCCACACACAACTGTCATCCCCCCGCGAAGGCGGGGGATCCAGTACGCCGCGGCTTCTCGATGAGTCTCCGGCGCCTCTGGAATACTGGGTCGCCCGGTCAAGCCGGGCGACGACAGCGGAGTAACAAAGCATGACCGAGACCGCAGAGGCCGTTCGTCCCACTCCCACCGCCGTGCCGCCCGCCGCCCTCCTCGCCGTGCGCAACATCGAGGTCGTCTACGACGACGTCATCCTGGTGCTGCGCGGGCTCAGCCTCGACGTGCCCAAGGGCGCGATCGTCGCGCTCCTCGGCGCCAACGGCGCCGGCAAGTCGACGACGCTGAAGGCGATCTCCGGGTTGCTCAAGACAGAAGACGGCGAGGTGACGCGCGGCGAGATCCTGTTCGAAGGTGAGCGGATCAACGGCATCGACCCCGACAAGATCGTCCGCCGCGGCATCTTCCAGGTGATGGAGGGCCGGCGCATCGTCGCCGACATGACGTCGCTGGAGAACCTCAAGCTCGGCGCCTTCACCCGCAGGGACCGCGAGGTCGATGCCGACCTCGACATGGTCTTCAACTACTTCCCGCGCCTGAAGGAGCGCACCGGTCTTGCCGGCTATCTCTCCGGCGGCGAGCAGCAGATGCTCGCGATCGGCCGCGCGCTGATGGCGCGCCCGAAGATGATCCTGATGGACGAGCCTTCGATGGGCCTGTCGCCGCTGCTGGTGAAGGAGGTGTTCTCGATCATCCAGAAGATCAACCGCGACCTCGGCGTCACCATTCTGCTGGTCGAGCAGAACGCGCGCGCTGCGCTCTCGGTGGCGAGTCACGGCTACATCATGGAACAGGGCAAGGTCGTGCTCGACGGCAGCGCGGACGAATTGCGCGACAACGAGGACGTCAAGGAATTCTATCTCGGCGGCGCCGGCGACCAGCGCAAGAGCTTCAAGAACCTCAAGAGCTTCAAGCGGCGCAAGCGCTGGCTCTGACAAAGCGTTTTCGAGCGAAGTGGGGACCGGTTCGCGTGAAGAAAACGCGTCAAAACAAAAGAGCCTTACTCGAGCACCTGCTCCGCTTCCGTGACTGCGCAGAGAACATGATAGAACGACGACGCAGGAATGACGTCGATCAGCGATTTGCCGTCGCGATCGAACTGATCGTACCAGCCGCCCTTCACGGGATGGCTGAGATAGTGCCGTTCGAGCCGCACCAGCGCCGCGCGCGCCTCGTCCGCCGCGCCCGCCTCGCCGGACTCCGCCTGCGCAATCCACGCCTTCGCGATCTCGGTCTGCGGCCACAGCCGGCGCGTGCTGCGACGGATGTTGCCGACGTCGTCCCCTTCGTCGATCAGGCAGCCCGTGGCCTCGTCGCGATAGCGCAGCGCGGTCGACAGCAGTTCGGCACGCCGCTGACCGGTCGGGCAGCCCGTGATGCGTTCGAAACCCTTCAGCAGCCAGACCCATTCCGCCTGGTGGCCCGGCTCGACGCTGACCGGCTCGATCTTCGACCAGTCCTCCTCGAAATACTCCGTCAGGATGCGCTTCTGCTTGTCGTAGAGATTGGCCAGGAACAGCGCGAAGAATTCGCCGGCGCGGTTCTGGAACGAGAGATCGTGGGTCGCCTCGAAGCACGCGATCATCGCCTCGAACAGATGCATATGCGGGTTCTGCCGGCGCGGCAGCGAGACCGGAAGGCCCTCGTGAACGCCGCCATGCGGCGAGCGCAGATGGCCGTCGAGGAAGGCGAGCAGCGCATCGATCTCGGCGCGGACCTGCGCATCCTGGTCGAGAGCGTAGACGCTCGCGAGCGCAAACAGGATGAAGGCGTGGTCATAGGCATCGCGCCGGCCATCCAGCACCGTCCCCTCCGGCGTCAGCCGGTGCACATAGCCGGGCCGGCCGTCGGGCGCCTTCGCTCTCGCCAGCAGATGCTCCAGCCCCTTCAGCGCGATGGAGCGCCCCTGAGGGTACCAGCCCATCTGCGCAGCCTTGGCATAGCACCAGATCTGGCGCGCCTGCACAAACACGCGCCGGGGCGCGGCCGCATCCGCCACGCCGTCGCGGTGCAGCCTGTCGATGAAGCCGCCTGCGGCGTGATCCCAGCCGACGGTCGACCACAGCGGCAGCGCCTCGTCGATCATGCGGCGCTTCAGGCGCGCGACGACGTCCGCAGCCTCATCCGCCGCAATGCTTCCTACGTCCGCCATCGGGTCCTCTCTCGGCCTCGCCACTGGCGGTCTGATACCCATGCCGGTGGCGGCGCGCAACGGATGCAAATACGGAAACAACAGCCATGACCGCCCATTACGACGCCCGCGAGACGCGAGAGCCGGCAGCCCGCGAGGTCGATCTGTTCTCCCGCCTGCCGGAGGTGCTGCGAGCCGCGATGGCCGCCCCGGCCTATGCCGAGCGGCTCAAAGGCTTGGATCCCGCCGCCGTGACGTCCAGGGCGGCGCTGGCGGGCCTGCCGGTGTTGCGCAAGTCGGAACTGCCCTCCCTGCACAAGGCCTCTGCGCCCTTCGGAGGCTTCGTGGCGGACGCCCCCGGCTCGTTCGCCCGTCTCTTCACCTCCCCTGGGCCTATCTTCGAGCCGGAAGGGCGGCAGGCCGATCCGTGGCGCGGCGCAAGGGCGCTGTTCGCGGCCGGGTTCCGTCCCGATGACATTGTCCTCAACACCTTCAGCTACCATCTCACCCCCGGCGGCTTCATCTTCGATGCCTCCGCACGCGCGCTCGGCTGCGCGGTCATCCCGGCCGGTCCCGGTAATACCGAGCAGCAATTCGAGCTGATCGAGGCCTACCGGCCGGCGGGTTACAGCGGCACGCCGGACTTCCTGAAGATCCTGCTCGATGCCGCGGCGAGCTCGGGGCGCGACATCTCCTCGATCAAGCGCGCGCTGGTTTCAGGCGCCGCGTTCCCGCCCTCGCTCCAGGCCGAGATCAAGGCGCGCGGCATCGACGCCTACCAAGCCTTCGGCACCGCCGATCTCGGCCTGATCGCCTTCGAGACCGAGGCGCGCGAGGGCATGGTCGTGAACGAGGACCTGATCCTGGAGATCGTCAAGCCCGGCACCGGGGATCCGGTAGCGCCGGGCGACGTCGGCGAGATCGTCGTGACCTCGCTGGACCCGCACCATCCCTGGATCCGGCTCGCGCTCGGCGACCTCACTGCGGCCTTGCCCGGCACGAGCCCTTGCGGACGCACCAATATGCGCATCAAGGGCTGGATGGGCCGCGCCGACCAGACCACCAAGGTCAAGGGCATGTTCGTCCGGCCCGAGCAGATCGCCGAGATCGGCAAGCGCCATTCCGCACTCGGAAGACTGCGCCTCGTCGTCACGCGCCAGGGCGAAGCAGACGCGATGACGCTGAGAGCGGAAACGGCAGCCGCGAACGAGGCCTTGCGTGAAGAGATCGCGGCCAGCTTGCGCGCCGTGACGAAACTCGGCGGAAGCGTCGAACTGGTCGGCCCCGGCACGCTGCCGAATGATGGCAAGGTGATCGCGGACGAACGCTGACTTCAACAGAGTCCGGCAGCGCGGTCGCTTTCGCGAACGCATCGATCAGGCGACCGTACAGCGAGTTGCTGTCCGCATGGCGCCCTGATGCGTGAAGCGCATTCCTTCAGCTGCGATCACCCCGCCGTCGCGCAGCAGCACCGCGCACGTCGTGATGCGCGTATTTGAGCCCGAGCTGATTCCAATCGCGGCCAATTCGTGTGGACCTGTTACGGAGCCATCGATATAAGCCGCGGCCGATGTAAATCGGCCACTGCGCGGCCGAAGCGCTTGCCTGGCGTAATGTCCCCGGGCGCAGGAACCTTGCATCGTCCCTGCCGCTCCCGTATTACCAACCTTGCAACGATATGGCCGGAATCGGCCCTTTCTGGACCCCAAAACGTGCTTGAACGAACCCTCGTCACCATCGCCGAGACCGAAACCATTGAGGAAGCCTTTCGGCGCCTGAATGCGAATATGCTCGGCATCCTGTTCGCGCAGGACGCGAGCGGACGTATCGTCGGCGCCGTGACGGACGGTGACATCCGCAGGCGCATGCTGACCGGCATCACGATCCAGGACCGGGTTGCGTCCTGCATCAATCGCAACTTCGTCTGGGCGCCGACCGGCGGACCGCGCGAGCAGATCCTCAAGCTGCTCGACCAGCGCGTGCACGTGGTGCCGATCCTCGATGGCGAGGGACGGCTGGTCGACGTATTCAGCCGCGAGCTGTTCAATCTGTCGGAAGAGAGCGAGGTGTTCGCCCGCGCCCGCTCGCCGGTGCGGATCAGCTTCTCCGGCGGCGGCACCGACCTGACGCATTACTTCGTGGCGAACGACGGGGGCGCGGTCATCAGCGCCACGATCAAGATGTACGCTCACGCGACGCTGCGGCGCCGGAGCGATCCCAGCATCCGGATCTACTCGCACGATTTCCGCCGCACGATCGAGGCCGACAATCTCGCAGAACTGGGAACGGGCGGAGATCTCGCGCTGATCAAGTCGGTCGTGCGCCTGATCAAGCCGACTTACGGATTCGAGCTCGAGGTGTCCGCCGACTTTCCGGTCGGCTCCGGACTCGGAGGCTCGGCGGTGGTCTCGTCGGCGATCATCGGCTGCTTCAACGAATTCCGCGGGGATCAGTGGGACCGCCACGAGATCGCGGAGATGGCCTTCCAGGCCGAGCGGCTGATGCTCAACATTCCCGGCGGCTGGCAGGACCAGTACGCCACCGTGTTCGGCGGCTTCAATCACATGGAGTTCTTCTCCGACCAGAACACCATCGTGCCGCTTCGCCTCGATCCCAACATCATCGCCGAGCTCGAGGAGAGCCTTGTGCTCTGCTACACCGGCTCGGGCCGCGATTCCGGCGCCATTCACCGCGACCAGAAGGCTCAGCACGAGACCAGCGACGCCGTCGCCGCGGCTGCCAAGCAGAAGGAAGTGACGCGCGACATCAGGCGGCATCTGCTGCGCGGCCAGCTGCTGGAATGCGGCCGGCTGATCGACGAGGCCTGGCACGCCAAACGGAAGCTGAGCTCGAAGATCTCGTCGGAGACGATCGACGCGATCTACGACTTCGCCAAGCAGCACGGCGCGGTCGGCGGCAAGCTCCTGGGCGCCGGCGGCGGAGGTTACTTCTTGTTCTTCGTGCGTCCGTTCGAGCGCTACCAGCTCATCGCAGCGCTGGAACAGCAGGGGCATAGCTGTTCGCGCATCATGTTCGAGGAGAACGGGCTGCGGACGTGGAAGTCGCGCTTTCCCGCGCAGCTCGCGTGACGCATATGAGACGAGAATGTTGATGACATCGCCCAAACAGCCTGCTCCGGTCCGCATCGGCAACCGCCTCCTGGGCGATGGCGAACCCTGCTACGTCATCGCCGAAATCGGCAACAATCATAACGGCGACTTCGACCGCGCCATTGCGCTGGTCGATGCCGCGGTCGCGGCCGGGGCAGATTGCGCCAAGTTCCAGATGCGCAAGCTCGACGAGGTGTATCGCGCCTCGAGCCTGTCCGGGAAGGACGACGACCTCGCCGTCGAATATACGCTCGATCTGTTGCGCCGCTTCGAGCTGCCGACCGCGCAGCAGAAGAAGATCGCCGGGTACTGCGCAGCCAAGGGTATCGAGTACCTCTGCACGCCCTGGGATGCGAAGAGCGTCGCCGTGCTCGAAGGCTTCGGCGTGCAGGCCTACAAGGTCGCCTCGGCCGACCTCACCAACCTGCCGCTGCTCGCTCGCCTCTCCGCCACCGGCAAGACGCTGATCGTCTCGACCGGCATGAGCACGACGGACGAGATCAAGGCCGCCGCGAAATTCCTCGACGACCGCAATGCCAGCTACGCCCTCCTGCATTGCCAGAGCACCTATCCGGCAGCGCTTCACAACATCCATCTGCGTTTCATGGAGACGCTGCGCGAGATTCATCCGGTCGTCGGCTATTCGGGTCACGAGCGCGGCATTGCCGTTTCGACGGCCGCCGTCGCGCTAGGCGCGGTGATCATCGAACGCCACATCACGCTCGACCGCGAGATGGAAGGTCCGGACCATGCCGCGAGCCTCGAGCCCGAGGAATTCAAGGCACTCGTCTCCGGCATCCGCGAAGTCGAGGCGGCACGCGGCGAGAAGCTCGCGGAACGCGCGCTGAGCCAGGGTGAGCTGATCAACCGCGAAAATCTCGCCAAGAGCCTGGTGGCCGCACGCGACCTTCCGGCCGGCACGACGATCTCCGAAGGCGACATCGCGGTGAAGAGCCCCGGCCAGGGCCTGTCGCCGCTGAAGATGCCGGCGCTGCTCGGCCGCAAGCTGACGCGGACGATGGCGGCGGACGACTATTTCTTCCAGAGCGACCTCGACGAAGGCGTCGCAAAGGCACGGCGCTACCGTTTCGACCGGCCCTGGGGTGTGCCGGTGCGTTATCACGATACCGCGCGCTTCCTGGAGATTTGCGAGCCCGACATCATCGAATTCCATCTCAGCTACAGCGACATGGAGCGCGATCCCGCGGCCTATCTCTCCGGCACCTATGATCTCGGCTTCGTCGTCCACGCGCCGGAGCTGTTTGCCGGCTCCAAGCTGATGGACCTCGCAACCCCCGACGAGGCCCTGCGGCGCTACTCGCTGGAGCAGACGCAGGCGGTGATCGACATCACGCGGGGCCTAAAGAAGTTCTTCCCCAGGACCAAGCGCCCGCCCATCGTCGCCAATATCGGCGGCTTCACCATGGACGAGCCGCTGCCGGCGGAGGAGAAAGCCGAGCGCTACCGCATCTTTGCGCAGAGCCTGACCGAGCTCGACATGGACGGCGTCGAGCTGACGCCGCAGACCATGGCGCCGTTCCCCTGGCATTTCGGCGGCCAGCGTCATCAGAACATCTTCATCTTCCCGGATGAGTCGGCCGCGTTCTGCGCCAAGCATGATCTGCGCATGTGCGTCGATATCTCCCACACCAAGCTCGCTGCCAATCATTTCGGCTTCGACTTCGCCCAAGGCCTCGCCCAGCTCGGGCCGCACACCGCGCATCTGCATTTCGGCGACGCCAGGGGGCTCGACGGCGAAGGACTCCAGATCGGCGAAGGCGAGATCGATTTCGACGAGATCGGACAGGTGCTGCGCAAGCATGCGCCGACGGCGTCGTTCATTCCCGAGATATGGCAGGGCCACAAGAACATGGGCGAAGGCTTCTGGACCGCGCTCGAGCGTCTCGAGGGACACATCTGATGGCGCGCAAGACGCTGGCCGTGATCGCCGCGCGCGGCGGCTCGAAGGGCATCCCGCACAAGAACCTGCTCGATCTCTGCGGCAAGCCGTTGATCGCGTGGACCGTCGAGCAGGCCCGCGCGGCGCGCGGCGTCGACGTGGTGGCGGTCTCGTCGGACAGCGACAAAATTCTCGCCGCGGCCGAGGCCGCAGGCGCGGTCGGCGTGCGGCGTCCGGATGACATCTCGGGCGACCTCGCCTCCTCCGAATCCGCCTGGCTGCATGCCCTCGATGCGACCGAGGCGCAGATGGGACGGTTCGAGCGCATCGTCGCGCTTCAGGCCACATCGCCGATCCGCGAACCCGGCGACATCGAGAACGCGCTTGCGACCTTCGATCGCGACCATCTCGACAGCCTGCTCTCGGTCTGCGAGGTCGAGGATTACTTCAACTGGCGGATCGGCGCGAGCGGACCGGAACCGATCAACTACGACTACCGCAACCGCCGCATGCGGCAGCAGATCGAGAAGCGCTACCTCGAGAACGGCTCGTTCTACGTCCTGATCCCGTCCCTCCTGCGCGAGCAGAACAATCGTCTCGGCGGCAAGATCGGCTTCCACCTGATGGAGCGTCACAAGATGTTCCAAATCGACCGTCCCGAGGACGTCAAGCTTTGCGCCGCCATCATGCGCAGTTACGGCTATGCCTGATCTCAGCGCCTTCTCTCTCGCAGGCAAGATCGCGGTGGTCACCGGCGCCTCGCGCGGCATTGGCGCGGCGATTGCGGGCGGCCTGCAGGATGCGGGTGCCGCGGTGTTCGGCCTCAGCCGGTCCGGGACCGCGCCGCAGGGCGTTACCGCCATCGCCTGCGATCTCTCCGACGACAAGGCGATCGAGAGCGCGTTCCGCGCCATCGCCGCACAAGCCGAACGCATCGACGCGCTCGTGAATGCCGCCGGCATCAGTCTTCCGGGCCAAAGCGCCGAAAGCGAGCTCGCGCGCTTCCGCGCCACGGTCGCAACCGACCTCACCGGCGTCTACGCCACGATCCTCGCCGCCTATCCGCTTCTGAAGAACGCCGACTCGGCGGCGATCGTCAACGTCACCAGCATCAATTCGGTCCGCGGCTTTCCCGGCAATCCCGGCTACGTGGCGGCCAAGGCGGGCCTTGCCGGGCTGACGCGCGCACTCGCCGCCGACTACGCGCCCGACGGCATCCGCGTCAACGCGCTTGCGCCGGGCTATGTCGCGACCGAGATGACCGCGAAGAGCTTTGCCGATCCCGTCATGCACGAGGCGAGGCGTCGTCACACCATGCTCGACCGCTGGGGACAGCCCGCCGATATGGTCGGCGCCGCCATCTTCCTGGCCTCGGACGCCTCCGCCTATGTGACCGGCCAGGAAATCTTCGTCGATGGCGGCTGGACCACCAAGGGCCTCGCCATCAGCTCGGACAGAACATCGTGACCGCAACACTGCAACGCATCGGCTTCATGCAGGGACGTCTGTCGGCACTGGTCGACGGCAAGATCCAGGCGTTCCCGTGGAATGAATGGCGCGAGGAATTTCCCCGCGCCAAGGCGCTCGGCCTGACGCGGATGGAATGGACCATCGACCAGGAAAGGCTGCGCGAGAATCCGCTGACCACCGAGCCGGGACAGCAGGAGATTCTGACGCTGTCGCGCGAGAACGGCGTGCGCATCCCGAGCCTGACCGGCGATTGCTTCATGCAGGCACCATTCTGGAAGGTCGATGCCGTGGTGCGCGACGCGCTCGTCGCCGACCTCGATCTCCTGATCGCCGCCTCTGGCCGCATCGGCATCGAGTTCGTGGTGATCCCACTGGTCGACAACGGCAAGATCGAGCGCGGGAGCGAGAGCGATACGTTGAAGCGCGTGCTGCTCGCGCGCGCGGAATCGCTTGCAAGACGAAATGTCAGGATCGTCTTCGAATCCGATCTGCCGCCGCGCGAGCTCGCCCGGTTCATCGAGGAATTTCCGGCGGACGTCTTCGGCATCAACTACGACAGCGGCAACAGCGCTTCGCTCGGCTACGACAGCAGCGAGGAGATCGACGCTTACGCAGCGCGCATTCTCAACGTCCATGTCAAGGACCGCGTTCGGGGCGGCACCACCGTGCCGCTCGGCACCGGCGATGCCGATTTGGCGAAGACGATCCGGCTGATCGAGCGCTCCGGCTACAAGGGACAGTACATTCTGCAGACCGCGCGAGCCGGCGACGGCGATCACGCCGGTGCGCTGGCGAAATATCGCGACATGACCGTTCGCTGGATCGAGGATGCCGCGCGATGAAGCTCGAGCTGAATGATCGCGTCGCTCTCGTCACCGGCGCCAGCCGCGGGATCGGGCTTGCGATCGCGACGGCGCTCACCGCGGAAGGTGCCAAGGTGGCGATGGCCGCGCGCGGCGCCGACGCGCTCGAAGGCGCGCGGATCGCGGTCGGCGGCGGCACGTCGGTACACGTGGCCGATGTCACCGATCCGGCTGCCGCCACGGCGCTGGTGCAGCAGGTCGAACGGCAGTGGGGGCGCCTCGACATTCTCGTCTGCAACGTCGGCAGCGGCGCTTCCGTACCTCCTGGGAAAGAAACCGCCGCGGAGTGGTCGCGGGTGATGGACCTCAATCTCTTCGCCACGACCAACATGATCGAGGCGGCCCGGCCGCTGATGGCGCGCGGCAGCGGCGACCGCGCCATCGTCTGCATCTCTTCGATCGCCGGCATGGCGGCGCTCGGCGCGCCCGTCACCTACCACGCCGCGAAAGCCGCGCTGAATGCGACCGTGCGTGGCCTGGCCCGCCCCCTGGCGCTCGAAGGCATACGCATCAACGCGGTTGCACCGGGCAACATCCTGGCCCCGAACGGCACCTGGGCGCGCAAGCTCGCGGAAAACAGTGCTGCGGTCGAGGAGATGCTTGCGCGCGAGGTGGCGCTGCGCCGGCTGGGCAGGCCGGAGGAGGTCGCCGACCTCGTTACCTTTCTCGTCTCGTCCCGTGCGGCATTCATCACCGGCAGCATCATGGTCGCCGACGGCGGTCAGCTGCGTTAGCCGAACAGGAGCCTCCCGATGGCAAGCCCGTCCTCACGCCATGATCTGACCGGCCACACCGCTCTCGTGACCGGCGCCGGCGGCCTGCTCGGGCGGCAGCATGTCGCCGCGCTTTCGGAGGCGGGCGCGCGCGTCGTCGTCACCGACGTCGGACTTGCGCAGGCCGAAGCAGCCGTTGCCGCGCTCAGGCAGAGCGCGCCGTCCGCCGACCTGATCGCGCTGGCGATCGACGTCACCTCACTCGATTCGGTGCGGGCTGCAAACGAGCAACTTTCCGGCCGCGGCGTCTCAATCGACATCCTCGTCAACAACGCGGCGATCGACCCCAAGGTGACCTCCGCACCCGGCGTAATGCATTCGTCCCGTTTCGAAGCATTCCCGGTGCCGCAATGGCAGACCGAGATCGCCGTGGGCCTGACCGGCGCGATGCTGTGCGCGCAGGTGTTCGGCGGTGAGATGGCCAAACGTGGCCGCGGCGTGATCCTCAACATCGCCTCCGATCTCGGCGTGATCGCGCCGGACCAGCGGATCTACCGCCAGCCACAGGTTTCACGCGAAGAAGAGCAACCGGTGAAACCGGTGACTTACTCGGTGATCAAGCACGGCCTGATCGGGCTGACGAAATATCTGGCGACCTATTGGGCGGACCACGGCGTCCGCGTCAACGCGATCTCGCCGGGCGGCGTCTTCAACAACCAGGACCCGGCTTTCGTCGAGCGACTGACGCGCCTGATCCCGATGGGCCGCATGGCCGAGGTCGACGAATACCGCGCTGCGGTGCAGTTCCTCTGCTCCGATGCCTCCAGCTACATGACGGGGCAGAACCTGGTGATGGACGGCGGACGGAGCGTCTGGTAGCGGCGCTGGAAGCAGTTGAATGCGCAGATTTCCGTCGTGACGGTCTCCTCGTTGCGCCGACGGAGTGCGGCGGGTGGATAGCCGCTCGACACCCTTTCCGATCTGCACTGCCTGAACAGCCGAATCATCGGCTCTCGGACGTCACACCGCGGAACGGCGAAACCGAAGAGGCCTGTCGGTCAGCACCCACGGGAGAATGGGCCGGCCAGACCTCTGCGCCCGTTCCTCCATGATGATTGCCGCGAACAACGCAGCAATCTTCACCCAATATGTCGGCGTCGCGACAAAGTTCAGCATGCCGCCGATGTACATCACGTAGATGCCGTACAGCACGTAGAAAGATAGAGCTGCCGTCAGATATCGTTCGGCGACGATCGACCGGATCATGAGAGCGGAGAGGAGCGCTGTGAGCCAACCGGCTCCCAGCAGAAATATCCAGCCGAAATCGGGACCAAACAGCTCGAAGAAAATTTCGGGAAACCCGCCTGCGAACTGAAAACCGCCTGTAACGTGTTCCGTCGTCCGCGGCTCACCGATGGTCTCGGACATCAGGAACTGCGGGGTCGTGTTTCGTCCCGCCACGATGGGGCGCTCGAACAGAAAATCGAAGGCGTGGCGCGCGTCCCAGTCTCCGTTGACCAGAACGCGCTGATAGGACGCCCATCCTATTTCCGACGGCTGCACCAGAACGCGCTCGATGAAAGTGTCGAGCGCAGCCTGACCTTCGTACCCTCGGACCCTCGTCAAATTCCAATAGAGCGCGAATGCAATCATCGCGGCCGTCAGCGCAATGCCGCCGACACCGGCCAGCACGATGCGGCGGTCGGCAATCCGGGGCATCAGGCTGAACAGGCTCGCGCTTCCGATATCTCGCGCCTGAACGAGCAACACCGCGGAAAACGGTATGATAAAGAACGCACAGGATCGGTAGAAAGGCGAGAAGCGCCCGCCGACGAGAAACATGTAAAAGATGAGGACGGCCAGCAGACTCACAAAGCGGTAATCGTAGCGCTGGCGCCGCAATCGCTCGGCGACGAACATGGTCCCCCACCAGAAGCAGAGCATGTCGCCTCGCTCGATCACCAGGCGATGCAGGAAATTGGCCTGTTCGTTGAAGGTCCATCGCTCGATCTTGGCAAATAGCGGAATGACACCTCCCTGAATCAGGGCACCGAAGAGCAAGATCAAGAAGAGGATGGATGCGTAGAACGTGACGTCCGAAAGGGTCAGTTGAGACTGGGTCGCAGGTAGTCCGGGAGTTGGAGCCGACCGCGCCCACTCATGGAGCGCCCTCGAATTGAAGACCCAGAGGAAGGGAAGAAGCGTCAGAAAATACGCAATCGACTGGAACACCGTCATGACGCCGGGTCCAAGGAACATCTGAAACTGGGACGAGAACACGGGCCCCGAGAGATCGATATAGAGCGACGAAATCGTCCGCCATGCGAAGGTAAACAAAAGGAACGCAAGACAAACGAAGATCGTCGACCTGAACAGTCCCAGCCAGCCGATGAAGAGTAGTACGGAGACTCCAGCCAGAAGGGTCATTGCCGAAGTCCTAGCCGAGACGGGCCGGCCGCCTCAGGAAGAAAGTCAACAGGCTGACGAAAAAAAGGATGCCCAAGCCCGCGAGGATGGCTCTTTGCACGAGATTGATTTCCCTCGGCCCTTCCACGACGGGAGACGAGCCATCCTGTGGACCCGTCATCCTCGCAGTGCGTTCGAGATAAGCCAGTAGAGCGATGCGCGTATCGACGTTGAGCATCATTTCCACGGAAGTCCCTGGGCTCTCCACGAAGGCAGGCCCGGTGGCAATCCCGTCCGGCCGAGCCGGCGTGAAGTCCGTCTTGCTCTTCTTCAACGCATCGTCGAGCAGCACTTTCGCGTCCTGCAGGCGCGCGAGCACCGAATGCAACAACTCCATTCTCGGCTCGAACAATCTCTGGTGTACTGCCTGGATCGCAGAGACAGCCTGTCGAAGCAGGGTCAACGCCTCCTCCTTCGACGCGGAACTCGCCTCCAGACGGATCGACGAATCGCCAACAACGACCCCGCGCAACGAAGCTCCGGCGAACGCCCCTCGCGAATCGGGAAGCGCCTTGCGAGCATCGGCCAGAACAGTGTTTTGAAATTGGACCGCTCCGATTCGCGTCACCAGGTCACGGGTACTCTCCAGGGGTTCAACCGCCGCCCCAGCGAGCCCGCGAATCCCGTCAAGAGTGGGCACTGTACCAATCGCGATCGTCGAGGTCGCGGTCCAGGATTCCACCTTCCGCCCGACGGCAAGGGAACCAAGAGCAGCCAACAGGATCGCCCCGATCACGAGCGAAAGTACCCAATGTGTCCGCACTGCTATGGCAGCAACATGGAACCATCTCGCGAGCTGCAGTGGAGCTCGCGGCGTACGCTCGGCCATCGGCATGTGATTCTTGTCCCCGGCACCCCCCACAACATGTCTGGGGAACCAATCATCATCATACTGAGCTATCTATGGTTGATCAATCGGCCCATAGCAAAAGGCTCTCGATCAACGATCATCGCATGACGGCCCGCTGCCCTCCGCCGGCCGCTTCATTCAACAAGAGGCTCCACGACGTCTCCCTTGCTCGTTGCTTCCGGGCGTCGCTACGCGTAAACAGAGCGCACGACAGTTCCCGTCGCGGCGAGCAGCACGCCATTGACAGGCGTTGGTGCGGGGTCTTTGTCTCTCGGTGTTGCGTCCTCCAGGCCTTATCCAAGATCGACCGACGCTGGGCGAAGATCCGGCCGCCACAGCTCAATCCAACGAGAAGCCAGAACCTTGAGACAGACACTTGCTGCACACCTTCGACTGAGGTTCCGAGGGGGAGAGCCTTCATGTTGAGGCAGGCTGTCGTCCTCGTCGGGGGACTCGGCACCCGCCTCGGCGAACGCACCAAGACCGTGCCGAAGCCGATGCTCGAGGTCGGCGGGCGGCCGTTTCTCGACACGCTGCTCGACGAGCTCGTGCGCTACGGCGTGTTCGATGAGATTCTCCTGCTTGCGGGCCACAAGGCGGAGATCGTCGAGACGCACTACGCCGAGGCCGCGAGGGAGGGCGCGCGAATAATCGTGTCACGCGAGCTCGAGCCGCTCGGCACCGGCGGCGCGCTCGTGAACGCGCGCGATCTGCTGCACGATCGTTTCCTGCTGCTCAACGGAGATTCGCTGTTCGACTTCAACCTGCTCGACCTGATCGCTCGCGCGCAAGGCGGGCGTGTCCACATGGCATTGCGTGACGGCGTGGTCGGGGATCGCTACGGGCGCGTCGTCCTCGACGGTGACATGGTCCGTGACTTCATCGCCCCGGGTGCGGGTGCCACGGGACCGGTCAATGCCGGCATCTACGTCATCGACAAGTCCGTTCTTGCCGACATCACAAAGCTTCCCGCCTCGCTCGAGCAGGACGTCTTCCCTGGCCTGGCCAAGTCCGGCGCCCTGCGCGGCACGGCCTATCGCGGTTACTTCATCGACATCGGCATTCCCGACGACTTTGCGCGCGCCGACCGCGAATTGCGGGACAAGCTGCGGCGGCCGGCCGTGTTTTTCGATCGGGACGGCGTGCTCAACCATGATTCAGGATACACTTTCGAGTCGCACAAGCTCGAATGGATCGAGGGCGCACGCGAGGCCGTGAAGGCCGTGAACGATGCCGGCTATTTTGCCTTCGTCATCACCAATCAATCCGGCGTCGCACGCGGCTATTACGAGGAGCATCACGTGGTCGCGCTGCACCGCTGGATGGCGGGCCAGATGGCGCTGATCGGAGCGCATGTCGACGCATTCGAATATTGCCCCGATCACCCCGACGGAACCGTGGCGCGCTATTGCCGCACGAGCGACCGGCGCAAGCCCGCACCGGGCATGATCGCCGATCTCGCGCAGCGCTTTCCGGTCGACATGACGCGCAGCATGGTGATCGGCGACAAGCCGAGCGACATCGAGGCCGCCCGTGCGGCCGGCCTCCCCGGCCATTTGTTCGAAGGCGGCAATCTGGAGAGCTTCGTGAGACAGCGCCTCATCCCGGTCGGCTAGGCCTCGGCGCGCGTCACAAAAACTGCTGCATCCCCGGGCATTTGGCAGCTATCTGGCGCTGCTCTGTTGCGCGCAACCGCCAGTGTGCTATAGCGCCATCTCGTTGCGAACACTGGCTTAATCGCCTTCTGGGGTCCGGCATGGCAGATCTAAGGGACGCCCGCGTCCTCGTTACCGGCAGCGACGGCTTCATCGGTTCGCACGTCGTCGAGGAGCTGGTGAAGGCCGGGGCCCGCGTCAAGGCGATCGTCTACTACAACTCCTTCAATTCCTGGGGCTGGCTGGACACGGTTCCCGCCGACATCATGAAGTCCGTGGAGGTGGTCGCCGGCGACATCCGCGATCCGCATTTCATGATCGCGGCAGCAAGCGGCTGCACCGACGTGCTGCACCTGGCGGCGCTGATCGCGATCCCCTTCTCCTATGTCGCGCCCGACTCCTATGTCGACACCAACGTGAAGGGCACCGTGAACGTGCTCCAGGCGGCGCGCATGGCTGGCGTACGGCGCTTCGTGCAGACATCGACCAGCGAGGTCTACGGCACGGCGCAGATTGTCCCGATCAAGGAGAACCATCCGCTGGTTGGCCAATCGCCCTACTCGGCCTCGAAGATCGCATCCGACCAGATGGCGCTGTCGTTCCACGCCTCGTTCGACATGCCGGTCGTCGTGATCCGCCCGTTCAACACGTTCGGCCCGCGGCAGTCGGCGCGCGCGGTGATCCCGACCATCATCAGCCAGATCGCGACCGGCAAGCGCAAGATCCGTCTCGGCGCCGTCAGTCCGACGCGCGACTTCTCCTTCGTCACCGACACCGCGCGCGGCCTGATCGCAGGCCTCACCGCGCCGGCCGAGCAATGCGTCGGCCAGACCATCAATCTCGGCAGCGGCTTCGAGATCTCGGTCGGCGCGACCGTCGAGATGATCGCCGACGTCATGGAGACCACGATCGAAATCGAGACCGACGAGGCGCGCCTGCGCCCCGCCAACAGCGAGGTCGAGCGGCTCTGGGCCGACAATTCCAAGGCACGCCAGCAGCTCGGCTGGAGCCCCGAATTCGGCGGTGTCGAGGGCATGCGTCGCGGCATGGTCGAGACTGTCAACTGGTTCACCAATCCTGCAAACCTCAACCGCTACAAGGCCGACGTGTACAATGTCTGAGGCGATGGTGGACAATGTCGTGACCCGGTCAGACTTCAATCCAGAGACGATCGTCGACGCCGTTCGGCACGCGGTGGGAACGCCGAACGGCATCCTCGGGCTGCACGAACCGGTGTTCGCCGGAAACGAGATCGCCTACCTCGAAGAGTGCATCAAGAGCACCTTCGTCTCCTCGGTCGGCCCCTTTGTCGATCGGTTTGAGCGCATGCTGGAGAAGGTCACCGGCGCCAAACGCGCGGTCGCCGTCGTCAATGGTACGGCCGCCCTGCATGCCTGCTTCAGGCTCGCCGGCGTCGAGCCCGGCGACGAGGTCATCTCGCCGGCGCTGACCTTCATCGCGACGACGAATGCGATCGCCTATTGCGGCGCGACGCCGCATTTCGTCGACAGCTCGCTCGAAACGCTCGGCATGGATGCGCGCGCACTCGCGGCGCGCCTCGATGCGATCGCGCGGAAGACTGCGACCGGCACCATCAACCGCGAGACCGGCCGCCGCATCGCGGCGATCGCCCCGATGCACACCTTCGGCCACCCCGTCGATTTGGACGCGATCGCCGCAATTGCAGACGATTGGAACATCGCACTGGTTGAAGACGCGGCGGAATCGCTGGGATCGACCTACAAAGGTCGCGCGGTCGGATCGCAGGCGCGCCTTGCAGCACTCAGCTTCAACGGCAACAAGATCGTCACCACAGGCGGCGGCGGCGCCATACTGACCAATGACGAGGAGCTGGGGCGCCGCGCCAAGCACCTGACGACGACGGCAAAATTGCCGCACAAATGGGCCTTCATCCACGACGAGATCGGCTTCAACTATCGTCTGCCGAACTTGAACGCGGCGCTTGGTTGCGCCCAGCTCGAGCAGCTCGACGGCTTCCTGGCAAGCAAGCGCCGACTGGCGGCCGCCTATGATCGCGCGTTCGCGCATGTTCCGGGGGTATACTTCTCGCGGGAGCCGAAGGACACCACGAGCAACTACTGGCTGAATGCGATCCTGCTCGACGAGGCGCATGCCGAACGGCGCGACGACGTGCTGGCCGCGCTGAACGATGCCGGTTTTGGTGCGCGCCCGGCCTGGACCTTGATGCACCGCTTGCCGATGTTCGCGCAAAGCCCGCGCGGCGATCTCTCCGCTGCGGAGTCCATCGAACGCCGGCTGATCAACCTGCCCAGCAGTGCCAGCATCAGGCCCCGCGATGAGTAGTGGCGCGCGCAAGATCTGCTTCGTCACCGGCGGCCGGGCCGATTTCGGCCTGCTGGTCTGGCCGATGCGCGCAATCCGGCAGACGCCCGGCCTGACGCTTCAGCTCGTCGCAACCGGCATGCATCTCGCGCCGGAGTTCGGCTACACCTTCAACGACATCCGCGAGCAGGGGTTTGAGGTCGACGAGCGCATCGAGACGCTGCTGAGCAGCGACACCGGCGCCGGCGTCGCCAAATCGGTCGGACTCGGCGTGATCGGCTTTGCCGACGCCTTCACGCGGTTGCAACCAGATCTCGTGGTCGTGCTCGGAGACCGGTTCGAGATGTTCGCGGCCGCGCAGGCCGCGATGTTCATGCGACTGCCGATGGCGCATCTGTTCGGCGGAGACGTCACCGAAGGCGCGGTCGACGAATCCACGCGCCACGCCATCAGCAAGATGTCGCATCTGCATTTCACCAGCAATCAGGGCTCGACGCAACGGTTGATCCAGCTTGGCGAGCATCCCTCCCGCATTCACACCATCGGCTCGGTCGGCATCGACGCCATCAAGCATCTCGATCTGATGAACCGCGACGACATCGGCCGCGCCCTCGGGATGCCGCTCGGCGAACGCAATGCGCTCATCACGTTTCACCCCGTCACGGTCGAATCCGGGCGTTCGGTGGCCGAGCTCGACGAATTGTTCGCGGCACTGTCGACTCTCGATCCCGCCTTCCGGCTCATCTTCACGCTCGCGAATGCCGATGCCGAGGGGCGCGCGCTGAACGAGCGGACCAAGACCTTCGCGACCGGCCGGCCGAACACGATCGCGGTCGCCTCGCTCGGGCAGCTTCGCTATCTCAGCCTGATGAGCCATGCGGACGTGGTGATCGGAAATTCCTCGAGCGGCGTGCTCGAAGCTCCCTCCTTCGGTGTTCCCACGGTGGATATCGGCGACCGTCAGAAGGGTCGCGAGCGCGCGGCCTCGGTGTTTCATGCGGCGCCCGAACGTGGCGCGATTGCCGCCGCCATCTCGGCGGGACTCCAGCGCGGCCGCCAAGCCACCGTCAACCCCTACGGCGACGGCGAATCCAGCCGGCGATTTGCCGACATTGTCGCCGACATCCCCGATTTCAGGCAGCTTCTGGCCAAGGGCTTTTATGAACGTCCCGCAAGCGGAGCGCGGCCATGACGACGCACACGCTGATCATCGCGGAAGCCGGCGTCAATCACGACGGCAGCCTGGAAAAGGCGCTGGCCCTGGTCGATGCGGCAGCCGATGCCGGCGCCGACATCGTCAAGTTCCAGACCTTCAATGCGAAGGCATTGGCGGGCGGCGCGGCGAAGAAGGCAGACTATCAGCAGCGCACCACCGACGCCGGCGAGAGCCAGCTGGCCATGCTGGAGCGTCTCGAACTGCCGCAGGCTGCGCATCATACGCTGATCGCGCACGCAAGGGAGCGCGGCATCGAATTCCTGTCGACGCCATTCGACGATGCCTCGCTCGGCTTCCTCCTGTCGCTGAAACTGCCGCGGATCAAGATCGGTTCGGGCGATCTCACCAATGCGCCGCTGCTGCATGCAGCGGCGAGGGCCGGCGCCATGCTGATCCTGTCGACGGGCATGGCGACGCTCGGCGAGGTCGAGGAAGCGCTCGGCGTGTTGGCCCATGGCTATGCACAGCGCAACGATCCCGCAGGCGTCGCCTCGTTCCGCGCTGCGTGGCGCGATCCGGCGGCACGCGCTGCGCTGGCGCGGCACGTCAGCCTGCTCCATTGCACGACCGAATATCCCTGCCCCGTCGCCGACGTGAACCTCGCCGCGATGGCGACGATGCGATCGGCGTTCCAGCTTCCGGTCGGTTATTCCGATCACACCGACGGGTTCGAGATCTCGGTCGCCGCGGTCGCGCTCGGCGCGGCCATCGTCGAGAAGCACCTGACGCTGGATCGCAATGCGTCCGGTCCCGACCACGCGGCCTCACTCGAGCCGGACGATTTCAAGCGCATGGTCGGCGCCATCCGCAATGTCGAGGCCGCGCTCGGCGACGGCGTGAAGACGCCGAAGGAATCCGAGATCAGGAACGTCCCGGTGGCGCGCAAGAGCATCGTGGCGGCGCGCGCGCTGAGAGCCGGCGAGATCATCGGCCCGGCCGATATCACGGCCAAGCGGCCGGGCGCCGGGCGGCCGCCGATCGATTATTGGTCCTTGGTCGGAACGGCGGCGCCGCGGGCGCTCGAGCCTGACGATCCGGTTTAGCGACGAGGCTTTGCAGGAACCCCGCGCAGCACGGACCCCGGCGGCCATGACCCCGTGACGACGGAGCCCATCGCCACCAGCGTATCGTTGCCGATGGAAATGTGATCGCGGACACGGCTGCCGAGCCCCACGAAGCAATTGTCGCCGATCTCTGCACCGCCGCCGACCACGGTTCCGGGAGACAGATGCGTGCAGTGCCCGACGCGCACGTCGTGCTCGACGACCGCGCCGGAATTGATGATGCAGTGATGGCCGATCATGCTTCGTGCATTGACGATCGCACCCGGCATGATGACGCTGCCCGCACCGATCGTCGCCGACGGCGAGACGAACGCGCGCGGATGAATCACCGACGCCCAGCGCTTGAGCTGCAGCCGGCCGATCATCTGCCGGCGCGCGGGCCCCGCCTGCATCGTTCCGATCCCGACCACGAAGGCGGCATCCGGATAGTTCGGCGCAACGTCATCGGTTCCGAGATAGCGCGCATCGCCCAGTGCTCCCGGCTGCCGATCGAGGAAACCGACGACGTTGAACTGGCCCGACAGGAGAGCGGCCTCATAGACCATGAAGGCATGCTCGCCGCCGCCGATGATGATCAGATCGTCCATCGCGATTCCCCTGCACAGGCCAATCCTAGCGACCGGGCTGCGGTACTTCAAACCGCCGGTGCCTGACCGGAAAACACGTGTATTAACAAGGTCCGCGCCAGGGCCCTTGGCGGGGTTGACGCCGCCTCTCGCAGCCGCGATATAGCAGGCTCAGCCGTGGGCCGCCCCCAAATATCTGGCGTATACGAGGCAGATTGCCATGAAATCCTGGCGCAAAGCCGTCGTCGGTACCCAGGCGACCGTGGGCGAGGCCATTGCCGCGATCGAGAGCGGTAGCATCCAGATTGCGCTGGTGCTCGACGACCAGAACCGCCTGCTCGGTGTGGTCACCGACGGCGACGTCAGGCGCGGGCTGCTGCGCGGCATTCCCCTCACCGGACTTGCGACCGACGTCATGAACCGGACGCCAGTGTCGGCCCCTGCGACGCTGCCGCGCGAGGATCGCCTGCAGCTGATGCGGCAGAGATCGATCAAGCAGCTCCCGCTTGTCGACGAGGGCGGCCATCTCATCGTGGTGGAGACGCTCGATGAGCTGCTCGAACCGCCTCATTATCCGAACCCTGTGCTGATCATGGCCGGCGGCCTCGGTGAGCGCCTGGGCGCGCTGACGCGCGAGGTGCCGAAGCCAATGCTCAATGTCGGCGGCCGGCCGCTGCTCGAAACCATCGTCCGCAACGTCGTGCAGCAGGGCTTCGGCAACATCTTCATTTCGGTCAACTACAAGGCCCAGACGATCAAGGACTACTTCGCCGATGGCGCCGCCTTCGGTGCCAACATCCAGTACGTGCACGAGACTGAACGCCTCGGTACCGCCGGTGCGCTCGGGCTGTTTTCGACGCCGCCGGATCTGCCGATGATCGTCACCAACGGCGACATCCTCACCACGATCAACTACGGAGCGCTTCTCGACTTCCACAACGGAACGCCGGCGGAAGCGACGATGGCCGTTCGTGAGCACAAGGTGCACGTCCCCTATGGCGTGGTTTCCACGTCGGAGGGCTTTCTCCAGACCATTCGCGAGAAGCCGACCGAGAGCTGGTTCGTCAGTGCCGGCATCTATGTAGTTGGAAGCTCCGTCTTCCGCCATGTCGCCCCGGGCATCAGCATCGACATGCCGACCGTGCTGGAGCGCGTGATCGCCGATAAGGGGCGCGTCGCGGTCTATCCCATTCGCGAATACTGGCTCGACATCGGCCGCCTAGAGGATTTCGAACAGGCGCACGCAGAGTTTCACGAGGTCTTCACGTGACCACGACAACCGCCGTCGTGGTAGGGCTCGGCTCGATTGGCGCAAGGCATGCGCGTGTCCTGCGCGAGCTCGGCCTTCGGGTCGCGACGGTCAGCCGGCGCGAAGGCGGCGATTACGGATCGATCGCGCAGGCCGTCGCGGCGGCGCATCCGGACTACGTGGTGATCGCCACCGAGACGGCGCGCCATGCGGACAACCTGCAAGAGCTCGGGCAGACCGGATTCCATGGCAAAGTCCTGGTCGAAAAGCCGCTCTTCGCGACACCGGCACCGCCCCCGAAATATCCGTTCCATGTCAGCGTCGGATACAACCTGCGCTTTCACCCCGTGATGACGGCGCTGGCCGAAAGGCTGCGCGGGCGCGAGGTGATCACGGTCGGCGCCTATGTCGGCCAGGACATCAGGGACTGGCGGCCCGGCCGCGATCACCGTGCGACCGCATCCGCCACGGCCGATGCTGGGGGCGGCGTGCTGCGGGATCTCAGCCATGAACTGGACTATCTTTTGTGGCTGTTCGGCCCATGGCATCGCGTCGCGGCGCTCGGCGGCGCCTCCGGCGCTCGCGACATCGACGTCGACGACCACCTCGACCTGCTGCTCGATATGCAGCGGGCGCCATCGGTGCACGTCCACATGGACTATCTCGACCGCCAGGGCATCCGCCGCATTCGCGTCAATGTCGACGACGACACCATCGAGGCCGATCTCGTCGGCAGCCGTCTCACGGTCAACGGCAAGGCAACGCAGATCCCCAGCGAGCGCGATCAGAGCTATCGCGACATGCATGTCGCGGCGATGCATGGCGCCAGCCCGGTCTGTTCGCTGCCCGAGGCGCTCGGCGTCATGCATCTGATCGACGCCAGCGAGCGCGCGCTGCGCACCAAGACCTGGGTATCGCCGTGAGTCTCATCTGCACCATCTGCGCGCGAGGCGGCTCGAAAGGGGTCGTCGGCAAGAACGCGCGCGATCTCCTGGGCAAGCCGGTGCTCGCGTGGAGCATCGCGCAGGCACGCGAGACCGGCCTGTTCGATGCGATCGCCTTCAGCAGCGATTCGGACGCCCTGCTCGGCGCGGCGATGAAGGCCGGCGCCGATATTGCAGTCAAGCGCCCGGACGAGATGGCGACCGACACCGCGCCGAAGCTGCCCGCGATCCGCCACTGTCTCGAGCAGGCCATCGCGCAGACGGGCAAGACGCCGGAGATCTTCGTCGATCTCGACGTCACCTCGCCGCTCAGGCTGGCCTCCGACATCACCGGTGCCGTTGCACTGCTGCGCGAGAGCGGCGCGCGCAATGTGATTACCGGAGCGCCGGCGCGACGCTCGCCCTATTTCAACCTGGTCGAGCAGCGCGCCGATGGCAGCGTCGGCCTCTCCAAATCCGCCGATCCTCCGATCACGCGCCGGCAGGATGCGCCGCGCTGCTTCGACATGAACGCCTCGATCTATGTCTGGCGCGTTGCGCCGTTTCTGGAGCAGCCCGCGGTGTTCTATCCGGACACGCGTCTGTTCGAAATGCCGGAGGAGCGTTCGATCGACATCGATTCCGATCTCGATTTTGCATTGGTGGAACTGTTGCTCCGCCAACGACTGCCGGCCTGAGGAGGCGCAAGCGATGACCACGAGCTTCAAGGCTCTGTTCGATCTGACCGGGCGTACTGCCGTCGTCACCGGCGGGTGCGGCATCCTCGGACGTCGCTTTGCCGAGGGGCTTGCCGAGTTCGGCGCCAACGTCGCGATCGTCGATCTCGATCAGGCCGCAACCAATGCCGCGGCAGCCGAAATCGCCTCACGCCATGCCGTCCGCGCCAGAGGCTACGGCTGCGACATCACCAGTCCTGACGCGGTGCGCAACGCTGCCGATGCGATCGAGGCGAACCTCGGACCGGTCTCGATCCTGCTCAACAACGCCGCCAGCAAGACCCGCGACGTGGACGCCTTCTTTGCACCCGTCGAGACTTTTTCGCAGGACACCTGGCGCGAGATCATGTCGGTCAATCTCGACGGCATGTTCACCGTCGCGCAGATGTTCGGCGGCCGGATGGCCGAGCGCGGCTACGGCGCCATCGTGCAGACCGCATCGATCTACGGCCTGATGGCGCCCGACCAGCGCATCTACGAAGGCTCCGAATATCTCGGCCGCGCCATCAACACGCCCGCGGTCTACACGGCGTCCAAAGCCGGGGTCATCGGCCTGACCAAGCACCTCGCCACCTACTGGGCGGCGAAGGGCGTTCGCGTCAATACCCTCACCCCCGGCGGGGTGGAGAGCGGGCAGAACGAGACCTTCAAGGCGCGCTATGGTGCCCGTATCCCGCTCGGCCGCATGGCTCGCGCGGACGAAATGGTCGGAACGATGCTGTTCCTGGTGTCCGACGCGGCATCCTACGTGACCGGGCAGAACATCGCCGTCGATGGCGGCCTGAGCGCCTGGTGACAATCCACAAATGATCAAGCGCCTGATCCAGAACACGGTGATTTCGGCGTTTGCCTTCGGCGTGTCCGCCTTGCTGGGCCTCGCGGTCATTCCGCTGATCATCGGGACCTGGGGGGTGACCGAGTTCGGCCTCATCGTCATCTCGCGCCTGCTGCTTCCCAGCGGCATGATGGCGGTGCTGGACCTCGGTCTGTCCGAGGTCGCCACCCAGGTGGTCGCGCGCGCGCGCGAGCACCGCAATTGGACGCAGGCCAGCCGCCAGATCGCTTTCCTGGGAGTGGTCTCCATCGCGCTCACCCTGATCCTGAGCGCCACCATCTGGCTCGCGACGCCGCTTTTCGTCATCGTGATGAAGGTTGACGCCGCGCATCTGGAGGCGTTCACCCGGATCATGCACTACACGGCCCTGGCGAACCTGATCTTCGTTCCGGCGCTGGTGTGGGAAGGCATCGTCAAAGGCTTCGAGCGCTACAACCTCCTGCGCGTTGCGGAGGTCACGTCGACGGCGGCCTATGTCGGACTGACATTCGCGGCCTCGTGGGCGGCGGCGGGCTTCGAAGTGGTCGCCTACATCTATCTCGCCACGCTGGTGGCCCGTGCCGCCGCCATTGGAATTGCCGCCTTCGTCGCCCTGCGGCACAAGCACGTGCGATTGCTGCCGTGGACCCCCGACGTCCGGCAGGATATCCTGCATCGTTGCGTGCTGCTGCTGCAAGGCAAGCTGATGGGCGGCGTTTCCGGCCCCTTTCAGCCGTTCCTGATCGGATTGCTGTTCGGTCCGAAGGCTGTCGGGACCTACGACGCGCTGGTCCGATTGTCGCGGATATCCAAGATCGTCGTCAGCCTTCTGACCTCGGCCCTGCTTCCCGTCGCCAGCCGCCTCGATGAGCGCGGCAGCGCGGCGTCGTTCCAGCGCCTCGGCGATCTCGGCCTCATCATGATGCCGATGTTCGTGGTACCGCCGCTTGCCGCGAGCGCAATCCTCTCGCCCGAGATCATGAACCTCTGGATTGGTCCTCTGCTTGCTCCCTACGCGTTCTGGATGGGTGTGAGCTTCCTGGTTCCGATCTGCGCGCAATACGTGACAATCGGCAGCTTGATCTTTCTGACGCGGCCCGAGGTGCAGGCCCGGCTCAACAGGCTGATGGCCGTACAGCTCCTGATCTGGGCGGCAGTCGCTGCCGCGACGTTGCATCTGTTCGCGGAACGCGCCCTGATTCTCGGCCAGGTCATTGGCGGTATCGCCGTCCTGCCCTGGCAGCTTCGGGAATTGCGCAATGCACTCGAACTCGACCGCTATCACTTCGCGAAGGCGATCGGAACTCAGCTTGCAATCCTGGTGCTGGCCAGCATTTCTCTAGCAGCAATTGCAGGTTACATTCGGTTCGACAGCGTGCTAAAGCTCGCGCTCGGTTCCATGGTTTTCTGTCTGGTGACTTGGGTGCTTCAATACTTTCTGGTGCTCGAGAAGCGGCATCGGACTGTATTTCCAGCGGTCGGGCAACTGATGGGACTTACATCCAGAAGCACTTGAATGAACACTCACGCGACAGTCCGCAACGCTATTATCGCAGATTTCGCTCCGGCCTCGTTGCCGGACAGGGTGGCGACCTACGCGCTCGATGCGGCGAGGAGCATCGGACGGCTCGCGCTGCGTCGCGTGAAGCGCACCGCCGACGTCGTCAATTCCGAGTACAATCTTTCGCATTGGCAGCGGATGCTGTCGGCCAAGACCTGGACGACGGCCACGAGCGTCGGCGAATTCCTGATCCCGAGGAATCCCGAGCTGGGTCTGCGCAAGGTCGACAACCGGATTTGCAGGATCGCGGCCGACGACTACTACCGCTATCGTGCCAAGGCGCTCGGCGAACTGCTGGCACGGCACGCCGGTGGCGTCACGGAGATCGTCGAGCTCGGCGCAGGCTACGGCTACAATCTGCTGGCGCTGCACCTCAATCATCCCGAATGGACGCTGCGTGGGTTCGACATTGCGCCGAACGGCGTCGCGGCGGGCCGCGAGATCGCCGCGCATTATGGCCTGTCGGACCGGATTTCGTTCGACAGGATAGACCTGACCGACGGCAACGATCCAAGCTATGCCGCCATCAGGGACAAGGTCGTCTTCACCTATTTCTGCATCGAGCAGATCCCCTACGACGTGCGCAAGGTGGTGGACAACATCATCGCGGCGAGGCCGAAGCGGGTCATCAACATCGAGCCGACGACGGAGTTGCTGAATCTCTCCAATCCGCGAGACATCGTCAGCTTCCTCTACATTCGCTCGGTCGATTACCAGACGCAGCTCTTCTCGACCCTGGACGACTACGAGCGACAGGGCCGCGTCCGCATCCTGGCGCGCGAGCGGATGCCGTTCGCGCCGACGATCCACAATGATGGTTTTTTGTATTGCTGGGAGCCCACATGACAACCATCGAAGCGACGCCCGATCGGCCCGCCCCGAAGAAGCAGAAGATCAACCAGTTTCGTCGCCTGTTGTGGCACATCAACCGGACCGATCTCGGCTGGGTCACCAAGGCGGCCCTGACGACTCTGCAACCGGGCGCACGGGCGAAGCGGGTCGGGCTGCTCAATCAGCTTCCTTCGAAGGCGGAATGGAGCGAGGCGAGCCGGAAGCTCGACCGGGACGGCTACGTCGACGTATCCACGCTGATGGACCGCGGCCTTGCGGAAGCCGTTGCGGCGGTCGCGGACAACAAGGTGAGCCGGCTCAACGAGCTCTCGGACAAGCAGCAGCTCGGTCACAAGTCCTTCTGGGTGAGCCTCCTGGACGAGGATCTCGTCAACGGTGCATTCGCGACCGACCATCCCTTCGTGCGCTATGCGCTGCAGCCGGCGGCACTGCGCATCATCGGCGATTTCATGCATGACCTGCCGCAGCTCTCCGACGTGCTGCTGACGCTGTCCCAGCCGACCCCGAACCAGGCGCTGAGCTATTCCCAGCTCTGGCATCTCGATCACGACGATAAGCGCGTCTGCAAGCTCTTCATCTATCTCACCGACGTTCGCGACACCGCCGACGGTCCGTTCACGTTCATTCCGGCAGGCCCTTCCAGGCCGTTCCGCAACACGTTGAAGAGCCACATGAGCGATGCGCAGGTGTTCGCGAAGACGGGACCCGATGCGGTCAAGGAGATGGTTGCGCCGCGCCTGTCGTCGTTCATCGTCAACACGGCCCGCTGCCTGCACATGGGAAGCCGGATCCAGTCCGACCACAGTCGCCTCCTCTACACTGCGACATACATTCAGCAGCCGCGCATCTATCCCGAACCGCGCCCCCGTTTCCGGGCGAGCGGAGCCCTGACGGACGTCGAGCGCGCCGCGATGCGCCTGTGAGCCGGACCTGCCGGGAGCCCACATCTTGCGCATAGGCCTGGTGGTCGATCACCCCAAGCGTGACCTGCCGGGGGCGGTCATGCTCGGTTATCAGCTCGCGCGGCGCGGCGTCTCCGTCGTGCTGGTGCCGATGTACGAGCAGGCCGTCGACGTCCCGCGGCTCGGACTCGATGCGCTGGTCGTCAACTACGCGCGCCCGGTCAATCTCGACCTGATGCGCAGCTTTGCCAGGGCCGGCCTCGCGCTCTACGTCCTCGACACCGAAGGCGGCGTGCTCGCCGAGAAGGGCGGCAACTCGCCGCCGGCAATGGCCGCCCACATCAAGGGCAGCGGCTACGCGGAGATCCTCTCGGGCTATTTCTTCTGGGGCAGCCGGCTCCACGACGCCTTTCGCGCGGCCGGAACCATGAAGCCGGAGCAGCTCCACCTTACCGGATGTCCGCGCTTCGACTTTGCGGCGCCGCGCTGGCGCCCGCTGCTCGATGGCGAGCCGCGCGGCTACCTGCTCGTCAACGCCAACTTCCCGCTGGTCAATTCGCGCTTCACCGGCAAGCCGGGCGGCGAGCGCGAAGCGATGGTGCGGGCCGGCTGGGACGGTGCCTATGTCGATCGCTTCATCGCGGACCTGAAGCAGGTCTTCGCGAATTATCTCGCCGAGATCGATCGGCTCGCCGCGGCGCGGCCCGACCGCAACATTCTCGTGCGTCCGCATCCGTTCGAGAGCGAGGGCGTCTATCGCGACGCACTCTCGCGTCACGCCAACGTGGTGATCGACGGCACCGGCAGCGTGCTCGACCGCATCCGCAATGCGGCCGCCGTCGTTCATCTCAACTGCGGTACGGCCGTCGAATCGGTCCTGCTGGGAAAGCTTCCGCTCCAACTCGAATATCTGAACACGCCGACCACCGCGGGACACGCCGCGCTGCCCGCGCGCGTGAGCCGGCCGGTCGCCTCGTTCGACGAACTGCTTGGCGCGATCGATCACATCGAGCGCGAGACCGAGACCTTCGATTTCGCCCGCGTCCATGCCGCCGATATCGAGGCCTTCTTCCATCTCAACGACGGCCAGGCCGCCGAACGCGTCGCTGACGTCCTGACTCGCGCGGCGACTTCGCGCCGGCCATACGTGTCGCTGCTGGCGACCGTGAAGGGCACGCGCGACAAGCCGAGTGTCGGCCAGATCGTCAAGGGCGCCGCCAGCGCCGCGCTCGGATCGGCCGTCACGGAACGGCTGCGCAGCCGGTTCAACCCCGCCCGGCGCGACAAGCGGATCGAGCCGGTCTTCGTCAGGAGCCTGCTGCAGCGTATCGCAACTCATGACCGCGCGAGCCCGTCGCAATTCACCGCGGAACGAGCACATTGCGCGACGACGGGCTTGCCGCTCGCGAGCATTGCCATCGAACCCGCCCGATAGACCCATGGCCACATCCGCAAGAACCATTCTCATCACCACGCTTGCCGAATACCAGACCCGGTTCTGGATTCCGGTCGCGCAACGGCTGCGCGCGGCCGGCGATGACGTCGAATTGCTCGCCTTCGACGATCGCAGCGCCGAGATGTCGGCGGCCGAGGGCGTGCCGGTCACGAACATGTACCGCGAGGGCCTCAAGGGCGGCCCCTCGCCCGACGACCGCGGCGCGTTCGACGCACGCGTCGTCGCCTACGGGCTCGACGGGACCAATTTCCTGTTCAGCCATGAGCGCTTCACCTTCGGCATCCGCGACACCGCAGCGCTGCGACGACGGTTCATGATCTACGCCAACGCCATGGAGACGGTGCTCGACCGCCTGGAAAAGCAAGGCAAGCGCCCCGAACTGGTGCAGGAGCTCGGCGGCTTTCTCTCGGTGATCGCGAGCTTCTACGCCGCCAGGCGCCGCAGCATCCGCAACTGGTTCATCGAGCCTTCGTTCTTTCGCGGCCGCATGTACTTCACGCCCGACACTCTCGGCGCGCCCGACGTGATGCCGACGCCGGCGGACGCCGTGTCGCCGGAGGTACGTGCCTATCTCGACGACACGCTGACGCAGCGGGCGATCGTCATCCCCAAGAAGGACCAGCATCATTATTCGGCGGCCTTCAAGAAGGTCGTGAACCTGCGCAACGCCCGCCGCCTCACCGAGAAACTGTGGGACCAGTTCGCGCTCGGCAAACATCAGGAGTTCGGGCACAATCTGCGCCACGCCCGCGTCCACGCGGCGATGGCGCTCAATGCGACGCGTCTGCGCAGGCTCTACAAGCCGATCCCCGAGGTCCCCTTCGTCTACTATCCGTTCCACGTTCCGGCCGACATGGCGCTGACGCTGCGCTCGCCCGACTATCTCGACCAGGTCGCAACCGTCGACTTCCTGCTGCGGACGATCCCGGACTCGCATGTGCTGGTGGTGAAGGAACACCCTGCCCAGATCGGCGCGATCTCGGCCGATCGCCTGTTCGAGCTGGCGCGCCGCTTCGACAATCTCGTGCTGCTGCCGCCGCAGACCAACAATTACACAGTGCTCAACCGCGCCGATGCGGTCATCTCCGTCAACAGCAAGTCCGGCGCCGAGGCCTTGCTGCTCGGCAAGCCGGTCGTGGTGATGGGCGATGCGTTCTACCGCTCCTGCCCGCTGGTCCATGCGGTCGACCGGCTGGCGGACGTGCCCGCGCGGCTGCGCGAGGCGCTCTCCGCCGGGCCGTTCGATCCAGCCAAGGGCGCGCCCTATTTCGAATCGGCCTGGCGCAGATCGTTTCCGGGCGAGCTCTATATCAGCGATCCCGGTCTGCTCGACACGTTTGCGGCCTCCTTGCGCGCCGCGATCGCTGAGCCCGCCCGCGCGAATTGAACGGACCCGTCATGCCGCTCGTCTCGATCATCACCCCATCCTGGAACGTCGAAGGCCTGATCGAGGAGACCATCCGCTCCGTGCAGAGCCAGAGCTTCGCCGATTGGGAGCTCCTGATCGCCGACGACTGCTCGACCGACAGGACACCGCAGATCATCGCTGACATCGGCGAGCGCGATCCGCGCGTCAAGCTGATCCGGCAGGCGAAGAATGGAGGGCCGGCGCTGGCGCGGCAGGCCGCGATCGACCGGGCGCAGGGCCGCTATCTCGCCTTCCTCGACAGCGACGATCTGTGGCTGCCCGAGAAGCTCGAGCGGCAGCTCGCCTTCGCGAAGGCGAAGCGGGCCGCGCTCAGCTACACCGCCTTCCGCCGCATCGACGAGACCAACACGGTCACCGGACGGCTGATCGAGGTGCCGGCCTCGCTCAGCTATGGGCAGCTCCTGAAGAACACCGCGATCGCGACGCTGACCGCGATGGTCGACCGCGAGATCGCCGGCCCCATTGCGATGAAGAACGAGGGCTATGACGATTTCTGCCTGTGGCTCTCGATCCTCGAGCGCGGCCACATCGCCTACGGCCTCAACGAGGATCTCGCGCGCTACCGCGTCAGGGGCTCCTCTGTCTCCAGCCGTCCGGTGCGCTCGGCCAAATGGGTCTGGCAGATCTACCGCAACGTCGAACACCTGTCCCTGCTCCGATCGGCCTGGTGCTTTGCTCATTGGGGCGCGCGGGCCTGGCTGAAGCGGCGGGAGTTCTAGACTGATCGGCCGGGCGTCCGACGCACCCGCCTAAAAAACACGAAAACAACCCCATGCACAGTAGCGGTGTTTAATTACCTCGATCCAAACCCATTTCGCTATTGGCGAGTCCGGCCGTTGCCGATACCACTCAGCCCGCTCCCGCTGCGAACAATCTGGAACCGATCATGCCGTTTGAAAGCTACAAGAACAGCCGCATCCTCGTGACCGGAGGCGCCGGGTTCATCGGATCGCATCTCTGCGAGCGGCTGCTCGATGCGGGTGCCGAAGTGGTGTCCGCGGACAATTATTTCACCGGCAGCCGGCGCAACATTGCCCATCTGATCGCGAATCCGCTGTTCGAGGCTGTCCGGCACGACGTCACCTTCCCGCTCTACATCGAGGTCGACGCGATCTTCAACCTGGCCTGCCCGGCCTCTCCGATCCACTACCAGCGCGATCCCGTGCAGACCACCAAGACCTCGGTGCACGGCGCCATCAACATGCTGGGGCTCGCCAAGCGGCTCAAGGCGCGCATCTTCCAGGCCTCCACCAGCGAGGTCTATGGCGATCCGCTGATCCATCCGCAGACCGAGGACTACTGGGGCAACGTCAACCCGATCGGCATCCGCTCCTGCTACGACGAGGGCAAGCGCTGCGCCGAGACGCTGTTCTTCGACTATTGGCGTCAGCACGGCCTGCCGATCAAGGTCGCGCGCATCTTCAACACTTACGGCCCGCGCATGCAGCCAAATGACGGTCGCGTGGTGTCGTCCTTCATCGTCCAGGCCCTCAAGGGCGAGCCGATCACCGTGTTCGGCGACGGCGGTCAGACCCGTTCGTTCTGCTATGTCGATGACCTCGTCGAAGCCATCCTGCGGTTGATGGTGAGCGCGGAAGACGTCACCGGCCCGATCAATCTCGGCAACAATTCCGAGTTCACCATCCGCGAGCTCGCCGAGAAGGTCATCAAGCTCACCGGCTCACGCTCCAAGCTGGAGTTCAAGCCGCTGCCGCAGGACGATCCGCGCCAGCGCCAGCCCGACCTCACCAAGGCGAAGGCTGTCCTGAACTGGGAGCCGAAGGTCGCGCTCGAGGACGGCCTGAAGGAGACCATCGCCTATTTCAAGCACTCGTTCGAGATCGCCTGATCCGGCTGGACACGATGGCCGCAATGGCGTCAGGCGAGCAGCAAACCGCTGGCGTGCAGGTCGTGGAGAAGGTCAACCGGGCTGACCGGCACGGGAGCATCCTGGTTCGCCGCCGCCTCAGCGGGCACCGACGGCGCGGACGTGACCTCCGCACCAACCCAGCCGGGCATCGGATCAGGCGGCTCCGGCGGGCTGGACAGTGACGTATCATCGAACCTGAACACGAGCGCATCCCCCGCGAGCGGCGCAGCGCCGACGCTGCCGTCGCCATTGAGATCCTGATGGAGGATCGGCTCCAGCGCCTTCAGGGACGGATCGGACCCGAGCACTTCCGGGGCCGCCGCCAGCGTGGTCACGAAGTTGCCGTTGGCGTCCGTGCTCCAGACGGAATAATGGGCGTTCGATGAGCTCTTCCAGACGACGTCGTAGCCGCCGCCCGACACCTGCTCGGCCCCAATGACCGTCCACACCCCCCAATTCGCCGCGATCACCGCAGACCCCGCATATTTCAGCACAGGTCCGGTGCCGGTCGCGATGCTGTTCAGGTGGTAGTTGCCGCCGGACAGGACCACGCTGGTCGATCCGAGCGCCTCGATCGTGGTGCTACTGAGGGCAGGGGCGCCAATCGTGCCGTCGCCGTTGAGATCCTGCTGGAGTGTCGGCTCCAGCGCCTGCAGGGACGGGTCGGTCCCCGGCATTTCGGAGGCCGCGGCGAGCGTGGTCAGGAAGTTGCCGTTGCCGTCCGTGCTCCACACCGAATAATGCTGGGTCGATGAACTCTTCCAGACGACGTCGTAGCCGCCGCCCGACACCTGCTCGGCCCCAATGACCGTCCATACACCCCAATTCGCCGCGACCACCGCAGACCCCGCGTATTTCAGGACAGGTCCGGTGCCGCTCGATATGCTGTTCAGGTGGTAGTTGTCGCCGGATAGGACCACGCTGGTCGACCCGAACGTCTCGATCGTGGTGCCACTGGCGACAGGCACGCCAATCGTGCCGTCGCCGTTGAGATCCTGCTGGAGCGTCGGCTCCAGCGCTTTCAGAGACGGATCGGACCCGAGCACTTCGGAGGCCGCGGCGAGCGTGGTCAGGAAGTTGCCGTTGCTGTCCGTGCTCCACACCGAATAATGCTGGGTCGATGAACTCTTCCAGACGACGTCGTAGCCGCCGCCCGACACCTGCTCGGCGCCAATGACCGTCCACACCCCCCAATTCGCCGCGACCACCGCAGACCCCGCGTATTTCAGGACAGGTCCGGTGCCGCTCGATATGCTGTTCAGGTGGTAGTTGCCGCCGGACAGGACCACGCTGGTCGACCCGAACGTCTCGATCGTGGTGTCACTGACGACAGGCACGCCAATCGTGCCGTCGCCGTTGAGATCCTGCTGGAGCGTCGGTTCCAACGCCTGCAGGGACGCATCGGTCCCCAGCACTTCGGAGGCCGCGGCGAGCGTGGTCAGGAAGTTGCCGTTGCTGTCCGTGCTCCACACCGAATAGTGCTGGTTCGATGAACTCTTCCAGACCACGTCGTAGCCGCCGCCCGACACCTGCTCGGCGCCAATGACCGTCCACACCCCCCAATTCGCCGCGATCACCGCAGATCCCGCATATTTCAGCACAGGTCCGGTGCCGGTCGAGATGCTGTCCAGGTGGTAGTTGCCGCCGGACCGGACCACGCTGGTCGATCCGAACGTCTCGATCACAGTCGTCGTCAGGCTGGCGCTACCGGCCGTGCCATCCCCAAACTGGAAATACTCGACTGCTGCAACGGTATCGGTGCCGTCAGGTGAGCCACTGCGCAGGTCGGTCAGGGTGAAGGTCTGTGCCGCCGCATTGTAAGAAATCGTGTAGCTGGACTGGCTGCCCGAATACACTGCCGTGTCGGTGCCTGAACCGCCATCGATGATATCATTGCCCGCACCGCCGGTGATCGTGTCGTTGCCGCCGCCACCGTTCAACACGTTGGCGATGGCGTTGCCGACGATCGTGTCGTTGCCGGACCCGCCGATGGCGTTGTCGATATAGGAGCGCGCATCGCCGTTGTAGAGATAGGCGTTGTAGACGTTGCCGGACGCGTAATGGCCGTCGCCGAGATAGGCCCGCTGCACCAAGGAGAACAGCGACGAGGCACCGGGATTGAGATTGATGCTCAGGTTCGTCGTGTAGTTCGACAGGTCGTAGGTGTCGACGCCGCCGCCGTCCCAGACGGTCTCGTAAATGCGGTTTGCCGAGCCGCCGGTGCCGCCGCCCGGCGCGAGCTGCCCGACGCCGTCGATGAACTCCTGCCCCGTGTTCGGATCCCAGGTGTAGACGGTGTTGCTGCCCTGGGTCGTGTAGTCCGCGCCGTACATCGTCTGAAGCGCGAGGATATCGTTGGCCATGTAGGTCTGCGGATAGCCGTACGCTTCGTTGGTGTAGCCGGTCGTAGTCGAAGCGCCGACATAGCTGCGATAGCTCATGACGGTATATTCGCTGTCGTCATGCGCGCTCGGCACCGCGACGTTCGCGGGGCCGCCCGTCTCCTGGCTGTGCTTGAGGCCGACGGCATGGCCGAGCTCGTGCAGCGCGGTGGTGAAGTAGTAGTTGCCGAGCTTGGCCAGCGAGAAATTGTATTGAGTGCCGAACCAGATGTCGCCGCCGGACGCATAGTTGCCGGGATAGTAGGCATAGGCAGTCGGATTGGCCGCCGGCGACTGCGCGATCATGATATCGGCGCCGTTCGTGCCTGCGTACTGGATGTCGGCGTTGGTGTAGCTGAGGATCAGTCCGATCGCGTAGTTGATCGCCCCCTGGATTTGGCTGGGCACCGAGGCAAAGCCCGAGGTGGTCGGCTCACTGCTGCCGCCGGTGTACGGATTGGCGTAGTCGCTGGGCGAGTCGGGAAAGCTGTAGGTGATCGCACCCGACCATTTGTAGCCCGACAGCAGGCCGTCGATCTCGGCGTTGTTGGTCTTGGTGACCGTGACAGCGGTGGCCAAAGAGAAACTCCGAAACAGCAGGCCCCGTCGTGTTCGAGGCGTTAACGGATCATTCTAGCTAGAGAGCTGAACGTTTGGTTTAAATTTGGCGAGACCGCCCGGACCTCCGCCATAATGCGCCGTTAGCCATGGAAACCCGTAATCATACGGGCGCGAACGGGGGCTCGCGCCGCCTGTCATTTGCAGGGTTTCATGAGACGACGTTCACTCCCAGCCGGCCTGTTTGGAGCCCTTATGATGCTCGCCGGGCTCGATCACATCACCCTCGGAGGATTGCCCGCCATGGTGGAAAAGGCCAACGCGGATAACAGCGGCAAGGCAGGACGCGCCCCCTCCATGCCAATGGCCCGCGATCCTGCCGTCGCGGTGGCGGAGGAATACGAAGCCGCCCGCAGGAAGGGAACACGGGAAGCGTTCGAGCTCTTCATTGCGAGGCACGGTGATGATCCCCTGGCCGAGCAGGCGCGCGCGGACTTGAAGCGGCTGTCGCGCTGACCCTCTACGCACCGCAGCAAAGCCGCGTCAGGCATGGCGTTTCGGCAGGCGGCATCCGCATCTGACCAGGCTTGCCGCAAGGTCTTTCGGCACTATGGTAGGCGCCGCAATCTGTCCCGGAGCCCTTCAAGATGCCCTTTCCGCATGCCTCGGAAGCCCTGTCGCGTTTCACCGTGCTCGATCTGACCCGCGTCCGCTCCGGGCCCACCTGCGTGCGCCAGCTCGCGGACTGGGGCGCCAACGTCGTCAAGATCGACGCGCTGACCGAGGACGCCGGCGGCGAGCAGCCGGGCGGCCCCCGGCGCGGTTCCGACTTCCAGAATTTGCACCGCAACAAGCGAGCCATGACGCTGAACCTGAAGGACGAGCGCGGGCTCGCCGTGTTCAAGCGCCTCGCCGCCAAAGCCGACGTCGTGGTCGAGAATTTCCGGCCCGACGTGAAGAAGAAGCTCGGCATCGACTATGACAGCCTCGCCGCGATCAACCCGGGGATCGTCTATGGCAGCATCTCCGGCTTCGGCCAGGATGGCCCCTACCACAAGCGGCCGGGCTTCGATCAGATCGCGCAGGGCATGGGCGGGCTGATGTCGATCACCGGGGCGCCGGGCGAAGGCCCGATGCGGGTCGGCATTCCCGTCGCCGACCTCACCGCGGGCCTGTTCTGCGCCATGGGCATCCTCACCGCGCTGCTCGAACGCGAGGTCTCCGGCAAGGGCCAGTGGGTGCAGACCTCGCTGCTCCAGGCCCAGATCTTCATGCTCGACTTCCAGGCCGCGCGCTGGCTGATGGAGAAGGAGGTCGCCAAGCAGGCCGGCAACAACCACCCGACCAGCATCCCGACCGGCGTGTTCAAGACCTCCGACGGCTACATCAACATTGCCACCACGGGGGGGCGGATCTGGGAGCGCTGCGCGCAGGCGATCGGCGCGCCGGAGCTGTACGGCCATCCCGACTACGCGACAGCCCCGGACCGCTCCAAGAACCGCGACGCGCTCAACGCCGAGATCGAAAAGCGCACGGTGACGAAGTCGACCGAGACCTGGGTTCGCGAGCTCAACGAGGCCGGCGTGCCCTGCGGTCCGATCTATGCCATCGACCAGATGTTCGACGACGCGCAGGTCAGGCATCTCGGCATTGCGCAGGACGTGCCCAACGACGAGGGCCGCCATATCCGCCTGGTCGGTCAGCCCGTGACGCTGTCGCGCACGCCGAGCAGGATGGTGGCGCGGCCGCCGGAATTCGGCGAGCAGACCGACGAGGTGCTGAAGGAGTTCGGCTTCGGCGCGGACGAGATCGCAAGGCTCAGGGACGCCAAGGTGGTGTGAACCTCACGCCTACCGTCTCCAATGACAAAGCCCGGCGCGAGCCGGGCCATGCTTCCTGCTGGACGCCTCTGTAGAGATATTCGGGCTTCGCGCTCCAGCTCTGGGGATCTTGCCGTCCGGCGCCCGCTCATTGCGGGGTCGCCCTGGCCCGCTGCGTCCATCCGACGCGACCGAGCAGGCCGTCGATGACCGGCCAGAACAGCAGCACAATCGCCAGCGTCGTGATCGAGCCGACCAGGCCGTTCGACCAGAACACCTTCAAGGTTCCGCCCGAGCCGATCATCGACAGGCGGAAGGCATCCTCGGCGCGGTTGCCGAGCACGAGCGCGAGGGTGAACGGCGCCAGTGGAATGCCGATCTTCTTGAAGACGTAGCCGACTACGCCGAAGCCGAGCATCAGCCAGATGTCGAACATCGCGTTCTGGATCGCATAGGCGCCGATCGCGCAGGACACCACGATCATCGGCGCCACCGCGGCAAACGGCACGCGCAGGATCGAAGCGAAGATCGGCACGGTCGTCAGCACCAGCACGAGGCCGACGACATTGCCGAGATACATCGAGGCGATCAGGCCCCAGACGAAATCCTTGTGCTCGACGAACAGCAGCGGCCCCGGATTGAGCCCCCACACCATCAGGCCGCCGAGCAGGATCGCCGCGGTGCCGGAGCCGGGAATGCCGAGCGCCAGCATCGGCAGCAGCGCCGAGGTGCCGGAGGCATGCGCCGCCGTCTCCGGCGCGAACACGCCCTCGATGCGGCCCTTGCCGAAACTTTCAGGCTGCTTGGCGAAGCGCTTGGCGAGGTTGTAGCCCATGAAGGACGCCGCGATCGCGCCGCCGGGGGTGATGCCGAGCCAACAGCCGATGAAGGAGGAGCGCAGCAGCGTCACCCAGTATTTCGGCAGGTCCTTCCAGACGCCGAGCACGACGCGGAGCGAAATGCCCGCGGCATGTCCTCGCAGCGCCAGCCGCTCCTCCATCGTCAGCAGGATCTCGCTGATGCCGAACAGGCCGATGACGGCGACCAGGAAGTTGATGCCGCGGAGCAATTCCGGCGAACCGAAGGTCATGCGGAGGCTGCCGGAGACGGTATCCATGCCGATGCCGGCGAGCAGCAGCCCCAGCGACATCGAGATGACCGTCTTGTGCTTGGCTTCGCGCCCGAGGCCGACGAAGGAGCAGAAGGTCAGCAGGTAGACCGCGAAGAACTCCGGCGGGCCGAACTTCAGCGCAAAGGACGAGATCATCGGCGCAAGGAACGTGATCAGCAGCACCGCGACCAGCGAGCCGACGAAGGAAGAGGTGAACGCCGCAGTCAGCGCCTCCGCCGCCCTGCCCTGCTGCGCCATCGGATAGCCGTCGAACGTGGTCGCGACCGACCAGGCTTCGCCCGGGATGTTGAACAGGATCGAGGTGATGGCGCCGCCGAACAGCGCGCCCCAGTAGATGCAGGACAGCATCACGATCGCCGAGGTCGGGTCCATCGTGAAGGTGAGCGGCAACAGGATCGCGACGCCATTGGGGCCGCCGAGCCCGGGCAGCACGCCGACGAAGATGCCGAGCACCAGCCCGACCATCATCAGCACGAGCGTCTTCCAGGTCAGCAGGACGGCAAAGCCGTGGAGCAGGAGACCGAGAGCTTCCATCGCGCCGCCCGCCTAGCGGCCGAGAGCCGCTTCGAGCGGCCCCTTCGGCATGATGACGTCGAAGGCGATGTCGAAGGTGACGAACATGATCGCCGTGAACACGAAAGCGGTGAGCAGCGACTTCCACAGCGCGATCTTGCCGACGAGCCGCATGAAGCCCGCGATCAGGAGGAAGCTCGCGACATAGAGGCCGAGGAACTGCGTCACCAGGCAGAACAGCAGCGTCGGCACGAACACCGCCATCACGCGGCGACCCTGCGCGCGCGTGACGAAGGTCTCGCGCGCCGCGCGATGCGCGACGAGCGCCACGATCAGGCCGTAGAGGCTGCCGCCGCCGAGAATGATGGAGAGGTAGAACGGGAAATAGCCGGGTTCGGGCCCGGTCGCATCCCAGGACGCGCCGGTGCGCCAATTGTCGTAGCCGAGCGTGACGGCAAGGGCCAGCAGCAGGAGGCAGACGACGACCTCGATCGTGCCGGAAGACACGACAGAGGGGGAGTCGTCCTCAGGCGCGGTCGGATCGTCGACGACGATTTCAAGATCGGTCTGGGACATGAGCGAGCAACAAATGCTGTGGCCAATCCCCTCTCCCCGCAAGCGGGGAGAGGCGAAAGGGCTACTTCGCGACGAAACCGGCTTCCGACATCAGCGACTTGTTCAGCGCATCGTCCTCCTCGAGGAACTGCACCATGTCCTTGCCGGTGAGGAAGATCGGCTTCAGCGCCTGCTTCTCCATGTACTCCTTGTATTCCGCGGTCTGCGTCACCTTGTGGAACAGATCGACATAGAACGCCTGCTGCTCCGGCGTGACCTTGCCGGGCAGGAACATCGCGCGCAGCATCAGATACTGCACGTCGACGCCCTCCTCCTTGCAGGTCGGGATGTCGGCCCAGGACTGGGTGTCCGTCACCTTGCCGGCGTAGGAGATGCGCTCCTTGTCGAACACGCAGAGCGGACGCACCTGGCCCGCGCGCCAGACTTCGAGATTTTCTGAGGGATTGTTGACGTTGGCTTCGGTGTGGTTGCCGACCAGCTGGGTCGCGGCCTCGCCGCCGGACTTGTAGGGCAGATAGGAGAATTTCGCGCCGGTCTTCTGCTCGAGGAACACCGTGAGCACGTGGTCCTCGCGCTTGGAGCCGGTCCCGCCCATCTTGAACGGCGAGCTCGCGGCCTTCGCGGCTGCGACGAAATCCTTCACCGTCTTGGGACCTGCGCTGTTGTCCCAGAGAACAAACTGGTCGAGCGCGACCACGGAGACCGGGGTCAGCTCACGCCAGTTGAACGGGATCTTCGCCGACAGCGGCAGCATGTAGATCAGCGAATAGGCGATCAGCACCTTGTTCGGGTCGCCCTCGCTGGACTTCATGTACATCAGCGCTTCCGCGCCCGAGGCGCCGCCCTTGAGCGAGACGACCATCGGCTGCTTCATCAGATTGTTCTTCTGGATCGCGGCCTGCATCATCCGCGCCATCTGGTCGGAGGCGCCACCCGCGCCCGCCGCAACCACGATCTCGACCGGCTTCGCCGGTTCCCAGCCGGCGAAGGCCGGCGTGCTCAACAACAGCGCCGTCGCCGCGCCGACGGCTTTCACTGGAATTCGCACGAGTTTCGTCCCCCGATGTTTTTTTGGCTTTGTAGTGCGGAAAATTCTATCCCTGCATTGTGCGGACTAATACTGACGAGTTCAAGCCGGCCGGCAATTCAACGCATATGACTTTCGACTGACGATGCCGAAAGCTCCTGGCGCTTTACCTGCCCTTCCAGACGGGCGCCCGCTTGTTGAGGAAGGCGTCCATGCCCTCGCGGAAATCCTCGCTCATATAGGCCTTGAGGATCAGGTCCTCGCCCTCCTCGCGCGATAGCGTGCGGCGGATGCGGCGCACCGCTTCCTTGGTCGCTTCCAGCGTCAGCGGCGCGTGGCTGGCGACGAGCTTCGCGGTCTCGTCGGCGCGGCGTTGCAGCGTCTCCACGTCGGGCACGACCTCGTTGAGCAGGCCGAGCGCCAACGCTTCCTGCGCCTCGACGAGGCGCGCCTTGAAGATCATGTCCTTGGTGCGGGCGGGACCAACCAGCGCGACGACGCGGCTGATGTTGGACATCGACAGGCAGTTGCCGAGCGTGCGCGCGATCGGGAAGCCCATCCGCGTCGTCTCGGTGCCGATGCGGAGGTCGCAGCAGGCCGCGATGCCGGCGCCGCCGCCGGTACAGGCGCCCGCGATCGCCGCGATCACGGGCACGCGGCACTGCTCGAGCGTGCCGAGCACGCGGTCGATGCGGGCCTCGTAGTCGAGCGCGTCCTGCGCGGTCTTGAACGCGCGGAACTGCGAGATGTCGGTGCCGGAGGCGAACGCCTTGTCGCCGGCGCCGGTCAGGATCAGCGCCTTGATCGAGCGATCGGCGTTGATCTCCTGGCAGATCTCCGCCATGCGGTCATACATGGCGAAGGTCATCGCGTTGCGCGCCTGCGGGCGGTTGAAGGTGATCCGCGCGATGCCGTCCTGGACGGAGTAGAGCAGGTCTTCGTTTGCGGTCGTCGGTGCGTTCATCGCGCAATCTCTTTCTTCAAGTTGGATGGATCAAGCCACCTGGGCCTTGGCCATCGGCATTACGTCGCGTCCCTTCAGGACGTCCATGGCCGCCAACACGCCACCGCTCCTGTGCGGGATCTTTGCAAGATCCAGGCCCATCTCGACGCCGGCGAGCGTGCCCATCAGCATCAGATCGTTGAAATGGCCGATATGGCCGATGCGGAACACCTTGCCCTTGACCTTGTTCAGGCCGGTGCCGAGCGACATGTCGAAATTTTCCAGCACGACCTTGCGGAAGGCGTCGGCGTCGTGTCCCTCCGGCACGCGCACGCCGGTCAGCGCCGGCGAATGCGCGGCGGGATCGGCGCATTGCGTCTCCAGGCCCCAGACCTTGACCGCGGCGCGCGTCGCCGCGCTGTGGCGCTTGTGGCGGGACCAGACATTCTCCAGCCCCTCCTCTTCCAGCATCTTGACCGCTTCGCGCAGGCCGTAGAGCAGGTTGGTCGCGGGCGTATAGGGGAAGGTGCCGAGCTTGTTGAAGTTGATGACTTCCTGCCAGTCCCAGTAGGAGCGCATGCCGGGGTTGGCCTTGGCAACGGCGAGCGCCTTTTCCGAGACCGCGTTGAAGCCAAGGCCGGGCGGCAGCATCAGGCCCTTCTGCGAGCCCGCGACCGAGACGTCGATGCCCCAGGAATCGTGCTCATATTCCATCGAGCCGAGGCCGGAGATGGTGTCGACCATCAGCAGCGCCGGATGCTTCGTGCGGTCGAGAATCTTGCGCACTTCCGCGGGCGGCGTCACGCAGCCGGTCGAGGTCTCGTTGTGGACGACGCAGACCGCCTTGATCGCGTGCTGCTTGTCCGCGGCAAGGCGCTTCTCGATCTCGGCGAGATCGGCGCCATGGCGCCAGTCGCTCGGGATGAAGTCGACGTCGAGCTTGAACTTGTCGGCGATGCCGCGCCAAAGCACGGCGAACTGGCCGGTCTCGCACATCAAAACCTTGTCGCCGGGCGCAAACACATTGACCATCGCCGCTTCCCAGGCGCCGGTGCCCGACGAGGGGAAGATGATCACGGGCTGCTTGGTGCGGAACACTCGCTGCATCGCGGCGAGAACCGCGAAACCGAGCTCGGCGAACTCCGGACCGCGATGGTCCAGCGTCGGCATGTCCATCGCCCGCAGCACCCGGTCGGGCACGTTGGTCGGTCCTGGAATCTGTAGGAAATGCCTTCCAGTATGCACGGTCATCGGCGTCCCTCCCGGTCGTTGAGGCTGTCTTGGCTCCGGCGTCCATCGGCCCGCATTGAGGGCTCCGGCGAGCCGCTCGCATATCACTATTCGCCGGGCTTGTCCCTCGCCCGGCGGGCTCCGTCAATGCGCAGGAAGCAGGGCTCGCTTGCCAAGGGCCGTGACGGGAGGCAAGACGGTGCCGGCGAACAGGCGAGAGCGGACCATGGCGGCGGAAGTGGCTGGAAAATCACCGGAATCGGTTCAAAAGGACGGTCTTGCCGCGCGTCTGGCCCGGGAGATCACCGGCGACGTCCTGTTCGACCGCTTCAGCCGCGCCCGCTATGCCACCGACGCCTCGTTCTACCAGATCGTGCCGGCCGGCGTGGTGGTGCCGCGCAGCATGGACGAGGCGCTGCGGGCACTGGCGATCGCCCGCGACGAGGGGCTGAAGGTCACCCCGCGCGGCGGCGGCACCTCACAATGCGGCCAGACCGTCAATGACGGCCTGGTGATCGATCTCTCCAGGCATCTCAACCGAATCCTGTCGCTCGACGTCGAAGGCCGCACCTGCGTGGTCGAGCCCGGCATCGTGCTCGACGACCTCAACCGCCAGCTGAAGAAGCACGGCCTGTGGTTTCCGGTCGACGTCTCCACGGCCTCGCGCGCCACCATCGGCGGCATGGCCGGCAACAATTCCTGCGGCGGCCGCAGCCTGCGCTACGGCACCATGCGCGACAACACGCTGTCGATGGAGGCCGCGCTCGCGGACGGCACGCTCAGCCGCTTCGGCGAGGTCTCGCGCGACCTGTCCGATCTCAAAGCCGGCGACGGCACCCGCGCCCTGTTCCGCGACATGCTCGATCTCGGTGCGCGCGAGGCCGACGAAATCGCGGCGCGCTTTCCAAAGGTGCAGCGCCGGGTCGGCGGCTACAATCTCGATGCGCTGGTGCCCCGCAATGCGCCGAACAACATGGCGCATCTCCTGGTCGGCTCGGAAGGCACGCTGGCCTTCACCACCAAGGTCGAGCTGAAGCTGTGGCCTGTGATCCGCAACAAGGCGCTTGGGGTCTGCCATTTCGGCAGCTTCTACGAGGCGATGGACGCGGCCCAGCATCTGGTGAAACTCAAGCCGATCGCGGTCGAGCTGGTCGACCGCACCATGATCGCGCTCGGCCGCGACATCGCGATGTTCGCACCCGTCATCTCCGCAGCGATCAAAGGCGATCCGGATGCCGTGCTGGTGGTCGAATTCGCTGAAGAAGACCAGGCGGACAATCTGTTGCGTCTCAAGCAGCTCGGCGAGCTGATGGGCGATCTCGGCTTCGGCTGGAGCAACGACACGCGCAAATGGGGCGGCGTCGTCGAGATCACCGAGCCGGCGCTGCAGGGCGGCATCGCCGATTTCCGCGCCGCCGGTCTCAACGTCATGATGTCGATGAAGCAGGAGGGCAAGCCGGTCTCCTTCGTCGAGGATTGCGCCGTACCGCTGCCGCACCTCGCCGACTACACCGCGCGGCTGAACGAAGTGTTCGCCAGGCACGGCACCAGCGGCACCATGTATGCGCATGCCTCCGAGGGCTGCCTGCACGTGCGGCCCGTCCTGAACCTGAAGCTGGAGAAGGACGTCAAGGCGATGCGCGCCATCGCCGAGGAAGCCTTTGCGCTGGTGCGCGAATACAAGGGCTCGCATTCCGGCGAGCATGGCGACGGCCTGGTGCGCTCGGAATTCCACGAGAGCATGTTCGGCGCGCGTCTCGTCGCCGACTTCAAGGAAGTCAAGCAGCGCTTCGATCCCGACGGCGTGCTCAATCCCGGCAAGATCGTCGACGCGCCGAGGATGGACGACCGCTCGCTGTTCCGCTACCGGCCCGACTATCGCGTCGGCGAGCTGAAGACCAGGCTCGACTGGTCGGCTTATCCCGGTGCCGGCGGCGGCTTCCAGGGCGCGGTCGAGATGTGCAACAACAACGGCGCCTGCCGCAAGCTCGAAGGCGGCGTGATGTGCCCGTCCTACCGCGCCACGCGCAACGAGAAGGATGTCACGCGAGGCCGTGCCAACACCTTGCGCCTCGCGATCTCCGGCCAGCTCGGCCCCGATGCGCTTTCTTCGGACGAGATGATGGAGACCTTGAAACTCTGCGTCTCCTGCAAGGCCTGCCGCCACGAATGCCCGACCGGTGTCGACATGGCCAGGATGAAGATCGAGGTTCTGGCCGCGCGCGCCGCCACCCACGGCCTGACATTGCGTGACCGGCTGGTCGGCTACCTCCCGCGCTACGCCGGCCTCGCCTCACGCCTCGCGCCGCTGGCGAATTTGCGCAACCGCAGCCCGTTTCTGCGAAAGCTGTTCGAGCGCTTCGCCGGCATCAGCGCGCGCCGCGCCCTTCCCGCCTTCCGCCGCGACGTGTTCGTGCCGCCGGCCGCCAGCGTCGGCCCGGAGAGCGGCCGCGAGGTCGTGTTGTTCACTGATACCTTCAATCGCATCTATGAGCGCGAGAACCTCGAGGCCGCGCTGCGCGTGCTCGCGGCCGGCGGCTATCGCGTGCATCTGCCGAAGCCCGCGAGCGGCAGCCGCCCGCTCTGCTGCGGCCGCACCTTCCTCTCCGCCGGCCTCGTTGATGAGGCGAGGACCGAGCTCGACCGGCTGGTGGCTGCCTTCGCCCCGTTCGCCGCGCGCGGCGTGCCGATCATCGGCCTCGAGCCGAGCTGCCTGCTGACGCTGCGCGACGAACTTTCATCGCTGCGCAAGGACGACGACGCCAGGGCGGTCGGCGCGCACGCGCTGACCTTCGAGGAATTTCTGGTGCGCGAAGCGGAAGCCGGCCGGCTGCAACTGCCGCTCGGCAGCGTTGCCGACAAAGCCGTGGTGCATGGCCACTGCCACCAAAAGTCCTTCGGCGCCTTCAAGCCGGTCGAGCAGGTGCTGCGGCTCGTCCCGGGCCTCGCGGTCGAGACCATCGAATCGAGCTGCTGCGGCATGGCCGGCGCGTTCGGTTATGGAGCGGACACCTATGACGCCTCGATCGAGATGGCCGAGCTGTCGCTGCTGCCCGCCGTGCGGCGCGAGGACCAGGATACGCTTGTCGTCGCCGACGGCACCTCCTGCCGGCACCAGATCCACGACGGGGCGCAACGCGAGGCGCTTCACGTCGCGCGCGTGCTGGCGATGAGCCTCGATCGCGCTGAAACCAACTCCACTCCCGTTGCAAAGGAACCCAGCCATGGCTGAACTGACTCTCGACGTTGCCCGCAAGATCCTCGACGCCGCCTTCGCGAAGGCCGGCGAGCTGAAGCTGAAGCCGCTGGTCGTCACCATCCTGGACGCGCGCGGCGTGCTCAAGCTCGCCGCCGCGCAGGACGGCACCAGCCTGATGCGCGCCGAGATCGCGCACGGCAAGGCCTATGGCGCCCTCGCGATGGGCATGGGCTCGCGCGCCCTGTTCCAGCGCGCGCAGGAGCAGGCCTATTTCATCGACGCCGTGAACACGATCGCAAAAGGCGCGCTGGTGCCGGTCCCCGGCGGCGTGCTGATCATGGACGGCGCGACGCTGCTCGGTGCGGTCGGCGTCTCCGGCGACACCTCGGACAATGACGAAGCCTGTGCGGTCGCCGGCATCCAGGCGGCGGGGCTGAAGGCCAACGCGGGCTGAGACGCCGTGATGCCGTAGGGTGGGTTAGCCTTGCGGACCCGCAAAGCGCGGTCGCAGGGCGTAACCCACCTCTTCTGCCTCCACGGACGCGAAAGTGGTGGGTTACGCTGACGCTAACCCACCCTACGCTCCCACGCCACCTACAAGCTCTTGCGCCGCCCGACGGGCAAAACACGCTAGTCCTCGGTCAACCGCCGCTCGCGGAAATATTCGTCTTTACAGAATTTACGATTTCCCGCATCATGCCGCCATCCTGATCCACGAAAGGGGCGGTCGTACGTCGTCACGAACCGCGGATCAGGCTGCGGTGGACGCGAGCGGCGTCGATGCGGAATGTGGCGTGCAGGGCGGGATACCCCCGTGAGCGCGCGACCGGCCGCACACGACGGATGGCGCCGAAGGCGTACGGCGAAAGCGCGTGGTTCTGGCCGTCGTTGCTACGGTCAAGCCTTTGCGAAGGCAATGTCGCTCCAACCGGAGCGGCGTCCGTGAATGTCGCAGAGGTGACGGAGGCAAGAAGGACATTCGTCTCCGGGGAGAGCGCGTATAAGCCGTCAAAACACTGCGCAGGGAAGGCCGGATGTTGGGCTGCCCTGTATCGCTCCTGTGCGTTGCGTGTGCATCATTCTTGCACGGGAGTCTTGCGGGTGCCAGCCGGCACCCGGCCTTCCCTGCGCCCTTTCTTCGAAGAGGGGGTGATGAAGAGAGCAGAGCTCGGGCGGAATACGCCGCGAGGCCGTGAAGGTGTGGCCGCTGTTTGAGATGTGAATCGGGATTGGTGGAAAACACTCTTGCGCCCCGGACGCAGTGCAGCGCCGCTTCGGCGGTGCGCTGCAGAGCCGGGGCCCATCTCGCCGTCTACTTTGCCGCCTCCTGGGTCCCGGCTCTGCGCAGCAACGCAAGAGCGTTGCAGCGCGTCCGGGACACGAGAGAGAAAGCGGCACCGTCACCTCCCTCCATCATTGCTGCGAGCACCAATTTATTCCTCTCACCTCCCCGTCCAGACCGGCTTGCGCTTCTCGCTGAACGCCTTCAGACCCTCCTTGGCGTCTTCGGTCATCGCCAGCAGCGCGATCTGGCTTTCGGTGTAGGCGATGCTCTCGTCGAACGACATCGAGGCGATAGCGCGCATGGCGTACTTGCCGCGCCGGATCGCGGTCGGCGACTTGTCGACGATGCGGCCGATCAGCCAGTCGACCTTGGCATCGAGATCGGCCGCGGGCACGACGTAGTTGAGCAGGCCGGCCGCCTGCGCCGCCCTGGCGTCGAACGGCTCGCCAGTGAGCGCCCATTCGTTGACGAGCCGCGGCGGCGCGATGCTTTGCAGCAGGCTCAGCACCTGCATCGGGAACACGCCGACCTTCACTTCAGGCAGGCCGAAGATGACGTGATCGGCGGCGACCGCCATGTCGGTCATGCACAAGAGGCCCATGCCGCCGGCCATGCAGACGCCACCAACGCGCGCGATCGCCGGCTTGGTCGCGTTCTGCGACAAGCGCAGCAGATCGGCATAATCGACATTTGGCTTGGAATGATCCATTGCGAAGGCTGCGCCGGAATTCTGCAGGTCGGCGCCGGCGCAGAACGCCTTGTCGCCCGCGCCCGTCAGCACGATGATTCGGACGTCCTTGTCGTCATGCGCGTCGCGATAGCCTTTGCTGATGCCGGCGATGACCTCGCCGTTCAGCGCGTTGCGCTTTTCCGGCCGGTTGATGGTGATCCAGAACGCCTGCCCGCGCTTCTCAGTGATGACGGCTGTGGTGTCGGTCATGGCACGCTCGCTTCCTTGGCTCCCGTTTGCTGCCATTTGCGGCAGCTCGGACATGAGGTGCAAGGGCAATCTGCAGCGAGGCTGCCGCTTTAGCGTCTCGACACAATCTGCAGGGCGATCGAGGCGGCGGCGCGCCTCAAGCCGCAACCGCTTTCTTGATCCACACCTTGTTGTCGTGGAACGCGGCCCCGCCGATCGGCGCAATGGTGTCGGCGCCCGTCAGCGTGTTGATGCCGTGGCCGCCGATATGGTTCTTGTTCGGGTGAACGGACTCCGCGATCAGCACGCCGCGCCGCACACCCTCGAACAGCGTTGCGACCAGCGTGGTCTCGCCGCGGCTGTTGCCCAGCGTCACCGCATCGCCATCGGCGATGTCGAGCGCGGCCGCGTCGAGCGGATGGATCATCACACTCGCCCTGCCCTCGCGCGCCTGCGAGGAGGGCGTCTCGTTGAAGGTGGTGTTGAGGAAGCTGCGCGACGGACTGGTCGCGAGCCGGAACGGATGGGCCTGTTCGGCCTGCTCGATCACCGCCCAATGATCCGGCAGATCAGGCATCTTGTCGAAATCGCCCATCGTCTGGCCGAACGGCGGATGCGCCCAGTCTGCCCTGAAGTGGAATTTCCCGTCGGCATGGGCGAACCCGTCGAGATAATGCGAGGTGCGGAAATCCGGCTGCAGGTCGCGCCAGAGATCGGCTTCGAGACCGACGATGTCGCCATGATTGCTGAGCCTCAAGGTCGCGTCGATCAATTCGCGCGGCGTCATCTCGAAACCCGGATGCTTGGCGCCGAGCCGCGGCGCCAGCGCCTGCAACACCTCGTGGTTGGAGCGGCATTCGCCGGGCGGATCGATCAGCTTCGGCCCGACCGAGATGTGCTGATGGCCGCCGCCGTAATAGAGATCGTCATGCTCCATGAACATGGTCGCCGGCAGCACGATGTCGGCCATCTCAGCCGTCTCGGTCATGAACTGCTCGTGCACGGCGACGAACAGATCCTCACGCGCAAAGCCGCGGGCGACCAGCGCCTGCTCCGGCGCCACCGTCATCGGGTTGGTGTTCTGGATCAGCATCGCCTTGACCGGGCCCTTGCCCAGCAGAGCTTCGGCATCGCCGGTGAGGATGCGGCCGATCTGCGACTGGTCGAGCGCGCGCGTCGACTTGTCGATGGCGTCGTGGCCCTCGATGATGGATTCGTTGAAGTGCCAAAGCGCGTAATTGTTGAAGAAGGCGCCGCCGCCTTCATATTGCCAGGCGCCCGTCACCGCGGGAATGCAGGTCGCGGCATGCATCTGCGTCGCGCCGTTGCGCGAGCGGGTGAAGCCGTAGCCGAGCCGGAAGAAGGTCCGCCTGGTCTCGCCGACGGCCTTGGCAAAGGCCTCGATCTCCGCCACCGGCACGCCGCAAATGTCCGACGCCCATTGCGGCGTGCGCGTCTTCAGGTGCGTCTCGAGCTCCGCCGGGCAGTCGGTGTATTTGTCCATATAGGCGCGGTCGGCGTAGCCGTCGCGGAACAGCATGTGCATGACGCCGCAGGCGAAAGCGCCGTCCGTGCCGGGGCGCAGGATGATCTTGATGTCAGCCTGCTTCATGGTCTCGTTGTCGTAGATGTCGACCGCGGCGATCTTCGCGCCCCGCTCCTTGCGGGCACGCGCGGCGTGGGTCATCACGTTGACCTGGGTGTTGACGGGATTGGTGCCCCAGATCACGACGAGGTCGGACAGCGCCATCTCCCGCGGATCGACGCCGGCGATCTTGCCGGTACCGATCGCAAAGCCGATGCGCGCAACATTGGCACAGATGGTCTGATAGAAGCGCGAATACTTCTTCACATGGGTGAGGCGATTGAGACCGTCGCGCATCACGAGGCCCATCGTGCCGGCGTAGTAATAGGGCCAGATCGATTCCGCGCCGAACTCGCGCTCGGCCTCGTTGAAGCGGTGCGCGATCTCATCCAGCGCCTCGTCCCAGGAGATCCGCGCGAACCGGCCGGAGCCCTTTGGCCCAATGCGGCGCATCGGATACATCAGCCGTTCGGGGTGATGGATGCGCTCGGCGTAGCGGGCGACCTTGGCGCAGACCACGCCGGCCGTATAGGTCTGCTGCTTCGAACCGCGGACGCGGCCGATGCTGCGGCCTTCGATCACCTCGACATCGAGGGCACAGGCCGACGGGCAATCGTGCGGACAGGTCGAATGGCGGATTTCGATCTTGGTGTCGATCTTGGCGTGCTGGTTCATGTCCCAGTTCGTAACACCAAAATACCGGCCAGCCGAGCGCATTTCTCCGGCAAGTCCCATGCGATTTGCTCAAGGCGCACGCGCCGCCGGTTCCTGTTGCGACTGCGAAGACGGCTCGCTCTGGCCAAAGAGCGACCATTGCGCGCTGGCGCACCCCCGAACGAGCCGCGCCCTGCCCTATTTGTGCAATTGGGTGAGACCGGTCGGCGGGCCGTCGACCGCGGTCCAGCCGCCGTCGACGAACAGCGTGCTGCCGCTGACATAGCTCGCTGCGTCCGAGGCGAGATAGGCGACCGCGGTGGCGACCTCGTCGGCACTGCTCCAGCGGTTGAACACGGTGTGACCGGCGTAGAGATTGTAGATGTCGGGGCGCTGCTTGAACGGACCGGTGAGCGCGGTCTCCGCGATGCTCGGCGCAATCGCGTTGACGCGCACGCCTGCGTGGCCGACCTCGGAGGCAAAGCCCTTCACCAAGAGGCCGATCGCCGCTTTGGTCGAGCCGTAGACGCCGAGGCCCGGCTCGATGGTGACAGCGCGCACCGAGGAACAGGCGATGATGCTGCCGCCCTTCTGCGCGACCATGATGCGGCCAAAGGCCTGGAAGAACCAGACCGTGCCCTTGACGTTGAGGTTGAGAACGCGATCGAGATCCTCCTCGGTATAGTCGAGGATGGTCTTGCGGATGTTGAGCCCGGGCGTCGTCACGGCAATGTCGAGCCGCGGAAACTTCTGCATCACGGTCTTGGCCAGCGCGTTGACGTCCGCAGCGCTGGCGGCATCGCACCCGGATGCTTCCGCCCAGCCGCCCTTCTCGCGAATACCGGCGACGGTCGCCTCCGCGGCGTCAAGCGCGCGATCGGCGCAAACGACGCGGGCGCCGAGTCCGGCCAGCGCCTCGGCCGACGATTTGCCGATACCCGAGGCGGCGCCGAGGACGACTGCGGTCTTGCCGGTGAGATCGAAGAGCTTGCGATAGTCCGTCACTGATAGCGTCTCCCTGGTACTGCTAGCCCTTGTAGCCCATCAAGAGGCGCGGCAGCCACAGCGAGAATGCAGGGACGTAGGTCACGAACATCAGTGCTGCGATCAGTGCGGCGTAGAACGGCAGGATGGTGCGCATGACCGCGCCCACCGAGATGCCGCCGATGGCGCAGCCCACGAACTGCGTCGTTCCGACCGGCGGCGTGTTCAGCCCCAAGGCACAGTTGATCAGCATCAGCATGCCGAACTGCACCGGATCCATGCCCGCCTTCATCGCAATCGGCAGGAAGATCGGCGTGCAGATCAGGATCGTCGCCGCCATGTCCATGAACGTGCCGAGCACGAACAGGATGATGTTGATGAGCAGGAAGACGACCCAGGGCTGCGTCGACACCTTGCTCATCATTTCGCCGGCGAGGTCGGCAACCTCGTAAAGTCCCATCAAATATTGGAACATGGTGGAGACGCCGATCAGCAGCAGCACCACGCCCGTCGTCTTCACCGCCTTCGCTGCGGCTCGCAGGAAGTTCGGCAAGGTCATGGTGCGGTAGATCAGGAAGGTCAGCAGGATCGTGTAGGTGACCGCGACGGCGGCGGATTCGGTTGCCGTGAAGACGCCGGACAGGATGCCCGCCAGGATGATGCCGACGATCAGAAGACCCGGCAGCGCGGCCGCGAGCGAGCGGAAGACCTCGGCCCAGCCCGGAAACCTGCCCGCCGGATAGCCGCGCTTCACCGCGACCGCGTAGGCGGCGACCAGCATGCACACCATCAGCACGATCGCCGGCAGGAGCCCGGCGGCGATCAGCGCGCCGATCGACACCTTGCCGCCGGCGGCGAGCGCATAAATGATCATGTTGTGGCTGGTCGGCATCAAGGCTCCGACCAGCGAGGCATGGGTGGTGACGTTGACGGCGTAGTCGGTGTCGAACCCTTCCTTTTTCATCATCGGGATCATCACCGCGCCCATCGCCGACACGTCGGCCACGGGCGAGCCGGAGACCCCGCCGAACAGCGTGCAGGCGACCACGTTCGACATGCCGAGCCCGCCTCGGATGTGTCCGACGAGATTCTTGGCCAGCTGCACGATCTTGTCGGCGACCCCGCCATGCAGCATCAGCTCGCCGCTGAAGACGAAGAACGGAATGGCGAGGAAGGAGAAGATGTTCATCCCCGACATCATCTGCTGGAAGATGACGGCGACCGGCAGGCCTTCATAGAGAATGGTGCAGATCGCCGACAGGCCGATCGCGAAGGCAACGGGGACGCCAAGAATGAGGAATCCGAAGAACGTGGCGCCGAGGATGATCAGTTCCATGAGGGGACGACCTCTTCGCCGCGCAGCAGAGCCATGATGTGCTCGATGGAAAAGGAGACGATCAGGACGCCGGAGGCGATCAGCGGCACGTAGCGGATGACTTCAGGCAGGCCGAGATTTGGGATCCTCACGGTGCCGACCGATGCGCCGAGAATCCATCCGTTATAGGCCATCGCAATGCCAAACACTGCGACCAGAACATGGATCGCGATCTCGACCTTCTCCCGCACGTGGTCCGGAAGCATGACCAGCAGGCTGTCCATGCCGATGTGCCCGGCATCGCGCACGCCGACGGCGGCGCCGATCAGCGTGACGTAGAGGATCAGGACCAGCGCCAGGTTCTCCGTCCAGGTCGGGCTGGAGTTGAGCACGTAACGTCCGAACACCTGGTAGAATACGATGGCGACGATGACGAGCAGTCCGGCCACGGACAGATACATGCCCACGCGCGCAACAGGTGCATTGATCCGCGACAGCAGGCCGGTAGACGGGCGTGCCGCTACGGCGCCCTGCTCATGGCTTGCGACGTGTGGGTCTGTCATCCCGCGCCTCCTTACGGGGATCCGGCGCCACTGTGTCTACTTCGTGTCCTGGATGCGCTTGACGAGGCTCCGCAGCTTCTCGTCGCCGGCGAACTTCTGGTACACCGGCTTCATCGCATCGACGAATTCCGCCTTGTTCGCGATCGTGACGACCTGAACGCCGGCGGCCTCGACGGTCTTGCGGGAGGCCTGCTCACGCTCGTCCCAGAGCTTGCGCATGACGGGCACCGATTCCTTCGCTGCCTTCCGGATCATCGCCTGGTCCTCCTTGCTCAGCGTGTCCCAGACCTTCTTGGACATCACGAGGACTTCGGGCGCCAGGGAATGCTCGGTGATGTTGTAGAACTTGGCCGCTTCGAAATGACGGGACGACTCGTAGGACGGCCAGTTGTTCTCGGCCGCGTCGACAAGGCCGGTCTTGAGAGCGGTATAGACCTCGCCATAGGGCATCGGCGTCGGGTTGGCCCCGAGGCTCTGGATCATGCCGACCCACAGATCGGACTGCTGGACGCGAATCTTCAGGCCCTTCAGATCCGCGAGCGACTTGACCGGCGCCTTCACGGTGTAAATGGACCGGGCGCCGCTGTCGTAATAGGCGAGACCGACCAGGCCAGCGGGCTCCATCGCCGCCAGAATCTCGTCGCCGATCGGCCCGTCGAGGACGGTGCGCATGTGCTGGGTGTCGCGGAAGACGAAGGGCAGGCACAACGCGATGGTTTCCGGCACGAAGTTGTTGAGCGGCGACGCGTTGATCCGCATCATGTCGAGCGCGCCGATCTTGAGTTGCTCGATCGTGTCCTTCTCCGAGCCCAGGGCGCCATTCGGAAACACCTTCACGCCGAGCTTGCCGCCGCTCGCCGCTGCGAGCTGCTTGCCCATGAACTTGACGGCCTCGACGGTCGGGTAGTCCGCGGGGTGGACGTCGGCGGAACGGAAGTCGCGTGCGGTCGCCAGGGGCGCCGAGACCGCCAATGCAACGGCTGTGACGATACCGGTGAATATCTTCATCTGGGCTTTCCTCCTGGATTGATTATGTCGTTGTCGGGCGGATGCTTGGGCCGCCTTGGGGTCGCTCCGCTTCGAGTGTGAAGTCAAGCTCCAATGTCGTCCCTAGGGCGGGCGGCAATCTCTGTCCAAGCCAAATCCGGCATCGATCAATGCACGAGTTGCATCGATCGATCGGGCGCAGTTCATGGAGGACGACAGGCCAGGTTGACGTCGCCGCCACGTGACTTGACGCTACCGATGGAGGCCCCTCAAGATGCCAGATGCTCCGGACAAATCTTGAGGGAATGCCCATGCCGCGGAAGCTGATCGATATCTCCGTGCCGCTCGCAAACGACGTGACGGCCGATCCGCCCGGCAATCACCCGACGATCCAGTATATCGATCACCAGCAGGGCCTGCCGCGCATGCTGCAATTCTTCGACGGCCTCAAGGCGCAGGATCTGCCGGACGGCCAGGGCTGGGCCGTCGAACAGGTCTCGCTGTCGACCCACAACGGCACGCATCTCGATGCGCCCTGGCACTTCCATCCGACCATGAACCGCGGCGAAAGGTCATGGACGATCGACGAGGTGCCGCTCGAATGGTGCTTTCAGCCCGCCGTGAAGCTCGACTTCCGGCATCTGCCCGACGGCTACGTGGCAAGTGCGGACGACGTCGAGAAGGAGCTGAAGCGCATCGGACACACGCTGTCGCCGCTGGAGATCGTCGTCGTCAACACCAGCGCCGGCGCAAGGTTCGGCAGGGCCGACTACGTCAATTCCGGCTGCGGCATGGGCTATGAAGCCACCATGTACCTGCTCGAACGCGGCGTGCGGCTGACCGGCACCGACGGCTGGAGCTGGGACGCGCCGTTCGTCTACACCGCGAAGAAATATGCCGAAACAAGAGATGCCGGCCTGATCTGGGAGGGCCACAAGGCGGGACGGCACATCGGCTATTGCCATCTCGAGAAGCTGCACAATCTCGACCAGCTGCCTTCAACCGGATTCACGATCTCGTGCTTTCCGGTGAAGATCGAGCGCGCGTCCGCGGGCTGGACCCGCGCGGTCGCCATCATCGACAACTAGGTCGGGGGCATCAGTTGCCGTCGAGGCCGCTCTCGGCGAGCTCGCGCAGCGCGTCCGTATCCAGCACGACGATGGCGCCGTGTTCGAGGCGAACCCAGCTACGGCCGGCCCAGGCGCGCAACTGCTTATTGATGCTCTCGCGCGTCATCCCCACCATTTCGCTGATCTCCTGCTGCGTGATGGCGAGCGTGCCGCTGCCGGAATCGAGCTTGCGCTCTTCGGTGAGACCGAGAAGCGCACTCGCGAGCCGGCCCGGCAGATTCTGGAGGATCACCTGCTCGACCTGCTGACTGGTCCAGCGCAGACGCGCGCAGAGCAGCTCGATGAATTTCATCGCCAGCGCCGGCTGGCTCTTCACGAACGGCAGGAAGTCCCGGCGATCAATGACGTAGAGCTCGCAATTGGTGTTGGCGGTCGCATCCGCCGATCTGGGAGCGCCGTCGAGCACCGCGATCTCGCCGAAGATTTCGCCGGGACCGATCAGATTGAGAATGGCGTTCCGCCCGTCCGGCGACGAGGAGGAAATCTTCACTGTCCCCGAAATCACCGCGAACAAATTGTTGCCGGGATCGCCCTTCGCGGCGATCGTCGCGCCGCGCTTGACGGTGGTGTGCTTGGCGTAGCGGCAGAGCTGATCGAGCGCCTCCGGCTCCAGATCCGCGAAGATCGGGTGCTTGCGCAGGACCGATAGTTTGTTGCCCACCGACTGTCGGGGATCGCCGGTCTTGTCCTGAGGCACGCCGCGGGGCTCCTAAGACTACGAGGCTCTTGCTTCCTGCGTAGTCGACGTTACCAGGGTTTTCAACCGGAAAGCACGCTCGCGGTTTGAGGCAAATGCCGCGAGAAGACCGCGGCAGACGCCGGAAATTCGCATCCGAAGGATGCGACGATGCACCTCGGTCCATGCAGAGTTGCAGGCAACGCAAGCGCCGATTGCGTTGAGGCGCTGCCGACGGCCAGCGCCGGCCGGGCGAACGTCGGCCGTTGGCGCCAGAAGCGGATTGAGATCTGAGGGGCTCTAGTGTCTGGAATCCGGATCGAGCCGGCCCGCACTGGTTTGCCGGTCTGCCCAAGCCAGAGCCGTAGCGAATCCGACGAAGATCGCGACGACAACAATGGTCACCAGCAACGCGTCAACGGGCATCATGCTCCTCCCAGATTGTTGAGGGCATTATTTGCGGCGCACGACTGACGTCATTGATCGAGATCAAGAATTCGAGAGGCGTTGTGGACAGGATGTCAGGCTGCAGCCATCGCCTCGACGCGAGCCGGATCAAGCAGGCTGATACCGCCGTGAATGATCTGGATCACACCCTGACGCTCCAGCTTGGTGAAGGTGCGACTGACGGTCTCGATGGTCAGACCGAGATAGTCGGCGGTGTCCTGACGGCTCATCGGAAGCGGCACCGTGTCGGAGAGACCCTTGAGCGCGACCAGCCGCTCACGCCAGCCGAGCAGAAAAGTCGCCACCTTCTCGTCCGCCGAGCGTCGGCCGAGCAGGACCATATGGTCGCGAGCCTGACTCAACTCGCGAATGGCCAGCTCATTGATCCGCCTGAGCAGTTGTGGCCGGTCCTCGATGAAGCGGTTGAAGGGCGCTTTTGCGAATTGGCACACGGTCACCGCGCCGATTGCATCGGCCGAAAAGTTGTGCCGGCCGGATAGATTCATCCCCAGGAAGTCACCAGGCAAGGCGAAGCCGACGATCTGCCGCCGGCCGTCCGGCAGCAGCTTGTACAGCCGCATGACGCCCTCGATGACGTTGTAGAACGAGGTCGTGATGTCCTCCTCGGAAAACACGGTCTCGCCCGAGCCAAAATGGACGCGGCGGCCGAGATGCTCGAATTCCCTGAGCTCGGCCGCATCCAGCGACGAACAGACCGCCGCTCCGCGTACGGCACAATCGCTACAGAAATTCCCGTTCGGCTCAATTGCGACCACGGAAGCGCTCCTCGCGCCGGCTGCCCCGGACACCAGACCGAGTCCACCGCGCGGCTGCATTTTACTGCATCGCGCCAAAGCCGATTGACTCAGATCAAATTTGAGTGGCATCCCCGTCTTATTCTGCCTTTAGAGTTCGACGGGATCACTTTTCATGCTGCAAAGCGCACTGCGTCACGGCCTGATTGGGCTGCTTCTGATCACGCCTGCGCTGGCGGCGCCGACCGCCGAACAACGCGGCAGGACCTTTGCCCGAGTCAATTGCGCACGCTGTCACGCGATCGACCGCGTCTCCAAAAGTCCGCTCGAGATCGCGCCTCCGCTGCGGACCCTGCATCGGCGCTATCCGATCGACAGCCTCGGCGAGGCGCTGGCCGAGGGAATCTACACCGGCCATGCCGACATGCCGGTCTTCGAGCTCAGTCCGGACCAGATCCACGACCTCCTGTCCTACCTGAAGACGCTGGAATAGTCGGCCTCAGACCGCCTGCACGGTCCACCCGATCAGCTCCTTCGCGATGCGCGCGAAGGCCGCATCGAAGGCGGCGACTGAAGCGGCCGGTTCGACCTTGTCGAGCTTTTCGCTGGTCTCGATCAGGCGCGAGGCCACCACCTTGCCGTTCTTGTCGACGATCCGCGCCGACAGTGCGATCTCGGCTCGCGCCTCTCCCTCCGTAGCGATCCGAAAGCGTCTGATATCGATCAGGAGCTGGTAATCCGTCTGCCCGAGGTCGGTCGTGCGCAGCGGCGCGTGAGCGATGTCGTAGTTCTCGAAGCTGTCGATCAGGCGCGCCTGCACCAGTTTCGGAATGCTGTCAGCCCAGAGGAAATCCGCAAAGCCCGGCCTGTCCCCGGCGGGCGCGAACAGCATGCGCTGGGTCTGCAGCATTGCGACTGCGGTCGGCTCGGGAATCGCCAGCGACCCGGACAGCGCCTTGCCGGCCGGCCCGAGATTCTGCGGCGTGCGCAGATCGTAGGTGATCTTCTGCGCGGGCGCGCCGCCGCCGGTCATCTTCTCGAGGCCCGCCAGAATGCCGTCGATCTTGCCGGTGTTGCGCGCGAGCCCGTCGGAGAAGGTCTTGAAATTCGCAATGGTGTCCTTCAGCGGTCCGGAATTGTCCTGAAGCACCGTGTCGACCCGCCGCAGCGCATCGCGCGCCGCCTGCGTCATGCTCTGGCCGGCGCCGGCCTCCGCGATCAAGGTCAGGGGCTCGCCGGATTTGGCGACGATCACGCCGCCCTCCAACGTCACCACCGGCACGCCGGTCAGGCCCTGGAATTCGAGGCCGACCCTGGTGTCGGAACGGACCGGCGTCGCAGTGGCAACCGAGATCGTCGCATTGACGAAGCGCGGGTTGTCCGGCGCAAGGCCGAGCTGGGTCACCTCGCCGACGCGAATGCCGTTGAACAGCACGCCGGCGCCGACCAGCAGGCCGGGCACCGGCCCTTGGAATTGCACGTGGTAGTTCGTACGCGGCCCGATGCCGCCGGTGTTGTTGAGCCAATAGACGAAGCCGAACACCGCGAGGATCGCGGCCAGCACGAAACTGCCGATCAGCACGTAGGGAGCGCGGGTTTCCATCTCTCATCTCATCTCGTGTTGCAGCATCTGCGAGCGCTTGCCGTGGAAATAGGCGCGCACCCAGGGATGCTCGGATTGCAGCAATTCGCGCATCGGGCCGATCGCCACGATCTTGCCGTCGGCAAGCGCGGCGACGCGGTCGCAGACCGTGGTCAGGCTCGCAAGGTCATGGGTCACCATGAACACGGTCAGCTCCAGGGTCTTTTGTAGCGTCTTGATCAGCACGTCGAAATCGCCGGCGGCGATCGGATCGAGGCCCGAGGTCGGCTCGTCCAGGAAAAGGATCGGCGGATCGAGCGCCAGCGCACGCGCCAGCGCCACGCGCTTGGTCATGCCGCCGGACAGCTCCGCCGGATACTTGTCGGCGTCCTCTGCGCGCAGGCCGACCATTTCGAGCTTGGCGATCGCGATCTCGTCCATCAGTTCCTGCGACAGGACGAGATTTTCACGGAGCGGAAACTGGACGTTCTGGCGGACCGTCAGCGAGGAGAACAGCGCGCCTTGCTGGAACAGGATGCCCCACGCCGTCGCTGCGCCTCGACCGTGGTCGCCGGCGGATTGCCCCATGACCTCGATGGTCCCGCTCCGGCGCGGGATGAGGCCGATGATGGTCCGCATCAGCACCGACTTGCCGCCGCCGGACGCCCCCACCAGCCCGAGGATCTCGCCCCGGCGAACGTCGAGCGACAGATGGTCGAGCACGGTCTGACGACCGAAGCCGACCACGAGGTCACGGACGCGAATCGCGAACTCGTCTTGCGGTCGGTCCATCGTCACATCCCGATCGAGGCAAAGAAGACAGCGAACAGGCCGTCGAGCACGATCACCAGGAAGATCGACTTCACGACCGACGTCGTGGTCTGCCGCCCCAGCGACTCAGCGCTTCCCTTGACGCGCAATCCCTCGCTACAGGCCACGATCCCGATCACCAGCGCCATGAACGGCGCCTTCAGGATGCCCACCTCGAAATGGGTGACCGAAATGGCCTCATGCAGCCGCGCGATGTAGATCGCCGGTCCCATGTCGCCATAGAACTGGGCAACGAGGCCGCCGCCATAGAGCGCGGCAATCGATCCGATGAAGGTGAGGATCGGCAAGGCAATGACCAGCGCCGCGACGCGCGGCAGGATCAGGACGTCGACGGGATCGAGCCCCATGGTCGAAAGCGCGTCGATCTCCTCGCGCATCTTCATCGAGCCGAGCTCGGCGGTGTAGGCGCTCCCCGACCGGCCAGCGACCATGATGGCGACGATCAGCACGCCAAGCTCACGCAGCACCAGGATGCCGACCATGTCGACGGTGTACGACTCCGCGCCAAATCTGCGGAAGTGGAAAAAGCCCTGCTGCGCGATGATCGCGCCGATCAGGAAGGTGATCAGCGCGACGATGGGGATCGCCTGCCACCCGATGCGGTAGAGCTGATACACCAGCGACGTCAGCCGCAGCGAACGCGGCCGGCGCAGCACGCCGGCCACGGCCATGAACAATGCGCCGAGCATCTGGAGGAAGATCGTGATGTCTTCCCGCGCCCCGACCGTGGACTTGCCGAGATCGCCCAGCCTCGCCAGCACCGGATTGGGCGCAGCCGCCGGGGCCGGCGTGTGGCGGTTGACCTGGCGCACCTCGTCCATCAGCCCGCTGAAATGGTCGGCGACGCCGACGAATTCGGCCGATCTGCCCGACAATGCGGCCCTGCGCGACAGCTTTTCCAGGACCCAGGCGCCGAGCGTATCGAGCGCGCTGACGCCCGACATGTCCAGGGTTACAGCGCGCGACCGATCGACGTCGGCTCCGACCGACCGGGATAAAGTTTCGAGCGTCACCACATTGGCGGCAGTCCAGGGCCCTTCAGGGCACAATTTCAGCTCGTCGCCGGACGGCGTCGCGAGCAGCAGCGGTTCGTGGTTCACGCTTCCACCTCGTCGGGACAATCGGTCCCCATTCAGCCGGCATTTCTAGGCCAGCATGTGGCGGCCGGTTTGACCTGTCTCAAGACCCGAACACGCCCCGTCTCTTGACGCAAATCAAGCGCGGTCGCACGGGCGGGTCCTAGATTTTTTTCGATTCAACGAGGATACCAGATCCATGTTCGACAGTGACAGGATGGGCGAGGAACTGCGGGCGCTGAAGGTTGACGTCACACGCCTGCTGAGCACCGCCGGCGAGGAGATGTTCGAGAGCTCGAAAGATCGCGCCGAGGCGCTCGCCGATCAGATCAGAGCCGCACTCACCGAGCTCGGCGAGACCGTCGAACAAGAGCAGGAGCAGCTCCAGGGCCTCGTTGCGGAGCGTCCGATCACATCGCTCGCATCCGCCTTCGCGCTGGGCGTGGTTGTCGGCTTCATGCTGAGGAGACACTAGGTGAATACCGAGAATGTCGTCAAACACCTGCGCGTGGCGCACCGACAGGATCATCGCGGACATCAGGCTGCGCCATCTGCTGATCGGCCTCGGGCTGCGCGCCTTCGCGGCGCTGATCGCGGCGTTCGGGCTCCTGATGCTGGAGTTGTCGGCCTATTTCGCGCTGGTGCAGATCTGGAGCGCGATTGCCGCGGCCGCCATCCTCGGCGCCGTCAATTTCGCCATTGCGGCCGTTCTCTTCGTGATCGCCGGCCGCGCTCCGTCAGGCCGGGATATCGAGCTTGCCAACGAAATTCATGACGCATCCATCGAAGCCCTTCAGATCGAGGCGCGTGCGCTCCAGGCTCAGGTGTCAGGCGCGGTACATCATCCGCTCAGCACGATCGTGCCGGTGCTGGTGCCGCTGATTGCGATCATCGTCAAGAACTTGCGAACGACGGCCAAGACGCCCGCCGATGCAACATCGGCTGATTCGCGCTCTTGAAGAGCGGCGCGATTGGTCCTCGCGCTCGAGGCCATTGTTTGAGCACGCTCTTCCGGAAACCGCTTGACGCATGTCCGGATCATTCCAGCCCGCTCAGAGCTTCAACTTGACGTCGCAAAGATCAGGCTCCGTCGGATCCGCCTTGACCTCGAAGCCGAGCTGCCGGCACATGTCGAGCATCACGGTGTTCTCCTGGAGCACGTCGCCCGATATGGCCTTCAGTCCTTCCGAGCGCGCGTAGTCGATGATCAGCTGCATGAGGGCCCAGCCGAGCCCCCTGCCCTTGAGATCGGACCGCAGCAGGATCGCGTATTCGCCGCTCTCGTAGATCGAGTCCGAATGGATCCGGACGACGCCGACCATTTCGCCGGTGGCCTCGTCGAATGCCATGAAGGCCATCGCGCGCGCATAGTCGAGCTGGGTCAGGCGTGCGATGAACTCATGGGTGAACTCCTTCATCGGCGCAAAGAACCGCAGGCGAAGGTCGTGCGGCGTGACGTGACGCAGGAATTCGTGGATGGTCGGCTCGTCCTCGGGGCGCATGGGCCGCACGAAGATGTGCCAGTCGTCCTTGAGCTTGAGGCGGCGCTCCCATTGCGACGGATAGGCGCGAACGGCGAAATTGGCCGGGCCGGAGCCGGCGAACTTCCGCTGCGGCGGCCCGACCGCAACGCGGGCATCGACCGCGGTCACGCCGGTTTCGTCCGCCAGCAGCGGGTTGATGTCGAATTCGCGGATCTCGGGAATGTCGGCCGCGATCTGTGCCAGCTTCACCAGCACCATGGCGACGGCGTCCGGCTTCACCGCCGGCACGTCCCGGTAAGCGCGGAGCAGCCGCGACACGCGCGTGCGCTCGATCAGGTCGCGGGCCAGCTGCAGATCGAGCGGCGGCAGCGCGAGCGCCTTGTCGTTGATGATCTCCACAGCCGTCCCGCCCCGGCCGAAAACGACCACCGTGCCGAAGGTCGGATCGTCGGCGAGGCCCAGGATCAGCTCGCGCGCTTTCGCCTTGACGACCATCGCCTGGACGATGACGCCGCCGATGCGCGCCTCCGGGCGCAGCTTCTTCGCACGCCCCATAATGCCCATGGCAGCCCCTCGGACTGCTTCAGGCGTGGTCAGGTTGAGAACGACGCCGCCGACATCGGATTTGTGGACGATGTCCCGCGACATGATCTTCAGCACGACGGTGTCGCCTTGTGCGAAGATGTCCTTCGCATAGGCCACCGCCTGCTCGACATCGGTCGCCGCATAGGTCGGCACCATCGCGATGTCGTAGGCTTCGAGCAGGTGCTTGATCTCGACAGGCTCGAGCCATTCGCGGCCGTCCGCGATCGCGGCGGTGACGATCTGTCTCGCTCCCTGGGCGTCCGGAACGAAGGTGTCGGGCATTGCGGGAGGAACCTGGCTCAGCTCCTCCACCACTTCGCGGTGCCGGACCAGATGCATGAAGCCGCGCACGGCGTCGTCCTCGGTCGGATAGTTCGGCACACCGGCGCCGGAGAGTGTCTGAATGATGTTCTGATCGGCCCCAACCCAGGCCGCCAATACGGGCTTCGCCCAGCTGCGGTGCTGTTCGCGATATTTTCTGACGAGCTCCGTCACGGTCGTGGCGATCTCGGCGGCCGAGGCGATCGCCGTTTGCACATTGAGGACCAGGACAGCGTCGTTGTCGCGATCGGCCAGCAGTTCCTCCAGCGCCACCGCGTAGCGCGAGGCGTCGGCATCGCCCACGATGTCAACGGGATTTGCTCCGGACCAGGTCGGCGGCAGCGCTGCATCGAGCTTCTTGCGCGCCTCAGCCGAGATGGTCGCCGGAATTCCTCCGAGTTCGACCAATCGATCGATGGCAAGGACGCCGATGCCGCCACCGTTGGTCAGGATGGCGAGACGCTTTCCCGTCGGCGATTCCACGCGGCCGAGTGTCTCGGCACAATCGAACAGCTCACGCAGATCGGAGACCCGCAGGACACCCGCGCGGCGGAACGCCGCGTCGTAGACAGCGTCGGCGCCGGCGAGCGCACCGGTGTGCGTGGCAGCCGCCTTCGCGCCCTGCGCCATGCGGCCGGACTTCACCACGACGACGGGCTTCACGCGCGCGGCGGCGCGCGCCGCCGACATGAACTTGCGCGCGTCCTTGATGGCTTCGATGTAGAGCAGGATCGCGCGGGTCTTGTGATCCATGGCGAAATGGTCGAGCAGATCGGCAATATCGACGTCGATCTGATCGCCGATCGAGACGATGCCGGAGAAGCCGACGCCGCGCTGCGCGGCCCAATCGACCATGCCGGCGGCAATTGCGCCCGATTGCGAGATCAGCGCGAGGTTACCCGCCCCCGGCATGTGCGCGGCGAAGCTGGCATTCAGGCTGACGCCGGGCATCATGATGCCGAGGCAGTTCGGCCCGATCAACCGCATGCCGTTTTTTCGAGCAGCACTGCTTGTCGCCTCGTGCAGCGATCCCGGCCCCTGGCCGAGCCCGGCCGAGACGATCAGCGCGCCGGCAGAGCCGCGACGCCCGGCCTGGTCGACGATGCCCGGAATCTCGCCCGCGGGGGCGGTGATGACCACGAGTTCGGGCACGAAGTCCAGCCTGTCCAGGCTCTTCACCGCCGCGACGCCGCCGATCTCGGCATGGCGTGGATTGACGAGGCCAAACTGCCCCTTGAATCCGGCCTTGCGAATGTTCTCGAGGACGGCGCGTCCGACGGACGCCGGACGGGCGCTCGCCCCGACGAGCGCGACCGAGCGTGGCGACAGCAGGTTGTTGAGACGATAGATTGACATGAAAGCAAATGCGCCGGGTCAGCAGCGGTTCCGATTGGTTGACGATCAGGCCCGGAAGCAGAAGGAGCCTAGTGCGAGATCATAACCCAGCACGGTGGCTGGCCAATGACGGTCTTTGTCACGCCGCCCCAGACGATCTCGTTCAGGCGCGAATGATGATAGGCGCCCATCACGATCGCATCGATGCCATGGGAATTCGCCCAGTTTCCCAGTACCTTGCCGATGGAGCTGCCGCCACCCTTCGTCGTTTCGAACGAGGCATAGACCCCGTGTTCCCTCAAATGACCGACGAGAGCCGTTCCGGATTGTATGACCGCGTCAGTCTTATCCTCCGCCGCAGTCACCACGCGGACCGAGCTGGCAGCCCGAAGAATGGGCAACGCATCGCCGACCGCACGCGCGGCGCGGGCAGAATGATCCCAGGCAATCATGACGTTCTCGAATTCAGGCCGAAGTTCGTCCGCGAGATGTTCGGGACAGAGCAGAAGCGGCCGGCCGGATCCGAACAGGAAAGCTTCGACAATGCCCTCTGTTCGGCTGTCGTGCGGCTTCACGGGAACCAGCGTGAGGTCGCTGAAGCGGGCATGCTCGGCGAGGATCGCCCCGATCTGATCCGCAGGCACTTTACCCGATCGGCTCTGGGCGCGAACGCCGGCGCGGGAAGCTGCATTGGTGAAGGCGTTCAGGAGCTGTTGCATGTCGCCTGCCTCGGATGAACCGCTTGCGTCCGCGGAATCGCGATCGTAAGGCAGCATCATCTTCGGCCGCTCGAAAACCTCTTCCTCGAGCGCGAGCGCGGTGATCCTGGCGCCGAGATCGGCGGCAACAGCCACGCATTTCTCGATCGCGACCAGGGCCGGTCCGTGCGGCCGGCCGACCAGGGGCAGAAAGACGTCCTTGATGGGCATCGAAGTTCTCCTCACTCGTCACAATAGGTCGGCTCCCGTCGAGACGCTTGATCCTCATCAAGCCAGGGCACCTCGGTCCGGTCGCCCGGGAACAGGCGTTGACCGACGTCAAGGACTGGCCGCACTGTCATTCTATGAATAGTTCATCGGAGCGGATCGCCCCGGAGAGACTCATGCGTGCGATGGTGTTGCCGGCCGCGCGAGCGCGGCTCCAGATGGAGGAGCGGCCCGATCCGAAGCCGGGCGAGGGTCAGCTCCGGGTGAAGATCAGCGCCTGCGGCGTATGCCGGACCGATCTTCATCTGGTCGATGCCGAGCTGCCCGATATTCGCTATCCGATCGTGCCTGGCCACGAGATCGTCGGCCGGGTCGATCTCGTGGGCCCGAACGTGGCAACACATGCCCCTGGCGACCGGGTCGGCATTCCCTGGCTCGGCTTCACCTGCGGAAAGTGTCGATTCTGCCGGGAGGGCATGGAAAACCTGTGCGACGCACCGCTGTTCACCGGCTACACGCGCGACGGCGGCTACGCAACTCACACCATCGCCGACGCACGTTACGCCTTTCCACTCGGTGAGGCCGGCAGCGACGTGGAGATTGCGCCTCTGCTGTGCGCAGGGCTGATCGGCTGGCGCTCGCTGGTCCTGGCCGGCCCTGCCGACAGGCTCGGCCTCTTTGGCTTTGGCGCAGCCGGCCACATCATCGCGCAAGTCGCGGTTTGGCAGGGACGATCCGTCTATGCCTTCACGCGACGCGGCGATGCCGCAGCACAAGACCTCGCGCGTCGTCTCGGCGCGGTCTGGGCGGGATCATCGGACCAAGCGCCCGACGAGCCGCTCGACGCCGCCATCATCTACGCACCATCAGGCGAGCTTGTCCCGGCCGCGTTGCGCGCCGTCCGCAAAGGCGGTCGCGTCGTATGCGCCGGCATCCACATGAGCGACATTCCAAGCTTTCCATATGACCTGCTCTGGCAGGAACGGCAGTTGGTCTCGGTCGCCAATCTCACGCGGCAGGATGGCCTCGATTTTCTAAAGGTCGCTCTGCAAGCCGGCGTGCGCACCGAGACGACGGCGTTTCCGCTCGACCAGGCCAACGAGGTTCTGAACATGCTGCGGGATGGCCAGATTCTCGGCGCGGCCGTGCTGACGCCCTGATGGTGCTTCGGATGCCCGCTTCGATGAAAGATGAAACGGCGGCCCAGGAGCGGATCTTCCGGACGCTGACCGACCATCCCGGGGTGACGCGGATCGACACGCACGGAGCCTCGGTGTTCCTGGACGGAAAGCGCGCGCTGAAGATCAAGCGCGCCGTCCGGTTTCCGTTCCTCGACTACTCGACGCTCGAGAAGCGCAAGGCGGCCTGCGAGGAGGAGATCAGGATCAACCGGCCGCTGGCGCCGCAGATCTATCACCGCGTCGTGGCGATCACCGAAGAGCCGGATGGATCTCTGAAGGTCGACGGCGCCGGCCGGCCGATCGAGTATGCGGTCGACATGTCGCGCTTCGACGAAAGCAGGACGCTGGATCATCTCGCCAAGGCCGGTCCGCTGGACACGAAGCTCGCCTCGGCTGCCGCCGACGCAATCGTGGCGTCGCACGCGGCCGCGACTCGCGCCGACGGAAAAGCATGGGTCTCGTCCATCCCGGCCCTGATCGACGGCAACTGTGACGGTCTGCGGGCCGGCGGACATTTCAACGCGGGAGACATCGAAAGGCTCGGCAAGGCCTCGCACGAGGCATTTCTGCGAATCCGTCCGCTGCTCGCGGAGCGCGCCCGCCAGGGCTTCGTGCGCCGCTGCCATGGCGATCTGCATCTCGCAAATATCGTTCTGATCGATGATCGGCCCGTGCTGTTCGACGCCATCGAGTTCGATGCGCAAATGGCGACGGTCGACGTGCTCTACGATCTCGCATTCACGCTGATGGACCTGTTGCAGCACGATCAACCCGGCGCGGCCAACGTGGTGCTGAACCGATATCTCGCCGTGACGCCGGCCGACAATCTCGACGCGCTCTCGGCGCTGCCGCTGTTCATGTCGATCCGGGCGACGATCCGCGCCCAGGTGGCCCTGGCACGGCTAAAGCGGCCGCATTGCGATCGTCCCGGCATTCTTGACCAGGCGCAGCGCTATTTTGACCTTGCCAGGATGCTGATCCATCCTCCTGCTCCGCGTCTGATTGCGGTCGGCGGACTGTCAGGCACCGGCAAGACGGTCTTGGCGCACGCGCTCGCGCCGGTCGTCCCTCCGCAGCCGGGAGCCGTGGTGCTGCGCAGCGACCTCGTCCGCAAGCAGATGTTCGGGGTCGAGGACACGCACCGCCTGCCGCCATCCGCCTACACGCTGGAGGTCGCGACCCGGGTCTACGGCACGCTGGCTCAGCACGCCCGGCGGGTGCTGGCGCAAGGCCATTCGGCGATCATCGACGGCGTATTCGCCCGCGAGGACGAACGCGACGCGATCGCCGCGCTGGCACGCGAGTGCAATGTGCCGTTGAACGGCCTGTTCCTGGTCGCAGACCTCGCGACCCGGCAACTGCGGATCGGAAGCCGCCGGGGGGACGCATCGGACGCCACACAAGAGGTTGCCGCGCTACAGGAGCACTATAATATCGGCCACATCGGCTGGGCGACCATCGATGCATCCGGAACACCAGAGCAAACCCTCCAGAACTGCCGGGACGCAATTGCTGGGGGGCAAGTAAGGCAATCTGATTGACTCGGGCCAGGATGTCGCGACCCAGCACAAGCTCGACGGCGACCACGCACGCCAAGCCGGCGGCACGGCGCAGTGCGCTGCCCGCCCGCCTCAGCCCCGGCATGGCCTGCGACACCGCCTTCCGGATCATCGCCCGCCGTCACCTCGACGCCGTGCTCGCTCAGCACGACGGCACTTGCCGCGGCGATCCAGATGCGCTGCACCAGATCCGCGTCGCACTGACGCATCTGCGAACTGCCATCCGCTTCTTCTCGCCGATGGTCGACGATGCCCTGCGGCCGAATGTCTGGGCCGAACTGAAATGGCTGAACGGTCAGCTCGGCATGGTGCGGGATCTCGACGTGGCAATCGAGCGGGTCGTGGCCGAGAGCGGCGACGAGCTCGCCGTGATCGCCGAGCTTCAACACTGGGACGAGAAACGGGCCGAGAGCCACCGGCTGCTGTCGCGCGCGCTGCAATCTGCGCGTTACCGCCGCCTGGTCGAGCAGACCTCGACGTGGATCGATAGCGGCCCCTGGTCGACCCGGCGCAGCAAGGAAGCCATCAGGTTGCGCCGCCGCACGCTCGCCGACCACGCGATGGAGCGGTTGACCGAGTGGGAGACGACGCTGCTCAAGAAGGCACGAAAGCTCCGCAAGCTCGACGCCGAGAAACGACACAAGGTGCGCCTTCTCAACAAGCGGATGACCTATTCGATCGAGTCGCTCCAGGATCTGTTCGCCGAAGAAACGCTGACGAAACAGAAGTCCATCCTCAAGCAATTGCGCAAGGCGCAACGCTCGCTCGGACAATTGAACGACGATGCACGAGGACAAGCGCTGGCAGCGTCGTTGAACGGCGCCGGGATCGAGGCCGGCAATCGCTTCCTCAACCGCAAGCGGAAAAAGAAGCTGTTGCGAACGGCGGCGGCGGCCTATCGGAAACTGGACAAGGCCAAACCCTTCCGCTCCTCGGACCTTACGCCGAACTCCGAGCCGGAGGTTTAAAGCATGATCCGGAAAAGTGCGCAGCGGTTTTCCCTCGCGACAAACGCGGAACGCGCGTTTGCGCGGAGATCATGCCTAAACAACAACCTAAAGCGCGATGACGATTTATCCTAATCGCATCGCGCTTCAGGTGTGGACGTAGGCTCCCGGCGCGTCGGGCAGGCCGGATGCGTTTCCAAGCCCGATCTGCGGCGGATCGCAGGGCGCGCCGGAGCGCGCCGCAAGCCATTTGGTCCATTCTGGCCACCACGACCCTTCAGCTCGCGGAGCCAGCTTCAGCCATTCATCCGCACCAACATAGGGTGCATCAGCAGCCTTGGTCAGCACCTGATAGCTGTGGCCGGGCTCCTCTGGAGGCGCCACCACACCGGCATTGTGACCGCCACTGGTCAACAGGAACGTCACGTCGGCATCGACCTGATAGTGGATCTTGTAGACGGATCGCCATGGCGCCACATGATCGGCGAGCGTGCCGACCACGAACATCGGCGCGTGAATATCGGAGAGCGAAATGCTCCTGCCTCCGACGAGATAGCGCCCTCCCGCCAGATCGTTGTCGAGGAACAGCTTGCGCAGATACTCCGAATGCATGCGATAAGGCAGCCGCGTGGCGTCGGCGTTCCAGGCCATCAGGTCGCTCGGCGGCGCGCTCTCGCCCATCAGGTAGTCGTGTGACAGCCGCGACCAGATCAGTTCGTTGGAGCGCAGCAGCTGGAAGGCGCCGGCCATCTGCGTCGTGTCGAGATAGCCGCGCTGCCACATCATGTCTTCGAGAAAGGCCACCTGGCTCTCGTTGATGAAGAGCGTCAGCTCTCCGGCCTCGGTGAAGTCGGTCTGGGCAGCAAGGAGAGTGACGCTGCCGAGGCGGCTATCACCGTCGCGCTCCATCGCGGCGGCGACGATCGACAGCAGAGTGCCTCCCAAGCAATAGCCGAGCGCATGGGTCTTCCGACCCGGCATGACCAGGCCGATCATGTCGAGCGCGGCCATGACACCCAGCTTGCGATAGTCGTCGAAGGCAAGATCCCGATCCCTGGCATCCGGATTGCGCCAGGAGATCGCGAACACGGTGAAGCCTTGGCCGGTCAGATATTTGACCAGCGAGTTATGCGGCGACAGATCGAGAATATAGTACTTCATGATCCAGGCCGGCACGATCAGGATCGGCTCGGGTCGCACCTGCGCTGTGGTTGGATAGTATTGAATGAGCTCGATCAGCTCGTTGCGGTAAACGACCTTGCCAGGCGAGACCGCCACCGTCTTGCCGACCACAAACTGCCCGTCGTCCGCCAACTTCGAGTTGGAGAGCAGGCGCGTCAGGTCGCCGCACCAGTTCTGCCAGCCGAAGACGAAATTCTCCCCGCCGCTCTGGAACGCCTTCTCCAGCACCTTCGGGTTGGTCGCCGCGAAATTCGACGGCGCCAGCATGTCGAGCATCTGGCGCATCGAGAACTCGACGATGGCTTCATTTGCGTGTGACACGCCGCGCACGCCCGTTGCAGCATCGCGCCACCAGCGCTCCGCGAGCAGAAATGCCTGCGCCAGCAGATTGAACGGCGGGGTCTCCCATTGCGACCCGCCGAAACGGCGATCCCGGTGCTGCGGCGCGATCACAGCCCACGGCTTTTGCCCCGGCGACATCGCGTGCGCGACGGCTTCCATGAGCCGGCCGGTGTCGCGAAGGACGTTGCGGGAGATCTCCATCCGGCGCTGCGGCGCCGCGGCGAGATGCGAACCCCAATCGAGCCAGGCGAGCGACAGGGCAAGCGGCGATATTCCGCCCGTGAACCGCGCCAGCATCGCGTGAAAAGCGCGGTCAAGAGGATATGGCTCCGATCCAGGCAGAGGACCGGCGGCGACCGGCACGCGGTCGAGCCTCTCGGGGCTCACCGGCGAGGTTTCGGGACCAGCGACGGGATGAGCGGGAAGAACCTGCACCGCCGGCTCTTCGGCCCGTGGAAATATCTGCACGACGCTCATGGCTCATATTCCTGCGGGCTTCGGTTCTCAATGGCAACAGGATATGGCGAGGCTCCAGATCCGTCTTGAGCTGCATCAAATCCGGGTCCGGATCATAATTGCTCAATCAGGATCGGCCGTGTTCGCTCGCTTGACCTGTGTCAAGCCGCACCTTGATACCCGAGCTAGTTTTCGCGCATCGAAGTTTCAACAAGCCAGCGGAGTTGTCCATGCGCGCCCACCAGATCATGACCCGGTCGGTCATCTCGGTAACCCCAGACACCAGCATCGTCGAAGCGGCAAACATCATGCTGAAGCGGCATGTCAGCGGGCTCACGGTGGTCGATGAGACCGGCAAGCTGGTCGGTGTCGTGTCCGAAGGAGACTTCATCCGCCGCAGCGAGATCGGCACCGGGCGCAAGCGCGGGCGCTGGCTGCGGTTCATCCTTGGTCCGGGCAAATCCGCCAGCGACTTCGTTCACGAGCACGGCCGCAAGGTCGCGGAAGTGATGACCGACTCGCCCGTGACCATCACGGAGGATACCGCGCTCGCGGAGATCGTCGATCTCATGGAGCGCAATAACGTGAAGCGGCTGCCGGTGGTGCGCGGCGACAAGGTCGTCGGCATCGTATCCCGCGCCAATCTGCTGCAGGCGGTGGCGGGGCTCGCCCGCGAAGTGCCGGATCCGACCGCGGACGACGACCACATTCGCAGCCGCATCATCGACACCATGGAGAAGAACGACTGGTGCCCGTTCGGGCTGAACGTCATCGTCCGCGACGGCATCGTTCATCTCAGCGGCGTCATCACCGAAGAGCGCGCACGGCAGGCCGCGATCGTCGCCGCGGAGAATGTCGAGGGCGTCAAGAAGGTGCACGACCATCTGTGCTGGGTCGACACCATGTCCGGCGTCTATCTGAACTCGCCCGAGGACGATGAACTCGCCAAGGCGAGCTGACCAAGGCAAGCTGATCGAGGCGAGCCGATCGCGGCAGAGTTCAACGAGGAATGACGGCGGTGGCCTCGATCTCGACGCGCGCCGCCTGCTCGACGAGCCGGACCACCTGAACCAGCGCCATCGCGGGATAGTGCGCTCCGAAGATCTCGCGATAGACCCTGCCCAGCTCCTTCAGATTGGCCAGGTACTCGTCCATGTCGACGACGTACCAGGTCAGACGCACGAGGTGCTCGGGCCGGGCACCGGCCTCGGCCAGGATCGCGGCGATGTTGTCCAAGGTCTGGCGCACTTGCGCGACGAAGCCGTCGGCGAGACGCTCTGCTGCGTCCCAGCCGATCACCCCGCCGGTGACGACGATGCGCCCTTCGGCAGCCATGCCGTTGGCATAGCCCTTCGGCACCGGCCAGCCTGACGGCTGCAGGATCTGCGCCTCGATGCGCGTTCCGTCCTCGGCTGCTGTCGGCAGCACCGCGAGTTGCGGGCCTTTCGGCGTCGTCACAGACAATTCTCTATCCTTCTCTCATTCCGCAGCGACGCCTGAGGACGTCGCCGCGGCCTGCGCCAGCTGCCGCAGGGCAAAGCGCTTCAGCTTGCCGGTCTCCGTCTTGGGCAATTGCGCCACGAACTCGATCGCGCGCGGATATTTGTACGGCGCGATCTCGCGTTTGACATGCTCCTGCAACTCGGCCACGAGCTGAGCGTCAGGCGTCACGCCGGGCGCGGCGATGACATAGGCCTTCACGATCATCCCGCGCGCCTCGTCCGGCGCGCCGACCACGCCGCACTCGGCGACCGCCGGATGCGTGAGGAGCGCCGCCTCGACATCCGTGCCCGCGATGTTGTAACCGGCCGACACGATCATGTCGTCGGAGCGCGACTGGTACCAGAAATAACCGTCGCTATCCATCAGATAGGTGTCACCGGTGATGTTCCAGCCGTTCTGGACGTATTTGCGCTGCCGCTCGTCGGCCAGGTAGCGGCAGCCGGTCGGCCCGCGCACGGCGAGACGGCCTATCGTTCCGGGCGGCACGTCGCGGCCCTCATCATCGACGATCTTGGCCTCATAGCCCGGCACGGGCTTGCCGGTGGCGCCGGGGCGGATGTCGTCCTCGGTCGCACTGATGAAGATGTGGAGCAGTTCGGTCGAACCGATGCCGTCCATCAGCTTGATTCCGGTCGCCTTGAGCCAGGCATCGAATGTCGGCTTGGGCAGCGTCTCGCCGGCCGAGACGCATTTGCGAAGCGAGGAGATGTCGCGGCCCGAAAGCTTGCCGAGCATGGCGCGGTACGCGGTCGGCGCCGTGAAGCAGACCGTGGTCTTGTATTGCTCGATCGCCAACAGCAGGTCGTCAGGCGTCGTCTTCTCCAGCACGACGAAGGAGGCGCCGATATGCATCGGAAACAGCACTCCGCCGAAGCCGAACGTGAACGCGAGCGGCGCCGAGCCGATGAAGCGATCGTTCTGCTCGGCCCGCAGGATGTTGCGCGCGTAACCGTCACAGACCGCGAGCATGTCGCGGTGGAAATGCATGGTGCCCTTGGGATCGCCTGTCGTGCCCGAGGTGAAAGCGATCAGGCAGATGTCGTCGGACGCGGTATCGACAGCCCTGAATTCAGGACTGGCATCTGCGATCAGCGCCTCGAGCGAATCGGCGGCGCCATTGCCCCAATAGACGACGCGCTCGAGACCGGGCGCTGCGGCCCTCGCCTTCTCCATCTCCTCGGAGAGTTTTCCATCGCACAGTGCCAGCGTGATCGCCGCTTTCTGGATCGGATAGGACAGCTCCTTGGCGCGAAGCAGCGGCATCGTCGCCACGACGATGCCGCCAGCCTTGATCACTGCGAGATAGGTCGCAACCATCATGGGATTGTTGGCAGAGCGCAGCAGCACGCGGCCGCCGGGGACGAGACCAAGCTTGCCGACCAGCACGTTGGCGATGCGGTTCACGAGCGCCTGCAACTCGCGATAGGTGTAGCTGATGGCAGGGCTGATGACACAGGGTGCCTCGCCATGACCCTGCTCGACCCACCGATCGAGGAAATAGCTGACGCAGTTCAGCCGCGGGGCGTAGTGCAGCTCCGGCCGCGTGAAAACGAATTCGGGCCAGAGCTCGCGCGGCGGCAGATGCTGCCGCGCGAACGTATCGATATGGGCCGTCGCGGCGTTGCCGTCATGCGAGCCCGTCACTTGAACCTTGGCGGCGTTGGCCATCGCACGCTCCTTTCAGCATGGATTGCACCCGGCAGCACGATCTGGAAAACATTTTAGGCTTAAAACAATTTGGCGCAATAGCGGATTTTGGGCATGCCGTGCTTTTTCCTGCGGCAAAGGGGTTTTGCGGCCTGCTCGGCCGACCTGCTTATGGCCGGCGGCGCGCGGCCGACTTCTGCGCCGACGCCTTGGTCTTGGCCAGCAACCGCATCAATTCGCGCACGTCCTTCGGCGTCAGATCGGCGAAGAGATCGGCGATCCAGGTTTCGTGCTCCGCAGCCATCCTGCGAAACTCGGCCCGCCCGAGCTTCGTGAGGCGGATCACCTGGACGCGGCGGTCCGTCTCCGACGTTCGCCGGTCGAGATGACCGGAGTCCACCAGCCGCTCCACGAGGCCGGTCACATTGCCGTTCGACACCATCATGCGCTTGGAGACGTCGGACAGCGTCATGCCATCGGGCGCCTTGTCGAGCTGCGCCATCAGATCGAAGCGCGGCAGCGTGACGTCGAACCGCTGCCGCAGCCGGCCGCGCACCTCGCCCTCGATCAACGTCGTGCAGGTCAGGAGCCGCAGCCACAACCGAAGCTCTTCGGCGTGGTCCTCCGGCGTTTCGACGGCCTTGGTCTCGGAATCGAGCATGTTGATGCAGTCACTCACGGCCGGCATTGGCGCCCGCACGGATTCCCCAACGTTTTGAGCTTCAAATAAATCGGAGCCGGCCGCAAGTCCAAAGCTGCAACAATCGACCGCACGTGAATTTCTTTAGGCTTCAAATAATTGGCGCGCCGCTTGCATGCGCGCTACCCGCTTGGATGGCGACGCCTCGAGCTTGCTTGCCGCGGCAGCCGTCATCGGCATAAGCTTGGATTGGAGTACGCGGCTTGCAGCGCTCGCCGATAGTCACGAGGGACAGATCATGAAGATGCAAATGACCTTGGCCGCAGCCACCGTGCTGCTTGGCACCGCGATGACCCCTGCCCTCGCCCAGGAGAAGATCAAGCTGGGCGTGATCGTGACCCTGTCGGGGCCCGCGGCCGCGCTCGGCCAACAGGTTCGCGACGGCTTTGCACTTGCGGTCAAGGATCTCGGCAGCAAGATGGGCGGCCGCGATGTCGAGGTCGTCGTGGTCGACGACGAGCTCAAGCCGGACGCGGCGGTGACCAAGGTCAAGGGTCTTCTGGAGCGCGAGAAGGTCGACTTCGTGGTCGGGCCAATCTTCTCCAACATTCTCCAGGCGATCCATCGGCCCGTCACGGAATCAAAAGTGTTCCTGATCAGCCCCAATGCCGGCCCGTCGACATTCGCCGGCAAGGACTGCAATCCGTTCTTCTTTGTGACGTCGTATCAGAACGATCAGGTGCACGAGATCCTCGGCAAGGTCGCGCAGGATCGAGGCTACAAGCGCATGTACCTGATGGTGCCGAACTATCAGGCCGGCAAGGATTCGGCGGCGGGTTTCAAGCTCGACTACAAGGGCGAGATCGTCGAGGAATCCTACATGCCGCTGAACACGCTGGACTTCCAGCCCGAGTTGTCCAAGATTTCCTCGCAGAAGCCCGATGCGCTGTTCACGTTCATGCCCGGCGGCCTCGGCGTCAATCTCGTCAAGCAGTACCGGCAAGCAGGCCTCGCCGACACCATTCCGGTGCTCTCGGCCTTCACGGTCGATGAGTCGACCCTGCCGGCGCAGCAGGATGCGGCCGTCGGCATGTTCGGCGGCGCGAACTGGGCGCCCAATCTCGACAATCCCCAGAACAAGAAGTTCGTCGCAGCCTATGAAGCCGCCTACAACATCGTGCCCGGCACCTATGCTTTCCAGGCGTACGACGCCGCGATGTTGATCGACAGTGCCGTCAAGGCCGTGAAGGGCGACCTCTCGAACAAGGATGCTGTACGAGCTGAGCTGAAGAAGGCGGATTTCACCTCGCTTCGTGGTGCCTTCAAGTTCAACACCAACGGTTATCCGATCCAGGATTTTTACCTGACCAAGGTCGCCAAGCGTCCGGACGGCAAGTTCCAGACCGAGATCGTGCAGAAGGTGTTCGAGAACTACGGCGACCGGTATGCCAAGGACTGCAAGGCGGCGAACTGAAGCGCGATGCGATTAGGATGAATCGTCATCGCGCTTCAGGTTGTTGTTTAAGCATGATCTCCGCGCAAACGCGTTCCGCGTTTGTCGCGAGGGAAAACGGCTGCGCACTTTTCCGGATCATGCTTTAAAGGGCGCGTATCGCGGAGGATTGCAATGAAGAGCGAAATCACCGGCATCACCCGGGCCAATGAAGGCATCCAGGGCATCTCCTGGAACATCCTCGGCCAGACCTATGTGCCGAAGAGCTACGCCGAACACAGCTTCTCCTGGCATGCGACACTGCCGCCGGGCACGTTCGTGCCGCCGCACATTCATCCCGACCAGGATGAGTATCTCTACATGCTGGAGGGCAAGCTCGATTTCATGCTCGGCAACTCGGAGGCGCAGGCAACCGCCGGCGACCTGATCCGGCTCGGCATGGGCGTGCCCCACGGCATCTTCAACAAGTCGGATCAGACCGCGAAGGTGCTGTTCTGGGTCTCGCCGAGCCGCAAGCTGTTCGACCTGTTCTGGGGCCTTCACAACATGAAGGAGCAGAAACCCGAGGACGTGGTGGCGATGGCCGCCGAGTTCAACATCCACTTCCTGCCGCCGCCTCCCGGCGGCTAGCAGCGTATCTTAAGCGCGCACCGCGGCAAGGCCTGGCACTGCGGCGAAGCCGGCCTTGGTGGCGTAGCCGCGCACGATTGCCTCGCGCTGGGAATAGCTCAGGACGTTGTCGACATTGTCGAAGCCGTCGGGCGCGAGCTGCTCGACGGCGTCGATGACGCCCTCGGGGCCGCCGCGCCGGTTGGAGCGGACAATGTCCGCCGTCATCGGCAGGCGCTTCCTCTCGTATTCGAGCAGCGCCTGGCGCGGATGCTCGGCACGCACCAGCGCATCCGCAAGGCAGCGCGCGTCGAGGATCGCCTGCGAGGCGCCGTTCGATCCCACCGGATACATGGGATGTGCGGCATCACCGAGCAGCGTGACGCGCCCGGACGACCAATACGGCAACGGATCGCGGTCGCAGGTCGGATATTCGTAGAATTCGGGCGTCGCCGAGATCAGGCTCTTCACGTCGATATAGGGCACCGAGAAACGTGCGACATGCGGCATCAGCTCTTCGCGCCGGCCCGGCCGCGACCAGTCCTCCTTCCGCGGCGGCGGAGCGTTACCCTCGCCGACCTTCACCAGCACGGCCCAATTGGTGAGGCGGCTCGCCGGGCTTGATCCCTCCGCGATCGGATAGATCACCACCTTGGCATTGAGTCCGCCGGCCACGATCATCGATTTGCCGGTGAGGAACAACGGCCAGTCGCGCGCACCACGCCACAGCATCAGGCCGTTCCAGCATGGCGGCCCCTCGTCCGGAAACAGCGTCTCTCGGACGCGCGAATGGATGCCGTCGGCGCCGATCAGGATGTCGCCGCGCGCGGTGTGGACATGCGCGCCGGCACGATCGAAGAAGTAAGCGGTAACGCCGCCCTCGTCCTGCGTGAACGCACCAAGCCTGCAGCCGGTGTGAATTGCTTCCTGCCCGAGCCGCTCCTCGACCGCACGATGGATGACGCCCTGAAGACGGCCACGATGGATCGAGAATTGCGGCACGTCGTGGCCGGCGTCGATGCCGCGGGCTTCGCGCCAGACCTCCTGGCCGTGGCGGTTGAGGTAATAGAGCTGGTCGGTACGGATCGCGACCTCGTCGAGATTCTGGAGCAGGCCGAGCCCTGCAAGCTCGCGCATGGCGTGCGGCAGGGTGTTGATGCCGACGCCAAGCTCACGAACGGTGTCGGCCTGTTCGTAAATCTCGCAATCCAGACCGCGCGAGCGGAACATCAATGCCGTCGTGAGACCACCGATACCGCCACCGACGATAATCGCCTTCATCGCCCTTACTCCACTCGAAACACAGGCAATGGGTTAACGTCGCACGGGCGGTCACTCCGCTGCAAGCGGCTTTGTCGCCTCCGCCCTGAGCTCGGCCCGCGTCTTCGGCTTAGCCTTAATTCTCAGCTCCTCGAGATCCTGCCGGTCGCGCACGCTGTTGCGGAAAATCTGATCTTTTCCGGGCAGATATTGCGGCGGGCAGAACGCGTCGTTTGCCCCGTACCAGGCCGCCGCCTTCATGGTGAAGAACGGGTCGACCAGATGCGGACGACCGAGCGCGACGAGATCCGCACGGCCGGCGGCCAAAATGGTATTGGCCTGATCCGCCGTCGTGATGTTGCCGACACACATGGTGGCCACGCGCGCCTCGTTGCGAACCTGGTCCGAAAATGGCGTCTGGAACATACGCCCGTACACCGGCAGCGCATCGCGCACGGTCTGCCCCGTCGAGACGTCGACGAGATCGACACCCGCTTCGGCGAAGGCGCGCGCGACGGCGACAGCGTCGTCGCCGGTGATGCCACCTTCCGCCCAGTCGGTTGCGGAAATACGCACCGACATCGGCTTGTGCGACGGCCACACCGCACGTAGCGCCTCGAAGATCCCGAGCGGGAAACGCAGCCGGTTGGCGAGCGTCCCCCCATACTCATCCGTGCGGGTATTGGTCAGCGGGGAGATGAAGCTGGCGAGCAGATAGCCGTGAGCACAGTGCAATTCGAGCATGTCGAAACCGCAGCGCTCGCCGCGCTCGGCCGCCGCGACGAAAGCATCCCTCACCGCATTCATGCCGGCGCGATCGAGCTCGCGCGGCACCTGGCTATCGGGGAAATAGGGCAGCGGCGATGCCGAAAACACCTCCCAGCCGCCCTGCTCCAGGGGACGGTCCATGCCGTCCCACATCAGCTTGGTTGCGCCCTTGCGGCCGGCGTGGCCCAATTGAAGGCAGATTTTTGCGGCCGAGTTGCCGTGGACGAAATCCACGATGCGCCGCCATGCGGCTTCCTGCTCGTCGTTCCACAGGCCAGCGCAGCCGGGCGTGATCCGGGCGTCGCGGCTGACACAGGTCATCTCGGTGAAGATCAATCCGGCGCCGCCGATCGCGCGCGAGCCGTAATGCACGAGGTGGAAGTCTGTCGGCACACCTTCCTTCGCCGAATACATGCACATCGGCGACATCACGGCGCGGTTGGCGATCTCCATCTCACGCAGCCGGAACGGCTGGAACAGCGGCACCATCGGCCGATCGGTGTCGACATCGAAGCCGCTGCCGCGCACCTGCCTGGCAAACGACTTCTCGACCTCGGCCACGAAATCCGGCGCGCGGAGCTTCAGATTATCGTAGGTGATCGCCTTCGAGCGCGTCATCACGCCGAAGGCAAACTGCACGGGGTCGAAGTCCCAGAAGCGGTCGACGTGCTCGAACCAGACCAGCGAGACGTCGGCGGCGTGCTGGGTTTTCTCGACCTCCTCGCGGCGGCCGTGCTCGTATAGATCGAGCGCCGCCTCGATGGTGGGAGCTTTCTCCATCGCTTCGGCGAGCGCGATCGCGTCTTCCATCGCGAGCTTGGTGCCGGAGCCAATCGAAAAATGCGCGCTCGCCTTGGCATCGCCAAGCAGCACCATGTTGTCCTTGACCCAGCGCTTGCTGCGGATCATCGGGAAATTGCGCCACATCGAACGGTTGATGAGCAGCTTGTGTCCACCGAGGAACCAGCCGAAGATCTCCGCCATCCGTGCGGCGGATTGCGTCTCGTCCAGCCCCGTCAGGCCGGCCCGCTCGAACGTCTCTGGATCCGTCTCGAAGATCCAGGTCGAATGCCCGGCCTCATACTGATAGGCATGGGCGATGAACGGCCCCCATTCGGTTTCCTGGAAGATGAAGGTGAAGGCATCGAGCGGCTTGGTCGAGCCCATCCAGGCGAATTTGTTGGAGCGGACGTCGACTTCCGGCTGGAAATGATCGACGTATTTCTCGCGGAAGCGGCTGTTGATGCCGTCGGCGATCAGGATGAGATCGGCATCGGCGAAGCGGGATTCGTCGTCGATGTCCACCTCGAAGTGGAGGACGACGCCAAGCTCGCGGGCGCGCTCCTGAAGGATCAGAAGCAGCTTTCGGCGTGAGCAGCCGCAAAAGCCGTTGCCGCCGACCCGGTGCACCGTGCCGCGGAAATGCACGGCAATGTCGTCCCAATAGGCGAATTCCTGGGTGATACGCCGGTAGCTCGGAAGATCGTGCTTTTCGAAATTGTCCAGCGTGGCATCCGAAAACACCACGCCGAAGCCGAAAGTGTCATCGGCCCGGTTGCGCTCATACACCGCGATGTCGGCGCCCGGGCGCTGCTTCTTGAGCAGGATCGCAGCGTAGAGACCCGCAGGTCCGCCACCGATGATCGCGACTTTCATGGGAGCCTCGCCAATTCACCCGGCCACGAAAACTATTTTAAGCCTAAAATATTTTTGCGCAAGTCCCCGTTGTCGGCGCGGCCGCCGCAAAGGCGATCGGCCTAGTCGCCCCTGAAGACCGGCTTGACCTTGTTGGCGAAAGCCTCGAAGGCGCGCTCGAAATCGGCCGTTGTCATGCACAGGGCCTGAGCCACGGCTTCCGCCTCGATCGCCTCCTCCACCGACATCGCCCATTCCATGGCCAGCATCCGCTTGGTCATGGTGTTGGCGAAGGTCGGTCCTTCAGCGACTTGCCTGGCCAGCAATTGCGCCTGGGGCAACACTTGCTCCGGCGTCACGATACGGCTGAAGAAGCCCCAGCGCTCGCCCTCTTCCGCGGTCATGAACCGGCCGGTGTAGAGCAATTCCGAGGCGCGCGACTGCCCGATGATCCGCGGCAGGATTGCGCAGGCGCCCATGTCGCAGCCGGCCAGCCCCACCTTGTTGAACAGGAACGCCACCTTGGCCCCGCTCGCCGCGAGGCGCATATCCGAGGCCATGGCGACGATTGCCCCGGCCCCGGCACAGATGCCCTCGACCGCGGCCACGATCGGCTGCGGGCAGGCCCGCATCGCCTTGACGAGGTCGCCCGTCATCCGCGTGAAGGCGGTCAGGCCCTTGGTGTTCATCTTCACGAGCGGGCCGATGATCTCGAACACATCGCCGCCGGACGAGAAATTGCCGCCGGCGCCGGTGACGACGATGGACTTGACCGCGTCGTCGAACGCGCAGGCGCGGAAGAAATCGGTCAGTTCCCGGTAGCTTTCGAACGTCAGCGGATTCTTTCGTTCAGGGCGGTTGAGCGTGACCGTCGCGACACCGTCGACCACGGCCAGCAGGAAGTGCTGCGGCGAGTAATCGGCAAGCGGGACGGTGACGGGATTGGCTGGTCTGCTCATGCGATCTCCTCGGTATGTTTGTTCCGCTCCGCTAAATCTCGCCGCCGGCGACTGCAATCGCCTGTCCGGTGATCGCACCAGCGCCCTCGCCGCACAACCAAAGCACAGCGTCCGCCACCTCTCGAGGTGTGATCAGCCGTCCCTGCGGATTATGCTTGGCGAGCTCGGCGATCGCCTGCTCGCGGCTCCGTCCCGTCTTCTTCATGATGTTTTCGATGCTGCCGGCGACCAGATCGGTATCAGTGAAACCCGGGCAAACCGCATTCACGGTCACATTGCTGCCGGCCACCTCGAGGGCAAGCGAACGAACGAGACCAACCACAGCGTGCTTCGCCGCGCTGTACGCGCTGACATAAGCATAGCCCTTGAGCCCCGCCGTCGACGCAATCACGACGATGCGGCCATAGGGACGATCCTTCATGCCCGGCAGCACGCCGTGGATGGCATGGACCACGCCCATGAAATTGATGTCCATCATGCGAGCAAACAGAGCGCTGTCCGATTTCGCAAATGGCGCGGATTCGGCACTCCCCGCATTGGCGATCAGGACATCGATCGGCTTTCGCGCATGGGCCTCGGCGATGGCGGCTTTCAGAGCGATCTCGTTCGAGACGTCGGCGACAGCCGCGAAGTGCGCGGCGCCTGCCTTGACCGCCTCCTCGAGGGTGGCAGCATTCCGGCCAAGTACCGTCACAGTCGCGCCGGCACCGACGAGAGCCGCCGCGATTGCACGGCCGATGCCTTTACCGCCACCGGTCACCAGCGCGTGCGGCGAGTGCGGCAATCCGGACATGCGCTGGCTCCCTCAGATCTGCGGATCGTTCTTTCGATATATTTTAACCTTCAAGCTTTTGCAACGAAAGCGCAGACCGACCATCGCGAGCGCGGGCACGATACTCGGCCCGAAAATTGCTTTAAGTATAAAATTATCGCTTCCCATCGCCCGCAGGCCTGTTAGCATCAAAGGGCCCAGCAAAAGGATGTCGCGTGTCGCAGCCTGTGCCAATGATAACAAGGGACGGACGCTTCGCCTATGAAGCCGCGGGCGATCCGGGCGCGATACCTCTGATCTTCCTGCATGGCATCGGCGGCGCGGCACGAGCCTGGCGGCGGCAGCTTGCCACATTCGGCAGCCGCTTCCGCGCGATCGCATGGGACATGCCGGGCTATGGCGGATCGGCACCACTGACCAGCGTCAGTATCGCTGCCCTAGCCGATGCGCTTCAGCAATTCATCGAGCAGCTTGGTGCGGCCAAGCCTATTCTGGTCGGCCATTCCATTGGCGGCATGATCGTCCAGAAATGGCTGGTGCAGTCCCCCAAACTGGCGCGTGCGGTCGTACTGGCACAGACCAGCCCGGCCTTCGGCAAGGCCGACGGCGATTGGCAGAAATCATTCATCGCTGCACGGCTCGGGCCGCTCGATCGCGGGGAGACCATGAAGTCGCTGGCGCCATCGCTGGTGAAGGAGCTCGTCGGTGACGATCCCGATCCGAACGGGATGGAGCTTGCACGCGAGTGCATGGGAAGCGTGCCCGAGGCAAGCTATCGCGCCATGATGCTGGCTCTCATCGGCTTCGATCAGCGCAGCACGCTTGGGGATATTTCCGTCCCCACACTGCTGCTGTCCGGCTCCAGGGACAACAATGCGCCCGCGCCAATGATGGCAAAGACGGCGACCTATATCCCCGGAGCTGAATATGTCGAGCTCGCCGGCGTCGGCCATCTCGCCAATCTTGAAGGCCCCGGTGCTTTTGACGAAGCTCTCGGCCGGTTTCTAAACTCTCTCGCGATCAAAGCCTAAGGTAACTGCGCGATGACCATGCAAGTCAGCAAGACGATTGACACGACCAACAAGGTCGCGCTTGATACGCCGATCTTCGATCCCGTCGCGTTCCGCTTGAGCGACGAGCAGGCCGGCATCGTTGCGCGCGCCCGCGAGATCGGCCAGAGCGTGTTCGCCGCTCGCGCCGCGAGCTACGATCGCGAGGCGACTTTCCCGACGGAGAATTATCGCGACCTGCATCGCGTCGGCCTGCTCGGCATTGCCGTCCCCAAGAAGCACGGCGGCCTCGGCGCGAACTACCAGACCTATGCTTTGGCAGCCGCCGAGATCGGCCGTTATTGCGGCGCGACCGCGCTGACCTGGAACATGCATGTTTGCTCGACCCTGTGGTCGGGTCCCCTCGCCGACGATCTGGACATGGATACAGAGACCCGCGCGGAGCACGAGCGACGCCGCGCGGTCCACTACAAGCGCATCGTCGCGGACGGTGCGGTCTATTCGCAGCCCTTCTCCGAAGGGGGCGCGGCGGCGGCAGGCGGCGTCGCCTTTGGTACGGAAGCAAGGCCGGTCGCGGGTGGCTGGATCGTCAACGGCAAGAAGATCTTTGCATCGCTTTCCGGTCATGCCGACTATTACGGCGTGCTCTGCACCGAGATCGAGGAAGGCGAGAAGGCATCGCGCCGCAACACCCTTTACCTCGCAATTCCCGCAAAATCAGAAGGCATCTCGGTCGTCGGTGACTGGGATCCGCTCGGAATGCGCGGCACGGTCTCGCGGACGCTGCTGTTCAAGGACGTGTTCGTGCCGGAGGATTCCGCGCTGATGCCGCGCGGCGTCTATTTCCAGGCAGCTCAGCGCTGGCCGCACATGTTTCTGACGCTGTCGCCGACCTATATGGGCCTCGCGCAAGCCGCCTATGATTTCACCGTACGTTACTTGCGCGGCGAGGTTCCGGGCATGCCGCCGGTCAAGCGGCGGATGTATCCGACCAAGCAGATCGCGGTCGCGCAGATGCAGATCAAGCTGGAGCAGATCAAGTCGATCTGGTTCCAGGCGGTCACCGAGGCGCGCGCCAATCCGAGCAAGGAGCAGGTGTTGCGGGCCTATGCCGCGCAATACTCGGTGATGGAAGGCGCCAATGAGCTCGCCGCGCTCGCGATCCGCACCTGCGGCGGTCAGGCCATGCTCAGGTCGCTGCCGCTGGAGCGGATCTATCGCGACAGCCGTTGCGGCTCGCTGATGCTGCCCTGGACCGCCGAGCTCTGCCTCGATCGGATCGGGCGCGAAGCGCTGTACGAGGCCGGCGAAACGGACGACTGACCGTGGACCTCTGCAGCCTGATCGACCGCAACGCGGCGTTCGCGCCACACAAGACGGCTATTGCCTTCGAAGGGAAGCGGCTGAGCTATGCCGCGTTCGCCGCGCGCATCGAGCGGACTGCGACCGCCTTGAAGCAGGAGCTCGGCGTCGGCCAAGGCGACCGTATCGCGATCCTGAGCCTGAACCAGCCGGATTATCTGGTTCTGCTCTACGCGTGCGCGCGGCTCGGGGCGATGCTGGTGCCGCTGAACTGGCGGCTGGCTGTCGCCGAGCAGCTGTTCATCCTCGGCGATGCCGGCGCCAAGGTTCTCGTGCTTGAGCAGGCCTTTGAGGGCGTTCTTCACGAGCTTGCGCAGTCCGCGGCGGGGATTGCCGTTGTCGGCCTCGACTTCGCGCCGCCCGGCGGCACAACATTCGAAGATCTGCTGGCTGGAAGCGACGGCATCAGCCGAAATCCGCACACCGATCTCTCATGCCCGCTGCTGATCGTCTACACGTCAGGCACGACCGGGCGGCCAAAGGGCGCGGTGCTGCGCCAGGAGGCGCTGTTCTGGAACGGCGTCATGAGCCAGCACATGCACAACATGACGTCCGACGACCATGTGCTGACCGTGCTGCCATTCTTCCACGTCGGCGGCCTCAACATCCAGACCACGCCGGCGCTCCAGCTGGGCGCGACGGTCACGGTCCATGCGCGCTTTGCGCCGGATACCGCGCTTGCGGCCATCGCACGGGAACGGCCGACACTCACGGTGATGGTGCCCGCGATCATCCAGGCCGTAAGCGAGCATCCCGCCTGGGCGACCGCTGATCTTTCGTCACTCAAGGCCGTCGCCACCGGCTCGACCATCGTGCCTCCGCACCTGATCGAGCGTTTTGTCGCGCGCGACGTCCCGGTTCTTCAGGTCTACGGCTCGACCGAGACTTGCCCGATCGCAATCTACACAAGGCTCGGCGGCGATCTTTCGCGCGTGGGATCGACCGGCCTTGCCGGCCTGTGCTGTGAGGCGAAGGTGATCGATCAAGCTGGCAATGAGATGCTGGCGGGCACGCCGGGCGAGATCGCGGTGCGCGGTCCCAACGTGTTCTTCGAATATTGGGGCAACGGCGCCGCAACGCGCGACGCCTTGCACGACGGCTGGTACCGCACCGGCGATATCGGCCTGTGCGATGCTGACGGCTATTTCTGGGTCCGCGACCGCAAGAAGAACATGATCATATCCGGCGGGGAAAACGTCTATCCGGCCGAGGTCGAGCGCGTCCTGCTCGAACACCCCGATGTCAGCGAATGCGCCGTGATCGGCCGGCCGGACCCGCGCTGGGACGAGGTGCCGATCGCCTATGTCATTGCGAGATCCGGCTGCCGGCTCGAAGCGGACGAATTGAGGGCGCACCTTCGGGCGCAACTCGCGCGCTACAAGGTTCCACGCGAGATCGTCTTCGTTACCGATCTGCCGCGGACGGCGCTGGGCAAGGTCCAGCATTTCCTGCTGAAGCAGCTTGATGCGCAATCACGCAGGCAAGGAGAAGCGTCTTGAAGATTGCAGTTCTGGGTGGGGGCAACGGCTCTTTCGCGGCCGCGGGTGATTTTGCGCTGTCGGGGAATGAGGTGCGGCTTTGGCGCCGCGATGCCGATCAGGTCGCGGCACATCGGGCCGCGGGGGCGAACATCCTGGTCAAGGATCACAACGGCCGCCACGACGTGAAGCTCGCGCTGGTCACGACCGATATCGCCCAAGCCGTCGATGGCTCTGAGTTGATCCTGTGCCCCGCTCCCGCCTTCGCGCAAGCAGATATTGCCCGCCTGCTCGCCCCGCATCTGCGAGACGGCCAGGTCGTTTTTCTGCCGCCGGCGACATTCGGCTCGATGATCTTCGCCAAGGCTGCGCAGGATGCTGGGAACCTTGCGAAGGCTAGCTTTGCCGAGACCGGCACCCTGCCCTGGCTCACCCGCAAGCACGGGCCATTCGAGGTCGCGATCACCATCCGCGCGAAGCGGCTTCCGGTCGGCGTGTTCCCGCTCGATCGGGCGCCCCACGCACTCGAAATCATCGGACGCGCTTTCCCGGGCGTGATCGAACCATGCGGAGATGCGCTGTCGGGGGCGCTGATGAATGCAGGCCCCATCATCCATCCGCCGTTGATCGTGATGAACGCAGGGCCGATCGAACATTTCGAACGCTGGGACATCCACAAGGAAGGCACCCAAGCCGCGATACGGCGGGTCACCGACGCGCTCGATGCCGAGCGAATCGCGGTGCGCGAGGCATTCGACTATGGCGCACCGCATTTCCCGCTTGCTCACCACTATGCGAAGGAAGGCGAGATCTGGATGTATGGCCGGGGCTCGCACGACCGGCTGACCGATTCCGGCGACTGGCGCGAACGGATCGTGCTAACCGAGCACCGCTACATGCGCGAGGATCTGCGGCTCGGGCTGTCGTTGCTGGCTTCTGTCGCCGACATGGCTGGCGTGGTCACGCCGCTGGCCAAAGCGTTCCTGTCGATCGGCGGCGCGGTTTGCGGCGAGGATTTTGCGCAAGGCGGCCGAACGCTCGAGACGCTGGGGCTCGGCAATCTCAGCAAGGCTGAATTGCAGACGCTGCTTCGCAATGGATTCTGATCGATGACCAATCGCGTCAATATCGCCTGCCTCGGTGCTGGCCGCATGGGACGCGGCATCGCCGTCGCGTTCGCCTATGCGGGCCACAGCGTCACGATGATCGACGTCAAGGCGCGCTCTGCGGAGGAATTTGCCAGGCTGGAAGCGGACGCACGCGACGAGGTCAGGAAGACCTTTGCCAGCCTGTCGAAGCTGGGGCTCTTGACCGAGGCGGATGTCGTGCCGCTCATCGCGCGGGTCTCGGTGGTCGCGGCCGGCGGAAGCGGTCCAGCGCTCTCTGAGGCCGGCATGGTGTTCGAGGGCGTTCCCGAGGTCGTCGAACTCAAGCGGGAGGTGCTGGCGGCCGCCTCAAGGCAAGTCGGTCCGGACACGATCATGGCATCGACGACATCGACCATTCTCGTCGATGATCTCTCCGGCGCGATCGTGAACCCTCGTCGCTTTCTCAACGTGCATTGGCTCAATCCAGCCTACCTGATCCCGCTGGTCGAAGTTTCCCCCGGCAAGTCCACCGACCCCGCCATCATCGAGGAAGTCAAAGCTCTGCTCGAAGGCATTGGCAAGGTGCCCGTTGTCTGCGCGGCGACGCCCGGCTTCATCGTCCCGCGCATCCAGGCGCTCGCGATGAACGAGGCCGCACGCATGGTCGAGGAAGGCGTCGCCAGCGCGGAGGAGATCGACAAGGCGATCCGCTACGGCTTCGGCTTCCGCTATGCCGTGCTCGGACTGCTCGAATTCATCGATTGGGGCGGCGGCGACATTCTCTACTACGCAAGCCGGTATCTGGAAGGCGCGCTCGGCAGCGAGCGCTATCGCGCGCCGGACGTCATTTCTCACAACATGCATGAAGGCCGGATCGGCCTGCGCACTGGCGCAGGATTTCTCGATTATTCCGGGCTCGACGTCGACGCCTATCGCGCGAAGCGGCTCCAAGCCATGGTCGACCTGCTCCGGCACTTCGGGCTGGCGCGCCCCCCGGTGCTCGACCGCAACTAGCCGAAGACATCCTGGAGCACACCCTCCCGGACCACCGCAACGCCGTCGAGTTCGATCGTCGTTCCCATCATCGGGAGGTCGAAATGTCCTGCCGTGTAGCGCCCTGCGAATTCATTCGCGCCAGTCGAGAACAGGAAATTGCCGGAGACTGCCCGAATCTCGGTGCCGTTGGTATCGCGCTGATCGTACATCGACAGCGCCTCATAGCGCGCGCCCGGATTCATGCCGAAGCCGACATGCGAGACGGCGTAGGCTTCGCGATCGCCCCAGGCGGCGAGATAGGCGCGCATCATTGCTGCGTCGGTGCCCTCACCTTCCAGCTCGACGACATAATCGTCTTTCAACGTCATCTTCACGGGCGACGTCAGGTAGCGCTTGAAGGTGAGGTTGATGTCGCCGGGCGCCATCACCAACGTGCCGTTGATGGTCCCGCTCTTGGGGAAGCTGACGACGATTCCACCGGGCCAGTGCGCCAGCGTGCCGGGTTTATCGGTCCAACCCCACACCCCGACCGTAGACGCGCCGACCATATCAACATCGAGCGCCGTGCCGGACTTCGACGTCACCCGCATCCGCTTGGTCCCACGCAACATCTTGGCCGCGGCTCGAACGCGTCTCTCGAGCGCGCGATCCGGCACCATCCGTTCCAGCGCCTCGGGATGCTCATTCGAGATTACCAGGATCCGCGCCCCGGCCTTCAATATCTCTGGCGTCTCCACCGCGTGCATCAGCCCCTCGATGGTGCAATCCACCACGAAGCCGGCCTGCTGAAGTGCAGTGACGACCGGGCCAAGCCGTTGGATCGCCTCGCTGGCCCCAGTCGAGCGCACCGGAACGATATGCCGGTTGCGCGGTGTCGGCATCACGACGTGAAACGGCCGCGCTCCCATCCGCAGCAGCGCGAGCTCCGCCAGATGCACGTTCAACGCGCGCGATTGGGTTTCCGAGAGGATCGCCGCAGTATCTCCGGCCTTGACGGCGCATCGCTCAAAGATCTCGCAAAATGCGTCAATCCATTTTGCTTCGATGCGATCAGCCAGCATGATTCTCTCCCGATCTTCAGGATTCTTTTTTGTTACGCTTCGGGGAAGCCGCGGAGCAAGTACGAGCGCACGGCTCCCAACAGGCCATTCAAGATCAAGCCCAGCAGCGAGATCGTGATCAACGGCACGAACATGTCCACGGCCTGAAACGTTCGGGCCGCCGTTACCAGGGCGTGCCCCAGTCCGTCCGTCGACGTGATCATCTCGGCCAGAAACACCACGATGCAGGAAATGACAAGGCCGATCCGGCATCCGGTCAGGATCGACGGCATCGCGGCCGGCAGCACCACTTTGAAGAGGACTTCATAGCGCGGCGTTCCTGCCGCCATGGCTGACCAAATCAGCTTCTGCTCGACGGTCGATGCACCGTAGTAGGTCGAGAGCAGAATGGGAAAGAGCGCGTCCGCGGCCACCAATGTGATCTTCGATCCGTGGCCGAACCCGAGCAAGAGCAGGAGCGCCGGATAGAGCGCGACCTTGGGCAACGGCGCCAATACACGGACGATCGGACGGACCACGGCGTCGATCGCGGGACTGGCGGCAGCCGCGATACCGATGCTCACGCCAAGCACGACCGCAATCGAGAATCCGGCAAACAGCCGGATCAGCGTTGCCGCGATCTCCTGCTGAAAGGCGAACGTCACGAGCTGTTGAAGGAGCCGGCCGAAGACGAAGCCCGGTGGCGGCAGCAAGACCGCGGGCGCAAAGCCGAATGACACCAAGCCCTGCCACACCGCGATCACCAGCACGATCGGGGCGATTCCAAGAACGACGTTCGGGGAGAGAAAGCGCGACATCATGAGAAGCTCAGCGGCATGTCGAACTGCGGCTCGGACCAACGCACGAGTCTGGCACGTACCTTTTCGAAAATCGCATCGAGGCAAATTCCCATTGCCCCGACGATGATGATCATCGCAAAGACGGTGTCATATTGACCCATGTCGAGCGCATTGAACAGGATGTTGCCGGCCCCCGATTGACGGGCGATCATCTCGCTGGTGATCATCGTGATCAGCGCCAGCACCAATCCTGTGCGGCATCCGGTCAGGATTTCCGGCAGCGCCGCGGGCAGCACGATCCGTACCAGGCGTTGTGCGGGCAAAAGCCCCATCGCGGCACCCGACCATAGCATCTTCTCTTCGACGGCTTTGGCACCCTCGAAGCTGTGATAGATCACAGGGAGGCTGACGCCCAGAAAGATCACCAGTGTTTTGGTGATGTCCCCGACGCCCAGCCAAAGCATGATAATCGGCATCAAGGCAGCTTTGGGTACCGGATAGATCACCATCAGAAGTGGATTGAAGAAGGCTGCAACGCCGCGGCTGCGTCCCATCAACAACCCCAGTGGAATCGAAACCAGCACCGCCACACCGAACCCGATCGCCATGCGGCGAAGCGAAGCGAGGATGTTGATCAGGGATTCCTTGTCGCCGAGAACGTCCGGAACTGCCCGGATCGCCTCGATCGCCGTCGGGAAGCTGTCGTTCTTCAGCGCGAGCGCGGCAAGCTGCCACACGGCCAGCAATCCGATGCAGGCCAGCACCGGAGCGGCCCGCCTGATCAAGGCAGCCGGCGCCATCATGAGACAGACCCGGCTTCGTCGCTCTCATCGAACATGCGCTCGATATCGACGACGTACTTCTGATAGCGCGGGTCGAGCAATAGCTCATTGCGGCGGCGTGGCCGCGGCAGATCAATGTCGATGACCTGCCGGATGCGGCCGGGCGATTTCGACATCATGACGACTTTGTCCGAGAGGAAGACAGCCTCATCGACCGAATGAGTGACGAACAGCACCGTCTTGCGGTCACGCTCCCAGATGTTCAGAAGATCGTTCTGCAGGCGTGTCCGGGTGTGCGCGTCGAGCGCGCCGAACGGCTCGTCCATCAGAAGCACTTCGGGATGGTAGGCGAGCGTGCGCGCCAGCGCCACGCGCTGCTTCATGCCACCCGACAATTCCTTGGGGTAGAAATTCTCGTATCCCTTGAGGCCGACCATCTCGATCAAGGCCCGGCTCTGCGCTTCTGCCTGAGCGGCGTGCACCCCTTGCTGGCGCGGGCCATACATCACATTGCCCAGCACGGTCTTCCAGGGAAACAGCGCGAACTCCTGAAACACCGGTCCGCGATCCGGACCTGGCCCTGCGATCGCATGTCCCTTGATCCTCGCTGTGCCGCTCGTCGGGCGGACAAAACCACCGACGATATAGAGCAATGTCGACTTGCCGCAGCCGGACGGACCAAGGATGGAGACGAAGGCTCCCTCCTCGATCGTCAGCGAGATCTCCGATAGCGCCAAATGATCCTTGCGCGCCGAGGTCTGAAAGACCTGCGAGACGCGATCGATCTCGATGATTGCAGAAGCCGGCTCTTGTGATGTCACCGGTCTCACCCATTCGCTCGATCTCGCAGGCACCACCGTCATCCAGTCTCTCGTCTCACTCGCGCGAACATTCTTCGATAAACCTGCTGAACGTCTTCCGTCAGCGGCACAAGCTTAGCAAGAAGCCTGCCAGACAGGCGGCCGTTTTCGCACCCGTGGGGTGCGTCATTCGAACCACGGCCACTCTGCCGGGCCTTCATGCGTGACGGCGCCGCCCGGCGCCTGGCCGACCAGTCGCGCATATTTTGCGAGCGCACCTGCACGGTGACGCGGCGGGCGTTGATTCCAATTGCGTCGCCGCGCGGCGAGTTCCTGCTCGTCGAGCAGCACATCCATCCGCCGGTTTGCGGCATCGATCCGGATCCTGTCGCCGTCGCGAACCAGCGCCAGAGGACCGCCGACAAATGCTTCGGGGGCCACGTAGCCGATGCACATGCCGCGGGTCGCGCCGGAGAACCGGCCATCGGTGATCAGCGCCACCTTTTCGCCCATGCCCTGCCCGTAGATCAGAGCGGTGACGCCGAGCATCTCACGCATGCCGGGCCCGCCGACCGGCCCCTCGTTGCGGATCACGAGAACGTCGCCCGCCTTGTAAGTGCGATCCCGAACCGCTTTGACACAGCCTTCCTCGTCTTCGAACACGCGCGCCACGCCCTCGAAGAATTGACTCTTCAGGCCGGCGACCTTGATCACCGCACCGTCGGGGCAGAGATTCCCCTTCAGCACCGCCACGCCGCCGTCAGGCATGATCGGGGCACGAGACGCGTAAACCACCTCGCCGTCCGGCGCGTTGGCCGCGCCGTATTCTTCAGCAAGCGTGCGGCCTGTGATGGTGATGCAACTGCCCTCGATGTGACCGCTCTGGATCAGCTCGCGGATCACGACCGCTGCGCCGCCGATGTCGTAGACATCCTTTGCCGTGTACTTGCCTCCGGGACGCAAATTCCCAATCAACGGCGTCCTGGCGAATACCTCGCCCACGTCATCGATCGTGAATGCAATGCCTGCCTCGTTCGCAATCGCCGGCAGATGCAGCGCAGCGTTGGTCGAGCCCCCCGTTGCCGCAACGATCGCCGCGCCGTTTTCCAGGGATTTCCGCGTCACGATGTCGCGCGGCAGCGGTCCGCCGCGCTCCAGCATCTCCATGATCAAGCGTCCAGCGCGGCGCGAAATCTGCGCACGCTCGGCATAGACGCCGGGCACCATCGAGACGTTGGGAATGGTCAGCCCCATCGCCTCGGAGACCATTCCCATGGTGTTCGCGGTGAACTGGCCGGCGCACGCGCCGATCGTCGGCAAGCAGGCACGCTCGATCCGCTCGAGCGTGGCGCCGTCGATCTCGCCGGTCATGAAGCTGCCGACAGCCTCATAGGAGTCGAGCACCGTGAGCGTACGCCCATCCACGCGGCCCGGCAGTGAGCTGCCTCCATAGATGAAAATGGATGGTACGTTGCAGCGAACCATGCCCATCATCACGCCGGGAAGCGTCTTGTCGCATCCGCCGTATCCGATCAGCGCATCGTAGGCCAGCCCATGCACGACGGCCTCGATCGAGTCGGCGATCAGTTCACGCGAAAACAGCGAGAACTTCATTCCCTCGTGATTCATGCTGATGCCATCGGAAACCGAGACGGTCGAGAACTCACGCGGTGTGCCGCCAGCTTCCTCGATTCCGGTCTTGGCGGCGGCCACCTGGAAGTCGTGGGTCATGTTGCAGGGCGTCTGCTCGCCCTTCATGCTGACGATGCCTACCATCGGCTTGGCAATCGCAGCGTCGTCGAGCCCCATGGCGCGCATGAATGCACGATGCGGGGCCCGGTCGAGCCCATCCGTGGTGACTCGTGATCGCAACTTCTTCATATCCGCATCTTCTTCATGCAGCGTCCCGGATGATCCGGGACGCCACGATCTTACGCTCGACAATTCCCCCGCTGCTATTGCAGCGGAGCGACGATCGTCTGATGCTTGAACTGTGCGACATCCAACTTGGGCAGCATTCCCGTCTCTGCATAGATGTCCAGCATCTTCTGGATCGCGGGGAAGTTTGGTGCTGCACCAGGATCACGACCGAAATCATTGTCCTTGAGCAGGTAGGTGTCGAGCACCGGAATGGGCGCCTTGAGCACCTCGGATACGACCTTTAAGGTCTCTTCACGGTTGGCCAGCGCCTTCTTCATGCCCGACGTGATGTCACGGACATAGGCCTTCACCAACTCGGGGTTCTTGTCCACGAAATCGGCACGGCACGCTTCCAGAATGTGCACGATGTTCGGCATGGCCTGGGACAGCGAAAACAGCTTCCTTGTGCCGCCCCTTGCCTCCGCGCGCGCGGCAAACGGCTGGTTCATGTTGACCGCATCGACGCGGCCCTGGCGGAGCGCATCTTCGGAGACGGCAAAGCCGACCTCGACCAGCTTGATGTCCTTGGCCGGATCGACGCCATTCTGCTTCAGAAGCAGGTTGAACGGCCCTTGCGTGCCGCCACCGATCACGGAAATGCCGACCGTCTTGCCCTTGAGATCGGCGATTGTCTTGATGGGCGAGTTATCCATGACCGCCCAGTAGACCGAGAAACCGCCAGGCTTCTCGAAGACGTGCTGCGCCACGATGTAGGCCTTGAGATTGCCGCCGACCACGCCGTTGGCGAGCGATAGCGGCGCCTGCGTCGCGCAATCCAGCGCGCCGGCTGCAAGGGCCTGCGTCATCGGCGCGGTGCCCTGGAATTGGGTCCATTCGATATTGTAGGCCTTACCAATATTGGGAAATTCGGTTGGCCTGCGCATCATCCAGTACTTGGATTCCTCTGCCGGGATCGTCCAGCCGACGCGGATCGTCTGCTGCCCCCATGACGGGCCTGCCCCCGCGCTCACGGCTGCAGCCGCTCCCAGAGCCAGGACCCACTTCGAAACGGTTCGCATCGTGCCACTCCGCTGCTCCGGCGCCGACCGGCGCCCCCAACCCGACCGCCTCAAATGTTTCATGGTTCAAACAATCAGGCAAGCCATGCAAGCCAGGCGGTTTTGCCGTCCGATGCGCAATGTATGGTAAAGCGGCGTCGCATTGCGACAGAAGGAGGCAACCTATGGCTGATGAGAGCAAGGCAAACGCGCAAGCCAGCGAGAGGCTCGGCTACCTGGGCCTTGGACTCATGGGAACGCCGATGAGCCGACGCCTGCTCAAGGCCGGCTATCGGGTTGCGGTCTGGAACCGGTCGGAGGGCAAGGTGGCTCCGCTCGCCGAGGCCGGCGCCAAGCGCGCGGTCACGCCTCGTGATCTCCTGGCAAACTCGGACATCGTCTTCATGTGCGTGACCGATGCGGCGGCGGTCGAGAAGGTGATCTTCGGACCAGAGGGTCTGGCAGCGGCGCCTGGCGCAGGCAAGCTTGTCGTCGATTTCTCGTCGATCCATCCTGACGCCGCGCGCGACCTTGCAGCGCGACTGAAAAACGCAAACGGCGCGCGCTGGATCGATGCGCCAGTGTCCGGGGGCACCAAGGGCGCCGAGGAAGGCACACTCGCCATCATGGCGGGCGGAGAAGCTGGCGACATCGAGAGGGTGCGGCCTTATGTGCTGACCATGGCGCGCAGGTTCACTCACATGGGCCCAATCGGCGCCGGCCAGACCACAAAGCTGTGTAACCAGGTGATCGTCGGATGCGCAATGGCGGTGCTCGCGGAAGCAACGCGCCTAGCCGTGAACGCCGGGATTGACGCGAACCGATTGCCGGAAGCGCTCGCCGGCGGCTTTGCGGATTCCATTCCGCTCCAGCTGTTCGTGCCGCGGATGGTGCAGGGCATTCACACCCCGCCGCTCGGCCACATCGCCACGATGCTCAAGGATCTCGATACGGTCGCCGATGTCGCACAGGCGACGTCGACGCCGGTGCCGATGGCCTCGCTTGCCGGACAGCTTTTCAGGCTGGCCAAGGCCGCTCGCGGCGCGGAAGCGGACGCGCTGGAGATCTACAGGCTTTCAGCGGCAGAGCGCGAGGCTGTCTAGGGCGACCTGAAGCGCGTTACGGCGCCTTCTTGCGTTCATCGTCGGCCATGAAGCGGCCGAACGCCCCTTGCGCGAAAAGCAGCGGCTCCTTTGCATTGTAGGCGTAGGCCTCGACCGCCCCGAGAAAGATCACGTGATCGCCGCCATAGTAGCGATTCACGGAGCGGCATTGGAAGTTGGCAACGCTCTCGCCGAGCACTGGCGCGTTGCCGAGGCCAGGGGTCCAGTCCACGCTCGTGAACTTGTCGTCCGACGATTTTGCGAACTTGTTCGCAAGCGCCTGTTGCGAGGCGCCGAGGACGTTGACGGTGAAATGGCTGGCGTTCTGGAAGATGATCAAACTCGAGGAATAGACGACGAGGCTCCACAGAACCAACGGCGGATTCAGCGAGACCGACGCGAACGAATTGCATGTCAGCCCGTAGGGCTTGCCGTCAGGCGCTGCCGCCGTGATGATCGTCACGCCCGTTGCATAGGTTCCGAGCGCGTTGCGAAAGTCGCGAGGATCGATCTGAGAGTTGTCGCTCGCGAACTCGTTGGCGGGATCGGGAGCGCGGGGCTGCTTCGGCAGATCATTCATCGGCCGACCTCACAGCGTGAGATTCTCGGACGGCAGGCCGAGCGCCACCCGTCCATAATTGGTCCCGGCCGCATCGAAGTTGAACGCGAGATGTGAATTGATCGCGTGCGCATCACGGAACTGCCGTTGCAACACGCCGCTCGTGAACAGACCGCGCGCGCCGCTCGCGGCAAACAGCATCGAGACTGCGTCCGTGCACAAGTTCACTGAAAAAGATCCGTCGCGCCGATATCTGGTCTTGGTCGCCATGTCAGGGATGTGACCGCGCCGCGCGTGCTCCATGGCTTCGAGGCAGGCCGACCGCATGATCAGGCGTGCGGCGTCGATCTTCGCCGAGGCCTCCGCAATCTTGATCTGCGTGCTTTGAAAATCACTCAGCTTGGCGCGGTTGTAGGTTGAAATTCGATGACGTGCGACCTCCGTATAATCGTCGAGACACGCCTGCGCATTTCCCAGCGCGACACCGGAGAGGACGTACGGGAACAGCGAGAACACGGGAAGCGCATACAGCGGATTCGGATTGACCTTGCTTCCCGGCGTCGGACCACCGGCAAGGTCCCCGACGGCGACCGTCATATGGTCAGCCACGAAGGCGTCCCTGACCTCCACGTCGCAAGATCCCGTCCCGCGCAGCCCGGCGACATTCCAGGTGTCCAGCACCTTATAATCGCCTTTCGGCAGCAGAAAGATTCGATACTCGATGCCATCAGCCTCGTCGTCGGAGTAGACCACGCTTGCAAGCATGTTCCATCCGCAGGAGGCAACGCCGGAGGAGAATGGCCAGCTACCATGCAGCTGGTATCCGCCCGCGACCCGCGTGGCGCGTCCGGCCGGAAAAATGAACGAGGATGCGATCAGCGCATCCGGATCACGGCCCCAGACCAGATCCTGCGCCTTCTGCTCGAACATGCCGAGCATCCAGTGATGGCTCGCCAGATTGGCGAGATTCCAGGCCACCGACGCATCCGCCTGCCCGAGCAGCTCTGCGCAATCGACGAGGGCGACATAGTCGAGCTCTGCGCCGCCGATCCGGGCCGGTTGAAGCATCCGGAACAGGCCGGCGTCGTGGAGGTCCCTTTCGGTTTCCGTCGGAAGATGCCGCAGTTCCTCAGTCCGCGCCGCACGCTCTCGAAGTCGCGGCAGAAGCGCCCGGCCCTTCGCAATCATCGACGTATAGACCTCTCCACGGGCTTGCTGGCCTGTGGGCTGGGTCATGATCGGCTCCTGGCCAGGTGCCATGCGTGTCCCTCGCTTTCACACATTTATGCGGCGGGACCTTCGTCAAATCAAGCCGAGGGAATGAGTCAAGCCGACGTTGGAGGCTTGACCGAGCCGAAGGCGCCCTTCTCGGCAAAATTCGCGATCCGACGTTCGTCGTAGCCGAGCGTATCATCCAGGACCTGCTTCGTATGCTCGCCCAACAGAGGTGCCGCAACGGGATCAATCGCGCCGGTCAGGCTCATTGTGATCGGCGGCTCGATATTCGGCACCCATTCCGCTGTAGGGTGCGGAATCCGGTTCAAGCGATGACGCTCGCGAGCCTCGGGCGCATTGAACCCCTCCTCGACCGTCCGGAGATAGCCGACCGGGATATTGGCCGCCTTCATCTTCGCCATCCAGTTTTCGAGAGTATCGCTTGCAAAGACTTCCGCAATGGCAGCCCGCAAGAGCTCCTTGTTCTCCGAACGGGCTTTGCGCGTCGCAAACTGCGGATCGGTGATGAGATCAGGCCGATTCAACACCTCGACCACGAGCCGGCGGTAGAGCCGGTCGTTGGCGCAGGCCATGTAGAGCGGCCCGTCGGAGGCTTCGTAGACGCCGACGGTGGGAGACCCGCTGGGCGAATTGCCGAACCGGCCGGGGTTTTCGCCATTGATGAGATAGGCCATGCCATAGAAGCCGGTCATCCCCATCGCGATGTCGAACAGGGCGACTTCGACGTGCTGGCCGCGGCCGAGCCGATCGCGGGCCAGCAGAGCCAGCAGGATGGCATTGCAGGCAGACATCCCCGTCGCCATGTCCACGATGGGCGGACCGGTACGAACCGCCGGGCCGTCGGCAAATCCGTTGAGCGACATGAAGCCGCTTTCCGCCTGCGTGATGGGATCGAAGCCGGGCCGCGCGGCGAACGGTCCGGTGCGACCGTAGGCGGAGATCGAGCAATAGACCAGCCGCGGGTTGAGCGGCGCGACCGACTCATAGTCTAGCCCGAACTTCTTCATCACCCCGCTCGAAAAATTCTCCACGACCACATCTGCCTTGCGGATCAGATCCAGCGCGATCTCTCGGGCCGCCGGCACGGCAAGGTCGAGTGCAATGCCGCGCTTGTTGCGGTTCAGGCTGAGATAGGCGGCGCTTTCGCCGCCAATCTCGGCGTGCTCATAGGCGCGCGTGTCGTCGCCACCCTCGGGATTCTCGATCTTGATGACGTGCGCGCCAAAATCGGCGAGCGTCTGGGTGCAGGCCGGGCCGGCGACCACGCGCGTGAAATCGACGACCAAAAGACCATCGAGCGCAGTCGGCCCTCCCGTCCCTCGTGACGAACGTACCGGCAGTTGAGGCTTGGTGGGCATCGATAGCGCTCCCTTATCGGCTTGTGGCCGCCGAATTTCTCGCAGGAACAGACTTAAAGCCCGGCGCCGCCGGCTTCGCAAGTGCTTCACCCGCATCGCTTCAATACGCAAAAAGGACATTTCAGGCACACGAGGTCGCGCTACAACTCGTACCGGCCGTTCAACGCTATAGGAGGCACGTTCCGTGCGGTGGGAAACCCTGCTCAACGAAGCCACTTTCGCCAATAGAGCGTATGCGCCCAGGCCCAGGGCGCCTCGGGCTCGAAGAGCCGATAGCCCGCCTGGATGAAGTTGTTCGCAGATATGGGATTGTCCGTCGTATCAGAGACGATGCTGTCCCATCCGATACGCCTTCCGCTCGCCTCGGCCACACGCATCAATCTTCGCTGAAGGCCGCGTCCCCAATGCCGTTGCAGCACGCCAACTCTGGAGAAATAGCCGCCATTTCTTACGTGCGTGGATGGAACGACGCCGGCAAAAGCGACTGCATCATCACCGTGATAGGCCAACCACCACGCGCCCAATTCGAATTGCGGCATGGCGGCCGAATCGAGGAATGTCGACTGATGCAGATCGGACAATGCATCGGCGACGTCGTCGTCGGATGCATCGACAATGCGAATTCTGTACATGGGATGGCCGTCCGCAAGGAATAACGTGACTGCTGGTGCAGCGCTGTCGCCGCCGTGAAAGTTCACTTGCCCAGCACGACCTTGACACCAAGCCAGACGGCCCCCATCAGGCCGGTGGCAAGCACCGTGATCACGGCTTTGAAGGTGTAGCTCTGCGCCTGCTCCACGCTCTTTCGCCACCTCCGCAGGTGCTGGAAATCAGCCCTCAGCTCCCTTCGGTCATCGTCTTCGATTCCAAAAGAGGCCAGCACCGACGCCACCGCCTTCAATATGATTGCATCAACGCTTTCCTGCTGGAGCCTGTGCTGCTCAGCTAGGGTTTCGGTAACAATGGCCCTGATTTCGTCGTCTGGCATCTTCACCGCTTGATGATCCTCGCAACATTCTCGAAGCCGCGCTTGGCGAAATAAAACGAGACCACAAGATTGGCTGTGATTGCCGCAAAGCCCGCCAGAGCATCCGTCGAGCCAAGTCCAAGGACCTTGTCCCAGACCAGGAGCTTTGCGAAATAGAGCGCCACGCAATAGCCCATCAGCTTGTCCGGCTCGTACCAGTGCCCGATCTCGGCAATGCGGTACTGCATGACGGCGTTGGCTTCCGCCGTCTGCGACGCGATCTCGCTCGCCGCGAGATCTGCCGCGATTTTGCTATCAACATTGCCGGCCTTGAGCTTGGCCTGGTAGGCGTCGATCAGTCCCTTGATGACCGGACCGCCGAGGAAGCTGAGGATGGTCATCCACATCTTAGAGCGTCCGGCGCCGTGCGATTTCGGTCAACACGCCAGCGGTCGCAACCGCGAGCAGCATCTTGAACGCAGATCTTGCGTCCATGCTCGTGAGCTGCGTGAAATCGTAGCCGGAAAACGCCGCGATCAGGCCGGCGCCCAGCACTCCCAGGACGTACTGAATGCGCGCCCACAGGATCGTCACGGAATCCTTGAACCAGACCTTGACCTTATCGAGCGAGATGGTCATGACTTCCTCCTGAAGATGACGTTGAAGACGTTGGCGATGAACGCGCCGATGGAGCCTTTCGAGGGGGTGACGCCGGAAGGAGGCTTGTGCGGTGCTTGTGGCGCCGACGGCGCGACCTCGGTGCCCGTGAATGTAATGGCGGGATCGATCGCCATCATCGAGAGCAACAGCGCCACGCAGCCGAGTTGCTGGTCGACGTGGTCCGGATCGTACCGCCCATCAGCGACATATTTTCCGGACTTGTATTGATTGGTGCCCGCCCACAGGTATGGGCTCGCAACGCCTTTGCTGGCGTAACCAAGACCATTGTACATCTCCAGCGCGATCAGAACGCCAGCAAGAGACCAGTCCTTGCGTTTCGCAAGACGCGGGTGGCAATTGAGCAGCGCATCGACTGCCGCCTCTTCCCACGAGTTGAACGGACCGCGGCCGGCCGGCACGTGGACGGAGACCTTATTCCAGAGGTCTCCTTGGGCCAACGAGCGGCTCCAATTCTGAGACGATTCCCGCTGGTGGATGACGGCGATAACCGACCACGGGACGGCGGTTTCTGCCTCGACGGCCTGGTAGCGCTTCTTGGCCGCCACCAGCGATTTGGCGACGCTGTCGCTCAGCGTCTTCCGGGTGGGCTTGGCTTGCTGCCAGCGCCGTAGGTTCGCCCGAGTGAGGGCGTCGAAGTCTACCATGGGTTGCTCGGATTAGTTGTTGAGTGGTAAGGTCCGCGGCCATCTGGATGGGTCCGCGTGTTTAGTCTGCATTATTCCAAGAACGACACATCACTCGCGCTTGACTCTCTCCGCTGCTTTGCTGCGCAAGCCGTCTGTATCGGCCACGGATTATCGTTCTTCATGCCCCAACTACGTGGCGGCCAATTCCCGCTCCCACAAAACGTTGGCGTGCTACTGTTCTTCGTCTTGTCGGGGTTCCTGATCAGCCATACCTTAGTGGAGAGGTCGAAAGACCCTCAGTACGGCTTCCAGCAGTTCTTCATCGACCGCGCCGCCCGCATCTATTCCGGACTGCTGCCATGCCTGATCGCGATCGCAATTCTCGATGCTGCCACGCTGCATTTCATCGGCGATGCAACAATCTCGGCAAACTACAGTTTGAGAACGTTCCTCGGGAACGTTCTCCTGCTTGAGACCTACCGCGGTCCTCTTGAAGGTCATTTCCCGCGGTTGCCGACATTCGGGTCTGGAAGCCCTCTATGGACTCTCGTCATCGAATGGCACATTTACCTATTCGTCGCTGCGATATTCTTCTTGGCCGCACGACGAATGAAATCGCTGTCGTTGATTCCCGTCGCTCTTTTCTTTGGTCAAATTCCTACGCACTACATTTTTGGCGCACTTCAGGATGATGGCGTGGGTCAGTCCCTGTTTCTCCTTTGGCTTGGAGGCGCCGCTATCTTCGTTCTAGCGCGTCGTTGGCTTCCAAGCCCCGGCACATCGCTCGCGATAACATTGGCGTCAGCCGTGATCTATCTTCTGGTTGCACGCCCCTACCACGAGTACCAGCCCCGAACCTATCCGCTGCTACTCCTATTCGTGTTTGGGATCGTCGGTGTGACGCAAGCTGGCCGCCTTCTGCGCTCAGATGCGTTCTCGAAGATCGTCCGGTTTCTCGCTGGGTACTCCTTCACCCTGTATCTGATCCACCATACGATTATGTATCCAGCGTTCTTGCTTTGGAAGGATGGCGGATGGCTGGTCTTCGCCCCGCTCGTCATCCTCTCGAATGTCGTTGCCGCTATCCTCGCAGTGTTCACAGAGATGCGACACAAGCGGCTTGCTCAGTACCTTTCACGCCTTGCTGTCAGATAACCCGCAGCAGCTTGTTGGCAATGATAGTAGGCTGAACGATTGCGTGCGCAGCGCCGCCGCCAGTGTTAGCAAGTGAGATACCTGTAGTCGCTGTCGCAAGTGAGAGGTCCCCGGTAGCGGTGCTGCCGTTTGGAAAACCAAAGGAACCGGCATTTGACGCAGCCAGTCCGCGGAAGATTGCCGGAGCAATGGAGTGGCCGTGGCCCGGATCGGTCAGCGTGTGATTGTGGCTCGGCATTTCGGAGGAGGTCAGTGTGTGGCTTTGCGAACCGCCTACCGATCCCAGTTGATCGGCAGCTGATCCAAGGTAGGTGCTAGTCAATCGAAACGCGTTGATTCCGCCCATATCATCCTTGCCGGCGATAACGCGCCCACGAAGGTCCGGCACATTGAACGTCGTCGAACCGTCTCCGCTTCCATAGGTCGTGCTGAACATTGAGAACAAGGTCGAATACGTCGTTCGCGATATGGCCTGACCGTAGGCAAGCACAAACGAGCTGTTCGGCGCCGATGCGCCCCAGAAGTCAACGCTGGCGCCGATCGGGATGGAATACGGGCTGTTGAAGAACCCATGAAGATAGAACGCTGCATCGCTCGCATTGTAAAGCGCGGCATAAGGCGTGCCCTGCACCAGAACGCCAGCAGGCAATTCAACAGAGGGCGCCGACCAAAGCGGCTTTGCACCAAGACCGTCTACATTGAGCGTCACGGTCGCTCCATTCGTCGCATGCGGCGTGAACGCGATCACTTGACCGTTCAGCTGCGAGACCGACTGAAACACCTGATAGGTATTGGCCGCATAGGCCGTGCTGGTGCCGGTCGTCACGATCGCACCAGCGACGTCATCACGGTACTTGGCAATCGCCGCCATCATCGCGCGCGCCGAGTCGTTGACACTGGAAGGGGCCTGCCCCTCCGCCCAGTTGATCGTCGAATCTGCCGTGGCGTCGGCCGACGCCGTTTGAGACCATTTGTAGAGAGTCATCCTGTATCCTTGATGTGGAGTGCGATGCCGTGGCTCGCGATCGCCTGGTTCGATGAGTCGCTGCTGCCGTCAGTCCGGCGTTTTCGTCTCTCGGCTGTGGAGCTCGAGGTACTGGGCGCAGCGACACGACGGTGCCCGGGCTGTCAGGAGGTTGCGGATCACGCCTGCGGGGACGCCGGGGCTTTCGCTTGCGATCCGGGCCACGCGCGCGTCGATGATCCCGTCGATTTCGGCTCGCAGCTCCTCAATGCGATCTTCGATCCTGGTCACGCGTTGCAGCTTGGTTGCCATTGGTCTTTTCGTCCTTTGTTTCGGCCTGAAATGCCGCCAGCTTCTGGCGAACGGAGGCGGCATCGTTCTGTGCACGTCGGAGCGCGCGTTCGCGCTGTGCCTCGTGTGAGGCGAGATGAACCTGGATGTCATAGGGTAATGCGGCGAACCGTTGCTTGAACGGTCCCGGCCAAGATCGAGGCGGCGGGATGGCCGCAATCGCATTCATCGCGCTGGCCGCCGGACCTCCCAGCGTAGGATCCGCCAAGCCGAGGGCGACGTGCATCCGCGATATGTCCTGTACCGCCGGCCAGAGCCGGTCCATGCCGAGCGCCGCACAGTCGGTCACAAAGCGCGCCACCGACGCAGGCGTCGTCGGACAGGCCGACACACTGTTCAGCTCACACCATCTGACGAACATCGGCGCGTCGCGCAGGCGCGCCTGCGCAAGCGCCGTCAGCAGCGGATGGGTCATCGCTTGGCCTTGCGCAGCGCCTCATGGAGGCTGCCCATGCGCCGGCGCAGATCGACGAGCTGAACACGCTTTCGCAAGCTGTGGGGGCTGGAATCAATATCGCCACCCAGTTCGGCATCGAACCTCTCGAGCGCGGCCACGCGCTTCTTCAACCCATAGAGCGCGAAGTTCTCCGCGATCCGCTCCATTGACATTGGCTCGCCGTAGAGATTGCCGGTGATGGACCCGGCGCGTTCGATGAAGTTTCGATTATCTTCGCTCATGGTGTGCTTTCCTGCCGCGAATTCGATTGATCGGGTACGGTGAGACGACTGCGGCTTCTAGAAGGGGAAGAATATTGGTGGCGCGAGGCGCCGCTCCGGCCTGTTGGCCCCGCCTATGGGCCGATCGGAGGAGGTCGAGATTGACCATTCCTGGCGCGGAACGGGGGCATCCTTCATCGGAGGAGCAAACGGATTTGGATCCACGTACAGCTCATTCCTGTCTCGGGTTGTGGGCGACAGCCCTGGCGGGAGCTCGATCGGGTCGGAAGGCCCTACGCCCTCCATTCTGTCGCGGAAGTTTTTGGCGTGTGCGCGGAGGTACCTGACCACGTCTCCGAGGATATCCGCCGGATCATTGACGTGTCCCTGCGAGCTCCTGAACGATTTGATGTAGCGGTCCAGATCATCGGCCCGGGCCTGCCAGTCCTTCTGGACGCCATCCGGATAGTAGGGCCGATTGCCTTCCAGCAGATCGCCCAGTTGCTTGCGAACGGCATCGTAAATACGCGGACGGTCCGCCTCCGCGATCGTCGTCTCGTAATCCGGGGGAGGCAGATACTGTTGCTCGATGGTAGCCATGACGAACTCCTGTCGAATCATGCCGAAGCGATCCCGCGACCAACAAAGGATCGCAGAATGATTCGGCTGACGAATAAGGGGGAAAGACGGGGCTGGCGGCGCGCCCGGGCGCCGAACTAATTGAAGTCCGAGAACTGCAGATACAGAAGCCCTAAGGGCAGATTTTCAACGTATTCGTTTCTCTTGCGAGCTTGCCCTTCGTAGATCCAAAGGCGAAGCAATGGCTCGGCAAGCTCCTTTGAAACCAGGCGATCTCCACCGAAAAAATAGCAACAACCGTCGCTGCGGCTGCGGCCGCCATCGGCAAAGACCGTCACCTTATGGGACCACCCTGAACGCTCAACGTGGAACGATATCGTCAGATCCGATTTTGTCAGCTCGATCGTGCAACGTTGCCCGTACCGACATTCTTTCGCGATCCCCACTTCGTTGGACGCGCCTGTCGCGCCTCTGGCGACGTCCGCCCTCGTCGTACCGTCGAAGGCATAGGAAACGGTGTAATCTCCAGCAATCGCATAAGACGGCAGCTCAAGAGCTGTCACGATGACGGCCACAGCCAAAGCCCGATTCAGCAACCATATCCAGCTTGGCCGAAACATCCTGTAACTATCCCCCCGCGAACTCGAGAGCTTGATTTGCTGCCGCCGCCATCAATACCCAAATGAGCTCGGTCGCAAGGGAGGCTTTGCCAAACCAACTCGCCTCACCTGAGCATCTAGTCCTGCTCTAAGCCGTACGGGGGGCTCAAATTTGGCGATTAACCTCCATAGAACAAACAAAGAACAATGTCAATGTGGAATCGACGAAGGCCTCCACTTATTCTCCACGCGTTCTCCGGGCCTTATAAAGAGCGACCGCGTCACTGAGATTTCCGGTGTTTGAAAGCCGCGCGCTCAACGTCCTCAAGGCATGCTGGTTAAGTTCACCCCGGCTTGTCGCCATACCAGGCCGTTGCACCGGTGGAACGGCCTTTGCCGAAACGGCGTCCCTCGCCTTCATCATCAGTCTGTATTTTCCGGCGTCGTACTGAAGCCCGCGGAAGATGATCAGCCCATCCCCAGGCGTCTCGATCTTGTCGCTGAACAGCTTGAAGCCGTGGCCGAGGCGAAGGCTTGCGATCTTGGCTTCGATCAGACGTTTCGAGGACTGCGCCAGCGTGCGCTGCGCCTCGCGAATGCAGACCGCGAGCGTGCCGCGCTCGGCCTGGCAGGTCTCGACCAGGAGTTCACCGAAGAAATGCGATTTCCCCGAGCCGCGCCCGCCGTAAACGCCCTTGTAGCGCGCAGGCTTCAGCAGAGGCTCAAAGATCTTGGCCGTCGGAATTTTCAGGATGGACAATGGATGCGCTCACCCTAGGGCAGGCCGGTGCGCCTGCGCAACATTGCGGACCAGTCTTCGTCGTCTGGAGTTTCAGGTCGCCCTTGCCGAGTTTGATTGACACCAGCGAGAACGCCGCCTCCGGAAGCCGAAGGCCAAGAGCGCTCATCCGCGAGATGGTGTTTACGCCGCGGCGGGTGCCGATTTCGAGGAACGTTGCTCGAAATTCAGCGACACCATCATTGCGTTCGCCAGGAAATCGATCATTACGGCCTCGAACGAGTGCGAGGTCTTCCGCACTCAGGTTCAGCTTCCCGACACCGTCAGGATCGGCGCCGATTGCACATTGCAGCCGGCTTAAGACAAGGACGCCGTCAGCGTACAGAATGTGGGTACCACTCCAGACCGCGAGAACCTGATGTTCAAGAAGATCGACGACAAGACCGTCATCCTCTGGATCTCAAGGATGGGCACTTCACCGGCGAGGGCCGAAAGCTGTCCTATTGCAGCGACCAGGTGCAGCGCGCCTATGCCGGGCAGCGCCGAGCCGGCAAGCAAACCAGGCACTAGGGATCGCCGAAACGAAGAACCCGCGGCGGATTGCTTCCGCGCGGGCTGAAACCAAACTATTTCGATGATGCCATTCTGCCAGTGTTTTGCCCGACGTGTCAAACGATCAATCCGAATCTCAATTCGAGATGCGCGGTAGAGCAAGCATCGCGCGCAGTGCCGCGTCCGCCATAGACGCCCTTGTAGCGCGCGTCCTCGGCAACCGCTCGAGGATCCTGGCCGTCGGAATTTTCAGGATGAACCGCCAACGTCGAAAGACCGAAAATGATGCCTAAGGACAGGACAAGTGTATAAGTCCTAGGCTGACAAGGAAGTATGTTGGAAGCACGCATACGATTGAAGCGACCGTCGAGAAATTATTGATCGCAGCGCTCGCCTCAAGAATTGGCTCGATGTCCATGATCGATCTCCGTGGACGAATTTCTCCCGCGCTTGGCTCGTGCAATCAGCGGCTCTGCCAATACCGATTTTTCTTCTGTCAGATCGGCGGGATCGCGTCGTCGGCCGCGATAACAGCGCCAGCGGCTCTCGTTCATCCACATTGAGCGTCCCCTCGCAACGTCGGACGGTCTTCCTTGAATCACGAACAACACCGACGATCCAGGGGCGCACTTGTGCAGAATTTGATGAAAGACGCCAATCCCGTCTCTGATGAGGTTTGATCGTTGCCCCCTCGCCCTCAAGCCTGGGGACCAGCATCGCCATCGACCGCCTCTTCCGGGCGCACGATGATGCGCTCGACCCGGTGGACCGTTTCCACGGTGCCCTCTTCGCCGCTCTCGATCGGCTGCGCCGACTTGCCCCAGCCGCGATCGAGAATGGCGTTGGCTGCCGAGAGGCGCACGGCCGGCGTCGCATCGTCGCTGCGCATGATGCCGACGAGAACCTTCAGGGCCGTCCTGGTGTGGCTACGCGCCAGCGAGCGGATTTCGGTCAGCGCGCGCGCCCTGGACCTTGCCTTCGTCACCGGCGGCTGGGACGGCTCGCTTGCGAGCCCGCATTCGACCTCCTCACTCACGACAACATCTCCCACAGCACGATTGCGACGAGGCCCGCGAGCGCGAGCGATATCAGATATGCGGTCATCATCCCTCCCGGAGAAGAAAATGCGCGGCAGATCGCGACAGGCGAAGCGCGATCGTTTCGGGCGCGAACCCTATCTCCGTGTCTGCCGGAGACCGCAGCGGCGCGGGCAATGGGCCCTGCGCCGCGGGCCGGCACGTTCGCGCGTGCACGGCCAGCAATGGTTCGGACGGCGGCACGCCGATCGGCGCTCCAAGTTTGACGAGTGCGTGGCCGCAATGCGCCACCGCCGTCCGATTCCGAAATCGAGAACGAAAAAACCCGCGGCGGATTGCTCCGCGCGGGTGAACCAAACTCGTTTCGATGATGGCATTCTGCCAGTGTTTTGCCCGACGTGTCAAACGAACTTACGGGCCCGACGAGAGTTGGCCGATCAGGAGGATCGGCCAATGACACTTAAGACGACGTCACGAGAGACATCGCGAAACCTGCGCGGAGCCAAGCTGCGCATCGACGAGCCGCGCATCGACAAGGCGCGCAACGCGCAAAAGCCGATCGTTGAAGACGCGAGACAAAGGAGAGATCGCGCAGGCTCGTGCGCGGCGATGGCGGCACCATCAACCTTCCCACGAAACCCGGCGATTTTTTTGAAGGACGATTAGGCGCGGGCCGGCGGGCGGCTCGCATCTCGATGATGCCAACATACCGGTGTTTTGCCCGACGTGTCAACGCGACGAGCGTGGAAGAAGGATTCCTTCTCCCAGCTCTATATGTGGTTCGCAAGGGACTTGCTTCAAGTCCCCGCCCTTGCCGTAGAACCCCGACCCAAGGAACATCCAAAGCAACCAGCCGAGGGTCACAACATGCCTGTCCTGCTTCCGAAGTTGCGATCGCGCGTGCGCTTCCAGAGCGCCGCCGCGCCCCGCAGGCGCGACCATGCCGTCGTGATCGCCGGCGGCGGTCCAACCGGTTTGATGCTGGCCGCAGAGCTCGCGCTCGTGCAGGTCGACGTTGCCGTCGTCGAACGACGCCCGAACCAGGCGCTGGTCGAGACGCGCGCCGGCGGATTGCATGCGCGCAGCATCGAGATCCTCGATCAGCGCGGCGTTGCGGACCGCTTCCTGCGCGAAGGACAAATCACCCAGCTTGCAGGCTTTGCATGGACGCGGCTCGACATCAGCGACCTTCCCACCCGACACGCATACGGGCTCGCGTTACGACAGAACCACATCGAGCGCATCCTGGCCGACTGGGTCGCGGAGCTCGCGGTCCCGATCTATCGCAATAGCGCAGTGACGAGTTTCGCACAGGACGAGACCGGCGTCGACGTCATCCTGTCCGACGGTGGCACGCTGCGCGCAAGATATCTCGTCGGCTGCGATGGCGGTCGCAGCCTGGTGCGCAAGACCGCCGGCATCGAATTCGCCGGCTCCGATCCGACGCTCAGCAATCTCATGGCCGAAGTCGAGATGCGCGAGGAGCCCGCATGGGGCCTCCGTCACGATGCGCTGGGCTTTCACGGCCTCAGCAAGACGGAGAGCGGGCGCGTGCTGGTCGTCCTGACGGAAGCGACGCTCGAGCGCACCGGCGCGCCCACCTTGCGCGATCTCGGCGACGCGCTGATCGCCGTCTACGGTACCGACTTCGGACTCCAAAATCCCACCTGGATATCCCGCTTCACCGATGCGGCACGGCAGGCCGTGTCCTATCGCAACGGCCGCGTGCTGCTCGCCGGCGACGCCGCGCATATCCATCACTCCGTCGGCGGGCAAGGCCTCAACACCGGCCTGCAGGACGCCGTCAATCTCGGCTGGAAGCTGGCGCAGGTCGTCAAGGACCTTTCGCCCGACAGCCTGCTCGACAGCTATCACGCCGAGCGCCATCCCGTCGCCGCGCGCGTCCTGCGCAACACCATGGCGCAGATCGCCTTGCTCCGCCGCGGCGACGATGGCCTCAAGGCCGCGCGCGACGTCGTGTCCCAGCTTCTCGACATGGACGAGCCGCGCAAGCGTTTTGGCGCGATGATGAGCGGGCTCGATATCCGCTATGATCTCGGAGGTGGACACGCGCTGCTCGGGCGGCGCATGCCTGATCTCTATCTGACCGTCGAAGGACAGGAGCTGAGACTGTTCACGCTTCTGCACAGCGCGCGCGGCGTGCTGCTCAATTTTGGCAAGCGAGGCGGCATCGACATCACGCCATGGGCAGATCACATCGAGATGGTCGATGCCGAGTGCGACAGCGCATGGGAACTTCCGGCCATCGGACCGGTCGCCGCACCAAGCGCGGTGCTGGTGCGGCCCGATGGCCATGTGGCCTGGGTGGGAGACGAGAGCCGATATGGACTGGAGGGCACATTGACGAAGTGGTTCGGAGCAGCCGCTACATAGCGCACGAACGTCGCAGCTCTTCCAAATAAGAAACCCCCCGCATCCCGCGGGCTTGATCCAAACTCCTTGGATGATGCCATTCTGCCAGTGTTTTGCCCGACGTGTCAAACGATCGATCTCGAGCAATGAACCTGACCGCAAGTACCGACCGGAAGTCGCTCGTCGACATCAGTGTTTGAACTCATCAATACAGCAAAACACCGGCATCCCTCCAAAAACATCAGAATTCCTGTAGCGAACCGCAATCCGCTCGCTCGCACTTGCCCCGATCGTGTCGCCGTCCTTCACCACGTTTCCGTGCTCGATCAGATACACGGAAAGTCCTGCCACCTTGTCAAACAACGCCGGAAGCGCGAGCTTACCGGTCACGAACTCGATCTCTCGGCCGACGAAGGTGGACAGTCCCATCGTGATCGCACCGATCTTCGCACCTGACCGGAACGGAAGAATGTCGACCCATAGCCTGAAGGGGTAGTCGGGATATGGAGCGAACGACCAGGACGACCTACCGTCTACGTCGCCAACTCCGGATGTCGGACGTGAAGGACCTTGGCGACTGCTGACATGTCCGGCGTCACCGGCTTATTCAATAGGACCAAAGCGACAGGCGATTTACTCATCAACTACCCGCAGAAGATTCCAGCGTGAGGCTCCGGCTCTTCGCTCACTCCGGCTCTTCGCTTAAAGGTCGGTACATAGGCACTCATTAGAGAGAACATGGTCAACCGTTGCGTCTCGCGCTAGCGAGCGCACGATGGCTCTAGGTCTCGGACTGCTGCAGCAATCGAAGCGAAGACGCGTGTGCTGAGCACCAAGTGTGGGGGTGGAGGTCGAGCAGGACGCCGTACCGCGAGCGCGTTCGACAATAGCGGGCATTCGCCATGACGGGCCGAACGCCTTCAATCAATTCCCGGCTTCAATCCGGCCCCAATGTTCAAAAGTGTACTCAGGAATTGCGACGCAGCAACGTGAGTAAGTGGCTCAAACGGCTGGACTTGCGCCTGAAAATTTAATCCGCGCAACATATCAAATGATGTGACTCGCCGCCGCCAGAGGCATAAGGTCGACCGATCATCGCAAGGCCCGTGGCATTCATCGGTGATGAGAACGCCAGTTGCGCTCCCGCCCACCTCCAACGAGGAGCAACGCCATGCTGAAGCGGCGTCGTTTCAAACAGACCACGACACTGAACGAAAGACTCGCGGGCGAGGCCGCTCGCTGCCGCGAGGAGGCGCGCACGTTGGCGCCGGGGCATCGCCGCGAGATGTTGCTGCGCCAGGCGCGGCAGGACGAGACGGCCATGCAGATCGAGGCCTGGCTGCGTTCGCCCGGCCTGAGGGCGCCGACATGACGCAGCAATATCGCGCTTATCTCGTCGGCGAGAACGATGTCTTCCGCTCCGCCGAAGCGTTCGAAGCCCCGTCCGATTCCTCCGCCTTGACCTACGCGCGGCAGTTCACGCGTCACGGCAAGGTCGAGCTTTGGCAGCTCGGCCGAAAGATCGCCGTGCTGGAGTCCGAGCAGTCCCGGCCGCCACCGCCCGAGCGATCCCGACCGACACTGACGCGTCAATGATCGCGTGATCGCGATCGCGACGTGAGATCTTCGATCTCGACGTCGAACGTCACCTGCATGACGGGACCGCCGGCGTCGCGAACGTTGATCACCATCTCCTGCCGGTCACCGGTGAGCGGCGCGGAGAGCACCGCATCGCGTGCCATTTCGGCGACCGACCTGGCGGCCTCGGCCTGAACCGCGCGGGCCCGGACGATTCCAGTCCTTCCTCGTCCAGCGCAATTCCGTTGTCATCGCGAAGGTCGGAGTCATATCGGGGCATTGCGGCATCCTTTGTTGCAACAGCTCAGGGAGCGAACAAAGGTTTCCAGCCGGACGGAGGAATTCCGTCGATATAAACGGGGCCCGGGAACGCTGCACGGAGCCGCGATCCGGACGGTGTGCGCGAGCTTAGTCCTCCGCGAGCTTGCGCTCGATATAGGCGTCCACCGTCTCGGCGAACGAGCGCTGCACGCCGACCGCGACATCGTGCTGGTCGAGTGCGTCGCGCTGGAGCACGCGCAGGCCGCGGCCACGGGCGCTGAGCGGCGACGTGTTCAAAAACTGATCGATGGCGCCCTTGGCAAGCGGAATGGCCTTGGGATCGCCCCTGGCGATCAGGAGCCGCAACAGGCTCTGGCATTCGGCCAAACCGGGCATGGCCTCTCTCACCTTTGCTGCGATTTCGGCTTCGGCCGCTTGACCGGCTCGGCGTGGGTGCCGAACAGCGCCAGCAAGAACGCGACTTCTTCCTTCGAACCGATCTGGATCATGATTGTCTCTCCTGTTCGCTTCATTGGTCGAGGCCCGGAGCCGCGCAGTTCAGGGCAATCGGGTTTCAGCACTGTTTCAGGGTTTCAGGCGTGTTTCGCCAGGTCATCCGCACGGGCCCGCCTGCTTCCATCGCGGCCTTGCGTGGCCGACCGGTCGCAGCCCGAGAATACAGCGGCTCGCCTCTTCGGAATCAAAGCCCGCGACGGATTGCTCCGCGCGGGCCTTCATCGATCGATCGCCTGCGCCGAGCCCGTGACGGAAGGCGACGGAGCCCGTGGCACGCTCCACAGCGCCTTCCTTTCTCAGTGCATGTGACCGGTCAGGTGGACGCCGCTGCCGAGAACGATCACATCCCGGAGCGGCCCAAGGCAAAGAAAAGGTCTCGTTCTCTTAGTGCGAGGTGCAGACCTTGACGGTCTTTATGCCGGCCTCGGCTTCCGCCCTGGTCTTGTACACGGTATCACCACTCACCACCGTCGTTTCCGTGGTGGTGGGCTTCGACTCCGTGATGGTGCACTTCTTGGTCTTGACGTCCTGCACCACGTAGAACGATTGCGCGAACGCGGGAGCCGCAACTGACGTCAGCACGGCAGCGGCAACAATTGCTTTGATATTCATCGTGTCCTCCTCCAGGAGCCTGGTCATCCAGGCCCTCTACAAACATCACAGATTGCCGCTTGTTCCCGGTCATGCAGCCGAACCAACTCCCACGGGCTGCGTTGGTGGGCAACGCAAACAGGAGGCTTCGATGATGGACGTGCGGCTTGCGACGACTTCTCTGGCGATGCTGGTTGCACTGGTGGCCGTTGCACAGGCCGAGCCAGTCAAGGATCAAGCTGCGCCTGCCGTTCAAAGCTCCGCGGAAGCTCGCCCCATTCGCGTGATACTTCCAGCGCCTTGGGAGCCCACCAGGAGTCAGGGGGAAGCTGTGCAGCCTTCGAAGTAGCAGACGCCGGGACGAATGCCCTGCGGCCGAAGAGCGACGTGCGCAGCTCGCCCAACGCTGCCGCGACAAAAGAGCCGCAGCAAACTCGTTCAAAACGAAAGCAACCAATTCGAATCTGACTTGTTGTCGCCGGCACATTCACTTGCTGGAGGACAAAGCATGTCACGTCTAACTCTGCTGGCCGCGACCTTGTTGCTGCTGGGCTCGGTGCCTGCAGGCGCCCAATCGCAGCCGGCGCAGAGCGGGCCGGGAAACAACGCCGTCAACAGCTCCGACCAGAACAACTCCAACGCACCGGTCGCCGGCCGCAACAGCTTCACCGAGGGCCAGGCGAAATCGCGGATCGAGGACGCGGGCTATTCCAACGTCTCCGGCCTGCAGAAGGACAACGAGGGCGTCTGGCGCGGCAAGGCCGACAAGGCCGGCACCAAGACCGACGTCAGCGTCGACTTCCAGGGCAACGTCAATCCCGCCAAGTAAGGAGATCCAGACATGACGACCACCATCTCTCGCCTGTACGACAACTATGCCGACGCCGAGCGTGCCGTGACGCGGCTGGAGAGCGCCGGCGTGCCGCACTCCGACATCAGCATCGTCGCCAACAATTCGGACGATTGGTACGGTGCCTCGCGCGGCAAGGCCGGCGGCAAGGTCGACCGTGACCGCGACGGCGTCGATGACCGCGCCGAAGCTGCCGGAACGGGCGCCGGCATCGGCGCGGGGCTTGGCGGCGCGGCAGGCCTGCTCGCCGGCCTCGGCCTGCTGGCCATCCCCGGTCTCGGCCCGGTGGTCGCGGCAGGATGGCTCGCCTCGACCGCCGTCGGCGCCGCAGCCGGCGCGGCCACCGGCGGAATCGTCGGCGCCCTGACGGAGGCAGGCGTCTCCAGGGAAGACGCCTCGCGTTATGCCGAGGGTGTCCGCCGCGGCGGCACGCTGGTGTCGGCGAAGGTGCCCGACCAGGACCGCGCACGCCTCGATGCGCTTTTGCACGAGAACTCCGTGAACCTTGGGGAGCGCAGCGCCGCCTGGCAGAAATCCGGCTGGAGCGACTTCGACGCCGCAAGCCCCCCGCTGTCTCCGGAGGATATCGGCCGCGAGCGCGAGCTGTACGGCGTCGGCACACGGCGATAGGTCGCCAGGCGCCGCGACGACAAGGGCACTCCACGACAAGTTTGCCCCACGACAAAGGCCCCGCGATGCGGGGCCTTTTTGATGTCGAACGCCGGTCATCATCGCGACGCCGGCACTCACCTATGGTGTCGTCCTGCCAGTGTTTTTCCTGATGGATCAAACTTTATCTCAAATGCAGCAAAGCGGATTCGGCGAAACGAAATCTCTTCGCACCATGCTGGGACATGTCGCCTGGACGGGGCAAGCCGGGAGATCGTCAATGTACTACGTCGCCGCTGCGTTGCTGGTGCTGTCGGGACTGTTCTATTCCGCGAGCCGTCATGAGCTCGGCCAATTCGGAGCAGACGTTTGCAGCTATGGCGGCACGTTCTGCGACAATCCGGTGGTCCTCTTCACCGGCGCCGCGCTGGCCGCCGCCTGGGGCATGTTCGTCAGCGTGAAGTAGGTCGCGCGCGCAACACCTTCATCCCGGCATCCACGATCCGCCTGGGGACGCGAAGCCTCGCGGACGACGCCGAGATCGGGAATTGCGGGATGATGGCAATCTACACCTGTTTTGCCCGACGGATCAAGCAGGATTAGCATTATCAGAAACGAGTTGCTGGCTTGGCGGCGGGAACTTATGTTTCCTCGTTTGCATTGCCAAGAAGCCGCCTGCACCTTGACCGAGATCCCCTTCATGAGCGACCGAGCCCTCACCCCGTCGAGATCCGCGCCGACGCTGTTGCAGAGATTGGGACCGGGCCTCGTCACCGGAGCTGCCGACGACGATCCCTCGGGCATCGCCACCTATTCGCAGGCCGGCGCGCAATTCGGCTATGGCCTGCTGTGGACCGTGTTTCTGACCACGCCGTTCATGATCGCGATCCAGCTCGTCAGCGCGCAGATCGGCCGTGTCACCGGCAAGGGGCTCGCCGCCAACGTCATGCAGGTCGCGCCGCGCTGGGCGGTTTTGACGCTGATCGCCATGCTCGTTGCCGCAAACACGTTCAACATCGCCGCCGACATCGCCGCGATGGCTCAGGCGCTCTCGCTCGTCATCGGCGGGCTCAACCACGAACACGCGCTGATCTTCGCGGCCGGCTCGACCCTGCTCCAGGTGTTCCTGCCCTACCGTCGCTATTCGCCGGTGCTGAAATTCCTCACGCTGGCGCTGTTCGCCTATGTCGCGACCGCCTTCACCGTCAATATCCCGTGGAGCACGGCGCTGCTCGCCGCGGTGTGGCCGAAGGCGAACGTCAGCGCCCAGTATTTCATGATGGTCGTCGCCGTGCTAGGCACCACCATCAGCCCTTATCTGTTCTTCTGGCAGGCCTCGCAGGAGGTCGAGGAAATGAACCAGGGCAAGCATGACAAGCCGCTTCGCGAGCTCAAGCGCGGCGGCAATCCGGAGCTCGCGCGCATCAGGGCCGACACCATCTCCGGCATGCTGCTGTCCAACGGCATCGCCTTCTTCATCATCCTCACCACGGCCTCAGTCCTTCATGCCAACGGCGTCACCAACATCAATTCGGCAACGGAAGCGGCCGAAGCGCTGCGGCCGCTCGCTGGGGATTTCACCTTCGCCCTGTTTGCGATCGGCATCATCGGCACGGGCCTGCTCGCCATCCCGGTGCTGGCGGGCTCGGCCGCTTACGGCGTTGCGGAGATCTTCGGCTGGCGTGCCACGCTGGAGGCGAAGCCCGACGAAGCGGTCGGCTTCTACACCATCATCGCGGCGGCGACACTCATCGGCTTCGGCCTCGGCTTCACCGGCATCGACTCGATCCACATGCTGGTGTGGAGCGCGGTGCTCAACGGCATCGTCGCCGTCCCCATCATGGCAACGATGATGCTGATCGTATCGAGCCGCGCGATCATGGGCCGCTTCAGGGCCCGCTCCTGGCTGATCGCGCTGGGTTGGCTCGGCACCGCGCTGATGGCGCTGGCCGTCCTCGCTCTGCTCGGCTCGTCGGTAATTGGCTGACGAGAGCCGCGCACCATCTCCGCGCGCTCATCCGCCGAAGACGAGCGGGGGTCTTCTTAATTGCCACCGCAGCAGCTGACGAGGCTATGGCGTCACGGGATTGACGATCGGGGACGTCTTGGGCCCCGGCCGCGCCGGCTCGATCGGGGACTTCGGTTTGGTCGGGAGCACCTCGGCGCCGGCGGCCCGTGCCGCTTCTCCCGTGGTCGCATACATCGCAACATGGGCCGGCTGGGACTTGGCACGGCTCCAGGGCCCGTGGTCGACGATCAGCATCGCCGCAATCGTCACACCCGCGACGATCAGCGCGATCACGCCGGGATGGCGGAGGGCAGTGGTGATGGAGTTTGCGAAACGACCATTTGTCATCGAAGGATCCGCTATTGTCCCTATCGCAGGTTAATTCAATTGCGCCCCAGCCGGTTCCCCGCTTCGACTAAGCAAGTTCCAGGCCAACCCGGATTACGTGCTGTTGCGGCCGAATTCTGCGCCGGGAACAGGCCTACGACCGCTGCGCCTTCAGCGCACGAATGCCGTCTGCCGAATTACTCACCCGGAGCGATTGCGTTGCTCGGCGTCGGCCGGTCTGCGATCTGCTGGCCGAATAGGCTGCCGATCAGCTCGACTGCAGTACGCGCCGTCCGACCACGTTCGTCCAGGAAGGGATTCAGCTCGACGATGTCGACCGACCCCACCACGCCTGAATCGTGCAACAGCTCCATGATCAGGTGCGCCTCGCGATAGGTGGCACCACCCGGCACCGTGGTGCCGACACCGGGTGCCAAGCAGGGGTCGAGGAAATCGACGTCGAAGCTGACATGCAGGACGCCATTGCTCGCCTTGACCCGATCGATCACACGCCGGATCAAGACGGCGACGCCGAACTCGTCGATCTGGCGCATGTCGACGATCCTGATCCGACGCAAGCGCATCAACTCCTTTTCGAGCTTGTCGATCGAACGCGCGCCAAACAGATCCAGCCTGTCCGGGTCGATCGAAGCGCGCGGATCGTCGCCGAGCAGGCCGTCGAGGCCGGGCTCGCCGCACAAGAAGGCGGCTGACATGCCGTGCATGTTCGCGGTGATCGTCGTCTCCGGCGTGTTGTAGTCGGCGTGGGCATCGAGCCAGAGCACGAAGAGTTCGCGTCCACGTTCCTGCCAATGACGCGCCATCGCATTGACCGACCCCATCGACAGCGTGTGATCACCGCCCAGGAAGATCGGCAGCGCACCGGTTTTCGCCATCTCATAGCCTTTGCGGCTCAGGACGCGTGTCCAGCGCTGGATCTCGCGATAGTGATTGGCTCTTTCCGGCGGCCTGTCGGTGAGATCCCGGACTTCGCTTGCCGACAGATCGCCATAGTCGACGACCTCGAAATCCAAACTCTCGAGCAGTGTCGTTAGGCCGGCAGTGCGCAGCGCCGCGGGACCCATCAAGGTACCGCGCTGCGAAGCTCCCATGTCGATGGGTGCGCCGAGCAAGGCGATGCGCCGGGCTCGATCCGTCATGGTCCGATCGGTCACGACTGCCTCCTGACGTCAACAAGGTTGTGCCAGCCTAACAGAGATTCGCATCCGTCGTTTGCCGGGGGCTCGTCTTAGCCGGAACAAAATCCCGCGCGCCGAATTGCCCATCCAAGGCCGGCACCCGCCGTTAACTACGGCGCCTGTCGCGGATAGCCAAAGGTCATCGGACCCGCTGTTCAAAACGAGCGCTCGCGCGGATAGCCAAAGGTGCCGGTCTTCATCATCAGGCCTGGAGGTCACGCGCTTGAGCACGGAGGTACCGCAATCCACGTCCCAACCCGGCGTCGCCGAACGCGCCATCGATGCGGCGACCGACGTGTCCCGAACGATCGGTGAAGTCGCTGGAGGCCTGCAGGCAGCCGTCGACCGTCTGACCTCAGCAGTCGAGGAATCTCGGAAACCTGGCGGGACTCTCGCGACCATCGCAGCGATCACGCGCGAAGCGCCGCTTGCCAGCCTGTTCGTCGCTTTTCTCTTTGGCGTGGCGGTCGCTCGCCGGCGGTAGCGGGGAAGCCCCCCTCTTCAGGCCGCGCTGACCGCGTTGAACTCAGCCGCCAGGAACTGCTTTTCGAATGCCTCGGCCGGCATCGGACGGCCGAAGAAGGATGTCTTCCGTGACTTCGATTTCGAGAAGCGATGGCGTCAGCCCCGTCGCTTCGAGCAATTCCGCAACCGAATGCGCGAGGTCGCTGGATTGAAGCTGCGAGGGTGAGAGGTTGATCGCGACGCGCACGTTGTTGCCGGACAATTCCCAGGCCCGCGCCTGACGGCAGGCGTCCTCCATCACCCAGTTCGCGATCCGCTCCGATAGGGCCGAGGTGTTAGCCACCGGCATGAACTCTCCGGGCGAGACGTAGCCGCGCACCGGATGTCGCCAGCGGACGAGTGCTTCGGTCCCGATCAGGCTGCCGTCGATCAGACGAACCTGCGGCTGGTAGAATAGTTCGAACTCGCCGCGGTCCGCGGCGAGCGCGAGCTCGCTTTCCAGCATAAGTCGGTTCTCGAGTTCCTGCCTGATCGCACTTTCGAAGATCACATGGCTGCCGCGCCGCGTCGCCTTGCGCGGCTCAGCGCGAGATGGCCGTTGCTCAGGAGACCGTCAGCCTTTTGCCCGCCTTCCGGATAGACGGCAACGCCGACGCTGATCCTGACGCGGTGTTGCCGCGTGTTTCGAATGGGCGGCCGATGATCTCGGCCGGCATGTAGCCGAAGATGGCGCTCGCGCCGGGATTCCAAACCGTGATCCGGTGATCCTCGTCTGTGCAGACGAGCCCGTCGCCGAGCGACATCGCCATGCGATGAAAGCGGCTCTCGGCGATGCGTCCGAGCAGACTAGGGAAATCGACTTCGTCCAGCGCAGTTGCCGTCAGGTATGCGATGATAGCGATGTGGAACAGCGATGTATCGATGGCGAGGGGCCACCTTGCCTGTACGAGGGCCGCGACCAGTTCGATGCCCGCTCCGACCGCAACGAGGATAGCGACGCGAGTTCCTGGCGCGAAGCGGCGCCACGAATACATCATCAGCAGGCTTTGGCGTCCTGCCCCGCCCGCACGGCGGCCATCGAAGGCATCAAGGCATCGCCGAGCTTCTCGCCGAACGGATCTCCAGGCCAATCTCGGTGTGGCTGTCCCCTTGAGCTATCGGGCGCCGGACAACGAGCGCCGCAGCGCACGCTTCCTTTTCACACTGTCGAGCACGCTACGGACCTGCCCCGAACATGACAAGGCCGGCTGTCTCTAGGCAAGCCGCCCGCTCCTTCGGGCGATCGACCCGACTCGCGGCCCCTTTTGCGGCCTTGCTCACAGGATTGCCTAAATTTAATCCCGTAACCTGCTCACGATCGCTCGATCAGGAATTCCCAATGACCATGTTCAGCTAAAGGTGATTTGAGACAGAACCATGAAGAAGGTGTTTGCAATCCTGGCGTTTCTCTGCGTCCTCGGCGTCGGGCAGTATTTCGTCGTCAGCCATTTCGCAATTCGCCATGAGACCTTGAACCTCTTCGACGCTTCGCGCCAGCGACCGATCTCGGTCGAGGTCGCCGTGCGGCGCGACTATGAGACGAAGGCCAATCTCGGCCTCTGGAAGCTCCCGCTCGCCATCATCAGCAACGGCAACACTGTCAAGGCTACCGAATATTCCTTCCTCGCCAACGTGTTGGCCGCGCGAGGCTATCTGGTTGCCAGCATCCAGCAGGACTTGCCGAGCGATCCGCCGCTGATGACCCATGTCGGTCAGCAATATGTCGGCCGGCGTGAAGTCTACATCCGCTGCGAAGCAAACATTCTCTTCGTGCTGGGCGAACTGAAGCGGCGGCAGGAGAACGTCGAATACGACCACATCACCCTCGTCGGCCACTCCAACGGCGGCGATGTCTCTATGTATGTCGCCCACCAGCACCCGGAGTTGGTCTCGAAGGTGATCACGCTCGACAATCTGCGGGTGCCTTTCGTGCTCAGCGACCGCTTGAAGATCCTGTCGTTCCGCTCGAAGGACCCGCATTTCGTGACAGATCCCGGCGTGCTGCCGACGCCGGAAGAGGCCAAGGCGCGCGGTATCGATATCATCCACACCGGCGCGCAGCACACGGAGATGAGCGATCGCGGTCCCAACTCGGTCAAGGAGAAGATCCAGGAGACGCTCGACCGCTTCCTGCGTGACAGCGCCAGTAGCGCGCTCGCGCCGGCAGATACGAAGAGCCCGATGATCATGAACCCAGGAGACTATTAGCCGGCAGCGCTTTGCGGCAGATCAAAGGCGGCTCCGAAGCGGCAGGATATGAAGAGCGATATGGCGTCGGAGAGACACGTGTCGCACTATACCGAGAGTCTTGCCACGAAAAGCCTTGATACCAAAAGTCTTGGCCTGCCCGCGGCAGGAATGCCGGGATTCGTCCGGCATTTCTATCGCTCGACCCGCAGGTTGTTACGGTCGATCATCGCCCGCATTGATCTCTCGCAGTTTCCAGGATCATGCTGCGGATGAGCGCGACGGCCGCAAGCGAATGCAGAAAGATTATCCTTATGCCCCGGGATGTGAGACGGATTTGCCTGCTGCTTGGTGCAATCTCCAGCCTCGGCACGTCGTCCGCTCTCGCCGCTGACGCCGATCACGGTGCCGACCTCGCCAGGCGTTGGTGCGCGAGCTGCCATGTCGTGGCGAACGGACAGACCCAGGCGAGCGCCGACGTCCCCTCCTTTGCATCCGTGGCGCGCAGGCCGGACTTCAGTCCGGAAAGACTCGCCTTCTTCCTGCTCGATCCGCATCCGAAGATGCCGAATTTTCCCTTGAGCAGGACGGAAGCCAGCGATATCGCGGCCTATATCGCATCGCTGCGTTAGCCGTCGCCGGACGATCACGACCTGCTGCAAATGCAAATCCCTGCCGGGGAACCGGCAGGGATCAGCAGAAAAGACAACGGACGGCGAATGGATTCATTCGGTGGCCCGTCATGGACCTGCCCGGTCATCGAACCGCGGATCTCCACGCCACACAAGATCAATTTGTGGGCACGCTGTAGATGCGCCGAAATCAGGACTTGCCCTTGCCTGGTTGCATGAGACTGCCGGTCATCTGGCGCATGTGGTCTCCGGCGCTGGTGAACTGACTGCGCAAGAAATCGGACTGGATTCGCATCGCTTCCTGGAGGTCGGTGGCATGCACCAGCTTGCGCGCATGCTCAAAGGCCGACTTCATGTTCTGCTCGGTGAAAGCCAACGCCTGCTTGGACACATCCGTCCCCGCGCCCGGAACGGACGACATCGATTTGGTGGCGGCTTCGAAAAACATCCCGAATGCCTTTTCCGCCTGGTCAATCGTCTTCTCGGCCAAGTCGCGCAGTTCGGCCGGAACTTCGAGCTTCGGTTCGATCATGGTCGCACTCCTCCCTTTTTCCCAACTGAATACCACCTTGCCGGACCGCCTTCCAGCGGCCAGCCTCGGGGAACGACGCCGGCCTGCCGGCTGTGGCAAGGAGACGGCACTGGGCCGGCGCGCGGCCGGATTTCAGGACAAGGGATGCTCGGGGAGAACTTCTTCGGCGGCGAGATCTTCGACCAGCTTGATCACTTCGAAACGCTGTCGAGGCGCGAGCTTCAGGAACGCGCGGAGCAGACGCAGACTTTCGACAGTGCTGCTTGCAGGAACACCGAGCTTGAGATGCAACTCAGCCGCGAAATTGAGGTTTTTCATCTCGCACCTATGACAAGCATCGGCCTTCGTGATCCAGTCGAGAATCGCGCACCACAACAGAAGCTATCGCGACGAACTCTCGGCCAGTGGTGGAACCGCCAGGGCGGCATGCCGAACTGCATCCCAGTAACGGCGCCCCAATCGCACGGTTGTAACTATGGCAAGGAACAACCCTTCCGGCAAGCCCAACCGTGGGTGTAGCGATGCTCGGCCTGCATCGCACCATGGCGATTCCGGATAACAGGAATATCGACCGCCGTCACCCACCTGCGTCAAGAAGCGTCATCAATCGCGCACACTGCCCTGATTGCTATCAATCCACGCAGCGTTTCGCTTGTTTCCGATGTGAATGCACATTGGCACTCACGAATTGGCGATCCTTCAGCATGTACACGTAATTGTTGAGTTCGATCTCGCCGGTTGTATCACCAGCATGAAAGCCGCTCTTGCTGCCAGTCCTGATCCTGGCGGGCTGTTCGCAGCAGGATCATCGGTCTGATTCTGTCGTGAACCGTTGTCCGCGAGCGAGCGACCAAGCCGTTGCGGCACGGCCACGCAGATACGGGCGCCATGGCTGAAAACTCCTGGATCCGGGCGCGCGCCAGCACCAAAAGGACGACGGCATGCTTTCTCGCTGCGATCTCATCAAAGGCGCCGCGGTCGCGCTTCTCACGCTCTCGATACAAGGCTCCTGGGCGCAGGACACCAAGATGAACCTGTTCAAGATCGTCACCATCAAGGACGAAATCGTCGTCGGATTGTCGGCAGAGGAGCTTCAGGCGCTCGGCGGCAATGATGCGAGCGCCGTTGCACACGCGCTGGCGCAGAAGGGCGATCTCACTGTCTGGCAATACAACGTGCATCGTGGCCCCAACGGCGAACTACAGCAGGCGCCGACCGCCAAAATCGGTCTTCTGGCGAACGCCTCCCTTCGCGTCGAGCCCTACGCCACACCCTACCAGATTGTCCCTCATCCGTAAGCAACAGGTCGGCACGCCGGCGGCCAGAACCGCCGGCGTGCCGCAATCATCCGCGTCGGTCCGCACGCTGTGTCCCGGCCTCCGTTGCAAAGCCATAGACCAGTGCCAGCCGATCCAGGCATTCGCGAAAACGCCGTGCAAAATAATCGTTCCAGCGCTGCGTACGGACGGCACGACGCTGCCCGATCTGATCCATGGTCAGACCCAGCACCAGCACGTCGTGCACCAGCGCGGCGCCGTCTGTGCCTAGTTCGCGCTCGACGCTGTTCAGCCGCAGCACCGCCTGTCGTTGGCTCTCGGTGACCGGCTCGCGCGTGCCGGTACCATCGACATATTCGCGGGTCGTATCCACCGCCTGTGGGCCCCGCTCAGCCCGCTCCCAATCGCTCTGGAAGGCGCGCCCGCCGCGGTATTGCGCCTCGTCGATCTGGTGGTGCGCGTGCAGCCGGCCGAGCGCATCGCTGCGGATCGACCGGATAGCCAGAATCTTCTCGCCCGAATCGAGCGCGAGCGGATTGTCGACCTCCACCTCCGCCACCTCGGCATTGAACGGTACCTCCCTCGACCGTCGGTCGTAGACCTTCGCCAATCTGTAGGACTTGTTGCGTCGGGCACGTGCCACTCGGATACTCCTTGCGAGTCTGACAATTGAACGGACGGCTGCACCTTCAAGCGGCGCTGACTAGCCTCAGCGCGACGGGGCCGACGACACGGGCGGACGCCGCTCCAGAGCGACGCGTCAGGCGAGCGTGCGGCGCGCAATAGCTGGACCCCGGCTGACGCGGGTGACCGCAGAAGGCAATCTCCTCCCCGTCCTTGTCGCCGCCATAGGGATAGCGGCAGTCGGCCGGCTCGAGTTCGACGAGTTGGATCAAGCGCGGCTGGACGCCGACACAGCGCAACTTCACCCGCGCCGCAGGCTTCATTGCGGACTTCGGCGGCAGATTCAGGTTCGGCAAGGCCGCCCTCCGCGGCGAAAGCACGCTGGCCTCGCCCGGCAAGCACGGCACGATCGACGGGCTCGTCGTCCACTCCGGCACGACGAGTCCAAGCCGCTTGGCGCGGCCGACCACCGCATTGCGCGTGTAAGCCGTTCCGAATCTTGCGTTAATCTGTCTGCCGATCTCCGCGTAAGACATGCCTTTGAGAAAATAGTCGCGAAGCGCGTCGGAGTGCTCCGACGGCCAATGGCCCGGTTCCATGATGCTGCCCTGTGATGCGCCCCTCCGATCACGCGACCGGGAAGCGGGATACACATTCCGTTATTCCGAAGCTAGTGTCAAGCCCATAATTCTGATATTCATAATTGCATCAATTCCGAATTTCGGATTACAAGAGGCAAGACGGTGCGCAATCGAGGGAATCACCATGTTGGACGTTGCAATGATCGAGCGGGGCCTGGAAAAGACGGGCAAGAGCAAGGGCGGCCTGGCGGCGGCCATGGGCGTGCGGCCCGGCGCGGTCTCGGAGATCCTCGGCGGCGAGCGTCTGGTGAAGGCTTCGGAGATCATTCCGATCATGGAATATCTCGAGCTCAATCTCGCGCCGATCATGGGCCGCGTCGGCGCCGGTGCCGTGATCGAGCCGGACTACGAGCAGGTTCCGCCGGAGGGACTGGGCGACATCACGCTGCCCTTCCCGATCATGGAAGAGACCGTCGCCTTCGAGATCGTGGGTGATTCGATGCTGCCTAAATACGAAAGCGGCGACGTGATCGTGGTCTACAAGGACCAGCGCCACCCACTATCGAGCTTCTACGGCGAAGAGGCTGTGGTCCGGCTCAAGACCGGCGAGCGCTATCTGAAGACCATCGAGCGGGGAAAATCACCCTCCGTCGTCAATCTCACGAGCTTCAATGCCAAGCCGATCGTCGGCGTCAAGCTCGACTGGGTCGGGGAGATCTGCCTGTCGATGCCCAAGGGGCAGCTCGAGCGGCTGCGTGCGAAATCGGCGCGTCCCCGCAAGAAAGGCAAGTAGGAGATCGGCGAGCAATTTCCGATTTCTAGAAATATCGATTGACAACATTCCGTTTTTCGGAAATACTCTGCCGCGCTCCCGACACGAGGCGCGGCAGGATCGTTTTATGCAATACTTCGTCGTGATGATCGACTATGGGCGGCGGGGCCGCGAGGCGGTCGTCGATCCCGAAATCACGAGGCGCGAGGTCATCTCCCGCATCGCTTCGGGCGAGTACCGGAACATCTCGTTCATCCACGAAATCGTGGAGAGTGCGGTCGAGGACGTGACTGAGGCCATCCTGACCGAGGCCGCCCTGCCCCAGATCCCGCCGGAAGACGTCGACCTCCAGGCGATCGGCCTTGATCGCATCCGCGATCTGCGCAAGCACGAACGGACGTGACGCAGGCCAGCAGGTAGCTTGCGTCTCCATCCAGCCGAGCATTAGACCAGGAGAACCGTTGATCCCGTGGTCTTGCGCGCCGCAAGATCGGCATGCGCCTTGGCGGCGTCCTTCAGCGGATAGGTCTGGTGCACCTCGATCTTGACCGCGCCGGAATTTACGACGTCGAACAGTTCGTTCGCCATCGCGACCAGATTTTCGCGTTTGGCGGCATAGGTGAACAGCGTCGGACGGGTAACGTAGAGCGAGCCCTTCTGGGCCAGCAGGCCGAGATTGAGCGGCTCAACCGCGCCCGAAGACTGGCCGAACAGCGCGGCGACGCCGAGCGGCGCGAGGCAATCCAGCGATTTGAGGAACGTGTCCTTGCCGACGGAGTCGTAAACCACCGGCACCTTCCTGCCGCCGGTGATTTCGTCGACCCGCTTCACAAAATCTTCCCGTGTGTAGATGATCACATGGTCACAGCCATGCGCCTTGGCGAGCTTGGCTTTCTCGTCGTTGCTGACCGTGCCGATCACGGTTGCGCCGAGGTGTTTGGCCCACTGGCTCAGGATCAGACCGACGCCGCCGGCCGCGGCGTGGAGCAGGATGGTGTCGCCGGCCTTCACCCGATAGGTCTGACGGATCAGATATTGCGTGGTCAGACCCTTGAGCATCATCGCCGCCGCGGTCTTGTCATCGACGCCATCGGGCAACTTCAGCAGACGGTCCGCGGGGATCACCCGCGCCTCGGAATAGGCCCCGAGCGGCGAGGCGCCGTAGGCGACGCGATCGCCCGGCTTCAGATCGGCGACACCGGGCCCGACCTCCTCGACGACACCGGCCGCCTCGCTGCCGAGCCCGCTCGGCAGTTGCGCCGGATAGAGGCCCGAACGGTTATAGATGTCGACGAAGTTGAGGCCGACAGCAGTGTGGCGGATGCGCGCTTCGCCCGGTCCGGGCTTGCCGACACCGACCTCCTCCCAGACCAGAACTTCCGGGCCACCGGTCTTGTGAAAGCGAATAGCATGGGTCATGGGCGTTGCTCCCTGATCGTTGATGTGAAGTCCGAGTACCTGATCGGCCTGTGAAATAGGCATTTGGACGGCCCAGTACAGTACAGAGCCGTAGCAAGAATGTCACAGCGAACGACAAACACCCGCCGTTCCGCCTCTGTTCGAAAGAGTTGATGAGGGCTCCGGGGTAACCGGCAGTAGCCTTCGGGCGGGGTTTGGTGGTCGCCTGCGAAGGAGAGCCGAGATGCCAGCTTACGTTCAGCATCATCAGGACATCGAAATCGCGCCTGTGATTTGTCCCACCTGCTTGGGGTTCCTGCCAATGTATGTGCGCGAGGTCGAACCACATTGGAGCCTCGCCAAGATCGACTTCGTCTATGAATGCGCCGATTGCGGCGCCGAGGTCAGACAGACGATCCGCAAGCCGGAGCTGCTGCAGCACTGACCGCGCGAACGGTAGGCCTCCCAACTATTTGCGCTCAGCGGGAAAAAGGCCGTTCACGCGGATCTGATGTCTCCCAAACGAGGCTTGTTCTTTGCCCGGAACGCAGGCAGAACAAGCCTCAACCAGGACCTTTGGGAGCGCCCATTCGTGGCTGATCAGAAGGCCTCGACGTCGATCGAGGCAGTGGAGAGCGGCCTCGCCGCGCAAGGTTATATTGCGAGCCGGCAGATCGCGACCGCCGTCTATTTGTCGCAGCAGATTGAGAAGCCGATCCTGGTCGAGGGGCCCGCGGGCGTCGGCAAGACCGAGCTCGCCAAGGCGATCGCGGCCTGGCGCGGCATGAAGATGATCCGCTTGCAATGCTACGAGGGCCTCGACGAGGCCAAGGCGCTCTATGAGTGGAAATATGCCAAGCAGCTTCTTTATACGCAGATCCTGAAGGACAAACTCGGCGAGGTTCTCGGCGGCGCGCAGACATTGCATGCCGCGCTCAACCAGCTCCACGATTTCGGCGACGTGTTCTTCTCCAAGGAATTCGTCGAGCCGCGTCCCCTGCTCCAGGCGCTGGAGCAGCCGGGCGGCTGCGTGCTGCTGATCGACGAGATCGACAAATCGGATGCGGAGTTCGAATCGCTGCTGCTGGAAATCCTGTCCGACTTCCAGGTCACGATCCCCGAGCTTGGAACCGTCTCGGCCATCACGCCGCCGACCGTGATCCTCACCTCCAACAGCGAGCGCGACCTCGGCGACGCCCTGAAACGGCGCTGCCTGCACCTGCATATCGGCTTCCCCGAGCAGCGGCTCGAGGAGCGCATCGTCGAAAGCCGCGTCCCCGGCATCTCGCAGACACTGCGTCGGCAGATGGTCGGCTTCATCCACGAGATCCGCTCGCTGGATCTGAAGAAGCTGCCGTCGGTCAGCGAGACCATCGACTGGGCGCGCGTGCTGGTGCTGCTCCAGGCTTCCGAGCTCGACACCGAGATCGTCAAGGACACGCTCAATGTTCTCCTGAAATACGAAGCCGACATCGAGGCAGCAACGCCGCAAGTAACGACCTTCATTGCCAAGGCGGCGCGGTCCAACGTCTTCGGTTGACGCCGATGCGCGAGAATCTCCATCGTTTCTTTCGAGCGGCACGGGGCGTCGGCGTTCACGTCTCGCCGGCCGAGAGCATCGATGCGATGCGCGCAGTCGCGCAGGTCGGCATCTCCGACCGCGCCGTTCTGCGCGACGCGTTGCTCCTGACGCTTGCCAAGTCGAAGGACGAGAAGCTCGCGCTCGGCGACTGCTTTGACCTCTTCTTCAGTCAGCCGGAACCGCGGCAGGACCAGCCCGAGACCGACAACGACGACACTCCGCAGGACGCAGATCAGCCGCCCTCCTCCGGCGCTCCCAGCGATGGCGGCGAAAGTCAGTCTCCCGAAGGTTTAGGTGCGCTCGCGCAGATGCTGCTGTCGCAGGACCGCAATGCGATCGCAGCCGCCATCGCCAGGGCCTCCGGGGCGGCCTCCCTGTCCGACATCCGCTACTCCACTCAGCGCGGCATCTTCTCCAGCCGCATCCTCGACGCCATGGGCCTCCAGCGGCTGCGCGACGACCTCGACGAGCTGACCGCGACCAACCCGGCACTGGCCGAGCGTATGCGCGCCGCGCTCGACGCTTTACGCGAAGCCGTTCGCGATACGGTCTCGCAGGGGCTTGCACTCTATGCGCGGGAGGAGGCCGAGAATCTCCGCAACGAGATTCTGCGCAACGCGCCGCTTGCCCGTATCGAGCGGCGCCAGGTCGCCGAGATGCGCTCCCTCATCCGCCAGATCGCGCGCCGGCTGCGCGAGCGCTACTCGAAGCCGCGCAAGCGCCAGCGCCGCGGCCATCTCGACGTCCGTCGCACGCTCCGCCGCAATGCGGCCTGGGGCGGCGTGCCCTTCCTCACGGCATGGAAGCGCAAGCATCGCGACCGACCGAAGATCGTGGCGCTGTGCGACGTCTCGGGTTCCGTCGCGCAAGTGTCCGATTTCTTTCTGCTGCTGATCCACTCCCTGCACGAGGTGGTCGACGATGTCCGCTCCTTCGCCTTCTCCTCGCACCTGATCGAGGTCAGCGAGATCCTGGAATCGAACTCGCCGGAGGAGGCGATGTCCGAGATCATGTCCAAGGTCGGTTTCGGCTCGTCGGACTACGGCTCTTCGCTGGTCGATTTCGAGAAGGAGTTCATGGGTACGCTGACGCCGCAGACCACGGTGATCGTGCTCGGCGATGCCCGCAGCAACAATCTCGATCCGCGCGCCGACATTTTGCGCCGGATCTCCGACCGCTCCAAGCGACTTGTCTGGCTCAATCCCGAGGGGCGGCTCGCCTGGGGCTTCGGCGATTCCGAGATGCCGCGCTACGCGACCTTTTGCAGCGTCGTGCGCCAATGCGCCACCGCGCAGCAGCTCGAGCGCGCCGTTTCCGATATCGTGGCGACTTATCAGTAAGCAATATTAGCCACCTGCGTCAGGCGGCGTGCAGCTCGGACTGCGCGAGATTGCACTCTCGAAAGTGATACGCGATTTCGTCGAGCGCCCGCTGCTCCCATTCCTGGGCCTGCGCGAGCCAGAACACCCGACGTTCCGAATCGAGCGCTGCGCGCTCACGGCACAAAAATTCCTGATTACGAATTTCAACCAATCTCATCATGCACTCACACCCCTGTCGTGTGAAGCCAGTCCCCGTGAAATAGGCTTAGCAGAGTCCCGAACAACTCGTCTTACGATTTTCTGTGCATATCGCGACGCAAAATAGGACAGCGACGCTTCTCGTGCACCGCGGCAGTCGCACTGCAACATCAAGCGCAGATCATCAATTAGTGATCGGAGATCGGGACGATATTCGAGCGCGAACGATCTTAACTCTTGTGGCGCAACGAAGTGCGGCAATTTGTGAAGAGACGTTCTAAACATCTCACCGAATTCCGGACTCATTGTCGTCGCATGGTCTTCATGCAGCGCCGGTAACAGGGCGCGCGGATGTTACGATCGCCTGAGGCAACATGACCGACGATTTCGACTTGGATCTTTCACCGGATCAATGGGCAGCCCTGCGCACACTTCGCAACCCGCTGTCGAACGGCCGTCTCAAGGCTCATCTCGTCGAGAGCCTCGTCACATTGGCCTTGTCGTCATTGACGATGGTGTGCCGGCCATCACAACGACCGGACGAAAGGTGCTCGTGCGCGGATCGTGCCGGCTGCTGGATCTCGTGGCGTGAGTGGTACGTTACCGAGTGGATTCGTCCATCCAGCGGAGGAGCGGCGTTCCATACGCCCTCCTCCAGACGGACATGAAGCGAGGAAACCAGGAGTGGGCCACGGCGCCCTTATAGGCCCAGGTGCGATACTTCAGCCCCTGTTCTGAGATCAGCTCCTGATAGCCGCCATGAACCTCGGTCGCCGCCCGAATATCCTTCAATATTCCTTGGGCGCAGGCCCGATAGGCATCGCTGCCAGTGAATTCATCATAGTCCAGCATGCGATCCGCGAACTCGACGTTGAACGTCGGCCAGCAGGAACGTCCCTGGTAGGCGGGAGCCGCAATCCTGTGAATCATCTTGTTCCGCGGATTGTCCGCAGACACCAGGAATTGGAAGGTGCTGGGGATGCGAAACCGCGGCTCCCCAATGATCAGATCCGTCGTGGCCGAGAACAGCGCCCGCTCGCTCGCATCGCTCATATTCCAGAATCCGCGATGCACGCTGACGAAATCCAGCGCGATCGATGATGCCGGCGAGCTCGCCGGACCCTCCAGGGAATGCCTGATATGACCGTCCTTGCCGAACAGGCAGAGCAAGTCCTTCTTGTATTGCAGGAGGTCACGCCCGAGCAGCCGCTTCAGCTCGTTCTCGCCGACGATCCCGAGCCTCACGCCCCACACGAAGGTCGTGTAGACGGAAGCATTGGTCACGAAGCGCCTGCGTTCGGCACGGGTGTCTGTTGCGGCGGAGCGAGGTGCGTGGACATCGCAAAGCAAATACCTGGTACCGTCATCATTGAACGGCTCGAGCTCGCCTGCGAGCCGGAGGATCGCCCGCTTCAGGTCACCGCCATATTCGGCCAGCAGCAGGCGGCCTGCATGCGCGCATTGTGACATCGCCAGATGGGACGACGTCCTCTCCTCGGCAGAGATCATCTGCTGGAGACCGGCGAGAATCCCGAGCAGCGTATCCGAGGGCCGCGAGAAATAATTCACTCCGAGATACCGGCCGCGTCCCGCGGGCACGATGGTCGTGGTGACGACGTCGGCGCGGACCGCCTCCAGCAGCAGGCGCACGCTCTTCTCGAGCAGGCGCACCCGCCGCACCGCGTCCTGAGCATCCATGATGGTTTCGGGGGCGAGAACGTCGGGATAGAACCACGCGAAGTCCCGGGGGTAATAGGCGGATGCGTGCGGCGCGCCCGTGACGAGGAAAGCCTCGGTCATCGAGAACGCGCTGTCCATCGAATGCCGATAGAGGTCCTCGATAGCCGACGACGGATGATGCGACTTTCTCAGGAGCCGATCACCGAGAAAATTGACCGCCTGAAGGGCGTTGGCGACAAAGGTCGCAGCCCTGCCCTGGTAGAACCGGTTTCCACGATGTGATGGCAGGGGAATGTCGCTGTTCATATGCACCTGGTGTCTCGCGATCCCGGCGATGGCCGGTCACCATTCCAAGCGTGACCGATTCGTGTCTCGCCCCGATGACGAACGGCCATCCGGTTGTTCAGCTCGCTGCGGCACGGCTCTCCCGCGTCTGAAAGTTCTCGATCACACGCAGCAGTACCCGCGCGCCGGCGTCGGCATCCGCGAGCTCGACATGCTCGTCCGGGTGATGGCTGACACCGCCGCGGCAGCGGACGAAGATCATGCCGACATCTGCGATGTCGATCATGGCCATGCCGTCGTGCCCAGCCCCGCTGGGTAACTCGAACACGGACAAGCCTTCCGCGGCGATCGCCTCCGCGATCTGCACCTTCAGCCAGGGCGCGCACGGCGCGGTGCGATTTTCGTGGGTGACGTCGAGCTGGAGTGCCAATTGCCTCCGCTTTGCGATCGCCTCGATCTGGCGGACGACGTCGGCCACCGCGCGCTTGCGGTGCATGTCGGTGGGCGCGCGCATATCGATGGTGAAGGACACGTCGCCCGGAATCACATTGGTCGCGCCGGGCCTCGCCTGGATGTAGCCGACAGTGCCGACCAGGCCGCCCTCGTCGGTGCGGCAAAACTGCTCGATGGCACCGATGCATTCGGCCGCGCCGGCAAGCGCGTCGCGCCGAAGCCCCATCGGCACGGTGCCGGCGTGTCCCGCCATGCCGGTCAGCCGTGCGGCCAGGCGCGTGGCGCCGGCGATCGCGGTGACGACACCTACGGGCAGGTTCTGCGCTTCCAGCACCGGCCCCTGCTCGATGTGCAATTCGAGGTAGGCAAGTAGCTCCCGCCGCGCCCGCGCGGCCGCACCGATATCGGCGGGATCGAGGCCGAACTGCACGAGCGCATCGCGCATCGATACGCCATCGCGGTCGCAAACATTCAAGACACTCTCGTCAAAGGTGCCGGCCACTGCACGGCTGCCGAGCAAGGTCGAAGCGAAGCGCACCCCCTCCTCATCGGCAAAACCGATAACCTCGATCGCAAACGGTAGGCGCCTGCCGCGGCGGTTGAGATCGGCGACGCAGGAGATCGCCGTGATCACACCCAGCGGTCCATCCCATTTGCCGGCATCGCGCACAGTGTCGTAGTGCGAGCCGAGCATCAGGCAGGGCGCACCCGGCCGGTCGCCTTCATAGCGGCCGCAGACGTTGCCGATCGCGTCGAGGCGCGCGCTCATGCCGGCTTCGCGCATCCAGCTCAGGATGAGGTCCGCTGCCTCGCGCAGCTCCTTGGTGAGATAGACGCGGGTGAGGTTGTCTCCTCCCTCCGAGATCGCGGCCAACTCGTTGATCCGACGCACGATCATTTCGCCGAGCGACGCATTTTGAACGGCGTTGACGGACCCCATCTCGACAAATTTCCTCTTCTCTGGACTGCGGGAGTTGCTGTCCCGGCGACAAACGCTACGAGTTCGGTGCCAGCAAGATCACGCACCGGCCGGCCCGACGGGCGCGTGATTAGCATGGATGCGAGTGCGCGCGAGACTGCCTCGCGCCGGTCAGGCACGCGGGCGGCCCACGCCTGTAATTCCTTATCAGGATCTGACGGGCCGCATAATCGATATTTTTCAATCGGTTATTCGGAAAATGCCATCGACGACGACCGTCCGGGCGGGCTGGTGATGTTCCACGGCAGATTGTGTATGAAGCATGGACGAGCGAAGCCGACCACCGTGGTCGCCGGCGCATGGCAGGCACTGACCGGGGAGCAGCGATGGACGGCGCGTCCGAACGTGACGAACACTTCCTGCGCCTGTCGTTCGCGGTCGCCCGCCGCTCACTCAGTCATGGCAATCATCCCTTCGGCTGCGTCGTTGTCGGGGCCGACGGCAAGGTCCTCATCGAGAGCGAGAACGGTTACATGCCGGATCATGACGGCACCGCGCATGCCGAACGTCTGGCGGCCACCCGCGCCTGCCGCACCCTCGGACGCGAGGTGCTGGCGAAGGCCACGCTCTATTCGTCAGCCGAACCCTGCGCGATGTGTGCGGGCGCGATCTACTGGGCCGGCATCGGCCGCGTCGTCTTTGGCCTCAGCGAGCATCGCCTGCGCAGCATCACCGGCAACCATCCGGAGAACCCGACCCTCGCCCTGCCCTGCCGCGAGGTCTTCGCCAGCGGCCAGCGGCCGACAGAGGTCATCGGCCCGCTGCTGGAAAAGGAGGCTGAAGCGCTGCACGTCGGCGTTTGGACCAAGTAGCAGGACATTCAAAAGGAGATGACGCCGTTTGTCTGATCGCGCGCTATGCGACGCCGCCGAAGCGTTGAGCAAGGATTGATGCTTTTTCACATCTTACGCCGCGGTTCAAACTGGCCCACTATTGAGACACTTCACGCATGCAAGCGCATCAGCGAATGTTAGATCCGACGTCCAATGGCCAGCATTCCGGCGATTCTCCGCTCCTGAGGACGATCGGCCTCACCAAGCGTTATGGCGGTTTCCTCGCCAACGATTCCATCGACATCGACATCTGGCCGAGGGAAATCCACGCCCTGCTTGGCGAGAACGGCGCCGGCAAGTCGACGCTGGTCAAGGCCATCTACGGGCTGATCCAGCCCAGCGCCGGCGAGATCCGCTGGCAGGGCCAACGAATCGCGCTGTCCGGTCCCTCGGAAGCACGCAGCCTTGGCATCGGTATGGTATTCCAGCATTTCTCGCTGTTCGACAATCTTACCGTTGCCGAGAACGTGGCGCTCGGCCTCGATGGCAAGGAATCCTTCAAGGACATGTCGGCGCGGCTAGAGCAGGTGTCGAAGACCTATGGACTGCCGCTCGATCCTCATCGCGAGGTCTGGCAACTATCCGTCGGCGAGCGCCAGCGCATCGAGATCGTCCGCGCCTTGATGCAGGATCCGAAATTCCTGATCCTGGACGAGCCCACCGCGGTGCTGACGCCGCAGGAGGCAGATCAGCTCTTCATCGTGCTGGAGCGGCTCAAGGCCGAAGACCGCGCCATCCTCTATATCAGCCACAAACTGGAGGAGGTGAAACGGCTTTGCGACACCGCGACGATCCTCCGCAGCGGCAGGAAGGTCGAGACCTGCAACCCTCGGCTCGAGACTGCGGCCTCGCTCGCGCGGATGATGGTCGGCGGAGAGATCAAGGAAGTGAAGGCCGCATCCCGCCGCAAGACCACTGTGCCGCGGCTCGTCGTCGATGATCTCTCGCTCGCCCCCGCAGAGGCGCATGGCGTACGGCTCGAGCACATCTCGTTCGAGCTGAAGGGCGGCGAGATATTCGGCATCGCCGGCGTCGCCGGCAATGGCCAGGACGAATTGTTCGCCGCGCTTTCCGGCGAGCGCCTCTCGAAGGATCCTGGTACGGTGCTGATCGAAGGCATCGCCGCCGGCCACCTCTCGATCACCCAGCGGCGCAAGCTGGGCGCCGCTTTCGTGCCCGAGGAGCGTCTCGGCCACGGCACCGCACCGCGCATGAAGCTGTCGGAGAACGTGCTGCTCACCGGCCACGCCGCCAGCGGCATGGTCCATCACGGCTTCATCGACACTGCGGCCACGCTGAGGGCGGTCGACCGTGCGACCGAGGCGTTCGATGTCCGCAAGGCCAAACGCGATCCGGAAGCCGCGAGCCTGTCCGGCGGGAATCTGCAGAAGTTCATCGTGGGACGCGAGATCCTGCGCGCTCCCGCGGTGCTGGTGGTGAGCCAGCCGACCTGGGGCGTCGACGCCGGCGCCGCCGCCGTCATCCGTCAGGCGCTGCTCGATCTCGCAACCGCCGGCGCCGCCGTCCTCGTGACCAGCCAGGATCTCGACGAGCTCGCGGAGATCGCCGACTGCATTGCCGTGATGTTCCATGGCAGGCTTTCCGCTCCGCTCGCAGTAAGCGAAGCGAGCCGCGAAAAGCTCGGCCTCCTGATGGGCGGCAGCAGCCTGGAACCGAAGGAGATCGCGCATGCAGCTGGTGCTTGAGAAGCGCGTCGAGCGCTCCGGCACGATCGCGCTGGTGTCCCCACTGATCGCGATCGGCCTCACGATCCTGACCATGGTCATCCTGTTTGCGATACTGGGCAAGAATCCGCTGCTCGCCCTGCACGCCTATTTCATCGCGCCCTTGACCGACGGCTATTCGCTCCAGGAGATCGCGGTGAAGGCAACGCCGCTGGTGATGATCGCCATCGGGCTGTCGCTCTGCTATCTCGCCAATGCCTGGAACATCGGCGCCGAAGGACAATTCCTGATCGGCGCCGTGGCCGGAAGCTGGATCGCGGTGAAGACACAAGGCACCGACGCCGGCGCCTGGGTGCTGCCGGCCATGCTCGTCCTCGCCGCCGTAGCGGGCGCGCTCTATGCGCTGATCCCGGCGATCTGCAAGGTCAAGTTCGGCGCCAGCGAGATCCTGACCAGCCTGATGCTGGTCTATGTCGCCGACCTCTTCCTCGACTATCTCGTGCGCGGGCCATGGCGTGACCCGCAGGGATTCAATTTCCCGACCACGGCGGAGTTTGATCCGGTGGCAACAGTCCCTCTCCTGATTGAAGGGGGCCGGCTGCATCTCGGCTCCGTCATCGCCCTCCTCGTCGTCGCAGCAGCGGCGATCCTGCTCGGGCGAACCATCAGGGGATTCGGGATCCGCGTGGTTGGAGCTGCGCCCCGTGCGGCGCGGTTCGGCGGCTTCAAGGCCAATCAGCTGATCATCCTGACCTTTGCGGTATCAGGCGCACTGGCGGGCCTCGCCGGAATCGTCGAGGTTGCAGGTCCGGTTGGGCATCTCCAGCCTGGCATCTCGCCTGGTTACGGATTTACCGCGATCATCGTGGCCTTCCTCGGCCGTCTGAACCCGCTTGGAATACTGGTTGCAGGCCTCTTCCTCGCATTGACCTTTATCGGCGGTGAACAGGCGCAGATCGCGATGAAGATCCCGCTGGACGTCACCAAGGTGTTTCAGGGCATTCTGCTGTTCTACGTGCTCGCCTGCGATTCCCTCATCCTCTACCGCTTCAAGCTGGTCTTCCCGAGCCGACAGGTGGCCCGTGGAGCTGGTTGAAGCCATCATCCTGGCGGTGCTCGCCGCATCCACGCCGCTGCTGATCGCTGCGACCGGCGAGCTCGTGACCGAGCGCTCCGGCGTGCTCAATCTCGGCGTCGAGGGCATGATGATCGTCGGCGCCGCCTGCGGTTTTGCCGGCGCCTGGCTGACCGGATCGATCGTCATCGGCGCACTGTTCGGCATCGTCGCGGGCACGCTGATGTCACTGATCTTTGCATTGATGGCTCTCGGGCTTGCGGTCAACCAGGTTGCAACTGGCCTCGCACTGACCATCCTCGGCATCGGGCTCTCCGGCCTGATCGGAGCCGGCTTCGTCGGCGAGCGCATCACGCCGGCCATGCACCTCCATGTTCCCGTTCTGACGGACGTTCCGCTGATCGGCCGTGTGCTGTTCGGCGAGGACGGCTTCGTCTATTTCACAGTCGCACTGATCGTCGGCGTCTGGTGGTTCCTGTACCGCACGCGCGCGGGGCTGATCCTGCGCGCCTGCGGCGACAATCACGTCTCCGCGCATGCGCTCGGCTATCCCGTGCTGCGTATCCGTACCTTCGCCGTGATGTTCGGCGGCGCCTGCGCCGGCCTTGCCGGCGCTTATTTGCCGCTCGCCTATACGCCGTTCTTCATTCCGGGCATGACCGCCGGCCGCGGCTGGATCGCGCTGGCGCTGGTGGTGTTCTCGTCCTGGCGGCCGGGCCGGCTCGTGGTCGGCGCGTATCTATTCGGCGCGGTGACGATCCTGCAACTGCACGCGCAAGGCTGGGGCGTCGGCATTCCCTCGCAATTCATGTCGGCATTGCCTTATCTCGCAACCGTCATCGTCCTGGTCCTGCTCTCCCGCGCACGCAGCGGCGGTTCGACTGCGCCAGCCGCGCTCGGCACGGTGTTCGTGCCTGACCGCTGAACCTCACTCCACGGCGGGCGCGATGGGGCGCGTGCGTTGCGGATCGTGGCTTTCCCCTGATGTTGGAGATCGATGATGAGGAAATCACTTCTTGCGCTGACCGCCGGGCTATTGCTTGCCGGGAACGTCAGTGCAGCCTCCGCCGCCGACAAGCTGAAGATCGGCTTCATCTATGTGGGTCCGATTGGCGACCTCGGCTGGACCTATCAGCACGACCTGGGTCGTCAGGCGCTGGTGAAGGAACTTGGCGACAAGATCGAGACCACTTACCTCGAGAACGTGCCCGAAGGCCCCGACGCCGAGCGCTCGATCGAGCAACTCGTCCGCGCCGGCAACAAGCTGATCTTCACGACGTCCTTCGGCTACATGGATCCGACGCTGAAGGTCGCCAAGAAATATCCGAACGTGCATTTCGAACACGCCACCGGTTACAAGCGCAACCCGAACATGTCGACCTACTCGGCGAAGTGGTATCAGGGCCGCTATATTCAGGGCCTGATCGCGGCCAAGATGTCGAAATCGGGCGTGCTCGGCTATATCGGCTCGTTCCCGATTCCGGAGGTCGTTTCCGGCATCAACGCGACGGTGCTGGCGGCGCAGACCATCAATCCGAACATCAAGGTCAAGATCATCTGGGCCAACACCTGGTTCGATCCGGGCAGGGAAGCCGACGCCGCCAAGGCTCTGATCGACCAGGGCGCCGACGTCATCATGCAGCACACGGATTCGCCCGCCGCCATGCAGATCGCCAGCGAGCGCGGCAAGCTCGCTTTCGGCCAGGATTCCGAGATGATCAAGTTCGGGCCCAAGACCCAGCTCACCTCGATCCTGGATACCTGGGGCCCCTACTACATCGAGCGCGTCAAGGCCGAGCTCGCCGGCACCTGGAAGTCCGAGAACACCTGGGGCGGCCTCGACAGCCACATGTTCGCGATGGCGCCCTACACCAACATGCCCGACGACGTGAAAAAGATGGCCGAGGATGCCCAGGACGCGATCACCGCGGGCAAGCTGCACCCGTTCAAGTGCCCGATCATTGGGCAGGACGGCAAGCAGGTCGAGTGCAAGGGCGGCGATCACCTCGACGACGGCCAGATCCTCAGCATGAATTTCTACGTGAAAGGCATCGATGACAAGCTGCCAGGCAAGTAGCACGCTTCTTGCTTTGCCCAAATCACCTGCTCCTCCCGGAGGAGGTTCGGAGGGGGTGGCCAGAAGCACCCGGCACTTGTGGTCGCCCCCTCTTTCTATCCGGTCCTGATCATCCCCCCTGCATGCCCCGCGCCGCGGAACTGTGGCGGCGGATGAGGTCTGCCACATCGAGGCCCGGGATCGCGCCGTCGATCACTGCCCATTGTCCAGCCACCATCACCCGGTCGGCCCGATGCGCGCCGCATAGTACCAAGGCGGCCAGGGGGTCGCCGTGACCGGAGAAGCGCAGCTCGTCGAGCCTGAACAGCGCGAGATCGGCGGCCTTGCCGACGGCGATCTCGCCGAGTTCCGGCCGGCCGATACAGGCCGCCGAGCCCTTGGTCGCCCAGCGCAGCGCATCCTTGTGGCTGACCTTGGCCACGCCATAGCGCGCGCGTTGCAGCAGGAAGGCGGCACGGACCTCCTGCATCAGGTTCGAGCCGTCGTTCGAGGCCGAGCCGTCGACCCCAATGCCGATTCCGACGCCAGCCTCCTCCATCTCGCAGACCGGACAACAACCGGACGCCAGCAGCTGGTTGCTGCAGGCGCAATGACTGATGGTCGTTTTGGCGTTGCCAAGCCGCTTCATTTCGTCGGCGTTGAAAAATATGCCGTGAGCGAGCCAGGTGCGCGCATTGAGCCAGCCGCATTGCTCGAGATAGTCGAGCGGGCGGCAGCCATACATCTGCTCACAAAACTCGTTCTCGTCCTCGGTCTCGGCGAGATGGGTGTGCAGACGCACGTCGAGCTTGTCAGCGAGATCGGCGGTCGCGCGCATCAGCGACGTCGTCACCGAGAAGGGCGAGCACGGCGCCAGCGCGATCTGCACCATCGCATCCGGACCGCGCTGGTGATGCTTTGCGACAACGCGCGCGCTGTCGTCGAGAATCGTGTCCTCGTCCTGCAACACGCTGTCGGGCGGCAGGCCGCCGTCGCGCTGCGACAGGTTCATCGAGCCGCGCGTGAGCAGCACCCGCACGCCGAGACGCTTCGCCACCGCCACCTCGATATCGAGGGCGTCTTCGAGACCCGCCGGAAACACGTAATGGTGATCGGTCGTGGTGGTGCAGCCGGAGAGCAGCAACTCGGACATCGCCACGGTGACGCCGAGCTCGAGCGCGTCAGGCGTCAGCCTCGCCCACACCGGATAGAGCGCCTGAAGCCAGGGGAACAGCTCGCGGTCCATCGCGGCCGGCAGCGCCCGCGTCAGCGTCTGGTAGAAATGATGATGGGTATTGATCAGGCCCGGCAGGACGACGTGTTCGCCCGCATCGAACACCGCGACATCCGCGGTGACGGGCACACCGCCGGCCGGCACGAGCTCGACGATCCGGCCGTCCTTCACCACGATCCCGCGCTCGGCATGATCGGCGAGGATGGCCAGCGGATCCCTGATCCAAATCGGCCTTGCGTCACTCATGATCCTGCTTCTCCTCTCCCCCGCTGACGGCAGGCCTGCAAGACGGAGGACGGCTGCGTCCCTGCTCCGACTTGTTGTTGCCACTTGGCTCCCGTCTTGCGACACTTTCTCGTTGATTCAGCCGGCGGGAGCGGTGGCGCAAGCATGGACTTGAATACCATCACAGCGGTCGCCCATCCGCAAACGCGCGCGCAGTTGCCCGTTTGGACGGCAGGTGATGCCTGGCTCGCTGGCGGCACTTGGCTGTTCTCGGAGCCGCAAACGCATCTGACACGACTGATCGATCTCACCGATCTGGAATGGCCAGCGCTGACGATCACCGACAGCCACCTCAGCATCGCCGCCACTTGTACCATCGCAGAGCTCGATGGACTCGCCTGCCCGTCCGATTGGCTCGCGGTGCCGCTGATCAGCCAGTGCTGCCGCGCCTTCCTTGCTTCGTTCAAGATCTGGAAAACCGCGACCGTCGGCGGCAACCTCTGCATGTCGTTACCGGCGGGACCGATGATCTCGCTCACCACCGCGCTCGACGGCCTCTGCACCATCTGGAAGGCGAGCGGCGGTGAACAGAAGCTTCCCGTCGCCGAATTCGTCACCGGCAACCAGCGCAATCGTCTGACGCCAGGCGACCTTCTCCGGCAGATCGATATCCCAACCGCCGCATTGAAGCGCCGCACCGCCTTCCGCCAGATCTCGCTGGCGCCGGTCGGCCGTTCGGCGGCGCTCCTGATCGGGAGCCTCGAAGCCGATGATGCGCTGACACTCACGGTTACCGCAGCGACGGTACGGCCGATCCAGCTACTCTTTCGCAAAGCCCCGGACGCGAGCACGCTCCGCGCCGCGCTCATGCAGCAGATCACCGACGATCTGTACCACGCGGACATCCATGGCGCGCCAATCTGGCGCAAGCACATGACGCTGCGGCTCGCCGAGGAAATTCGCGCCGAACTCATGGGAGCAACGCGGCCATGAGCGTCGAGGTCAACGGCAAGGTGTTTTCCCAGAAGCCGCGCGCCGGGCAATGCCTGCGCACGTTCCTGCGCGAGCTTGGCCATTTCGGCGTCAAGAAGGGCTGCGATGCCGGCGATTGCGGCGCCTGCACCGTGTTGCTCGACGGCGAGCCGGTGCACAGTTGTCTGATCCCGGCGTTCCGGGCCGAGGGGCGCAATGTGACCACGATTGAAGGTCTTGGCGGAGATCACGGCACGCATCCGATGCAGCAGGCCTTCCTCGATGCGCAGGGCTTTCAATGCGGCTTCTGCACCGCCGGCATGATCCTGACCTGCGCCTCCCTGAACCAGGCGCAGCGCACCGATCTCGGCGCAGCGTTGAAGGGCAATATCTGCCGCTGTACCGGTTATCGTTCGATAGAGGACGCGATCCTCAGCAAGACCAATGTCGAGGCGAGCGTCGAGGCCGGCGCCGCATTCGGTCGCAGCCTGCCGGCCGCCGCAGGTCCCGACATCGTGCGCGGCAGGGCACGCTACACCTTCGATACCGCCATCGACGGACTGCTGCACATCAAGCTGCTCCGTTCGCCGCACGCTCACGCCAGGATCGTTGCGATTCACAAGTCGGATGCCCTTCGCGTCCCCGGCGTCCACGCCGTGCTGACGCATGAGGATGCGCCGTCTGTCCTGATTTCGACCGCGCGGCATGAGAGGGAGTGGATGGACCCAGAGGACACCCGCGTCCTCGACGAGGTCGTCCGCTTCATCGGACAGAAGGTCGCCGCCGTCGTCGCCGAGACCGAAGCCGCCGCCGAGGAGGCGTGCCGCAGGCTGAACGTCAGTTACGAGATTCTGCCCGCGCTGATCGATCCGGAGCAGGCAATGGCGCCGGGCGTGCCAATCATTCATCCCGACCGTACCACGGCGAACCGCGTCGCGGACGCCCGGCGCAATCTCGCCGCGGAAACACATGGCGAATTCGGCGATGTCGCGGCGGCGCTCGCGACGTCCGCCGTCACCTACGAGGCCACGTTCCACAGTCATCGCGTACAGCATGCGGCGCTGGAGACCCATGGCGGCCTCGCCTGGCTCGATGACGCTGGCGTGCTGAACGTCCGCACCTCGACGCAGGTGCCGTTCCTGACCCGGCGTGCGCTGTCGGACATCTTTGGGCTTCCCATGGACAAGGTCCGCGTGTTCTGCGAACGCGTCGGCGGCGGCTTTGGCGGCAAGCAGGAGATGTTCGTGGAGGATGTCCTTGCGCTCGCCGCGCTCACAACCGGGCGGCCAGTGAAGCTGGAACTCACCCGCGAGGAGCAGTTCATCGCGACCTCGACGCGGCATCCGATGCGGGTCCACATCAAGGCGGGCGCCGATAGCGATGGCAAGCTCACCGCCGTCCAGCTCGACGTGCTCTCCAACACCGGAGCTTACGGCAATCACGCCGGCCCCGTGATGTTCCACGCGCTGGCCGAGTCCATCAGCGTGTACAATTGTCCGAACAAGAGGGTGGACGGCGCCGCCGTCTACACCAACACCGTGCCGGCGGGCGCGTTTCGCGGCTACGGCCTGCCGCAGGCGCTGATCGCGGTGGAGGCCGCGATCGACGAGCTGGCCAGGCAGCTCGGCATCAGCCCCTACGAGATGCGCCGGCGCAATATCGTCAAGCCCGGCGATCCCATGCTGTCGCCGCCGCCGTCCGAATATCACGACGTGCTTTATGGCTCCTACGGGCTCGACCAATGCCTCGACCTCGTCGAGCGCGCGATGCAGGCCGATGGCCCGCAGCCGGACCTGTCGCCGGTATGGCTGATCGGTGACGGCATTGCGCTGACTATGATCGACACCGTGCCACCGGCCGGCCACATCGCCGACGCGACGATCGCGCTGCGCGACGACGGGGGCTTCGACCTCACCGTCGGCACGGCCGAGTTCGGCAACGGCACCAGCACCGTGCACCTCCAGATCGCCGCGACCGTGCTGGCGACCACGGTCGAGAGAATCCGTCTGCGCCAGTCCGACACCGCCCATGGCGGCCACGACACCGGCGCCTATGGCAGCGCCGGCACCTTCGTCGCGGGCAAGGCGACGCATGCGGCGGCCATTCAGCTTGCGACCGAGCTGAAGGCGGCGGCCGCCGGCGCGTGGCTGTGCGACGTGAAAACCTGCGTGCTCGATGGGGACGCCGTCGTCAGCGGCGTGCGGCGCATGCCCTTTGCGGAACTGGCGCAGCTCGCTCGCGAGCGCGGCCAGCCGTTCGCAGCCACCGGCAATTCCGGCGGCACGCCGCGCTCGGTCGGGTTCAACGTGCAGGGATTTCGCGTCGCGGTGAACAAAGGCACCGGTGAGCTCAGGATTCTCAGGAGCGTGCACGCCGCGGACGCGGGCGTCGTCGCCAATCCCATGCAGTGCCGCGGCCAGGTCGAAGGCGGCGTGGCGCAGGCGCTCGGCGCTGCGCTTTATGAGGAGATGGTGATCGACGCGAACGGCCGCGTCGTCAACCCGAAATTCCGCGACTACCACCTGCCCTCTTTCGCCGACGTTCCTCGCACGGAGGTGTTCTTCGCCGAGACGTCCGACACGATCGGGCCACTGGGCGCGAAGTCGATGAGCGAGAGCCCGTACAATCCCGTCGCCGCTGCACTCGGTAACGCGATTGCGGATGCCACTGGAATTCGCTTCACCGCACCGCCCTTCAAACCGGATCGGCTGTTTCCGGCGCTGCACGAGAAGTTCGGTAGCTAGCTAGAGCGGGATGGTTCGGTTCACCTCTCCCCTTCGGGGCGAGGTGAACCACGGACAGCCCGCCGAACCTACATCTCTAGCTGCCGCGATAGGTCGAATAGCTCCAGGGCGTGACCAGCAGCGGCACGTGGTAGTGGCTTTCCGGCTCGCCGATCGCAAAGCGCAGCGGGATCTCATCGAGGAACGGCGGATCGGACAGCGGCACATTGCGTTCGGCGTAGTATTTGGCAACGCGGAATCTGAGCTCATAGCGGCCGATCGGCAGCGGGCGACCGCCGATCAGCGGCTGGTCGGTGCGGCCGTCGGCATTGGTCACCGCGCGCGCGATGACTCGATTCTCGCCGAGGCTCGCGAGCTCCACCAGCTCGATCGGGATGCCCGGCGCGGGCCTGCCAATGTGATTATCCAGCACATGCGTCGAGAGCCGGCCGTGCACCTTCAGCCTGTCGTCGGCAATGACGAGCTGGTCCAGCCGCAGCGCGGAGATGCGGCCGATTTCCTCGATCGCACGCCGCGTCTCGGTCTTGGCGATATTGAGCAGTCGCGTCTCGAAATCGCGCAACACGGAATCCCTGGTGTGACGGCGCACGCAGACGATGTACGGGAAGCCGAACTTATCGCGATAGGCGTTGTTGGCACGCTCGAACGCCGCATATTCGGCGTCCGACAGCCGGTCGAGCCCGGCGCTGTTCTGCTCGTCGGTCGATTCCGCCGTGAGGCCAGCGGCGCGCTGCGTCTTGTTGGCGAGATCGGGATGCGCCCGGATCAGCGCCGACTGAGCGTCAGGCTCGGCGCTCTGAATCACCGCCATCAGCGCAGCGTGCAGCTGATTGATGCCGGCAAACGGCCGCTTTGCCGCGAGCTGCTCGGCGATCCATGGCGAATATTCGACGACATTGGCGAGCGCCGCGACGAAATCGGCCTTGCTTGCAGCGTTGAGATCGGCGAGCGAGATCTGCGACATTGCCTCTCACCCGATCTCGAATGCGTCGGCGGCAAGATGCGCGTGCTTGTCGTGCCAGTGCTGGGCGATCTGCAATCGCGTCGGCACCCAGACGCGCTCATGCTTGCCTATATAATCGAGGAAGCGCATCAGCCCTGCGGCGCGCCCGGGCCGGCCGGCGAGGCGGCAGTGCAGGCCGACCGACATCATCTTCGGCGCGGTCTCGCCCTCGGCATAGAGCACGTCGAAGGCATCCTTCAGATAGGTGAAGAACTGCTCGCCTTCGGCAAAACCCTGCGGGTTGATGAAGCGCATGTCGTTGGCGTCTAGCGTATAGGGAATGATGAGCTGCTTGCCGCCTGGTCCCTTCACCCAATAGGGCAGATCGTCAGCGTAGGAGTCGCAGAGATAGAGGAAGCCGCCCTCCTCCATCAGCAGCCGGTTGGTGTTGATCGAGGAGCGCCCGGTGTACCAGCCGAGCGGCCGCGAGCCCGTCGCCTGGAGGTGGACGCGGATCGCTTGCTCGATCTCGGCGCGCTCCTGCGCCTCGGTCATGTCCTTGTGCTCGATCCACTTCAGGCTGTGGCTGGCGATATCCCAGGCCGCCTCCTTCATCGCCGCGACGATCTCGGGATTTCGCTTCAGCGCAGTGGCGACGCCGAACACGGTGGTCGGCCAGTTGCGCGCGGTGAACAACCGCCACAGCCGCCAGAAGCCGGCGCGCGAGCCATATTCGAACATGGATTCGATGTTGGCATGGCGCTGGCCCGGCCAGGGCTGCGCGCCGAGCACGTCGGACAGGAAGGCTTCCGAGGCGCGGTCGCCGTGCAGGATGTTGTTCTCGCCGCCTTCCTCGAAATTGACGACGAATTGCACCGCGACCCGCGCATTGCCGGGCCATTGCGGATGCGGCGGGTTGCGGCCATAGCCGCGGAGATCGCGCGGGTAGCTCGTGTCAATCACTCAGACTTCCTTGAAGCGGATCGGCAGCGCGCCTTTCCACAGCACGCTCTTGCCTAGCGTTGCCAGGTTCTCCAGGCCCGAGGTCAGCGTGATGAAATGGTTGCCGGCGAGCTGCCCCATCTTGCTCGCGAAATGCACGCCGCCATAGGCCAGCAGGATCTCGGTCTCGCTGATGCCGCCGGGATAAAGGATGATCTGGCCGGGCGCGGGATAACTGGTGTGGTTCTCATAGCCGACGCCGAAATCGAGGTCGCCGAGCGGCATCCACACGCCCTCGCCGCTCCAGCGCACATGGATAATGTGGCTTTCGAACGGCAGCGCCTTGCGGAAGGCGGCCACGGTCTTCGGCGCCAGCTGTTCCTCGAAGCGGGCATCGAAGGTGAATTCGCCGGCGCTGATAACGAGTTTGCTCATCTCATCTCTCTGGATCGGGGCCGGAGGCCCCACGGATAACTCCGAAGCAAAGAGCATTCCCGACAGCTTCACGCAAGTGGCGCGGCCCCATTGAACCGGATTGCCGCGGGCAAGTCCATTGGCGTCCCGGGCGGAATCGCCGAATATTTGACCGGCGCCAGGCGTCGTTTGGCGGGTCGTCATTGCGGCGCGGCACTGCGGCTTTCTCATGTCCCGGACAGGCTGCAGCGCGCCAGAGTTGTGGCGCAGAGCCGGGACCCAGAGCAACACGGCAGCGCGCGGCGGGATGGGCTCCGGCTCTGCAGCGGATCGCTAGGCGCTACGTGCGTCCCAGGCACAAGAGCGGAGTGTGCCGCTCGCTGCTTGCACGCCATCATTGCGAGGAGCCCTTGCGGCGAAGCAATCCGGACTTTCGCCGCGGAAAGATTCTGGATTGCTTCCGCCTTCGACGAAGGCTTCGGCGGACAAGTCTCTGCACTCGCCATGACGGAGTGCGAGGCAGCAATGCCGCTCCTCCACCGCGCATTTTGAATCGCGGACATGCCAATTTCCGAATTTCGGCAAAGCCATGGGAGATTGACAAGCCAGCGAAACAGCGCGGACGACGGGCAGCCCGCAAGCAACGAAAAGGGACGGTGCAAGGCACCGCCCCTCACGAATCCGGAAAACGCGTTCCGCAGATCAGGGCGAAGACGCTCGCCCAGCTAGTAAGGCTGGTAGTAGTAGCGCGGACCATAATAGGGACCGCCGCCGTAATAGCCGGGGCCGCCGTAATAAGGACCCGGGCCATAATAATAGCGGTTCTCGTAGTAGTCGCGGCGGCGCTGCTCGGCGATCACCCCTCCGATGATCCCCGCCGCCGCGCCCATGAAGGCGAGGCCGGCCGCGCTCGGCCCGCGTCGATGGTAGTGGCGACGGCGGACTGCGCTGAAATCGGTGACGGCGGCGGTGGCCTGACCTGCAGCGGCAGCCTTTGAGGACACCGCCTGGGCCGTACCGGAGGACGCCGCAGCCGAAGATGACACCGAGGTTGCGAGCAGCGCCACGCCAGCAAACGCGGCCAGGACAGCGTTGCGGCCGGCGGCGGAAATCATCGGTCCATCACACATCTTGATCTTCCTCTGTTTTCACCGAAACATACGCAGGCAAACAGTCTGTAACGCGTAAACCACTGAAATGGTTTCCCGATCGCGGCAAACCGCCACGCTTTGAAGGATTGTAAACCGAACGATCGGATCCAGCTTGAACCATCCAACCTGAGCGGATAATGAACAGCGGCGCCGTTTTCGGTCGCCGTAAGCGTTTCACGTGAACCAACGCATCAACCGACGTGGTCGGGATCGATGCCATTTAAGGGTTCAACGTGATCGACGCGTCCATTTCCTCGAAAGAAATCAGATGATTGCGGTTCGCAAACTGCCGGCGCGCTATGCGCCGATCGTGATGCCCTTTGTGTTGTCGATCTTCATGACGGCAGTGGTCTCGGTCATTTCGACGCTGCGGAGCCTCGGCGCAACGCCGGCGTTCCTCGCGATCTGGCCGGGCGCCTGGGCGCTGCCCTGGCTGGTCGCGTTTCCGACGCTACTCGTGGTCCTGCCGCTGGTCCGCCGGATCGTGGCCTGGCTCGTTGCAGCCCCACCTGCCCGATAGCAGATGCTTACGACAGGGCCCCCAGCACGCCCCTCGTCGCCTTGTCGATCTCCTCGACATAGCGGCGGCGGGCGAAGGTCTCGGTGAGGAAGCCGACCACCTTGCGGCTGTCGGTGGAATCGACCACCGCCAGCATCTCGGCCTCCGCCTCGTCGAACACCGCCATCGCCGATTTCACGTTCATTTCCGGGATCAGCACGATGTCGATCAGGCGCGCGAGCTCGATCACCTGGATGTCGTCGGCAATGGTGTCGAGATCGCTCGAGAACAAATCGGGCAACAGGACGAGGCCGACATATTCGTCCGCGTTGTTGACGATGACTATACCGGGCCTCGAGCCCAGCGCGAATTCGCTGCGCGCCGCGGCGATCGTCGTGGTCGACGGCACCTTGCCGACATCGGAGCGCATCAGGCGTTCGACGGTGAGATTGCGCAGCCAGCCGACGTCGTTGGCGCTGCGGATGGTCTCGCCGCGCAGATGCAGGCGCCAGGTCGAGAAGGAGTGGCCGAACATGAAGCGGACGCAGATCGAGGTGACGATGCAGCCGGCCAGCACCACGGCGGTGACATCGACGTTGCGGGTCATCTCGAGCACGAGGAACGACATCGTCAGGGGCCCGCCGACGATGGCGACACCGAGCGTCGCCATCCCGGTCAGCATCGCGACCAGCGGATCGATCACGAAGTTCGGGCTGATGAGCAGCAGCACAGCCGCGAAGAACTTTCCGATCAGGCTGCCGACGAACAGCGACGCGAAGAACAGGCCGCCGCGGAAACCCGAGGCGAGCGAGATCAGGCAGGCCGTCACCTTCAGGGCGATGATCACCGCGATCAGGCCGATCGTCATGTCGTGAAAGAGATCGAGCACCATGGCGCCATGGCCGGCCGCCAGCACCTGCGGCGTGATGATGGCGAAGCCGCCGACGATGAGGCCGCCGATCACCGGACGGAGCCAGACCGGCATCCAGGCGAACAGGCGCTCGAACTTCGGCGAGGATCGCATCACGGCGATGCCGACGCCGCTGGTGACGAGGGCAAGCCCGATCAGTGCCAGATATTGCTCGACGCCGACCGCGCTGACCTTGGGTATCTCCAGCGAGTACGGGGCGCCGCCAAGCCATTGCGCAGTCAGGGCGCCTGCGAGCGAGGCCGCCAGGATCGGAGCAGCGCTGCCGACCGAATAGACGCCGACGATCAGCTCGCAGGCGTAGAAGGCGCCGGTGATCGGCGCACCAAACGCCGCCGCGATCGCCGCGGCGGAGCCGCAACCGACCATCAGGCGCAGATCGTTGCGGCGCAGGTTGAAGAACTTGCCGAACAGTGAGGCGATCCCCGAGCCGATCTGGGTATAACCTGCCTCGAGGCCGACCGAGGCGCCGCAGCCGTTGGAGATCAGCGTCTGGCTCGACACCACCACGCTGTCACGCATCGACAGATTGCCGCCGCGCAGCGCATTGGCCTCGATCGGGTCGACCGCGCTCGAGATCTTCATGCGCCGCCGCGACCATTCCATGATGCCGAGCGCCAGCCCGCCGAGCGCGGGCGCGATCAGCGCCGCCCACGGACTCACATAGGCGTTGGCCGAGAGGCGCACGTCGATCGGGATGCCGTAGATCACCACATGCGCTATCTGCGCGATCTCGGCCATCAGCGTCACGATCGCACCCGCGAGCGTGCCGATCACGAGGGCGAGGGGGATCAGGTAGAACTCGTTGCTGCGCAACAACGCGCGGAGCCGAACCATGGTGCGGTTCGTCCCCTTGCGATCGACGAGATGTCTGATCCGCACGAACACCTTCTGCCCGCCCTACCCTTCCGACAGGCCGTAACCGGCCATGCGCCGGCGGACCCGTTCGATCTCGTCGCTCGGAAGCAGCGGCGGTTGTCCGATCTGGAGGCAGCCGTGATATTGTCGCGCCAGTGTCTCGACCTCGACGGCCAGCCACATCGCCTTGTCCAGCGTCCTGCCGATCGCGATCATGCCGTGGTGGTCGAGCAGGCAGGCAAGCCGGCCTTCGAGCGCCCGCACCGCATGTTCGGACAGCTCCACCGTTCCGAACGTCGCATAGGGCGCGCAGCGGATGCTATCGCCACCGGCTGCCGCGATCATGTAGTGCACAGGCGGAATCTCCATGCCCATGATTGCGAGGATGGTGCAATAGGTCGGATGGGCGTGCACGACGGCATTGACGTCGGGCCGAGACGTCAGGATGTCGCGATGGAAGCGCCACTCGCTGGACGGTTTCTGGTCGGGCGCGTGTGCGCCGTCCATGGCCATGAAGACGATCTGGTCCGGGGACATGGTCTCGTAGGGCACGCTGGTCGGCGTGACCAGGAGCCCGTCCACATGCCGGACGCTGATATTGCCCGAGGTGCCCTGGTTGATGCCGAGCGCGTTCATGCGGCGGCAGGCGTCGATGATGGCTTGCCTCTTGTCGAGTTCGTCCGCAGTCATCGACATCTCGGTTTCTTCTCGGCTTCTTGGCGATGGACGTTTGTTAGAGGGGAAGTACGTCAAAGCAATGCGGCAGCGCAAGCGAAAGCGACCGGATCGCGCCCCGTCTCGTCGCCGAATTCCCCGCTCCCCGAAACAGACCGCAAAATCAACAGATTAGCAGACTGTCGCACCTCTACGACAGGCTCGCCCGGACGGCCGCAATCCCGTTGATGGCGAACTGCACGGAATAGGCGGCGAGCAGCATGCCGAGCACGCGCGAGAGCACGGCATTTCAGGTACGCCCGAGGGTGCGCACGATCGGGTCCGCAGAGACGAAGTACAGCATGCAAAGCAGACAACCCGCGAGCACCACCGCGATGATGATCGCGAGCTTCGCGCCATGGCCGGCATCGCCCGACAGCAGCGCCAGGAAGACCCCTGCAGGCGCCCGACCTGAGCTACCGCCGCGAACGCCGGCTGCAGTTTGGAACTTTCGTTCTCCGAAGGTTTTGATCGCCCGAGGATTGAGGAAGGCGACGCCTTCCGGTGTCACCTCATGAGGAGGACGTATGGCTAAACGAGCGAAGAAACGCACGACCAGGAAGACCGCGGCGCATCGACCGCGTCAGGCGCCGAAGATGCTCAGCGACCTGTTTCTGGAAACGCTGAAGGACATCTATTTCGCCGAGAGCAAGATCATCAAGACCTTGCCAAAAATGGCGAAGGCGGCGCAGTCGAAAGAGCTGGCAGCCGCCTTCAACAAGCATCTGCGCGAGACCCAGGGCCAGGTCAAGCGGCTGGACCGGATCTTCAAGATGCTGGGCAAGCCTGCGCGCGGCAAGCCCTGCGAGGCCATCAACGGCATTACCGACGAGGGCGCCGGGATCATGAAGGAGTTCAAGGGAGCGCCGGCGCTCGATGCGGGACTGCTCGCGGCCGCCCAGGCGGTCGAGCACTACGAGATCTCTCGCTACGGCACGCTCCGCACCTGGGCCGAGGAGCTCGGCATGCAGGACGCAGCAAGGCTGCTTCAGGAGACGCTGGACGAGGAAGAGGCGACCGATCACACCCTGACGGAGCTCGCCACATCCGTGATCAACCTCGAAGCGGAAGAAGAGTACCGCACCGCGGCCTGACCCACGCCCCCACCATGACGGAACGTCGCGGCCCATGCCGCGGCGTTCGTTTGTTTGGTCGCACGACGGCGCATGGCACCTCGGCGCCACCGCTCTGGATTTCCCCGGAACCCGCCCCATATGCAGGCTTTCCCATCCCCGAGCTCGCATCATGCAACCCAAAAATTCCCTCGACTGGATGCTATCCGAAGCCCTGGACTCGCTGACCCGCGCCGATCGGCTGCGTCAGCAGTTCGGCCGCCAGGAAGCCTGCTGGGAGCCGCCGATCGACGTGCTCGAAACCGAGCGTGAGCTGTTGATCCTGGTCGCGCTTCCCGGCGTCAATCCGGACAATGTCGAGACGGTCATCCGTGACGGCGTTCTCATTATCTCCGGCCAGCGGACCCTCCCGCCGGAGCTGCGCAACGCGCGCATCCACCGGCTCGAGCTGCCGCAGGGCCGCTTCGAGCGGCGCATCGCACTCCCCCTTGGCCGCTACGCCATCAGCCGCTTCGTGATGGACGGCTGCGTCGCATTGCGCCTCGCCAAATCCTGAGGTCGATCATGGCCACCGAACAGATGAACAACGAACAGACCAACAACGACGTGAAGATCCCCGACGACGCGCTGATCATCATTCCCGTGCGCGAGATGGTGCTGTTTCCCGGCGCCATCGCCCCGATCACGATCGGCCGGGCGAAGTCCATCGCCGCCGCGCAGCAGGCGTTGCGCGAGCAGCGGCCGGTCGGCATCGTCCTGCAACGCAGCCCCGAGACCGAGGAGCCCGGGCCGGACGACCTCTACAGGGTCGCCACCATCGCCAACATCGTGCGCTACATCACCGCGCCCGACGGCACCCACCACATCGTCTGCCAGGGCGTGCAGCGCGCGCGCATCCTCGACTTCCTGCCGGGGACGCCGTTCCCGGCTGCGCGCATCCAGCAGATCCCCGAGCCGACCACGACCTCGCCCGAAATCGAGGCGCGGGCGCTGAACCTGCAGCGCCAGGCGATCGAGGCGATCGAGCTGCTGCCGCAGGCGCCGCCCGAGTTGGCCGCGATGTTCCAGGGCACCACCGCGCCCGGCGCGCTGGCGGATCTGGCGACCTCGTTCATGGACATCAAGCCGCAGGACAAGCAGGAGGTGCTGGAGACCATCGACCTCGCCCTGCGCGTCGAGAAGGTGTCGAAGCATCTGGCCGAGCGGCTGGAGGTGCTGCGCATCTCCAACGAGATCGGCCAGAAGACAAAGGCCTCTTTCGACGAGCGGCAGCGCGAGGCGATCCTGCGCGAGCAGATGGCGACCATCCAGCGCCAGCTCGGCGAAGGCGACGGCAAGGCGGCCGAGGTCGCCGAACTGACGGCAGCCATCGCCAAGGCCAACATGCCGCCGGAGGCGGACGCGCACGCCAAGAAGGAGCTACGCCGCTACGAGCGCATGCCGGAAGCCGCCGGCGAAGCCGGCATGGTTCGCACCTATCTCGACTGGCTGATCGAGCTGCCCTGGGCGCTGCCCGCGGAGAAGCCGATCGACATCAAGGCGGCGCGAGCCGTCCTGGACGCCGATCATTTCGGCCTGGAGAAGATCAAGAGCCGGATCATCGAATATCTGGCGGTCCGCAAGCTCGCTCCGCAGGGCAAGGCGCCGATCCTGTGCTTCGTCGGCCCGCCCGGCGTCGGCAAGACCTCGCTCGGCCAATCCATCGCGCGCGCGATGGACCGCCCCTTCGTGCGCGTCAGCCTGGGCGGCGTGCATGACGAGGCCGAAATCCGCGGCCACCGGCGCACCTATATCGGTGCGCTGCCGGGCAACATCATCCAGGGCATCAAGAAGGCAGGCAGCCGGAACTGCGTCATGATGCTGGACGAGATCGACAAGATGGGCCGCGGCGTTCAGGGCGATCCCTCCGCTGCCATGCTGGAGGTGCTCGACCCCGAGCAGAACGGGACGTTCCGGGACAATTACCTGGGCGTGCCCTTCGACCTGTCGCGCGTGGTGTTCATCGCGACCGCCAACATGCTGGACCAGATCCCGGGTCCGCTGCTGGACCGCATGGAGCTCATCAGCCTCGCCGGCTACACCGAGGATGAAAAGCTGGAGATCGCGCAGCGCTATCTGGTGCGGCGGCAGCTCGAGGCCAATGGCCTGACGGCCGAGCAGGCCGAGATCGAGCCGGAGGCGCTGAAGCTCATCGTCAAGGGCTACACCCGCGAGGCCGGCGTGCGCAATCTCGAGCGCGAGATCGGCAAGCTGTTCCGCCATGCCGCGGTGCAGGTCGCCGAAGGCATGGCTACGAAGGTCGTGGTGACGCCGAAGGACATCGCCACGGTGCTCGGCCAGCCGCGCTTCGAAGGCGAGATCGCACTGCGCACCAGCGTTCCCGGCGTGGCCACCGGACTCGCCTGGACGCCGGTAGGCGGCGACATCCTGTTCATCGAGGCAACGCGCGTGCCCGGCAAGGGCAGTCTGATCCTGACCGGCCAGCTCGGCGACGTCATGCGCGAGAGCGTGCAGGCTGCGATGACGCTGGTGAAGAGCAGAGCCTCGCAGCTCGGCATCGATCCGCAGCTGTTCGAGAAGAGCGACATCCACGTTCACGTCCCGGCGGGCGCGACCCCGAAGGACGGGCCGAGCGCGGGCGTCGCCATGTTCACGGCGCTGACGTCCCTGCTCACCAACCGTACGGTGCGCAGCGACACCGCGATGACCGGCGAGATCTCGCTGCGCGGCCTGGTGCTGCCGGTCGGCGGCATCAAGGAGAAGGTGGTGGCTGCGGCTGCCGCCGGGTTGAAGCGAGTGATGCTGCCGGCACGCAACAAGCGGGACTATGACGACATCCCGAAGAGCGCGCGGGACAACCTCGAATTCATCTGGCTGGAGCGCGTCGACGAGGCGATCGCCGCGGCGCTCGAGCCGACTGATGCCAAGGTCGAAGCTGCGGAGTGAATGCGATGAAGAAACTGCTGGACAGGGCGAAGAGATCGCGGAAAGCGCAGCGGCTGCGCCAGTTGCTCGATCGCGCGATCGACCGGGTTCGCGATACGCTTGCAGCGCCCGAGCCGCGGCTTCAGCCGGTCCCGATCCGGGTGAAGCGCCGCAAGGGTTGAGCCCTCCGTCTCGAGCCCTCGCGGCTGCCCCAACAAGAGGCCCCCTCGTTCAAGGGGGCCTTTGCGTTCTTAGGACACGGCGTCCTTCGCGGCCTTGACCGGACGGGCGCGGACGATCTTCCGGGCCGGCTTGGCCTTGAACATCATCTCTTCACCCGTGAACGGGTTGGTGCCCTTGCGCGCCTTGGTCGCGGGCTTCTTGATGACCACGAACTTGGCGAAGCCCGGCACCAGGAACAGGCCGTTCTTCTTGAGCTCCTTGTGGCCGACATCGGTCAGCGTCTCCATGACGCTCTTGACGTCGCGCTTGGAAAGCTCGGTGGCGGTCGCAATCTTTTCGATCAACTGCGATTTGGACATCTGGGTTGGCATCGTGTCTCCTCTGATTCGTTGCCGGTTGCATATTAGACCAACCGTTGAAGGCCTATAGCCTTCTGCACAGTTTTGTCGCGATTTTACGGGCTTTTCTGGCCCCCTGTGGCAAAAAACCCTGCTTTTTAGCGACTTCCGGAGCGGGAGAAGCCTCGGGCAGCGGTTTTTTGCCTTGTTTCAAAGGCCCGCACGCCATCTTGCTAAAGCTGATTCGCTGCTTTCGACAAGCGACGACCGGCCTCTTTGTCGGAGGCCGGTCGCGATTCACCCTGAAAAATAAGGACTAGACGCGCTCGATGATGATGGCCGGCGCCATGCCGCCGGCGGCGCACATGGTGACGAGTCCGCGCTTGAGGTCGCGCCGCTCGAGCTCGTCGAGCACGGTGCCGATCAGGATCGAGCCGGTGGCGCCGATGGGATGGCCGAGCGCGATCGAGCCGCCATTGACGTTGACCTTGGCGCGGTCGAGCTTGAGGTCGCGGATATATTTTTCCGCCACCACTGCAAAGGCCTCGTTGATCTCGAACAGGTCGATGTCGTCGATGGTGAGGCCCGCCTTCGCCAGCACCTTGCGCGTGGCCGGCACCGGCGCGTTCAGCATCAGGGTCGGCGAGTCCCCCATGTTGGCCATCGCGACCACGCGTGCGCGGGCTTTAAGGCCATGCGCCTTGGCGTAAGCAGGCGAGGCCAGAAGGATCGCGGCGGCGCCGTCGACGACTCCGGAGGAGTTGCCGGCGTGATGCACGAAGTCGATCTTCAGATCGGGATATTTTTGCAGGATGAGGCCGCGATAGGTCGTGCCCTTGTCGTCGAGCGCGTAGTCGGCGATCGCGGGAAACGCCGGCTTCAGGCTGCTGAGCCCTTCCATCGTGGTCTGCGGCCGCGGATACTCCTCGTGGTCGAGCGCGAGGCTGCCGTCTTCGTGGTGGACGGGTATGAGGCTCTTCCTGAAGTGGCCGTTCGCGATCGCATGCGCGGCGCGCTTCTGGCTCTCCAGCCCGAGCGCGTCGACATCCCTGCGCGTGATGCCTTCCATGGTCGCGATCGCGTCGGCGCAGACGCCCTGGTGCGACTGCGGATGCCGCGCACGAAGGCGCAGATTTCCGGAGTCCATCATCATCGGACCGCCGCCGCGGCGTCCCTCCATCGACATCATCTCGCAGCCGCCGGCGATGACGAGGTCCTCAGTGCCGGCCATGATCGAGCTCGCGGCCATGTTGACGCTGGTGATGCCGCTTCCACAGAAGCGGTCGAGCGTCACCGCGCTGGCGCGCTCGTCGTAGCCGGCATCGAGCGCTGACATGCGGCCGAGATCGCCGCTTTGCGTTGCGACCTGCGCGCTGCAGCCCCAGACGATGTCGTCGACGTCGGCCGTATTGATGCCGGTGCGATCCGCGAGCGCGCGCAGCACGGTTGCCCCGAGCTGCTGCGGATGAATGCCCGAGAGCGCTCCCTTGCCGGCCTTGCCGACGCCTCGTGGGGTCCGGCAGGCATCGATGATCAGCGCGTCAGCCATTGGCGTTGTCCTCCTGTTATGAGCGTTGAGGACGGTTCTGAATAAGGGGGCGAGGAGAGTCAATGCGCGGCGTTTAAGCCCCTCAGCTGGATTTTCCGTTACACGAAAGCCTCGGCGACGTCATGGCCGGGCTTGTCCCGGTCATCCACGCTTTGCCACGGGCACGAAGAACGTGGATGCCCGAGCACGACGACCTCGACACGAGGGAAGAGTTCACGCTCCCGCCGCGTTCTTTGCGATCACGTTGCGATAGAAACTGGCGCTGAGCTTTGGCGTACGCACCTGGGTGTCGAAATTGACGTGGTACAGCCCGAAACGCTTGTTCAGACCGTAGACCCACTCGAAATTGTCCATCAGGCTCCACAGGAAATAACCGCGCACCGGCACGCCCTCGCTGGTGGCGCGCTGGAGCTGGGCGAGATAGTTCCGCAAATACATGATGCGGTCGGTATCGTAGATCTTGCCGTCCGGCGTCACCGCATCGTCGCCGGATGCGCCGTTCTCGCTGATATAGATCGCATCCGTCTTCCAGACCTTTGCCGCCAGCTTCGGCACCCAGTAGATCGTCTCGGGCCCGACGCGCAGCCAGTCCGAATTCATGTGCGGAAACGATTTCGGGATCGGCAGCGGCATGAAGCCCGCGCCCTGGTCGGAGGCCACGACGTAATTGTTCGGCGCGTAGATGTTGAGGCCGAGGAAGTCGACCGGCGAGGAGATGATCTTTAGCTCCGCATCGGTGAACTTCGGCGCGTTGGGCCCGGCGAATTTCAGGAAGGCGTCGGTATAGCGCCCCGTCATGATGACGTTGAGATAACCGGCATTCATCTCCCGCAGCGCGATCTCCGCGGCGCGAACGTTCTCAGGCGTGTCGATCGCGGGCGCGCAGGCATCGACGTTCTCGGCCGGCCCCACCCTGGTGCCGCGGCGGCCATGGGCGCGCACCGCCTGCACCGCGAGCCCGTGCGCCAGCGCGCTGTTGTGCCTGATCTGGTTGACATCGGCCTGCGGCAGCGTCAGCCCCGGCGCGTCGATGCCGATGCCGTAACCGAAATAGACGAAGCGGCCGCTCTCATTCAGCGTGAACACGTTCCTGACCCGGTCGGTCAGACGCTCGGCGACATAGGCCGCGTAATCGCCGAAGATCTTGCAGGTTTCCGTCGAGCGCCAGCCGCCAAAACGGTCCTGGAGCGATTGGGGCAGGTCCCAATGATAGAGCGTCAGCCACGGCTCGATGCCGTTCTTCAGGAGCTCATCGACGAGACGATTGTAGAAGTCGAGCCCCTTCGGGTTGGGCTTGCCGTCGCCGTCCGGAAACAGCCGCGGCCAGGCCACCGAGAAGCGATAAGCCTTGCAGCCGAGTTCCTTGATGAGCGCGATGTCCTCCTTGTAGCGGTGATAGTGTTCATTGGCGCGGTCACCCGTGGTGCCGTCCTCGATCTTGCCGGGGATGCGCACGAACTTGTCCCAGATCGAGGGTCCTCGCCCGTCCTCGTTCACCGCGCCTTCCACCTGATAGGACGAGGTCGCCGTGCCCCAGACAAAGCCGGCTGGAAAGCCGCTCCCGCCGCGCGGCGGCCGTCCCGGCTTGGCTTCGACTTGGTCGAGCGCGCCAGTCATCCCGGCTGCGGACAGCCCCGCGATCTTCGCAAGCTGGCGACGCGAGACCTTGTCCGTCATTGATGCTTCCCCACTCTTGCGTTGTTGCCGGCGCACAATGGCGAGTCGCGGGCCGTTTGAGAAGCCGGCGGGCGCGGGATAAGGATGCAGAATTGCGGCCCACGACATGCCCATCAGAGCCCCCAAAACGAGAGGATCGCACTTGGCTTCCTGGGGCGGCAGCCTGAAAAGGGAGATCAGCGCGAGCGCTTCGGCAATTTTGGCAACTTGTCGGGATTGAACGCCTGCGCCTGCTTGGCACATGCCGGCGGCTGCTGTTCCGTCAGAATGAGCGTGCCATGGAGGATCATTCCCGGCACCTGCTGGGCCGTCGCGGTGTATCTCGCAATCTTGCCGAGGGAGTATCCCTCGATGTCCAGCGTGAGCTCATCTTCAACGCCGAAGACCGTTGCCCGCCCATCGGTATGCCGCTTCGTCGACACGGTCGCGGTGAAACGGTCGCCGTCAACTCTGCAGGAGCCGTGATACGTCATCAGGCTGTCACGCCCCCAAATCCGGCCGTCTGCGACATGGACGATCCCGGTACCCTGGTCGAGCGGCGTGCTGTACCACGCCGCGTAGGTGCCGTCCTTCAGCATGGGAGCAGTCTCCCCTGGTATTGCCATGCGGATCATTGGCATCATCAGTGCGAACAAACGGTTAACCCGGCCCGAGCCAATCCGGTCTTTCCTTGCGCAGCTCTGCTTCAAGCTCCTCGATGATGCTGTGAAGCAGATGCACGGCAAGCGGGTCGGTCACTTCGCGCTCCAAATGCCGGTAACGCGCGATCAGGAATTCCTGCTCTCTCAACTGGCGTTCTGTCATCAGACGGCCCTCCGCCACATCGACGCGGAGAGGACCGAGCAGTTTCAGTAAAACTTTCAGATCATTTTCCATGGTTTCTGATCGGTTAACGGCTAGGCGGCGCCAGGCCTCGTCCGTCGGGCCGCGCGACAGCTCATCGTCGCTCATCGTGCGTTTGTGAAACCGCAACGATTGCCTGGAGCGGGATCGGGCAAAACAGAACCGTTTCAGGCAAGACCCGAAGCCCCCGCGCCGCATAGAACCCGCGCCGACCCGTACAAATACGGCCCCTGATCCGAGGCAGCCAGCGATCAGAAGGAGCTATGCAATGACCGGGAGCACCGCACTCATGCTCAATCCCTCGTCCAGGGGCCAGCCGCCCGTCCCCAGCGCGCAACCCGCCGATAGCGCAATGTCCGAGCGGCGCGCCGCCGACGTGGAGATGGCGCGGGTGCTCGGGACCGAACCGACCCGCATGGCCCTGGACTCCTCCGGTGCCGGAATCGCGCATTGGAACCATGATCCATTGCATGACGTCGTCGAGCCCATGAGCCACCACGTGATCATGGCGTATAACGGCGTGATCCAACGCATGGAGCGCCGGTCGGGAAGATCGGTTTCGATCGGCACGTTTCGCCCCGGCGTCGTGATCATCATTCCGGAAGGATCGAGCTCCCGATGGGACATTCCGAAGCCCGTCGATGTCGTTCAACTCTACCTTCCGAATGCGACACTGAAGCGCGTTGCCGGCGAGGCCGGGATCGCAGGAGCGGCCGACCTGCTGGAGCGGACGGCGCACCCTGATCCCATCACGTCCAGACTGCTCTTGAGTGCAGCGGATGCGCTCGAAGGCAACGGGGTCCTGGATACGCTGTTCCGGCATCAGGTGACGGATCTTCTTGCCACCCGCGTCCTGGCTGCGCACACTGGTTCGCCGGCCACGTTCCATCCGGCCACGGGCGGGCTGTCGCCGAAGGTCCTGCTCCGCGCGATCGAACGCTTGCGCTCGGACAGCGATACGGACGTCTCGCTCGCCGCGCTCGCGTCGGACGCCGGCCTGTCGCGCTTCCACTTCTGCCGCGCATTCAAGGAAAGCACCGGGCTTTCGCCGCATGCCTGGCTGCGCCAGCACCGCCTGGAGCAGGCCATGAGGATGCTGCACGACACCGACGAGTCGGTCGTCTCGATCGCTGCCGCGCTCGGCTATTCCTCCCAGACCGCTTTCGCCGCAGCATTTAGGAAGCTGACCGGCGAAGCGCCGAGCGATTGGCGCAGGCGCATGCGTTAGCAGCAATCGCTCTATAGCGACAGCAATCGCTCTGGGGCAGCGGCACCCCTGATCGGTTAGATCATCATCATGTCCAATCCCACGACGGAGAGAGATGATGATCGGGAAAGATTTCGTCCACCGGCTGGCAATCACCTCATCCCGCAAGGGTCTCGCGACCGCGGTCGTGTACGGACTCACGCTGACCGTTCGCTTCACTTCAACCGCAGGTGACGACATTCCGCCGCCATCCGTACAACGCGCTCACCCGGTGATTTCAGTCATCACCGGAGACGACTCCCGCCTTCCCTATCAGGACTGGAGCCGCAAGTCCGCGCCGTCGATCGTCTTTCGTCAGGGCTGGCCGCTCGGCTGCCCCGTCCATTGAGCGCCTGCGAATTCGCTTCAACCTTCGCGTCGTTGCCGCCCGCAACAGGGCTTGCCGCAAACCGGTAGCGGCGGCGGCAACGCGCCTGTGCCCAGGAAGATCAACCAAGGGAGACCGTCAATGCGACTAGTCATCATCGGCGCCGGCTTCGCCGGCATGTATGCCGCTCTTTCCGCTGCCCGCCTGCGCGAGATTCGGGGCGTCTCGCCCGACGAGTTCGAGATCGCGCTGGTCGCACCCGAGCCGACGCTGATCGTCCGCCCGCGCCTCTACGAGAAGAATCCGGAGACCTTGACGGCGCCGCTCCTCGATGTGCTCAAGGCGATCGACGTCACCTATGTTCAGGGCAGCGTCGAGACGGTTGAGACCCAATCCCGCATGGTGAAGATCGCCACGACGAAGGGCACCAAGAAGACGCTTGCCTACGATCGCGTCGTGGTCGCCGCCGGGAGCCGGCTGTTCCGCCCGAACATTCCGGGTCTTGCCGAGCACGGCTTCAGCGTCGATTCGCTGGACGATGCGATTGCGCTCGACAGGCACCTGCATGGCCTCGCCAAGCGGCCGGCCGTGAACGGACGCGACACGATCGTCGTCGCCGGCGGCGGCTTCACCGGCATCGAAGCGGCCACCGAAATGCCGGCGCGGCTCCGCGCAATCCTCGGCCCGGATGCCAAGACTCGCGTCATCATCGTCGAGCGCAGCAGCGTGATCGCACCCGACATGGGCGCAGGTCCTCGACCGACCATCGAGAGCGCCCTCCGCAAGCTCGGCGTAGAGACCCGCCTCGGGGCCGGGGTCGCCTCGCTCGACGAGTCCGGCGTCACCTTGTCGAACGGCGAGCACATCGAAACCGAGACCGTGATCTGGGCGGCGGGTATTCGTGCGGCCCCTCTGACGGCTCAAATTCCCGCCGAGCGCGACAATTTCGGCCGGTTGCTGGTCGATCGCTGTTTGCGGGTGCCGGGCGTCGAGGGCGTCTTCGCGACCGGCGACGCGGCCCGTGCCGCCTGCGACGACGAGGGCAATTACGCACTGATGTCGTGCCAGCACGCCACGCGCATGGGCGCCTTTGCGGGCAACAATGCCGCCGCCGAGCTGCTCGGCGTTCCCACCAGGCCCTATCACCAGAAGGCCTACGTCACCTGTCTCGATCTCGGCGAAGCCGGCGCACTGTTCACCCGCGGCTGGGATCGCAAGGTCGAGATGGTCGGCGATGTCGCCAAGAAGACGAAGCAAGAGATCAACACCGTCTGGATCTATCCGCCGAAGGCCGAACGTGCCGCTGCGCTCGCATCGGCCGATCCGGAACGCGTGACCAGCCTCTAACGCACGACGCCATGGCAGGCGGCAGCCCCCTGGCGGCGCGGCCTGCTCAAACGAAGATCAGCCAGAACAAGAACCGCAACAGGAGACCAACATGAACCTGCACAACACCTCCTACCCCGCGACATCGAAGCCCGAAGAGCTTGTCCCGTCGCGCTACGCCCTGAAGGTCGGCGACATCGACGTGCTGGTGGTGAGCGACGGCGTGCTGCCGCTACCCGCCGAGATGTTGGCGCACAATGCCGACCCCGCGGTCCGCGCGGCCTGGCTGGACGACATGTTCCTGCCGCCGGACGCGTTCGACTGGGCGTTGAACGTGGTCGTGGTGCGCAGTGGAGAGCAGACCATTCTGATCGACGCCGGGCTCGGACTGGACCCGGACCTGCACCTTCCGCGAGCCGGGCAGTTGGTCAAGCGACTGGAGGCCGCCGGCATCGATCTGGCATCCGTGACCGACGTGGTGCTGACCCACATGCACATGGACCATGTCGGCGGGTTGCTCGTGGAAGGCGTGAAAGCCCGGCTGCGTCCGGACCTGCGGATCCATGTGGCAGCCGCCGAAGTCAAGTTTTGGGAGTCGCCCGATTTCTCCCGCGTCTCCATGCCGCCGGGATTCCCCGACGCGCTTCGACAGACGGCCAAACGGTTCGCGCACGAATATCACAACCAGCTCCGGACGTTTGAAGCCGAATTCGAGGTCGCGCCGGGGGTGGTGGTCTGCCGCACCGGCGGTCACACCCCCGGGCACAGCGTGGTCCGCCTGACCTCCGGCGGCGAGCGACTGACATTCGCCGGCGACCTCGTGTTCACCGTCGGATTCGAACACCCTGACTGGCACAACGGATTCGAACACGATCCCGAGGAAGCCGCCCGCGTCAGAGTGAACCTTTTGCGGGAGCTTGCGGCGAACCGCGAGCTGCTGGTGGCCACGCATATGCCGTTCCCGTCGGTCGGTCATGTCGCGGTCGCCGGCGACGCTTTCCGCTGGGTGCCCGTGTCCTGGGACTATTGAGCGGCTTGCCGGACCGAATCCAAACCGGGGCGCGCGCTCATCGCGATGAGTCTGCGCCCTGGACTCCACATGCACTGAGCTGGTGACGCCGAAGCGTTGGTCTACGGGCGCTCCGGCGATTTCGAACGGCACAACCAGGCGAACGAACATGCAGGAAAACAAAGTCATCATCATCACGGGCGGCAGTTCCGGCATCGGTCGAGCCGCAGCTCTCCGTTTCGCCAGCCAAGGCGACAGGGTGCTCATCACCGGCCGTCGTGCCGGGCCTATTGAGAAGACGATGGCGGAGCATCAGAACATCACGGGCCTGATTGCGGATACCGCTTCCGCAGAAGACGCCGGGCGGACCATTGCCGAGGCGATCGGTAAATGGGGCCGGCTGGACACGCTCGTCAACAACGCCGGCGCAGGAGCCATCCTTCCGTTGTCGGATGTTGCGGCCGAGCGGATCGCGGACATCTTTTCCGTCAATGTGGTCGGTCCAAGCCTGCTGGCCCGCACCGCCCTTCCTCACCTGCAGTCAACGCGGGGCACCATCATCAACATCTCCTCGACATTTGGTCACCGGCCGGCCGCGGGACTGTCCCACTACGCTGCGAGCAAGGCGGCGCTGGAACACCTGACACGCTGCTGGGCGCTCGAGCTCGCGCCACTTGGAATAAGGGTGAATGCGATCGCGGCCGGCCCGACCGAATCCGGCGCCTTGACCGGAATGATGGGGCTGTCCGCGGAAGCGGCAGAAGCCGTCAAGGACGAAGAGCGCGCGCGAATTCCGCTCGGTCGGCGCGGCGTTCCCGACGACATCGCGCGATGGATCGTGCAGCTTGCAGGTCCCGCCTCGCAATGGATGACGGGCCAAGTTCTCGCAGTCGATGGTGGCCTGGGACTGGCCTAGTTTCATGATCCGGAAAAGTGCAGCGGCTTTCCGGAACGATCATGCCCGAAGAATAACCCGAAGCGCGACAACGAATCGTCCCTACCGCATCGCGCTTTGAGTCCTGCGCCGACATTGAATCCGCCGCGCTTCGTATACGCCTAGAACGTCACCCGCATCCCGGCATAGAACGCGCGCGGCCGTGCCGGGCTCAGCGAACGCGGGTCGATGAAGTCGTTGCCGCCGTTGGTGAAGTTGGGCAAGGCCTCACGGTCGAAGAACTGGCCGTAGGTGACGTAGCGCTTGTCGAACACGTTGTCGACGCGGCCGTAGAGCTGGATGTTCTTCGTCACCTGGTAGGACGTGTGGAGATTGAACACCGTATAGGACGGCAGCTTCGCGAACTGGTTCGACTCGTCGCCGACGAGATATTGGCTGGAGACGAACAGCGCGTTGCCGCCGACCTTCCAGACGTCGGTCACGGCGTAATCGACGCCGACCTTGACGCGGTGGCGCGGGATCGCAGGGATCTGGTTGCCGGGTCTGACCTGGATGGTGTCAGTGGCGTCATCGGCGAACGGGCTTTCCGAGCCGAGCTCGAGCGGATCGAGGAAGCGCGCGTCGACGAAGGCGTAGCTGGCCTGGAATTGGAGCGTGGGCGACTTGATGTTGACCTCTGCTTCCAACCCTTGCCGCCGTGTCCGGCCGACATTGGTGAAATAGCCAAAGCCCGTCCGCCCAACGACGGGCACCGCTACGATGTCGTCATAGTTGGTGGCGCGAAAGCCGCCGATTTTCCATCCGAGCGTGCCGATATTCAGCTCCTTGGTGCCGCGGAAGCCGGCCTCCACGGTCTTGGAGACGACCTGCTTCAACGGCGGGTCGGAAACAAGGAACGCCGCGATGAGACAGGGCCGGGCGGGATCCGCGCAGCCGAGCTCGAGCGGCGTCGGCACGCGGTTGGCCTCGGAATAGCCGGCATAAGCGGTCAATCCCGGCGTGATCTTGTAGGTCCCGCCGATCATCGGATTGAAGCGGGTAAAGGTGTGATCGCCGTTGAGCGCGGTCCCGAGTTGATCCTCCAGCGAGATCCGCGCCGCGTTGAAGCGGCCGCCGCCCGTGATGGCGAAGGCATCCGTGACGTTGAACGTGTCCATCGCGTAGAGACCGTTGTATTGATTGACGGTCCGCAACGAGACGGGGCCGGCAACGGGGTCTACCGTGGGAGTCGCTCCCAGGAAGACACCGCTGCCGCTGACGACGTAGTTCTCTCCCATCGAGCCGATCTCGGCGGTGGCGTTGTAGCGCGTGACACTGGCGTCATAGGTTGCGCCCATCACGAAGCGGTTGTCGTGGCCGGACAGTTGATCGGTGTTGGTGGCCTGTCCCGACACGCCGAACGTGGTCGAACGTATCGAGCCCCGGTCGATTTCGCCGAGGATCGTTCCCGGAGCAAAGGGGTTGGCAAGCTGCACGCCGCCCGCACCGTTGGCGGGTGTGGTGTCGTCGCCAAAGCAGAGCAACGCCGGATCTGCACCGCACTCCTCCACGTCGGTCGGATTGCCGTCGACGACCTTCTGCTCGAACCTGCGCACATGGGCGGTACCTTCGAGCGTCCAGGTCGGTGTCGCGTCGACCTTGCCGGTCAGGTTGAGATAACCGACGCGATTGGAGGTGGTCTGCGGCGTGGTGTAGGTCGCGCCCCAATATTTGTCGAGTAGCTCGGCCGGAACGGTCGCGCTGGCGCCGAAATCGTTCTTGGCCACTCCCATATTGGCGTGGAATTCGCTGTCGCCGGCCTTGTAGCCGACGTCGCCGTAGAAGCGCCGTACGTCCGATTGAGAGAAATTGCGGAAGCCGTTGTCGTGCAAGCCTTCGAGCGCGGCATAGACGGCGTAGTTCTTGTCGACCTGCTTGCCCCATTGCGCCGAGCCCTGGATGCGGCCGAACGACCCGCCCATGATGTCGATCTCGGCGCCCTGATAGGTGAAGCCGTCCTTCATTTGCAGGTTGATCGCGCCGCCCAGCGCGTTGAGACCGAAGGCGGGGTTGTTGGTCACCAGCGTCACCGACCTGATCGCGGCGGTAGGGATCAGGTCCCAGTTGACCGCGTCCGAGAACGCCTCATTGATACGGACACCGTTCTGATACACGGCAAGGCCCTGCGGCGTGCCGATCACGGGGGAGGCGACGAAGCCGCGAAACTCGACATCCGGCGTGAACGGATTGCCCGTGACTTCGCTGATATTGACGCCCGGCACGTAGTCGCGCAGCGCATCTGTGACGTTCAGCGAACCCGTGCGCTTGATCTGGCTGGCATCAACGGCATTGATCGCCGACGGGACCTTGTCGACATCGAGACCCCTGCCCGTGCCCGGCGCGGTGGGGTAGACGTAAAGACGTGTCCTGGGGCCGGCGGACCCCGGCGCTCCCACGCGCGCGACCGGTCGCACCGGCGCGGTGCGCCTCGCCGCCGAAGGCGGCGGCGCCGCCACCTCGACCGGCGGCAGGTTCTGGACGTTGGTCTCTTCGTCCTGAGCGGCCTCGGCAGGGCTCGCGAAAACCAACCCGGACACCAGCCCGGTCGAAACCGACGCCATCAACAAACGACGCTTGAACCACAGACGCTCGCCCATCCCTGCCTTCCCATCCGTCACCACCGGCTGTTCTGATTTTCGCCGTTTGGTCGAGCGAGGAGTGTAATCTGGGGCCGTTCGCGCGCCAGCCACAAAAGGTCGGGCAGTATCCGCACCCGTTTTCCCGACAGAATCGGGAATTTTTCCCGATTAACCTGAAGCGCGATGAGATCATCGCGCTTCAGGTTATTATTTTGAGCATGACCGTCTCGGAAATCCGCCCACACTTTTCCGGATCATGCCCCGGGCGCGATCAGGCAGAAGCGGTCGGAACCAGCGCCTCGACGGTCAAGCCGGCATCGCCGGAGACGACGTTGAGCGTGCCGCCCAGCGCCAGGATCCGCTCGCGCATGCCGACGAGGCCAAAGCCGAGCTTCTGGCCCGGCTCCATGCCGCGGCCGTTGTCGCTGACCCGCACCCGGGCGCAGAAGCGGCCATCGTGAGCCATCTGCTCCGCCGGCTCGATGACGACATTGACCGAGGTCGCACCGGCGTGGCGGAAGACATTGGTGAGTGCCTCCTGCACGATACGATAGATGGTGAGATCGGCGGTCTCGCCGGTTGCGCCCAGCGCCGGCGAGATCGAGGTCTCGATGGCGACGTCGGGATGCGACTCCCGCCACAGCCGCGACAGGGATTCGAGCGCCTTGCGCAGGCCGAGCTCGGCAAGGCCCACGGGCCGAAGGCGCTCCAGCACACGGCGGTTGAATTGCTGGAGTGCATTGATCTGCTCCAGCATGGCGCTGCCGTGTTTTCGCACGGCATCCGCGCTCGGGTCGCGCCCGTCCGCCTGCTTCGCCAGCGCGCTCGCATGCGCGCGCAGCGAGAACAGGTAAGGCCCGAACTCGTCATGAAGCTCGCGCGCAATCTCCTTGCGCTCGATGTCCTGAAGCGACACCGCACGCTCGGCAAGACGCCTCTTGTCCTCGACCGCCTCACCGAGCGTCGCGGCAAGGTGATTGAGCTTGGTGCAGATCGCGGCGAGTTCCGGCGCGCCGCCCGGCGCGGCACGGGCATCGTAGCGTCCGCCTTCGAGCTTCCCCATTGCCTCCGCCAGCGACTGGAGCGGTGCCAGCGCCCGGCCGACCACGTTCGTCATGACCAAGAACAGCGCGAACGCGATCACCGAGCCGACCTCGAGCTGGGTCACGATCCCGTCCCAGATCTCGGCGATCTCGTCGTCGGGATGCGAGGTGATCACGAGTGAGGCGGGCGTGCCGCGGATCGAGACCGGCACGCTGACCGCGGTCTGCTCGGGATGAACCAGGGCGACGAACCAGGCCGGCGGCGCGCGCGTGTCGGCGTCGGCGTCAAGCCGGGGGGGCGTCAGCGGATGGCCGCCGCCGTCCCGAAGCGTGATGCTGACATGGCGCAGGCGGCTGAGATCGCGCGCGATCCGGTCGAGCCTGGCATCCGGATCGGTGGCCTCGTTGAGATCCGCCACGATCATCTCGATGAACTCGCGGGCAAGGCGGATCACGCTCTGGTCCTCGGCCTGCACGCGCGGCCCGGCTTCCGCGACCTGGCGGCCGATATTGACGGCGAGCCCCAGCGCCAGCAGCAGCGCCAGCAAGAGGTTGATGCGTCCGCGCAAGGATAAATTCTGCCACATTGGTATCGCCCGTGCCTCGCGAAGGATGCCCGCGCCTGTCCGATGACGTTGACAGAGGCGAAGCGCCCGATATCTAATCGGAAGCGTACAGCAATTCCGGCCGGGTTGCATGAAGCCACATAAGACACACGCGTCTTGCCTGGCAGTTCATGCGGCGCAGAACAGGCCGAGGCTGTCGCGGGGAACGCCTATGCGCATTCTGATCGTCGACGATCATCCCATCGTCGCCTCCGGCTGCCGTGCCGTGCTGGCGGACGAAGGCGAGGTCGAGATTTTGGAGGCCGCCGACGCCGAAGACGGCGAGTGCGTCTTCATCGTCGAACGCCCCGACCTCTGCATCATCGACATCAATCTGCCGACCGTCTCCGGATTCGAGCTGGCACGCCGCATCCTCGAGCGCGCGCCGGAGGCGCGTATCATCATGTTCAGCATGAACGACGATCCTGCTTTCGCCGCGCGCGCGATCGAGTGCGGCGCCAAGGGCTACGTTTCCAAGACCGGCGATCCCCACGACCTCGTCGAGGCGATCCGCGCCGTCGGCGGCGGCGGCACGTACCTTCCGACCGCGATCGCGCGCAGCATCGCCTTTGCGGGGCCGACGCTGGCGCAAAGCCCGCTGTCGAAGCTGAACGCGCGCGAAATGGAGATCCTGCGGCTGCTCAGCGCCGGCAAGAGCCTGTCCGAGATCGCCTGGCTGGTGCAATCGTCCTACAAGACGGTGGCCAATACCTCGTCCATCATGCGCCAGAAGCTCGGGGTGAAAACCTCGGTCGAGCTGGTGCGGCTGGCGATCGACAGCGGCGTCGCCTGACGACGCCGCAAAATTCGGTCACACAAGCGTTGCAATGTTGGTGTGGTGAGATGCCACGGAGCTCTAGGGCATGACGATCCAGACTGTCTCGACGAATAAATCCTATGGCGGTGTGCAGGGCGTCTATCGCCATGCAAGCCAGGCGACCGGAACCGACATGGTGTTCTCGGTCTACGTTCCGCCGCACGCGAACGACGCCAGGCTGCCCGTGGTCTGGTACCTCTCCGGGCTCACCTGCACGCATGCCAATGTCACGGAGAAGGGCGAATTCCGTAAAGCCTGCGCCGAGCTCGGCCTGATCTTCGTCGCGCCCGACACCTCACCGCGCGGGCCGGACGTGCCGGGTGACGCCAACAACGCCTATGATTTCGGCCTGGGCGCCGGCTTTTACGTCGACGCGACGCAAGAACCGTTCGCTCGCAACTATCGGATGTGGAGCTACGTCACCGACGAGCTGCCCAAGCTGGTCGCCGAGAACTTTCCAGTCGACGCCAAGCGGCAATCGGTGATGGGCCACTCGATGGGCGGCCACGGTGCGCTGACGGTGGCGCTGCGCAACCCGCACCGGTTTCGCGCTGCGAGCGCGTTCGCGCCGATCGTGGCGCCCTCGCAGGTGCCCTGGGGCATCAAGGCGCTGACCGGCTATCTCGGACCGAACAAGGATGCCTGGCGCAACCACGACACGGTGGCGCTGATCGAGGACGGTGCGAAATTTTCGGGCTTCCTGGTCGACTATGGCGATGCCGACAATTTCTTGAAGGAGCAGCTCAAGCCGGAGCTGCTGCAGGAGGCCTGCACCAAGACCAACATCCCGCTGACGCTGCGGCGGCAGGCGGGATACGACCACAGTTATTATTTCATCTCGACATTCATGAGCGACCACTTGCACTGGCATGCGGCAAGATTGACGGCGTGATCTTACGTCTCCCTCGCCCCGCTTGCGGGGAGAGGGTCGGGGTGAGGGGGACTCTCCACGCGGTCGGTCGCAGTTGGACTCGCGGAGACTCCCCTCACCCGGAATTTGCTCCTGCAAATTCCGGCCTCTCCCCGCAAGCGGGGAGAGGCGAAGACCTCACGGTTTTCCGTAATTCGGCGCCAGCAGACGGTTGCGGATGAGATAGCTCATCGTGCGTGACCAGGATTCATCCGTGTTGCCGCGCATGTCGGCGCTGGCGACGGTGATCATGTTGCCGGTCTTCACGTCGCGCAAATAGATGTTGAGATTGATGATCAGGTTCGAGACCTTCTGTACCAGGCCGGTAATCTCGAGCTCGGCGCCCAATTGTCCGGCGAGTTTGAGGTCGCAGCCGCCGCACGCCTGTAAGTTTGCGTGACTGGCGGCGTCCCTGACCGGCGCGATATCGAGCACCTGGAACTTGCCTGACTCTGCCAGTTCCTTGCGCAGCTGCTCGCTAATGCGCTCGAGCCGCGCCTCCTCGGGCCTCGACCCATAGAACTCGCCGGGCAGGCTGGTGTCGATCAGCTCGAAATCGAACACTGCGAGTTTCGGCGGATCGGCAAGAGCGACTGAACCCGTCAACAACAAGGCGGCGGGACAGATCAGCGCTCGCAGGATCGTGATTCCCGGCCTCGCGCGCGCGAGGACGAAATGCGGGGTTGCATGCCCTGACAAATTGGTCATGCTTGAAGCAGAAACAATTCTCCAGCGGCGGTCAAGCCGGGGAGAACGCCTGGAGGAAACATGATCCGATGGCTGGTCGGCCTGATCGGCTGGAGTCTTGCCGCAACGAGCGCACTCGCGGCCGACCCCGTCATGATCGGCGTCGGTTATCTCGGCGTCGCCGGCACCAGAGCGACTCTGTCGCTGGTCGAGCAGCCCGCGGAGAATGACGGCGTCGCGGGCGCGCGCCTCGCCATCGAAGACAACAACACCACGGGAAAATTCCTCAACCAACGCTTCACGCTGGAGGAGCGCCGCGTCAAGGAGGGCGAGGACGTCGTGCAGGCGGCGACCGACCTCGCCGCACGCAACGGCTTCATCGTCACCGACCTGCCGGCGGACGCGCTGTTGAAAGTCTCGGACGTCTTGCGCGAGCGCGGCACGCTGCTGTTCAATGCGGGGGCGATCGACGAACGGCTGCGCGAGGCCGATTGCCGCGCCAATGTGATCCACACCGCGCCGACGCGCGCGATGCTGGCGGACGCGCTCGGCCAATATCTCGTTTGGAAAAAGTGGTCGCGCTGGCTGCTCGTGGTCGGCTCGCATGACGAGGACAAGCTGTTTGCGGACGCGCTCCGGCGCACCGCTACGCGGTTCGGCGCCAAGATCGTGCAGGAGCGCACCTTCGAGGACAAGGGCGGCGCACGCCGCACCGATAGCGGCGTCACGCTGATCCAGCGGCAGATGCCGGTGTTCACACAACAGGCGCCGGCCTATGACGTGCTGGTCGCTGCCGACGAGAGTGAGGTGTTCGGCGCCTATCTACCCTATCGCACCTGGGATCCGCGGCCCGTCGCGGGCTCCGCCGGCCTCGTGCCACGCAGCTGGGACGCGGCGCAAGACCAGTGGGGCGCGATCCAGATGCAGAACCGCTTCTTCAAGCTGAATTCGCGGCGCATGACCGCGCTCGACATGCAGGCCTGGACCGCGGTGCGCATGATCGGCGAGGCTACCTCGCGCACCAATTCCGGGGACGTCAAGAAGGTCACCGACTTCATCAAGAGCCCGGATTTCTCGGTCGCCGCGTTCAAAGGCACGCGGCTGACCCTGCGCGACTGGAACCTGCAGCTGCGCCAGCCGATCCTGCTGGTCGACGGCCGCATGGTGGTGTCGGTGTCGCCGCAGGAGGGCTTCCTGCACCAGGTCTCCGAGCTCGATACGCTCGGATACGATCGCCCGGAGAGCAAATGCAAATTGAAGTGAGGACGCAGATGTCGCGCATATGGCGTGTTGGGCTTCTCTCCGGACTGGCGCTCGTCGCGGCGCCCGCGCATGCGTTCATCGCCTACGTCTCGAACGAAAAGAGCAACACGATCTCGGTGATCGACACCGACACCTGGACCGTGACGAAAACCATCAAGGTCGGGCAACGCCCGCGCGGCATCGATTTCACGCGCGACGGCAAGTTCGTGATGGTCGCGGTCGGCGACGACGACACCATCCAGGTGATCGACGCCAAGACGCAAAGCGTGGTGGACAGCCTGCCCTCGGGGCCCGACCCCGAGCTGTTCGCGCAGGATGCCGCCGGCAAGACCCTCTATGTCGCCAACGAGAACGACAACACGGTCACCGTGATCGACCTCGAGAAGCGCGCACGCCTCGGCGACATCCAGGTCGGCGTCGAGCCCGAGGGCATGACCATCAGCCCTGACGGCAAGACGCTGATCAACACGTCTGAAACCACCAACATGGCGCATTTCATCGACACCGCCTCGCGCCAGATCGTCGCCAACGTGCTGGTCGACGCGCGCCCGCGCTTTGCCGAGTTCAGGCATGACAGCTCGGAAGTGTGGGTATCCTCCGAGATCGGCGGGACGGTGTCGATCATCGATCCCGGGAAGCACGAGGTGATCGGCAAGGTCACGTTTGAGATTCCGGGCTTGCGGAAAGAGGCGATCCAGCCGGTCGGCATCGGCATGACCAGGGACGACAAGACCGCCTTCATTGCGCTCGGTCCCGCCAACCGCATCGCCGTGGTCGATGTCGCCTCGCGCAAGGTGACGAAATATCTTCTGGTGGGGCAGCGCGTCTGGCACATGGCGTTCACGCCGGACGAGAAATATCTGCTCACCACGAACGGCGTGTCGAACGATGTCTCCGTCATCGACGTTGCTGCGCAAAAGGTGATCAAGACCATCCAGGTGGGCGAACTGCCCTGGGGCATCACGATCGCGCCATGACCAGCCCTGCCCCCATCACCGAGCCACACGATGCCGCACCAGGGCCTGATCCCGCCGCCGTGCCGGCGCTGTCGATCGACGGCGTCAGCCATACCTATGGTCCGCGTCGCGCGTTGATAGACGTCTCTTTCAATGTGCAGCCCGCGAGCTTCACTGCGCTGCTTGGGCTCAACGGCGCCGGCAAGAGCACGCTGTTCTCGCTGATCACGCGGCTGTTCGGCATCCAGTCCGGCCGCGTCGGCATTTTCGGGCATGACGTCGGCAAGAATCCCGGCGCGGCGCTGCGGCTGCTCGGTGTCGTGTTCCAGCCGCGCACGCTCGATCTCGATCTGTCGCTGACGCAGAACCTGCTCTATCACGCCGCGCTGCACGGCATCGGCCGCCGCGAAGCCGCCGCGCGCAGCGGCGAACTGCTCGACCGCATCGGGCTCGAAGAGCGCGCCGGCAGCAAGGTGCGCGATCTCTCCGGCGGACAGATGCGGCGGCTGGAGATCGCCCGCGCGCTGCTGCATCGGCCACGTCTGCTCCTGCTGGACGAGCCGACCGTCGGCCTGGATGTCAAGGCGCGGGCCGATATCATCCGCCATGTTCGCCAGCTCGTGACGGAGCACGGCATCGGCGTGCTCTGGGCCACGCATCTGTTCGACGAGATCATGCCCGGTGACGATCTCGTCGTGCTGCACCAGGGCAAGGTGCTGGCGCGGGGGCCGATGAGCCGCGTCATCGCGGAAGCCGGCGCGCAGGACGTCAACACCGCCTTCATGCGCCTCACCGGCGCGCAAGTGATGCCGGGAGGCGGCGCATGAGCAGCATCGCCACGCGCGAGACGCCGCGCGGCTTCTCGGTCCAGGAGTACCTGACCTGCCTCACCGGCATCGTCTGGCGCGAGGGGCTGCGCTTCCTGCATCAGCGCGAGCGCTTCGTCTCGGCGCTGGTGCGCCCGCTGGTGTGGCTGTTCATCTTCGCCGCCGGCTTCCGCCAGGTGCTCGGCATCTCCATCATCCCGCCTTACGAGACCTACATTCTCTACGAGGTCTATATCGCGCCCGGACTGATGGCGATGATCCAGCTCTTCAACGGCATGCAGTCCTCGCTCTCGATGGTCTATGACCGCGAGATGGGCAACATGCGCACGCTGCTTGTGAGCCCGCTGCCGCGCGGGTTCCTCTTGTTCTGCAAGCTGCTCGCGGGCACCGCGGTGTCGCTGCTCCAGGTCTATGCGTTCCTGCTGATCGCCTGGTTCTGGGACATCACCCCGCCGCCCTCGGGCTATTTCACCGTGCTGCCGGCGCTGATTCTGTCCGGGCTGATGCTGGGCTCGCTCGGTATGCTGATCTCCTCGGGCATCAAGCAGCTGGAGAACTTCGCCGGCGTGATGAATTTCGTCATCTTCCCGATGTTCTTCGCCTCCTCCGCGCTCTACCCGCTCTGGCGGGTGCAGGAGGGTAGCCCTTATCTATATTATCTCTGCGAAGCCAATCCATTCACCCATGCGGTCGAGCTGATCCGCTTCGCGCTGTACGGGCAGATCAACTGGGTCTCGCTGGCGGTGGTCGCCGCTTGCACAATCGTCTTCATGATCGGAGCGATTTTGGCCTATGATCCCTCGCGCGGGCTGGCGCGACGCGGGCCTGCGGGAGGCGAAGGATGAAGGTCAGGCTCTTGGCTGCCATGGTCGTCGCGCTGTCCGGCACAGCCGCGCGCGCGGCCGATCCGCGCTACCCGGACTGGCCCTGCACCCAGGCCAAGGTGCCGGAGATCTCCCTGGCCGCCGTGTGGGCCGGTCCGCCGCTCGACGATGTCCAGAACAAATGGAAGGACGACGCCAAGGTCAGCGCGCTGGTCGCAAAGCTGTCCGCGCGCAAGACGCCGCTGGACGAGGCCGAGAAGTCCGTGAAGGAATTTCTGGCCTCCTCTGCCGACAAGACCGCGAACGCAAAGCTCCTGTTCGCCGGCCTATTCGACACGCTCAATGCCCAACGCTTCCAGGTCATGAACGGGCTCGAACGCGTCAGTCGCAAGCAGCGCGAGGCCGCCGACAAGATCCGTGAGGAGACGCTTCAGCTCCACGCCCTGCAAGGGGCGACACCGCGCGATGAGGCCAAGGTCGAGGCACTCGGCAACGAACTGATCTGGAAGACCCGCATTTTCGAAGACCGCAACAAGGTCGTGCGCTTCGTTTGCGAGGTTCCAACAGCGATCGACCAGCGCCTGTTCGCGCTCGGGCGCGTGATCCAGCAGGAAATGGAATAGCGGCAGCTCCGCTGGCGGCTCGCGACGAGTTCCCGCGATTGCCACGGGATCGTTAACTGTTTTGCGGCGCTATCTGCCGGAACCAAATCGATCTAGGATGGCTTGTCGAAGTGAATTCCAGACGTCGGGAGGCCTCGATGGGAACCACAAGAATCATCTTCGCGAGCGCTGCGGCCCTCGGCATGCTCGCAACCAGCGCCCTTGCTGACGATATGACCGGGATGATCACGCGGATTGATCGGCTCAACGGCACGATCTCGATCCAGCAGACCCAGAAGGGTACGGTCGGCACCAGCGCTGGCAGCGCCGGCGCGCTCCAGCAGTACAAGGCAAAGGACGCTGCGATGCTGGACGCCGTACATGCCGGCGACAGGGTGACGTATTCGGCGACCGATAGTAACGGCACCGGCACGTTGACGAAGCTGCAGAAGCAGAAGTAGTCGCTTCGCCTCTACCGCTTGTAGGCGAAGCTGCGCCCACATCGTCTTTGCGGGCGGGAGGTTTACCCGTGCCCGATCGCTACTGCTCCGGCCGCGGCTCCGGTTGTACCTCCTCCGTGGGAAGCCTCGCGCGCTCCCAGCCGTCGGTGCCGTCGGGGTACCAGGCAACGTTGGAGTAGCCGTAGGCCAGCGCACGCTTGGCGGCGTTCCAGGACATCCAGCAGTCGGCCAGACAATAGATCACCAGCAGTGCGGCCTTGTCGTCACGCGACGCGCGCGCGAGGCCGTGCCGGAGATAGTCGTCCATCGCCGGCGGGAGCGTGCCGTAGCCGGTATCCGGCAGCCACAGGCTGCCCGGAATGTCCTTGCGCGGCGCATCGCGCCACACCGTGCCTGCGGGAAGGTTCTTCGGCTTCGGCGGACGGGGCAACACGTCGACGAACGCGCCGCTCTTCGCGCGCCAGATCGCCTCCGCCTCCTCGGTCGTGAGCACGCGTGCGCCGGCGAGGGTCGCCGGCACCGGCGCGCGATAATTGTCGGTACGATAGCCCTCCGGCTCGAACGGCTCCTGCTGCTGCGCCAACGCCGGTGCCGCGAGCAGGGCAACGACGATCGCAGCGGCAAACGGCGGTCTCATGGCGTCTTCTTGGCCGTCTCCGCGCCAAGCGGCCGGTCGCTCTCATCCAGCAGCGGGATGCCGAAGTCGAGCAGGATCCTGTTGATCTCGCCCTGGTTCTCCTGGATCAGTTTGTTGAGCTGCCGCTTCCAGTTCTGATCGGCGGGACGCACGCCCATGCCGATGCGATAGACCAGCTTCGGCCCGGTGGTCTCCTTGACCAAGGGCGTGACATGGAGCGAAGGGCCGGCCTTCTTCGCATAGTAGCCGGCCATCGGTCCCCACAGCACGCCGGCATCGATCTTTCCAGCGGCGAGGTCGTCGATCATGGCCTGCGCCGAATTGTCGAAGCGCGTGTCGATCATCAGCGGATAGGGCTTAGCGTCGGCCATCAAGCCGGCCAACGCCATGTTGGTCGCCGGCGGCGTGCCGGCGACGATGCCGACATGCTTGCCCTTCAACTTGGGGTGCTCGAGCGTATCGACATCCTCGAGCCCGCTGCCGGTCTTCGCGACCAGCGCATAGGTCGTGCGGTAATAGGGATTGGTGCCCTGCACGAGGTCATCACCTTGCGGAAAGCCCATGATGACGTCGCAGCGATGCGCACCCAGCGTCATGCGCACGAAACCGGTAGCCTGCGGAAAGAAGACGTAGTCGAGCTTCTTCTGCAGCTTGTCCGCAAAAAACTCGGCGAGCTTGTTCTCAAACCCCTCGCCCTTCTCGTTGGAGAACGGCAGATTGCGCGGGTCCGCGCAGACGCGCAGCACCTTGGGATCGACCAGCTCGAACGAAAGATCGCCGGTCTCGCTGGTCTGCGCGATGGCGCCAGCGCCGATCGCACAGGATGCAACCACGACCCACAGTGAAAACAACCAGCGACGATGTCGTCCGGCCTCCGTCATCGCGCTTCCTCCTCGTTCTGGTTGAATGTTATCCATGCAACGCATGACGCGCCATGTGTGCCAACTTTGTCTGGCTTTGTTTTGTTGCAGCGCAATGAGAGAAACCCTTTGAACTGAGGCAGAAAAGTGTCTCGCATCGGCCTCTTGATCGCAGCCTTGTCCCTGCTTGAAGCAACGCTAGCATGCGCGTGGGCTGCCGAATTGCCTGTGAGCGAAATCGCACCGGGAATCTTCGTACACTCCGGGACTATCGCCCTGATGACCCGCGAGAACGAGGGCGGCATTGCCAATGTCGGCTTCATCGTCGGCGATGAGGCCGTGGCCGTAATCGACACCGGCGGCAGCCTGCGCGAAGGCGAGGCGTTGCTGGCCGCCGTGCGGGCCCGCACGCCCAAGCCGATCCGCTACGTCATCAACACCCATGGCCATCCCGATCATGTCTTCGGCAATGCCGCCTTTGTTGCGGAGAGAGTGAGCTTCGTCGGTCATAGCAGGCTGCCGCAGGCGCTCGCGACGCGCGGGCCATTCTATCTCGACAATTTCCGCCGCATCATGGGCAGCGAACTGATCGATCCCGTCAAGATCATCGCCCCTGCTCTGCTCGTGACCGACACGATGACGCTCGATCTCGGGTCGCGCCGCCTGAGCTTGCGCGCCTGGCCGACCGGACACAGCGACAGCGACCTGACCGTGTACGACGAGATGACCAGGACCCTGTTCGCTGGCGACCTCGTCTTTCTCCGCCACATTCCGGTCATGGACGGCAGCATTCGCGGCTGGCTCGACACATTGAAGCGGCTCGAGGCGATCCCGGCGCTGCGGGTCATTCCCGGTCACGGCCCCGTGAGCGACTGGCCCGCCGCGCTGACCGATGAACGGCGCTACCTGTCAAAGCTGCTGTCCGACATCCGCACGCTGAACAGGAACGGCGAGCCGATCCGCGCCGCCGCGGACAAGGCGGCCGCGTCGGAGCGGCCGCATTGGCAGCTGTTCGACGATTACAACGCCCGCAACGCAACCGCAGCATTCTCGGAAATTGAATGGGAGTAGCAGGCGCGCTAGGCTGTATCCAACGACTGTTTCGTCCGCGCGGGATCATGACCATGACGGGATGCACACGCCGCCTCACTCTCACCGCGCTCCTGCTCGGCCTCGCTTTCGCCATGCCGGCACAGGCGGAAGAGGCCTACGATCCCTGGCCCGGCCTGGTGCAGGACATATTCAGCAACCGTCCGATGAATGACGGCAGCGCCGTCATCGGCATCGAGATGCCGTATCGCGCCGAGGACGCGGCCATCGTGCCGGTGACCTTGCGCAGCAAGCTGTCGCCCGGCGATGCGCGGCGCATCCGTTCGATCACGCTGGTGATCGATCGCAATCCCGCGCCGATGGCGGCGCGGTTCGAGCTCGGGCCGGACGCCAATGTCACGGAGATCTCCACACGCGTGCGCGTCAACAACTACACCGATGTCCACGCGGTCGCCGAGCTTAGCGACGGCCAGCTCTATGTGTCCAAGACTTACGTGAAGGCGTCCGGCGGCTGCTCGGCGCCGGCAGGAAAGAACGTCGAGGAAGCCCGGAACCGGCTCGGCCAGATGCGCTACCGGCAGTTCGCACGCGAGGAGGCGCCGGCGAGCCGCGTCCGCGAAGCGCAGATCATGATCGGCCACCCCAACAATTCCGGGCTCCAGATGGACCAGGTCACGCAGCTCTATATTCCCGCCTTCTTCATCAACCAGCTCAAGCTGACGCAGGACGACAGCCCCGTGCTGTCGATGGAAGGCGGCATCTCGATCTCGGAAGATCCCAATCTGCGCTTCACCTACGTGTCCAACGGGGCCAAGCGCTTTCGCGCCGAGGCGAAGGACACGGATGGGCACGTGTTCCGTAACGAGTGGGACGTGGAGAAGCCGGGGACTTGATGGTCACGCCGTCATTCCGGAGCGCGCAAAGCGCGAGTCCGGAATCTCGAGATTCCGGGTTCGGTCCTACGGGCCGCCCCGGAATGACGGTGCAAAATCAGAAACACCTCACCTCGGCTTCCGCCTGGGCGCGCCTCAAATCATTCACCGCCGAGTTCGCCTGCTCCGAGGTGCGGAACTGGACGCCGAGATTGCCGCGGACCTGAGACATGCTGAGCGCAGTCTCGGCTGTAACATAGCGCGCGTAGGGCACGATCGAAGCCACCACGTCGATCGAGCAGGAGCATTGCTCGATTGCAGCCCGTGTCTCGCCGTTGGCCTTCATGCAGCCATAAACGTACTCCGCGCGCGCCGAGGTGGGATAATCATTGGCCTCCTCGGCCCGCGCCGCGCACGCGGTCGCAGCGAGCACCGCCAATGCGGCGACAATCGGTCGTAGCCGTCCGGCCAGATTCATGCGCGTCCTCCCGCTGGTTGCGACCGAGGCTATGCTATGCGTATTGTCCTGAAAAGCACTCTGTCAGAGGAAACGGCTCACAAGGCGATGAGAGCATTTGGCGTGACAAGGGCATTTGGTCGAACAGTAGCGCTCGCGACGATGCTGGCGCTGACGCTAGCCGCGCCCGGCCGCGCCGCGGATACGATCCGCCTTGCGGTGCAGAAAACCGGAACATTCTCCTGGGAGCTGGCCGCGATCCGCGCGAGCGGTCTCGATAGGGAGGCCGGCCTGTCGCTCGAGGTCACCGAACTCGCGAGCACCGAGGCCGGCAAGATCGCGATGCGCGCCGGCAGCGCCGACATCATCCTGTCGGACTGGCTGTGGGTGTCGCGCGAACGCGCGCTCGGCGCCAAGCTCACTTTCTATCCTTATTCCAGCGCGCTGGGCGCGGTGATGGTGCCGGCGGCTTCTCCAATCAAGACGCTCGCCGACCTCAGGGGCCGCAAGCTCGCCGTCGCCGGCGGGGCGATCGACAAAAGCTGGCTGCTGCTCCAGGCGCGGATGAAGCAGGACGGCATCGACCTGAAGTCGGAGGCAACCATCGTCTACGGCGCGCCGCCCCTGATCGCCGCCAAGGCGCTCGACGGCGAGATGGATGCAAGCCTCAATTTCTGGAATTTCTGCGCCCAGCTCGAGGCCAAGGGTTTTCGCCGCCTTGCCGGCATCGAGGACATCCTGCCGAAGCTCGGCGCCAAGGGCGCGGTCTCGGCCGTCGGCTATGTCTTCGACGAGAGCTGGGCGGCGAACCATCGCGAGGCGATAGCGCGCTTCATCGCGATGACCCGCAAGGCCAAGCAGTTGCTGGTGACCTCGGACGCGGCCTGGGAGCAGATCGCGCCGCTCACGGGCACCACTGATCCGGCCATGCTCAAGACCTACCGCGACCGCTATCGCGATGGTATCCCGCGCCGAAGCATCGATGAAGAGGAAAAGGACGCACGCGTGCTCTACCGCGTGCTGGCCGAGATCGGCGGCCGCGATCTCGTTGGCCCGGCGGCCGAACTCGATCCCGGCACCTTCTATCACGCAGTCCCCGGAGACTGAGTTGCTGCGTCTTCTCTCGTTCGCCCTGTTCCTCGCAATCTGGTGGATCGCCGCGTTGTTCGCCGGCGGCGCGAAGCTGCCCTCCCCGCCGGCCGTGCTCCAGGTGATGATCGCGGAAGCTTCGTCCGGGGCGCTGTTCCTGCATCTCGGCGCCACACTGGCACGCGTCACGCTCGCCTTCGTGCTGGCGATGTCGCTCGGCAGCGCGACCGGCTACCTGATGGGTCGGGTGAAGCTCGCCGACCGGCTCGGCGATCCCTGGCTGATCCTGCTGCTCAATCTCCCCGCATTGGTCGTGATCGTGCTGGCCTATATCTGGGCAGGGCTCACTGAAGCCGCCGCGATTGCGGCGATTGCCATCAACAAGCTGCCGACCGCAATCGTCACCTTGCGCGAGGGCACCCGCGCGCTCGACCGCTCGCTCGACGAGATGGCGAGCGTGTTCGCGATGCCGCGCTGGCGCGCGTTCCGCCACGTCGTGCTGCCGCAGCTTGCGCCCTATATCGCGGCCTCGGCCCGCTCGGGACTATCGCTGGTGTGGAAGATCGTGCTGGTCGCCGAACTGCTGGGACGGCCCAACGGCGTCGGCTTCGAGATCGGCGTCGCCTTCCAGCTGTTCGACACGCCGCGGCTGCTGGCCTATTCCCTGACCTTCGCCGCCGTCGTGCTCGTCATCGAAACCGTGCTGGTGCAGCCGTTCGAAGCCCGCGCAAACAGGTGGCGCCCCCGTGCGGCTTGAGGTCGAGATCAAAGGCAAGACCTTCAGAAGTGCCGCGGGCGGAATGCACGAGGTGCTGGCGCCGGTCCAATTCGCGCTTCAATCCGGCGAGGTCGGCGTGCTGATCGGACCGTCCGGCTGCGGCAAGAGCACGATGCTGCGCATCATCCTGGGATTGGACCATGACTTTGCAGGCCACGTCGCGCGACCGCCGGAGGCGCGGATTGGCATGGTGTTCCAGGAGCCGCGGCTGCTGCCGTGGCGCTCGGTCGAGCAGAACGTGCGGCTCGCTGCACCCGACGTCACCGACGCCAAGCTGTCGGAGCTGTTCAAAATCCTGGAGCTGGACGCGCATCGCAGCCATTTCCCGGGCGAATTGTCGCTGGGCCTTGCCCGGCGCGTCGCGCTGGCCCGCGCCTTTGCCGTCGAGCCGGATATTTTGGTGCTCGACGAACCGCTGGCATCGCTCGATGACGCTCTCGCTGGACGCCTGCGCGATGAGATTGCGACGCTCGTCGCGAGCCGGCCGGTGATGACGCTTTTGGTGACGCACAGCCTGGACGACGCAGTGCGGCTGGGCGATCGGCTGTTCTTCCTGTCGCCCCGGCCAGCGCGGATCGTGGCGGAAGTGCCTATCGACGTCCCGCGTGACACACGCGGCGAGGCCGAGATTGCGGCGATCAAGGCCGGCCTCGCCCAACGAACTCAAGGCAACCGCGTCGAACGAGATATCTCATAGCCGGTCGCCTGGCGGACGTGCTAGAAAGGCCGGCGGCGGAGTTGATGATGACGCGGACGCTCGCCCTCTCAACGCTTGCAACGCTTGGTCTTGCACTCGTCACCATGACGGCGGGCGCGCAGGACATGATGCGTGACGTCGACCTCACCTCCCCCGCGATGGTCTCGGCCGAAATGACCAGGCCAGAGGTCGAGGCGGTGCTGGCCAAAGCCAGTGCTGCCCAGCCCGCCGATTTCACCGGCAAACGCCTGTCGGGCCTCGATCTCTCGGGCCTGGACCTGTCCGACGCGGTTCTCCGCGCCGCGCGGCTCAACAGGACGATACTCCGAGACGCCAGGCTTGACCGTGCAATCCTCGATCAGGCGTGGCTGCTGGATGCGGATCTTACCGGCGCAAGCCTGAAGGGAGCCAATCTGTTCGCGTCGCAAATGGCCCGCGCACGTCTCGACGGCGCGAACCTGTCGGGAGCGCGCATCGCGGCCGATCTCACCGGCGCAAGCATGGTCGGCGCCTCGATCGCGGACGCGAAGCTTGGCGCCGATATGCGCAACCAGTCGATGGGGCTGATCCGCGCGGTGCTGCGATCCGCCAACCTGGAACGGCTGAACGCGCGCAACGCCGATTTGTCACGCGTCGACCTCGAATTCGCGGTCCTCAGGAGCGCCGACCTGAGCGGTGCATCGCTGAAGAACGCCCAACTCGGCGGAGCCGATCTGACCGGCGCCATCGTCATCGACGCCGATTTCGACGGCGCCGATCTCGCCTCCGCCAAGCTGATCGCGCCGAACGGCCTTGACCGCGCCAAGAATTTCGACAAGGCAAGGAACCGCGAACGCCTGATCAGGGAATGACGGCGCGCCTTTGGGAGGACTTCTTGATGCGTTGGGTTCTGGCATTGATCGCGTCGCTGACGCTTGCCGGCGAGGCCGCCGCGCAGGCCAAGGGCAAGGGAATCCGGCTCTGGAATCTGACGACCGAAACCATCTCCGGCTTCCAGCTCGCTCCCGCTGGCAGGACCGATTGGGGTCCGAACCAATGCTTGAACGACAAGGACAAGGAGGTCGACCACGACGAGCGGCTGCGCATCAACGGCGTCGAGCCGGGCCATTACGACGCCAGGGTAAGCTATCCCAACGGCCGGCAGTGCATCGTCCGCAGCATCGAGATCAGGGCCGACGCGGTGTTCTCAATCGCCGACAAGGATTTGAAGGATTGCACCAAGTAGCGCCGCCGCTCACGCCTTGTCATGCGTGTGCGGATATTCGCAGCGCCACCGCACCGCGTGCCATTTCGGATGCTCGCCGACCCATTGCGCGATATAGGGCGGCGCGGCCATCACACATTGCCGCGGCGACCCGAAATAGTTGAACACCAGGTGCTGCTCCTCGCAGGTCGCCGGCGAGAGCACCGCACACACAGTCACCACCAGGTCAATCGGGTTCATGCCGGGATCCTCTCGCAAGGGGCAATGGAGGTTAGCACGAAAGATTACGTGCCAAGGAGGGGGAAGTTTCAAGCGGGTGAGGAATGCAGTGGGAACTATCTCACCTCCCCCTCGCTGTTGTGGCGAAGCAAAACGCCGAAGCCGCCACATCGTCATGGCCGGGACAAGTCAGGACACGCCCGGGGATCACGACCCGCAGCTAGAAGTTGATCCCGAACACCATCCGGGCCTGGTGCCGCTCGAAATTCACGAGGTCGAGATTGGCGCTCGATCCGACCGGACGTCCCCAAGCCTGCATGCTCCAGCTCAAGGTCAGCCGCGAGCGCTCGGACAGCTGGAAATAGGCGGTGGGGCCGACGAACAGGGCCTGGCCTGAAAACTCGCCAAGGCCGATCCCCTCATACTGCCGGAAATAGCGCAACTCCCCACCGAGCAGCACATTCGGCCGCACGCGCACCAGGCCGGCAAACGCCGCGCCGATCGTTGAACTCTTCTCGGATACCCCTCCAACCTCGAAGCGCGCCCATTCCGGTTGATAGATCAGGTTGACGGCGCCGATGGCGAAGTTCGGGATGAGTTCGCGGTCGAGGGCCAGCGTGAACTCGGTGCCGTACATCTGCCCTTTCGCGCCGCTGGTCTCGTCGATCCGGTCTCCGTGCAGTTCGGCAGCGACGGTGAGGCCAAACGGCGCGCGGTTGCGATCCAGCAGCCGATAGCGCAGGTCGAGCGAGGCGCCCTGGAAGCTGAACTGGCGGCGGTCGTCGATTTCAGGGACGCCGGTGATGTCGTGCAAGCTGGCGGTGCCGCCGACCTCGACACGAAAATTCGGCAGCGGCACCACCTCGATCTCGACCTCGTGATCGAGGGCGCGATAGGCCCCTCCGCCCTTGCCGAAGCGCCCCGTCGTCTGGGTCTGGAATTCGCGCTCGCCGGCATTGCCGACATCGGTGCCGATCATGAAGCCGAAAATGTGCTCGGTATCAAAACCTTCTTCGGCGCTGGTGCGCGCCGGTGCGAGCGCAATCGCGCACCCGATCACCATCCAAGACTTAAAGGCTTTGCCGCGCATCCCTTGTCCCGAAGGCGCACGCCGCCGTGGATGCGGCGGCAGCGCTGACGAGCGTCAGCGTAACACACCGCCGCGGAGCGCGGTCGAGATTTTGATGGGAGAGGATTGAAGCCTGCACACGCGCAGCTCGGCGTCACTCGCGAAGCACGGAGGAAGCACGGAGCACGACGAGGCCAGGCCGAAGTCCGACACTGCCGCGGCTTCGACCGCATTCGCCATCGAAGCCGCCGCAGGTCGTCGATCTTACTTGCGCGAAGCGCAGGCGTACATGTTGATTTCCATGCCGACCGGCACTTCCACGATCTTCGGAGCTTTCCAAGCCATTCGGGTCTCCCAAGGTGTTGAGCGCGACATCGCGCGGCGCAAAACCTAGGGCTGCGTCAGGTGCAGTTCAAGCCTCGATTCGACTCCCGCGACCGTCAGCGTCGATTCTTCGCGGCTGCATTTCACTCTCGGACAAAGCCAGTTCCCTCTTGGTCAAACGAGACCCGGGAAACAGCACCTTGTGCGATGCACCGCACTTCGAATCGACAACGGCGCCGTCAGCAGCCCTTCTCGGCCATTGCGGCGTTCGGCCTGGCAACTTCGGCACGCCGGGCCGCCGCCGGCTCACTCTGCATTTGCCGCTGCGCATCCTCGGAGGAAGCCGCGGTTTCGCCCACCAGGACGATTTATCGTGCTGGTGGGCGGATGTTGCGCGGGCCCCGAGCGTCAGGCCGGAATCATCGCAAACGCTGCCCTCGGCATGTCCGTTCCGATTGCGGCGCTCACCGCAACAATCGCAGCAGCGAGCGGCCGGCGCGCGAATTCAGCTCCTTCGCATCCAGCGTTCCATCCCTGTCGGGATTCGCAGCGTTGAAGCGCTGCTCGACCACGGACAGATATTCGTCGAGCGTAAGTGTCCCGTCGCGGTCGGGATCTGCGGCGGCGAGCTCCTTTGCCGTCAACCGCCCACGCAATTCGCGTGCATCAAGCGTGCCGTCGTGATCGGGATCGAGCTTTGTGAACAATGCGGCGGCCGCCTTCTTCACCTCGGCAAGATCGAGCGTGCCGTCATTGTCGGTGTCGAACAACTTGACCGCGTTGCCGGAGGCCGACCACGTCGGACCGGCTGACAATGCAATCGTAAGCGCAAGAGCAATTGAACGACGCGAAATCATCTGGACCTCCCTGACGAAGAGCCCCGATCGGTGGGGACAGGAACGACATAAATCCACAAGCGAGCCTCGGTTCAAGTCTGGACCTGCAACTTGCGCGGGCCACAACCCGGGACAACCCGGCCATGCGCCCCGCGACCTGCGCCCGAGACTGCTTCGTGCCGCGGAATTTTATCAGCGTCTCCGCACAAGTAGGAGTTGCTTGCGTCAGGTTTCCGTCGGGTGACCGGCACCGCGTCCAACCATATCGGCACGACGCTCACGACTTTCGTATTGACGTGTTTTGCTTTCAGGCCGAGTGTTGCAGTCGCAGCGTCAAAAGGCGCGCATATTGGGAGGAACGGATGAAACGCTTTGCGATGGCCGCGAGCCTCGTCATGCTTGCGTCAACCTGTGCAAATGCACAAACCACCGATCAGCTGGTCAAGGGCGCGACCGACACGTCGAACGTTCTCAATTACGGAATGGGCTACAATCTCCAGCGCTTCTCGACGCTGAACCAGATCAACAAGGACACCGTCAAGAACCTCGTCCCGGTCTGGAACTACTCCTTCAACGACGATCGAAGCGAGGAATCGCAGCCGCTGGTGTACCAGGGCGTGATCTACGTGACCTCGCACAACGCGACCATGGCGGTCGACGCCAAGACCGGCAAGCAGATCTGGAAGACCAAGGTCGAATATCCCGCCGAGACGCCGCGCATCGTCTGCTGCGGCATCATCAATCGCGGCGCCGCGCTGTATGACGGCAAGGTATTCCGCACCACCCTCGACGCGAACGTGATCGCGCTCGATGCCAAGAACGGCAAGGAGCTGTGGCGGCAGAAAGCGGCCGACATCAAGGAAGGCTATTCGATGACGGTGGCGCCGCTGGTCGCGGACGGCGTCGTCATCACCGGCATCTCCGGCGCCGAATTCGGCACCCGCGGCTTCATCGACGGCTGGGATCCGGCGACGGGCAAGCATCTGTGGCGCACCCACTCGATCCCCTCGCCGGACGAGCCCGGCGGCGACACCTGGAAAGGCGACACCTGGAAGCTCGGCGGCGGCTCGACCTGGATCACGGGCTCTTACGACCCCGAGCTGAACACGGTCTATTGGGGTATCGGCAATCCCGGGCCGTTCAATTCGGCGGTCCGCCCCGGCGACAACCTCTACACTTGCTCCGTGCTGGCGATGGATCCCAAGACCGGCAAGATCAAGTGGCACTATCAGTTCTCGCCGAACAATCCGTTCGACTACGACGCCGTGGCCGAGATGGTCCTCGCCGACATGACGATCGAGGGCAAGCCGACCAAGGTGCTGATGGACGCCAACCGCAACGGCTTCTTCTACGTGCTCGACCGCACCAACGGAAAGCTGCTGGCGGCGAATCCTTACGTGAAGGTCAATTGGGCGACCGGCATCGACATGAAGACCGGACGTCCGATCGAGACCGACGTCGCGAAGGATGCGCGCGAGGGCAAGAAGGTGACGGTCTACCCGTCGATCCTCGGCGGCAAGAACTGGGAGCCGATGTCGTTCAATCCGCAGACCGGATTGGCCTACGCCAACACGCTCAACTTCGGCGGCAAGTACAAGGCCGAGCCCGTCACCTTCAAGCAGGGTGAGTGGTATCTCGGCATGGACCTGACCGACCCCTGGGAGTTCGGCGATGGCCCGCGCGGTCACCTCAAGGCCATCGACCCCATGACCGGCAAGTCGAAGTGGGAAGCGCCGAGCGACATTCCGCGCTTCTCGGGCGTGCTGTCGACGGCCGGCGGCGTCGTGTTCTCGGGCGCACTGACCGGCGAGTTCGAGGCCTTCGACGCCGACACCGGCAAGAAGCTCTGGCAGTTCCAGACCGGGTCGGGCATCGAGGGACAGCCGGTGACCTGGCAGCAGGATGGCGTGCAGTACGTCGCGGTGACGAGCGGCTATGGCGGCGTCTACTCGTTGTTCTCCGGCGACGAGCGGCTTGCCAAGGTGCCGCCCGGCGGCTCGCTGTGGGTCTTTGCGGTCAAGCAATAGCCACGGCACGATGCTGAGAGAAGTATTGCACAGGACGGTGGCGACGATCGCCACCGTCGCGGTGCTGACGGTCGCGCTTGCGGCGACCGTTCGCGCCGCGGATGACGCAACCGGAAATCCCCTGCAGGCGCAGATCGACCACGGCAAGTCGACCTATGCCGAGAAATGCTCACACTGCCATGGCCCCAACCTGATGAACTCCGGCACCATCACGCCGGACCTGCGCGTCTTCCCGGACGACAGGACGCGCTTCGTCACCACGGTCAAGAACGGCAAGAACAACAGGATGCCGCCCTGGGGCGACATCCTCAGCGACGACCAGATTGGGGATCTCTGGGCCTTCATCTCCAGCCGGAGGAAGCCATGAGGGGCCGGCACATTGCGTGGAGCGTTGCGGCCTTTCTCTCCACGATGGCGTCGGTCGCTCTTGCGGCCGACGATCCCCTGAAGATCTGTCTCGACGAGGACCGGCCGCCGCTCTCGATGCACCACCGCGGCAAGCCGGATGCCGGCTTCGACGTGCTGCTGGCAAAGGCGATGGCGGAGCGGCTCGGACGGCCGCTGGCGATCCAGTGGTTCGAGAGCAGGCTGGACGAGGATTCGAGCCCGCAGCTCGAGGCCAACGCGCTGCTCTCGGATGGGCGCTGCTCGCTCGTCGGCGGCTACGCACTGACGCAGGATTCGCTCGTCGTGCCCGGGATGAAGACGGCGCGCTTGCCGGATTTCGCCGGGGCCACGCGTGACGATCGGCGGCGCCGCGTCCCGCTGGGCGTGCTCGCGCCGAGCCGGCCTTACGTCTATTCGCCGATGACGGTGGTGCTCGGGCCGAAGGCCCGCGGCCGCAAGATCGGCGACATCGGCGATCTCGCCGGCCTTCGTCTCGTCATCGAAAGCGGGTCGCTCGGCGACGCCATCCTGATGACCTTCGACAAGGGCCGACTGATCGACAGCATCACTCATCTCGTCCCCGGCCGCGACGATCTCCTGGGCGGGCTCCAGCGTGGCGACCATGACGCGACGCTGATCGATCTTGCGCGCTTCGACGCCCATCGCGCCGCGCACCCCGACACGTCGATTACAGCCTCCGGCTACTATTATCCGATCGGCGCCAATCGCGGCTATGTCGGGCTCGCCAGCGATGGCGCGCTGATCGAGACCGTCAACAAGGCGCTGGGCCAGCTTGCCGCCGAAGGCAAGATCGCCGAATTCGGCAGGCAGGCCGGCCTAACCTATCTGCCGCCACGCGAGCCCGCGATCCTGGGCGACGTCTGGACGAAAATCATTCAGCGGTGACGCCAATCTGTCTCGCCTGGCGGCCATGAAGGAGGTTCTCGCCACCTTCGTGCTCGAACCGGCAATTGGCTTCAAGGAAACCAATGCGCTGTACCAGCGTGAGCTGCCGATCCGGATCGAGAGCGCACGGTCGCTCGGCCTCGAGCCGGCCTGAACGTTAGGACAATTGTCATCGCGCTCAAGGTTGCGGTTTGAGCATGATCTCCGCGCAAACGCGTTCCGCGTTTGTCGCGAGGGAAAACCGCTGCGCGCCTTTCCGGATGATGCTTTGGGGGCATTCGCTCGAAAACGTCTAGTGCTCGTTCGAACTCGCCGTGCCCTGCTGCGCCTTGTGGATCGAGGACGGCACCACGCCGAAATATTTCCGGAACACCCGGCTGAAATGCGATGAGCTGGAGAAACCCCAGGAGAACGCGACGTCGGTGATGGTCTTGCCGGCGTGGGCCTCGAGCTCCTGGCGGCAGTTCTGCAACCGCGCCTGCCAGATGTAGTCGCTCACCGTCGTGCCGCGCTCCGAGAACAACATGTGAAGATATCGTTTGGAGCAGCCGAGCTCGGCCGAGATCTGGTCGATGCACAGATCCGGATCGCGCAAGTGCTCGCGGATGAAGAACTGCGCGCGCACATACATCGCTTCGGGCCCGACACGATCGAACATCGTATCGGCCTCCCGCAGCGGCAACAGCAACAGATCAATCAGCGAATCGGCGACGCCGACCGCGCTGTTGGCCGACAGCTTTGCCGCCTCGTCGAAGGTCGCGTGGACGAAATCATGGGCGATACGCCCCGTACCTGTCTTCGACGACAGCTTGCAGGCGGGCATCCGCTGCGACGGGAATCCGCGATCGCGCAGCAGCGCCTTCGGCACGATCACCACGTCGTGACGCGTGAACGCGGGGCTGATGATCGAATGCGGGCAGGAGACGTCGTAGGCGATGATGTCGCCGGGGTTGATTTCGATGTGGCGGCCTTCTTGTTCGAAATAGGACACCCCGTAGGTCTGGAAGTGGATCTTGATGTAGGGGTGTTCGTTGGCCTTGGCTCGCGCCAGCGTGTGCGCGATGCGATGCTGGCTCACCTCGATCTGGCAGAGCTTCAGGCGCGAGACGCTGGTGTAGTCGATGCGACCTTCGAGCGAGGACGCCTCCAGCGGATCGACGTCGAAATGCCCACACAGGCTCGTCAGCCCGTCGATCCAGCTCTGGATCTGCCGCTTCGGCGTCAATCCGGTCGTCGAGAGCGTGTGAATTGTGTCGGACATTAATCCAGCCACTGGTTTGATCGGGAGATTCGACGCGAATCGCGACCAGCGCTGCCGGAGCCCTCAGCCGTGATTGCGTGACGTTTACCTCGAAATCGAGCGATCTTGTGGAACAAGGCGCCATCGTTCCATTGCCACCCTTGGGTACAATCCTCCGCCTTAGTTGCACGGCCGTCAAGGGGAACCTGAGCGCTGAGCTTCCGCACGGCGCAGCGCCGAAGCCGCTGAATTCGCTACTGCAAAATCAAAATCTTTACCCTCGTGCGCTGTCGAGCAAACTGGCTTCTCTCTTGGGCAAGTTTCCCGTTGCCGAAGTCGTTAGGGATTGCGGCAGGAACAACAAGGACGGGCCGCTCCTGCACGTGGACCCGTGGCCCTCATCAGGAGGAGGAAACAGCACAGCATCGTTTCTGGTCCCAATCGTGACCGCCCTGCACGAGCAGACGCCGGAGAGAAGCCCGGTGAATCGGTAATGCTTCGGAAACAATAAACGAGACCAACGGAGGAATGACTATGCGCAAGGTGCTACTGGCGACCTTTCTCGGCTCCGCGGCGGCTCTCGCCGTCGGGGGCGCCTCAGCCAATGACGAGCTGATCAAGATGTCGCAGAACCCGAAAGACTGGGTTATGCCGACCGGCGACTATGCCAATACCCGCTATTCCAAGCTCAACCAGATCAACGCGCAGAACGTGGGCAAGCTCCAGGTTGCCTGGACCTTCTCGACCGGCGTGCTGCGCGGCCATGAAGGCGGCCCGCTGATCATCGGCAACATCATGTACGTCCACACGCCGTTCCCGAATAAGGTCTATGCCATTGACCTTTCGCAGGAGAACAAGATCGTCTGGAAGTACGAGCCGAAGCAGGATCCGAACGTCATCCCGGTGATGTGCTGCGACACGGTCAACCGTGGCCTCGCCTACGGCGATGGCAAGATCTTCCTGCATCAGGCCGACACGACCCTGGTCGCGCTCGATGCCAAGACCGGTCAGGTTGCATGGTCCGCCAAGAATGGCGATCCCAGCAAGGGCGAGACCGGCACGTCGGCGCCCATGGTCATCAAGGACAAGGTGCTGATCGGCATCTCCGGCGGCGAGTTCGGCGTCCAGGCTCATATGTCGGCCTACGACATCAAGACGGGCAAGCTGGCCTGGCGCGGATATTCGGAAGGGCCGGACAACCAGCTTCTGGTCGACGCCGAGAAGACCACCGCGCTCGGCAAGCCGATCGGCAAGGACTCCAGCCTCAAGACCTGGCAGGGTGATCAGTGGAAGATCGGCGGCGGCGCTACCTGGGGCTGGATCTCCTACGACCCAGAACTGAACCTCGTCTATTACGGATCGGGCAATCCCTCGACCTGGAATCCGAAGCAGCGTCCCGGCGACAACAAATGGTCGATGACGATCTGGGCGCGCAACCCGGACACCGGCGTCGCCAAGTGGGTCTATCAGATGACGCCCCACGACGAATGGGACTATGACGGCGTCAACGAGATGATCCTCTCGGATCAGTCGATCAACGGCCAGCCGCGCAAGCTGCTGACCCATTTCGACCGCAACGGTCTCGCCTACACCATGGACCGCGCCACCGGCGAACTGCTTGTTGCCGAGAAGTACGATCCGAAGGTGAACTGGACCTCCGGCGTCGACATGGACAAGAACTCGCCGACCTACGGCCGTCCGAAGGTGCTCGACGCAGCTTCGACCGACAAGGCGGGCGAGGACGTCAACGTGAAGGGCATCTGCCCGGCCGCGCTCGGCACCAAGGACGAGCAGCCGGCGGCCTACTCGCCGGACACGCAGCTGTTCTACGTTCCGACCAACCACGTCTGCATGGACTACGAGCCGTTCAAGGTGAGCTACACCGCGGGCCAGCCTTATGTGGGCGCGACGCTCTCGATGTATCCGCCCCCGGGTGAGAGCCACATGGGCAACTTCATCGCCTGGGACGGCAAGACCGGCAAGATCGTCTGGTCGAACAAGGAGCAGTTCTCGGTCTGGTCCGGTGCGCTCGCAACCGCCGGCGGCGTGGTGTTCTACGGCACGCTCGAAGGCTACCTGAAGGCGGTCGATGCCAAGTCCGGCAAGGAGCTCTACAAGTTCAAGACTCCCTCCGGCATCATCGGCAACGTCACCACCTATGAGAACGGCGGCAAGCAGTACGTCGCCGTGCTCTCCGGCGTTGGTGGCTGGGCCGGTATCGGTCTGGCGGCAGGTCTGACCGATCCGACGGCCGGCCTCGGCGCAGTCGGCGGCTACGCGGCCCTCAGCAACTACACGGCACTCGGCGGTACGCTGACCGTGTTCTCGCTGCCGAACTAGGCCTATCAGCATCGCTCCGGCGCGTGGATAACCTCCACGCGCCGGCTCGTCTCCCCCCGGGCTCCTCGAGGAAAAATCTCTTGCGTAAAATCCGCTCTCTCATCGCTGCGATGGTCTTGGTTGCGTCCGGAGGAATTGCTGTTGCGGACGGCTCGGGCGATCCGACTGCCGTCAAGCAGAACGACACTGGTGAATGGCTCGATAAGGAAGGAAACCCGACCTACAAGATCACCGAAGGATCCGTGGACTGGTACACCTATTCGGGATACCGCCGCTATCACTCGGACTGCCATGTCTGTCATGGCCCGGACGGAATGGGTTCGACCTACGCGCCGGCGCTGAAGGATTCGCTCAAGACGATGAGCTACGCCGATTTTCTGGGCGTCGTCGCCTCGGGCCGCAAGAATGTCTCAACTGCCGCAGAGAACGTGATGCCGGCCTTCGGCGACAACCCGAACGTCGCCTGCTACATGGACGATCTCTACGTCTATCTGCGGGCCCGCTCCAACGAGGCCTGGGGCCGCGCCCGACCGAGCAAGCACGAGGACAAGAACGCCGCCTACACCAAGAACGAAGACTCGTGCATGGGCAAGAAGTGAACGTTTGGAAGCCCACCGATACTTGGTCCTGGGCGTCCTTTCGAAAATCTGAGGAGTTTTACGATGAAGACACGTGCCGCGGTCGCCTTCGAGGCGAAGAAGCCGCTCGAGATCGTCGAGGTCGATCTGGAAGGTCCGAAGGCCGGTGAAGTCCTGGTCGAGATCAAGGCCACGGGCATCTGCCATACCGACGCCTACACGCTCGACGGCTTCGACAGCGAGGGAATTTTCCCGTCGATCCTCGGACATGAGGGGGCGGGCATCATCCGCGAGATCGGTCCGGGCGTGACCTCGGTGAAGCCGGGTGATCACGTCATCCCGCTCTACACGCCGGAATGCCGGCAGTGCAAAAGCTGCCTCAGCCAGAAGACCAATCTCTGCACCGCGATCCGCGCGACGCAGGGCAAGGGCGTAATGCCCGACGGTACCAGCCGTTTCTCCTACAAGGGCAAGCCGATCTACCACTACATGGGCTGCTCGACCTTCTCGAACTTCACCGTGCTGCCCGAGATCGCGGTTGCCAAGATCCGCGAGGACGCGCCGTTCGACAAGAGCTGCTACATCGGCTGCGGCGTCACCACAGGCGTCGGCGCCGTCGTCAACACCGCCAAGGTCGAGCCGGGCGCCAACGTGGTCGTGTTCGGCCTCGGTGGCATCGGCCTCAACGTGATCCAGGGCGCCAGGATGGCCGGCGCCGACAAGATCATCGGCGTCGACATCAACGATTCCAAGGAGGAGTGGGGCAAGCGGTTCGGCATGACCCACTTCGTCAACCCGAAGAAGGTCACCGGCGACATCGTCCAGCACCTCGTCGGCCTCACCGACGGCGGTGCGGACTACACGTTCGACTGCACCGGCAACACCACTGTGATGCGCCAGGCGCTGGAAGCCTGCCATCGCGGCTGGGGCACCTCGATCATCATCGGCGTCGCCGAAGCTGGCAAGGAGATTTCCACCCGCCCGTTCCAGCTCGTCACCGGGCGCAACTGGCGCGGTACCGCCTTCGGCGGCGCGCGCGGCCGCACCGACGTGCCGAAGATCGTCGACTGGTACATGAACGGAAAGATCCAGATCGATCCGATGATCACCCATGTGCTCAAGCTCGAGGAGATCAACAAAGGTTTTGACCTCATGCACGAGGGCAAATCCATCCGTTCCGTCGTCGTGTTCTAGCTCACAGCCATCACACCAAGGAGGATCGACCCATGACTGTTGCACTCCATCCATCGATCGACAACGGCATCAAGCAGGGCAGCGGCACCTTCGCCGGCGGCACGCTGGTCTGCAAATGCAAGGACCATCCGGTCAAGGTCGGCATCAAGGGCGACGTCGCACACAACCACGCCTGTGGCTGCACCAAGTGCTGGAAGCCGCAGGGCGCGACCTTCTCCGTCGTCGCCGTGGTACCGCGCCAGAACGTCACCGTGCTGGAGAACGGCGACAAGCTGCAGATCGTCGACCCCTCCGCGGTGATCCAGCGCCACGCCTGCAAGGCCTGCGGCACCCACATGTACGGCCGCATCGAGAACAAGAACCATCCGTTCTACGGCCTCGACTTCATCCATCCCGAATTGTTCCAGGAGCAGGGCTCGCAGGCGCCGCAATTCGCCGCCTTCGTCTCCTCGGTGATCGAATCGGGGGTGAAGCCGGAGCAGATGGCCGGCATCCGATCGCGGCTGAAGGAGATCGGGCTCGAGCCCTATGACTGCCTGTCGCCGGCACTGATGGACGCGATCGCGACCCATGTGGCGAAAGCCAAGGCCGCCTAGGAAGTCCCTGGCTGGGCCGCGAGCCTTAGGCCCAGACCTTCTTTCTTCGGCTCGCTGGCTGCCTATCGCCGCCGGCGAGCCGCACAGGTCCCGTTCCGGGACCCCCGCGGCGATGCCGCCGCTTCGGCACCGTAGTGAGGGCCACCAAATCCTCAGTCCTGGTCTTCTGAATGACTGCGCAGGGGCCGTCCGCTTCCTGCTTGAAGTTCGCGGCACTTGCGTTTCTCCCTCCCTCGACTGAGGCCTCCTGCTTCGTCCGTGCAGTCTTCCTGGCGGACGAAGCTTTTCTGTTTGGGCCCCTTTCGCGCAGCACGCGGCGCGATGCCGCGCCCTGCTTTTGACAAACCATCGATGCAATCTTTTCCCGGTGAGAACACTCGGCTGTGAATGCCGAGCCGGAGCGGTCTCTGCTACGATCGCGCCGTCACGATGCCGCACGAAACACAATCAATTAAGAACAAAACGGGAGGTATCGAGCACATCCAGACATCGCCATTGGCGTTCCTGCTCCCCTTCGGGATTTGCCCGTGCGGGATAACGGCGGGACCTGGCGAAACGACGCAACAACCGTCGCCGACCGGCGGCGGACTCTGAATTTGGCATGCTTATGAAGAGCGAGGGACGATCATGATCAAGGTGAAGATCAACGGCCAGGAACAGAGCTGGGACGGCGACCCGGATCTCCCGCTACTCTGGTTCCTGCGTGACGAGGCCGGGCTGACCGGCACCAAATACGGCTGCGGCCAGGCCCTGTGCGGTGCCTGCACCGTCATCGTCGACAAGGAAGCGGTTCGCGCCTGCATCACGTCGATCAACGACGTCGCCGGACGCGAGGTCACCACGATCGAGGGATTGCACCCCAACGGCGACCACCCGGTGCAGAAGGCCTGGCGCCAGGTCAACGTGCCCCAATGCGGCTTCTGCCAGGCCGGCCAGATCATGCAGGCGGCAGCCCTCCTGATGGACAACCCCAAGCCCTCGCACGACCAGATCCGCGAGGCGATGTCCGGCAACATATGCCGTTGCGGCTGCTACCAGCGCATCGAGAACGCCGTCCATCTCGCATCGACGGGAGTGTGACATGAATTTCATCGACAATCCCCGCAGGCTTCGCGGTTTCGAGAAGCAGATCAGGGTCGAGAAGGTTTCGCGCCGCAGCATCCTGAAGGGGCTCGGCGTCACCGGTGGCTTCGTGCTCGCCGCCCCCGTGATGTCGCGCCAGGCGCTCGCCTATGAGACCGGCGCCGGCAAGATGCCACACGGCGTCGTGGTCGATCCGCGCGTGTTCGTTTCGGTCGCGCCCGACGGCATCGTCACCATCATTGGGCACCGTTCGGAAATGGGCACCGGCGTGCGCACCAGCCTGCCGCTGATCGTGGCCGAGGAGATGGAAGCCGACTGGTCCAGGGTCAAGGTGCAGCAGGCCCATGGCGACGAGGTCAAGTTCGGCAACCAGGACACCGACGGCTCGCGCAGCACGCGGCACTATCTGATGCCGATGCGCCAGATCGGCGCCTCCGCCCGCGCCATGCTGGAGCAGGCCGCGGCCAAACGCTGGGGCGTACCGGCGACCGAGGTCAAGGCGGTCAACCACGAGGTCGTCCACAGTGCCAGCGGCCGCAAGCTGGGCTTCGGCGAGCTCGCAGCAGACGCGGCCAAGGAATCGGTGCCTGCTATCGAAGGCCTCAAGCTGAAGGATCCCAAGGACTTCCGCTATCTCGGCAAGGGCGAGGTCAGCATCGTCGATCTCCACGACATCACCACCGGCAAGGCGCGTTACGGCGCGGACGTCCGCTTGCCCAACATGAAGTATGCGGTGATCGCGCGCCCGCCGGTGACGGGCGGCAAGCTGGTCTCGTTCGATCCCGATGCGGCGCTGAAGGTCCCCGGCGTCGAGAAGGTCATGCAGGTGCGCGGCTGGCCGTGGCCGTCGAAGTTCCAGCCGCTCGGCGGCGTCGCCGTGATCGCGCGCAACACCGGCGCGGCGATCAAGGGCCGCGACGCACTGAAGCTGGTCTGGGACGACGGCCCCAACGGCAAATACGACTCTGTCGCCTATCGCAAAGAGCTGGAGGAAGCCTCGCGCAAGCCCGGCCTCGTCCTGCGCAAGGAGGGCGATGCGGACGCTGCCCTGAAGGGCGCCGACAAGGTGATCGTCGGCGAGTACTACATCCCGCATCTCGCCCATGTCGCCATGGAGCCGCCGGTGGCTGTGGCAGACGTCAAGGGCGACAAGGCGGAGATCTGGGCGCCAGTGCAGAGCCCTGGCGGCACCCGCGAGGACGTCGCCAAGACGCTGGGCATCCCCGAAGGCAACGTCACCGTCAACGTGACGCTGCTCGGCGGCGGGTTCGGCCGCAAGTCGAAATGTGACTTTGCGCTCGAGGCCGCCTTGCTGTCGAAGGAGCTCGGCGCACCGGTGAAGGTGCAGTGGACGCGGGAAGACGACGTTCACAACGGCTTCCTGCACACCGTCTCGGTCGAACGGATCGAAGCCGGCCTCGACAAGAGCGGCAAGGTGATCGCCTGGCGCCACCGCAGCGTGGCTCCCAGCATCGCCTCGACCTTTGCCGCCGGCACGGTGCATCAGGCACCGTTCGAGATCGGCATGGGTCTCGTCGATATGCCCTTCGAGATCGCAAACATCTCCTGTGAGAATCCGGAAGCAGCCGCGCATACCCGCATCGGCTGGTTCCGCTCGGTCTCGAACATCCCGCGCGCCTTCGCGGTGCAATCGATGGTCGGCGAGATCGCGCAGGCGACCGGCCGCGACCAGAAAGACATGTTGCTCGAACTGATCGGCTCGCCCCGTATCGTCAAGCCCAACGTGAAGGACCTCTGGAACTATGGCGAGCCCCAGGACAGCTACCCGATCGACACCGCGCGCCTGCGCAAGGTGGTCGAACTGGTCGCCGAGAAGGGCGAGTGGGGACGCAACGTGCCGAAGGGCCACGGTCTCGGCATCGCCGTGCACCGCAGCTTCGTCAGCTACATCGCGACCATCGTCGAGGTGGCCGTCGACGACAAGGGCAAGCTGACGGTGCCAAGGGTCGACACCGCAATCGACTGCGGCACCTACGTCAACCCCGAGCGCATCGCCTCGCAGATCGAAGGTGCGGCGATCATGGGGCTCAGTCTCGCCAAATACGGCGAGATCACCTTCAAGGACGGCAAGGTGCAGCAGAAGAATTTTGACGACTTCCAGGTCGTCAGGATCGACGAATCTCCCTTGGTGACCAACGTCTACATCGTGCCGCCCGGACCCGACACGCCGCCGAGCGGCGTCGGCGAGCCCGGTGTTCCCCCGTTCGCGCCAGCCCTGATCAATGCGATCTTCGCGGCGACGGGAAAACGCATCCGCTCGCTTCCGATCGGCAAGCAATTGGAGGCGTGAGACGGAACTGAAGCGTGAGGCGGAACACTGGGCGCCTCACGCGGTTTCCATCGATCTGACAGGAGCAGATCGATGACCAACATCTCGAAGGCGCTCGCAGTGTCGCTGTCGGGCGCCTTTCTTTTGACGGCCGCAGGCGCGTTCGCCCAAAGCAACACCAGCCCGCCGACCACAGCCACGCGCCCCACAGCGCCGGACCAGAGTTCGCTGCCCAACGCCAACGCCCCGCCAGCCTCGACCACCCAGACCACGGGGCAGCACAATCCCGATCCCAAGATTCGTGAAATGAACCAGAAGGAAAAGGACAAGGTGGATCGTCAGGGGAAGTAGAGCCCTTGCGCACCTCACGCCGCGGCGGCCGGGCTTGTCTCGGCGACCCACGGCTTGTGACGCAGCAAGAAGAACGTGGATGCCCCGGACAAGCCCGGGCATGACGACGAGTACGTGGCACGCCGGCGATCCCGCTCCGCAGCAAAAAATGCGGCGGACGTACCCGTCCGCCGCATTCGCCACCCCCCGGCTGCTCAGCCTCTTTCGATCCGCCAGCGGAGCTATTTCTTCAGCGCGAACACCCAGACGACACCGCCCTGCGGCACGTTGGCTTCGATACCGATATTGTTGGTCACCAGCGCATCCTGGATGCGCTGTGCGTCCACGCCCCATCCCGACTGGATCGCGATGTACTGAGTGCCGTCGATCTCGTAGGACACCGGCATGCCTACGATGCCCGAGTTGGTCTTCTGCTCCCACAGGAGTTCACCGGTCTTGGCGTTGAAGGCGCGGAAGTTGCGATCATTGGTGCCGCCGACGAAGACGAGATCGCCCGCAGTTGCCGTCACCGAGCCGAACAGCTGCGACTTCGGGAAGTTGTGCTGCCACACCTTCTTGCCGGTCGCGGGATCCCAGGCCTGGAGTTCGCCGAAGTGATCCGCGCCCGGCTTCGTCTTCAGGCCGATGTCCTCCGGCTTGGTGCCGAGCCAGAGCTCGCCGGGCTTGAGCGCGACCTTCTCGCCGGTGAAACCGCCGCAGAAATTTTCGTTGGCGGGCACGTAGACGAGGCCGGTCTTCTGGCTGTAGGCCGCCGACGGCCAATCCTTGCCGCCCCACAGCGACGGACAGAACTCGACGCGCTTGCCGATGACCGGCTTGTGCGCGGGATCCACGATTGGCTTGCCGCTCTCGGGTTCGATGCCCTTCCAGACGTCGGTGGAGACGAACGGCCAGCCGGCGACATAGTTGATCTTGGTCGGCGTGCGCTCGAGCACCCAGAAGATCGCGTCGCGTCCCGGATGGACCAGGCTCTTGATGTTGCGGCCGTCGCGTTGCAGATCGATCAGCATCGGCGCCTCGACCTCGTCCCAATCCCAGGAATCGTTCTGGTGATATTGGTGATAGGTCTTGATCTTGCCGGTGCTGGGATCGAGTGCGAGCACCGAGGACGTGTAGAGATTGTCGCCGGGATGGGTCTCGCCGGGCCACGGTGCGGCGTTCCCGACGCCCCAATAGATCGTCTTGGTCTCCTTGTCGTAGTTGCCGGTCATCCAGGCCGAACCGCCGCCGTTCTTCCAGTCGTCACCCTGCCAGGTGTCGTGACCCGGCTCGCCTTCGCCCGGAATGGTGAAGGTCCGCCACAGCTCCTTGCCGTCCTTGGCGTCATAGGCAGCGACGTAACCGCGCACGCCGAACTCGCCGCCGGAGCCGCCGACGATGACCTTGCCGTCGACGATCAGCGGCATCAGGGTCATGTACTGGCCCTTCCTGTAGTCCTGCACCTTGGTGTCCCACACCACCTTGCCGGTCTTGGCATCGAGAGCGACGACGTGGTCATCCGTGGTGGCGAGATAGAGCTTGTCCTCCCAGAGGCCGACGCCGCGGCTGGTCGGATGCAGCTGAAACAGATCGTCGGGAAGCTGCCGCTTGTAGCGCCAGTATTCGTCGCCGGTCTTGGCGTTCAGCGCGATCACCTGTCCCATCGGGGTCGCTACGAACATCACGCCGTTGTTGACGATCGGCGGTGCTTCATGGCCTTCGACCATGCCGGTTGCAAACGTCCAGACTGGCGTGAGATTCTTCACGTTCGAGGTGTTGATCTGGTCGAGCGGGCTATAGCCCTGCCCGTCATAGGTGCGCCGGTAGAGCATCCAATTGCTCGGCTCCGGATTTTCCAGCCGCTGCGCGGTGACCGGAGAATAATTCTCGATCGGACCCGACACGGCGGCGGTCGAGGCGAGGCAGGTGAAGGCGACGAAGCCGGACAGTAACCATTGCTTCCTGGTCATGGAAGATTTCATGGACGTTCCCCTTTTTCATCCGTTTGAATTCTTGTTGTGAATTCTTGTCGTTCGTCCCGTCGTCCGCCCATCGGCGGAGGCGGCCTCTCGTGCGCGGGCCCAACCCGCAACGCCCATCATCCTGGTTGCGCGCCACCTACCTTTCCGATGAAATTGCCGGCGACGCTGAGCGATCCGTCAGCCAGCGCCAGCGGCAACGCCGCGAGCCGTCGCGGCGCCGGTCCGAACACGACCTGCGCGCCCGCGCGAGGGTCGTATTCGGAGTTGTGGCACATGCACTTGAACACCTCCTTGTCGCCGACATCGCTCTTGACCCAGGCGGTGACGGGACAGCCGGCATGAGCGCAGATCGCCGAATAGGCGATGATACCATCCACGGCGCGCGCGCGGGTCTTCTCGTCGAGCTCGGCTGGATCCAGCCTGATGACCAGGATCTCGTTCAGCCGCGAAGCGCTGCGCACCACCGATGTCTGGGGATCTTTCGGCCAGGCATGGACCGGCGGTCCGCCGACATGCAGATCGGCCGCGGTAATGAGCTTTCCTTCCTGGTCACCTTCGGAGAAGACGAGCAGATCGCCTTTCTGCGGCCGTTCGTCCGAGCCGGGCGGATCCTCGCCCGCGCGCGCCGGCGGCGAACAGCCGAGGCACGCGGTGGTCGCAAGCGCGCCAAGCAGCAGCGTCCGCCGTGTCTGCTCGGTGCCCGCGTCGGCTTCAGCTTCCGCAATGTTCTCGGATGGTGAGGAATTGGCGTTGAACGGTGCACTCGACATGCCCGCTAGCAGGCGCTGGAACTCTGCCGAAAACAAGGCGAAGAATTGGCGCCGCAGTGCATCAATATGGCTTTGCTCGCGATGATTGAATCATACTGAACGCGTTCAAGCGCGTTTTCGCGAATTCTACATCGCATTGCGCGAACAGCATGATGATTTTGCAGATCAGACCGATGAGGTTGGAATTGGTGCAGCGCGCCATCGCGCGATGCGAGCTGCGCGTTTCTCGGGCAAGTATTTTGTATTCACGGCCTGAGCACGTGACGCGGCGATGCGATACGACCCGCAACAGTTGCCGATGCCATCTCGAAACTGTCGGCGATGCGACGCGCCTTGTCGATGAAGAGCGCCGCCGCCGCCGGCGGGCAGACCTCGCGCGCGGTCTGCTCGAACAAATCGAGCCAGCGGTCGAAATGATGGCCAACCAGGCTCAGCGGCAGATGCGCCCGCATCGGCGAGCCATGATAGCGGCCGCTCATCAGCACCACCGAGGACCAGAAATCCCTGAGCCTGGCGAGGTGCTCGTCCCAGTTCCGGACGATCGCAAAAACCGGACCAAGCAGCGCGTCCTCGCGCACGCGTCCGTAGAAGCGGGTGACGAGCTCCCCGATCATCTCCTCGGTAATCCCGGTGCGCTCGATCGCATCCTGGGTCAACAGGTTCCGCCGCGCGGCCGCAGCTTCCCGCTCGGCCTTCAGTCGATCCGACATGTCCCTTGTTATCCGTTCTATGTTCCCGCACGCCGCCCGTTCGCCATTGTCGGGTCAATTGCGCGCGGCGTCTTTGTCGCAGCGCAAATTGCGGGATCTGGTGGCGGGCTCCGAGTGCCCGCCGCCGATGCCTTCATCAGGCGCTATAGGTGTAGAAGCCCTGCCCGGTCTTGCGGCCGAGATGACCGGCATCGACCATCTCTTTCAGCAGCGGCGCTGGCCGGTATTTGGGATCGTTGAAGCCTTTGTAGAAGACCTCCATCACCGAAAGCATGGTGTCGAGCCCGACGAGATCGGCCAGAGCCAGCGGCCCGATCGGATGATTGCAGCCGAGCTTCATGCCGGCGTCGATCTCTTCCGCGGTCGCAATGCCCTCCTGGAGCGCGAAGATCGCCTCGTTGATCATCGGGCAGAGGATGCGGTTGACGGCGAAGCCCGGGCTGTTCTTCGCCGTGATCGCCACCTTGCCGACGCGCTTGGCGAAATCGAGTGCCTTGGCATGAGTGTCGTCCGAGGTCTGCAGCCCACGGATGAGCTCGAGCAGCGCCATCACGGGCACCGGGTTGAAGAAATGCATGCCGATGAACCGATCGGGACGATCGGTCGCCGCAGCGAGCTTGGTGATCGAGATCGACGATGTGTTGGTCGCGACCAGCGTGCGCGGCGACAGCGTGGCGCAGAGATCCTTCAGGATCTTGACCTTGAGCTCCTCGTTCTCGGTCGCTGCTTCGATGACCAGATCGCAATCCGACAGCTTCGCCCGATCGGTCGTGCCGGTGATGCGCTTGAGCGTCGCCTCGCGGTCGGCCGCCGTCATCTTCTCCTTCTTGACCAGGCGCTCGAGGCTGCCGCCGACGGTCGAAAGGCCGCGGTTCACCGCCGCATCGGAGATATCGACCATCACGACCGAGAGTCCGGCTGCAGCGCAGACCTGCGCGATGCCATTCCCCATGGTCCCTGCCCCGATGATGCCAACGGTTTGGATCATTGCGTCACATCCTTCATCCTTGCGGGCGAGCCAGTCGCGGCCCGGCCCCATTGCTCCTGCATCAGGGTCTAGCACCGCCACCCCGCGTGTGCGACCTGATCCTGTCCCTTCCTTAGTGCATCCACGGGCGGAATAAAGCCGTCCACGGCCGCGCCGCGCCAGGATTTGGGCTCTCCCTGCCCGAAATTGCCGGATCTTGTGCCTTCCGGCCCCTGGAGCGCCCAATGAAGGCCGGGCATCGGGCATCCCATTCGTATGGACAAAAGCTCTCCATGAGGACTCTGGATTGCGCCCCCTTGATTGTGGCGACCGCAGCGGCCAGAACCGGCGCGGTTGCCATCCGAGGATGCGCATGGAGGAGCCGGCCTGCCGCCGAGGCGGGCCGAAGCTGTCAGGGGCAGGCTGCCGGGGACGAGGGGATTTCGCGATGGACGTGGTCAGGATCACCGGCATGGAGCCGCCGCAACGGCGTCGGGCCGGATGAACGATTTCGCACGATCCATCGGTGCCGCGTTCGCGCTGATCGGCGAAGCCGACGCCGAGCTGCTGGGCATCGTTGCATTGTCGGTTCGGGTCAGCCTGACCGCCAGCATCGTCGCGCTCCTGGTCGGCGCACCGTTCGGGGCCCTGCTCGCGATCACCCGGTTCCGGGGGCGTCAGGTCATCATCATTCTGACCAATGCGCTGCTCGGCCTGCCGCCGGTCGTGGTCGGGCTCGCCCTCTATCTCCTGCTGTCGCGGTCTGGGCCGCTCGGGGCGGCGGGCTTGCTGTTCACGCCGGCCGCCATGGTGATCGCGCAGACGCTGCTGGCCACGCCGATCGTGGTGGCGCTGGTGCATCGGCCGGCGAGCCTGCTGTGGGCGGAATATGGCGATCTGGCACGGATCGACGGACTGTCGGCCCTGCGCAGCATGGCGCTGCTGTTCGCGCTCGGCCGGACCTCGTTGCTGACGGCCTTTCTCGCGGCGTTCGGGCGCGCCATTGCGGAAGTCGGCGCCATCATCATCGTCGGCGGCAACATCCGCGGCTTCACCCGCACGATGACGACAGCGATCGCACTGGAAACCAGCAAAGGCGACCTGCCGCTGGCGCTCGGACTCGGTCTGGTCCTGCTCGCACTCAGCGTGGCGGTTTCGACCGTCGCCTTCGTGCTAGTGGGACGCGTTGGGGAAAAATAGCTGCTCGCCACCGACCTTGTACCCGGCGATCGCTTCCTGCCCCTTCGACGAAACCAGCCAGTCGATGAAAGCCTGCCCGTCTTTCACCTTCACGTTCGGATGCTTGGCAGGATTCACCAGCATGACGCCGTACTGATTGAACAGCCGCTTGTCGCCCTCGGTCAGGATGGCGAGCTCGCCGCGATTCTTGAACGACAACCAGGTGCCGCGATCCGACAGAAGATAGGCGTTCGACGACGAGGCCATGTTCAGCGCCGGACCCATGCCCTGACCGATCTCCCGGTACCAATGGTCCTTGGCGGCACTGAGGTCGACGCCCGCCTCTTTCCATAGCCTCAGCTCTGCCGCGTGCGTGCCGGACTTGTCGCCGCGCGAGATGAACGGCGCCTTTGCCGCCGCGATCTTGCGCAGCGCATCCGCGACATCCTTGCCGCCGGCGATCTTCGCGGGATCGCTCTTCGGGCCGATAATGACGAAGTCGTTGTACATGACGTCGAAGCGCTTCACGCCCTGCCCTTCCGCCATGAACTTGTCTTCGGCAGCCTTGTCATGGACGAAGACCACGTCGGCATCGCCGCGTCGTCCGATATCCAGCGCCTGGCCGGTGCCGACGGCGACGACCTTCACGCCGATGCCCTCGGCCTTGGTAAACAGCGGCAGCAAATGGCTGAACAGCCCCGACTGCTCAGTCGAGGTCGTCGAGGCCACGGTGATGGTGCGATCCTGTGCGAATGCGACGGTGGACCAGAGCAGAACCGCTCCGATAGCGACTATTCGTTTCATACCTCGTCCCTCGCACCAGATGCTTCCAAACTATCCCGAGACAACGACGCAGGGAACCCCACCTTCGGTACAATACTTCAGCACTACGCTGCGAGGCGGTCGGCCAGGAACGTCCTTTCCGCGCGCAAGTTGTTTGACGATGAACCCAGGAGGAGAACGAGATGAAGAAGGTCATCTTGGCATCGGCATGCATCATGGCGCTGGCGACCGGTAGCGCCTCCGCGCAGACACAACCCGCTCCCGGCGCCGCCAGTCAAGGCGACGTCGGGCCTTGATCGCGAGGTCCCGCCACCAAGGGCATGACCACCGGACGTTCGTCGAACCTGCAGAACGAAACCAGCGACAGCAAGGGTGCGCAGCAACCATCGGCCGGCGGCACCAACACCAACAACATGGGCAGCCAGGCCGGCGGCGGCTCCGGCTCGGGCAAATAGCCGGACGATCGAAAATCCCGAGAGGGGGTCTTCGTCCCCCTCCCACGGGCCGACAGGCGTCGATCACCGGCCGGGGCAATATCTCATCACGCTACGCACGCCCCGCGGCTCCGGCTCCTTCATCCATTCGACCTGCCAGGCCAGCCAAAGCTTGTCGTCGTCGATGACATACGCAAACGTCGATGTCGAAAACGAGTGGATGTTCTGCAATTGATCTCACCTAGATTGACAGGGGTGTGACGGCCGGGGCAGTTTTTCACATTGCTGGCGAATCAGCGATTGCCTCACGCCGAGTACCTCTTGGACAACTCCTAGTGCTTTCGAGACTGATATCGTTGCTGCGCCGTATCCCGGCGGTGAAATGGGCATTCACTCGGCTTCGGCCCGTGCCGCATGACGGGAGCATTGACGCCACACCGGTCGCCGCAGACGTCTCGCCCGTCATCGCCGAAGCCGTTGCGGCCGAAGGCATCGCAGCCGGAGCCATCGCGGAAGCTGCTTCGACTGACACCAGCGAAATCAGCACGCTTCCGGCGCGCGACGAAGCCGAGATCGCGGTCGTCGCTTCTTCCCAGGATGATACTGCGATCTCCATCATCGCGGAGAGCCCGCCGGCCGCGCCAATCGATGCCAGCGCCTGCGAAGATTCCTCACCGGAGACGCCGCCGGACATCGAGCCCGTCGTCGCGCCGAAGGTTTCGGTCCCCGCCGCCGAGATTGTCACCGCGGCAGAAGATGCTGCCGAACCCGCCGTCAGCAACCATCCGGCTGTGGAGGTCTCGGCGACGGTCGAGTCCATCGACTCGGAGCAGGTCGTGGTCGATGCCGCCGAAGTCGCCATCAGCAGCGATCCACTCCCGCCCGAGGCCGAGCCCGCCGTCACGGCGGAGACGTCGCCGCCGCCCGTCGACGTCGAGACCGCTCCGGTCGACGCTCCTGCCCTCGTCGTGGACGACCATCGTTCCCCTGATATCATCGTGGACGTCGAGCCGACTGTAGACGAGCCGTGCATCACGTCTGCCGATGCCGAAGTTCTGACGGAGCCTGTTCCCGAGAATCATTTCGACAGCGATTGCTCGACCGGCGATGCTGTGGCCATCGAGCCGGCCGCCGCAGATATTGCTGCGTCCGTGGTCGCAGAGCACGGTTCCCCTGATGCCGCCAGCGCCGTCATCGACATCGATCCGGCTCCGGCGCTCGAGTCTCCTGCTCCGGAGATCCGCAGCGCACCGAAACTGCGCGCGAGAGCTGCGGAGCCCGCCGATCGCGCCGCGCTGATCCGGCAGCGCTGGGCGGAGACCGGGATCAGGATGTGGAATCCGCGGCTTCACGGCACCGGCGAGGCCGCGCTGAACATCCAGGGAAGCGTCGGGCTGCTGCCGCCGGCGCCCGGCGAGACGATGCCGCGCTACGACAAGCTGGAATTCAAGATGCTCGGCGGGCAGATCGTCTGCGAGGGCGTCATCGTCGAAGCCCCTGCGCAGGCGAGCCATCGCAGCTTCACGCGGCTCGCCGAGCCCGGGAAAATCGAGCGCGTTCGCGAACCGACGCGTGAACGCCAGGCCGCTTTGGCCTGATCCTTTCTCCTGCGACCACCGCCACGATGTGCTAGGCTGAAATCCCGACACGGGAGGTCGCACATGCGCGCAAGGCCGTTGCTTCTGGTCGTGATCGCCTTCTCCTTCTCACAGCCAGCGCTCGCCGCGAGCAAACGGCCACGTCCTGCAGCCACGGCCGTTCCCGCCACCGATCCGGCTGCGCCCTACAAGGCCGATCGGCTCTCGTCCTCGCGCGGAGAGACCATCCTCGACACGCCCGGCCAGACCACGGTGCTGACGCGACAGGTGCTCGACGACATGAACGCAACCAGCCTGAGAGGCGCCATGCGCTCGACCGCCGGGGTGACGATCGGGCGCTGAGAGGTGCGGCAAGACGTTGCGCCGACCCGCATGGTTAGCAGAGCGTAGCGGCGGCCCTGCAGGACTTTGCAGCCGACGCGCCTCCCGACGCGTCCCCTGATCGTTAACGCCGCCTCACCAATGCAAGCGACCGGAAACATCTGCGATCGCGCGCAACCTGCGCTGGCTTCCGGTGCAGGATCGATCTAACGCGCCCTTTACCCCTGCCATGCAAGATCGGCCGCGTTTTCAGGGGAATCCGGGGCTCGTATTTCAATGCCTGTTGCCGATTTGAAGTCTCGCTTTGCCACCGCAATGCAGCTGTTTCGCGTTCCGGCGGACAACCCGGACCTGACGCGCGCGCAATTCGATGCCTTCTCGAAGCAGATCCCGCTGCTCTACTTCATCCTCATGAGCAACACGATCGCCGTCGCCTATACGTATGTGAACGTGGCGCCGGACTGGCTGACGATGATCGTGCCGAGCGTGCTGACCGTGCTCGCGGGCTTGCGGACCTTCTGGTGGCTGCGTCAGCGTCACCTCGTGCGCAGCGACGCCGACATCCTGCGCAATCTGCGCGCCACCAACTGGCTGACCCTGCCGATCGGCGCCGGTTTCACCGCCTGGTCCTTCGCGCTCTACCCCTACGGCGATCCGTTCGCCAAGAGCCAGGTCGCTTTCTACATGGCAGTCACCGTGATCGGCTGCATCTTTTCGCTGATGCATCTGCGCTCGGCAGCACTGATCGTGACGCTGATCGTCGACGTGCCCTATGTACTGTTCTTCTTCGCCACCGGCGAGCCGACGCTGAAGGCGATCGCCGTCAACAACCTGCTGGTTTCCGGCGCGATGGTGACGGTGCTGTTCATTTACTACCGCGACTTCGCCGATCTCGTCGCCAGCCGCAAATCGCTGCTGGCACAACAGGCGGCGACGCAGGCGCTCTCGGACGAGAACTTCCGCCTCGCCAATCTCGATTCCCTCACGGAGCTGCCGAACCGCCGCCGCTTCTTCGCCGAGCTGTCGAGCGCCTTCACCGATGCCGAGCGCAGGACCGTTCGCGTCGCGGTCGGCATCATCGACCTCGACGGCTTCAAGCCGATCAACGACAATTACGGCCACTCGGTCGGCGACCGCGTCCTGATCGAGGCGGGCCGCCGCATCCGCGAGGTCTGCGAGGGCTTCGGCCCGCAGCGCGTGGAGTTCGCCCGGCTCGGCGGCGACGAGTTCGGACTCGTCGTGTGCGGCGATCCCGATGATGCAGATCTGATGCGGCTCGGCGAACGCATCGCCAGCCACGTCAAGCTGCCCTACCAGCTCGACACCGCCCATACCGGATTGTCCTGCTCGATCGGCTTCGCATCGTTCCCGGACTCCGCGACGACGTCGGAAGCGCTCTATGAATGCGCCGATTACTCGCTCTACCACGCCAAGCGTCATCTGCGCGGCCGCACCGTGATCTTCTCGAGCGAACTCGAGGCCGAGATCCGGAGCCGCGGCGTCATCGAGAATTTGCTGCGCACGGCAAATTTCAGCACCGAGATGGAGCTGGTGTTCCAGCCGATCGTCGACGCCATGAGCGAGCACACCGCCGGCTTCGAGGTCCTCGCGCGCTGGCACAGCTCTCGCCTCGGCCTGGTTTCACCGGCCGATTTCATTCCGGCCGCCGAGCGCATCGGCCTGATCAGGCCGTTGACGCAGGCGCTGCTGGTTCGCGCGCTCGCGACCGCCAGAACCTGGCCCGATCACATCCGCCTGTCGTTCAACCTCTCCGCCCACGACATCTGCGCGGCCGAGGGCATTCTGCCGCTGATCCCCATCATCGAGAAGAGCGGACTGCCGCCGCACCGGATCGATTTCGAGATCACCGAGACCGCCGTCACTTTCGACTTCATGCGCGCACAGCAGTCGATCGCGACGCTGAAGGCGATGGGTTGCGGCATTTCGCTGGACGATTTCGGCACCGGCTATTCCTCGCTGAGCCACGTGCATCGGTTGCCGCTCGACAAGATCAAGATCGACCGCAGCTTCGTCGCCGAGATCAACGAGAATCCGGTGAGCCACAAGATCATCAAATCGCTCACTGGCCTGTGCGACGACATGGAGATCGCCTGCGTCGTCGAGGGCGTCGAGACCCGCGCCCAGCTCGACAGCTTGCGCCGCCTGGGATGCGACTTCATCCAGGGCTATTATTTCGCAAGGCCCATGCGGGGCGATGCGATCGGCGACTATCTCGCCAGGGAAGGCCAGCGCCTCGAACAAGCCGGGGCCAGGGTCGTGGCGTGAGCCGCGACTACTTCGGCAGACTCGGCAGATCGAGCCCCTTGTCCCGGGCGCAGTCGATCGCGATGTCGTAACCCGCGTCGGCGTGACGCATGACGCCGCTCGCAGGGTCGTTCCACAGCACGCGCTCGATGCGCTTCGCCGCTTCCGGCGTGCCGTCGGCGACGATCACCATGCCGGCGTGCTGGGAATAGCCGATGCCGACGCCGCCGCCATGATGCAGCGACACCCAGGTCGCACCGCTGGCGCAATTGAGCAGCGCGTTGAGCAGGGGCCAGTCGGAGACGGCGTCCGAGCCGTCCTTCATCGCCTCGGTCTCGCGGTTGGGGCTCGCCACCGAGCCGCTGTCGAGGTGGTCGCGGCCGATCACGATAGGCGCCTTCAATTCGCCGCGCGCCACCATCTCGTTGAAGGCAAGGCCGAGGCGATGGCGATCGCCGAGACCGACCCAGCAGATCCGCGCCGGCAGGCCCTGGAACTTGATGCGCTCCTTGGCCATGTCGAGCCAATTGTGCAGATGCTTGTCGTCAGGCATCAGCTCCTTCACCTTGGCGTCGGTCTTGAAGATGTCCTCGGGATCGCCCGACAGCGCGGCCCAGCGGAACGGCCCGATGCCGCGGCAGAACAGGGGACGGATATAGGCGGGGACGAAGCCCGGGAAATCGAAGGCGTTGTTCAGACCCATGTCCTGCGCCATCTGGCGGATGTTGTTGCCGTAGTCGAGCGTCGGAATGCCCTGGGCGTGGAAATCCAGCATGGCCTGGACATGGTCGACCATCGAAATCTTCGACGCGCGCTCGACCGCCTTCGGATCGGACGCGCGCCTGGCTTCCCAATCGGCAAGCGTCCAGCCCTTCGGCAAGTATCCGTTGATCGGATCATGCGCGCTGGTCTGGTCGGTGACGATGTCGGGCTTGACGCCGCGGCGGACCAGTTCCGGGAAAATCTCCGCGGCATTGCCGAGCAGGCCGACCGAGACCGCCTTCTTCGTCCTCGCGGCCTCCGCCATGATCGCGAGCGCCTCGTCGAGCGTTGCGGCCTGGCGATCGAGATAGCCGGTGCGCAGGCGCATCTCGATGCGGCTCGGCTGGCATTCGACCGCGAGCATCGAGGCTCCGGCCATGGTCGCGGCCAGCGGCTGCGCTCCACCCATGCCGCCAAGGCCGGCGGTGAGGATCCACTTGCCGGCAAGGCTGCCGCCATAGTGACGCCGCCCGACCTCGACGAAGGTCTCGTAGGTGCCCTGCACGATGCCCTGGCTGCCGATATAGATCCATGACCCCGCCGTCATCTGGCCGTACATCATCAGGCCCTGGCGATCGAGCTCGTTGAAATGGTCGAGCGTCGCCCAGTGCGGCACGATGTTGGAGTTCGCGATCAGCACGCGCGGCGCATCGGCGTGGGTCCGGAACACGCCGACGGGCTTGCCGGACTGCACCAGCAGCGTCTGGTCGGATTCGAGCTTGCGCAAGGCCGCAACGATCCGGTCAAAGCTGTCCCAGTCGCGGGCGGCGCGGCCGATGCCGCCATAGACGACGAGCTCGCTCGGGCGCTCCGCGACATCCGGATCGAGATTGTTCATCAGCATGCGCAAGGGCGCTTCCGTCAGCCAGCTCCTGGCGCTGATGTCGCTGCCGCGGGGAGCACGGATGGTGCGGTCATTGTCCAGTCGGCGGTTCATGCGGAGCACCTCATCAGTCGAGTCGCGGAAACGGATCGGTTGAAAGCGCGGCAGTCGCGACGCCCGGCAGCATGTCGGCCTCGATCAACGCAGCCGCCCTGGCGAGATCGCCGGCCATGTAGCGGTCGATACCGAGTGCCGGCACCTGCTCGCGCAGCGCCGCGATGACGGCAGCGAGTGGCTCGCTTGTCGCATGCGGCGCGCGCAGCGTGATGCCCTGGGCGGCGACCAGAAGCTCGATGCCGAGAATGGCGGCGAGATTGTCGGCCATGTCGGACAGGCGCCGCGCGGCATGCGCGGCCATCGAGACGTGATCTTCCTGATTGGCGCTGGTCGGGGTCGAGTCGATCGAGCAGGCAGCTGCGCGCTGCTTGTTCTCGGCATAGAGCGCGGCCGCCGTGACTTCGGCGATCATGAAGCCGGAATTGATGCCGGGATCGGGGGTGAGGAACGGCGGCAGGCCGAAATTCAGCGCGGGATCGACCAGCGTCGCAATGCGCCGCTCGCTGGTCGCGCCGATCTCCGACAGCGCCAGCGCGATTGTATCGGCGGCAAAGGCCACCGGCTCGGCGTGAAAATTGCCGCCGGAGACGATCTCACCGGTCTCGACCAGCACCAGCGGATTGTCGGTGACGGCGTTGGCCTCGACGATCAGGGTGCGCGCGGCCTGCGTGATCAGGTCGAGCGCAGCGCCCGCGACTTGCGGCTGGCAGCGCAGGCAATAGGGATCCTGCACGCGCTCGTCGCCTTCGAGGTGCGACAGGCGGATGTCGCTGCCGTCCAGCAGCGCGGTCAACGTCGCAGCCGCGGCGATCTGCCCGGCATGGCCGCGCAACGCCTGGATCTCGGGGCGGAACGGCGCCGTTGAGGCCATCGCCGCGTCCACTGACAATGCGCCGGTGACAAGCGCGGCCCGCGTCAGGCGAAATGCGCGCAGCACGCCAGATATGGCGTAGGCGGTCGAGAATTGCGTGCCGTTGATCAGCGCAAGACCTTCCTTGGGCCCGAGGGTCAGCGGCGCAAGGCCGGCAGCTGCCAGCGCCTCAGCACCGGACACGGTTTTCCCGTCCACGATCGCCTGGCCCTCGCCGATCATCACCGCGGTCATATGCGCGAGCGGCGCGAGATCACCGGAGGCGCCGACCGAGCCCTGCTGCGGCACCAGTGGATGGACACCGCACGCCAACATTCCCTGCAGCTGCTCGATCACCACGGGGCGCACGCCGGAGGCGCCGCGGCCGAGCGAGACGATCTTCAGCGCCATCATCAGCCGCACGATCGATTCGGGTGTCGCCGGGCCGACGCCGCAGCAATGCGAGACGATGAGATTGCGCTGGAGCAGCGTGGTCTGATCCGGCGGGATGCGCTTCGAGGCCAGTTTGCCAAAGCCGGTGTTGATCCCGTAGACGGGGACGTCGGCTCGCGCGGCCTTGGCGACGATCTCCGCAGCCGCCTCGACGCGCGGCCAACATGATGGATCGAGGATGACCGAAGCGCCCGCGAGCACCTGCGCGAGATGGTCGAGGCTGACCGTCCCCGGCGTGACGACGATCGCTGCGCCCTGCTCCCTCATTGTCCCCTCCACACCCGGCGGTGCAGCGGATTGAAGCCGATGCGGTAGACGAGTTCGGCGGGCCTCTCGATGTCCCAGATCGCGAGATCGCACCATTTGCCGGCCTCTAACGTGCCGGCTTCACCGAGAATGCCGAGCGCGCGCGCCCCCTCGCGCGTGACGCCCGCGATGCATTCGGCCACATTCATCCGGAACAACGTCGCGGCCATATTCATCGCGAGCAGGAGCGAGGTCAGCGGCGAGCTGCCGGGATTGCAGTCGGTCGCGAGCGCCATGGCAACGCCGTGGGTGCGGAACGCCTCGACCGGCGGCTTGCAGGTCTCGCGAATGAAGTAGAAGGCGCCGGGCAGCAGCACCGCCACTGTGCCGGCCTTCGCCATCGCGGCGGCGCCGGCTTCATCCGTGTGCTCCAGATGATCGGCCGATAGAGCTGAAAATCCTGCAGCGAGCGCGGCACCGCCGAGGTTCGAGAGCTGATCCGCATGCAGCTTGACGGGTAGCCCGAGCTCCCTCGCCGTCTCGAACACGCGCGCGGTCTGCTCGGCCGAGAATGCGATGCCCTCCATGAAGGCGTCGACGGCATCGGCGAGGCCTGCCTTTGCAACCGCCGGCAACATCTCCTTGCAGACGAGATCGATGTAACGGTCCTTGTCGCCATCCGCCTCCACCGGCAGCGCATGTGCGCCAAGAAAGGATGTGCGGATCGCAACCGGTCGCCGGCCTCCGAGGCTGCGCGCGGCTGCGAGCTGCCGCATCTCGGTAGCAGTGTCGAGGCCGTAGCCCGACTTGATCTCGACCGTGGTTGCGCCCTCGCCGATCAACGCATCCAGCCGCGGCAGCGCGCTTGCGACGAGATCGGCCTCGCTCGCCTTGCGCGTCGCGGCCACCGTAGAGACGATGCCGCCACCGGCGCGCGCGATCTCCTCATAGCTCGCGCCCTTCAGGCGCAGCTCGAATTCGTGCGCGCGGTTGCCACCGTAGACGAGATGGGTGTGGCAGTCGACGAGGCCGGGCGTGATCCAGCGCCCCCCGCAGTCGATCCGCTCCATGGCATCCGCGCTCGCAGGGAAGTCTGCCCTTGTTCCCGCATAGACGATGCGACCGCCGCGCACGGCGATCACGCCCTGTTCGATCTCACCGAGATCGGGACGGTCGGCTCGTAGCGTGGCGAGCCGGGCATTGTGCCAGATCCGGTCGAAGCGCTCTGCCATGCAACGGCCCCTTCGTGGGATGCTTGACTTATATGTCTAGACATATAATCGTGGGGCGGTCCTGTCCAGCCGGCGTGTAATCATGACCCGACTGCATTTCGCCTCCGCGCTCCTGCCCTCGGGCTGGGCCAATGACGTGCAGGTGGTGATCACCGCCGGCGCGATCGCGGAGGTGACGCCGGGCGTGGCCCCGGTCGCCGGCGACGAGCGTCACCAAATCGCGCTTCCGGGACTTGCGAGCCTGCACAGCCACGCGTTCCAACGCGGCATGGCGGGACTTGCGGAGTTGCGTGGCGACAGCACCGACACGTTCTGGACCTGGCGCGAGACGATGTACCGCTTCGCGCTGGCGATGACGCCCGACGACGTCGCCGCCGTCGCGACCCTGCTCTATGTCGAAATGCTCGAGCAGGGTTTTACCCGCGTCGGAGAATTCCATTACCTCCATCACGATTGCGACGGCTCGCCCTATGCCGATCCTGCCGAGATGGCCGCGCGCATTGCGCAGGCTGCTGAAGCATCGGGCATCGCCCTTACGCTGCTGCCGAGTTTCTATGCGCATGGCTCGTTTGGGGGAGCAGCACCGCATGCCGGCCAGCGTCGCTTCATCTGCTCGCTCGATCAGTTCGCGGCATTGATGACTGCCTCACGCAAGGCGATCAGCGCATTGCCCGGCGCCAACGTCGGCATCGCGCCGCACAGCCTGCGCGCGGTGATGCCGGAGGAACTGGCGGCGATCATTCCGCTGGCCGAAGGCGGGCCGGTGCACATCCATGCTGCCGAGCAGGTGAAGGAAGTCGAGGATTGCCTCGCCTGGTCGAGCCGCCGTCCGGTGCAGTGGCTGCTGGAGCACGCGCCCATCGATCAGCGCTGGTGCCTCATCCACGCGACCCACACGACGGATGAGGAGGTCGCCGCGTTCGCGAGGACGGGTGCAGTGGCGGGCCTATGTCCCATCACGGAAGCGAGCCTCGGCGACGGCATCTTCCCGGCGCGCGAATTTCTTGCCGCCGGCGGTGCGCTCGGTGTGGGCACTGATTCCAACGTGCTGGTGGGCGTCGCCGACGAGCTCCGTCAGCTCGAATACGGCCAACGTCTGAAACATCGCGAGCGCAACGTGCTCTCCAGCGGCGCGGGCCGTTCGACCGGACGCACGCTGTTCGATCATGCGCTCGCGGGCGGTGCACAGGCGCTGGCGCAGTCGACAGTCGGCCTCACGCCCGGAGCGCGCGCCGACATCGTCACTCTCGACACTGCGCATCCGTCGCTGGCTGGACGTCGGGGAGATGCGGCCATCGACGGCTGGATCTTTGCGGCCGGCAGCGGCGCGATCGATTGCGTCTGGGCCGGCGGCGACAAGGTCGTCGAAGGCGGCCGGCACAGACTGCGTCAGTCATCGCGCGAGCGCTTCAATGCGTCGGTGCGGAGGCTCGTCGCATGAGCCTTGCCACCGATGCGGCCGACAAGCCGACTCTCTACAAGCGCATTCGCGCCGATATCGAGAAGCGCATCCTGACCGGGGAGTGGCCGCCCGGCCATCGCATTCCGTTCGAGCACGAACTGGTTGCGCGCTACGGCTGCTCGCGCATGACCGTGAACAAGGCGCTGTCGGAGCTGGCGCAGGCCGACCTGATCGAGCGGCGCCGCCGTGCCGGCTCGTTCGTGCGCCGGCCGCAGCATCAATCAGCGGTGCTCAAGATTGCCGACATTCGCGCCGAGATCAGCGCGCTCGGCCGCGCCTATGGCTACGAGCTGATCAGCCGCAAGCTGCGCGCGGCGACTACTGCCGATCGCGATCGTCTCGGCGTCAAGAAGGCCGGCAAGGTGGTCGCGATCACCTGCCGGCACAGCGCGGACAACGTGCCCTTCGCTGCGGAGGACAGGCTGATCGACCTGTCGTCCGTGCCGGATGCCGCGACCGCGGATTTTTCGCGCGAGCCGCCCGGTTCCTGGCTGCTTCACCATGTCCCATGGACGGAGGCCGAGCACACGATCAGCGCCATCGTCGCGGACGATCGCACCGCGGAGGCGCTCGACATCGCCGTCGGCGCGCCCTGCCTCGTCATCGACCGCTACACCTGGCGCAGCGCACGCACGATCACCGCCGTGCGCCTGCTTTATCCCGGTGATTCTCACCGTCTTGTCGCGCGGTTCAAGGGAGGCTGAGAGATATGTCGGCACAAATCGTGCAACGCTTCGGGCAACGGTCCAGATGGACCGACATGAAGAGATCAACACGGCGTCAATCCATCGATCGGTAAGAGGACGACAATCATGCGTAGCTCAAAAGTATTTGCGACAATCATTGCTCTCGCGGTCTCCACTCCGGCGCTCGCCGACGACGTCAAGGTCGGCATCGGCATCTCCGGATGGACCGGCTTCGCGCCGCTGACGCTGGCGAAGGAGGCGGGCATCTTCAAGAAGAACGGCCTCGACGTCACCATCAAGAAGATTCCGCAGAAGGACCGGCATCTCGCCATCGCGTCCGGCGACATCCAGTGCGCCGCGACCACGGTCGAGACTTGGATCTCCTGGAACGCCAACGGCGTTGCGACCAAGCAGATCTTCCAGCTCGACAAGAGCTATGGTGCCGACGGCATGGCCGTGCGCAACGACGTCGCCGCGATCAAGGACCTGAAGGGCAAGACCGTCGCCGCCTCCGCGCCCGGCACCTCGCCGTATTTCGCGCTGGCCTGGATGCTCAAGAAGAACGGCCTCACCGTGAAGGATGTCACCGTCGTCAACCTCGAGCCGGCCGCGGCCGCGCAGGCTTTCGTCGCCGGCCAGAACGATGCCGCGATGACCTATGAGCCATATCTGTCGACGGTGCGTGCCGCGCCCGACAAGGGCAAGATCATCGCAACCACGCTCGACTACCCGATGGTGATGGACACTTTCGGCTGCACGCCGAAGTTCCTGACGGATAATTCCAAGGCCGCCAAGGCGCTCGCCGACAGCTATTTCGAGGCGCTCGACATGATCGCCAAGGACCAGGCCAAGGCCTACGAGATCATGGGTGCCGACGTGAAGCAGACCGGCGAGCAGTTCGGCAACTCGGCGAAATATCTGCGCTGGCAGGACAAGGCCGCGAACCAGAAGTTCTTCGCCGGCGACTTCCTGACCTTCAACAAGGACGCCGCCGAACTCCTGCTCGAGATCGGCATCATCAAGGCCGCGCCGAAGGTCGAGGACCTCTACGACGCGAGCTTCATCAAGTAAGTCTCTGCAAGCCGTCGGTTCCGCCTGGAAAGGGAGCCGGCTCGTGATCGACTATTCGGATAGACAGTTTGATGCGTCCCCTGGACCCTGTTACATCGAGGCAGCGCGTGGCCTATGGCCTCGCGTTCTTCGTTCTGTTCGTTGCGCTCTGGTCATGGGCGACGCTCGGCGGCCATGTGTCGAAGACCTTTCTCGCCAACCCGCTGACCATGGTGCAGGAAGGCTTCGACCTGCTGACCAAACAGGGATTCGCGTTCGACATCGGCATGACGATCTGGCGTGTCGTCGGCGGCTTTGTCCTCGCGGCGATCATCGCGGTGCCGCTCGGCGTGCTGATGGGCGCCTACAAGCCGGTCGAGGCGTTTCTCGAACCGTTCGTGTCCTTCGCCCGCTACCTACCCGCCTCCGCCTTCATCCCGCTCCTGATCCTGTGGGCGGGCATCGGCGAGCTGCAGAAGCTGCTCGTCATCTTCATCGGCTCGGTGTTCCAGGTGATCCTGATGGTCGCGGTCACCGTGGGCACCACGCGACGCGATCTGGTCGAGGCGGCCTATACGCTGGGGGCCAGCGACCGCGGCATCATCCGCCGCGTGCTGCTGCCTTCCTCCGCGCCCGAGATCGCCGAGATCCTGCGGCTGGTGCTGGGCTGGGCCTGGACCTACGTCATCGTCGCCGAGCTGATCGGCTCGTCCTCCGGCATCGGCCACATGATCACCGACAGCCAGGCGCTGCTCAACACCGGTCAGATCATCTTCGGCATCATCGTGATCGGACTGATCGGCCTCCTCTCGGACTTCCTGTTCAAGGCGTTCAACGCCTGGCTGTTTCCGTGGAGGCTCGCATGACGATCCTCAAGATCGAACAAGTCTCGCGCACCTTCCCCGCGCGCCACGGCAACGCGCCGACCCGGGCGCTGGAGCCGACCGACCTCACCATCGGCAACAACGACTTCGTCACCATCCTCGGCCCGTCCGGCTGTGGCAAGTCGACGCTGCTGCGCATCGTCGCCGGCCTCGACCGTCCGACCAGCGGCCGCGTCACGCTCGACGGGCGCGTGGTGACCGGCCCGGGCGCCGATCGCGGCATGGTGTTCCAGTCCTACACGCTGTTCCCCTGGCTGACGGTGCGAGAGAACATCGCCTTCGGCCTGCGCGAGCGTGGCGTGTCCGAGGCGGAGCGAAACAAGGTCGCGGATGCCTTCATCCGCCAGGTCGGATTGTCCGGTTTCGAGAACCACTGGCCGAAGCAGCTCTCCGGAGGCATGCAGCAGCGCACCGCGATCGCGCGCGCGCTCGCCAACGATCCGAAGATCCTGTTGCTCGACGAGCCCTTCGGCGCGCTGGACAACCAGACCCGCGCCTTGATGCAGGAGATGTTGCTGGGGATCTGGGAGCGCGACCAGAAGACGGTGCTGTTCGTGACCCACGACATCGAGGAAGCCATCTTCCTCGGCAGCCGCGTCATCGTCATGAGCGCGCGTCCCGGCCGCATCAAGGCCGAGATCAATGTGGACCTGCCGCATCCGCGCTCCTACAAGATCAAGACCACGCCCGAATTCGTCCAGCTCAAGGAACGGCTGGTCGAGGAGATCCGCACCGAGGCGCTGAAGGTTGCCGAACATGCTTGACACTCAGCCCCGCGCCGACGGGAATCGCGTCCTCTCCGACCTCAATGCGCTGCGCGCCATCGGCGCCTACAAGTCCGGCGTGCACAAGCCGACCTTTTCCGAGCCGCACAAGCAATCGCTGGAGTGGCTCGCTCAGAAGCTGCCCGAGGCCGACCTCTCCGTGACGATCGACGGCATCGGCAATGTTTTCGGCACCAGCACGAAGCCCGGACCGAAGCTGTTGGCGGGCTCGCACCTGGAAAGCCAGAACTACGCCGGCTGGCTCGATGGTCCGCTTGGCGTCGTCTACGCGCTCGAGGCGGCGCGCGTGCTCAATCCCGATCCATCGCTCAAGGGCGCGGTGGAAGTCGCCGCATGGTGCGACGAGGAAGGACATTTCGGCCATTTCCTCGGCTCACGCTCCTATGTCGGGCAGGTGACCGAAGCCGACATCGACGCCGCACGCGACCGCACCAGCGGCCGCGCCATGCGCGATGCACTTGCCGAGATGGGGCTGGCCGGACATTCGCGCATCACCGCCCCGCTAGGCCGCCATGTCGGATATCTGGAGGCCCACATCGAGCAGGGCGACACGCTCGAAAGCGGCCGCCTCGCGATCGGCGTCGTCACGTCCATCGTCGGCATCTGGCAGTACCAGATCAATTTTAGCGGCGAACAGAACCACGCCGGCACCACGCGCATGGCGGTGCGGAAGGATGCCGGCCTGGCGCTAGCCAAATTCTGCGTGGCGATCGACCAACGCTTCCCGGCTGCCTGCGGTCCGCGCACGGTCTGGACCACCGGACGCATCACGCTCGATCCGGGCGCGCCGAGCATCATTCCGGGTGGAGCAGAGATGCTGTTCCAGATCCGCGACGACGATCCGGCTGTCATCGCGCGGCTGGAACAGCTGCTGCGGACCATGGCGGACGAGGCCAGTGCGAACGGTCCCTGCACCGTCACCGTTACGAAGCTGCGCACCGGTGCGCCCGCGATGATGAATTCCGGCTTTCAGGATGCGATCGAGGGCGCGAGCAAGGCCCTGGCCGGCGGACGATCCATCCGCATGCCCAGCGGCGCCGGCCACGATGCGCAGATGCTCGCGACCGTCATGCCCGCGGGCATGCTGTTCGTGCCGTCGATCGGCGGCATCAGCCATCACTGGACCGAGAACACCGCCGACGTCGATATCGTCACCGGCGCAGAGGTCTTTGTCGACGCTTGCCGGCGGATCCTCGGCGGCTAGAACGAGGCTTGCAGCTTTCGAGCGCCAGCCGCGACAATCCGAGCACGCCGCGGACACAAAGCCGCGACATTTCTCGGCTTTGACCTCGGCCCTGCCGCTGCTTCCCCCGGAGTTCTCATGTCTTCTGCCGACCGGCCGGCGACCCGCCTTGCGACCCGGCTTGCCTTCCTCGTTGCGGGCTTCGGCATTGCGTGCTGGGCGCCGCTGGTGCCGTTCGCGAAGGCGCGGCTCGCCGTCGACGACGGGGTCCTCGGCCTGCTCCTGCTCAGCCTCGGCATCGGCTCGGTCGTCGCGATGCTGCTGACCGGCGTTCTCAGCGCGCGCTATGGCAGCAGGCCGATCATCATCGCAGGCGGGCTCGGTCTTGCGCTGGTCCTGCCGCTGCTCGCGGTCGCAAGCTCGCCGATATTGCTGGCGCTGGCGCTCTTTGCATTCGGCGCCGCGCTCGGCTCGATCGACGTCGCCATGAACATCCACGCCGTGGAGGTGGAGCGCGCCGCGGGACGCCCGCTGATGTCCGGCTTCCACGCCCTGTTCAGCATCGGCGGCTTTGCCGGATCCGCGCTGATGACGGCGCTGCTCTCGCTGCAACTCGGTGCCCTCACCTGCACGCTGATTTGCTCCGTGCTGATGCTGATCGCGATGTTCGTGAGCTGGCCGCGCCTGCTTCGCTCGGTGCAGGTGCAGGAGAGCCCACTGTTCGTGCTGCCGCACGGAGCGGTGCTGCTGCTTGCTCTGCTCGCCGCCATCACCTTCCTCGTCGAAGGCGCAATGCTCGATTGGGGCGCGCTGCTCGTGATCGGCGCGGGGCTCGTCACCGAGGCGCAAGGCGGAGCCGGCTACATCGTGTTCTCGATCGCCATGACCATAGGCCGGCTCGGCGGCGACGCGGTGGTTGCGCGCATCGGGGACCGCACGACATTGGTCTGGGGCAGCCTCATGGCGATCGCGGGTTTTGTGGTCCTGCTCGCGGCGCCCGTCGCAGCGGTCGCCATCGGCGGATTCCTTCTGATCGGGCTCGGCGCGTCAAACCTCGTGCCGGTGCTGTTCCGCCGGGCGGCGCGGCAAACGGTGATGCCTGCCGGGCTTGCGGTCGCGGCGATCACGACTGCGGGGTACGCAGGGGTCCTGATCGGCCCTGCCGGCGTGGGCTTCGTCGCGCGTCTTGGCGGATTGCCAATGGCGTTCTGGCTGCTCGCTGCGTTGATGGGCCTCGTCACGTTGTCGGCGCGGATCGTCACGGCGGAGCACCGCCAGATGTCGCGCGTCGATGGCTGAGGGCCTTGCGCCGAATTTACGGATGAAAGAGCCAGGGGCCATAGTGGTCCTCGGCGGCGCGTCCGGGCCATCGTCCTGGCATGTCAACCTAAGCCCTTCTTCCGCAGGCACTTTTTTGGCAGGTCGACGCAAACCCAAGCCATCTGCGCCGGACTGTCTGCCATGCGGCTTTCGGCCAGTTTACTGGACGCGTCGTTCTGCTAGACCACAATAAAATACCTTTTGACTCCCGTGGCGGGGGCAATGGCACGTGCAGGCTCACAGTAATCACGACTCGCACATTTCATTCGGGCCATTTCGGCTTTTTCCAAAGTCCCGGCTCCTGGAGAAGGAGGGGGCGCCGCTTCACATCGGCGGCCGCGCGCTCGATATTCTGATCTTGCTTGCCGAGCGCCCCGGTGAAGTCATCGACAAGAGGGAGCTGGTCAAGCGCATCTGGGCCGACGTGAATGTCGACGAGGGCAGTCTGCGCTTCCATGTCGCAGCGCTGCGCAAGGCGCTCGGCGATACCGGCAAGTCGGCCCGCTATGTCCTCAATGTGCCCGGTCGCGGCTATTGCTTTGTCGCTCCGTTCGCCCAGGCGGCTCAACCGGTCCTCTCGGCCGAAATCATCCCTCCTCGCTCCCTGCCTGCTCAGCTTGCGAAGATGATCGGACGAGAGGAGGTCATCGAGAAGATCTCGACTGGACTGACGCTCTATCGCTTCATGACATTGGTCGGCCCGGGCGGCATCGGCAAGACTGCGGTTGCCGTTGCGGTCGGGCATCGCCGCTCGGTGGATTTCGGCGGACGCGTCTTCTTCGTCGACTTCGGTCCACTGCGGGAGGCCAGCCATGTCACAACCACCATTGCCTCGGTCCTCGGACTGACCACCAGCTCGGAGGACCCGACGCCGGCCCTCCTGACATTTCTGAGGACCGGACCGTCCCTGCTGATCTTCGACAGCTGCGAGCATGTGCTGGACACGCTGGCCCCGCTCGTGGAGCGCATCGTTCGCGAAGCGCCGCAGCTTCGTGTTCTCGCGACCAGCCGCGAGTCGTTCCGCAGCGAAGGCGAGCGGATCTTTCGGCTGTTCCCGCTGGATTGTCCGCCGGAGCGCGAGGGCCTCGATGTCGGCGAGGTTCTCGCCTACCCCGCGGCTCAGCTCTTCGTCGAACGCATCGCGCAGAGCTCGGGCCCGTTCCAGCTCAGCGCTGAAGACGCGCCGCTGGTCGCGAACATCTGCCGGCGCCTCGACGGCATTGCGCTGGCGATCGAGCTCGCGGCGGGCCGTGTCAATGCTTACGGCATCGCCGGCACGGCCTCCCTGCTCGACAGCCGCTTCTCACTGCAATGGCGGGGGCGACGCACGGCCGTGCCGCGGCACCAGACGCTCGCCGCCGCCCTCGACTGGAGCTACGACCTCCTGCCTCCGGCGGAAAGCGCCACCTTGCGGCGACTGTCGGTGTTCGCCGGACCCTTCGCACCGGAGGCAGCCGCCGCGGTCGCATCCGGCGATGGCCTCAGCACCTCGGAGACGTTGGAGGCGATCGACAGCCTGGTCACCAAATCGCTGATCTCGCCATCCGGTTCGCGGGCGCTGCGCTATCGCCTGCTCGACACCACCCGCACCTACGCGCTCGGAAAGCTGAACGAGCGCGGTGAAGTCAGGCAGTTCGCGCGGCGCCATGCCGAGCATTTTCGCGATTTCTTCGAGCATGCGGAGGCCGATGTATCGACACCGCTGCCCGAATGGCTGAGCATCTATGCGGGGGAACTGGACAATGTGCGCGCTGCGCTGGACTGGGCCTTCGCGCCCGACGGCGACGCAAGGCTCGGTATCGCGCTGACGGCGGCCGCAATCACCCTGTGGGTGCGTCTTTCGCTGTTCGCGGAATGCCGTGAGCGCAGCAGAACGGCATTGGCGGCGCTCGGAGACGGCGGGGACGACGACCGCATCCGCATGCAGCTGCTGTCGGCACTCGGCTGGTCGCTGATGTATGGCGAGGGTCGCGCGCGCGAGGCGCGCCCGATCCTCGAGACGACTCTCCAGTTGGCCGACAGGCTCGACGACAAGGATTTCCGGCTGCGCGCGCTCTGGGGGCTGTGCATCGACCAGTTCAACAACGGACAGTTCGGCAAGGCCCGCGTGTTCGCCGATCGTTTTGCGAGCGCGGCGGCGAACTCTCCCGACAGGACCGACCTCATGCTGGGCGACCGGCTGATGGCCGTCGCGCTGCACTATCTCGGCGACCAGAACGAAGCGCGACAGCGCATCGACCGGGTCAACGCATCGCTGCACGTGCTGGCGGAGAAGCCGAAGATCTTCCCGCTCGATCTCAGGATCTCGACGCAATATTTCCGGGCCCGCATCCTGTGGCTGCAGGGCCTCGCCGACCAGGCCCGGGCGCTGGCGGCAAGAAACATCGAGGAAGGCCGTGCCAACGGCCACGCCCTGACCTTCTGCAGCGTGCTGGGGCAGGCCGCCTGCCCGATCGCCTTCTGGGCCGGCGATCTCGACGCCGCGGAACGCCACGGCAGCGAGCTGCTCGAGCACACCGAACGGCACGCGATCCGGCTGTGGGGCCTGTGGGCAAGGGCGTTCAATGCGGCCGTCATCGCCAGGCGCGGCGACGTCGCGATCGGCCTGCCGCTGCTGCGCGAAGAACTCAATCGCGCCGGCGATGCGCGCTTCCTGCCGCGCTTTCTTCCCCTGCTTGGCGAGCTCGGGGCGTGCTTCGGCGAAGCCGACCAGGTCGATCGCGGCCTCGATGTCATCGAGGACGTCCTGACCCGTTGCAACGACCGGCAGGAGCTCTGGTATCTGCCTGAGCTGATCCGCATCAAGGGAGAGTTGATGCTCAGGAGCGCGCGGCATTCCGCGGACGCCGAAGCACGCGTTCGCGAGGCCATGGAGATTGCCATCCGGCAGGGCGCGCGCTTCTGGGAGTTGCGCTGCGCGATCAGCCTCGCGCGGTTCAAGATGGCCGCCGGCCAGAACGCGGACGCTCTGGCCGTTATGGAGAACGTCTCCGGTTCGTTCACGGAGGGCGCCGACATCGCCGACATGAGCACTGCGCGCGAGCTGATGGCGCAACTCCGGAACTGACCGCGCGCTGATGCCCGTTAGCCTCCTACCGCAGCCGCGCGCCGCGGCAGCTTCCAGCCGGGCCGGATGAAGTGGCAGGTGTAGCCGTCAGGATAGCGCTCGAGATAATCCTGATGCTCCGGCTCGGCTTCCCAAAACTCGCGAGCGGGCGCGACCTCGGTCACCACTTTGCCGGGCCAAAGCCCAGATGCCTCGACGTCAGCGATGGTGTCTTCGGCAATCCGCTTCTGCTCGTCGCTCGTGTAAAAGATCGCCGAGCGGTAGCTCGTGCCCAGATCATTGCCTTGGCGATTGAGCGTGGTGGGATCATGGATCTGGAAGAAGAACTCCAGCATCGCGCGGAAGCTGGTCCTGGCGGGATCGAACATGATCTCGATAGCTTCGGCATGGCCTTCATGATTGCGGTAAGTGGCGTTCTTCACCTGCCCACCCGTGTAGCCGACGCGGGTGGAGATCACGCCCGGCTGCTTGCGAATGAGATCCTGCATGCCCCAGAAGCAGCCTCCGGCCAAAACTGCGCGTTCCGTCGTCATTTGTCCGCTCCCAATTGATCGCTCTGCCCGTCCTGCATCTGCCACATCATATATGCCTTCGGCCGCCCGGCCGAAAGCCACGCATTGCACGCGCGTCCACCCGGATCCCAGACCCGGATGGACCCCGGGGAAAACTGCCTCTAGCCCAGCTTGGCGTCGAGGGTGACTGCGGCATTGAGCACCTTCGACACCGGGCAATTCTTCTCGGCCTCGCCGGCGATGCGGGCAAAGCCTGCGTCGTCGAGATTCGGCACTTTAGCCCGCAAGGTCAGCGCGGATTTGCTGATCTTGAAACCCTTGCCTTCGGGCTCGAGCGTGACGGCCGCTTCCGTCGAGAGCTCATCCGGCGTGAACCCCGCCATCTGAAGGCCGAAGGCCAACGCCATGGTGAAGCAGCCGGCATGGGCCGCCGCAATCAACTCCTCGGATTGGTCCCTTTCTCGTTCTCGAAGCGGGTCTTGAATGAATAGGGCGTCTCGGCGAGCACGCCGGATTCACTCGAGAGATGGCCCGTGCCATCACGACCAGTGCCCTTCCATACTGCCTTTGCCTTGCGGATCATCCTCGTTCTCCTGGTTTGTTTTTGAGTACCGACGCTCGGTACCGGTGGAAGGCGACATCGGCGTGACCGCCTGTCGCCAATCCAACCGACCGAGCGCCGCGGCGGTTCCGTTCACGACGGCAGCGGCTGGCCGGCCTGCTCACGAACGATATGGTCGGCGTACCAGTCCGCCCAATTCTCGTCGTGTCCGCCGGTCCGCGTCTCGTGCTCGCCATGGGCGATTGCCGCACGGCGCAGCGCCGCGGCCAAATCGGTCGTCGATGCGAACGTCGCGCCGCCGCCGGCGATGCGCCCGGGCAATCGTGTCGTGACCTCCTGGAACAACCAGCCATTGCCGTCGGGGTCGCTGAACGATGCAAACGAGCTATAGCTGCCGCGTTTCGGGTCAGCACCGCCGACCCGGACGCTACCGAACAGATACGGCTCGTCGGGTCCGACATGAACATCGCCGGCACCGTGGAATGGCTCTGTGACCTCGACGCCGCGGTCGAGCAGATCCTGCCGTGCCGCATCGAGATCGGAGACGATCAGGTACAGGCCTCGCGCTGAGCCCGGCGCTGCAGCCGTCACGTTCCTGCCGAAGATCACCGAGCAGGCCGAGCCCGGGGGCGTGAACTGGATCACGCGCCAGTCGTCGCCTGACGAGAAATCGGCGTCCAGTCGCCAACCGAGGCGCGCGTAGAACGCCTTGGCACGGTCGACGTCGGACACGGGGATCACGACGACCTCGAGCTTCAAGTCAACGCTGCGCGATGTCGAGGGCTTTGTCCCGGTTTCGCGATCGATTTCGATGGTGGTCATGCCGAACTCCCTGGTGTGAGACGCGATTTCCAAACTCGGACGGCCTTCATGCGAGGGCCGGCATCGCAATGGTCACCCGCGTGCCGCCCTGCCCCGCCTCGCCGTGCAACCTCGCGTGGATGCTGCGTGCGAGTCCTTCGAGGATCCGGCTGCCGGTGCCCCGAAGCGGCCCGGTCGCACCAATGCCGTTGTCCGCCACCGTGCAGAACCAGGCGTCGTCGCGGTTGACCAGGTCGATGCGGATCAGCGCACCATTCTTGTTCGGGAACGCGTGCTTTGCCGCGTTCGTAACCAGCTCGGTGAGCATCAGCGCGAGCCGATGACATTTTGCGGCCGGCAGCCTGCCGCTCTCGATCGCAGCCTCGCAGCGGATGCCTGCCGGCTCCAGCACCGCTTCGGAGAGGGCTCCGCACAGATTTTCGAAGAACGGCTCCACGGCGATAGCCGATGGATCGTCGGTGTCGCACAGGAGCTGATAGAGCCGGCCGAAGGCGACGATGCGCCGCTCGAACCGGTCCACCGCCAGCGACACATCCCTCTTGCTCGCGCGCGTGAAGTCGCGGCGGACTGACGCACCGAGCAGCGTCAGCGTGTTCTTCATGCGATGGTGTGACTCCCGCAGCACAAGCTCCCAATCACGCGACTGATCATCGAGACTGGCGACGAATTGAGGTCGACCGACGTGGTCGTTCGCCCGAGCGTCGATACCGGACATCATGGCCTCCCCGTTGAAATAGGGTCTCACCCGAAGGCCATACTGGATGGGTCGCGCGCGTTTTGCCCGTTAGACGTTGCAAGATTCTGTTATGAATTCTGTTATGATCGGCGCCCATGATCTCGCGGCCGACACCGTGGCCTCGACGGTCAGGCACGCTGACGAATTGTCGCGGTCCCGCCGTAAACTGCTCGCGTTTAAGCAAAATTTGCAACACGGGTCCCGTGCGATCGGCGGTCGCCACGCGATTTCGCCACTTTCGGCCAGTTTACTGGACGTCTCGATCTGGTAATCAGATTGCACACTTCAGCTCATTCACTGGAATTGTTGGACCGTGCCGGACACTAACGAGCAGGATTCGGTCATTGCCTTCGGGCCGTTCCGCCTGTTCGCGAAATCTCGGCTGCTCGAAAAGGACGGCGCCTCGCTTCACCTCGGCGGCCGCGCGCTCGACATTCTCATTTTTCTCGCCGAGCACGCAGGAGAGGTCATCGACAAGCGGGAGCTGATCAAGCGCATCTGGGCCGACGTCAACGTCGACGAAGGCAGCCTGCGCTTCCACATCACGACGCTGCGCAAGGCTTTGGGCGATTCGGGCGAAAGCTCCCGCTACGTCGTCAACGTCCCCGGACGCGGCTATTGCTTCACCGCTCCGCTGCTCCGGCCTGCAGCATCGGAGAGCCGGACGAGCCCGCCCGCCGCTTCGCCCCGCTCGCTGCCCTCGCCGCTCGCGAAGATGATCGGCAGGCACGATGCGGTTGAGAGGATTTCCGCCGAACTTGCCCAGCATCGCTTCGTCACAATCGTCGGGCCCGGCGGGATCGGCAAGACGTCGGTTGCACTCGCTGTCGCGCAGGGCGAACTCGCGGCCTTCGACGGCCAGGCGTGTTTCGTCGATTTCGGCGCGCTGACGGATACCCGGCTCGTCCCCGGAACGATTGCGGCCGCGCTGGGCCTGACCGTCAATTCCGAGGACCCGATACCGGGCCTGCTGACGGTCCTGCGCAGCCGGCGGGTCCTGCTGGTGCTCGACAGTTGCGAACATATCCTCGACGAACTCGCCCCTCTGGCCGAGCGCCTCGTCCGCGAGGCGCCGCAGCTGCATATCCTGGCCACCAGCCGCGAATCCTTTCGCGCCGAGGGCGAACGCGTCCATCGGCTATTTCCGCTGGATTGCCCGCCGCAGCGCGACGGGCTCGGCATCGCTGACATCCTTGCCTATCCCGCAAGCCAGCTCTTCGTGGAACGCATCGCCGAGAGTCTGAGCGAATTCGAACTCCGCGAGGAGGATGCGCCGCTCGTCGCCGAGATCTGCCGGCGACTGGACGGCATTGCGCTCGCGATCGAGCTCGCGGCCGGGCGTGTGAACGCCTATGGCATAGCCGGGACCGCCTCGCTGCTGGACAGCCGCTTCTCGCTGCTGTGGCGGGGACGGCGTACCGCAATTCCGCGGCATCAAACCCTGAGCGCGGCGCTGGCCTGGAGCTACGACCTGCTGCCTCCGGCCGAAAGCGCGACGCTGCGCGGATTGTCGGCGTTCGTCGGGCCGTTCACGCTGGAGGCCGCGCTTGCCGTCGCGTCCTGCCAGGGGATCAGCGAGCCTGAAGCGGTCGAGGCGATTTCGAACCTGCTATCCAAATCCCTGATCGCGACCTCGCCTGCGGAGCGGCGGCTGCGCTATCGCCTGCTCGATACCACACGTGCCTTCGTCGCGGACAAGCTCGTCGAGCACGGGGAAGCGGACCGCGTCGCGCGCGCCCACGCCGAATATTTCCGCGACTTCCTGCACGACATTGCCCTCAAATCCACCGGCATGCAGAGCGCGGGCGGCTTCCTTCCCTATGCCGACCATTTGCCGAATGTCAGGGCCGCGCTGACCTTCAGCTTTTCGGAGCGCGGCGATCGGACGCTCGGCGTGGATCTGGCGGCGGCGGCGGCCCAGTTCTTCCTCGAACTGACATTGCTGACGGAATGCTACCGCTGGACCCAGCAGGCGCTGGTGTCCCTCGATGCGAGCGCCGTCGACGGCCGCCAGGAGATGATCTTGCAGGCCGCGCTCGGCGTCTCCGTGATGTTCTCGCAGGGCAATGCCGACGTGGTTCGGGCGGCGTTCACGCGCAGTCTCCAGCTTGCCCGGGAGCTCGAGGATCTGCACTGGCAGCTCTGGCTGCTGCGCGGATTGCACATCTATCTGACCAGGGTCGGAGATTTTCACGGCGCGCTCGGAATCGGCGAACAGAGCGAGAGCGTCGCGCGGAAGCTGAACGATCCCGCCGCCACGCTGAACGTCGAATGGATGCTTGGCGTGGCGCATCATCTGATCGGCAACCAGGACAAGGCGGTTCGGTACTGCGACAGCGCCATGGTGCACAATCCCGGCTCGCAACGGCTGAACATCGGCCATCTCGGGTATGACGACCGCATCGTCGCGCTGGTGGCGCTGGCGCGCGGGCTCTGGCTCACCGGCCGGCCCGAGCGTGCGATCGAAGCCGCCAGATACACGGTTCGCGAGGCTGAGCTGCTTGAACAACCGCTCACCCTCGGCATCTCCCTGATCTGGACGATTTACGTATTCCTCTGGGTCGGCGACTGGGAGAACGCTGAAATCCTGATCGAGCGGCTGATCGATCATTCGGCGCGGCACTTCCTCGGCCCCTATCATGCGGTCGGCATCGGCCAGAAAGGCGAGCTACTGCTGCGCCGCGGCGACGTGGCTGCGGGTATCGAGCACCTTCGCCGCAGTCAGGCCACGTTGCATGCGACACGGCACCGGATCATGACGACCGTGTTTGCGACCGCGCTCGCGGAGGGGCTCGCCTCCCAGAATCAGCCCGGCGAAGCCCTGCAGACCATCAACGAGGCGATCGGCCAGATTCCCGATCACGGGGAGTCCTTCGACATGCCGGAGATGCTCAGGATCAAGGGCGACATCCTCGCCCGGTCGGGCAACGCCGTGGAGGCCGAGAGCTTCCTGCGCAAATCGCTCGATCTATCGCAGCGGCAATGTGCGGTCGGCTGGGAGCTCCGGGGCGCGATCAGCCTCGGCCGCATCTGGCGCCAGGCCGGAAAAGCCGGCGAAGCACGCAACCTGCTCGCCCCGCTCGTCGCGCGCTACCAGGAGGGACTCCAGACCCGCGATCTGGTCGCCGCAAGGGAGCTGCTGGGCACCCTGAATTGACAGCATGTTCAACGGGATACCGCCAAAAGGCCTGCTCGCAAATCCTAACAACTTCTAACACGCCAAGCCGCATACGCCCCGCCATGGTGGCGACACTTCATGGCGGATATGGCGGGACATGACGCTTCTTGACGATGTAATCGATGCCAGCGGCGGCTTGGCCCGCTGGAACAGCTTGAGCCGGTTCACGCTCCACCTTTCCGTCGGCGGATCGCTATTCTCCAGCGCCGGGCATGCTCGGGAATTCAAGGATGTGACCGCGGAAGGCTCGACCCGCACACAGTCGCTCCGGTTCACGGGCATCACCGGAGGCGAACACTCCGGCTCCTTTCAACCCGATGCGATCACGATCGAGAGCCTGGATGGTGAAGTCCTGCGGAGCTGGCGCAACCCGAGCCTCGCGTTTCCGGAGGTCGGCGTCCCCGCGCTCGCGGACGAGCTGCATCTGGTCTTCTTCTGCGGCGTCGCGATCTGGAACTATCTGACCAACCCATTCCTGCTCGCCCATCCCGATGTCGTGGTCGAGGAGTTGCCGCCGTGGCGTGAGGGCGCCGAAACGTGGCGGCGGCTGCGGGCGCAATTCCCCTCGCACCTCATCACGCTCGCGCCTGAACAGATCTTCTATTTCGACGAGAGCGCCCTGCAACGGCGGACGGACCACGATCTCTTCGGGATCAAGGTCGCACAATACTCGTGGGCTCATGACAGCTTCGGCGGCATCGTGGTGCCGACACTTCGGCGCGCGCAGACGCTACAGTCCGACGGAACGGTGATCGCCAAGCCTGTGCTGATGGACGTCGAGATCTTCGACGCCGTCTTCGAATAGGGACGATCCGCCAGCCGGCTTCGGCAACAGCAGCGCGCTGCCGCCTTCCGCTTTCACCTACACGTTCGACAACATCGCCGGCGTGTTCGCGAGCTCACGACGAAGCTCGCTCTCATCATCTGCGACGAGTTGTCACATCTGATGCACATCTACAGAATCTAACAGATCCTAATCACCACTAACGGGCGTCCTGGCCAGCTCACGTCTATCCTCTCAGCGTGGAAAGCATTGGTTTGCGCGCCTGCCGGTCGTTGCAAGCTGCGGCGAAGCCAGGAGAGGACCAACGATGTCGAGTAACTTGCACACGGTGCATGCCTGGATTGAATTTCCGACCACCCCGCGGGATCATGAGGGTCTTCGCCCCGTACAGGCGATCGCCAGGGAGAGCCAGTGGCGTCAGATCGATCGCGCTCCGGAGGGTACGATCGAAGAGATCACGATCTCGCGATGGGACGACCCGCGGAGCACCTCGTCGCACGAAACGACGACGCCGAATGATCGCTATTTCGTCGGCATTGCCCTGAAGAACACGCGCGCGAAGCTGGTACGGGACGGCCGGATCATCTTCGAAGGCACCATGCCAGCGGGATCGCTGTATGTCACCGCGCCGTCGAAGCCTCTCGGCGCGCAATTCCAGTCGCCGTGCGCCTTCCTGCACGTCCACATCTCCGTGGACCATCTTCCGGCGCACGCCGACGGGCTGGATGACCTCGTGCTGTTGCGCGATCCGCTCGCCGCGGAGCTCGCCAAGGCACTGATCGAACATGGTGATGCCGCGGATCGGCAGTTTACGCGCTGCATCGGCCAGACCCTTGCAATGCATCTCACCCGGATGGAATTGCCCCGCGTCAGGGTCAATGCCTTGCCGAAATGGCGGTTGCGGCGCGTCGAGCAGTACATCGCCGATCATTTCGACCGCTGCATCAGCCTGTCCGAGCTTGCCAATGTCGCCGGCCTGTCCCGGATGCACTTTGCGGCGCAATTCCGCGCCGCGACCGGTTACCGTCCGCGCGAATATCTCCTTACGCAGCGGGTCGAACATGCGAAGACGCTGCTCGCGACCACCGAGCGGCCATTGGCGGAGATCGCGCTTGCCGTGGGCTTCAGCACGCAGGCGCATTTTTCCACCGTCTTCAAGCGCATCAGCGGTCAATCTCCGGCACGCTGGCGCCTTGCCAATGAGGGCGGGCAGCTCGAGGTCGAAGCACGGCCGAGGCGGCGTGCGTCTCCGGAGAGGGATTGGATCGCCAGCGCAGCCGCGTAGCTGATCCGCCAACGGCCAGACGACAGGGATGCCGAGGTATGCCCCCCTTTTCCCGTTGAATGCTCCTGCGTCGATCTCATCATTGCAACTCGTCGTGTCCCGGACAAGCTGCAACGCGTAGAGCGTTGCGGCTCAGAGCCGGGAGCCGGAAGGCGATAAGGTGAAGCGCGCGGTGCGAGACAGGCTCCGCGAAGCAATCCAGAATTCCTCCGCGGAAAGACTCTGGGTCAAGGCCGGGCGATGACGGCGCGTGTGTGGCTGCGGACATGCCTTCGCATTCTCGCGGCGCGTTTCGCCCGAGTTTTGCCTGGTCACTCCACCCTCTCGATCCAAGAGGGCACAGGGAAGGCCGGGTGCTGACCTCGCACCCGCGGTCTGCTGCGCGAAAGGCACGCGCAGGAAGAACCGCACAGCAGCATACAGGTGGTGCCAATCACTCGGCCTTCCCTGCGCGATGGTCGGACGGCTTATGCCGTGATCTCCCGGGAGCCGAACTTTCCTTTGGCCTCCCTCGCCCCCGCGGAATTCACCGGCACCGCGCCGGTTGACGCAGATGCCGCCTCCGCAAGAGCTTGACCGTAGCAACGACGGCCAGGACCACACGGTTTTGCCGTACGCGCGGCCCGCCATGTCGCCGCAGTTTTCCCGGCCCCGTCGACGGAGCCGGAAACTTACAGACGAGACGAACCTGTCAGCGCCGCTCGTCCGCACGATGCCTTGGGCTCACGGAGAGCAATCCGCCCTGCCCCTGACATCTCGTGCACGACGCTGCCGCGTCCACCGCAAGCCCGGCTCGCGAAAATGACGACCTCATGATCGCCCCTCGAGGATGAGCCGGGATGGACGACACATACGCCATTTCCGAATTTCGGTAAAGTGGAATATTTTTGCCCGAAGGGATTGACAAAGCGCGACACGGGCGCGGCGGACAAGCCGCTCCATCGGGGCCACGACGTAACGAGAGCCCCTACACCGGATCGAACGCCCGGATCGGCGGCAGATTGCCCGTGAACTTCTCCACCTCGACGGTCGTCAACTGACCGGTGCAGCCCTGCGCCAGGGACGAGGTGCCGACGTCGCGGGTGAGCACGTTCGGATTGCCGTGAACGCAGAGCGGCGCATCGTCCTCGGGATCCATCGGATCGTACCAGGCGCCGGTCGGAAGCTGCACGACGCCGGGCGCGATGCCGTCGGTGACGTGAACTGCGGCGAGGCAGGCGCCGCGCTCGTTGAACAGGCGAATGATGTCGCCGTCCTTGATGCCACGCGCGTCCGCATCAACCGGGCTCATGCGCGCGACCTCGCGGCCGCGATGCTTCGCGGCAAGCGAATGTCCGCCGAAATCGAGCTGGCTGTGCAGGCGCGTCACCGGCTGATTGGCGACGAGAAAGCACGGCGCCCCGGGCTTCGGCATATCGGTCTTGTCGAGCCAGACCGGATGGCCGGGACAATCCGCATCGCCATGACCCGCGATCCTGGCGGAGAAGATCTCGATCCGCCCACTCGGTGTCGGCAGGGCATGATTGACCGGATCCTCACGGAAGCGGCGCAGCCGGCCGCCGTCGTCCGCCTGCTGCGGCACGACCAGGCTGCCGCGCTGCCAGAATTCGTCGAAGCTCGGGGCTTCAAGGCCGCGCTTGGCCAGCGAGACCCGGGTCGGCTCGTAGAGATGTTCCAGCCACTGCCGCGACGTGCGCCCTTCGGTGAAGGGTTCGCGCGCGCCGAGGCGCTCGGCGAGATCGGCAAAGATCTCGTAGTCGTCGCGCGAAAGGCCAAACGGCTCGGCGATCCGGTGCATGGCGACCATGAGAGGATCGTTGCTGGAATAGCCGATGTCCTCGCGTTCGAGCGTCATCGTCGAGGGCAGCACGATGTCTGCGTGACGGGCGGTGGCGGTCCATGCGAGCTCGTGCACGACGAACGTGTCGACTTGCGCGAACGCCTTGCGCAGGCGGTTGATGTCCTGGTGGTGATGGAAGGGATTGCCGCCCGCCCAGTAGACCAGGCGAATGTCCGGATAGGTGCGCGTCTCGCCATTATAGCGATACGTGCTGCCGGGATTGAGCAGCATGTCGGCGATGCGCGCCACCGGGATGAAATCGGCGACACCGTTGCGGCCCTGCCCCAGCGTTGGCCCCGGCACGTCGTTGACGCGCCGGCCGTAATAGCCGATCGCACCCAGCGAATAGGCATAGCCGCCACCGGGAAGGCCGATCTGGCCGAGCGCCGCCGCCAGCACCATCCCCATCCACACCGGCTGCTCGCCATGCTCGGCGCGCTGGAGCGAATGGGAGATGGTGATGAGCGCGCGCCGTCCGGCAAGACGCCGCGCCAGCTTGCGAATCGCATCCGCCCCGACGCCGCAGATTGCGGCGGCCCATTCGGCGTGCTTGGCTTGCCCGTCGCCCTCGCCGGTGAGATAGCGCAGGAAAACCGGCCAACCCTCGGTGTAACGATCGAGGAAGGCCTGGTCGTGCAGACCTTCCGCAACCAGCGTGTGGACGATGCCGAGCATCAAGGCGGTGTCGGTGCCGGGCACGCAGGTCATCCATTCGGCGCCGGCTTCGACCGGCAGATCGTCGCGCAGCGGGCTGACCAGGACGAACTCGCAGCCGCGCCGGCGCGCCGCTGCCATCGCACCGCGCTCGACATGCTTGCTGATCGAGCCGCCGGCCACCATGGAGTTCTTCAGCGCCATGCCGCCGAATGCCAGCACGATCTCGGTGTTATCGGCGATTTGCTCCCAGGTGACGTTGCGCTTGGTGATGTCCTCGTAGCCCGCCAGGATCTGCGGCAGCAGCACCGAGGACGCACCCGACGAATAGGAGTTGACCGAGCGCACATAGCCGCCCATCGCAATGTTGAGGAAGCGATGCACCTGGCTTTGGGCGTGATGGAAGCGGCCGGCACTCGACCAACCATAGGAGCCGCCGAACACCGCGCCCGGCCCGCGCGTGTCGCGGATGCGGCACAGTTCGTCGCCGAGAAGGTCGAGCGCCTTCTCCCAGCTCACCGAGACGAACTCGTCGCGGCCGCGGCGATCGTCGGGGCCCGGCCCGCGCTCCAGCCAGCCGCGGCGGACCGCCGGCTGGGCGATGCGCGCCTGGTGACGGAGCGCGCCGGGAAAATTGTCGATGATGCCGTTCGGATCTGGATCGCCCGCATAGGCCCTGACCTCCAGCCCGGCCGCGCCCTGACGCGCGGAGAACACACCCCAATGCGAGGTGTGCGGCTTGAAGCCGTCCGACAGGTCGAGACCGGGGTCGGGGAAGCCAATCGTATCGTCCATCATCTGATCCTTGTCCGGGCGGCCTGCAGTCGAGGTGGTAATATACCGATCCGCTTCGGACGTCGTCGAGATCAGCGTTGACGGAAACGCTGGCCTGCCCCGCGCAAAGGCGTCGAAGGCGTCGCTGAGGCACCTGCAACGATGATGGCAGTCACCTGCACCGGTCGAGAGCCGCAGGGGCAACTTGCCTGGACCGCCGGCTAGTGTCGCTGGGCCTGCGAGGAGAATTCGTTGCGAGGGCGATCGTCTATCCCGGCATGCGCCGGGCACCGGAGCCCGCACAGGGCGAATGCGTCATGCCTCCGGGCCGGGCATCAACCGCGTGCGCAGCAATCGACCAGCAGATCCCAGATCCGCTGCGCCTCTGCTCTCTTGTGAGCCTCCTGCGCCCTGTCCGCACTCGACCGATCATACGCTGCGATGGTGCGTGTTTCGCGAGGCGCGATCCACCGCTCCGAAATCGGGTCATACCATTTTCCGATGTTCATCTCGATCACGCCGGTCGGCTCACAGATTTGATCCAAGGTTGGGCGATGCGCCTGCCGCGGCCTGTTCGAGGCCGTTCGGCGGCGCGACACCCGTCTCACCAATCAGGAGTTCGCGCGATCGTTCCAGGCCGCTGCGTCAGCCTGGCCGGGCCGGATGAAGCGTGCGCGGATGCCGCTCGTGCAGCAACCGCGCGAGCTCCTCACGCTCCGTTGCGCGTCCCTTCATGGCGGTCTCGAACAGCGCTTCCTGGATGTCGCGGGGCATGTCGCCCCACACCTCCATCGCCGCACGTCCGAGCAGGCCCGCAAGATGATCCACTCCATCGCTCATTCGGCTCTCCTGATCTGCACACCGGAATGGAACAGCCGCAGCCGCACCGCGTTCCACTGCCATCATTGTGGAGCGACCAACACGCAGGTCGAGCGCCTCGACGAGATCTTCGCGAAGCTCGGCAAGGGAAGCTCGGCAAGGGAAGCTCGGCAAGGGCCGAGCGGCGCGCATCGTCCGGCCATCGACGGCCCGATCGAGGAAACCGACGTACACTCGGATCAAAGCCGTCTCGGCGGATCAATTCACCTCGGCAAAGCCGAGCGAGGCCTTTACGCCCGGCGAGATCATCCAGGGCTGCCAGGGCGGCTCGAACGTCATGGTGACGTCGACCGATTCCACGCCCGGAACGAGACACGCGCTGCTCGCGACACCCTCCTTGAGAAAGGACGCGGCGGGACAACCTCGCGTCGTCGCCGTCATGACGATGCGCGCGACGCCGTCATCGACCGACACATCATAGACAAAGCCCAGGTCGACGATGTTGTGTCCGAGTTCCGGATCGATCACGACCTTCAGGGCCTGCCTTATCCGGGCCACGAGATCATCGTCCTTGGTCGTCATGTGCGCACCCTCACCGTCAGTTGATAGATGTCCCTCTGTGGCGTGAAGCCCCCGCGCCACTGATGGCCGCGCCTGGTCAGCTCCCGAAACAGGAAGACCGGTTCACGACTGAGCAAGGCGGAGAGCGTCTGCCCGGGCGCAAGCCGCTCCACCGAGGCCAGAATCCGGACCATCGGCTCCGGCGGATCGAGGTCGCGGTTGTCGAGATGAACGGTGGGCTCGGGCCAGTCGCCATCGCTCGGCGCAGCAGGCGCCGGTTCGGCCGCTGCGGACGAGCCGTCGTCCGGCATGAACCGGATCTCCCATTCGCCGCCTTCGAGCTCGGCTTCGCGATGCGCGAAGCCCTTGCTCGCCATGACGTCGAACAGAGGAACCGGCTTGAAGGGGGCTAGGAGCCGCAGGCCTTCCCAGGGCTCCAGCCGCTCGAGCGCGGCCATGATGATCGAGAACGGCTCGCCCCCTGCACGAAGAATCGGCCGGACGTCGACGTCGATGAATTCGGTCATTGCATTTTCCTTCAGTTGCGTGAAACCAGAAGACGGGGCACGGCTGCTCCCGCCGGCAGGCGCAACGGCTCCGCCACATCCGCAAGCCGTCTGGCCCTGACGAGCTCCTCAACGAGGCCGAGTGTTGCAACCGTCACGACTGCGACAGCAATGCGAAAGCCGGGCGCCGCGTCGATCCACAGCATCATCGTGGCCGCCCAGATGCCGGCAAAGAACAGGACGAACCATTTTGACGCGCGACGCTCGGCGACGAGATCCTGTACGCGGGGCGTCGGCACCCTGCCCATCACCGGACCATAGGTCTCGAGCCAGGTCAGGAACGGAACGATCTTGTAGAGATTGGCAAGCACAAGGCCGGTGAGCCAGCCGAACGCGACGAGAAAGACGAGCGCTCCGGCATGCGACTGCAACGAACCGGTCGCAGCAGACGCGGCGCCAAGGATGGCGACTGCGACGAGGCTCCCCAGCGCAAGCAGGCTCATGCGCGTGTTGAGCTCGAGCGCGCGGCGCTTGCGGGTCCTGTACAGGCCGAGCACGTCACGGCCGTAAGCGGCCAGCGATAGAAGGGCCGCAGCTCCGGCAAGCAGAAGCACCAGGTTCAGTCCGCTCGCGCGCCAGGGTGCGAGCACGCCACCGACAACACCGACCGCCAAGGCGGCGGCTCCGGCACGCCAGGCAGGCCGACCCAGCCTCGCATCGCCATCGGGCGCGAGCATGAACATCGCAAGCAGGCGATAGCTGACGCCCATGGCCGTGAATGTCAGCCATCCGCCAAGCCCCGCAATCGCGTGGATCGGAATACCCGATAGCAACAGGTCCGGCCATGGTGCAGCGACAGCCGTCCCGGACAGCACCAGAGAGAACATGCCGCCGAATGCCGCCGTGACACAGATGCAGGCAAGCCCGACTGCGACGAACCGCGCAGGCCCCGGCAGCGGGCGAGCCGACCAGAGCGTCATGCCGAGATTGGCAGCGACCAATGTGAAACCGGATGTCAGCAGCCCCGCGCCGACCGGAAGCAACCAGCGCGGCCCGTTGAAGTGGCCGCCGAGAGCCAGAAAACCCGCGAGCAGGACCATCAGCCCAAGCGCCAGCAGCGCCAGAGCCGGCAGCGTCCAGCGCTCCGCATAGAGCGGCCTTGCGACCAGCACCGGCACGAACTGGAACAGCGCGCCACACACCGCCGTGCTCAACCAGCCGATGCAGACGATATGAACGATGACGAGCGTGTCCGGTCCGCCGATGTCGTCGTGCGGAAAGCCGAACCCGGCGACCATCACGCCTTCTGCGAGCAGCAGCCACACGACGGCGAGCGCGAAGTAACTGACGGTCCATTTGCAGAGGCTTGTTCCGATCACCGGCTTGCTTCCCATCGCCTGCACGCGATCCCGTGGCAGCGCCCGAAAAGGTAAGCAGTTGCAGTCACGGCCTCTTTGTCGAGGCGCAAACTCCGGCACCTATGGGACGTGGACCATCGCGATGGACTCGGATTCGAGCCGGAGGCACATGACCTCCGCGACAGCGTGCGGTTATCGGGCCCGCGCATGCACGCCGTCCATCATGGAACCATATGTACGGTAGCCAGTTGGCTTGCTGTCGGCGCTCGGCAGAGCGGCTCGACGACCGGCATGAGTTCTAGCGCCGGTCATCCGTCGGGGGCCAATCCCGTGATGGACCACGCGACCAGAGTCGGTAATCGATTGTTAGCCGCGTTGCCGCCAGCAGATCTTGCCCTGCTTGCGCCCCATCTGCGGAAAGTCGTCATCGAACGCGATTCCGTGCTGGTCCGATCGGGCGATCGGGTCGAGCATTTCCTCTTCCCCCTGAGCGGCGCGATCGCCGCCATCACGGAGCTGCCCAACGGGCAGACGGTTGCCACGGCGATCATCGGACACGAGGGGGCAGTGGGTCTGACTTCTGCGCTCGGCGCATCCCGCTCGCCCACGACGGCGATCGTTCGCTTGCCAGGGTCTGCGCTGCAGATCTCGCCGGTGCAATTTCTGGCGGCGCAACACCGCAGCCCGCCCATCAGATCCATGATGCAGGTCTTCACGAGATCGTTGTTGACGCAGCTTCAGCACGTGGCGGCCTGCAATGCACTGCATTCCGTCGAAGCCCGCCTGGCGCGCTGGCTGCTTCATATTCACGACCGGGCGAATGGAAGCGATCTCCTCCCGCTGACCCAGGAAACGTTGTCAGAATTGCTGGGCGTCCGCCGCACCACCATCACGCATGTCGTGAGCACAATGCGCGCGTCACGAGCGCTGAAATCCAGTCAGCGCGGCCAGCTCGAGATCGATCGGCCGCGACTCGAAGCCATGGCGTGCGAGTGCTACAAGGTCATGAGCCGCAAGATCGACCGGATCGTTTCGCACGGCGCGGTCGGGCTCGTTCATGGGGCGCCAGCGCGGAGCGTCCCACTCGCCCGGTAGCCGACTATCCAAGGCAGGCTCGTAAAGCGCGATGCGATTAGGATGAATCGTCATCGCGCTTTAGGTTGTTGTTTGCGCATGATCTTTCCGGAAAACCGCTGCGCACTTTTCCGGATCATGCTTTAGACCCAGGCCTCTCTCGCGAACCACTCGTGTGTCGCCGCGCAGACCCGGCAACAGGCGCGCGAGAAGAATACTGAAATTCAAACCGGCCAGGTTGCAGCGACCGCTCGCTTGCCCTCCGAGCTCGCTCATCTTCCGGGGATAGCTCGAGTTGCGAAGGCGGCGCCGACGGTTCTCTTCCCAAGACGCTCAGTCTCCGAGACTCTCAAGTCCAGCTTCTTCGACGCCGGCGCAGCTCGAATTTCGACTTGAAATCAGCATTTAATTTATTTATTTCTCGCTCATATTAATCGGGTGACGGTCCGACCACCGCAATGGAATCATTGCCATGCCACTGCAGTTTCATCGCCCCGTCGAGAACATCGAGATATGGAGCGCGAGCAGCGATGGCTTCTCGTTCGTGATCAGCTTCGGAAGCCCTACCGGTCCGGGCTTCCACGGACGTACCGGCTACCTGGCGAGCTGGCGACCGCTCTACCGGAACGACGGCGCGATCAAGATCAGCGGCTCGCCCTTCCGAACGCTGGCCGAGGCCGAAGGGGCCTGCCGCGACATGGCCGAGCATCTGACCGCGACAACCGACACTCCCCACCCCAGCATGATGAACGATACACGGCGAGGCTGGCGCGCCTGAGCACCCAACTCCCGCATCAGACTCCCTCTTTGGTGGTCCTGGGGCGGGCAGGCCGCGGATAAAATCGTCCTGTCCTGCTTGCGCGCACCGGCCCCGCTGCACGCCCGTGAACAACATCCGATCCAATCAGTGGATTTGCAGCTAACGCGAGCGCCCCGGAAGGACACTGTTACGCTTGGCGTCCTCGTCATTTCGGACCGCCGGATCCTGCTGAAGCTGCCCGGAAGAGGTGAGCTCACGCGGGGCAGCATGCTGCTCGTTTTGCGAAATCGCCAATGCCGCGAGAACCGTACGATTGCTGATATCCAGCTTCTGGAAGATATGGTGAAGGTGGACTTTGATCGTACCGTCGGCGATGTTCAGACGACGCCCAATCTCCTTGTTCGACAACCCCTCCGATACGAGCCTCATGATCTGCCGCTCCCGGTCGGTCAGTTGCGTCAGGGACTTCTCCCCAGCTGCGCGAGGCTCCTCGCCGATCTCCCCGTCAGGGCTCGTCGGTTCCAGTGCAAGTCCCTGGTCTTGTGCCACTTTCCGCAGGGTTGCGACCAGCATCTCCGGCTTCGCATCCTTCGTGAGGACGACGCACGCGCCGTCGGCGACCAGCCTTTGCAACTCGCGATCGACGGCCTTCCCGAAGAAAATGACCTGGGCCCCTCGGCCAGCGGTGTTTGCGAGAGCAAGGAAGTCCGGGCGGTTGATGTCGGGCATTGCGCTATCGATCAGCACAATGTCCGGCTCGACGAGTCGGATCGCCTCAATGCAGCTCGCGGCATCGCCGCAGGCGGCCACGATCGCAAAATCGTGCTGCATCGCAAGGACGCTGCTGATGCCCTGCAGGACGATCGGGTGCCGGTCCGCGATGACGACTCTGATGCGGCGCATGCTTTCCTTGCCTATCGCTAAAACTCCGCATGCAGCCGTTTAATCCAACATTCTCTCTATGGAGACGCGCGGGAGGCATGACCAATTCGTGCTGGCAAAACGTCGCACTGCCAGCTTCGTCACGGCAGATATCGGCCAACGCCAGATGGCCGCATCAACGTAACTCGCCTGGAGAATGCGTGCGGCAGCGCAAGAACACGGTCCCCCCGAGGGATATCGAAACGGCATATTCACCGACCAAATCCGATTATTTACCGCAATGCTGGATTGTCGCAATATTAAAACTCTCCTAAAGAGTGTAGTGCGCGGCAATCTGGCTGCTTCGTCAGTACTGGTTAACGGCGTCTAACTCGTCACCGGCCACTTATTACGAACGATATATAGGGACACTCAGGATTCAAATCTAACATTCAACAAAGTTTCACCAGAGCGAGGCAATCTGGCAGGCCTCGTCAGACCGGAAGAGGAGGGACATAAAAAGTAATACTATTCATCAAGATTAATATGAGAACTGATCATCAAGCGCGACAGCGGCTGGAATCCTTCCGATCTCAGTCGTGTGCCAGCCGGGAAGCTCGAATGGCGGGCACGGGGCTTGTTTCCGATCATTGATCAGGGATCTCGAACGATAACTGTTCTGCTTCACTAGTAGCACCGATGAAGACCTTGTCAGCAAAGTTGGGGGCGGCATTTCGTCATCCTTGCAACTTCCAGTCCGCGGTCACGGCGTCATCGCTGATCATGAGTAGGTGGTCACATGTATTCTTCGGCTATTTTGCGCCAAACGCGTGAGGCGCTGATCGTTCAATTCACCGAATTGCAGAATTTACGTCGTCGCGTGTTGATGGCCGAGCAGCGCTTGCTCGGTCCAACGCGAACGGTGCGCCGGCGAAGAGCGGCCGGGAGGCGGCCGGTCGGTCGGAGGTACAGACCCGGCCGTTAGCCCAAGAAGCACCCGCATTGCACACTTGCGAGCTGTGCGCGAACCGATCGTGCTTGCCCGACCCGGCTTTGACCTGATAAGCCCCCTCCGATTTCGTATCGGAAGTAGTGGGGACGGCTTCCATGGAGAAGGACGACTGGGCATCTGCGACCACCGCCGAGCTGTGGCGGCTCTACGATGAGGTGACGACTGTTCTCAGTCGGAGAATGATCGCGGAAAAAGCCAAGCTCGAAGAACGGCTTCGCAGGATAGAGGGAACCGCCGGGGCCCCGAGCGCGGAGCGTGTGCGCCGTCCCTACCCTCCGGTCCTGCCGAAGTACCGGAACCCGAAGAACCCATCCGAGACCTGGTCCGGTCGTGGCAAGCAGCCTCGATGGCTAAAAGCGCAGCTTCGGGCCGGCAAGAAGCTGAACGATCTCCTGATCAATCGCCCATCCGGACAAGGCCGCCGTCGGACCGGCTGAGCGTCAGGGCCATATCCCGACGCCGCGCGCCGCGAGGATACGCATTTTGCTGCGCACGGGTTTCCCAGCGGTTCGGGCCGTCCTCGCCGCCGGAAGATCGCGGCAGCAGCCCATTGACCGCAATGCCGAACTGCACGGGGACGGCAGCGGCGGCCATGGCGGGCCGACTTGCAGATCTTGCCGTGCCCCCCATGGGCAGCAAGCCGATCCACCGGAGCGCGGAGCCAGGGGACAGGAAGGGGCGATCCGCATCGCGCTCGCCCGTTAGCGATCACGTCCCCTTCCCGTCGACCGTCGCCCAGAGTTGATGATTGCTCGGCATCTGCACGCGAAGCCAGCGATAGGGGACTTCCGACCAGGGCTTGATCTCCAGGGAGAGATTGTCGAGCACGAGATCGCCGCTCAGGGTGCGGACGAGCAGCACCAAATGATGCTGTCCGGAACCGATGATGACCTCGCTCAGCAGCAGGGCCCGCGCCGGCCAGCCACGCCGAAGGAGTTCGTGGCGTTTGCTTACGGCGTAGTCATTGCAATCCCCTCGATCGGGATTGATGCTCCACGCCTCGCCAGCCAGGCCGTGGTCGTTGGGCGCCGGCACAATGGCCAGATTGACCATGCGATTGACGTCCAGGAGTTCCAACCACCGTTCGCCCGTCAGCCGGACCGGACCGCCCCGGAAGCCTCGCCGCGAGCGGCACTCGGCCTCATAGCGCAGACAGAACATCGTGTACGACAGAGGCGGAAGCGTGGGCCGTCCGAGTTCGATGCGGCCCGGTGCTGCTTGAGGAGTCGTGGCCATCGCCAGGCGCCCTGCGCCCGCCCACGTGGCACCTCCGGCCATCATGGCGACCGCTGCAATCAAGACGGAGCCGGAGACTCGATACATCTGCCGATCCCCTTGCGAGCACCATTGAGGTTCGGATCCAGCCGCAGCGAAGCCCTGGCCGGAACCGTGCGATTAACCATCTTCCCTTATTTAATTATATTAATTTTTATATAATTATCAACTAAAATAGCGATGCGATTAACTGATCCCGCCCCGGGGCCAAAGGGCTCGGCCTGCCGTAGACAAGCAAGGTCAAATACACGCTTCATTTCGGGAGCGCCGCTGCTCTTGCCCGGCCCTGCCGTCTCTCGTCGGCCAATGACTCGGGCTTCAATCCGAACGCTCGGATTGGACATTCAGGGTTATTGTGCCGCGCCTTGGTCGCGTTGAGGCAGCCGAATGAACTCCGCCATCGAGTCCGGCCGAGCCATCATGACGGCTGCGCCTTTTCCATCGCCTCCGGTACGCTACCGGCGGCCTCTTGATCGGTGGGCAAAGTGCTCGCGACGGCCGCAGGGCGCGCGCGGCTGATCTCCCATGGCCACAAATCCACAGGCTCGCCTGCTGCCGAACGGGAGATCTTCGCACGTAGCGCCGGGGCGAGCCGCTCCAAAATCAGGTGCCGCTCCAAACGGATCTCGCGCTCGAGGGCGTCAGAATAGACCGGGAGCGCGTGGATCGTCTCACGAGGGATTCTGCAGGACACGTGCCCAAACGGGGTCGCTGCCCCGACCACGATCGCCTTGCCATCCCATTCGATTTCGCCGACGAACTCGACGTCTCCGAGAGAATTCAGCGTCATGTTTAAATTCCAATCCAATGATTTGCGGTCATCGATTCACAATATTAAATACCACAGTTAAATAAATACAAGCGCAATTCAATTTCGGCGATTCAGCGAACCGCACTTCGAGGTCGTCAAAATCAATCGCTTCAGATTCTCGCAATGATCGCGCACCCTATTTTTGGCGGGATAGCGGCGCGTCACCAGCCATTAGAGCCGGATTGTCACCGTCCAACACGAAGGCGACTTTGCAGCGAATTCCCCCCGGCAGCGCCAAACGCGGGTTCGGCAAGGCAAGACGCACCCCGAACGTTCCGCTGGCAGCGTCGAGGACACGGTCGACAACGGCGACAGAGGCGATATAGACGCCTCCGATGGGCAGCTCCGGTCGCACCTTGGCTCTGCTGCCGGTACGGATCTGACCAAAATATGCGGTGGGCACGAACACCTCGACCCTCAGCGGATCAATCTGTGCGAGAGTGAGGACCGGGCTCTGGTCGTTTCGATATTCACCCGGAACGAGAAGCCGCTCGACCACCACGCCGTCGACCGGGCTACGCAGCTCGCGTTGATTCAAAACCTCTTCGGCGTGCGCGACCTCTAAACGAGCGAGTTCCTGATTGAGTCGCGCCTCCTTGAGCTGCTGTTCGGCAACCTGGGCCTCCGCTTCGGCTTCCTGGAGTGAGGCGAGAGGACTGACGGACCTTGCATAAAGCTCTTTCAGACGCTCATGCTTCTGACGTAGGAACTGCACGCGGGCGTCGGCCGACTTCACGGGAGCATCATTGGTTGCACGCGCCCGCGCGAGCGCCAGCGTTGCGGCCTCGACTCCATCTTCGATCTTGCCAATAATCTGGCCCTGCCGAACGATATCGCCGCGATCAACATCAAGGCGCGCGATGGTACCAACCGCCGGGCTCGCCAGCTTGACGGTTTGTTGCGGCTCGATCACGCAATTGAATTCCCGCTCCCCCGCCGAGATTTCCGTGGTCTCTGCCCCTGCACCGGATCCGGCAAGCAAGCTCCCTGCCGGCAGGTGCAAGCACAACACGATGTAGCTCATGTACCGAGCTCTGCGGACAACTCTCTCAATCGAACCCACCATGCGAGTTCCCCAATTCCGCTTCGGCTCCCAGGCTCATTGTACATAATATTAATGCACATTAAATAAAACTAAAATCACGCAACACGAACATAATATGATAAAGGGATTTGGTTTAAAATGGCGGCCGCCCTTCGACGGGCGCCATCCAGCCATTGCTCGGCCCTTGTCCCGGACAGTACATGTCTGAACCCGACTTGACGGCAAGCGGGGGCCCCGCCCCACAATTGCGGAGGGTGCCCGCAGATAGGACGTCGTCGCCGCACTGGCAAGGATTGCTGAATGCGGAGAACGAAGCGGCATTTGTTGCGGCCTGGCTGGCGCTGCAATGCAGCCGTATTGCCGGCGTGTCAGCGGGCCTGTTGTTCATGCGCCGGGTTGATTCAGCTGCGCCGTTACTATCGGTAACGTGGCCGCCTCGGGATGTCGACGCCAGCGATCTCATGCGCCTGGCCGAGACCGCCTACGCGGAGCGCCGCCTGGTCGTTGCTCCCGGTCGCGTCGGTCCTGATTCGCGGCCCGCGCAACCTGTGGTCCTAATAGTTGCTCTGCCGCTGGGCACTACGAGCGAGCCGATTGCGGCTGTGGCCATCGCATTGACGACGACTGCCGCCAGGCCGCTGGTCACCCCGGCCATCGTCGCCGAGCAATTGCGCTGGGGCGCGGGCTGGCTCGAGTCATTGCCCTGGGCCAGGCGCACCAAGCATCTCTCGTCTGACGTATCGCGAGCCGCATCGTGCCTCGACCTCCTCGCGACGGTGAACGCGCAGCCGCGGCTGAGCGGCATGGCAATCGCGGTCGTCAATGAGCTGGCAACCCGCCTCCAGTGCGAGCGTGCGTCGCTGGGTATCGTCGGCCGAAACGGCACAATCAGCCTGCGCGCAGTTTCGTTCTCCGCCAGCTTCAAACGCGAGAGCCGCCTCGTCAATGCGATCGAGAGCGCCATGGAAGAAGCGATCGAGCAGCGTGCATGCGTCGCTTATCCACCATTGCCGAGGATGGGGCGCGTCGTGGCCATCGCTCATCGGGCGCTGGCGGCGGAAGCAAAGGCGCCGGGCTCGTCGGCGATGTCAGCTATACTGGTCGGCCCCGATGGAGAACCGATCGGCGCTCTCACCTTGGAACGTCACCGCGCCGATCCCTTTACGGACGACGCGCTGAAGCTGATAGAGGGGATCGCGGCGCTGCTGGGACCTCAGGTCGGATTGCAGCTGCGGGCGAACCGGCTCCTGGGCGGGCGGGCGGTTGACGGTATCGGCGACGGATGCGCGGCACTGTTCGGCCCACGGCGGCCGACCCTCAAGCTCTGCATCGGCAGTGTCATGGTGCTTGCGCTGACCTTGGTCTTTGCGAAAGGCGAGCACCGAGTCACCGCGAAATCGGTGCTTGAGGCCGAAGTGCAGCGCGCAGCTGTGGCTCCGTTCGACGGATTTGTTCGAGCGGCCCCGGCTCGGGCTGGCGACACGGTGCGGCAGGGCGATCTTCTCGCCCTGCTCGACGACCGGGATCTTGTTCTCGATCGGTTGAAGTGGCGAGCCGAACTCGACAAGCTACTTCAGCGCGATCGCGAGGCGCTCGCCAAGCACGATCGCAACGGCCTCGCGGTACTGGAACCGCAGATCCGGCAGGCGGAGGCCCAGTTGGCTCTTGCGGAAGACAAGCTCGCGCGCACCCGGATCCTCGCTCCGTTCGACGGTGTCGTCGTCTCCGGCGACCTGAGCCAGATGCTCGGCTCCCCCGTCGAGAAGGGAAAGACGCTGTTCGAGGTGGCGCCACTCAATTCCTATCGCCTGATCGTTCAAGTCGACGAACGTGATGTTCGCTTCGTGGCGGTCGGACAAAGCGGAACCGTCGCGCTCGCAGGCAGGCCCGGCGAACCGGTGCCGATGACCCTTAGCAAGATCACGCCGGTTACGCTCGCCGAGGAAGGACGCAATGCTTTTCGAATAGAGGCCCGCCTCTCGGAGCCGGGCCTTGCATTGCGCCCCGGAATGGAAGGCGTTGCAAAGATCAATTCCGGACGACGCTCGATTGCGTGGATCTGGATGCATCCTGTCATCGATTGGCTGCGCCTTGCCGCGTGGAAGTACCTGCCGTGAGAGGGGCAACATGACCGCAGCCCCGTTTCTAAGCTCATCCTGGTATCGCGTCGCGCAACGCAGGCCGAGGCTTCGCGATCATACCTCGGTCTACCGACATCGGTATCGGGGCTGCACTTGGTATGTCGTGCAGGATCACGCGACTGGCCGCATGCACCGTTTGTCGCCCGCCGGCTACATGATCGTGGCCGCGATGGACGGCGCGCGAACGGTTGACCAGATTTGGCACGAGGTCGGATCCACTCTCGCGGAGGAGACGCCGAGCCAGAGCGACGTCATCCAGTTGTTGGCCGAACTCAGCGCTTACGACCTGTTACAAACCGAAGTGACTCCGGATGCAAGCGCGCTGGTCGCGCGTGCTTCGAAAGCCAAACGGTCCAGGTGGCTCGGCAACGTGCTCTACCCGCTGGCCCTACGGATTCCGCTCTGGCATCCGGTCAGGTTTTTCGAGCGTACCCGGCCACTTGCAGAATGGCTGTTCGGCTTGCCGGGTGCCGTGCTGTGGCTGCTGGTGGTGTTGCCCGCCCCTCTATTTGCGGCCCAACACTGGCAGGCACTCACATCCGACGCCTCCGACCGAATCCTGGCCACCGATAACCTTCTATTGCTCGCGCTGGTGTATCTCCTGCTCAAGACCCTGCATGAATTTGGGCACGGATTTGCGGTCACGGCGTTCGGGGGAACAGTCCCAGAATTCGGAGTAATGATCCTGGTGTTCGCCCCGCTGCCCTATGTTGACGCCTCTGCGGCATCGGCATTCCGCAGCAAGTGGAGGCGCGCTCTTGTCGGCGCGGCCGGAATGATCGTCGAAGTGTTCTTCGCTGCGCTCGCGCTCTACGTATGGCTCGCAGTGGAGGCTGGACTTGTCCGCGCGCTCGCATTCGACGCACTGGCCGTTGCCGGCGTCTCGACACTGGTCTACAATGGTAATCCACTCCTGCGTTATGATGGCTACTACATTCTCGCGGACCTGCTCGAAATCCCGAACCTGGCGCAGCGTGCTACCCGGTATTCGGCCTCCCTGGTCAATCGTTACGCGTTTGGCGCCGATGAACCGGGGGATTTCGTAGCCATGACCGGCGAACGAACCTGGCTCCTTCTCTACGCACCGGCTGCTTTCGTCTACCGACAGGTCGTGATGCTCGCGATCGCCGTGTTCGTCGCCTCGCAGTATCTCGCCCTCGGCGTCTCGATCGCGGTCTGGAGTCTGCTGACAGGTGTTGTGCTGCCGATCGGCAAGGCACTGTGGTTCGTGCTCGCAAGCCCGAGGCTTCATCGCAATCGCGCCCGCGCCGTAACAGCGACCTTCGGCATGATCCTGGCCGCCGGGCTGATGACTTTCCTGGTTCCGGCCCCTTCTTACAGCACGACGGAAGGCGTCGTTTGGTTGCCGGAGAACGCAATCGTGCGCGCGAGAACCGATGGCTTCGCACGCGCGCTTCTGGTCCGTCCGGGCGCGCACGTCACAGCCGGGGAAGCGCTCGTCGAAAGCGAAGAATCGACACTCAAGGCCCAGCTCGCAATTCTCCGCGCACGGGTCGCCGAGCTCGAGACGAGGCTTGCCATCGAGCGCTTTACCGACCGGGCGAGCGCGAAGATCACCACGACGGAATTGGAACAAGCACGCGCCGAGCTCGCGACCGCAACCGATCGCGACGCACGCCTCATCGTGCAGAGCCGCAGCGAGGGCACCTTTTCGGTTATGAAACCACAAGATCTGCCAGGACGCTTCCTGCGCGAAGGGCAACAGATCGGCTACGTACTTACTCCCGGTTCACGAGTCGTGCGCGCAACAATCCGTCAGGACGACATCGACCTCGTTCGCCATCGGCTGCAGAGCGCCGAAGTCAAACTCGCAGAGCGCCCAGATGAGACGCTGCCAATAGAATCCATTCGCGAAATACCGTCAGGCCGTGATGTTCTTCCCAGCAGGGCTCTGGGGGGCTCCGGCGGCGGCGCCTTCACTGTCGACCCCAGCGATCCCGAAGGGCTAAAGACGCTGCAGCGCGTCTTTCAAATTGATCTCGTACTGCCCGAGAATGCACCGGCAGCCACCGCGTTCGGCGGTCGCGCCTACGTCCGCTTCAACTTCAGTTGGGAGCCGCCGGGCCAGCAGATCTGGCGCCGTCTCCGACAATTGCTGCTGTCCCAGCTGCAAGTCTGAGGGCTCCGTATGCTCAAGCGCAAACGACACTTTGTCGGTTCAGCCCCGGTATCGGTGGACGCACCCTACGCGGAGCAAGCCGCTCGCCGAGACATTGCGCTCGACGCCGTCCTGCTCGACGCTTGGGGCCGGGTGTTGCCCTTCCTGCAGCCGGCCCTCGCGCGTGACCGCCTCGGCCGCTTTGTCCGGCTGGTCAGTGATCTGGAACCGCAGTTCGCTGTCCTGACGAACCGGCGTTTGCGCGAAAGCGCGGAGGAGCTACGCGCATCATTGCTGTCAGCCCCCCTATACTCGCACCAGATGGCGCGTTCGTTTGCACTTACGCGCGAGACGGCGCGACGTCACGTCGGGAAGCGTCTCTTCCCGGTACAATTGCTCGGCGGCGCCGCCATGATGGGGGGCGCGGTCGCCGAAATGGAAACCGGTGAAGGCAAGACTTTGACGGCATTGCTGCCGGCGATCACCGCCGCACTCATGGGACGTCCGGTTCATATCATCACGGTCAACGACTATCTCGCGCGCCGCGACGCCGAACAGCTCGCACCTATCTACAACGCGCTTGATCTCACCGTCGGACTCGTCGAGCCTGGGCAGTCGCCGCAGGAGCGGCAAAGAGCCTACGCAAGCGACGTCACGTATTGCACCAACAAGGAGCTTGTGTTCGACTATCTCCGCGATCGGCTCGCGCTCGGCCCCCGCCGCGCCCGTTCTCGACTTTCTCTCGACGCGATATTCAACGGCCGACCTGCCGGTCACCATCAATCCCTGCTTCTGCGCGGGCTGCATTTTGCGATTGTGGATGAGGCTGACAGCGTCCTGATCGATGAGGCCCGTGTGCCACTGATCCTCTCCGGAACGCAAGAAGGGCCCGAGAACACCGACGGCCTCTACGAGATCGCACTGGATCTCGCTCGACGCCTGGTGGCCGGCGATGACTTTCATGTGCGTGCAAACGAGAAGTCGGTGCGGCTAACAACCCGCGGCGAGAGCCAGATCGCTCAGTTCGCTGCAGGACAACCGGGCCTATGGGCGATCCGGCGCGCACGTGAAGAACTCGCTCAACACGCGCTTGCCGCCCTTCATCTCTACCGACGCGACGTTCAGTATATCGTCGCTGATGGCAAGGTGCAGATCGTCGACGAATATACCGGGCGCGTCATGCCGGACCGTTCGTGGGAAGGCGGCATTCACCAGCTCATCGAAGCCAAGGAACATTGCACCATCACGGAGCGACGCACGACCCTTGCGCAAATTACATATCAGCGATTCTTTCAGCGCTACATGCATCTTTGCGGCATGTCCGGGACGGCGATCGAGCCGACGGGGGAACTGTACGGCATCTATGGCCTCCGAGTTGCGCGTATCCCGACGAACCGACCATTGCGACGAACGAATGCCGGCACACGCCTGTTTCCGACGGCCAACCTCAAATGGGACGCCGTGGTCGATTCTGTTCACAACATCGTTCGCGAGGGTCGCGCCGTGCTCGTCGGGACCCGCTCGGTTGAAGCCTCTGAGCAAATTGCGCGGCTGCTTAACAAATCCGGACTCGAATCCGAGGTTCTTAACGCGCGACAGGACCAGGCAGAGGCCGAGATCATTGCGGGCGCGGGTCAACCGGGCCGAATTACCGTCGCCACCAACATGGCCGGCCGCGGCACCGACATACAGCTACATCCTGCGGTCCGGAACCGAGGCGGCCTGCATGTCATCCTAACCGAATATCACGAGTCTCGCCGCATCGACCGCCAACTCTTCGGGCGCGCCGGTCGCCAGGGTGATCCCGGTAGCTACGAAACGATCGTCGCGCTCGATGATGAGCTCTTCAAACGCTTCATGAACCCGAAGCTTCTTCGGTTGCTAGGCAAGCGATCGAAACGGGCGCAGCCGATTTCAGGACCAACAGGACGCGCACTCCGCAGTTATGGCCAACACGCGGCGGAGCGCTTGCACGCGCGCGCCAGACGGGCTGCCCTCAGCGAAGATCTTCGCTTCAACAGAATTCTCAGTTTCGCCGGGACTGAATGACGGCTCGCTTCGCGGAACTCGATGATTATATTCTCCCTAAAATATTATAAACCAGTGGCGATTGCCATATATTGTGATATTAATAAAACGACAATTAAATATATTATTATGCAGTAGCGATTTCGCTTCTGGCATTTGGAGACAAGATGTCACGTTCCAGAGGCCTGTTCAGCCATCTGTCGCGACGGATCCTTCACGGCAGCGCGAGGAACGATCGCAAGCGCGATGCCAGCCATTCGCCGCTGATCCTCGAGGTACTCGAGCCACGCATGCTGCTCGCTGCGGATCCCCTCGGCATCACCGCAGGCTACGCCTTCAACGAGGCCTCGGGCACCACGACGGCAGATGCGTCGGGTCACGGCATCGTCGGCACGCTCACGAACGGTCCGACCTTCACAACCGGACGATTTGGCAATGCAGTCGCACTCGATGGCGTGAACGACTTCGTCAATCTTGGCAATCCGACTGCGCTACAATTCACGGGCAGCATGACGGTCGGTGCGTGGGTTTACGTCAGTGCGTTCCCCTCCGATGATGCCGCGGTCGTGTCCAAGCGTACATCGGGCGAGTCCGGATATCAGCTCGATATCACCGCCGATACCGGTCCCCGCACCATCGGATTCAAGCTCACCAACAGTGCCGGCCAGCCGATGTTTCGCTATGGCGCGACGCCGCTGCAACTCGACACCTGGTACCACATCGCCGGCGTCTATGACGCTGCGAACCAGACCATGGACGTGTACCTCAATGGCACGCTGGACAATGGTCAGCTGATCGGCACCGTCACGAGTTCCCAGCAGAATTCGACAGCCAATGTGGACATCGGCCGGCGGGCCGGCAGCACCGGCTACGAATTCTCCGGCCGCATCGATGACGTGCGCATCGCCGACCATGCGCTCACTCAGGCGCAGATCCAGACCGACATGGCAACGCCTCTCGCCGGAACGGCGGACACGACGCCTCCAACCGTGTCCCTCGTGCCTCCGGCCCCGATCGTATCCGGAACGGTGAGTCTTGCAGCGAACGCGTCAGACAATGTTGGCGTTATCGGCGTCAAGTTCCTGCTGGACGGCAACACCCTGATCGGTAAGGAGGATACCACCTCGCCGTACGGTGTCTCATGGACCACGACGACGGCATCGAACGGCTCTCATGTGCTGACAGCACAGGCACGCGATGCTGCCAATAACATAACCACTTCGACGCCGGTCAACATCACGGTCGACAATCAAGCGCCGACCGGTACGGTGACGATCAACGGCGGCGCGGCGGCGACCAACAGCACCTCGGTCACGCTTACGCTCACTGCGACCGATGCAATCACTTCCGTCAAGCAGATGCGCTTCTCCAATAGCGGGAGTTCGTATTCGACGGCGGAAGCCTTCGCCCCGACCAAGGCCTGGACGTTGTCAAATGCAACGGGCACCAAGACCGTCTATGTCCAGTTCATGGATGCCGCGGGCAACTGGTCCGCGGCGGCGACAGATACCATCGTGCTCGACACGACCGCACCAACGATCTCCGGGCAGACAGCAACGAACATTACCGCCAGCACCGCACGAGTCACGTGGACGACCAATGAGGCCGCGACTTCGCGGGTCGAGTATGGGCTGACGACCAGTTACGGATCGTCGACGACGCTTGATGCGACCCTGGTGACGGCGCACAGCGTTGCGCTAACCGGTCTTGCTCCCAACACCACTTACAATTACCGCGTCCGTTCGATCGACGCTGCCGGGAACGAAAGGATCGGCTCAAACGCCACCTTCACGACGACTGCTGCCCAGGACACCACGCCGCCATCGACTCCTACGGGCCTGGTGGCGACCGCGGCTTCGACAACGCAGATCAATCTTTCGTGGAACGCCTCGACCGATAATGTCGCGGTCACCGGCTATCAGGTCTTCCGCAATGGTGCGCAAGTCGGCACCCCAGCGACGACCACGTTCAGCGATACCGGTTTGTCGCCGGGCACATCCTACACTTATACCGTGCAGGCGAGGGACGCGGCGGCGAACCTTTCCGGACAATCCGCACCGGCCAGCGCCACGACGCTGTCGCCCGACACGACATTACCCACGGCCACGATCACAGGGCCGACGGGATCAACGACCGTTTCAGGTACGATCACGATCAGTGCCAATGCGTCCGACAATGTGGGGGTGGCGGGCGTGACCTTCCTGGTGGACAATATCGCGGTCGGCGGGGGCGAAGACCTGACATCCCCCTACAGCGTCAGCTGGGACACAACGACGGTCGCTAATGGTGTCCACACGATCACGGCGCGCGCACGGGATACTTCCGGAAACACCGGCGATTCGCTGCCCGTCAGCATCACGGTGTCAAACACTCAAACACCGGGTCTGGTCGCTGCCTATTCCTTCGATGAGGGATCGGGAACGACTGCGGGCGATTCCTCAGGACAGTCGAACCTGGCGACACTCAACAACGGCGTCGCTTGGGTAGCCGGCAAGAATGGGCTCGCCGCGAGCTTTGACGGAGTCAACGACTTCATTTCCATTCCAAACTCTGCCTCGACCGACATTTCCGGTAATGCCCTTACACTGTCGATGTGGATCAATCCCCAGCCGCTCGCGAGCGGCGATGCTGTCGTCATCGGTAAGTTCTGGAATACGACAATGTCGTCGCCGTACTACCAATATGGACTCGAACTGCGCGGCGGCAATCAGACCGATTTCTATATTGGGACATCCAGTGGCGCGCGCCTCGCCGCCGGAGGAACCACTTTGCCATTCAACCAGTGGTCTCACCTCGCCATCACTTTTGATGGTGCGCAAGTCAAGACCTATGTCAACGGAATCCTCGTCAACACGCAAGCGCTGTCAGCAACCATCACGGCGCGCGGCAACCCCATGAGCATCGGAGCGGATGCGTCGACCGCCCAATTCTACAAGGGAGCGCTCGACGATCTGCGCATCTACAACCGCGTACTGACCTCTGCGCAAGTGCAATCGGACATGGCGACGCCCGTCGGCAACCCGACGGCGGGATCACCGCAGGTCTTGATAGATTCCCCAATCAATGGCGCGCAAGTTAGCGGCATCGTCAATGTGACCGCGGATGCAACCGACGATACCGGTATCGCCAATGTGCAGTTCTATATCGACAACGTGGCAACCGGCTCCCCCGATACGACCGATCCTTTCGCGCTTGCGTGGGACACGCGCACGGCAAGCAACGGCGCACACACTATCACGGCGATGGCGACCGACATAGACGGCCATACGACACTGTCAGCACCGATAACCGTCAACGTCGCGAACAGCAGCTTCTTCCAGAACGAAATCCTGGCGACGGGATTCAATCTGCCGACCGCGATCAAATTCCTTCCCGACGGCCGCATGCTCGTGGTGGAACTTGCGGGTACAATCAAGATATTGCCGCCGCCTTATACCACGCCCGATCCGACGCCTTTCCTGCAACTCACCAACATCGGCTCGGCGGGCGTACAGCAAGGAATCTATGACATAGCGCTCGACCCTAACTTCAGCACCAACCACTACTATTACATCTTCTATACGCTCGGGACGCCGAACGTGGATCGCTTCTCGCGCTTCACGGCGAACGCAACGCTGACGGGCACCGTTCCCGGCAGCGAGTTCGTCATTTATCAGGACACGGAAATTGCCAATGCCGAGCACCACGGCGGAGCAATCAACTTCAGCAACGACGGCAAGATCCTGCTCACGACCGGGGAGCATTTTCAGGCCGGCGAAGCTCAGGATCTCACGAGGCCGCGCGGCAAGATCCTGCGATACAACATGGACGGTACCGTTCCCACCGACAATCCGTTCTATGACGGCAACGGACCGAACTACGATGCGGTATGGGCACTTGGTCTGCGGAATCCCTTCCGCGCCTACTACGACGCGCCCACAGGGCGGCTGATCATTGGCGATGTCGGCGGGAACGTCTATTCAACCGCAATCGAAGAAATCGACATCGGAGCGAAGGGTGCCAATTACGGCTGGCCAAACGTAGAAACTCCGAACGGGAATCCCGCCTACACTGCACCGGCTTACTACTACCCGCACAATGGACGCGACGCCGCAGTCGTCGCCGGGTTTGTCTATCACGGCACACAATTCCCAAGCAGCTATCAGGGTAGCTTCTTTTTCGCGGATTACACTCAGAACTGGATCAAGCGCCTGACGTTTGACGCCAACGGAAACGTCACCGGCGTCTTCAACTTCGAGCCAGCCGACGGCTCGGTAGATGGCCCCTACGGCGACATTGTCTACTTGACCGAAGGTCCCGATGGCGCGCTTTACTATGTCGACCTCGGCTATTCTGATATCAGCGGCACATTCGGCGTAAGCAAGATCCGCCGCATCGAGTTCATTGAATCGGATCTGCCTCCGGTCGCGACGGCTTCCGCATCGCCAACGAGCGGACCCAGCCCGCTCACCGTCAACTTCTCCAGCAGCGGTTCATCTGATCCGGAAGGAAAGCCTATCACCTATTCGTGGAACTTCGGTGACGGCGTGACTTCGACCGCGGCCAACCCGTCGCACACATATACGGTCTCCGGCCCGTATCAGGCCCGGCTGACGGTCTCCGACGGAGTCAATTCCACGCTATCGACCCCGATCGCGATCAGCGTCGGCAATAGTCCCGTTGTCAGTCTCCTTGCGCCAACCGATGGCGCGACCTTCAGGGCGGGCGACGTGATCACATTCAGCGGCACCGCGACCGATGCCGAAGATGGTACACTCCCCGCAAGTGCTTATACCTGGAATATCGATTTCCTCCATGAAGGCCATGTTCATCCCGGGATTCCCATCACCGGCGTGACGAGCGGAACGTTCACGATTCCGACTAGCGGTCACGACTTCAGCGGATTCACGCGGTATCGAATAACGCTCACCGTAACCGATTCCAGCGGGCTGCAATCGAGCCAATCCGTCACGATCTTCCCTGATAAGGTCGATCTAAACTTCGCCACGGCGCCGGCCGGCGTCACGCTGTACCTGGACGGTATCGCGCATACGACACCTTTCACCTACGATACGCTCATCGGCTTCAACCACGAAATCGAAGCCCGCAACACGACGGTCGGCGCGACCACCTACAACTTCGTCTCGTGGTCGGATGGCGGCACTCAGGACCACATTATTGTCGTTCCCGTTGGCGGTGCCACCTACACTGCCACGTACGATGCAGTCACGGCGCCGGCACCATTGGCATTCGTCCAAGCTAATTACGCCACCCCACAAACCAACCAGACTCAGGTATCGGTGGCCTACACGAATGCCCAGACGACAGGGAATACGAACATCCTCGTAATCGGATGGAATAATACGACATCGAACATCACGTCAGTCACGGACTCGGCCGGCAACGTCTATCAGCTCGCCGTCCCGACGGCGCGAGGCAGCGGTATCAGCCAGGCCATCTACTACGCCCCGAATATCAAGCAAGCCGCCGCTGGCGCGAACACTGTGACAGTGACCTTCAACACTGCGACTCAATACGTGGACATTCGCGCCCTGGAGTACAGTGGTCTCGCTCCCCTCAATCCGTTTGATGTAGGCACCTCGGCGTCAGGCACCACCAGTTCGGCAAACAGTGGAGTCGTTACGACCTCCACCGCGCACGAACTCATTTTTGGTGCCGGAACGACCGTCGGTGGGTTTACGGAGGCAGGCAGTGGTTTTACCACGCGTCTCATTACGAGACCCGACCTTGATATTGCTCAGGACCGTTTCGTAACCGCCACGGGTACCTACAATGCGACCGCGCTTCTCCAAGGTTCCGCGGCATGGGTGATGCAAGTCGCGACCTTCAAGGCAGTGGGTTAGTCCGCATGCCACGATCCCGAGGCTCATGCGATGCCGGCGTGCGCCACCTCGTGTGTAGCAATGCCCTGAACGGCCAACCTACCCACGCGATCCCAGCCGTTTGGTGGCTGGTCGGTCGAACTGACGCACCGAGGTCTCGGACCGAGCAGGACGACCGCTTGCAAGGAGCCCTTGCATGTACTCGACCGCCGCGGAGGCTCCAGGGATGGAGAGACCTCGGAGAGTTCGAAATGGCACTCCGGTTGTCGCCTGGGCCTCTCACGGCTAGGCTGAAGTGGCACGAGGCATTTACATTATGACTGCTTCGGATGAACCGATTGTCGGAAGTTACGCATCGCCCCTGGTGAAGGATCTAACTCGTGGCGGATACTTCGGAGGATTATTTGCTCTGGGGTGCGCCAGTGGCCTTGCATCCCGTGTCATTCAATCGGTCCACGGACGTGGATGGCTAGACGCGTTTCTCGACACCTTTGAGATCAGTATAATCGTTTGGATATCGTGTGTCGCCGGAGTTTCCCTCGTTCTTCAAGACCGAACGGTTGGGATTCGTTCTTCAGAACTCGTCTTGGGAGCGGCCTTTGTGCTGCTCGCTATTCTACCGGTGGGTCCCGCCAGCTGGCTGGCGGTAACCGCGCTCAGTCTCCATGTCATCAGCACGTCGGGTGCCTCTTCGACGCGGCGTGGCACTCTTATTCTTCTTGCCGTTACTGTGCCCATGCTTTGGAGCCGGTTGTTATTTCATTTCTTTGCTGAGCTGATTTTGCGGATCGACGCCGCACTCGTCGGTTGGATATTGCGCACCCCCCGAACCGGGGACGTCGTCGAATTTGCCGACGCGTCCGGCGTTCTCGTCATTCTGCCGGGCTGTTCCTCGCTCGCAAACGTGTCGCTTGCATTTCTCTGCTGGGTGACTGTGAGCCAGTTAGCCGGCCACAAGAGATCTGCTTACGATCTATTCTGGTGTCTGATGGCTTGCTTCTCGGTCGTAGCTGTGAATGTCACTCGTATAAGCTTCATGGGTTTGAGCCAATGGCACTACGCCATGTTCCATAGTTGGTGGGGAGGCGCGGTCGCGAACACAGCCATTTTGGGCCTGACGGTCGGCTTCTGCTTGCTGGGGGTGAGGCGTGAGCTGCTCCGTCCGCTTTAACTGGGTTATCGCCGCCGTGCTGTTGCTGGCCACTGCATGGAAGATTGCGATACCCTTCGAAAATCCAGGCCAGCTAAGAGAGGATCTTGTTAGATTTCTCGAACAAAATCACTTCAGCGTCGTAGCGACCAATGAAGTTACGACCGGCACTCTGATCATCCGCGCCACCAGAGCGTCATGTCAATTGCAGGTCGCAAGGCTTACTCCCGACGGCTCCAACAGAAATCTCGTTCGACATCTGGCAACAGGGACCGATCGCTCGTTCGTCGTGTTTCGGGGCGAAGTGTACGCGCAACAGCCGATAGCCTGGACGGTGCTTCATTATCTGTGGTCGAGATTTCTTCGCGAACTCGGATTCGTTCAACACATCACTCCGGTCATCGACGTGGCTGAGAGCTTGGGCTGCAACGCGGAACGGCTCCCATGGGCGACGATTCAGGATCGCACCACGTGATTTAGTTTCGACTTTCTCGTGCGACCATCGGGTCTTGATGTCCTGGCGTCAAATCGTTGCGCGCGTATTCTCCATCAAGCTCTTTCCGAGATTTATATTGACATGGATTTAATTTTTGTTGATTATAATACCGTGAACATTTATTTTATAAACTGCAGGAGAAAAGGCCATGACGTTGCCCGGGTGGGTCCTCGCAATTTTCCTCACGATGGCCGCAGCGGTGCCGGCCGGCGTCTATTTCACGGCTACGCTGTTCTTTCCTCCTGACCAAAGCTACACCTACGTCGGCCAGGGAACAGCACAGGGCGCGCCTGGACCGGTCGCGGGCGCGGGGCTATCCTTCGCCGCGGTTGCCTATGCGGCCTATTGGATAGTCAGGCGCCGTCAACGCAAACCGGACTAGGCACGACGTGATCGAGCTCTGTACCGCGCGAAGTCGAACAATCCTGCTCAGGGCGTATGGCGTGCGAGCAGGGAGGTAACGGCCGCCAGCTTCATGCCCCCGCGCTGTTTGCAAGCCGGGTCCCACCGCCGTCTCGACCGGCAGGCCACAGTTGCGTAAGCGGACGAATGCCGGTTCGGCGCGACGCAGCCCCAGTTACGACTCATGCCGGCGCGCTGTCGTGTTGTGACGGCTGTCGAGACTATCCAGCCAATCGTCGATTGAACCAGCTGTTCACCGAGGCCAGATCTTCAAACAGGCCTTCCTCGGGGAGGACAGATTTAAAATGCCAGGTGAGCTGCTCGTCATTCTGGGGGCCGAAACTATAATACTTGCCTGTGTGGCGGTGATGACCCTGTACGCCAAGCGAATGGACGTGCTGAGCGGACGGTCGCTCGAGCGATCGGTAGTTCCACCCAGGAGCAACAGGCATCCGCCACGCTCGATCCGTCGAAAGCCGCGTGCTCTACTGCGGTTGATCGGGAGGTGGGGCAACCTCACCATGTTCGCCCCGCCAGACCTCTTGCGGCGAGCTGACATCACCAGAACGGCGCGGTTGGGTCTTCAAGCCAGGCTGCAGATTCCGTCTCGGCTCGTGACGCTCTTTCGTCGGTCGGGCACGCCCGGTGCTGACGCCGTGCCTTCAGAGGCTGCTGCCCCAACGCCGACGCCCACGTATAGGCGTTGGCCCGATCGCCCTGAAGTCGAGCGCCGCTAGCTTCCCGAGGAGTCAGCGCTCCTTGAATGCACGCTCGGCCTGATCGTGCAGCGGCTTGAGCAGGTAGGACAGCGCGGTCCGACCTGCCGTCTTGATGAAGACCTCCACCGGCATGCCGGGCAGCAGCTTGGCCGACCCGAGTTTCGCCAGCTCTTCGGGCTTCAGCAGGACGCGCCCGGTATAGTAGCTCGTGCCGGCACGCTGATCCTGCGTAATGTCCGCCGAGACCATGCTGACCTCGCCGTCGATTTCGGGCGTGGTCTTCTGGTTGAAGGCCGCGAAGCGCATTGTCGCGGTCTGCCCCACATAGACCTGGTCGATGTCCTTCGGTGCGATCTTGACCTCGACGGCGAGCGAATCCGCGTCAGGCACGATCAGCATGATTTGCTCGCCGGGTGCGATTACACCTCCGACCGTGTGGACGCTGAGTTCGTGGACGCGGCCGGATTGCGGTGCCCTGATGTCGACCCGATTCAATTGATCGACCGCCGCAGTTCTGCGCTCGCTCAGTTCGGAGAGTTTCGAGCGCGTCTCGATCAGGTCCTTACCGACCTCCGTCCGAAGGTCTTGGTCGACCTGAATGATCTGGAGTCCGATTTCGGAGATCTTGCCCTTCGACTGAGCAATCATTCCTGCGAGCTGGCTGCGCTCGCCTTCGATGCGGGCCGAGTCGCGCTCGAGGGAATTGAGCCGCGTGATCGGCACCAGATTCTTCTGCCAGAGGCTGCGCACGCCCTCCAGCTCCTGCCGGATGAATTCGACTTCCTTCTGCTTGGCCTCGGTCTGCCCCACATAGCCCTTGATCTCGTTCTCCAGCTGCGTGCTTTTCTCCTGCAGCTGCGCCTTCTGGCCGCTCCTCGCCTGGCGACGCAGGTCAAACAGCTTCCGCTCCGCGGCGATCGCACGGCTCGCTTCCGAGTTGTTCTCCTTGGCTCGGTCGAGCAGCACTTTGGGAAACGTCACCCGCTCGGAACCATCGCGCTCGGCCTCGAGACGCGCCTGCCGCGCGAGCAGCTCATCGATGCTGTTGGTGACGATTGTCGCATTCGCGAGCGTCTGAGTCTCGTCGAGGCGTATCAGAATGTCGCCCGCCTTGACCCGGTCGCCCTGCCGCACGCGCAACTCTCCCACGATCCCGCCGGTGGCGTGCTGAACCTTCTTGACGCTCGAATCCACCACGACCACGCCCTGGGCGATCACCGCGCCCGACAATTGGGTCGTCGTCGCCCAGCCGCCGACCCCAAAGGTCACCAGAGCGAGCATGATCATTCCGACGATCATGTAACGCTGGATGGATTGCAGCGCCGGCGCTACCTGAGCGTTCATCGCCCTCCTCCGTGAGCTTCGGCGACGACCTTGAGCGGCACCGGATTCCGCAACACTTTCTTGAGAACCTCCTCTCGCTTGCCGAAGGACTGAACCCTGCCTTCGCCAAGGCACAGGACATGGTCTACGCCTTCAAGCGCCTTGGGACGATGCGCGACGACGGCGACAATCCCACCGCGGCGGCGCACGTTCAGGATCGCCTCGGTCAGCGCCTCCTCGCCCTCGGCATCGAGATTGGAGGAGGGCTCATCGAGCACGACCAGGAAGGGTTTACCGTAGAAGGCACGCGCGAGACCGATGCGCTGCCGCTGCCCGGCGGACAGCGCCAGTCCTCCCTCGCCGATTTTCGTGCCGTAGCCGTCCGGAAGCGAAAGGACGAGATCGTGCGCACCGGCGGCATGTGCGGCCTCCAGAACAGCGGCAGCCGTCGCCTGCGGATCGAACCGTGCGATGTTCATGGCAATGCTACCGTCGAACAATTCGACGTCCTGGGGCAGATAGCCGATGTGCTTGCCGAGGGCATCCGAAGACCAGTGATCGAGTGCGGCATTGTCCAGCCGTATCCGGCCGCGAATGCACGGCCATACCCCCACCAGCGCTCGCGCCAGCGTGGATTTGCCGGATCCGCTCGGCCCGATGATTCCGACGGCCTGCCCGCTCCGCAGTTGGAACGACACTTCGCCGAGCGTGGGCTTCTCCGAGTTTGGCGCGCCGATATAGAGATGCTCGACCGTGAGCGTTTCGGCAGGGGGAGGCAATGCCAGCCGCTCCTCCTCGTGAGGCAGCAGCTTCAGCAGATGATCAAGCCGTTGCCCCGACTGCCGCGCGGCGACGAAACCCTTCCAGTTCGCAATAGCCATTTCGACGGGCGCCAGCGCCCGCGCGGTGAGGATCGATCCGGCAATGATGATGCCGGCCGTCGATTCCTGGTTGATGACGAGAACCGCGCCGACGGCAAGAACCAGCGATTGCAGGATCGCTCGAAAGATCTTGGAGGCCCCCCCGAGCCCGTTTGCGACGTCGCTGGCCCGCTCATGGGCCGCGAGGTACTTCGCGTTGACTTCCTGCCAGCGCAACGCCGCCTGCTGCCGCATGCCCATGGCCTGCAGAACCTCGGCATTTCGCCGCCCCTCGAGCGCCAATGCCGTTCGCGAGACCGCAAGACGCGAGGACGCCTTTGCCGGCCCTCGTGTCCGGGTCTCCGTGAGCACCGTAATGCCGACCAGCACCAGCGCGCCGGCCAGCGCAGTGACGCCAATCCAGAAGTGAAAGAGGAAACAGACGCCAAGATAGATCGGCATCCAGGGCAGATCGAACAGCGCCGTCGGCCCTCCGCTCGACAGGAAGCTGCGGACCTGATCAAGGTCGCGCACCGGCTGCAAGCCGTCGCCATCGGCTCTGGTCTTCAGGGGCAGGCGAACGAGCGCGTCGAATATGCGAACGCCGAGCCTTTCATCGAAATACCGGCCGACCCGGGCGCTGATCCTGCTCCTGACGAGGTCGAGCCCGCCCTGAAACAGGTAAAGCACCGTGGCCAGAACCATCAAGGCGATCAGCGTCGGTATGCTGCGCCCGGGCAGCACCCGATCGTAGACTTGCAGCATGAAGAACGAGCCGGTGAGCATAAGGAGATTGCTCATCCCGCTGAAGGCCGCAAGTGCCCAGAATATCCGGCGGCAAGACCGCAGGAAGCCCGACAACTCCGACCGCGACTCATCATAGTCGTTAGCCGGCCGCGGATGACCGGAGAACAGTCGTTGCCGCAGGACTTCGACGAGGTGCTTTGCCGAGCCGATCGGGCCTCGCGTCCGCAGTTCGGCGTCTTCCACCCACTGTCGTGCGACAGCCCCAAATCTCGCCAGATGCGAAAGTTGGATCCGAAAAAAGCTTGCTGGCAGGGGGATCACCCCCCACCGCTCAAAGTTTGTCATGGCTCCCACCCTTGAACCGTGCCTTATGTGACGATCCCAAGAAGATCCCGAAGGCAGATTTGAGTTTGATGTCCCTGTCGTCGAGCTAGTTACGCGAAGTAGAAGTCAGGCCAATCTGCGCACCGAGCCTTGTCAACTTGAGCGTGTTGCCTGCCGGCGCTACCGTGAGATGATGGCCATCCTGCCATTTGATCTGCGCTCCCAGTTTCTTCGATCCGTACTCCACGACGAAGTCGTTCGCAGAGCGCGTATCGTGGCGATCCGCATCACCACCTCATGGTTAATCAGCCTGGCCTCACGTGCCGGTCGCCATGGGCTTTTTTGGGACCAGATGGGGGCCGGGCCGAGGTTTTTTTAACCATCACGCCAACTCGCGGCGCCGAAATAATCGCGCATTTTCCCTGATTAAATCGTCGCGCATCTCCCTGATCTCACGCCGGACAGCCAGACTCAACACGCTTTCCGTTGCGGCATGGCCTTAGCCCACAGAAATCGTTTGCTTCAACGCCCCGACGAGACCGTGCGGGGCACGCGACCGGCACTGCATTTAATTCTATTTATTCCCACGCACTCGCAATCGCCCTGACGCGATGAGAGCCGGACAAGACCGTCAAATCGGAGCGACAAAGTGTAGCGGCGCGCGCCTGGTTGCTGGCGGTCCGAGAAAGACCGTCGCCGAAGCGCCGGCCGGCCGAGGTCGCGCATAGCGATCCTGTCCGCGCCTTGTATCCCGCCAACACGGCGAAGCTGCTCATGCGTAGGGCAAGAGAGGCAGCCGGAATAGAAGAAGGCGGGGGACCATCCCCCGCCTTCCATGATCTGCACCACAGTCGGGCGGCTACTTCCTGTCGCCGAACTCGCGACTACGCGAAATGGAAGTCGTGGCTGTTCAGCTTGTCGAGCTGCGTGTTCTTCAGCGTGAGGGTGTCGCTCCCCGTCGCGATCACGACGTCGTGGCCCGACTGGGCCGCGTGGGAGAGAACGCTCGCAAAACTGTCGAACACGCTCTTGCTGAACTCGATCGTGTCGTGAGCCGGCCCGCGGGCAGCGAAGTCCTTGATGACGTCATGGCCGAAGTTCGACGCGAACTGGAACGTATCCGCACCCCATTTGCCAGCCATGATGTCGTTGCCCTTGGTACCGGTCAGCGTGTCGCTGCGGCCCGAACCGACGATCGCCTCGCCCGAGCTGGTCCCGACCACGTGGCCTGTGGTGTCGACCTGCTCTGCGGAAAAGGCGTGGCTCTTGCCCGACAGGTCCGAGGTCTTGAAGCTCCACTTGCCGTCGGCTCCCGTGGTGACCGAACCAACCGAGGTCGTGCCGTCAAACAGCTTGATGGCGCTGTTGGGATCGGCAGTGCCCGTGATCGTTGCCGTGTGACCCCAATGGTGCTGCACATTGGCGACCTCCACGGTTGAGGTGCCGCCGCCGCTGTGCGGGCCAATCGGCGGATCAATCGGCTGCGACAAGGCGCTGGTGTTGCCGGCAGCGTCGGTGGCCGTCGCGGTGAAGGTGTGGGACCCCTGCTTGAGATTCGGGGTCGTCACGCTCCAGCCGCCGTCACTTGCAACGGTCGCGGTACCGAGCAGGTTCGTGCCCTCATAGAGCTTGATCAAGCTCCCCGCTTCCGCGGTGCCGGATACCGTTGCCCGGTTATGCGTGGTCGAATCGCTCAACATAACCGGAGCATCGGGGGCAGCGGTATCCACCGTAACATCCAGCGCAGTCGATGCCTTGCTGGTGACGCTGGAAACCGTATCGGTCGCGGTGAAGCTGTGCTTGCCGTCGGGCAGCGCTGCAGTCGAGTAGTGCCACGCTCCCTTCGCATCCGCCGTGACCGTGCCGAGCTGGGTCTTGCCGTCGAACACCTTGACCGTGCTGTTGGCTGCCGCGGTCCCCGTCAGGGTCAGCGTGTTGTCGCTCGTGATGTGATCACCGGCGACACCGGTGTCTTTCGAAAAAGTGGCGATCTTCGGTGCGGCCGGTGCAGAGGTGCCCGTGCCCGATGTGCCGGTGCCAGAGGTACCCGATCCGGAAGTACCCGAGCCGGAGGTGCCTGTACCCGAGGTACCTGAGCCAGACGTGCCCGAGCCGGAAGTACCTGTACCCGAGGTACCCGAACCGGACGTGCCCGAGCCGGTGGAGCCCGTCGTTCCGGAACCAATGACCGGATCCACAGCCGTCGACGCAGCGCTGACGTTGCCGGCAACGTCCGTCGCCTTGGCCGTCAGCAGGTGCGAACCGGACGACAGCGCAGACGTCGTGACACTCCACGCACCGCTCGAGTTGGTTGTCGCCGTCCCGACCTGCGTCGTTCCGTCATACACCTTGATCGCGCTGTTCGCTTCGGCAGTTCCCGTCACTACCACCTGATTGGCGGAGTTCACGGTGTCGCTCGCGATCGTCGGAGCAGCCGGTGCCTTGCTGTCGATGGTGACAACCGTCGCAGCCGACGCCGCGCTGGTCTGGCCCGACGAGTTGGTCGCAGTCGCGGTGAGCGTATGCTTGGCGTCGGTCAGGACCTTGGTGATGTAGTCCCAGCTGCCGGTCGAGCTCGCAGTGGTCGTACCGATTTGCGTCGAACCGTCGTAGATCTTGACCGTGCTGTTGGCCGCAGCTGCGCCTTTGAGCTCGATGGTGGTATCGTTCGTGATACCGTCGCCGGCAACGCCGCTGTCGCCCGAGAAGGAGGCGATAACCGGTGCAGCAGGGGCGCTCGGAGCAGGTGAGTTCGGCGCCGTGTAGGTGGGCCCGGTGTAAGCAGGCGCATTGGCATCCTGCTCGACCTCGCCGGTCACCATGTTCACATTGTGCACGAAGGAGGTCTTGGAATAGGAGTCGTCCGGCCCGGCGGCCGGATAGTTAAAGCCGAGGGCTTTGGTCACATCGAAATAGTTGTCGTGCGTGGAAAATGCCCCGCTGAGATTGGCGGCATCGGTCCCCGGACCGGAGACGGACATCCAATAGCTGACGCTGCCGATCAGCGTGTTGCCGGCGAACTCGCCCGACTTCGTGTTGTCGGCAATGAAGCCCTGGGTCGTACCGCCATCCTGGACCGCCGTGTTGTAAAGGATGTGGGTCGAATCAATGGTCGGACCATAAACTTGCAGATAGTCGCCGTGGGTGCCTGAGCCGCCCATGCCGGCCTGCTGCAGCAGGTTATATTGGATCGTGATATCGCCACCGTCCTGACCATGGCGGCCGATCAAGTCGGAGTTGGAATTCTTCAGCCACGAGTATTCGATCGTGAGGCCAGGTCCCTCCATTTCGACGAGAAATTCGGCATGCCCGCCGCCGCTCAGGCCGTCGATGGTGCAGTTGGCGATATGGAGATTGGAGGAGGTCTGTGTACCGCTGATGACGCTACTCTGCGGACCGCCTGGATTTAAGCCATTGAAGTTCGAGTTGGTCAGGGTGGTGTTCGCTGCCGAGGTGACGACAGCCCAGCCGCCGAAATCATAACCGTCGAGCGTGACGTTGCTGCCCGTCACCGTGATGCTCTTGTGGGCCGTGTCAACGGACACGCCTGCCATCGAGATCGTTGCCGGATCCTTGAGCGCCAGTCCCGTGGGCACGCCGACGTGATAGTCTACCCCTGCGACTTTCCATGCCGGCCGGTTCGCACCATACGTATCCAGCAGGCTCGAAAGCTGCGCTGATCCAATTGGCGCGTTCGCAGAACCGTCGTTAACTGCCATTACCTGTTCTCCTGATTTGATGTCATCCGCATGTGCTCGACCCCGAAGGGCCTTCCCCGAGCAACATGCCGTTCACTTTGATTATTGGACAAACCACCACGTGATGATCGCCGAGCCGACTATTGGCCGGGCGCCGCGGGCTTTTTTGGGACCACAACTAGGCTACGCCGGGGTGATGTTTGGCTCCCACCTGCCACACTCACTCGGATACGAATCAAATTGTGGACGACCGCATTGTGAATCGCCTGCGATTCAAAAACAAAGAGTATTATTGTCGGCTGCGACCGCTTTCTTTGGAATGGCTGCCGTTGCGCACTGCGGGCATGACACTTACGGCACTACGTAGAATCCGCAATTTAATATTTTCATTTTGCGCCCTAATTTAATCAGCGTCATGATAAATATTGTAGCAAGGCCCATTTGAATCTTCATCACACGTGGCGCGCGGCTCGCCCCGCCGCTAATGGGAGAAGACAGCGAACCGACCAAACTCGATCAACCGCGTCTTGTCCTCGTGGAGCGTCGGGCCGAAGGTGGCCAACCGCGCGTTGAGGGCCAAGAAGCATTTCCTGCGCATCTGCCTCGCTCTCGAAGCCCATGACGAGGTCGTGCGTACAGCGCACGGTCACAACGCGACCGCGTGCATGGCGACAACGCATCGGTGGCCCCAGAGATCGAGGATGTAATACAGGAAGATGTTGGCAAGGAGCGGACTGATGCCTACTCCTTGCAGCGTGCCCTGTCCGTCTCTTGCTTCTCGCCGCTCTCGAGGACGCCAGCTCGTAGCCACGGCCCGACGAGCCGTAGGATACGAGGATCGGCAATCCTGTGCGCCATCCGCAACAGCCACTCGTGATCGACCGCTTCGAAGAAGCCGCGCATGTCGGCATCGAGCCCAGTTCACATGCTTCGCCAGGCGACTCCGGCCAGGCGACGAATCATCGGCGACCACCGCAAAGCGGGCATTGGGGGCACGACCAAGCTACGTCCCCGCGGGACAAACAGAATGCTGATTGAAGGGGTCATAGTTGGACGAGGTCCGGCGAACCGGCCTTGCCCCATGGCCGATCGTCCGCCGCTTGAGTCCAGAGCTGACCTGTCTTGAGGCGATGCTCGGCCAGTGTCGAGCAACGAATTAATCTTAAGTATAGTATTTCGCAATTTATTTATCTAACGGATTAATGTTGCCTATCAATTGATGGAGTTGCACGCATGGACCGGAAATCTCGCAAAGAACCATGAGAGGTCATCTTTGCTTTCGGTCATCCCTGCAGAGGGCACGGGCGCCGTCTGGGATGGACTGTCAAAAAGCACATTTTCCGCGTTAATAATTGCGCTCGCCGCTGCGATCTTCGGATTGCAGTTTTCCGCGGCAAGATTCAGCGAGACCGCAAGCGGCATCTGGGATCGGGACCTTCTTCTCAGGCTCAGCTCGCTGGCCGCAACTGACTCGCTGCACATCCGGGAGCTCGACAACAATTCCTTGTTCAGGGGATCTCCGATATTCGTCTCCCTGCTCGCATTGTGGTTCGCCGGCGACGACCGAAAGCCGTGCAGCCGGATGCTCGTAGGACTAATTGCGGTTTGCCTTGCAACCGTTATCTCCGTCTGGATACAATTTCATGTCACCACTCACATGCGCCCGCTTCTCGACCCCGCGCTTCCTTTGAATGTGGCCGATCCACGATGGAGTTTGGTTTGGGATCGCAGAGACTCATTTCCCAGCGACACCTCGACGCTATTCTTCGCACTGGCTACACTGATCCTCATAGAGCATCGGTTGGCCGGAATACTTTGCTTTCTCTGGGTCGCCGTCATTGTAGCAGTGCCGCGGGTCATCTTTGGATGGCACTATCCGAGCGATTTGGGCGGCTCCCTGGCCTTAGGGCCGGCATGCATCTTACTCTTTCCATACCCGCAAGCGCTGTGTGAGCGGATGTTGATCCGATTTCAGAACCACATGTATCTTGTCCATGCATTTCTATTCATTTTATTGAGTGACGTGTCCATGTTGTTCATCAGCCTACAAAAATTCGGAAAAGATCTTGTGCGATTGTTCGGTTAGCCACACTGCGCGCGCGCCGCGCCCCCCGCCAACTGGCGCCTTGCCGTCATCAAAGGATATGCGATCGGGCGCTTCGCGAAAAAGAAATGATCTCGCCTACGGATCGATCCTCTGAACATCGTCTACATCTTGCCCGACGTTGCAGAAGACATCGGTCCACACGAGCGCCTAGCCAAGCACGTGCAATTGCAGGGATGCGTCCGGCTTTCCAGTCTTTCCCAACACTCCGTCTATCAGTCCCCTGACCGTGATCTTCGCGGCGGTTGGAGCCCCGATGGCGACGTATCTGATCGCGTACAACAAGCCGAAAGCAAAATGGAGGCCCCACCGCCATCCTGCCTCCCGGCGAGCGTAGACAATGCTATTGCGTGCAGACAGATACACAGACAAGTAGGAGCGTTTCCTCGGATCGACGGCAGAGCCGATAGCCGTGCCTCCAACGTGCCGTACGATCGCTCTTTCTGCAAATCCTATCCGATGCTCGCCACGACGACGCCCCCAGTCCAGGTCCTCCATGTAGAGAAAATAGTCCTCAGTCATCAGACCGACCTCTTCAACGAAGTCGCGCGTGACCAGAACGCAAGCACCGCTGATGGCGTCAATCTCGGACATCTCCTCGCGCGATGGAGCCCTCCCCGCCGGAGCGTTTCGGCCAACTGCTACGACACGGCCCGTCGTCGACGACCAATGAAGACCGTAATTGATAATCTTGTCCGGCACGTGATCGAACACCAAGGTCGCACCGACCATGCCAAATCCTGCGGCAGCCTTTGCCACTAGTTCAGACAAGCAATGGCTGTCCACTTCGGTGTCAGGATTGAGAACGAGCACCGAATCCCAGCCCGGGCTCTCAAGGACTTGCTCGAGCCAGGCGTTGACACCACCGCCATAGCCGAGATTGTCCACCGCAAGTCCAAGCCGAACGATATTTGCCCGGCTCCGAAATCGACATTTTTCGACGACGGCTAGTCTTCCTCTCGCGTGGTCCAGAATATCCGAGCCGCCGTGCAGTTGCTGGAGCGTTCGGTTTGGACCGGCAACCACCGCAAACAACCGCTCGAACGCCTCCTTCCCTCCGTTCTCACAGACGAAGACTTCGAAATCCTTCCAATCGGAATGCGCCAACGACTTCAAACAGCGATCAACGTCATCCGGATTGCAATAGGAGACGATGAGCACCGCAAGTTTGGCGCGATCAGTTGCCATAGCCTAGACGCCCTATCATTTGCTCGCGGCGCCTGCCAGCGACCGTGGTCCACGTAAAACGCTCCGCATGCTCAAGCGCAGCAGCCGACATTCGTCGTCGAAGTTCAGTATCCTCCGCCAGCCGCCGAATGGCAGCGATCCAACCAGCTGCGTCATACGGATCCAGCACAAGGCCCTCACATTCATTTCGGACGATCCGTCCCGCACCCATGCTGGTCGTTATAACCGGTAGCCCGCAACCGCACGCCTCGTAGGTGACTTGGGGCCCTCCCTCCTCCAAGGATGGGAAGACGAAGATGTCGGCCGATCGATAAAGCGATCCAACATCCTCGACATAGTCGAGCACCGTCACGTCATCCCGCGCGAGCAAGTCGCTGTATTTTTCCTTGATGACTGGCTCCATTCTTCCAGCCAATACAAGCCGGCCCTTCACCCCGCTTTTCGCCCAGTAATCAAGGATCAAGTGGGCTCCCTTTCGTACCCCGATGATCCCGACGAAGACCGCAGTAAATTCATGATTCGAGGGAAGAAGCCGATTCTTTCCCGATAAGCGAACCGGGTCCCAGCCATATGCTGTTTCCAGACATTTGCTCTTCGAAACGCCATTCTCGAGCAACGAACTTTCGACCGGTTGATTCGGGCAGAATATGTAGTCCATCGCCTCCAGAATTTCGGTTTCGCGATCAACTGTCGCGTCGGTGATCCCATGCATAGGCGCTACACCAATCTTGCCGTATGCATCGTCGAGAATGGCCTTGGCGGTCCTGGTATGACAATTGAACTGCTCTCGAAATACCGGGATGTCACGCCGTCTCAACTCCTGGAGCAATTCCATGCTAGCGCTGGGCCAGAGATACGCAGCCACCCTGCGCGATCGAGAGCGATCCAGGTACGAGAGGAATGCAGCCTCCATGCGTCGGCCAGCGCCGCTCTTCACCCAGCCATAAGGGAAATACCGCTTCCAAGCGGGCAAGGTCTCGATCACTTCAACCAGGGGCAAAGGCCATCGGCTGCGCGGAGTGATGATCGTCACGCCAAAATCCCGATCGGCCATAGCCTCTGCGAGGGAGCCGCAGGTGTAGCCCACTCCTTTGCCTGTAAGCGGCAGCGGCATCAAAACGCCCGTCGAGAAACTCAATGCAGCCTCTGTAGTCTGACAGTCTAGATCGGGTACCATCCCCGGCGCATGGTTCTCCAAAACGCCGACATCCCGCGCCCAGTTCGATTGGATGCTTTCACGTGCGCCTCTGTGAGATACCAAGTGAAGGTTACGGACAGCGGTGCAGTTCCCGGCCTAAAGCATCCCCGCTCGTAGACGTGGGGGCGATAGCCGAGATCATCCAGGAATTCGGTAACCGCCGGCGAGGCAAACGCACACATCAATGCGGGTCTCTGCCGCTGCAATGTTCCTTGCGCACCCTTGAGGATATCCAGCTCGGCTCCCTGGGCATGAAGCTTGATCAGAGCCGGAGCTAGATCGAGAGAATCGAGAGCTCTGCACGTAACCCGATGCTCCCGGACAGACAGCTTCCTTTCGTCAAAACGGTACATCCGTCCCGGATTCCTCAACCATTCCGTCGCCCCCTCGTAGGACGTCGCGGCCATTCCGTCGCACTCCCATCGACCGTATCTTGGAAGAAAAAAGTCGATAACCTCGGACCTGCAGCCAAGCGCGCAGTCGAGAATGGTCACGGCGTCGTCTCGGCGATGGCGAAATGAAAGTCGCTTCGCTGACCGCGGTTCGGGCTCGAAGGCCATGATACGGGACTTTGGCGCAAGTTTCTTGAACGCCGCCGTGCTCTGGCCTCGGTTCGCGCCCACGTCCACTATCAAACCGCTTCCGATGCAGAGCAATCCAACTCCACGAAACTCCGGCTTGAAAAGGTACGGTGCAACACCGTCTTTGACAGCAAACCTCACCGCCGCAACGCCAGGAACGTTGGCGTAGAAATAGCGGGCTACTGCCTTCAAATTCATATTGCTCTCGCAATTCTCATTTGGCGATCTTCCAGACAAGCGACTTCTGGCGTTCCTCGCCATCAATCGCTTCTCCGAGCATGATGTACTGCTTCGCCAGATGGTGCTTCAACAGGCCGAACGAAAGACGATGAAGCGTCTTTGCCTTGTAGCCTTGCATTCCGGAAATCAGCCCCTTGGAGACCTTCAGGCCCGCGGAATTCATGAGCCCGATCGCGGTATCCTCGACAAAGAACCTCAGATGGGTGCGGTCCAGGATACCTGCGTCCTGATAGTCAAACCGGCGCTTGAACAGAAGCGGAACCGCAACACTGAGATGCGCGACATTTGGTACGGATACCACGACATGACCACCAGGCTCGAGCAATCCTCGCACGTTCTGCAGAACGGTTTTCGCATCGACAAGATGCTCGAGGACGTCGAGCAACAGTATGAGATCGTACTTCTTGAGCCGAGGTAGGCATTCATCAATGCTGCCCAAGACCGCCACATCCGCATTGAGGCTCAGTTCCTCTGCGACCGCGTCATTTATCTCGACGCCGGTCGTCACTGCGTCGGGGTAGATCGTTCTGATCCAGCGCAACGTCTGCCCGGAGGCGGCCCCGATCTCGAGGATGCTGTTCGCGGCCTTCGGCAGCAACGGTCGTATCTCGGCGCGCACATGATGAAAGTACCGGCTCATGTCTGCTTCGGGCGCAGGGGCGCGTTGCCTCTTCATATCGCTCAGCGGAGGAGCACGGGGGCTTTCGACCGCATGTTCGAGGCTCCGCATTTTCCAAACCCTCCAGTTGCCGTATCTATCAAAGCGACCAAATTCTCGCCCGCAGAACTCCAGCCGTTGGCCCAGTGCGCAATGCGTGGCCAGCCTGACCGGTCAATGCAGTTGCGTTGCCCCATCCGCCTGATTCAGCTCGCCCCTCGAGAGCGACTTCGGCAATGACGCGTCCGCTATCATTCTCGCGAAGTCGCTCGGATCTACGGAATCCGGGTCAATCACAATACGATCGGCGCGGTATTTTCGTCGGATCTGAGACGATTTGAAGTGATACGAGAGGCTTCGAAAAGCGAAAGGACCTATGAACTCATGAAGCACGCGCTTCCACCTTGGAATATTCCGTCTATCCCAGGCGGCCCAGCTTCCGGTCGCGAAGCTCGTCCACGTCGCATCGTAGTCTGACTGTTGCACGCTCAAGTCGGAAGCGTTGCGGACCTTTCTCGAAAACACCACCAGCACCGTCTGCTCCTCAAAGGGGATCTGGTTCCTGCGGTTGAGGGCCACTGGCGGCTTGATCAGATGCCACCTCTTCGGGCGGGATGGCCTGACCAGAAAGACACCGGTATCTTCGAAACCATTTCGTTTACTGAAAAGGCTGTAGAAAAACTCCGGCGAGTACTGGTAAAGGCCGTGCGCGGGAAAGCCGTTTGCATTCGTCGCTATGAGGACGTGTCCGCCCGGCCTGACCAAGTTCACTATGTTGTCGACGACCTGCGCAACATCGAAGACGTGCTCGATCGACCCGAAATCGAGGAACGTATCGAACTTCCCGTGCATATCGCTCGGTATCGGAAGATTGAAATCATGTACAAGCGACGCCCCCTCGAAAGCTGAGGCGTCAACCGAGACGATGTTCTCGGCACCAAGCTTGCGGAGGAGGGGCTCGCAGTAGAGCCCCACTGAAATCGACTGATCATACGCGAGGCTCGAATTCCTCTGAACCGCTTGAAATTCCTGTTTCCAGAAATGAATCTCATGTCTTCCGAGAGTAACCGTGTTCCGAAAATCGAATCCATAGACTCGGTTCGCGAAGCTGAGCGCACGGAGGCCCGTCAGATCGATGCCCACAACTCTCTCCCTCTGGACGCTAGACCATGACGTGGCCCCTCCTGCGAGGTCACGTAATTCCCGCGGCCCGCTGACAATTCTCACACTCCAACTCTGCGTACTTGGTCGACGTCATCGTGCCGGACTCCAGGCCTTGATGAAGCCCGACCGGGCATAGTAGACGCGTCTACGTGCGCCTCGAACCATTCGCAGACCTTCACGCGCAAGCGAGGATGGAATCGAAGGCGGCACGGTGACCGGCCCCTGAGGCTCGAGCCATTCACGGATTTGCGGATGCCCAGGTATGAGCGTATCGAGAAGCCTGTTCCAGAGCTTCGGCTCCATGGAATCGTGAAAGTGAAGTACACTTACTCCCGTCATCTTTGCCCCGTCATAGTTCCTCGGCAGATAGCTACACAGCGGAAAGTTGCTGGCATCCGGCAGTGCTTGCCAAGCCAACCCAAGCCGGATCACCGTCAAGCCCAGAACGACTTGATCCATGAAGTGCACTTGCGAGTGTGTGCGGGCCACTTGCCGATCAAGAAATCTCTTGAAATCGGCGAGAAATTCTCTGCCGAACCGCGTGCTGCGCCGGTACACGTAGAGGCCGGCGTTCCAGTAGAACCTGATCCGGTGTCCATCGCCCGTCTGAAGCCATGGAAGGTCGTCAGCAACTCTTCCGATGAGTGCAGCGGACCGCTCCCAGAACGGATCATTTGGATCGGTTACCCCCCTCGACCCGATTACCCCTGCATCCGGAGCACTCGCGAGGAAATCTACCCCAGGCGGCAGTTCAAGACCGTTGGGCTCACGCAAGAATAGGATATCACTATCGATCCAGGCAATCGCCTCCGTCGTGACCATGTTCTCGACGGCAGCAATCGCTTCCGCCTTATTCATATAGTGGTGCCAGACATAAGGATTGTCGGGAAAGACACGCAGATGCTTGATCCCAAGCTCCTTCATTCGGCGATGCGTCTCTCGCGCGAGAGCCGGAGTAGACCGAGGCGTGATGGCAATGACTTCCAAGTTTGCAAAGCGGCCGCCGAAGCGCCGAAGGCTCTCCACCATGCGCAGCGTAAGTGGCTCCAGCATCCCCGACTCGATGCAGACCACAATCGTCATCGACGGCTGCTTGCCGGCCGCATTGTCCTGCACGGCACCACTCAGGCAATCGGTCAAATTGCATCCTCGCTTGCTTGTGCAAATCCGAGCTCCCTCGCCTTCGCTTCAGGACACTCGAACTTGGGGTTTAGCGTGGGCGCGCTCAACATGGCCCGGTACCTCAGCCGGAAGCGACGAAGCAGCAGCGGCAGTGGATTCCGGCTCAACTGAACGATCACCGTCGGCCAAGGGAGTTGCGCCCTCCACTTCCGGATCATGAAGCGGTAGGCAGCCAGGTAGGAGGGGTCGAGACGAAGAGTTGCCTTGCTATTGTGGATAATCGGCAGGTCGATCACATAAGACTTCATGCCGGCCCTCTTTGCCTCGAGCACGATGTCCGTTCCGTACAGATGAAAGGAGGGCAGACTTGGATCGAACAGGGTGCCCGCTGCCCGGCGCACGATCAGAACAACTTCGTCGAGGCTCGCAGCAAGGCGCGGTCGGTCAAATCGTCCGCCGCATACGGTGCCTAGACCGGAATCCCACAGATGGCCGACGAATTCTCCGTCGGGCGTCATGCCGCAAATGCCGGCGACGGCCCAGGACGGATCAATCGAATTCAATCTGTCGCAAGCTGCTCGCAGTGCCATGAACCAGCCCTCGGGAAAATAGACGTCCTGATGAGCGAACACGACAATATCCGACCTGGCCGCAGCGATTGCCTGGGAGTATGCCGCTGATGCAGCCGCAGCCCCCCAGATAACGGAAACCCCAATACGGTTGTCCGCAAGTTCTGGAGATCGCTTCAGATTTCGAGCAAGTGTCGCTTGCTCGTTGGCAACGCAGTAAACCTCTATCGAGCAGGTCATTTCCCACCTTCGGCCGCCGCGGCCCAACCAAATTAAATATAATGCGGTGCGATTTATTATCAACATATTATTTGGCAGTCGCCATTAAATAATATATCTTTATTCCAGTCCAGTTAATGTTCTCGGATCGAGAAGGCACATGCCATCCTACGACCTCAGCGGATCCGGCCTAGCGGAGAGCGGACCGCCAGCCCAGGCCGTTACGCTCGAAGGGAGAACCGCGACAGGTTCAAACGGATGGGCGGCATGGTTGATATTGCTCGGGTGCGCCATGCCCTCCTACATGACGATTTACGTGGGGGGCGCCAAGTTCATTCCGGCGCGGATTGTAATTTTCTTGCTGCTGGTTCCTGCCCTGACCGAACTGTTCCAAAGAGGGCGACGGCTATGCGCACCGGATTTCTTCATATGCGCTGCGTCAGCTTGGATGTTTGCGGCCGTACTGCAAACGGATGAGGGGTGGTCTTCCGCGGCCGCTCTCATACTCGAATTTTCCGGCGGCTACTTCGTGGCTCGCGCCTACTTTTTTGGGCGCCGGGGATTGGAGGCTTTTGTCCGAGTGCTCAAGCCCGTTAGCGCAGGGATCGTTGCTGTTGCGGTCCTGGAGCATCTTACCCAGCACAACGTCGTCGCAGCCCTTATGGGCTTGCCGAGCACGGGGTATGAATATCGCTATGGCTTGCTGCGGGCGACCTCGACATTTCCTCACGCGATCCTATACGGCTCGTTCTGCGCCGTTGCCGGCGCTGTTTTTGTGTACTCGGAACGCAGCTTTCGTGGTCGAATTTTGTATTGCGGGCTGTGCCTCTTTGGATGTGTCCTATCAATGTCTTCGGCGCCGCTAATGGCATTCGGGATTGTACTATCCGTCTATTTTTACGATCACCTGCTGCGAGGGCGCCGCTGGAGGTGGCAAGCTCTGGTGGCAGGCCTCTTTATGTTCCTTGGCGTCGTATTTCTGGCCGCCAACAAGCCTGTCTCTTGGATCGTTGCAAATCTGACGCTCGACCCAGCTACGGGATATTTCCGCGTCGCGACTTGGGACAGCGCCAGCTACTACATCGATCTCTCTCCCTATGTGGGGTACGGATTTGGATCGTACGCCTCCCCCGATGATTTCTTTGGCAACGCCTCAGTAGACAGCGTCTGGCTGACCTTGGCGCTCCGGTTTGGCATTCCATTGGTCATATTCATACTTTTGGCGAATACTGCGTCCTTTTTTCCGTCCAAACGGACCGCCAGCATTCCGCACTGCCACGATGCCTATATGAGCAATATGCGTACGGCATTCACTTTGGGCCTCGCAATGTTCATGTTCGTGGGATTGACAGTCCATTATTGGAACAACAGCTGGATACTCTGGGGAATATGGATCGGCATCCGCGCATCGCTGAAGGAGGAGTCCGTAGCGGCAACCGGGAGGCCTATGCTCGATCGAGGGATGGCTAGCCCCGATCGTGACCTCACCGTCGGGCCCGCAACTCGGGGATTCTATGCGTCCAGGTAACGAACCGCGCCGGGCAAGGCTCCTGTTTTCAACATGACAGCCCACTACTTCAAACCCCTTCTCGCGTTCGCGCTGCCTTGGTCGATAGCCGCCAGCCAGGCGCAGAACGTTCCGCCCGGAGATATCCGCCCGCCGGAGCCCGCCGCAATCGACAAATCCTCCCTCGATGACGGCTCCTCACGGGCGCCCACCTGTACAATTCAGTATCCATCTCTCCTGACCAAGTACCGATTCCGTCCGCAGTGGAGCGTAGCGGGTGTGGACTATTGCGTTGGCTATTCGACGAATACTCCCACCAAGGATCCGGCAACGATCCCGATGGCCGGCGTATCGCTCAACGTGGCTCAGAAGAGCATCACGGTGACGGGCGATGACGTCATGCTCGACGGTTATGATTTCAGCGGCTGGTCGGTTGTAATTACCGCAGCGAACACCAGCCTGATCAACTCGAAATTCGATGGTCTGAATCCAGGCGGTCCGCAAAATAGTGTCATCAGCGGTACACCGTCCTCCTCCAATCTGCGCATCGCCAATTGCATCATTGACGGCCTGAGCGGGGGCGGACGCGCAGAATTCCTGATCGAAATGGAAGGGCCCGGCCTCACGATCGAATATTCGTGGCTGAAGAATTCCAACTCCGACCTGATCGGCCGCCATGGTCGAAGCGGTGGCAATATCATCATTCGATACAGTGTTTTGGAACAGGCCGGCATGGGCGGCCCAAGCACCCACGGAGACTATCTGCAGGTTTACGGGCCGACCGTGGAAGAGACCCGCATCCTTTACAACACCGCGGTCCAGAATGGCGGCAGGACCCAGGGCTTCATTGCCGACAACACAAAGTCGGGCGAATTTGCCGGCAACACTCTGATCGGCAGCGTCAGCTATTGGATGTCCGTCTCCGGTCCGGAGACCGATGCCGCCAATCTGAGCGAGACTTTTTCCACGCACGACAACTATTTCGATGTGACCAAAGCCCTCGGCTTTAACTATCCGGCAGCGGGGCCGAACGACCGCTACCCAAAGACCGTCTTCATAAACAACGTGAACATGGTATCTGGGCAAATCCTACAGGATTCCACCAGATCGAAGTTGAGACCGTGACACCCGTGACTTCGGACGCCTCTTGGGCCATCGGATGTCGCGGCTAGGCCTTCAAAATGGGCTTCCGCTTAAGGCGGCGGAGCCAGCAATGATCGGCGCGGGACAGAGCGGGCAGCAGGCCGGCTCGCCATGCCGGTGAACGTGTCTTCTGCCCCGAAAGGCCGCCAGGGGTGCTCCGTGTGCGCATGCTTCTTCGGAGGCGTTCTGGCAACGTCTTCGCTTTGGCAAGATTATGGCGGCAGCAGCATCGCACCGCACCCGCTAAGAGCGAGATTAACTATCTAACTAATGATTTCCGGAATATTCATTTAAAGTGGACTCTTTTAAATAAGTTTATTAAATGGTATCGAGATTTACTGAATACCGGGAGTTCAGGAGCGATTCGACTCGGCTCGGCCTAGGCTCTGCTACCGAGACGTTGGTCGTCGCGACAGACGCGTCGTCAATGCATCCTACACGCAACCCGCAGCGCTCATCCAACGGCAGCGGCGGCTTATCGGAGCAAAGGAGCGGTTCCTATGACGTTGAGCGCTGACGACTGGGTGGAGGTCCGGAGCAAGGAAGAGATCCTGGCAACGCTGGACAAGAACGGCCGATTGGAAGAGATGCCATTCATGCCGCAGATGTTCCAGTATTGCGGTAAGCGCTTCAAGGTTTACAAACGTGCGCACAAGACGTGTGACACGGTCAACCCGGTCGCCGGGCGGCGGGTGCCCGATGCAGTTCATCTCAGTCTCCGTTGCGATGGCAAGGCATATGGTGGTTGCCAGGCGGCGTGCCTACTCTTCTGGAAGGAAGCATGGCTCAAGCCGATCAAGGAACGCACCACGTCCGCTATCCCTCGCAGTGAGGACGCCCGCAACGATCATGCGGCAGTGATCAGCGGCTGCTCGGAAGAGGATGTGTTGCGGGCAACACATGTTCAGCGGCCAGGCGAACCAACGATATATCGCTGTCAGGCGACTCAATTGCCCGATTTCACCGCGCCGCTCGCAAGCTGGGACGTCAGGCAGTATGTTGAAGACTATACGTCGGGAAACGCGGGGCTTGGGCGAATATTCGCTGGCTTCGCATACCTTGGCTGGTACCACCTTGCCTTGGCGAAACGGAGAAGGCTGGGACGGCCTGCGCGCTGGCTGTATGACCAATTCCAGAAGCTTGTGGGTGGTCTGCCCTACCCTCGAAAGCTCGGCACCATTCCCTACGGTCAACGAACACCGGTCGCCGACCTGAATCTCCAGCCCGGCGAACTTGTTCGGGTGAAATCGTATGATGAGATCCTGGCAACACTCGAAGGATCGAGAAACCGGGGCATGTTTTTCGATGCCGAGCTCGTCCCCTATTGCGGTGGCACCTATCGGGTCCTGGACCGGGTCAGCACCTTTATCGATGAGAAGACTGGTATACTGACGATGATGAAGACGCCTGCCGTCATTCTGGAAGGCGCGTGGTGTCAGTCACGTTTCAGCAACTGCCGTATGTTCTGCCCGAGAGCCATCTATTGCTGGTGGCGAGAGGTTTGGCTGGAACGCGTTGCCGAGCCACCGGCAGCGATCGCATCGCGAAGAGACGTCGGTAGCCAATCCGACGGGGCCAAAACCCTCGAAGGCGCTTGAAGAGGGTTCTCGGTGCAGCTTTCGAAACACTGCTCTGCCGCCTACATTCCGACGCGGCGGCGAGCGGACGTTGGGTCCGCTCACCCGCGGGAGGCCGGCGATCGATCCTACGATTCTGTCCGGCTGGAATATCCGCGGGTCTCGGGACGTCGCACAGAACTGGTCTTGATGCGCCTCAGAACCTTCTCGGCAGTTGCCTTTGGATTCAAAGCCAGATCAAGGAATTTGGCAGCAACCGCGCCGGCAAATCTCTGGCCATAGAGAGAATATCCCAGTTTCGCCAACCCTGCCTTATGCAGTTTCCAAAACTCGCTATCCCGTAAATTGAAGAACGACTCCGCGAGCACCTTGTAGTAGTCCGATAGCTGCTCCTCGGTCCTGCGTTCCAGTTCGGTCTGTCCCAGAAAGATCGGGCCGAATTCAAGCAAAATTCTGAGACGATCCAGGAGCTGGCTGTTCATCGCGCGAACTCTTGCAGTGATCGCTCCATCGTGGATTCGTTCGTAGGAGAGAATCTGGTGAACGAAACCGAGGTCGCTGCGTCTCAAGCAATTCAGGCACGCCTCGAGGTCGGCGCTCGGAGCCGCCCCCGGGAAGAATGCGGGTTCCGATCTAACGAGAGACGCACGATACAACACGAGTGAGGGCGTAAAGAACGCATCGATCGAACCAAGGAGGAATAGCCGGGCTGCCTCGTGACCATCGATGATCTCCTCGTCCAGAGGCATATGCCCCCAGCGGAGACCATCTGCGTTGATGGCATAGGAGCTCACAATGCCTGTCGATGGATGGCGCTCGGCGACATCGACCAGCTTCGAAATGCATTCGGGGTACATCCAGTCGTCGCTCGACAGCAACTTGCAATACTTCGCATCGGCCGAGATCGATCGGAATGCCCTGTTGTGGTTTTCTATGGCCCCGACAAACTCCTTGTTTGTCTGGACCCTGATCTGCGGGTGGTTCCGGGCGTACCCCAGCGCAATCTCGAGAGTTCTGTCCGTGCTGCAATTATCCACGATTGTGTAATCCCAATTTCGATAGGTTTGGGCCAATACACTCTCGATGCACGCATGTAGATACTTTGCCCCATTGAAAACAGGAGTGACGACACTCACGTGTGGTGGTAGAGACTGTTGCATCACCGGACTATCTATCACTCGGCGAGACTTAATAGAGCAACTGGCTCAGCGTGATTGCGCAGGCAACGGTCCGCGCCCACCGTTCATCGGGAAGCACTACGTTGTTGTTGATCGACCATCCGGGCACGAGCGGCATCGAGCGCCTGGCGCGCCCGCCTTGCTACGGCGGCCCAGGAGTGCTCGTCTCTAACGCGACGCTGCCCCATCGCACCCATCCGGCTGGCTTCGCCTGGGTTATTGATCAGATGCAACACACAGTCTGCCAACTCCGCCGCATCACCAGGCGAGATCAGAAGCCCCGTGACTCCGTCTTCGACAACATCGCGGATGGCGCCGATCCGACACCCGATAACTGGCGCGCCGGCCGACCACGCCTCGAGAAAAACGATGCCAAAGGACTCGGCACGGGATGGATACAAGACGACGGAGGCCGAAGCGAGTAATGCCTCCTTCTGTGCCTCAGTGACGTCTGGCAACCAACGCAGATCATACCCCTGCGTCGCCTGAAATGCAGCTCGGCGCAGATCGGGGGCCTCTTCGGTCGTCTTGCCAGCGATGACAACCTCAACCGAGGGATGGTGCGCCCAGATCGTCGGCAGTGCGGCAATCACTGTGTCGAGGCCCTTACGAGAAGTCAGATGTCCGAGGTAGACGATCCGCGGCTTCTGGCCATCGGCTCCCGATGCCTCCGTCCGCGCTGCGCAGGGTAGCTTGAGATCGACGCCGGCGCCGACAATGGTAATCCGATCGTGGGGTACACCCAGGCTTTGGACATATTTGGCTTCATAGGCGGTGTTGGCGGCGTAGCCGGCCGCCTGTCCGCATGACCTTGTAATGCTCGAACGATCGAACGCCCATCGGTCCTCAGGATGAATGGCTCCATGCAACACAACAGGCACGCGGTGCCTCTGCCCCCACCCCACGAGTTGATGCATGTGCCAGTATGGGAAGGAAGAGGCGTACACGCAGGTGGGAGCGATCTGTTTCAGGGTCTCGAGAAGTCCGCGCATCAGGGGACCCAGATAGAGATCCCCAATGCGCTCAGCGCCAGGAAGCCCTAAGCGGTGCCCGGCCGCCTGCGCGAACCGGCTGATGTTGCTTAGCCACCAATAAGTCGGAAGCCGATGCACGCGTACCCCTCGAATGTCTTCAATGGGCGGTGCACTCGTGCGCTCTGCATGCCAGTTCCGAAATCCCTTCGGACCGAGTGCATTAGTGGTGACGACATGAACTTCGTCACCGCTAGCCGCAAACTGTTCGGCCAGATTCTGAATTAGCACCGCCGTCCCGTCGATCGCGGGGAAGTAGGTCTGGGCAACGAAAACGATGCGCTCGGCCGGCGCGCTGCGGTCTGCTGAGGCAACCATCCTGCGGGATCCACCTTCAAAAACTGCTCACCTCATGGAATAGCCGCCCTTCAGCTCACGAAAGAGGCCGAAGTAGAGCGTCTTCTGTCCCATGAAAAACAAAAGCACCCAGGTATAAACGGCGGCAATAACGCCGCCTCCAATCAGAAGCCTCCAGAAATGCGAGTTCAATTCGTCGAGATAATACTGGACTGCGAAAGCGACCGCCGCTGCCACTGCGGCGGCGACCAGCGGACGGCCCGCCGCCACGAGTAGATCCCGTGGAGAGATCTGCGTTCCATGCAGGCACCAAATTATGTGTGGGACAAGCCACAACGTCATTGACGCCGAATACGCGAACGCCACGCCGCGAGGCCCGTACGGCAATCCGATGATGTAGGCCGCGATGACCAGCGGAGCAATCACGAGCGCGATCTTCAGGCTCCGCATCTGTAGCCCGATCGAATAGAGCAGCCATGCCATCGGGTTAATGATGCCGAAGATCAGTATAGTCGGTGTCAGAAACCGGAAGATGACCGCAACTTCCGTCCACTTCGGACCGAGAAGCAAGCCCACTATATCTTCGACGAAGACCGCGCAAAAAATGGTGATAGGTAAGGTGACTGATAGGACTAGGGTATATCCCTTTAGAAAGTAGTTCCTCAACCGCGCGGGCTCGTTCTGGATTCGAGACAATCCGGCAAATGCAACTCCCCCGATTGCCGCGTTGAGCTCTGCGGTGGGGAGATTCACGAGCCGGTAGCCCCGCTCATAAATGCCGAGGGCGTCGCCCCCCCAGTATCGGCCCAGCAGCAGCTTCTCGAAATTGTAGGCTACATAGACGACGAGACTGTTCAGCGTAACAATTCCGCCGAATCTCAGCATGCTGCCCACTCCCGGGGCTCGGCGGGGCAATCCCGGAATCCATCCGCCGGCCACCCAAACGCAGACGGCATAGACGGCAGTCGAAACCAACGTCATTCCCAGAATGGACCAATATGCCAGCCCGCCAATCGCCATGCCGATTCCGGCCGCAACGCTCACCAGTTGCGAAATCAATTCAATGATGGCCAGACTCGTGTACCGCAGCCGACGCTGCAGAAGCGCAGAATGCTGCACTGCTAGCGACGTCAAGACAAATCCCCCGCTCATTGCCACAGTCAGCCAGAGCAATCGGGGCTCGTGATAGAATATCACGAGAGCTGGTGCAGTCGCTGCGCAAAGCGCCGCGAGTATCGTTCCGACCAACAGGTTGATCCAGAACAGTGTGGAGATCTGGTCCTCCGTAATGCTGTCGCTTTGCACCGTCGCAGAGGATAGCCCGGCAGTCATGAGGAGCTGAAAGACTCCCGTGACGACGGCCGTCATGGCGACCAATCCAAAATCCTGCGGATCCAGCAGGCGCGCCAAGACAGCCATAGAACCAAGGCGAAGAACGAAATTCGCTGCTTGGCCGCCGAGCTTAGCCAGGCCACCACGAACGATCATCCCCTTCAAGTTCTGCATTTCAATCTCCGCAGACGCTCCAGCCCGGCAATGGATGATTCAGGCAAGTGCAAGCTTTCTCGCCACAAAAGCCTCTGCGTAACCGTCTGGCGCCCTGCACTCCATTCCCCTGAGACGCGCCAAGCCGCGAAAGGTCTCCGCATCGAACCACTGTTTGGAGCGCTGGGTACCGAAGTGAGAAATGAGCAGATCTATCTTGCGCTGAATTGCAGCCGCGGAGATGGGCACATAGAAGTTAGGCCTTCCCATATCGCCATCCCACTTCGGAATCTCGTACTCAAGAATGAGATGATCGCGAAATGTATTCCAGGTTAGATGGGCGACCTTGCGATGGTCCTGATGTGCGTCCTCCTGTCGGTGCGTGAGGATTACGTCGGGCCTGACGCGATCCTTCAACGCTTCGAACCAGTTCTTGATTTGCACGCCCTGCTCCGGAAAGAAACCATCGCGAAACTCCAGAGTTTCGATCCGATGAGTCGCGCCTGCAGCCAGAAAGTCGGCGGCAGAGGCTTTCGCTTCACGCTCGCGCTCACTCCCACCACTGAGCACGCACCAGTGAACATCAAGGCGAATGCCTTGATCCATCAAGCTCAGAAGTGTTCCTCCTGCACCAATCTCGATGTCATCTGAATGTGCGCCCAGACATAAGACTGACAGGCGCTCTCCGGCCGTCGCGAGCTGAAGTCCTTTCATGAAGCCGCCTGCGTGCGCGCTTCGGTAACAACCTTCCAGGGCATTTCGCCCCGCTCGATCATCTCCTCGAGAACCTGCCGGTCCCGCAGCGTATCCATCGCGCGCCAGAAACCTTCGTACTTGTAAGCCATGAGCTTTCCAGCTTCGATCAGGCGATTGAACGGCTCCAGTACGAGCTCCTCGCCCTCACGTATGTAGTCGAAGATCTCCTTCCGGAAAATGAAGTAGCCCCCGTTGATCCAGATCTCGGACTGCTGACTGGACCGCAGGCGCTTGACGGCGTCTCCGCCGTTGAATTCAGCAAGGTGAAAATTGAACGGCGGATGCACGGCAACGAAGCATCCGACCATCTTGCTCCTCTTGAACCGCTCGATTATTTCGGGCAACGGCGCGTCGGTCAGACCATCACTGTAGTTCGCGAGAAAGATGTCCTCGTTCTCGACGAGCGGGCGCACCGCCATCAAACGCTGACCGATGTTTCGCCAAATGCCGGTGTCGACCAGCGCCACCTGCCAGTCCGGCGGCTGCTCGCCGATGACCTCGACCTTCCTGCCGAAGTTGGAAACGACGCAATCGCTGTGAGCCCAGCGATCCGAGTTCAGGAAATACTCCTTGATCGCATTGGCCTTGTACCCGAGACACAGTACGAAATCGCGGTGACCATACTGACTGTAATATTGCATGACATGCCACAACATCGGGTGTTGGCCGACGGGCACCATGGGCTTCGGAATGCTTTCAGAATATTCCCGGATGCGGGTTCCGAGTCCCCCACAGAACAAGACAACCTTCATGGCCAGCGCTTCCCATCTTTCCGGCCGACCGTTTCGGTCGCCACAGATCGCCTAAAGCGGCTACTACAAGTCTCGCGGTTTAAATACATAAATCAAAATATTCAATAGCGCGCATTTTATATTGCGGGTATTATTAATCAATGATTTTTTTAAAACCGTTTTGAATTTATTCTCTTGCACGCTATCATTGCTGATATTGCAGCACATTCGAACGCCGGCGGCACGATTATGGAGGAACCCGGGTGATTATAACCGAAACCAGGCTTAAAGGAGCCTACATTATCGATATTGAACGCCGGGAGGATTCGCGCGGCTTTTTTGCGCGAGCTTTTTGCCAGCGAGAGTTCAGGGCCCTCGGCCTCAATCCAGTCATTGCGCAGGCGAATATCGCGTCAAATGTCCGGCGCGGAACCCTGCGCGGCATGCACTTTCAGTTTCCACCGGCCGCGGAGACGAAGCTGGTTCGTTGCACGCGGGGCGCGATCGTCGACATCATCGTCGACCTGCGACCGGAAAGCCCGACCTACCTGCAACATGTCGCCGTCGAACTGAACGAGACTAATCAGCGGGCACTCTACGTGCCGGAACGTTTTGCTCACGGTTATCAGACTCTCGTCGACAACACCGATACCAGCTACCAGGTGGGTGAGTTCTATGCTCCCGAGGCGGAGAGCGGGCTGATGTACAATGATCCCAAGCTTGGCTTGACCTGGCCGCTTCCGGTTTCCGTGATTTCGGAGAAGGATCAGCACTTCCGCTTGCTCAACGAGGTCGAACCCGAACTGAAAGGGCGGATGGAGCTCGCCGGCATCGAAGGTTGACGCCGACAGCGCGCTGCTCGCAGCCGTCTACCGATCCCCTCCAGTTGAAAGACGCCACGATGATACTTGTCGATCACGCACTGCAAGCCCGTCATGCAGCCGGAAAGCCGATCCGTGTCGGCCTGCTCGGCTCGGGCTTCATGGCTCAAGGGCTCACCAATCAGATCAACAACAGTGTTCCCGGAATGCGGGTGGTAGCCATCTACAGCCGAAAGCCTCGGCGCGGACATGACGTGTTCGGCTATTCCGGCCAGACCGGCGTGGTTGACGCGGACAGCCAGGGGCGGCTCGACAGAGCCATTGCCGCCGGCGTTCCGGCGGTCACCGAGGACGCGTTTCTGCTCGCCAGATCGGATCTGATCGACGTGATCGTCGACGTGACCGGATCGGTTGAGCTCGGGGCCCAGGTCGCGCTGGAGGCCTTCAAGCACCAGAAAACCGTCGTCCTCATGAACGCGGAGATCGACGCTACGATCGGACCGATCCTGCAGGTCTATGCAAGGAAGTACGGCGGCTTCCTGTCCGCATGCGATGGCGACGAGCCCGGCGTGCAGATGAACCTGGTTCGATGGGTTAAGGGGCTCGGCCTGATCCCGCGCGTTGTCGGCAACATCAAGGGACTGCAGGATCCGTATCGCAACCCCACCACGCAGAAGGGATTTGCCGAGCAATGGGGACAGAACCCGGCCATGGTGACCAGTTTCGCCGACGGATCCAAGATCAGCTTCGAGCAAACGATCGTGGCCAATGCCACTGGCTTCAAGGTGAGATCACGCGGCATGTCGCGCGGGCTGGAGTATCGCGGCGACGTCATGAAGATCGGCACACTCTACGACATAGACGAGGTCCGCGCCCTGGGCGGAATCATCGACTATCTCGTCGGCACACCGCTGACCAAGGTCTACGTACTGGCCGAGCACACCGATCCAAAGCAACAGAAGTATTTGAACCTGTATAAAATGGGCGAAGGCCCCCTGTATTCGTTCTTCACACCATATCACCTCGTTCATTTCGAAGTGCCGAACTCGATTGCCCGTGCGTTTCTGTTCAAGGATTTGGTCGCCCCTCCGATCGCCGGTCCGGTTGTCGAGGTCTGTGCAGTCGCCAAACGTGATTTGGAGGCGGGCGAGGTGCTCGATGACTATGGAATGTACATGACCTATGGCGAAGCCGTGAACTCCGAGGAAATGAGCCAAATGCAATACCTGCCTGAAGGTCTCGTGGAGGGTTGCAGGTTGCGGCACGCCGTCAAGAAGGATGCAGTCCTCACCTACGCGGATGTGGATCTGCCGCCAGGCCGCGTGGCCGACAAGCTGCGTGCAGAACAATACAAGCACTTCAACGGACACACCTGGCTTGAGCAACGGATCACCCGGGACGCCTCGCTCGCTCTCACGGCGTGAACAGCTGGATGACGACCACGTTCGCCGAGCCGTGCCACGCGGGACTGCGTACGCACCGCGAGGAGGTCCGCGCGCCCGCCCTACGCGTTGATCCCGAGCGACCAGGTCTCTCCACGAAAGCGCGATGAGATTTGGGTGAATCGTCGTCGCGCTTTAGGTCTTTGTTTGAGCATGATCTTTTCGGAAAACCGCTTCACACTTTTCCGGATCATGCTTTAATGTTCATTGCGCCCGCCTCGCCTGACGCGATCGGCGGCTGCATCCAAGCCATTGCGCGTCTTCCCAGCTTGATCCCAGGCAGTTCAATGTGCCGAGCAGGTATGCTCAGGCATGAAAGCGGCAACATCTCTGGAGCAGCCCCGAAGATCGAGCAGGCGCGCGCCCCCGAAATATTCGCACCAGGGGATTTGTGAGCGCGCGTCGGTCAGTCGGCCCACAATTCCTGCCATGAAGTGGCCGGTTGCGAGCCGCAGCACTCCGGGGCCCGCCGCGCTTGCCGAAGCTCGGCCCGAATCCGGCCAGCCAGCGCGGCGCCTGCCTCAGCGAAACGCAGAGCTCAACCGCAGCATGAGCGCGCCGATTCCCCGCTCACCGGCTTTTCGCCGCCAGGGAGCCGGCCGCTCACGACACCGCTGCAAGCTGCAGTCTCGATTGGCGCAGGTCGCCACCGAGAATTCTCTCCGCCAGCAGCTTCCGAATATGGCCGATCCGTTGATATCGCGGCCCTTCGAACTCCTCCAATGTCAGCTTTGACGAACGATAGACCCTGTAGAGCTGCTCGGCGCCCATTCGCGCGTCCCAGCGCGGCTGGAATCCCGGCAGCTCGCGCCGGATCTTTTCGAAGCTCACTCGGTAGGATCGCTCATCTGGACTCGCATCCTTCGCAAACTCCACCGTGGAATTCGGCACCACACTCGCGACGATCTCGGCAAGATCCCGAATTCGATAATTGTGAGCAGTCTGGCCGACATTGAATGCCTCATTGAAAACGGATTCGGCTGGCGCCTCCAGTGCGGCAATGAAAGCTCGAGAAATGTCCTCGATGTGGACGATCGGCCGCCAGGGCGAGCCATCCGATTTGAGGTGAATTCGTCCTGTCGTGAACGCCCATGCGACCAGGTTGTTCAGGACAATGTCGAAGCGCAGCCGCGGCGAGACTCCGTATGCCGTCGCCGGCCTCAGATACACCGGGCAAAACCCGCCGCCGGCCAACGCCGAAATATCGCGTTCGGAGGCAACCTTGGATTCTCCGTAGGCCGTCACCGGATTGAGCGGGGCTGTCTCATCGATCATTTCCTCGCCGGCTTTTCCATAGTTGCTGCAGGACGAGGCAAACACGAAGCGACCCACGCCGGCGTGTTTCGCAATCGAGGCTATCCGAACGCTTGCGCGATGATTGATCTCATCCGTCAGTTCCGGCCTCAGATTGCCGAGCGGATCGTTGGAGAGCGCGGCGAGATGCAGCACTGCGTCGAAGCCAACGAGATCCGCAACCTCCGCGTCTCTGACGTCCTTCCGGATGGTCGGGACCTCGAGAATGCTACCGCCGGCGGCGTATGTGCACCGCGAGTAGATATCGCTGTCCATTCCAGTCACCTCGTGACCGGCATTCACCAGCATCGGCGTCAAGACCGTGCCGATGTAGCCAAGATGACCTGTTACAAGAACTCGCATTGCCATTCTCCATCGCACTCAGTTTCATGGACGAAACATTGCCCGGCTTCCGTGTTTCGGCAGCGTTCTCTCGATTCCGGCGCCTCGTCCTATCGAAGGACCGCCTCGAGCACGCAAAGTACGGTGCCGGGATGGCCGCTCGTACAGCTTCCGCTTCTTCGCGGGAGCTTGCGGCCCAGAAAGGGAAGTCATGAAGCCAGAGCCTGTCGTTGCCGCGTGCTCGCAAGTCCTCGTTCGGAGCGCCACCATTTCACGAACTCCGTCAGTCCGAGCTCGAGCGGCACTGTGGCTTGGAAACCCAGCAGACGTTCCGCCTTGCCTGTCGACGCCACTCGGCGCGGGACAGGGTTGATCGAGTGCTCGGGCGCGATGTGCGGGAGCACGCCGTTGTGACCCATCACGGAAGCCAGGGCCGAAGCGAGCTGCACAAGGCTTGTTTCGATGCCGCTCCCCACGTTGAACACCTCGTCACTGACCTTTGCCCTCGCAGCAAGGATGGTTGCGCGTGCCGCGTCGCGGACATGAACCAAGTCCAAGGTCTGCTGGTCATGCGCAACTATCACCGGCGGCGTTCCAGCCTCTACTTCCTCCATCCAGCGGATCAACATCTCGGCATATCGATCGTGTACGTCCATTCGGCTGCCATACACGTCAAAGTATCTCAAAGCGATATAATCGAGCCCGTACATATCGTTATAGGCGCGGAGCAAGCCTTCATTGCAGAGCTTCGCCGTTCCACAGACCGTACGGTTTCCATAGGGGCTCTGATGCTCCGTTGTCGGAAACTCCTCCGCCGCGCCGTAAACCGAAGCCGAAGACGCGGCGACGAACTTCTCGACGTCATACTTCACGCAAAGTTCGAGCAGTTCGAAGGTTCCGTTCACCATGACTTCCATGGCAAGACGCGGTTCGGCCAAACAATGGTCACTGCACGGTGCGGCGTGGTGAAAGATGATGTTGGCTCCCTTTACCAGAGCTTCCACCAACTTGGTGTCGCGCAAGTCGCCGCGGACCAATCGTACCGGTCCTCGGTTGAGCGACTTCCTGAGATTCTCCGGTCGGCCGGTCATCATATTGTCGAGCGCGACGATCTCGATGCAGCCTTCGTCGCAAAGCAAGTCGACGATATGCGACCCGATGAATCCGGCACCTCCGGTAACGAGAACGCGCTTGCCCTTGAGATCCATCATGACCGCTCTCCTGGTTCTAGGCTAATCGGCCATGTCGAGGCATCACATCCTGAAATGCCGCGATCGCAAAGCGTTGCTCGAAAGCGCCTGCTTCGGGCCCCGATGCAGGCTGCTCGTGCCGGATGGCACGCGCGGTCGCAACGTCGATTTGCGATCCCACCGTCTGGGCTTTCGCCTTCAAGTCCAGGAAAGGTATCAAATCGGCAACCTCGCTTCTGGAGGGTCGGCAGCTTCACGTCCGCGCAGGCATATCTTGCCATATCCCCCGAGTGTCGATGACATCGAGATGACGGCGTTCGGCCAGCGGAACCATCTTGAATTCGTCGTGATCGACCAGGAGAAGGGCGATCTCGCACGTGCGCAGCGCTTCGTCTATGTTCAAGAAGCCGGGCCGGTAGTCGGCAAGTTCCGGCGGCAACCGCCGCAGATTCGGCTCGACGAACTTGATACGCTCCCCGTACTTCTTCGCGAGGTGCAGTGCGATCTCCATCGCAGGGCTTTCGCGCAGATCGTCGACATTCGCCTTGAATGTCAGCCCGCAGCAAGCCACGCTGGCGTAAGGATGATCGTCGATCAGGGCCTCGGCGCGTTCAATAATGCTTTCCGTCTTTGCAATGTTGACCTCGCGGCTCGCCCGCATGAGGCGCGCCAGGTCCGGCGCCGAGTCGATAATGAACCACGGATCGACGGCGATGCAATGACCGCCCACACCTGGTCCCGGCCGCAACACGGTCACGCGCGGATGACGGTTGGCGATATCGATGACCTCCCAGACATTGATGTCGAACCTGTCGCAGATCAACGAGAGCTCATTGGCAAATGCAATGTTGGTGTCCCGGAACGCGTTCTCCGTGAGCTTGACCAACTCGGCCGTGCGCGCGGTGGTTGCGACGCAAGCGCCCCGAACGAACATCTTGTAGAAGCGCTGAGCCCGCCGGGTGCAGGCAGGAGTCACTCCCCCGATGCATCGGTCATTGTTGATGAGTTCACTCAAGATCCGCCCGGGCAACACGCGCTCCGGACAATAGGCGACGTAGACGGCACCATCCTCATGACCGTTGACGCCAATTCTCAGATCGGGCCTGTGTTCGCTGATCCGCCTGGCGATTCCTTCAGTGGTTCCGATGGGCGAGGTCGATTCGAGAATGACGAGGTTACCCGGTTGAAGCAGATTCAGTATGGTCTCGACCGCGGCATTCACGTTCGACAGATCCGGACGGTTGCTTTCGTCAATCGGTGTGGGCACCGCGATGATGAAGACGTCGGCGGGTTGCGGTTCACTTGATGTCGTCAACGCCCCGCTCGACACCACTTTGGAAACGAGACCATCGAGGTCTGGCTCTGAGATGTGAATGGCTCCCGAGCCGACCGTCCTGACCACATAGTCCTTTGTGTCTACCCCGACCACCTGGAGGCCGCGGCTGGCTATCAGCGCGGCCGTCGGCAAACCGATATAGCCAAGTCCGACGACGGTCACTTTCTGGAATTCAGGCATCAAGAAGCACCTTCACGATCCGCTCGCTCGCCCGCCCGTCACCGAAGGGATTGTGGGAGCGAGCCATAGCCGAATAAGTCTCATCGTCGTCAAGAAGACGAAATGTTTCGTGGACGATCCTGTCGTAGTTCGCTCCGACCAGTCGTGCGGTCCCGGCTTCGACGCCCTCTGGACGCTCCGTCGTCTCGCGCATCACGAGGACAGGCTTTCCGAACGTCGGCGCCTCCTCTTGCACGCCTCCCGAGTCGGTCAGCACCAGATATGATAGCGACAGAAGGCTGACGAAATCGGTGTACTCCTGGGGAGAAATGAGTGCGACGCGCGGATGATCGGCGAGCCGGCTCGCAAACACGTCGCGAACGTTCGGGTTCGGATGAACCGGAAGTACGACGGCAACGTCCTCCCTGCTCAAGATCGTCTCGAGTGCATTGACGACGTTGAAAACTCCCCCGCCGAAATTCTCGCGGCGATGGCAAGTGACCAGGATGATGCGGCGGTTGCCGTGGCGCTTCTTGATTCCGTCCCATCGGGACGAGAGCTGCGGATCGGCTTCGACCATGGCCTTCGCGAGGATCAGCGCGTCGACGACAGTATTTCCAGTAACGTGAATGCGATCCTTGGAGACGTTCTCCGCCCGCAGCGCTCTCGCCGCCCGCTCGGTCGGCGCGAAATGCTGATCGGCGATCGAGCCGACAATCTTGCGGTTCACCTCCTCCGGCCAGGGCGCGAAGATATCTCCACTTCGCAGTCCCGCCTCGACGTGCGAGACCGGGATGCGGTGATAGTACGACGCCAGCGCACCTGCCATGGCCGTCGCAGTGTCACCCTGGACAATCACTCTGGTGGGCTTCACCCTCTCCAGAACTTCTCCGATCTGCGCCAATAGCCGGCCGGTCAGATTATCGAGCGTCTGATTCACCGTCATGACGTCGAGATCGAAATCCGGGACCACCTTGGCCACCTTGAGAACCTGGTCGAGCAGCTCCCTATGCTGCGCTGTCGCGCAGACCGTGAGGGCGATGTCCTTGTTCGCTTCCGCCTTGAGCCGATTGATCACCGGAAACAGCTTGATCGCTTCAGGCCTGGTTCCCAACAGGATGAGAAAATGCTTTCGCACGTCTCACCCTCCGATCCGGCGTGCCCCGGGGGGCAGCACACTGTACATGCCGGGCGCCCGTCGAAACGCCTGCCGCGCGAAGGCTTGCGTCAAGATTCCCGCAAATAGCGTGTTCGTCCTGGCATACCGCCACCACATCCGTCTGGGCTCCTGATAGATGCGATACAGCCATTCGAGGCCGAATTGCTGCATGCGAATGGGAGCTCGCAGGACCGAGCCCGCGAGAACGTCAAACCCGCCACCCACGCCCATGATGAACGGGACGCCGAGCTCGTCGCGGTGAGCCGCAAGAAAGCGTTCCTTCCGCGGCGTGGGCATGCCGATGAACAGGCAATCGGCGCCACTGGACCGAATATCGCGGACGACCTCGTTCTCCTGCTCGCTGGAAAAATACCCGTGCTTGATCCCGGCAAAGACAAGCGAGGGATGCTCGTCCCGGACACGCTGCGCCGCCTGTTGCACGACGGCGGGTGTGGCTCCAAGAAAATACGGTCGGAAGCCCTCTTGCGCGCACACTTTGAGCAGTTCGCCGAGTAGATCCACGCCGGTCACTCGCGACGTTGCCGGGAGACCGAGCGCTCGCGCTCCCCAAAGGATACCCATGCCGTCGATTCCGACGATGTCGCTGCTGGCGACATCGGCGGCAAGCACCGGATCGGAGCGCATGTTGACGAGCTTCGCGACGTTCAGGGCCACATGCTGCAGACGTTGACGGTTGCGCATGGCCTTGCGCGCGAGGTCGACGGTTTCTGCCATGGTCAAGATATCGATGGGGCACCCTAGAAAGTAGGCACGCATGGGTTCCTCCCCCGGCCGAAATTCGCCTTCGGCGAAATATCGCCTTCCAATTGAACTTAAATAATATCTAGATAATAATGCCCGCGATTTTATTTGCAAGTTATATTGATATTATATTGTGGCTTAAATACCGGGCAGACGGCGCGCGTCGACCGCCGAAGCGCAGCCACCGACGACGGAGAGAATTAAATGACGATTAAACGCACACGGATCTCGGTCGTTGTTCCACATTTAAATCAACCCGGCGCACTGAAGACTTGCCTGGCGAGTCTCGATGCGCAGAGCATTCCCCGGGATTGGTTCGAGATCGTTGTCGTTGACAACGGCTCCGTAACCTTGCCGACCGACGTCGTCGCTCAATATCCGGGCGTACGACTGTTGCGCGAGGCGCGGCCCGGGCCGGGCCCGGCGCGCAACACCGGCGTTGCTGCCGGGAGCGGCGAGGTGCTCGCCTTCATCGACGCCGATTGCAGGGCACATCCGGATTGGCTGAGCAGCGTATGGCGCTCACTGCATTCGCTCCCGCCGGGGACAGTGCTCGGTGGAGACGTCCGCATCTGGCGGGACGCAAAGCCACACCTGGACGCCATCGCGGCCTACGAGAGCGTCTTCGCCTATCGCTTCAAGCTCTATATCGAGCGCGACGGCTATTGCGGCACGGGCAACATGGCGATGTTTCGTCGGGATTTCCATTCCGTCGGCCCGTTCGCAGGGATCGACGTGGCGGAGGACATGGAGTGGGGACAACGCGCGCAGCGTGCCGGGCTTCGATTTCGGTACATCCCGGAAATGATCGTCTTCCACCCGGCAAGGAGCTCTCTCCGGGAGCTATATGTCAAGTGGGACCGGCAGCTCCTGCACTACCGCAACATGGCCGACGGCAAGCCGGCATGGAGATTGCGCTGGATTGCGCAGACCCTGCTTGTCCTGGCTTCGCCCGCTCCGGGCATCATCACGATCTTGGCCAGCGACCGGCTCTCCGGTATCGGAACCCGGACCAAGGCGATTGCGGTCATGTGCGCCGTAAGAATGCATCGGGCTATCACGATGCTGTCGTTGCTGCGCAATCGGCGAGCCGTCGCCTGGAATCGCTAGCACGACATTCGTGCCCGCAGCGTCAGGCCGGTACGGGTATCTTGCCAAAGGCCGCGTTGTGGGTCAGTTCGAGCAGGTCAGCTCGCTGGCCAAACGACCACAATATCCAACCCAGTTCGTAGCTACGGCATTCCAGCCGAAGTCCAACGCCGGAACTTTCGATTAGTACGGCGTCGCGTCCGGAGTAGGCGTTCTTGATTGCACGCAGCATCCTCGGCACTCTCGTCGTCAGCTCCTGCTTTCGAATCTGAGAGCGGATGGACAGCCCGAGATCGGGCACCAGCATCGAGCGACGAAGCTGGTTCTTGCCCAGGACCCAATTGAATCCCTTGATCAAGGCATTCCGCGCCCCTGGAACTCGATAGCGCTCCGCCCACTCCAGCAGCGCCGGAGCCATGCCGTACTGGTGCACCGAGTAGACTTCATAGAAATCGAGCACGCGGCCCGCGGCCGCATCGAAAAACCAGGGCCACTCGCCGTCGGGCCCTTGAAGCGCAATCAACTTGCGCACGCAGGCATCCGCGTTGGCGAGCGCGGATGCCTCGCCTGCGAACTCGCCATAGTGATAGCACGCAATTGAGAGATAGATTTGCGTTGCGAACGAAGCGAAGCGCCGCCGAAATCCCGATGCTGCATCGAAGAACAGCCCTGATCCGCTGGAGAATCGCTCCTCGAGAAAGCGATACAGCGGAGCGGCAAAACGCACCCACTCCTTGTCGCCGGCCCTCGCCTGAGCCACCACGCCCGTCAACAGCATACCCAAATCCTGGGCCCGAAACGACTCCCATCCCGACTGATCGCTCAAGAGCGCCTTCACTTGGCGCCTCACCTGCTCGGGTAGCTCGAACCCGAGTTCTGCGGAAGCCCAAAGTGCCATTCCCAGTGCATATTTTGGTACCGAGAGGGCCGTGAGCTCGTCCGCATTCCGATGGAATGTTTCCGATAGATTGATGCCCCCGGGAACGTCCCTGATCCTCGACATTCCGAGCAGAACGTTGAGCGTGTAGAACACATCGCTGCGCCGCAAGGACTCGTTTGGCGAAGCCCGTCCGTCCAGATGGTAGATATGTGACCAGCAGCCGTGTTCAGGTAGCCAGCACCGCTCCAATCCCCTGAGCGCATAGCGCACCAGCGGGGAATTCTGCGAAAAATCGGGCATCAAGGTCCCGCTCTTGATAGGGCTGATGTTCATCGAATAACCATGAGTTAACTCGTTTCGACGTCTGCGGACGATTCAGCCCGGTGCTCAAGTCACGAGAGACCCGATCTCGCGCAAATACTGGCCGTAGCCACTCTTCTCCAGCGGCCGCGCCAACTCTTCGATCTGGTCACGGTCGATGAAGCCCTGCCTCAACGCAATTTCCTCGAGACACGCAACCTTCATCCCCTGACGCTTCTCGAGCGTCTGCACGAACATCGCCGCATCGATGAGCGACTCCACTGTCCCGGTATCCAGCCAGGCGAAACCCCGCCCCATCCGCTCGACATGAAGCGCCTTGGCGGACAGATACCGCATCTGCAGATCGGTGATCTCGAGTTCGCCGCGCGGCGACGGCTCGATGCGCCGCGCATAACGTACGACGTTGTTGTCGAAGAAATAGAGGCCTGTGATCGCCCAGTTCGAGCTCGGCTGCCTCGGCTTTTCCTCGATTCGCAGTGGGCTATCGCCCTCGTCGAACGTGACGACTCCGTACCTCTCCGGGTCTCGTACATGGTAGGCGAAGACGGTTGCACCTTCCTCACGCTCGGCGGCCCTTGCGAGCAGTTCGCTCAGGCCGTCGCCAAAGAAGATGTTGTCTCCGAGCACCATCGCAACGCGATCGTTCCCGATGAAGTCGGCGCCAACAATGAACGCATCCGCAAGACCAGCGGGTCGGGGCTGCTCCGCATAGCTGAGCCTGACCCCCCATTGACTGCCATCCCCCAGCAAGCGCTCGAACTGACACCGATCGGAAGGCGTGGTTATGATCAGAATCTCGCGCACGCCTGCCAACATCAGCGTTGACAACGGATAGTAGATCATCGGCTTGTCATAGATGGGCAGTAGCTGCTTGCTGACCGCTCTCGTGATTGGATACAGTCGAGTTCCGCTGCCGCCAGCCAGCACTATTCCTTTCAGCATCGATTCCACCTTCCGCGAGTTGGTCGAGACAGGTTTCGAGAGAGCAACGCCATGACGGCAATCGAATGCCCAGGACGCGTTCGGCCCTGGACGAATCGAGGCGCGAATTCCGCGGCCGTCGCGCGGCCGTCTGGTATTGTTCGCTCGTGATTGCCTCGAGCTGCGGCACTCGGAATCCTCGATGAGCGAGCAAGTCGAAAATCGCTTCGGCGAAGCCATGCCAGGTCGTCTCACCTTGTCCAGCAAGATGAAAAATGCCGGCCATGGCTCTACGATCGTGGGTCAGCAGCCGTCCCGAGAGCTGAAGGATCGCCGACGCAAGGTCGAGCGCGGATGTTGGATTTCCGTATTGATCCTGGACGACTCTGACGATCGGTTGCGCTTCACGGAGCCGCAGCATCGTCCGAACGAAGTTGTTGCCATAGGGACTATATACCCAGGACGTGCGAATTACGGTTGCGAGCGGGTGAGCGGCCAGAACGGCAGCCTCGCCGGCCAACTTCGACGCGCCGTACACATTCAATGGCGCAGGAACGTCGCTCTCCTCGTAGGCCTCCGACTTTGTGCCGTCGAAGACATAGTCGGTTGAGATGTGGATGAACGGTATATTCATTTGCCATGCCACATCGGCCAACGCAGCCGCGGCGTCGCGATTGATGTTGAACGCTCTTGCTGCTTCCGATTCTGCCAGGTCCACCGCCGTGTAAGCGGCCGCGTTGATTATCAACGACGGTGCGAGCGGATCGATGGTTCGGCGGAGTTCCCCATGAGCCTCCAGATTGAATTCGCCGCGTCCAAGCGCGACCACGGGCATGCTGTGCAGCACTGCGAGGTCATGAAGACACCTTGCCAACTGACCATTGCGACCAGCAATCAAAACGGGCCTTTCGGTCATTTGCAGCCTCAATGTTGTGTAGCAAGGAGCCCCAGACGCGAGCCGTCATAGATCCCGCTGCGGGCATGCTCCCACCACGAGCGGCTCTTGAGATACCATGCGACGGTTTCGGCCAGCCCCTGCTCGAACGTCCTCGTGGGCTGCCAGCCAAGCTCACGACGAGCCTTCGATGCGTCAATCGCGTAGCGGATGTCGTGTCCCGGACGATCTGGCACGAAAGTAATCATCGAACGTCTCGCTGCCGGACCGGGATACAGCCTGTCGACGACGTCGCAGATCTGGGTGACGACGTCGAGGTTGGAGCGTTCGCTATCGCCGCCGAAATTGTACTTTTCGCCGGGCTTGCCTTCCAACAGAAGCGTGATCAGACCTGCCGCATGATCTTCAACATGCAGCCAGTCGCGTACGTTTCGACCGTCGCCGTACACCGGCAGCGGCCTGCGCTCGAGCGCATTGAGGATCGTCAAAGGGATGAGTTTTTCCGGAAACTGAAACGGCCCGTAGTTGTTCGAGCAATTCGACACCATTACCGGCAGACCATAGGTCTTGAACCATGCAAGCGCGAGATGATCTGAGGCTGCCTTGCTTGCCGAGTAGGGCGAGCTCGGCCGGTAAGGCGTTTCCTCCCGGAAGTAGTCGGCGGGCCCGAGTGAACCGTAGACCTCGTCCGTCGACACGTGAATGAAGCGAAACCGCTTTCGTCGCGGCGGCGAGAGGCCGTCGTAGTATTTCCTGGCTGCTTCCAACAGCGTGTAGGTGCCCACGATGTTCGTCGCAATGAAAGCCGCCGGACCGGTGATCGAGCGGTCGACGTGACTCTCGGCTGCGAGGTGAACGACCGCGTCAGGCTGGTAGCTGCTGAACACGAAATCCATGGCTTCGCGATCGCAGATATCCTGCTGCTCGAACAAATAGGACTTTAGCCCCTCGATGGGCGCCAACGAGGCTGGGTTGGCCGCATAGGTCAGCTTATCGACATTGATCACTGTAGCGCCCTTCTGCAGCACCAGGCTGCGGCACACTGCAGAGCCGATAAATCCCGCTCCCCCGGTCACCAAAACGCGCATCCGACCGCTCTCCGTCACTCAAAAACGGCTGCAAGCTGATCCAACCCGGGCAGCGACCTGTCTTTTGGCGACACCTGGGCTTCATCTGTCGTTACCGGCCAATCGATCTCGAGTGCCGGATCGGCCCAATAGAGCCCCGCGTCATGGCTTGGTGCGTAGACTTGGTCGACCTTGTAGAACACGACGGTCTCGGGTTGCAGCGTGCAGAAACCGTGCGCAAAGCCTTTCGGGACAAGCAGTTGCTCGCCCGTCTGGCTGTCCAGCTTGACGGCTACATGCTTTCCGAAGGTCGCCGACGAACGCCGAAGATCGACCACGACATCGAGAATCGCGCCGCTCAGCACGCGTATCAGCTTGGCCTGGGCGAACGGCGGTCGCTGGAAGTGCAAGCCCCGGACTGTCCCGGCCTTGGCCGAGCTGGATTGATTGTCCTGAACGAAATCGACGAGAATGCCTTTTTCTGCGAACGCAGATCGCTGAAACGTCTCACAGAAGTATCCCCTAGCGTCGGAATGTCGATCCGTATGAATCATTTTAATATCCGGGATATCCAAACACCGTACTTCCAGCATGGAAACGTCCTCCGGCACCCATTCAAGCGCTCGTCCGTCGTTGAATGATCGGATAGGCCCGGCACGCTTCTCACATTCACCATGAGCTTCGACGGACCACGCATTAACAAAAGAATTCAGACCTAATTTAATTACATCCAGCGGGTGCCTTCCGGCGCAAGAACTGCGCCGGCGAGGCTGGCAAAACCGCCCTCCCGCGACGACCGTCAAATTAATACTCGAATAACATTTAATTTGGCAATCAGATTTTTCTCATATATATTCAATTAATAAATCGCGAACCAAAACGCTCGCGCATGCGGGCGGCCAATTCGACGCGCCCCGCGACCAGACAGGTACCCGATGCTTCAGAGCAATCTACAGACCGACAGAACACGTTTGACTCTGGGCGGCCAGGCCCAGTCGAACCAAATCAACGGCGGGGGAATCGGCGATCTCGTCAAGTTCGTGATCGTCTTCTTGAGACGCCGATATCTCATGATCATCGTCACCGCGGCTCTCGTATTCGCTGCTGCACTGCTCTACCTGCGGTTCGCGCCCCCCACCTACACCGCTCAGGTACAAATCCTGCTGTCGAATCCCCGGGCTCAATTCGTTCAGCAACAGTCACTTCTTCCGGAGCCCGTCGTCGACGCGACCCAGATCGAAACGCAGCTGCAAATGATAAGGTCGCGGGGAATTGCAGCGTCAGTCATAACGAAGCTGGATCTCGCCAACGATCCAGACCTCACCGGTTCGCGGTGGTCGTTCAGCTCGCTGCTGCAGCGCATTCGAAACCGCGGCCAGCAGCCAGAGCACGATTCGAAGGCTGACACGCTCAAGGAAGGCGCGGTTGCCGCGTTGATGAATAGGCTCGCCGCGTACCGGATCGGATATAGCAAGATCATCGAGGTCAGCTACAGTTCGAGCAATGCGGATCGCGCGGCGGAGATCGCCAATGCCGTCGCCAATGCGTACATCAACGACCAGATGAATGCCAAATTCGAGGCCACGCGAACGGCAGCCAGTTGGTTGCAGGAACGTCTCCAGAACCTCAATGAGCAAGCACTGACGGCCGAACGCGCCGTGAGCGCATATAAGTCCCAGAACAACATCGTATCGACCGGCGGAAAATCGATTGACGATCAGCCCGTCAACGATCTCAACGCCCGAGTGGTAGCCGCCCGAACCCAGACCTCCGATGCGCAGGTCAAGTTCAACCGCTACGACGCGATTCTGCGCGCCAACGCAGCCGGCTCATCCACCATCAGCGCTCCTGACGCGGCGAGCGCCGATGTGCTCCAGAGCTCGATCATCACTACGCTGCGCCAGCAGTATCTCGAATTGTCGCGTCGCGAGGCCGATTGGTCGAACCGGTTCGGCCGGGATCATTTGGCGGTTGTCAACCTGCGGTCCCGGATCCGTGACATTCGCACATCCATCCTCGAAGAGGTCAAGAGGCTCGCCGAAGCCAGCAAGAACGAACTGGAAGCTGCCCGACAGCGGCAGCAGGAGCTCGAGAAGCAACTTGCTCGGGCCGTCTCGCAATCACGTCTGACGAACTCCGCAGAACTGACCATCCGGGACCTGGAAAGCCGAGCGAAGAGTCTGCGCGCCATGCATGAGGCGTTTCTGCAGCACTCCATGGGGGCGACTCAGCAGGAGACATTCCCGATTGCGGAAGCACGGGTGATCTTTCCCGCCTTTCCGCCAGAGCGCAAGAGCAAGCCCAAGGCAAACCTGGTGCTGGGCTTCGGCCTGGCCGCCGGACTCGCACTCGGGATCGGCCTGGCCCTTCTGAGAGACGTCATGGACAGAGTTTTTCGCACCTCTTCGCAGGTGGAGACCGCACTGGAGCTGCCGTGCCTGTCGCTGGTCCCCTTGCTGTCGCCGCCCAAGGCGCAGAAGTCGACCGTCCGGTCGCAGCAATCGGAGGAAGATCTGCGATCACGCACGATTTCGAACGTCCCGACCCTTCATAGAGCTGTCGTCGGAATGCCGCTCTCCCGCTTCACGGAAGCCATCCGTTCGATCAAGCTTGCTATTGACCACACCCCCGCGAAGGCCTCCAACCAGGTGATCGGAATCACGTCGGCACTGCCAAATGAGGGCAAGACGACGGTTGCAGCCTCTCTCGCTCACCTCATCGGACATAGCGGAAAACGGGCTATTGTAGTCGATTGCGATCTTAGAAACCCTTCACTTTCCGCGGCCATGGCTCCGAAAGCTGCATTCGGATTGCTCGAGGTGGCAAACGGAAAGCGTTCCCTCGAAGAGGCGCTGTGGCACGATCCCAGAACCAATCTCGCATTCTTGCCGGCCGTCCGGCGCGGACCCCTGCTTCACACGAGCGAGATCCTTTCCGCCCAGAACATAAGCAAGCTGTTCGACAGTTTGCGTCAGACCTATGACTACGTCATTGTGGATTTCCCCCCACTCTCGCCTCTGGTGGATGTGCGCGTCACTGCGCCGCTGATCGACTGCTACGTTCTTGTCGTCGAATGGGGACACACGAAAATCGATGTGGTCCAACATGCCTTGCATACCGCGCCGACCATCTCCGATTCCTTGATCGGCGTCGTCCTTAACAAGACTGATATGAGGTCGATGGCACGGTACGACGCTCACCGAAGTGATTACTACGATGACAGCCACTACATCAGATATGGCTTGTCGGACTCTTAGGATGACTTTCTCTGGCATACGTCGGGCCTAACGATGGAGTCAGCGCCTTCTGCAACATGCTCTCCGTTCTTGGGCGGGTCAGAGTCAGAGATGGTGTAAAATGGTTATCCAGTCCACGATGCTCGCTGTTCCTGCGGCCATTGCTGCGGCTTTCGCCGTGATCGAGGACCTACCGGGTCCAGCGGTGCTATCGGCCGTCCTTGCGGCCGCTATGCTGGCCGTCGGCCTCTTTTCCACGTCGTCGACCCTCGCCGGATTCGCCAAGCTTCTGCGGCCCCTCTTCATTCTGGCTCTCGCCGCACCGGTGCTTTGGATCGCCTTGCAGGTTGTCCCGATCCCGCTCCGCGGTCTCGGAAATCAGATCTGGGCGACAGCGTCGGCGGCCCTGGAACAACCTCTCGAAGAGAGGTTCTCGGTTGACGTACGCGAGACGATACTGGCGCTTTCACACTACAACGTTGTCCTCGCTTCCGCCCTGGTCACCGCAGTCGTTGCTCTGGACAGGCAGCGCGCCGCGCAGGTCCTCTACGTCCTCGCATCGGTCACCGCCGCGATCGGCATATTTTCGATATGGAGAAAGAGCGACCAGAGTGGTTCCCTGCCCGCCGAACACGTCTCGACAGGCTCGACCGCGGCGGCGCTTGGTGTCCTTCTCTCCACTGCGATGGCTATCCGTGCGGTCGACCAGTTGTGGCAGCCCAGACGGCCTCCTCGCTTGCCAGCGGGGCCGCTCGCCATTCTTATCTGCGCAATTCTATCGTTGATCGTCTCCCTTGCGGCAGTCGTGCTTTGTAGCGGCTCCACCGCGCTGATTGCGGTTCTGCTCGGAGCGACCACCATCCTCACGGTGGTCGCTATTCGCAGATGGTTCTTTGGCCTGTGGGGCAGAGCCGGCGTTTTCGCGACCGCAGCCATGTTGTTCGTCTCCAGCTTCGCCTTCATCCCGATCAATCGGAATGCCGACCTGACGATGGCCTTGTCGACGCAAACCCGGGCAGCAACCGAGCGGATGCTGCAGGACATTCACCCGATCGGGACCGGTGCAGGCACGTTTGTTGCGCTTCTGCCGATTTATGGGGACTTTGGCATGCTCGCAATGCACGAACGGCCGACCGCCGCCGCGGAGATCGCTGTCGAAATGGGACGCACGTTCCTCTGCGGCCTGTTGATAGTCGCCATCATCAGCACCTGCATCCTGTTCGGGCGCGCCTTGTCTCGCAAACACGCTTACCTATACCCAGCCCTTGGCGCAGGCGCTTCCGTTTCGTTGACGATACTCGCCTTTGCCGAAAACGGCCTTTTCGATCTATACGCTTCGCTGCTGATCGCGGCGGTTTACGGCCTAGCTTTTGCCCAAAGCCTGTCCAGTACAGTTCGCGATGCGGAGTCCATCGAGTTGCGGCAGCTCAGGCAGGCAGCCGGCGACCGAACCACGGCGGCGCGACGAATTCCGTCGGCCATCTTCGCTTCCCCGTGGACTCTGACCCGCGTTGCCCTGACAATGATCGGGCTGCTGTTGGCTGCGCAAGCCGCCTGGATGCTCTCGCAAAGCTGGCCTTTTGGTGATCGCCGTTCAATTATACCGGTTGCCGGTTCGAACGAAGCCTGGATCTCAGCGCTCCAATCCAAGCGCGAGACTGTCACGACGACCTCCGGATTCACTGCAACTGCGCGCCTCAAGTCTGACAGGGCCACAGATCCGCAGACCATCGGCCAATCCACGGACTTGGGTGCTCTTGCTGCAGTGCTGAAATACTCGCCCCTTCGAGGCGACATTTGGCTGATGCTTGCAGCGCTGTCGAAGCAGCACGCGGCGACACTTGACGCGACAAGCTTGCTCAAGATGTCCTACTACACCGCACCAAACGCGCTGGATCTCATTCCGTTGCGGCTTTCCGTTGCTCTCGGCACAGATACTGCAATCAAGGAACCCGAGCTTCGAGATCTCATCCGGCACGACCTCAAAGTTGCCGTTACCGGCCGGCTTGCGCTCCGGCCAGCCATCGCCGCCGCATACCAGTCGGCATCGGCTGACGGCAGGGCGTTTGCCGAGAGCTCGATTTCGGAGCTCGACCCGGGGTACGTCCAGAAGTTGCGATCGAGAGGCCCATAGCCTTTACGGCAGCGTGCCGCCCGACGGTCGCGTCCAGATCGACCCCGATCCGATGTCGCGGTCACTTTAACGACGCCAATTAAATTCATTTATTCATACGAATTAATTTGATTAACATGAATTAGTTTATGGTATATTAATTTCAGACCGACTGCGCTCTCTGTAGATCAGCTATGAATTTCATCAATCGGCATATCGGCGACCATGAGAGCGATCTGACTCTCGTCAACCCACCCTCGTCCATTGCCGACGAAGGCAAATGGCCAGTCCGGTACGACTCGATCGAAATCGTAGCGATCTGCGCCGATATCGCGACCATTCTGTTCGCCGGCTTCCTGTCGGCGCTTCTGTCAGCCGCCAGCCCGACACCAGGCGGCCTAACCCAGGCATTCGCCTACGCAGCGGCAGCATCGGTATCCTTTGTCTACATTCTGAAAGGCAGGGGACTGTATCGGCCAACCGAACTCCTCGTACTCCGAAGCCAAGTTCGCGCGATTTGCCTCACGTGGATCCTGTTGCACGTCCTGGCCGCCGCTGTGGAAATGCTCAATGACAATTCACACTTCTTCCGAGGTTCCGGCCTCCTGTTTGCCGCGCTCGGCCTGGCATCCTTGATTGCGCAACGGTGCGTCACCAGAACACTGCTGATAAAATGCTTCAGTGGCAGAAGGTTCGCTCGGACGAATCTCGTCCTGCTCACCGATCAGCCGTCTTCGACTCATGCTGGTCTGTCGGAGACTCTTTCGGCGCTCGGCTATTGCGTTAAGGGCCGCTTTGGCTTGCCTGCGGTCGGCTCGGACCCTGGTTCCAGAAAACGAATCAGCTCCCGCGTCATTGAGCACATTCGTAATTCCGAAGTGGACAAAATCGTGCTGGAGGCCAAGCCGGAACGATGGGCCGACCTTCGTGCCTTCATCTCCGACCTGAGGGTACTACCATTCCCGATCGTGTTCATCCCGGTTGGCGCTGCTTCCGAACTGCTTCGACATCCGACACGGAGCTTGGGAAGTGCCGCTTGCGTGGAGATCCAGCCCGGCTCCCTCACCGCAATCGAGCGCGCAAGCAAGCGAACGCTCGACATCATCGGTGCAGGACTTGCCTTGACGGTCTGCGCACCATTTCTCGCGATCGCTGCCGTCGCAATCAGGTTGGATTCCCCCGGCCCGATTCTTTTCAAGCAACAGCGATGTGGCTTCAACGGCCGAATATTCTCCATCCGCAAGTTTCGAACAATGCATGTGCTCGAGAATGGGCCTGTCGTCGTTCAGGCTACACCTCTCGACCCGCGCATCACCAGGGTCGGCAGATGGTTGCGGCGAACGAGCTTCGACGAGTTGCCGCAATTGCTGAATGTCCTCGACGGGAGCATGTCGCTGGTAGGCCCACGCCCCCATGCCGTGATCCATGACGGACAGTTCGACAAGCTCGTCCGAAAGTACGCCTTCCGACGCCGAGTGAAACCGGGATTGACAGGATGGGCTCAAATCCATGGCTGCCGAGGACCAACGCCGACGGCGACCACGGTTGAGAGACGTGTGGAGTACGATCTCTGGTATATCGACAATTGGAGTCTTCGGCTTGATCTCGAGATCCTGCTCCGGACTCCCCTTGAGGTTTTGCGGGGCCGCAATGCCTGTTGAGTTGCATTACTCCTGGCGGCCCGGTAGTCGCTTCTCAGCCACGTGAACCGAACGGCGCAATCGGATCAAATCACGCCCGCTGCCGAACCCTCGAATTTGCTTCGCCCAATCGGAATTCCTCGATCTTGCGGCCAGACTTTATGGCCGCGACCAGCCATCGTGGCCGCTTTCCCCGACCCGACCAGGTTTCGGACGTCTGAGGATTCCGGTATTTCGGAAGCACTCGCGGATAATTGCGCCGGGGCTTTCCGGTGCGCGACATCTCCGGTCCCGTCGAAGAATTGGCCAAAGCGCCCATTCCGCCCCCGAGCACCGCCAGCCGCTTCTCCAGTTCCTGCTTTTCAGCCTTAATCCGGGCTGATAAAATTGCGCTGATTTCCTCATGAAGCGACCAAAGATCGTCAAGGGACATTGCTTCTAGTTCAAGCTTCCTAGTCGTCATGTTAGCATCCTATAATTGCGCCCATCTGATACTTCCTCGGCTGATTTATCAAGTCCGAGCGTCAGTTTTCCTGGAAAAAAATGTATGGAACCGACCCGAAATCGTGTTCCACTTAACTAAGTAACCGGCGCCGATCAAGACGAAAAAATAGATTATCCCGCGACATTTAACTGCAGGAGAGTGAGATGGCGTCGCCAGACGTGCAGACCCGTCCGCACACAAGCGATCATTCTAAAAATGAAGAGATGAATTGCGCGGCCGTAAGTTCAATCTACCGATGCCGCACTCTCAACGAGCGTACCCGGCGGCCTTTCCCTCTCCTGGGGAAACTTATTGTGATGCGCCCTTCCGTTCGCAGCAACTGAAAGCGAATGGCTTCGATGTCGCAGAGTGCACGCCGTCGAAGCTCAATTTGTTCTTTCAAAGCCCGAACGTCGGCCAATGCAGCAGACGGAACGACAAACCGGCTGATCGAACTCGCGAGACGCCTGAGAGGATAATCGACAACATCCATTTTGATCTATCTACCTGCAATCATTTTCGTTTGGCTAATTAATAAATAATCCTCGCAATAATTATTAAATAGTATACTGTTTATTTATTACCGCGTCAATTGAAGCGCTGACTTCGGTCCATCGTTTCATTCGCCACTCGAACAAGGGACACTCGAAAGGTCGGGACGATGAGTCGGGCGTCAGGCAAACGGTGACGAGAATGCTGCATCGGCAAGATCTCGAAGCCATGGATTTTGAAGAACTTTGGCTCCTCCACGAGGAGCTGACGAAGATACTTGCCGAGAAGATCACGGCCGAGAAGCGGGAACTCGAAAAGCGCCTTGCGCAACTCAACCAGCCGGAGCAGTTCGCCGAAGCTGAAAGCGGCGCCGCCGAGACCGGAACGGGCCACCCGCCGCGTCGCAAATACCCGAAGGTCGTGCCCAAATACTTCAATCCACTCCAGCCGACGGAGACTTGGTCGGGACGTGGTAAACAGCCTCGCTGGTTGGTTGCCGCGCTCCAATCAGGGCACACGCTCGACGAGTTCAGGATTCGCGAGAACGACGAATCGTCCGAGCGGAATGCTGGCGGTCGAGGGCATTCCTAGCTCTGCGCAACTGCAGAGACGCCGGTTGCCTGAAATGCCGGCCCAACGCTCCTGTGACCGTCGCTGGTGCCACCCCAGACATGGGGGGCAAGCTCCTTCCAATCCAGGCCCCGATGGAATTCCCCAGGTCGCGCAACTCGACGAGATGCCGAAGATCGAAGTCGCCGAGCCAATGGCCATAATCTGGAGACCGGTCATGGATGAGCGGGCACGCTCGGTGGGCGTCGGGACGTACACGCTCCCCCGCCCAAACGGCGCGGGCCCCGTTCAGAAAGACGATCCAGCCTGCAAAAGAAGAATTGGCTCCGCGCATCCGGAATGGGACCAACCGCACCGGAACGCCGTCGAGACCACCGTACTGTAGCGATGCAAATCCGCATCAGCGGGCGAAGATGCCCCGGCAGCCTCCGTTCAGAATGGCAATGAGATCCCTGTTACGCCGCCAGTTGACTGCCCTCGCCTGCTACAGTCGGAGAGATGTTCAGAACCTGTTCTCCCAGAAAGCTCGGCCGCGCGACCGGCCGGCGAGCTTCCAGTAAATACCGGTAAATTTCTCGATCAGCACTCCGCTCCCTCAGAACGCGTTCCTTTTCCAGTATGCTCGCTAATTCCGCGCGCATTTGGGCCAACTGCTGTGCAGCCGAGGCGGAGTTGTGCTTATGAATTGATTCCCACATCGTCTCCTCCGACCGAAAAATTCTAAAGAATTAGCTTACGTCATCACCGACAATTAACAACATATTTTATATCCTCGCCATATAATAAAAACCCGTTTCGCGTTCGAACCGAATGCGGCCATTCGGATACCAAGAAGGCACCACGCATCGAAGCGATGGCAGGGGGCAGGGTCACCGAACGAGGCCTTGCTGCGGCCCGGCACGTCTTCAGTTGCACTGCCCCGGATGAATGACCGCGAAGAAATAAAACCGCCCGAGAGTCGCAAACCAGACTGACAGCGCCAGATTCAATTTGCACATTAACTTCGACAACGAACATTCAACTAGTGATGAACGGGGAGCGAAGCCAGTGATCGAGTTAGCCGATTGGCCCATCATGGGCAGCACGATCGTTTTCGTCGCGAGGCACAATTCTGCACCTGTTCGGATCGGCCCGCTTTCAATGGCACCCAAGGAGCTGCCGAGCGCGGTCGCATAATCGATACTCACGCTGCCGAGCCGAAGTCCGGCAGCATCCAGGGAATCGCTCAGGCAGCGATCCGACCGGTTGGAGAAGCGCCGTCGCGAGCACGCCGCCCTTTGCTCGACCAATCGACCCTCGGTGCGCGATGCCCCCCCAAGTAACCCGCACTGACGACGACGCACTCCAGCCGGCTGGTTCTCTTCGCTTCAACAACGAATGAAGTTTTCAAGGGAGGTTCATTTGGGTATGGTGATGGTCAAATGCCCGCAGACTGGTCGCGTGATTCCCACCGGTATCACGTCCGACCGTGAGACTTTCCTGCGGAGCGTTGTGTTTTATGGCAATACTCATTGCCCGGACTGTCGTGCCAATCACCACTGGTTCGCTCGCGAGGCCTGGGTGGAGGAATCGGTCGTCCGGTCGAACTGAGTGGCAGCGCGCGAGTTGGGGCGGACGCTCTTATCTGGCACCACGCTTGCTGAATTCGGCTGGAGCGGCGTTGCTGCCGACAGGCACCGGCTCGATGTGAGCCCAGCCTCGCGAGATCCCTGATGATGGAGCTATCAGTCCTCACCCGTGTCATGCCGCATGCATTCATCAAATGGTTGTCTTGAAGAAGGTCTTCGAAGAGACGTTCGAAAATATCTCCACGTATTGTCGTAAAGCGAACTGACGGTCTGACGATCCCTCGGCTAGTTCTACCGAGTCAAAGCATGATCAGGGTCAAGTGCGCAGCGGCTTTCCCTCGCGACAAACACGGAACGCGTTTTGCGCGGAGATCATGCCTGAACAACAACCAAAAGCGCGATGACGATCCATCCTGGTCGCATCGCGCTCTTAGATGTCACGCTCGCACGTCATCACAAGTCAAGGTTCCCGTTGCGGATCCAGCAAGGACGTTTGGGGGGTACCGTAGTGAGTAGTGGGGTTTGCAGCCGCTTGGCTGTTCTGCGTCACACAGCAGTCGCACTCGTTAGCCTGCTTGCTCAGTTGGAAGGGCTTCGAGAGAGAGTACGAAGGGCGGAAGCGCGAAGCTCCAGGAAAAGACGGAGATCGGGCTCGGCGTCGCGGACGCGAAGGCCCCGGTCCGGGACGAATTACCGCACGCGGATCCAATCCTAGCGCGGCGTTCCGGATGCCATTGCTCTACCGAGCCACACGACCGCCGGCGACACACCGCTGCCGATCATGTATTCCACCTGGACTGGACTTGTCCTTCTGGTCCTGCGCATCTCGTTTATCAAGGCGTCGGTGCAACGGAGCCGGGCAGTCGCGCATGCGATGGACGATCTGAAAACAAAAACGCAAGCTGCCTGCCCGCCGAAGCGGGCCGCTCAAAAATTGATTATTCGACATAATAATAATTACTCCCAAGCAAATCGGAAAATAAGCTTGAGAGAATAAATGGGAGGAGTGGATGGAGACCGTACGCCGCTTGCGCGCGATGGCGCTGTTGTGCCGACAGACTTCTGCGCACTATCCTGATCGAAGCTGGAGGCTTCTCGCCGAGGCTGAGTTCTGGGAGCACTTGGCCAATGACACCCTTCGTCGGCATGTCGAACGATGCACGGCTGACTCCTCGCTGCCGCCAATCGAAGACAATCTGAATACCGCCGGATCGAGCGCGCCCATCACTGCGTAGCGCTTCGTTGATCGCCCTTTGCCAGATGGATAGCCAACGAGGCGTCTCATGGAGGATCGGGCTCCGCTGGCATCTTGCCGCTTTGCTCTCCTTGACCCCTGACACCCGGCTCCGCAGGTTCTCGAGCGCTGCAAGCCCGGAGGCGAGAGCCGAAACGCACTGATGCAAAACGACGAATGGTCGTGCACCCCGCCATCGTTGCTCGTCACGGCCCCTCGGCCAAGCCTCGGCTCGTCGCCGCAGAGGCTTTTGGCGGAGCACCTGTTTTGATCGCCCTAGAGAATGTGAACCAAGGTAAGCCAGACCGCGACAGCGAGACAAACAGCAAGGCCGGTATAAGGCAGAGCTAGTCTCATCGGAATCCCCCTCGAAAAGAGGTCAGTGAGAATTGACGCTTGTTGAGACGCTGGTGTCTATGACGAGCCTGAGGTTGTTCCTTCTTGCGGGGCGGCCGTTCTGTCGTCTGCCTCTTACTTCAGCCTCTGCCAGGTTGATAAGCCTGCGTAGCCGCTGGATCTCCAGCATTATATCTTTCAGCTTCTGACCTTCCAAAGACACCCGCTGGAGACGCGCGCTATAAGCATCCATTGGCCCCTCACAATATAATAAACAACATGAATTAAGCCCCCATGATATTCCCGTTCCGCGATTGTGGAAATGGCCTATTTCACACTTCGCGATCAGCAGGGCTCGATGATGGCGCTCGAGGCCTGGTGCCTCGCCCGCCGAGCACCAGGCCGGCGCCGTCCCAAAGGCTGGACTTCAAGGCACTCACGCCAACCTCAGTTCCAATTACCCGGCAACAGGTCTAGCGGCCCGCAATTGGGGCAGCGACAGCATCTCTGCATCGGGCGAGCGCTCGTCGACTTTGCCTGGTTTGTTTTTACCGTCCGCAGATTCCAGCGGACTCCGCGGGGCGCGCCTCTGCTCCCATCCCCAGCCTCCCAAATACCTTCACAGATAGTGGGTCGTCGTCCAACCTGCCCGCTTGGCGGACAGTCGTTGCGCCCGCCCCGATCACGGTTCGTGAGCGCCCTTGGCCAGTTTCCGGATGGGGAAAACGGTCGATGGGTCAGACCGTCTGCATTTTCCGAATCGCGTCTCTGTGCTCGCTCTCGCTGGTGGTTTCGGATCTTGCGGGTACACACGCGTGAGCCATTTCCTTTCCATGCTTCTGCTTGCCCTCACCCTGACCCTGACCTTGTGCTTCGGGGTGGCGGCCTGGCGCCTGTCGGCCGGCAACGACGTCGATATGGTTACGACGATCCAGCATCAGGAGTACGGCTGGAGAGCCAGGCCGAACAACTGAAGGTCGTTGCGTTCGCCCCGCGCCTGCGGCTGGACCGGGCTTTAGGATTATATAGATTTAAATTTCCATCCGATTTATTATGCTGAAAGTTCCTAGAGATGAACTGGCATCCGATCGCCGATCGGGGGGATTCCGATTCGAAGTCTTTCCGGCCCGGTGCCCCGGATCTCAAAACTCCGATTGGGAGATGTATTCGCAATTGTACCGGTCACGACAATGTCCATACCGCGCCCCTTGTTCTCGGCCGCGGTGCGGACCCGAACGAGCTCCGATGTGGTGCAAACGAAAGCGATGCAAAAGCCGCTTACAATCGAGGGTACGATCGAGAGCGAATTTACGATCGGTTCTCGCATCGAGGTGAAGCCTTCAGCCGGGCCGCGGTTGTGCGGCAAAACCGGAACGCTGATTGGTGCCGGTTATCACCCCAAGAGTCTCCGTGTCAGATTGGATGGCTCGAAATTCCCAATTACCCTTCACGTTAGCTACGTTGCAATTGTCAAGTGAATGGTTCTGATCGATGCCGCGGCGGCCCCGCGCATCTCGGACGACGATCGCAGCCCTGACACCCGAGCGAAGGCCTGCGCGCCGGCAGGTCCGCGCCGTCTTGACAGCCGGTACGCGCCGCATCCAACGGAAGGGAATTGATGGGGGCGGAGACAACCTTTCGAAAGGAAAGTTCTCACGATGAGGCCCACCAGCCGTCCGGGAAAGGCTCTAGTGGCTCAGGAACGTCATTGTCGTTCGCGAGCATGCGAACGGGCGGCTCGAAACGTGGGTCGACACCTCGGGATGTGCTCAAGGCCGGCTTGTTCAACCGGCCGCTATGGTACTCGACGATGCTGTGTGGAAGGCTCGGAGCTGCCGACCAAGCAACCGTCCATCTTCGCGCGGCAGCCTGCCCGGCATGATCGCGATCTTTCTCCATGCTGCACCTCTCGGTTACAGGCCACTGCCGAGCGAACTTGAAATCTGAGTTGTTGCCGTGCTCGCACGTTTGTGGGAGCTACGGAACTCGCGGCCCGAGACGAGCGCCGCGAAAATAAAAGCCAGCACGCTTGCGGCGGCCAACGACCAAAGGGCAATTGCGATCTGCTTCTGCATGACCAGCGACAATCGAGGGGATAGCCTCGCTTCTTCAACCCATCGTCCAACGAGGCGGGCACGCTCAATCCGACACTTCTCACCGGAGCACTCGGAGAAACGGCTCCTGCGTCCTGGGGCTTAAGCGGGATGCTGGAGTCGTCTCTTCCGAGATCCTTGTGCGTTCGTCCGGCACAATTGACTTATCATAATCCAATATTAAATATTAATCCATATTAATTATGGTTCTTTCGTGCATTTAATTATTTAAATTGGGCGCATCCCTGCGGATGCGGCAGCTTTCGCGCCGGCCATGCCTCGAGGTCCATGCCCATTGCGAGAGCTCGCGGCGGGCGCGGCGTCGTTATCCCGGCGCGGATATAGACCGATCTTGCAGCACTCGGCGGATCAATGCTCTGACTGACGGCTGATCGGGGATTTCGTGTGGAGTAGTCCCAAACGCTTTTCAAGCTCGTCCTTCTTGGCGATGAGCCTCGCAGCAAGAATAGCTTCGACGACGCTGTGGAGGTCCCACAGCTCATCAATGGACATGTCCTTGAACTGCTCCAGATTTATCATCTTCCCGAATCACGTTGCGTATAGGGTGGGCCTACGCCGTGCGAAGTGGCAACTACCTGCGAGTCCGCGGGGAGCGGATATCTGTGAATTCCACTTCCTGTGGCCGCATTGGCGCCCACACGAATGGTCGCCTCACGTGGCGACGATCTTCCGCGACCTGACCATGTTTCCGCCGGCCGGGCGTGGATTCGTACGATCCACATCACAATGATGAGTTGCAGAAGTTGCCGCAGCGACAGCGAACGAATGGGCGACTGCGTCGCGTGCACGGGCGGGATCGATACCGGCGAAAAGCGGTGGTTCGATCAATCGAGCGCGCCGCCTCGTGTTGAACCCAGAAGTGCTGGGCGGCACTATCAATTCGGACGGCAAGACCACAATTAATCCATCACGCTGCCAGATTTAAGTCGCATGCGAGCCCATGTCGCCGCGAAGGCTCGCGCCGGATGGGGGCGCAACACCGGGAGTTTCTCGATGTCCGGTTATTTGCGATTTTGCTTCGCTGGTTGGGTTCTTGTTCTCTCAGGGACACCTGCGCTCTCGAACCCTTTGGCCGAGTTGTTCAATATCACTCCCCGCGAACCCGCTCGAACCTCTCCAGCGCAAGCGGACTGCCTGGGGCGACCTGGCAACTCGACGCCCAACGGCCAGCATTGGGTCTATCGAATGGACGGTCATCGCAGGTGCTGGTTCCTGGCCGAGGGCGTCGCGACGGTGAAGAAGCCCGTTCGTTCTCGCGCAACCAAAGATCCCGTCGCCCGTGTGGACGAGAACGAGACCGCGCGGCGCAGGCGGAGCGCGGTCGTTGATGCGCGTGCTGAGTTGCTGCGCTCCGCGCCGGCCGAGCCGCCTCAGCCATCCGTACCCGAAATCAAGGTATTCGATGCAGCTTCCGAACGCGATGCGGGAGCCGCCCTGACGTCAGCGGCATCTGTCGCCGAACTTCACAGCCGGCGGCTCACGCCCGAGCCCTCCGCGCCGGGCCAAGTCGATGTCGAGCAGCTTCTCGCGGCTGCGCCCGCACCTCCAGCGATCCCGGTGGGCGCGCGCATTGCAGAGGCGCACGACGAGGAGCGCAGTTGGACGGTAACCTGGTTGGGTGTGCTGCTGATGACGCTGGGGGGCTTTTCGATCTTGGGCTCGAGCCGCACGCTTTGGCACACGATAAGACCACGCCACTGAAACGCACTACCCGGCTGCCTGACCGCCGGTATAGCCGAATTGTCACACGTGCAAAGTTCCGCGCGTCTGCGCGTAGTTTGGTACTGCCTGAGACGGACATTCGATTACGATGATGGTCCCGTTTTTAATGGGACGACCATCATGCGGTACAAAGTGTTCGTGGTGGATGGCAGCCGGCGAGTGATCTGCGCCGCAAAGCTCGACTGCATTGACGAGCAGACCGCGAGGCGTCGGGCCGAGCAAATGCATGGTGAGCACGACGTTGAGCTTTGGGAAGGCGATCGACTCGTTGCTGTATTTCGAGGTGCAACGTCGAACGAAAATCGGGGCGACCGCGCTGTCCTGAAACCACGACCCGTCTCACCGCCGAGTTAGGCTGCACATTGTCAGGCGAGCCAGCCCGGCAGGGTGCCGACATGGCGCAGGGGTATGATCGCCGACTTCTCCAATTCAGATATGCGAAGCTCGCGAGCAGGCATCGCAATGTCAGCTCCGAACCGGACGCTCAATCGACAGCCAGTCGCTGCCCAATGGCATTCAGCCACTCAGTTCGCTTTTGTTGAGCGGCTTTCAAAACCCGCAATCGCCGCCATTGGCCTTCGACCACAACGAAACCGGCACAGAATTTCCCAAAAGCGGGAGCAAATGAATTTGCAGATGCGCTCCGAATTCCAATTCGAGTGATGCAATTTATTCTGCAAACTCAGCGCATTGGATATGGCTGGGGCGGGAGGGATCGAACCTCCGAATGGCGGAATCAAAATCCGCTGCCTTACCGCTTGGCTACGCCCCATCAGGTCTTCAGGGGACGGCGGAGGCACGGGCTACCGCAGATTCCCTCAAGTGGTGCCGGTCTATAGGGAGAGGCGCGGCATTTCAACCGCCTGCAGGGGCAAAATACCACAGGCGCCGGCTTGGGGCGGCTTCGCGCTCTATTGTTGAGCCGGCTTTCGACGCCCGACGAAAGCGCCGTTCCGGACCGGCCACTCCCAGTTGAGACCGTCCCCGTTTCGTGAGAATACGGCGCCAATATTTGTCCCCGGGAGTGAGCCATGACCTACCGCGCGCCGATTTCTGACATGCTGCTGTCGCTCAACCATGGCGCGGGCCTCAAGGCCGCAGTGGAGGCCGGCCATTATGGCGATTTCGACGCCGACCTCGCGGCCGCCGTGCTGGAGGAAGCCGGCAAGTTCGCTTCGGACGTCCTGGCGCCGCTCAACAAGGTCGGCGACGAGCATGGCATCAAGCTGAGCGACGGCAAGGTCACCACAGCGCCGGGCTGGCCGGACGCCTACAGGCGCTGGACCGAGGGTGGCTGGAACGCGGTGTCCGGCCCCGAAGATTTCGGCGGCCAGGGCCTGCCGATCGCGATCAACGCCGCCTGCACCGAGATCTGGAGCGCCGCCAACGTCGCCTTCGGCCTCTGCCCGCTGCTGACCGCCTCGGCGATCGAGGCGCTGGACGCCCATGGCAGCGACGAGTTGAAGAGAGTCTATCTCGAAAAGCTCGTCTCGGGCGAATGGACCGGCACGATGCAGCTGACCGAGCCGCAGGCCGGCTCCGACGTCGGCGCGCTGCGCACCCGCGCCGATCGGCAGGCCGACGGCACCTACCGCATCAAGGGGACGAAGATCTTCATCACCTATGGCGAGCACGACATGACCGACAACATCGTGCATTTCGTGCTGGCCCGCCTGCCGGACGCGCCTGCCGGCACCAAGGGGATTTCGCTGTTCCTCGTGCCGAAGTTCATGGTGAATGCCGACGGCTCGCTCGGCGCGCGTAACGACATCTTCGCCAGCGGCGTCGAGCACAAGCTCGGCATGCACGCCTCCCCGACCTGCACCATGACCATGGGCGATCATGGCGGCGCGATCGGCTTTTTGATCGGCGAAGAGAACCAGGGCATGCGCTGCATGTTCACGATGATGAACCAGGCCCGCCTCGGCGTCGGCCTGGAGGGCGTCGGCGTTGCCGACCGCGCCTACCAGCAGGCCTTGTCGTATGCGCAGGAGCGCAAGCAGGGCCGCGCGGTCGGCAAGAAGGGCGACAGCTCGGACGCGATCTTCGTTCATCCCGACGTCAAGCGCATGCTGATGCGGATGCGGGCGCAGACTGCAGCCGCCCGCACCATCTGCTATGCGACCGCCGTCGCGATCGACGTCTCGACGCGCGCCAAGGACCCGAAGGTGCGCGCCGATGCGGCCGCGCGCGCGGCGCTGCTCACGCCGATGGCCAAGGCCTATTCCACCGATATCGGCAACGAGGTCGCCTATCTCGGCGTGCAGGTGCATGGCGGCATGGGCTTCATCGAGGAGACCGGCGCGGCCCAGCACTACCGCGATGCCCGCATCACCGCGATCTACGAAGGCACCAACGGCATCCAGGCGATTGATCTCGTCACGCGCAAGCTCGCGGCCAATGGTGGCGCGTCGGTGTGGGCGCTGCTCGACGAGCTCGCAGCGACCGTCAGCCAAGTCGAGGCCTCCAACGATCCCGGCTTCGGCACCACGGGTGCAAAGCTGCGCGAGGCAATTGAGGCGCTCACGCGCACCAGCAAATGGCTCCTGGAGCGCGTCGCTTCCGCGCCGAACGAGGCGCTTGCCGGCGCGACGCCCTATTTGCAGCAGTTCGGCGCCACGCTCGGCGGCTGCCTGCTCGCCTCCGAGGCGCTCGCCGCCAAGGCCGAAGGCAACGCGGACGCTGCGCGCTACGTCGCGCTGGCGCGTTTCTTTGCCGAGAACATCACGGTGCAGGCACCGGCGCTCGAGCGCACGGTCACGGAAGGCGCGGAGTCGATCGCTGCGGCGGATGCGGTGCTGCTGGGGTAAGCCGGACCTGCTCGCCACGACATCGAATATCGTGCGCGAGCCTTCCCCTTAGCTTGCGGAGATTCGGGCTACGCTCTTCCCCGGCCGCCACAGCACGATGCCCGCCGCGACGAGATCGAGCACGACGCACAGCGCGAACGCCGTGGTATTATTGCCCGTAAAGCTCCGCGCGAGACCGACGATGCCCGGGCCGAAGGCGCTGACGATGCCGCTGATCGATGTGCCCAACCCCATCGCGGCAGCGAAGGCGCTGGAGCCGATCTCGCGCTGGATAATCAATGGCGGAAACGTGATCATGTTGCCGATCGAGAAGCCGTAGACGGCGCAGCATGCCAGCAGCACCGTCGCATTCGTGCTTTGCAGGAGCACGAACAGCGCCGTCGCCTGGCTCGTCATCGACGCCGCACAGGCGAGCCGCGGATCGAGCCGGTCGACGAACAGGCCAAGCGACAGGCGCCCGACCACCGCCATCGCCGCCATGATGGTGACCGCGAGCCCTGCCGCGGAGCGGCCGATCAGCGGCTCGAGAAACGACACCTGGTGGATGATGAAGCCCATCTGCGCCAGCAGCGCCATCGCGATCGGCAGCACCATGGTCCAGAACGCCGCGTTGGCGAGCAGCGCCTTGCGCGAATGGCTCGGTGCGGCCACAGCCCCTGCGATCGGACGTCCGTCCGAGACCGGCGACATCCCGGCGGGCCAGCCGATGAAGGTCACGACCGCCGGCAGCACCAGCACCATCATCACCAGCGTGGCCGCCAGCATGGCCGAACGAAAGCCGATGCTGCCGGTCAGCGATAGCAGCAGCGGAACGAGGATGATGCCGCCGCAGGTCGCGCCGTTGAAGGCAAGGCTGAGCGCGAGCCCGCGGCGCCGCTCGAACCAGGAATTCAGCACGGTCGCGATCACCACGGTCCCCATGCCGGTCCAGCCGACCGACATCAGCGCATAGGCGAGATAGAGCTGCCAGGGCGTCTGCATCAGCGCCAGCAACACGGTCGACGCCCCGAGCGCCGACAGGCCGCACAGGATCAGCGCGCGCAGTCCGACGCGCTCGAGCAGATCATCGGTGAAAACGACGAGCACGGAGGTCAGCAGAAACGAGAAGGTGCTGGCCGCGGAAACCAGCGTGCCCGGCCAGCCATGGGCGCGCTGGAGCTCGGCAAGATAGACGCCCTGGCCGTAGAGACCGAACCCGAACATGAAGAAGGCCATCAGGAAGCAAGCCAGCACGACACGCCAGCCGCGATAGCGCGGTGAGGATTCGTCAATGCGGGTTTCGGCAACCATAAATTGAGCAGTCGGCCAATGGAACGGCGCAAGATCGTGCACTACAACTACTGGTTTTTCAAATGAAACATAGTAGCTAATTGTTGCGGCGCGAGACGGCGACGGGCGCCATGCCCCGAACTCATGGGAAGCCGGCGCCGAAAAGATTGAGGAGCGCATTGGCACGCCTGCGAGATGATGTAGGCTGATGCTTCGCAAGACCCGCGAGCGCGCGCAGGGGGCTCTCATGCCGAATGGCAACATCGTCGTCACCGAAGAGCGTGGAACGCGCGTGATCACCCTGCGCCGGCCGGGCAAGAAGAACGCGATCACCCAGGACATGTACCGGGAGATGAGCCGCGCGATCGACACCGCCCAGAACAATCCTGATATCCGCTGCATGATCATCACCGGTGGCTCCGGCGTGTTCACCGCCGGCGACGACATCGACGATTTCATGCACGCCGACGCCTCGCGCCCCGAGATGCTGTCGAATGGCGCCAAATTCCTCTATTCGCTCGCCCTCAATGCCAAGCCCATCATCGCAGCCGTGGACGGCGCCTCGATCGGGATGGGCACCGTGATGCTGTTCCACTGCGACTACGTGCTGGCCTCGAACGCGGCGACCTTTTCGGCGCCTTACATCCATCTCGGGCTCGCACCGGTCGGCGCGGCCAGCCTCCTGATGCCGAACACCATGGGATATCAGCGCGCCTTCGCGATGCTGGTGATGGGGCGGACCTTCACCGCCGCGGAGGCGCATGCCGCAGGCTTCGTCAACACCGTGGTCTCGCCGGGACATACCGAGGTCGAGGCGCGCAAGGTGGCGCGTGAGATCTGCCGGCTGCCGGCCGAGGCGGTCGCAACCTCACGCAAGCTGCTGCGCGCGCCGCCCGAAGAGCTCACCCGACGCATCGACCAGGAAGGACATTTGTTCGCCGAGCGGCTCAAGTCGGACGAAGCGGTGGCGGCGTTCAACGCCTTCGCGAACCGGAAGAAGCGGTGAGGTGTAAGGCACGGCTCTTACCCTCCCCTGGAGGGGACCTGGAGGGGGAGGATCGCTCGCGCACCGCGCGGGCGGGGTGGGGTGAGCCACGCGAAGACTCTCGCTGACACCTTCAGAGAATTCGCAAAGCTCTCCAGCACCTCGTGCGAGGATAGTCTGTCACCCCGCCCCGGTTCGCATTCCATGCGAACCGACCCGCCCCCTCAAGGGGCGGGTGGGAGCTTGCGGCACGCGCGATGCTTCAACAAAAGGTTTCGTGAAATCTTCGCGCGGTACGACTAATCTGGTTCCATGCGATACGTATTTCCACCCATCCTTGCTGCGCTCGCGCTGACCTGCGCCCTTCCCGCCTCGGCCCAGACCGCCGCGCCGGTCGAACTGCGCGTGCTCGCAATCAACGATTTCCACGGCAATCTACGGCCGCCGCCGGGCGGCATTCGCATCGGCGATCCCGAGGATAGGGCCAGGAAGGTGATGGTGGCGGCCGGCGGCGCCGAGTACATGGCAACGCTCGTGAAGCAGTTGCGCGAGGGGCGCAAGAACACCATCTTCGTCGCCGCTGGCGATCTGATCGGCGCGAGTCCTTTCCTGTCGGCGATGTTCCACGACGAGCCCTCGATCGAGTCGCTCTCGATGATGGGCCTTGCGATCAGCTCGGTCGGCAATCACGAATTCGACGAGGGCAAAGCCGAGCTTTTGCGAATGCAGAACGGCGGCTGCCATCCCGTCGACGGCTGCCAGGGACCACATTCCTTCACGGGCGCCAAATTCCGCTATCTGGCCGCCTCCACCATCGAGACCGCGACCGGCAAGAGCGTGCTGCCGCCCTACGAGATCCGGGAATTCGACGGCATTCCCGTCGCCTTCATCGGGCTGACCTTGAAGGAGACCGCCGGCATCGTCTCGCCATCGGGCATTGCCGGGCTCGAATTCCGCGACGAGGCCGAGACGGTGAACGCACTCGTGCCGCAGTTGAAGGCGCGTGGCGTCGAAGCGATCGTGGTGTTGATCCACCAGGGTGGCGAGCCCGCCGGCGACTACAATGAATGCCCGGGCATTGCGGGGCCGATCGTCGACATCGTCAAGAAATTCGATCGCGCCGTCGACGTCGTCGTCAGCGGCCACACCCACCGTGCCTATGTCTGTGACATCGACGGGCGGCTCGTCACCAGCGGCGACAAATACGGCACGCTGGTCACCGCGATCGACCTCGAGCTGGATCCCACGACGCGCGACGTCGCCAGTGCCAAAGCCGAGAACGTCATCGTCGCCAATGCTTCGCTGGCCAAGGATCCCGAGCAGACCGCATTGATCGACGCCTACGACAAGCTATCCGCGCCGATCGCCAATCGGCCGGCAGGTTCGGTGACGCAGACGCTGTCGCGCGTGCCGAACGAGGCCGGCGAAAGCGCGCTCGGCAATGTCATTGCCGACGCGCAATTGCTCGCAACCCGCGATGCGAAGGATGGCAGCGCTGTCATCGCGCTCACAAATCCCGGCGGCATTCGCACCGACATCGTTCCGAAGGAGAATGGAGCCATAACGTTCGGCGATGTCTTCGCCAGCCAGCCGTTTCGCAACCGGCTCGTCACCATGACGCTGACGGGCAGTCAGCTCAAGGACATGCTGGAGCAGCAATGGCTCGATCCGAAGCGGCCGCGAATACTCCAGGTGTCGAACGGGTTCAGCTATACTTGGGATGCATCAAAGCCATTCGGCGAGCGCATCGTGCCCGAGAAGATGACGCTCAACGGCAGGCCGGTCGAACCTGGAAGCGGCTACCGCGTCACGCTCAACGATTATCTCGCGGTCGGTGGCGACGGGTTCACCGTCGCCAAGCAGGGCGCGGCGCCGCAATATGGCGGCTACGACGCGGACGCGCTGTTCGCGTTTTTCCGCACGCACGGGCCGATCGGGCCGCTACCGCCCACCCGCATCCTGCGTGTGAATTGATCTGGATCAATCCGGCCGGCGCGGGACCACCCTTTGCCATTCCCGGCCGAGCGCCTAGATTGGGTTTTGCATTGCGTTTTGGCGCCGGATGCGCCAACGACGTCAAAAGCCCGCATCCCGTTGAGGCCGACCTGATGAGCACGCTTCTCCTTTCCCACAAGGCCTGCCTCGACCATGTCACGCCGCCGGGACACCCTGAGAGACCGGATCGGCTGCGCGCGGTGGAAGAGGCCCTGTCGCATGAGCGCTTCCAGTTCCTGGCGCGCGAGGAGGCGCCGGAGGGCGATCTCGATCTCGTCACGCTCTGCCACAACGAGCATTACGTCACCGAGCTTCGCCACATCGCCCCGACCAGCGGGCAGGTTTATATCGACGGCGACACATCGATGTCGCCGGGCACGTGGGAAGCGGTGATGCGCGGCGTCGGCGGCGCAGTCGCGGCGACCGAGGCGGTGATGTTGGGCGAGCATCGCAACGCCTTCGTCGCGATCCGCCCGCCCGGCCATCACGCCGAGATCGGCAAGCCGATGGGCTTCTGCTTCTTCGACAACGTCGCCATCGCCGCGCGCCATGCGCAGCGCAAATACGGCATCAAGCGCGCGGCCATCGTCGATTTCGACGTGCATCACGGCAACGGCACGCAGGACATCTTCTGGTCGGACCCGACCGTGATGTACTGCTCGACGCACCAGATGCCGCTGTTTCCAGGCACCGGCGCGACGAGCGAGCGCGGCGATCACGACACCATCGTCAATGCGCCTCTCGCTTCCGAAGACGGCGGCCCCGAATTCCGCTCAGCCTTCGAAAATTTGATCCTGCCGCAGCTGACGACGTTCAGTCCCGAGCTTCTGATCATCTCCGCCGGCTTCGACGCGCATTTCCGCGATCCGCTGGCTTCGCTGAATCTGCGCGCGGAGGACTATGCCTGGGTGACGCGCAAGCTGATGGATCTCGCCGACAAGACCGCCGGCGGCCGCATTGTTTCGGTGCTCGAGGGCGGCTATGACCTGCAAGGACTGAAAGAATCTGTTACGGCGCATGTCGGCGCCCTGATGGGCGCTTGACGCACCCGCCACATTGCGCCCGTAAAACTCTGCTTTCTCTCACGTGAAGCGAATCGGGCAATCGGAAACGGATATGGCCGAAAATACTCTAGTCGACATCTCCAGGCTCACCTTCGAGCGCGCGATCGAGGAACTCGAAACGATCGTGAAGCGGCTCGAGGACGGCAAGGTGCCGCTCGAGGAATCCGTGACGATCTACGAACGCGGCGAGGCCCTGAAACGGCGCTGCGAGGAATTGCTGCGCCAGGCCGAGGCGCGCGTCGACAAGATCACGACCGATGCCAGCGGCCAGGCCACCGGCACTGCGCCGCTCGACGTCCAGTAAGTGAAGCCGGAACTCTCCCAGTCTCCCGACGACGCGGGGCGCCGCGAAATGTCTCCACGGGCGCGCGGGAGTCGCGTCGCTTTCACGACCGCACGGCGCTATTCCATGAAGCATCGCGGTTCCGTACGGGCGAATCGATGCCGTCCACGTTCCGGAACCGGCGGCTGAGGGCGGAAAAGCTCTCATTCAGGCAAAAAAGCCTGCCGAAGAACCGATCAAGGCCGGAACCTCTCATCCCGGGCTACGGTTAACCAATCTGGCCCGCCAGTTGCACCTGCATACCCCCAATCGGTCCGGCGGGTTGGCTTTGGCCCAAGCTTTGGTGTAAAGCTGCGCGGAGTGTGGCTTTTTGCAAGCCTTGCGTGGGCACCGATTACCGACGACAAGAGCTTCAAACTGCTAATGAAATTGGCTTGGGACGGGCGAAGCCGATCTAAGTGACAGGGATCACAGAGACTGAACCGGAGCGCACTTAAGCTTACCTAAGCTTGAAGACGGGGCCTTGCCCCATGCAGGTGGCTCCGACGGTTTGAGGACTCGCGCTGCGCCGATATTGTGCAAACCCATCGCGCACCGGAATGACCTTCCGGCGCTGACAAATTGGAAATCGCCGTGAACGCATACAGTAAGACGCCGCTTCTCGACACCATCCGGACGCCGGAAGACCTGCGCAAGCTCAAGGTCGAGCAGGTTCGCCAGGTCGCCGACGAGCTGCGGCAGGAGACCATCGATGCCGTCTCGGTCACCGGCGGTCACTTCGGCGCGGGCCTCGGCGTGGTCGAGCTCACCACCGCGATCCATTACGTCTTCGACACGCCGCGCGACCGGCTGATCTGGGACGTCGGCCACCAGGCCTATCCGCACAAGATCCTTACCGGACGGCGCGACCGCATCCGCACGCTGCGCACCGGTGGCGGCCTGTCCGGCTTCACCAAGCGCAGCGAGAGCGATTACGATCCGTTCGGGGCAGCGCATTCCTCGACCTCGATCTCCGCCGGCCTCGGCATGGCGGTGGCGCGCGACCTCTCCGGCGGCAAGAACAACGTTATCGCCGTGATCGGTGACGGCGCGATGTCGGCCGGCATGGCCTACGAGGCCATGAACAACGCGGGAGCGATGAACTCGCGCCTGATCGTCATCCTCAACGACAATGACATGTCGATCGCGCCGCCGGTCGGCGCCATGAGCGCCTACCTGTCGCGCCTCTACTCCGGCAAGACCTATCGGACGCTGCGCGATGCGGCCAAGCAGATCAACAAGCGCCTGCCCAAGATCCTCGCCAATCGCGCCAACCGCGTCGAGGAATATTCCCGCGGCTTCATGATGGATGGCGGCACGCTGTTCGAGGAGCTCGGCTTCTACTATGTCGGCCCGATCGACGGCCACAACCTCGACCATCTTCTGCCCGTGCTGAAGAACGTCCGTGACATGGAGACCGGCCCGATCCTGGTCCACGTCGTGACGCAGAAGGGCAAGGGCTACGGCCCGGCGGAAGCTTCCGCCGACAAGTACCACGCCGTCGTCAAGTTCGACGTCGCGACCGGCACCCAGGCCAAGGCCAAGCCGAATGCGCCGGCGTATCAGAACGTGTTCGGCCAGAGCCTCGTCAAGGAAGCGCAGAAGGACGACAAGATCGTCGCCATCACCGCGGCGATGCCGTCGGGCACCGGCGTCGACATCTTCAACAAGGCCTTTCCTGACCGCACCTTCGACGTCGGCATCGCCGAGCAGCACGCGGTGACTTTCGCCGCCGGTCTTGCGACCGAAGGCTACAAGCCGTTCTGCGCGATCTACTCGACGTTCCTGCAGCGCGGATACGACCAGATCGTGCACGACGTCGCGATCCAGAACCTGCCTGTCCGCTTCGCCATCGACCGCGCCGGCCTCGTCGGCGCCGACGGCGCGACGCATGCCGGCTCGTTCGACAACGCCTATCTCGGCTGCCTGCCCAACATGGTGATCATGGCAGCGGCCGATGAGGCCGAGCTCGTGCACATGGTGGCGACCCAGGTCGCGATCGACGACCGTCCGAGTTCGCTGCGCTATCCGCGCGGTGAGGGCCGCGGCATCGAGATGCCGGAGGTCGGTATTCCGCTCGAGATCGGCAAGGGCCGCATGATCCGCCAGGGCAGCAAGATCGCCCTGCTCTCCTTCGGCACGCGCCTTGCCGAATGCGAGAAGGCGGCCGACGAGCTCGCGGCCCATGGCCTGTCGACCACGATCGCCGATGCGCGCTTCATGAAGCCGCTCGACACCGAGCTGGTGCTCAGGCTCGCGCGCGACCATGAGATCCTGATCACGATCGAGGAAGGCTCGGTCGGCGGCTTCGGCTCGCATGTCGCGCAGTACCTGACCGATCAGGGCGTGCTGGACACCGGCATGGTCAAGTTCCGCTCGATGGTGCTGCCCGACGTATTCCAGGACCACGACACTCCGGCCGCGATGTACGCCCGCGCCGGGCTCGACGCCAAGGGCATCGTCGCCAAGGTATTCGAGGCACTGGGCAAGGACGTGAAGGCCGAGACGGTGAAGCTCGCCTGACGGCTGCTTTCTTCACCTCTCCCGCAAGGCTTGCGGGAGAGGTCTGATCGCGAAGCGATCCGGGTGAGGGCTTATTCCTCTGGGGCGTCTTCGTTGTTGAGACATCCTCCGCCCAGCCCTCCCGCGCAGGCGGGGAAGGGAGCAAGGCACCCACTGTGGCTCGCACCTCGATCCAAACTATTCTGGCTTCGCCCCCATGAAGATCTATCTGGCAGGCCCCGACGTGTTCCTGCCGGATGCGGTTGAGATCGGCCGGCAGAAGGCCGCGATCTGCGCTGCACACGGGCTCACCGGCCTGTATCCGCTCGACAACGCGATTGATCTCACCGCTCCCGACGCATCGCGGCAGATCTTTTGCGGCAACGTGGCCATGATGGACGCGGCCGACGCCATCATTGCCAATCTCACTCCGTTTCGCGGGCCGGGCGCCGATCCCGGCACCGTCTACGAACTGGGCTACATGGCCGGCCGCCGCAAGTTTTGCCTCGCCTATTCCAACGACGACGCGGCCTATGCCGACCGAGCCGGCCGCTTCATGGACGTCGTCCCCGAGGACGGACGGCTGGTCGACGCGCAGGGGCTGACCGTCGAGGATTTCGGTCTCGTCGACAACCTCATGATGATCCATGCGCTGGAGGTGCACGGCTGCCCTCTGGTGACGCCGGCCACGAGACCCATCGACGTCTGGCACGATCTTGCCGCCTTCGAGGCGTGCGTCCGGATGGCGGCCGCGCGATTGATGGCTACATAAGCGGTCAGATCGTTCTCCGGAGAGCCGATGTCCCCTGCCCGCAAGCGCGCGGATATATTGCTGGTCGAGCGCGGCCTGTTCGAGAGCCGGGCACGGGCGCGCGCGGCGATCGAGGCCGGCCTCGTCATGGCCGACGACAAGCAGGTTTCAAAGCCGTCAGAGACGATTCCCGAAGATGCGGTGATCCAGGCCGAGCCCGCGCACCCCTATGTCTCCCGTGGCGGCGTCAAGCTCGCCGGGGCACTGGAGCGCTACCCAATCGAGATCGAGGACCATGTCTGCCTCGACGTCGGCGCGTCCACCGGCGGTTTCACCGAGGTGCTGCTGGCGAACGGCGCCAGCCTGGTGTTCGCAATCGATGTCGGCACCAGCCAGTTGCATCCCTCGCTGCGCGACCATCCCAGGATCGTGTCGATGGAAGAGACCGATATCCGGTCCTATGAAGGCAAGCGCCTGCCGGCGCGGCCTGATATCGTCGTCATCGACGTCAGCTTCATCTCGCTGAAGACGGTGCTGCCGGTGGCGCTGTCGCTGGCGGCCGCCCCGATGAGCCTGCTGGCGCTGGTCAAGCCGCAATTCGAGGCCGACCGGAAGCACAACAAGAAGGGCATCATCCGCGACGCCGCCGTGCACCAGGGGATCTGCAACGACATCGCGGCCTTTGCCGCTTCCCTCGGCTGCACCGACATCGAGATATTCCCCTCGCCGATCGCGGGCGGCGACGGCAATATCGAATTCTTCCTGGGCGCGCGCCGTGGTTGAGCGTGTCAGGATCGACCATGTCGGCCATCGCGGTGACGGCGTCTGCGTCGACGCCGGCGAAGCAATCTATGTGCCCTATACGCTCGGCGGTGAGACCGTCGAGGTCGATCACGTCGGGGGCCACCATCCCGACCGCCGCAAGCTGCTCGCGGTGGAGGTCGCAAGCCCCGAACGTGTCGAGCCGTTCTGTCCGCATTTCGGCGTCTGTGGCGGCTGCGCCATCCAGCATTGGGCGGCCGAGCCGTATCGCGCCTGGAAACGCAACATCGTGGTGGAAACGCTGGCGCAGGCCGGCATCGCATGTGAGGTCGCGCCGCTGGTCGACGCCCATGGCGCCGGGCGCCGGCGCATCACGCTGCACGGCCGGTTCGGCACGCATGACATCCTCAAGGTCGGCTTCGCGGCTGCAAGCTCACACGACGTCATCCCGATCCATCGTTGCCCGATCCTCGATCCCGCGCTCGAGGGCGCCCTCGATGCCGCCTGGGCGCTGGCCGAGCCGCTGACGTCCAAGATGCCGGTGACCAAACCATTGGACATCCAGGTCACCGCGACCGCCAACGGCCTCGATATCGACGTGCGCGGCTCCGGCCCGCTGCCGACGCCGCTGATCACGGCGCTCTCGCGCGTCGCCGAGCAGCATCGCCTGGCACGGCTGACGCGGCACGGTGAGCTGGTGCTGCAACGCCTGCCGCCAACGGTGACGATGGGCCGCGCCGAGGTGACGCTGCCGCCCGGCTCGTTCCTGCAGGCAACGGTGGCAGGCGAAGAAGAGCTTGCAGCTCTCGTCACCGAACACATCGGCAAGGCCAGGGAGATCGCCGACCTCTTCTGCGGTGTCGGCCCGTTCGCACTGCGGCTTGCCGAGAAGGCCCGCGTCACGGCCTATGACAGCGACGCCGGCGCCATCGCGGCCCTCGCGAAGGCCGCGCGCACACCGGGCCTGAAGCCGATCAAGGCCGAGCCGCGCGATCTGTTCCGCCGCCCCCTGGTGCCGCCGGAGCTGCGCGACTTCGACGCCGTCGTGTTCGATCCCCCGCGCCAGGGCGCGCAGGCCCAGGCACTGAAACTCGCCGCGAGCAAGGTGCCCGTCGTGATCGCCGTGTCGTGCAATGCCGCAACCTTTGCCCGAGACGCGCGGCTGCTGATCGACGGCGGCTATCGGCTGGAGATGGTGGTGCCGGTCGATCAGTTCCGCCACACGGCCCATGTGGAGCTGGTGGCACGGTTCACGCGGTAGGTCGTCGAGATCCCGACCTTGATTCCGGTCAATCGTCGCAGCCTCAGTTGGCACTAAAAGCGTTCTGCGCCATGGGGACGCGGAGCCGACATTGTGGTTGACCGACGACAATTCATTGCGACCACGCTCGGACTTTCCGCGGTGGCCGTCACCGCCCCCTCTGCGGCAGCGGCGGCGAGGACCTATGACGAGGCGGCGAATACGTCGCGGGCTCCGCTGCAAGCTGCGCCGAGGGATCGCGAGCTCGTGCGCTTTGCCACCCTCGCGGCCAACAGTCACAACACCCAGCCCTGGATCTTCTCGGTTCGCGGCAATGCAATCGCGATTGCGCCGGACTTCACGCGCCGCTGTCCGGCCGTCGATCCGGACGATCATCACCTCTTCGTCAGTCTCGGCTGTGCCGCCGAAAACCTCGTGCTCGCCGCGTCCACGCTGGGCTGGCACGCCGATCTGGCGGTCGACGGCGACCGCATCGTGATCACGCTCGAAGAGGCCCCGCAGGCGGCATCGGCGCTGGCCGCCGCGATTCCGATCAGGCAATGCACCCGCGCTGCGTTCGACGGCAGGCCGGCCGCACCGGAGATGTTGCGCCGGCTGGAGGATGCCTGTCGCGGACCGAACGTCGCCGCGATCCTGATGACCGAACGCGCCGCGATCGCCGGGGTCACCGACTACGTGCTCGAAGGCAACTCGGCGCAAATGCGCGACAAGGCCTTCATGCGCGAGCTCGCCAGCTGGATTCGCTTCAACGAGACGGAGGCACTCGCGACCATGGACGGGCTGTTCTCGCCCGCGTCGGGAAATCCCTCGCTGCCTTCCTGGGTGGCGCGCCCGCTTCTGAAGCTCTTCTTCACCGAGAGCGGGGAAAACAAGAAATACCGCGAAGAGCTCGACAGCTCTGCGGGCGTCGTCGTGCTCGCCGCCGATCGCAGCGACAAGTCGCACTGGATCGCGGTCGGCCGCGCCTGCCAGCGCTTCGGTCTGCAGGCGACCGCGCTGGGATTCAAATATTCCTTCATCAACCAGCCGGTCGAGGTGGCGGCGCTGAGGCGGCAATTCGGGGCGTCACTCGGCCTCGGCGAACGGCGTCCCGACATCGTGATGCGTTTCGGAACCGGCCCGGATCTGCCGAAATCGCTACGGCGTCCACCGGAGCTGGTGATGCAATCCTAACGCCGAAGGCCACCCAAGGCCGGCGACTCGCCGGGCAGCATCGACGAGTTGATGTCACTGTCCGTGCGGCCCGATTGCTGCTGGGTATAGCCGACCCCGAACGACAGGCTGAGGTTGGAGGTCGGCTTGAATTCGACACCCGCAAACCCACCATAGCCGGGTGTGGCGATGGAGGTCAGCGGCGCCAGAGAGCTGCCGATGCCGTTGCCGTAGTTCAACGTGTTGAATCCGGCGAAGAACGTGACGGGCATGCCGGCTGCGGTCTTGACGCTATAGCCGAACTGCGTGCTGTCATAGGAGAGCGCGCTGAAATTGCCGACCGGGCCGGCCTGACTGAAGCCGCTCAAACCAAGATTGCCGCGTTCGCCGCCGACGAAGAAGCCGCTCGCAGAGCTGGTGCGCCAATCCGCATCGACGGCATTGAAGTTCGCGAAGTTGCCGTAGGTGTCGGAACTCTGGCCGGCACCACCGCTGAGGCCGAAAGGTCCGCCGGGGATCCAATATCTCAGCGGCGCGACCTGCGCATGAACCGGCTCTCCGCCGAAGCAGAGCGCCGCGAGCGCTGCAAGAGCACATGAAAGTGCAAGCTTGATCATTCAGATTACCGTCAAGAATTTCGCGACTATACTCTTCGAACATCATCGATGCCAGCGGGGTGACCGCGCCGGTGTCACGGCTGCAGGTCGCCCCCCGGGGAACTGCAGGTGCTGTTTGCACTGAACCGTCGATATCTCATCAACGAAAAGGGCGCACTCCTCGAGACGGCCCGCTTGCCCGAGACGATTCCCCATCTGGTGGAGCAATCCGACGAAATCTGGCGACTCATCGGCGACGGCGGTTTCGCGCAGTCCTGCGCGATCCTGCGGCAATTCGACCAACGGTTGAAGACGCTGACGCAACCCGGCGGGACACCGCCGTGAACGGCTAAGCCGTCTTGTCGACCGAAGACGATGAATCCGCCGGCGGATATTTCGTCACCGGCACCACGAAAGATTTCGTGCCGACCTGGTAGATGACCTTGCCGTTCTGTCCGTCGTCGGTCGCGATCTGCGTCTGTCCGAACATGATGACGTTCTTGTAGACAATGCCGGTGCCCTGGCGGGTGATGCCGTCGGTGGTGACGCTGACCTGGGCTTCGTTGCCGTTGACCGAGAGCACCTTGAAGCTTGCGCTCTTGCCGTTGTCGCTGGAATAACCGCCCCAGCTTCCCATGAGGCGGCTGTCGGAAGCCGGCGGCTCCTGCTTCTCGAGATTCGCGGTCTGCTTGCCAGCGCCCCCGAAGGAAAACAGCATCACCATATTCTTGCCGTCCTTGGTGCCGACCGTGACGCCGCCAAAGGTGATAAGCGTGCCCTGAACCTCGGCAAAGCCGCGCTCGGTGCGCCCGTTGTGAGTGTACTCGACCTGCGCCCGGGCGCCGCGGATGTTCACGACCTTGAAGCCAACGGGCTGGTTGTTGCCCACCCAATTGCCCTTCCAGTCACCGAGCAGAGCACTCTGGCGATACATCCGCTCGTTGACGGGCGAGATCTGGCTGGTGCTCGACGTGACGATGGCCATGTTTGCTCAAAGGCAGGTTCGACAAACCCGCTCTCGTTCGTTCCAGCAATGTCGGAATGCTGGCTGGAAACGGAAGGAAACAGTCTGATTAGGGCCATGCACCGGTTAACGAGCAGTTAAATTCAACTGCCGGATCGGATGGGCAAAAGGTCTCAGCCGGGGACGTTAACGTCCCCAGCGGTCGGACCAGATCTTCTCGCCAATCAGGCAGCTGACGCGCGGCTCCTTGTCGGCAACACGCATCACGGGGCGCTCCGGCGTGCGGCCAGCGACTTCCATCAGCAGCTTGGTGCGAATCGCTTCCTTGAACTTGTCGCGGTCCTTGATCGTGATGACGAAGGAGCCCGGACCTCCGATGACGCAGTCCTCGTAGTAGAAATCGAGATTGTCGATATCCATGGTCGAATAGGACGGCTCCTTGACCATGATCGGCAGGCCGTTGATGACGATGCCTTTCTCCAGGGCGGCATCGCGCGCCACCGTGACCGGACCGCCATTGTTGTTGGGACCGTCGCCGGAAATGTCGATGACACGGCGCAAGCCCCGATAGGGGTCCTCGTCGAACAGCGGCATCGCGAACGTGATCGCGCCCGAGATCGAGGTGCGCGAAGCGCGCCGGATCGGCGTCTTCATGATCTCGGCGGCGACCGCGTCCGCCGTCTCCGGTCCATCGATCAGCCGCCAGGGAATGATGATCTTCTGGTCGCTGGAGGCGGCCCACTCGAAATAGGTCACCGCGATCCGGCCGTTCGGACCCAACTTCAGCGCCCGCAGGAACTCCTTCGACTGGATTGCCTGCGCATAGCCCTCGCGCTGGATCGCGAGCTCGTCCATGTCCATGGAGTAGGACACGTCAACCGCGAGGATCAGCTCGACGTCGACCGTCTGCGCGTCCTTGTCGGCCGCAAGCCGCTGCGATCGAGGTCGACTCTCGGGCGATTCAAATTTGGGTCCTGGTGCCGCGATGCCCGCGACGTCCCCTCCGGCAAACATGCCGGCCACCAGCACAGCCCCGATCGAGAACAGCAAACGCATCGCAGTCTCCCGTCGTATGACGCGATGGTGACATGCAATCGCCTTGCCGCAAAGGCCGAAGATCGCCTGCGCTTCACATTCAAGTCAAGAATTCGCAGGTTCAGAAATCTCGAGATCGGAATTTGAGAGCTTTGCGCAAAGCTGCCGCCGTGCTGCCGCCATCACGCCGCAGGAACACGGCCGGCCCTTGCAGCCTTGGACTCACGACGCGAGAAACCGGAAGGGGACGGAGCGCCCCGCCCACTTGTCCGGCGCGATTTCCATGCTAGGGTTGATCGCATAGATGGGGATGGAGTCCCCCGACAACCGTCCGGCGATCGATGATCGTGATGGGCTGATGACTCCTGCTCAAGGTGAGGCAATTTAGAGCCTCTGCCTTTGGCGGGAGCATGGACATACCCGCCGATGGCGGGTTTTTTGTTGCCTGGTGACGAAGGCCGGCAGGCGAAGACCAGGAGAAGACGTGACGACGACGACACCGAACGCTACGCGCACCACGCTGCCCAGGGGGATCTGGGTGCTCGGCTTCGTCTCGATGCTGATGGACATTTCCTCGGAGATGATCCACGCGCTGCTGCCGCTCTATCTCGTCACCGTGCTCGGCGCTTCCACGCTCACCGTCGGCTTCATCGAGGGCATTGCGGAGGCGACGGCGTCAATCACGAAGATCTTTTCCGGTGCGCTGTCGGACTGGCTCGGGCGCCGCAAGCTGCTCGCAGCGCTCGGCTATGGCCTGGCCGCCTTCACCAAGCCGCTGTTCCCGCTCGCGCCAAGCGTCGAATGGGTGGTGGCGGCGCGCTTCATCGATCGTGTCGGCAAGGGCATTCGCGGCGCGCCGCGCGATGCGCTGATTGCCGATATCGCTCCCGTCGGCCTGCGCGGCGCGAGCTTTGGCCTGCGGCAATCCCTCGACACCATCGGCGCCTTCGTCGGACCGCTGTTGGCGATCGGCCTGATGTGGTGGATGGCCGACAACTTTGCCGCCGTGTTCTGGGTCGCGGTGCTGCCGGCCTTCCTGTCCTTCGGACTGATCGCGTTCGCGGTGAGCGAGCCGGAGCCGGATCCGGCCCGCGCGCCTGCGAAAAATCCGCTCAATCTCGCCGCGATGCGGCAGCTCGGAGCCGTCTATTGGCGCGTCGTCGCGGTTGGAATCGTTTTCACGCTGGCGCGCTTCAGCGAAGCCTTTTTGATCCTGCGCGCGCAGAACATCGGACTCAGCGCGATGTGGGTGCCGGCGGTGCTGGTGCTGATGAACATCGTCTATGCCCTGTCGGCCTATCCGGCCGGCGTGCTGTCGGACCGGATCAACCGCACCGGCCTGCTCGCGCTCGGCCTTGTTTTCCTCGCCGGCGCCGATCTTGCGCTGGCGCTGCTGCCGAGCCTTACGGGCCTCGCGCTCGGGGTCGTGCTATGGGGGCTGCATATGGGATTGACGCAAGGGCTGCTCTCGGCCCTGGTCGCCGATGCCGCACCACCGAGCCTGCGCGGCACCGCATTCGGCTATTTCAACCTGTTCACCGGGCTTGCCTTGCTGGCCGCGAGCGTGATCGCGGGCGCCTTGTGGGACGCCTATGGTCCGGCGGGAACGTTCCTTGCAGGGCTCGGCTTCGCGCTGGTTTCGCTTGTGGGGCTGCTTGCCGTCGGCAACGGTCTGGCGGCAGAGGACAAGTGATGTCGGGGGGCTGTTCACCTTGCTGAGCGGAGCAATTGCGATCGTGATCGGCAGCGCGCTGGGCGGCTGCGCGCGCTATTTCGTCTCCGGCGCGATCGCGCGGCGGCTGGGCGAAACGTTTCCGTGGGGCACCATGACCATCAACGTCACCGGCGCCTTCCTGATCGGCATTGTGGGCGCGCTGGCGACCCATCCGGGCTCGGTCTTCGCCTCACCCGATCCCTGGCTGTTCGCGGTGACCGGGTTTCTCGGCTGCTACACCACGGTGTCCTCGTTCAGCCTGCAAACGCTGACACTCGCGCGGAGCGGCGAACCGCTCCCGGCGCTCGGCAATGTCGTGTTCTCTGTCGGGCTGTGCCTCGCTTCCGTCAGTTGCGGCTTCCTCGTCGCCGACAGCTTTGGAGGGTAGAGGCGAATGAACGCTCCGTCCTCCGCCGATCGCTGGCGTAGCGCGATACTCTACGCCTGGGTTGCCGCGGGCAGCATCGTCGGCGGGCTGACGCGCTATCTGGTCGGGCTCGCGCTCGACACCGGACCGGGCTTTCCCTTCGCGACGCTGTTCATCAACGCCACCGGCTCGCTGGTCATCGGCTTTTACGCGACCCTGACCGGCCCCGACGGCCGCGTGCTGGCACGGCCCGAGCACCGACAATTCGTCTTGACCGGGTTCTGCGGCGGATACACCACCTTCTCGGCCTTCAGCCTGGAGACCTTCCGCCTGCTCCACGGTGGCATGAAGTACACGGCGCTCGCCTATGTCGCGACGTCCGTCATCTGCTGGCTGGTGTCGGTATGGGCAGGGCATATGATGGCCAGCCGCTACAATCGCTTGACAAGGAACTGATCATGCAAATCCCCGCTCAGGCTGTTTCGCTCCGGATCTTCATCGGCGAGAGCGACCACATCGACGGCAAGCCCCTCTGTGAAGCGATCGTGATGACCGCGCGCGAGCGACACCTGGCCGGCGCCACCGTGCTGCGCGGTCCCATGGGATTCGGCAAGTCGAGCCGGCTGCACACTTCGAAAATCCTGCGGCTGTCGGAAGACCTGCCCCTGCTGATCGAGATCGTCGACAGCGAGGACAACATCAACGCATTCCTGCCAATCCTCGATGGCATGATGTCGAGCGGGCTGATCACCTTGGAGAAGGTCCAGGTCCTGCAATATGGTGCGAAGGCCGCGGGTTGATCGCTCCAGCAGGGAACCCGAGCCCGCCGTGTCCAGGAGGCGGAATGAACGACGCCGTCACCAAGCCGAAAACCAGGGCGAAGACCAAGGTCGAGCGGCCGCGGCTGCACAAGGTCATCCTGATCAACGACGACTACACGCCGCGAGAGTTCGTCACCTTGGTGCTGAAGGCTGAGTTCCGCATGACCGAGGATCAGGCCTACAAGGTGATGATTACCGCACACAAGCTCGGCGCCTGTGTCGTCGCCGTATTCACCAAGGACGTCGCCGAGACCAAGGCCACGCGCGCCACCGACGCCGGCCGCGCCAAGGGCTATCCGTTGCTGTTCACGACCGAACCGGAGGAATAGCGATTCGTCGTGCGGCGATGAACGACATTCAGCTCATTGCGCGTCAGGCCATCACCACCGGCGTCTCCTCCGCGAGCCCGTACACGCGCTGCGCCTTGGAAAAGCCCGCGATCGGAAATTCGCCGAGCTGGTGCCAGTCGTGGCGGCAGACATTGGCAAAACCTTCCGAGGCGACCACGGTCCGCCCCAGGCGCCCCGTGATCTTCTCAAGTCTTGCGGCAAGGTTGACGGCCGGTCCGATGCAGGTGAAGTCGAGGCGGTTGCCGCCGCCGATATTGCCATAGAGGATGTTGCCGACATGGAGCGCAACGCCGAAGCGGAAGCGCTCGACGACGTCGCCGACCGGAAAGGCGAGCGCCTCGACGCTGGCGCGGGACTCGCGCGCCGCCCCCAGCACCCGCGCGCAGACATGCGCGGCATCGCCGACATATTCGTCGATCGGAAACACCGCGAGCAGGCCGTCGCCCATGAATTTCAGCACCTCGCCGCCATGACCGCGGATCGCGGTGACCTGGCAATCGAAGTATTGGTTGAGGATCTCGACCACGGTCTCGGCCGGCAGGCGGTCCGACAACGCGGTGAAGCCGCGCAGATCGGAAAGCCAGATCGCTGCCTGCATGGTGTCGTTATGGCCGCGGCGAATCTGGCCGCCGAGGATGCGCGCGCCGGCACGGTTGCCGACATAGGTGTCGAGCAGCATCTCGGCGGTGCGGCGCAGGCTGATGATCTCGCTGACGCGCGCCAGCGGCGTCACGATGGTCCGGATCGCCGCGATGTCCTCGTCGCTGAAGCCGCCAGGGTGCCGCGTCACCCAGCTCGTGGCGTGGATAGAGCCGTCGAGATACGGCATCGGCATCGCGACGTAGTCGGTGACGCCTTCGGCGCGCATGTCGTCGAGAAACGGAAACCGCTTGCTGTCCGGATCGTCCATCCGTCCCCGGACCTCCAGCCCCTGCTCGAACACGATCCGAAGCGGACTCCTGGCGAATTCGGGCGTATCCAGAATCTCGAAATCGACGGAGCCGATCTCGACCTCCTCGCCCTGCCGCCAGATGAAGTTGCGGCCGAAGATCTCCGGATGCAGCGTGCGGATGAAGATGCCGAACCGCCATAGCGGCAAACCGGCTTCGACCAGTTGTTCGCAGACGTCCGCGATCATCTCGGCCGGGGTTCCGGACGACCTCGCGCCGTCGATCAGCCAATTGGTGATGCGCTGGAGCTCGGAGTTTTGCATGTCCGCATTTGCGGACGAAGTTGTGGGGACGTCAAGCTGCGCGGTGGGCTGGTGCTGTGACACTACGCGTCCATCCGCGGTGTCTCAGTGAGACTGTAACCCCTCGCCCGGATCGCATCTTGATGCGATCCGACCTCTCCCTACGGGAGAGGTGAGAACTCAGCGGCCGACCTGCCCGCGATCGCGCAGGAAGTGATCGGCCAGCACGCAGGCCATCATGGCTTCGCCGACGGGAACGGCCCGGATGCCGACACAGGGGTCGTGGCGGCCCTTGGTGAAGATCTCGGTGTCCGCGCCCTTGCGATCGACGGTGAGACGAGGCTGCAGGATCGAGGAGGTCGGCTTCACGGCGAAGCGCACCACGATCGGCTGCCCGGTGGAGATGCCGCCCAGAATGCCGCCGGCATGGTTGGAGAGGAAGCGCGTGCCGTCATTGCCGGTCCGCATCTCGTCGGCGTTCTCTTCGCCGGTGAGCTCAGCCGCGCCGAAACCCGCACCGATCTCGACACCCTTCACCGCGTTGATGGTCATCACCGCGCCCGCCAGATCGGAATCGAGCTTGGCGTAGATCGGCGCACCGAGGCCTGCAGGCACGCCTTCTGCGACGATCTCGAGTACCGCACCGATCGAGGAGCCGCTCTTGCGGATGCCGTCGAGATAGGTCTCGAAAAACGCAGCCTTGTCCTTGTCAGGACAAAAGAACGGATTCTTGGCGATCTCGTCCCAGTCCCACTTGTCGCGATCGATCTTGTGCGGGCCGATCTGCACCAGCGCGCCGCGCACCTTCACGTCAGGCAGCACCTTTCGCGCGATCGCGCCGGCGGCAACCCGCATCGCGGTCTCGCGCGCGGAGGAACGACCGCCGCCGCGATAGTCGCGCAGGCCGTACTTGGCTTCATAGGTGAAGTCGGCGTGACCGGGGCGAAACTTGTCCTTGATCTCGGAATAATCTTTCGAGCGCTGGTCGGTGTTCTCGATCAGGAGCCCGATCGGCGTGCCCGTCGTCACCTGCACGCCGGTCTCCGGATGCGCCATCACACCGGACAGGATCTTGACCTGGTCCGGCTCCTGGCGCTGGGTGGTAAAGCGCGACTGACCGGGCCGGCGGCGGTCGAGATCGCGCTGGATGTCGGCTTCGGTGAGCGGGATCATCGGCGGGCAGCCATCGACCACGCAGCCGATCGCCACCCCGTGGCTCTCGCCGAAGGTGGTGACGCGGAACATGTGGCCGAAGGTATTGAAGGACATCCGTCTCTAGCTCGTCAGTCAGTGCTGACTTGTGGTAGCGCCCGGGAACACGACGTTCAACCCCGTTCCCGTCATTCCGGGGCGATGCGCAGCATCGAACCCGGAATCTCGATACTCCGGGTTCACCCCTCGGGCGCCCCGGAACGACGGTGAGGAGCTTAACTGAACTTCTCCAGCCGGCCGTCGCGGAACACATAGACGGCGCCCTGCTCGATATAGAGCTCGGCGGCGCTGGCGGGCGTCTCGATACCCAGCGCCACCATCAGGGCCCGGCAGGTGCCGCCGTGAGCGACCGCGACTGTGTCGACGAGGAGCGACTCATACCAGTCGAGCATGCGCAGCTGGACGGCGGCGTAGGTCTCCCCGCCGCTTGGGGCGACGGCCCATTTGTCGGCCAAGCGCCTCGCATAGACATCCGGATCGGAGGCTTCGCTCTCGGCCAGCGTCAACCCCTCCCAGCTGCCGTAGCCGATTTCGCGCAGGCGATCGTCGAGCGAATAGTCCGAAGGCGGCAATTCAAGCTTGCCGCGTGCGAGTTCCATGGTCTGCCGCGCACGGCCGAGCGGGCTCGACACGTAAGGCAGCGCCGCTCTGTCCCTGCCTTCGCGCGTGAACAGATCGGCCAGAATGCCGGCCGCCTGCACGGCCTGGACGCGGCCACGCGCATTCAGTGGGACGTCCTTGGTGCCCTGCAGTCGCCCGAGCGCGTTCCACTCGGTCTCGCCGTGGCGAAGGAAGTAGATCGTGGGCACCGGCATGTCGACTGAAAGTCAATCCTTGCCACTCAGCGAGATGTCCGGCGCGTCCGGGCGCTTCATGCCCAGTACGTGGTAGCCGGAATCGACATGATGCACCTCGCCGGTGACGCCGCGCGAGAGGTCGGAGAGGAAATACAGCGCGCTGCCGCCGACGTCTTCGGTCGAGACGTTGCGCCGCATCGGCGCGTTGTACTCGTTCCACCTCAGGATATAGCGGAAGTCGCCGATGCCGGATGCCGCGAGCGTCTTGATCGGCCCCGCCGAAATGGCGTTGACGCGGATGTTCTTCTCGCCGAGATCGGCGGCGAGATAGCGCACGCTGGCTTCCAGCGCCGCCTTGGCCACGCCCATCACGTTGTAATGCGGCATCCACTTCTCGGCGCCGTAATAGCTGAGCGTGATCAGCGAGCCGCCATCCGTCATCAGCTTCTCGGCGCGCTGCGCCACCGCGGTGAACGAATAGCAGGAGATCAGCATCGACTTCGAGAAATTCTCCTGCGTGGTGTCGACATAGCGGCCGTCGAGCTGCTCGCCATAGGCGATCGCATGCACCACGAAGTCGATCTTGCCCCACTTCTCCTTCAGCACCGCGAAGGCAGCATCGATGGTTGCGGCGTCCGTGACGTCGCAATGGCCAAGCACGAGACCACCGATCTCGGCGGCAAGCGGCTCGACCCGCTTCTTCAGCGCATCGCCCTGGTAAGTGAAGGCGAGCTCGGCGCCGGCGGCGTGGCATGCCTTGGCAATGCCCCAGGCGATCGAGCGGTTGTTGGCAACGCCGAAGATCACCCCGCGCTTGCCCTGCATCAGACCTGAATTCTGCGCCATTTTTGAACGTCCCGTCGAGCTCTCGTTGAGGTCTGGAGGTACACCAGCCCTCCCCTGCGGTACAGCCCTAATACTCGGCGTTAACGCTGTTTCAGGTGCCGGAATAGCTGTTCCGCTCGGGTGTTATGATCGTTGAGGCGCTCGCGCCGAACGTTGGGACTTCAAGACCGCAATGAATGCGTTTCGTCAGAGTGTAGAGGCCATGATCCCGGCGTTGCGCCGCTATGCCCGCGCGCTGACGCGCGATGCGGATGCGGCCGACGATCTGGTGCAGGATACGTTGGTGCGCGCGCTGCGTTCGGAGCGCCTGTTTCTTGGAGGCGACGTCAGGAGCTGGCTCTATACGATCCTGACCAACCTCAACAAGAACCGGCGGCGCTCACTGGCAAGGCGGCCGCAATTCATGCCGCTGACGGAAAACAACCCGGATGCCAGCGGGACCGAGGCCGAAGGACGTGACATCGAGAAGGCGCTTGCCACCCTCGTCGAGGAACAGCGTTCGGTGCTGCTGCTGGTGATGCTGGAGGGCATGAGCTATCGCGAGGTCGCCGACATCCAGGGCGTGCCGATCGGCACCGTGATGTCGCGCCTGGCCCGCGCCCGCGCCCACGTCAAAGCCTCGCTGGAGGGCGAGCGCCCGGCGCTCAGGCGGGTGAAATGATGGCAGGATGAAGTTCATGGCGAGCTGTTCGCCCGCACCATGCCGGTGAAGCGAGCGACGTTGAACCACGAAGGATTTTTGGGCCGCAGAGCCAGAGACGACCGATATGAACGACCGCAACATTCCAATCACCGAAGACGAGCTGCACGCCTATGTCGACGGCGAGCTGCCGGCGGAACGCCGCGCCGACGTAGAGGCCTGGCTTGCCGCCCATCCCGACGAGGGCGAGCGCGTGCAGTCCTGGCGCGCCATGGCCGAGATGCTGCACGCGCGCTACGACGCCGTCGCCCATGAGCCGGTGCCGGCCCGGCTGGAGCTCGAGCGGCTGGAACGCCGCCCGCGGCAATGGCTCTATGGCGCCGTCGCGGCCACGTTGGTTGCTTTCGTCGCCGGCGGCACGGCTGGCTGGGTCGCGCATGGTGCCGCCAACGCGCCATCCACGTTCCAGAGTTTTACGGCGGACGCGCTCGATGCCCACCGCCTCTATGTCGTCGAGGTCCGCCATCCCGTCGAGGTCGGCGGCAATGAGCGTGACCATCTCCAGGCCTGGCTGACCCGGCGCTGCGGCTGGACGGTGTTCGCGCCGAACCTGGAGGCAAGCGGGCTGAAGCTCGTCGGCGGCCGGCTCCTGCCGGGGCCGAATGGTCCCGCGTCGTTCCTGATGTATGAGGGCGCCTCGGGTGAGCGCTACACGATCTACACCGCCAAGACCGAGAATGGTGCGACCCAGATGCGCTACGCCAAGACGGACAAGGATGGAGCGCTGTTCTGGGCCGAACGCGGCGTCGGCTACGTCGTCAGCGGCGGCGGTGATCGCGAGCGGCTGACGAGGGTGGCGCAGGCCGTGTACGACCAGGTGGAGAAGAGCGGCACCTGAGCAACCGCATAAGCGCGGTGCCCAGATTCCGTCATTGAAAATTTGGAATCAGGACATCGACGCGTCTCATTATCGCACCGGATGATCACAAAAAAATGAGCTGCGTTCGATCCGCCGATCGACGCGGGCGGCCTCGATTGGGGCTTTTGGTACCGCGCTGGTCCCCCTCTCGAGGCCGCACCTCTCTATCGGCTGCCCCGCCGGACAGCCGGGACGTCATAAACGTCAGCGTCGAAGCGCAATGCGCGCTTCAGGCGCAAGCTGAGCATCATCCTTTCGGGATGGGAATGCTCCGACCGTCGAGGGCGGCCTCGGATAGCGCCCTCTTGTTTGCGCACGATCTTTCCGGAAAACCGCTGTGCACTTTTCCGGATCGTGCTAGCCGAGCCCGCTGCGTGGATTGTAGGGGTGCAGGTCCCGCCACTTTTCCATCAATGCTTCAAGCTCGGCGTCGTTCCCGTCCGGTAGCATAATCCTGATGGTGACGAAGAGATCCCCGGTTCCGCCAGCTTTCGGCAAGCCCTTCCCCTTGAGGCGGAAAGTCCGGCCACTGGAGGTGTTTTTCGGGACCGAAAGCTCCACGGCATTGCCGAGGGTCGGCACGCGGACCTTGCCGCCGAGCACCGCCTCATAGAGCGTCACCGGCAGGTCGATCCTGAGGTCGGCACCCTCGACCTTGAAGAACGGGTGCGGCGCGATGTTGATGGTGATCAGGAGATCGCCGGGTGGATGGCCCTGCGCGCTCTCGCCCTGCCCCCGTAGGCGAATCTGCTGGCCTTCGGCGACGCCGGCCGGAATCTTGACGTTGAGCTCCTTGCCGGTTGGCAACCGGACGCGCTTCTCGCCACCCTTGACCGACTCCTCCAGCGAGACGGACATGGCGACGTTGACGTCGAGATCGAGCCCGATGCCGCCGGTATCGAACTCGAACTGGGCACCGCCGCCGGCCCCGGGCCGCGCGCCGCGCATTCCGCCGCCGAACATGCTGTTGAGGATGTCCTCGAACGCGCCGCCGCCCGGGCCTCCAGCTGCACCGCCGCTCCGGAACGTATAGCTTTCGAACCCACCGGGACCCGCGCGGCCGCGCGGCCCCCCGCCGCCCGGAAAACCCTGGAAGCGCGGCTTGCCTTCGGCATCGATCTCGCCACGGTCGAACTGCTTGCGCTTGTCCTCGTCGCCGAGAATCTCGTTGGCCGAGTTGATCTCGGCGAAACGCTCGGCCGACTTGGGGTCACCCTTGTTGCTGTCCGGATGGTGCTTCTTGGCCAGCTTGCGATAGGCGCTCTTGATCGCGGCAGCGCTGGCGCTCCGCGGCACCCCCAAGACCTCATAGGGGTCGCGCATTCGTCACGTCTCCTTCAAGAAATCGAATTGTTCAAAGGGCTCCCCGCCCCACCTGCGCATCATGTGGGAAGAGAGTGGCATTTTTGCAACTAGGATCGCGGCGTTGAACCTAGCTCCGCCACGGCTTTAGCGTATGAATCTCCCAACGGCCACGGCTGCTTTGACAGCCGGCGCCCTGGAGCCAGCTTTCGGTGCTGCCGTTGACGTAGCTCGCCAGGAAATCGCGGCATTTGCGTCCGTCCTCGGCCGCATAGGACTGGGCGATCGGCGTCACCGAGCCGCGCGCCCCGGTCTCCGGATTCTCCCAGTGCTGGCTGGAATCCTTGTCGCCCTTGCTCAGGACGTCGGAGGCCGCGTTGCGGGTGAAGGCGAGATCGGTCTCGGTCGGGGGAGCATCCTTCGCCGGCCGCGCGATCGAGCCGGTGAGGTCGCTGTCGTCGGCCTTGGCGTAGGCGCTGCTGTCGCTGCGGGAAAAGCTGCACCCCCCGGCGCCAACCCCGATCAGAATCATCGTCATGACAAAGCCGGACGGTCGGATCGCCGATAGGCCAACGCGTCCCCATGCCCTATATAGGGCGGTAGCGGACAACAGCGCGTTTTGGGCCGCGGGACGCAACTCGGACTCCAGACATGACCGACACGACCTCAATGAAACACCAGACACCCTTAACATCCGGTGATTTCACCGCCGCCGACGAGCCTCTTGCGCTGTTCGAAACCTGGCTGAACGAGGCGATCAAGAGCGAGCCGAACGATCCGAACGCCATGGCGCTCGCAACCGTCGGCCCTGACGGGCTGCCCGATGTGCGCATGGTGCTGATGAAGGGCTTCGATACCGAGGGTTTCGTCTTCTACAGCCACATCGCGAGCCAAAAGGGCCGCGAACTCGCTGCAAACCCCAAGGCAGCGTTACTTTTTCACTGGAAATCGCTGCGCCGTCAGGTCCGCATTCGCGGCAGCGTGACGCCGGTGACCGACGCCGAGGCCGACGCCTATTTCGCCACCCGGCCCAAGCAGGCCCAGATCGGCGCCTGGGCGAGCAAGCAGTCGCAAGAGCTGGAGAGTCGCTTCGCCTTCGAGCAGGCCATCGCCAAGGTTGCGGCCAGATACGTCATCGGCGAAGTGCCCCGGCCGCCGGGCTGGAGCGGCTGGCGCATCACACCTTCGCGCATCGAGTTCTGGCACGACCGCCCCTTCCGCCTGCACGACCGCATCGAATTTCGCCGTGACGCGGCCAGCCAACCGTGGTCCAAGACGCGGATGTATCCGTAAGATTGGGCCGACCTGAAAGATGTTCATGCCGCATTCGTCCAATGCGCCGCGCCGCACGCTGCTCCTGACCGGAGCCAGCCGCGGCATCGGCCACGCCACCGTGATCCGCTTTTCCTCCGCGGGATGGCGCGTCATCACCTGCTCGCGGCATCCCTTCCCGGAGGACTGCCCGTGGGACGCGGGGCCCGAGGACCACATCCAGGTCGACCTCGGCGCCCCCCAGGACACCGCGCGCGCGATCTCCGAGATCCGCAACCGGCTGGAGGGCGGCACGCTGCATGCGCTGGTCAACAACGCCGCGATCTCGCCGAAGGGCCCGGGCGGCTCGCGGCTCGGCTCGGTCGACACCGACCTCGACACCTGGACGCATGTCTTCCATGTCAACTTCTTCGCGCCGATCATGATCGCGCGCGGACTGATCGAGGAATTGAAGGCGGCCAAGGGCTCGGTGGTGAATGTCACCTCGATCGCGGGCTCGCGCGTGCACCCCTTCGCGGGCGCCGCCTATGCCACCTCGAAGGCCGCGCTCGCCGCGCTGACGCGCGAGATGGCCTCCGATTTCGGCCGCGTCGGGGTGCGCGTCAACGCGATCGCGCCGGGCGAGATCGACACCTCGATCCTGTCGCCGGGGACCGAGAAGATCGTCGAGCAGCAGATCCCGATGCACCGCCTCGGCACACCCGACGAAGTGGCAAAGATCATCTACGTGCTGTGCACGGACACCAGTTCTTACGTCAACGGCGCCGAAATCCACATCAACGGCGGCCAGCACGTCTAGGCAGGGCGCGAAAGCATGGGCCGGTTCGCAAGCACCGCCTCACTCTACGAGCATTTGCGGCCGCCTTATCCGCGCGAATTCTTCCGCAGCGTCGCGCAAAAACTCGGTCTCACCAAACAGAGCAGCCTGATCGATCTCGGTACCGGACCCGCGCTGCTGGCGCTCGGCTTCGGCCCCTATGTCGGCCGTGTCGTCGGAGTCGATCCGGAGCCTGCGATGCTCGACGCAGCGCGGCTTGCCGCTTCGCGCGCGGGTCGACATGTCACGCTGATTGAAGGCAAGGCAGAGACGCTTCCATCCGACATCGGCACCTTCGACATCGTCACGATCGGCCGGGCGTTGCATTGGATGGATCGCGATGCGACGCTTGCGCAACTCGACCAACTGGTCGCACACGGGGGCGCGATCGCGATCTGCGCTTCGTTCTCGGCTACCGACGGCCGCAACCCCTGGCTCGATGGTTACAACGAAATTCGCCGCCGCTGGTCGCCGGCGCAACTCTGGGAGGAGGCAGGCCGGGGCACGCGGACCCATCGCGACCTTTCCGCATTCTTCCGCGGCAGCCCGTTGCGGCTCACCGAGCTTGTCACGGTCGAGACCGGCCATCTGGTCGGCCTGCACGATTTGGCGGAGCGCACGCTTACTTATTCGTCGTCGTCACGGGATGCACTGGGCGAGAATGTCGAGGCGATGCTGAGCGACATCGGAAAACATCTCGTCCCGTTCAGCCGCGACGGCGCGATCGCAGAGACCATCGTCTCGACGGCGCAGATCGTGAAGCGCTAGCAGATTTGCCGAAGAGTGGAAGCAAGGCGATCCAGACAACGCCGCCGCAAGGCCCGGATCGCCCTTACCTTCCGTTGCTCAATCGAGACGAATCCGACGTGACCTCTCGCGCGGCCGCGGAGCGGCCGTGCTGTATGCGGTCGAGCAGTCGTCGTCGTTCTCGCCGTCGAGCAGCGGAGCACCACAGTGCCGGCACATGCGTGCCGACATCGACGGCGCCTTGCCGCTCGTCATCGCCTGGCGATAGTTCGCCAGATCGATGACGTTGCGGGGCGACGTTATGTGTTTCTCAACCATGGCTGTTCCTCGCGGCTACGCACTGCTTATCGCAGACAAATTTCGCGCAAACGTTCAGCCCACCGCTCAAATTTTACCGGAGGAATTGCGGCGCGGTGCGGACACCACCGCGTCGCCTCAATCCCGATCTATTCTGCGACACGTCCTGCCGTGTCTCTGCGAGCGGCGTAAGGTCTCGGTAGGTATCTTCGCTCGAGCATGGCCCCTACAGCCACTTCTTCCACTTGAATATCCAGTACGGGACGATGGCGGCGGCCAGCATCATCACCAGCGCCATCGGATAGCCGTGCACCCATTCGAGTTCCGGCATGACCTTGAAGTTCATGCCGTAGACCGAAGCGATCAGTGTCGGCGGCATCAGGACGACGGCCATCACCGAGAACAGCTTGATGATGTTGTTCTGCTCGAGATTGACGACGCCGAGCATGGCATCGAGCACGAAGGTGATCTTGTTGGAGAGATAGGAGGCGTGGTCGGTCAGCGAGGCGACGTCGCGCTGCATGGTCTTGAGCTGCTCGCGCATGTCCTTCGACCCACGCCCTCCACAAGTACGGAGGCATGGCCACCAAGCTTTGTTCCCCTCTTGCGGGAAGATATCGTTGCTCGGTATGATTGAATGAAACAATGAATCAACCTCCGCCCACGAACGTGAATTTTAGGGAAGGCAGATGCCGGACGAGGCATATCAAGTTGCACGGCGCAGAATCATAAACAATGCGAAACGGCGAAAACAAGAAAGCCTCGATCTCAGTGGGAAAGGATTGAAGGCTCTTCCTGCCGAAATCGGACAATTGACTAGTTTGAAGAAGCTCGACTTGAGCGGAAATCAGCTTACAACGCTACCTTCGGAGATAAATCTACTAACCAATCTCGAAGACCTCAACTTAAGCGACAACGCAATAACGAGCCTCCCGGACGGGTTTTGGCAACTGCCGATGCTTATCGCTCTCCGGCTCAACGGCAACGGTCTCGGCGGTTTGGCCTGCAAGACCTGTTGGCCGTATTCCCAATTGTTCGGGAGATCGAGGCGGAACGACTTGCCCTAGCTATTCAGAGCGACCTCGGGACTCTCGAAACAATCCAGGCAAACACTTCGTCAGTCAAAGAAATTGCTGCGGCCTCGGAGATTGTGACAGATGCAGCGGCGAATGCGTTAAGGGAAGATGACGATCAAATCCACAACGCCCGCAACGTAGCCGTTCAAGCTCGACTGATAGCAGATCAACTTCTAATTCTCCGAAATTTTGCAGGCGGGGCGGCGCTTTTTGCAAGGCGCGCGTTGGGACCGAGCGCCAAGCAAGTTGGGATAGAACTCGGCGAACTTGGCATGAAGAGCTGGGAAGAGATTAAGGATAATCTCCCCGCCGGAGTGGGGATTGCCTCAAGGGCGCTACCAGTAGTCGCACTCATTGGTTTATTAGCAGCGATATCCCCTCCAGTTGCCGGTATAGCTGGTGCGGCGGCAGCTTTTCGGCCTCTATCCAGGGCGCTAAAGCAGATTCTCGGGTCAGCGAACTCATCAACACGGGAGAGGGCTCCCGCAGATGCAAAGGCCAAATCTGCCAAGAAAGGGCGAGGTAGAAAGTAGCCGCAGCAATACTTTGCTCTACAGCCACTTCTTCCACTTGAATATCCAGTACGGGACGATGGCGGCGGCCAGCATCATCACCAGCGCCATCGGATAGCCGTGCACCCATTCGAGTTCCGGCATGACCTTGAAGTTCATGCCGTAGACCGAAGCGATCAGTGTCGGCGGCATCAGGACGACGGCCATCACCGAGAACAGCTTGATGATGTTGTTCTGCTCGAGATTGACGACGCCGAGCATGGCATCGAGCACGAAGGTGATCTTGTTGGAGAGATAGGAGGCGTGGTCGGTCAGCGAGGCGACGTCGCGCTGCATGGTCTTGAGCTGCTCGCGCATGTCCTTCGACCATTTCACGCCCTCGACCACCGCCGACAGAAACGTCACGACGCGACCGATCGACACCAGGCTCTCGCGAACCTTCGAGGTCAAGTCGCCTTTGCGGCCGATCGAGATCAGGATCTGGGAATACCTCTTTGCGTGTCCGTGGCGCTCGCTCTCAGGCTCGAAGATGTCGTGGCTGACCTGATCGATGTCGGTGCCGCAACGCTCCAGAATATCGGCGCAGCGGTCGATCACCGCGTCCAGCAGTTCCATCAGCACCATCTCGCCGGTGACGGACGGCGTGCAGGAGCGGGCGAGCTTGGCTTCGACCAGGGCGAACGGCTTCGGCTGGTCGTAGCGCACCGTCACCAGGCGGTGGTCGCCGAGGATGAAGGTCACCGCCGTGGTTCGGGGCATGTCGGTATCGGAGTGGCACATCAGCGTCGCGGTCATGTAGCGCGCGCCGTTCTCGATATAGAGGCGGCTGGAGATCTCGATCTCCTGCATGTCTTCCCGGGTCGGAATGGCGATGCCCGCGAGCCGCTCCACCGCCTTGTCCTCGGCCGCGCTCGGATTGACGAGGTCGATCCAGACGGCGTTTTCCGGCACGGCCGCAAGATCCTCGATGACAGCCTTCTTGAGCGCGGACTCGGAGGGAACAAACACGGAAAACATGAACAGCTCCAAGGGTCCTGCGACAGAATGACAGCCTTTAGCGCGATTCTGACAGGTTCACGATGACAACAACATTAACTGAGCGTTTGCATGTGCGGCGCCCGCCGGGGTTCAACTGTGGCGCGGAATCGACAATCCGGCCCGTCCTGCCAAAAAAACCTCACAAAGCCGCAAAATTTGCGGCAGAAAAGCCACAGCTGGGCTCTTGCAGCGCGGGAAAAGGGCTTCAGCGCTGGAATTGTGGCAGATTTCAACGATAATGGGACTAACGGAGTCGAGGAACTTGGGCGCTCGAGCTCAGGCCCTTCCGCACGGTATTGTTTTGATTGGAACCAAACCATGTCGTCGCTGAAAGTTAAGTTTGGGATTTTGGCCGCTGGCCTGATGTTGTCGGGCTGTATGCAGGCCACGCATTTCGAGGCGACCGACACCAAGGCATTCAAGCCGAAGGACAAGGAACTGCTTGCCAAGGTCCGGTACGAGAACACCCCGGTTGCCGAGCCGTTCCGCCGTGCCATCGTCGAATACCACCGCAAGGAATCGCCGGGCTCGATCGTGGTCGATTCCGACAACCACTACCTCTACTACGTCCTGGATGGCGGCAAGGCGATCCGCTACGGCATCACCGTCGGCGAAGAGGCCATGGCCTGGTCGGGCATCGCCAAGGTCGGCAGCATGACCGAGTGGCCGGCCTGGCACCCCACCCCCGGTGAGATTTCGCGCCTGGGCGTGCCGACCTATGTCGCGCCCGGTCCGGACAATCCGATGGGCTCCCGCGCGATGTACCTCTATTCGGGCGGCAAGGACACGCTGTTCCGTATCCACGGCACCAACCAGCCGGAATATATCGGCGCCTCGATCTCGTCGGGCTGCATCCGTCTGACCAACGAGGACGCGATCGACCTCTATAACCGGGTCAAGGTCGGCACCATCGTCGTGGTGCTCGAGCCCAAGCACGGCGACTCCCCGTACAACTCGCGACTGGCGCTCGGCAACAGCCAAACCGGCCAGGCGGGCAGCTACTGATCGCCTCTTGATCCCTGACAGCCAAAGGCGCCGGTCTCACCGGCGCTTTTTTGTTGCCGGCTTGTGCCGCTGGCGTTTGTCGCCATCGGACGCCGGTTTGTCGGCGGGCGGAGGGGATTTCTCCACCGCCTCCTCGCCAGCTCCTTCCTTTGCCTCTCCCTCCGTCGCCTCGGGCCTGGCCGCGACCTCGCGTGGCGGCGCCTCCTCGGGGCGCTCGGCCGGCAGCAGCGGGGCGACCTGCGGCAGAGGATCCCAGACATTCCACTGGCAGATCCGATAGCCGTTGCGCCGCTGCGCCAGGTCGAGATGGATGTGGTCCTCGTGGTACCAGTCCGACCCCGGACCGAGCACGGTGGAAAAGCGCGCGCAGACGGAGTGCAGCACGCGCTCGCGCAGGTCGCGCGACAGGGTGCGGTCGGTAAGGCCGATCGACTGCCCATTGGCGAGCTTGACGGCGCGGATGTCGATGGCATTGGCCTTGCCGTGCTCGGACAGCATCGCGCCAGCAACGCGGTTGCGGCCGCGGCACTCGAAGGAATCGAAATTGTCGAGGTCGCTGATGGGCGAGCCGAGGCTGGTGGCAAGCGGCACCATGTCCTTGCGCAGCCAATCGGCGATCGCCGACGCCATGGTGCAGCGCAGGACCGCCGCCGGCTTGACCGTCACCTTGCGCTTGTCCGGCAGCACGACGGCTTCCAGCCGCACCAGATCCTCGCCGCCGCAGGCGCCGGGGCCGCGGATGTCGGGAATTGAGGGCGCGATCGCAATGTCCTCGGTCAATGCGAGGCGGCAGGCTGAGGCCTGTTTCTGAGGCGGCGACGCGGCCTCGGCAGGCTTGTCGGCGCCCGGCTGGTCGGGAGACGGCTGTCCCTCTGCCTCCGGCGGGGCGTCGTTCGATGCTTTCGGGGCCTCTTCGGGGCGGGGTCTCGGTAACGGGATCTTGGCGGAATGAACCGTCGCACGCGGTCGTGGTGCGGTCATGCCAAAGATGTCCAGCGGCAAGGCAAGTTTTCGCGCCTCTGCCCTCTCGGCGGGCACCAGCAACAGCCCGAGCACGGCGGTAACCATTGCCGCGCCAGCGGACATATAGCCGCGACAAGACCATTTGCGGCGAAAGTCCGGCAGGCTAATAGTCATGACAATTCTTTGGCCCAACGCTGAGAGCGACAACGCGCCCAGCGACTTCTCGGAGGGACGTCGGAATGCTTGGTTTGATGCAAGATTGGCCCCTGCTCTGCCACCGGATCATCGAACACGCCGCCAGGATTCATGGCAAGCAGGAGGTGGTCACACGCTCGGTCGAGGGACCGATCCATCGCACCAACTACGCCGAGATCCACAAGCGCGCGCTCAAGGTCTCGCAGATGCTGGAACGCGACGGCATCAAGCTCGGCGACCGTGTCGCAACGATCGCCTGGAACACCTGGCGCCATCTCGAGGTCTGGTACGGCATCATGGGCATTGGTGCCATCTGCCATACCGTCAATCCCCGCCTGTTCCCGGAGCAGATCGCCTGGATCATCAATCATGCGCAGGACCGCATCGTGATGACCGACATCACCTTCGTTCCGATCCTGGAGAAGATCGCCGACAAGCTGCCAAGCGTGGAGCGCTACATCGTGCTCACCGACAAGGCGCACATGCCTGAGACCACGCTGAAGAACGTGGTCGCCTACGAGGACTGGATTGCCGAGGCCGACGGCAAATTCAAATGGAAGGAGTTTGACGAGAACACGGCAGCCGCGATGTGCTACACCTCCGGCACGACCGGAGATCCCAAGGGTGTGCTGTATTCGCATCGCTCCAACGTGCTGCACGCGCTGATGGCCAACAATGTCGACGCGCTCGGCACGAGTGCGTCCGAGACAATGCTGCCGGTGGTTCCGCTGTTCCATGCCAACAGCTGGGGCATCGCCTTTTCCGCGCCCTCGCAGGGCACCAAGCTGGTCATGCCCGGCGCCAAGCTCGACGGCGCCTCGGTCTATGAGCTGCTCTCGACCGAGAAAGTGACGCACACCGCCGGCGTGCCGACCGTGTGGCTGATGCTGCTCCAGCACATGGCCGCCAACAATCTCAAGCTGCCGCACCTGAAGATGGTGATCTGCGGCGGCTCGGCGATGCCGCGCTCGATGATCAAGGCCTTCCTCGACATGGGCTCGAACGTCCGTCACGCCTGGGGCATGACCGAGATGAGCCCGATCGGCAGCGTCGCGGCGCTGAAGCCTCCGTTCCAGAATGCCACCGGAGACGCGCTACTCGACGTGCTCCAGATGCAGGGTTATGCGCCCTTCGCCGTGCAGATGAAGATCACCGACGATGCCGGCAAGGAGCTGCCCTGGGACGGCAAGACGTTCGGCCGCCTCAAGGTCTCCGGCCCCGCGGTCGCCAAGGCCTATTACCGCGTCGACACCAACATCCTCGACGAGGAAGGCTTCTTCGACACCGGCGACGTCTCGACGATCGACGAGGACGGCTACATGCGGATCACCGACCGCTCCAAGGACGTGATCAAGTCCGGCGGCGAGTGGATCTCCTCGATCGACCTCGAAAATCTCGCGGTCGGCCACCCGGCCGTGGCGGAGGCCGCCGTGATCGGCGTGTTCCACCCCAAATGGGACGAGCGGCCGCTTCTGATCGTGCAGCTCAAGCAGGGCCAGCAGGCCACGCGCGAGGACATCCTGAAGTTCATGGACGGCAAGATCGCCAAATGGTGGATGCCCGACGACGTCGCCTTCGTCGAAGGTATTCCGCATACGGCCACCGGCAAGATCCTGAAGACGGCGCTGCGCGACCAATTCAAGGACTATCGCTTCCCGAACGCGGCGGCGTAGGCAGCCACAACTGACACCGTCATTCCGGGGCGCCCGAAGGGCGAACCCGGAATCTCGAGATTCCGGGTCTGGTCCTTCGGACCATCCCGGAATGACGGGGAAGCAACCCGCTCTCCCTTGAATTTGCCCTCGGGCCGTGGTCTCAACGGCGCATCGTCGCGCCAATCGGCCGGCGCCGCCCTCAACATCCGGTAGAACTCACCCGATGGCCCGCAGGTTTTCCGCTCCCTATCAGTCGGAGCCCGTGTCCGGCCTCGCGAGCTGGGCGCGCAATCTGGCCGTGTTCGCAGTGATGGCGGTGGTGGTGTCCATCATCGTCGTCCGCTTCGATTTCCTCGAGCCGAAGCCGGCGCTCGCGACTTTCTTCGGCGGACTCGCGATCGCCGGTCTCTCGATCCTGTTCGGGCTCGCGGGTTTTGCCGCGATCTGGCAGAACGGCTCGCGCGGCATGGCGCGCATCCTGCTCGCCTTCCTGATCGACGGGGCGATCCTCGCCTATCCCGCCTATCTCGGCCTGCAGTATCGCAAGCTGCCGTCGATCTACGACATCACCACCGACCCGATCGATCCGCCGCGCTTCGACGCACTGGCGCGGCTGCGCACCGGCGAGGGCACCAACACCGCGGTCTATGCCGGCCTCTACTCGGCGGAGCAGCAGCGCCATTTCTATCCCGAAATCGAGCCGGTCGAGCTCGAGATTTCCGTCGACCGCGCCTATGCGATCGCGCTCCAGCTCGTGCACAAGCGCAAATGGATCGTCATCGACGAGCGCGCGCCGCAGCCGCCGCGCCGCATCGGCCGCATCGAGGCGGTGGCGCGCACGCCGATCATGGGTTTTCGCGAGGACGTTTCGATAAGGGTCGTGCCGGATGGCGATGATTCCCGGGTCGATATGCGCTCGGCTTCGCGCAATTTCGACAGCGATCTCGGCAGCAACGCCGCGCGCATCAAGAAATTCATCGACGATCTCAACACCGCCGCCGATGCCGACGCGCTCAAGCCGGTGAAAAAGACCCCGGTCGCGCCGCCCAAGGCGCCGGCGAAGACGGTGAAGAAGTGAAAATGGCGAATAGAGAGTAGCGAATGGCGAATGGAAGACACTCCATTCGCTACTCGCCATTCACTATTCGCTCTCAAGCCATTCGATACGTCCCGCCGATCACGGGATCACCATCCGTCGCCACCACCCCGCGCGCGACCAGATCTTCCAGATGAGCGAGCACGGAGTAGCCGGCGGCCGTCGTCAGCCGCGGATCGATACCGATATAGATCGCGCGGACCATGGTCGGGATGTCGGTCTCGCCCTTGGCGAGGCGGTGCAGGATCGAGGCCTCACGCGCCTTGCGGTGACGGATCAGGAAGCGCACGAAGCGCCGGCCCTCGGGGATCTCGGGGCCGTGGCCCGAGAAATAGAGATCCTCCTCGCGTGCCGCGAGCCGGTCCAGCGAGTCCATGTAGTCGATCATCGAGCCGTCGGGCGGCGCCACGATCGAGGTCGACCAGCCCATTACGTGGTCTCCGACGAAGCTGAACCTTCGCTCGGGCCAGGCGAATGCCAGATGATTGGCGGTGTGGCCGGGCGTCGCCACCGCCTCCAGCCGCCAGCCGTCACCTTCTACGACGTCGCCGTGTGCGAGGTTGACGTCTGGCGCAAAATCGCGATCGGCGCCGGATTCCGGATTGTGCTTCTCGCTCTCGAAACGGGGGCGCGAGGCGCGATGCGGGCCTTCGGCATACACCGGCGCACCCGTCGCCCGCTTGATCCGCGCGGTGTTCGGCGAATGGTCGCGGTGGGTGTGGGTGACGAAGATATGGCTCACCGTCTCGCCGCGCACGGCATCGAGCAGCGCAGCCGCATGCGCCTCGTCGTCCGGACCGGGATCGATGATCGCGACATTGCCCTTGCCGACGATGTAGCTGACCGTGCCGGTGAAGGTGAACGGGCTCGGATTGTTGCAGAGCACGCGCCGCACGCCGGGGCGGACCTCCTCGACGAGGCCGGGCTTCAGCGGAAAGTTGCGGTTGAACGGGACGTCGTCATTGTCGGACATGGCTTGCTCATACCTTGCTGACTTCGTCATGCCCGGCCTTGTGCCGGGCATCCACGTTCTCCTCTCCGCCCAGAACGTGGATGGCCGGGACATCTAGCGCGAAGACGCGCTTCGCGCTTTGCCCGGCCATGACGCAATTGGAGAGTTCTCGCATCGCCACGCCGAAGAGCGCAGACTCAGAAAAACGCCTGAATGCCCGTGATCGCGCGGCCCAGGATCAGGGCGTGGACGTCGTGGGTGCCCTCGTAGGTGTTGACCGTCTCGAGGTTATGGACGTGGCGCATCACGTGATACTCGATCGAGATGCCGTTGCCGCCATGCATGTCGCGGGCGGTGCGGGCGATGTCGAGAGCCTTGCCGCAATTGTTGCGCTTCATGATCGAGATCATCTCGGGCGCGAACTTGCCCTCGTCCATCAGGCGGCCGACGCGAAGCGAGCCCTGCAGACCCAGCGCGATCTCGGTCTCCATGTCGGCGAGCTTCTTCTGCACCAGCTGGGTCGCGGCGAGCGGCTTGCCGAACTGCTTGCGGTCGAGCGTGTACTGGCGGGCGCGATGCATGCAGTCCTCGGCGGCCCCTAACGCACCCCAGGAGATGCCGTAACGGGCGCGGTTGAGGCAGCCGAACGGGCCCTTCAGGCCGGAGACGTTGGGCAGCAGCGCGTCTTCCGGAACCACGACGCCGTCCATCACGACTTCGCCGGTGATCGAGGCGCGCAAGGACAGCTTGCCGCCGATCTTCGGTGCGGAGAGGCCCTTCATGCCCTTCTCCAGCACGAAGCCGCGGATCTGGTTGTCATGCGCGGCCGACTTGGCCCAGACCACGAACACGTCGGCGATCGGCGCGTTCGAGATCCACATCTTGCTGCCGGTAAGGCGATAGCCGTCCGAGACCTTCTCCGCGCGGGTCTTCATGCCGGCCGGATCGGAGCCGGCGTCGGGCTCCGTCAGGCCGAAGCAGCCGACCCACTCGCCGCTGGCGAGCTTCGGCAGGTACTTCTTGCGCTGGTTCTCGTCGCCATAGGCGTAGATCGGATACATCACCAGCGACGACTGCACCGAGTTCATCGAGCGATAGCCGGAATCGACCCGCTCGATCTCGCGCGCGACGAGACCATAGGCGACGTAGCTCGCATTCGCGCAGCCGTACTCTTCCGGCAGCGTGATGCCGATCAGGCCGAGCTCGCCCATCTCATTGAAGATCTCGCGGTCGGTCTTCTCTTCGAGATAGGCATTGGAGACGCGCGGCAGCAGCTTGTCCTGGGCGTAGGCGCGGGCGGTGTCGCGCACCATGCGCTCGTCTTCGGTCAGTTGCTCGTCGAGCAGGAACGGATCGTCCCACTGGAAAGAAGCCGCAGCCGGCTTGTCCTTGGCCTGAGGGCGCACGCTCATGAAACGTCCTTTCGCGTCTGGTTCCGTCAATAATTGCCCGACAAATTAAAGCGCCGCGGCAACAAGTGCAATTGCATCCTGGTTTCGTCATTCCTGGGCGATGCGACGGGACCCGCGTAAAGCGCGGCCCGGAGCATCGAACCCGGAATCTCTTCGCGCGACAACAGCTGGATTCCGGGTCTGGTGCCTTCGGCGCCATCCCGGAATGACACTGCGCGTCAACTCTCGAGCTGCTCGTTGGCGACGATCTCGATGCCGAAGCCCGACAGACCCTTGTAGTCGTGCACCGAGGAGGTGAGATGCCGGATCGAGGTGACGCCGAGGTCGCGCAGGATCTGCGCGCCGACGCCAACCTCGCGCCATTGGCGGTTGCGGTCGGCCTCCGTCGACGACTCGTCCGGCAGCGGCGCCACGGGCACACCGGCCGCGCCATCGCGCAGGTAAACCAGCACGCCACGGCCCGATTTCCTGAAATGCTCGAGCACGGCCGCCATGCGCTTGTGGCCGGTGAAGGTGTCCTTGACGATGTTCGGCTTGTGGAAGCGCGTCAGCACGTTCTTGCCGTCGCCGACGCCGTTGTAGACGAAAGCGACATGAGCAATGGAATCGAACGGCGAGCGGTAGGCATAGCCCTGCAGGGGACCGATCGGGCTTTCGGTGACGAAGGTCGAGACCCGCTCGATCAGTTTTTCGCGCGCCTGGCGGTAAGCGATCATATCCGCGATGGTGACGTGCTTGAGCTTGTGCCGGGCGGCGAAGCGGGCGACCTGCTCGCCCTTCATCACGCTGCCGTCGTCATTCATCAGCTCGCTGATGACGCCGACCGGCGGCAGGCCGGAGAGCTTGCAGAGGTCGACGGCGGCCTCGGTGTGGCCCGAGCGCAGGAGCACGCCGCCGTCCTTGGCGATCAGCGGGAAGATGTGGCCGGGCCGGGCGAAGTCGTTGGCGCCGACATTGGGATTGGCGAGCGCGCGGCAGCACGAGGCGCGCTCCTCGGCGGAGATGCCGGTCCCGCCATCGGGCTTGTAATCGATCGAGACCGTGAACGCAGTGGTGTGCGCGGAATCGTTGTGGGCGACCATCGGATCGAGCCGCAGGCGGCGGGCGTCCTCGGTGGTCACGGGCGCGCAGACGATGCCGGAGGTATGGCGGATGATGAAAGCCATCTTCTCGGCGGTGCAAAGCGAGGCGGCGACAATCAGATCGCCCTCGCCCTCACGGTCCTCGTCGTCGGTGACGACCACGAGCTCACCCTGGGCAAAGGCCTGCAAGACTTCCTGAACGCTATCGGGCATGTCCCAATCTCTATCGGTTATGCCGGGTGGCTTAGCCGGACTTCGGCCGCGGCGCTAGTGCCCTGGACGCAAGCGCATATTCCGGGCTACGCGCCATCGGAGCCAAGCTTGCACCGAAGATACCAGGGATATAGGTGCAGACGGCCGGGCAGGAAGGCCGGCCGCCCTCAGGGCAACACTTCGCGGCGCTCGCCGAGCCGCTGATCGAGCTCGGCGCGCTTGTCGGCCAGAAGCCCGGCCTGGGCCGCCTCGATCACCGTGAACAGCTCATGGGCATCACTGACCCGGGTCACGGTGACGTAGCTGGCGCCGGCCTCATAGAGGGCGCCGACGTCGGCCAAGAGGTCGGCCGTGGCGACGATCAGGGCGGTCGGATTGAGCGCGCGGACATGGCGGACCAGCTTCTCGTTGGTGGCGCCCTTCAGCAGCGAATCCGGCACGCTGAGGATGATCATCTCGGATTTGCCGATGCCGGCATGGAGCAGCGTATCGACATTGCTGATGTCGCCATAGATCACGTGCAGGCCGCGTGAAAGCAGGGTCTGGTACACATTGGGGTTGAAATCGACCACGGTGATCTGCTCGAGCAGCACCGGCGTCTGCCGTTCGATCTCGGCTAGAAGCGCGCTCGCCGCACGGAAAAAGCCGAGGATGACGATGCGGCGGGCTTCGCCATGGCCGCCCTCGTGCCCCTCCTCGGCATGACCGTTGCCATGGTCGAGGTCGCGCAGGCCGATCCGCTTCAAGGGGCCGATCGCCCAGCGGGTGATCTCGTCGCTGCGGGTCATCACGAAGGTCGAGAGCACCGCCAGCACCACGAAGGCGAAGGAGGCGGCATTCGCTGTCTCCGCGGCGATATGATGTTCGGCGACACCGGTCTGGATCACAACCAGCGAGAACTCGGAGATCTGCGCGAGGTTGAGGGCCGGCAACAGGCTGGCGCGCAAGCCCTGCTTCATCATGTAGAGCGGGGTGAAGGTGGTGACGAGGCGGCTCACCACCGTGAACGCCGCGATCATCAAGGCAAGGCCAATCACCGAGAGGCCGGGCACGGGGATGGTCATGCCGAGCGCGACGAAGAACAGCGTGATGAAGAAGTCGCGAAGCGTGGTGACCTTGGCGGTGACGTCGAGCGCGTAAGGGAAGGTCGAGAGCGAGACGCCGGCAATCAGCGCGCCCATTTCGCGCGACAGCGAGAGCCGCTCGGCGGTCTCGGCGACAAGGAAGCACCAGGCCAGCGCGCCGAGCAGGATCAACTCGGGCCGCCGGGCAATCTGATGGAACAGGCGCGGCAACACGTAGCGGCTGACGAGAAGCGCGGCCGCGACCAGTACGGCGACGCGGCCGATCGAGAGCAGGATGACGCTGGCTTGCAGGTTGGCAAGGCTCGGCTGCACGGCCAGGAACAGGATCGCGAAGATGTCCTGGAGCACCAGCACGCCGAGGGTGATGCGGCCCGGCAGCGTGTCGAGCTCGCGCTTCTCATAGAGCACCTTGACGATGATGACGGTGCTCGACAGCGCGCAGGCGACGGAGAGATAGATCGCATCGAAATGCCCGCCGCCGAGCGACAGACCGATGCCGACGAAAAACAGGACGCCGAGCAGGCAGCCGCCGAGCAGCTGACCGCCCGCCGCGAACAGGATCACCTTGCCCGCCCGCACGATCTTCTTGAGGTCGATCTCGAGCCCGATCATGAAGAGCATGAAGATCAGGCCGAGTTCGGAGATGACGCGGATCGATTCCTCCGACTTGACCCAACCGGCGCCGAATGGACCTATGCAAAAGCCGGCGATAAGGTAGGCCAGGATCAGCGGTTGCCGGGAGAAATGGGCGAGCAGGCCCAGCATCCACGCAAACAGAATACAGAGAGTGATGTCTCGAATGAGCTCGTGCATGCCAAATTGGTCCGTTTTGCCGCACCCTAGAGGCGGGTTGCGGTGCGGCAAGCGAGCAATTCGTCACATGCGGAGAGGGCTCGTCGCAGCCATGCTGCTGGGTCCCCTCGCCTTTGCCGATTCGCTCACCGCGCAATCCAAGGTCAATATCGAACAAAACTTTGCCGATTCGCTCACCGTGCTGCCGAAGGAGGATCTCGCCGTTTCCGGCGGGTTCTACGTGCCCGCCTATTCCAGCGTCGCGATGAGCCAGGGCAAGCTGCGCGTCGACTTCTCGGTGACCTTGAGCGTGCACAACGCCTCCGAGACCCAGCCGCTGGTCGTCAAACGCATCGCCTATTTCGACACCGCAGGCAAGCAGGTTGAGAGCTATCTGAAGGCGCCGCTCGCGTTGAAGCCGCTCGCCACCGTCTCGATCTTCGTTCCGACCGATGACGTGCGCGGCGGGACGGGGGCCAACTTCCTGGTCGACTGGGCCGCCACGGGCGAGATCGCCGAGCCGGTGGTCGAGGCCCTCATGGTTGGCGGCATCGCCAACGCGCATTACGCTTTCATCAGCCAGGGCCGTCCGACCAGGACGGCCGGCAGGAAGTAAGGCGGCCGGTGTCAAGCTGCCGCTCAACAAGAACAAAACGAGGAACGCTCCCATGACGCCCAGCTTCGATTTCGCGCCCCTGTTTCCCGCAGGGTTGCCGGCCCCTTCTGCGCGCTGGACGGGTCTTGCCAGATACAGCTTCGTCGGCGGCAACAACGATCCCGAGCAACTGCCGCTCGACGGCCTGATCGAGGCGACCAACCTCGTCCTGCAACGCGAGGGCCGTTCGCTTGCCACTTACGGGCTGGCGCATGGTCCCCAGGGCTACCTGCCGTTGCGCGAATTCCTGGTGACGAAACTCAAGCGCGATGCCGGCATCAGCTGCACGGTGGACGATCTGCTGATCGTCTCGGGCTCGCTCCAGGCGCTTGATCTCGTCAACGCCACGCTGCTGGCGCGGGGCGACACCGTGATTTTCGAGCAGGAGAGCTACCAGGGCTCGTTGAACCGCCTGGCGCGGCTCGGCGTCAACGTCGTCGGCATTCCCCTCGACAAGGAGGGCATGCGCATGGACGTGCTGGCGACGACGCTGGCCGACCTGAAGAGCCGCGGCATTCGCCCGAAATACATCTACACTATTCCGACCGTGCAGAACCCGACCGGCAGCATCATGCCGGAGACCCGGCGCGCCGAGCTGCTGCGGCTGTCGGCCGAATACGGCGTGCCCATCTTCGAGGACGATTGCTATGCCGACCTCGTCTGGTCGGGACAGCGGCCGCCGGCCATCTACGCCATGAGCCGGAACGGCGGCGTGATCCACATCGGATCGTTCTCGAAGTCGATCGCGCCGGCGCTGCGCGTCGGCTTCATCGCGGCGCCCTGGGAGGTGATGTCGCGAATGCTGGCGTTGAAGACCGATGCGGGCTCCGGCGCGCTCGAGCAGATGGTGCTCGCCACCTATTGCAAGCCGCATTTTTCGACCCATGTGCCGGCCCTGACGAAGGCGCTGCGCACCAAGCTCGACACGCTGATGGAGGCGCTGAACGAGCAGTTCGGGACCGCAGCCGAATTCGAGGAACCCAAGGGGGGCATCTTCCTCTGGGTGAAGCTGCCCGACCAGGTCGATACGCTGCGACTGTATCAGGCCGCGCTCGCCGCCGGCGTCTCGATCAACCCGGGACCGGAATGGTCGACCGACAAGGCCCACACCGTCTCGCGGCTGCGGCTGTGCTTTGCAAGCCCCACGCATCAGCAGATCCGCGAGGGCGTCGCCGTGCTGGCCGAGGTCTGCCGCAAGGAATTCGGGGCGCCGGCCCGCAGCGCCAATGTGGAGAGGCGGGCCTGATATCAGGCCGCCTGTGGCTGACTGCCGTGGATCGCGGAGGCGAGCCGCAGCAACAGGACGATCGAGACGTTGCCCTTGCCGGCCTCGATCTGGGCGATATAGCGCTCGGAGATCCCGGAGCGGCGCGCCAGCTCGCGGCGCGAGAGGTCGCAGCGTATGCGCGAGGACCGCAAGCGATCGCCCAGCTCGGTCAGAAACGCCGCCTCGGAATAAGGCGGTACGGCACAGCTCCCCGGCAGCACTTCGCCCGCAAAATCCATGACTTGATTCAGCATTGGTCTATCCACGTTCGCCTTCGGGAAATGCCATTCTACGCTCGAAACGCCCTGCCTCATTGACGCGGATCAAATTCGCGAGCGATCGGCGGCTGCCGTGGAACGGCCGCGAGCGTGATGCTATGCTTTAAAATCCTTCGAGGCGGGGTTTTGCGGGACATGATGCGTTGTTGGAGCCGCTGGATCGCGGCTGCGGTGCTGTGGGTTGCGTTCACCTCCATCGCCGGTGCCGAGACGCTGGCCGCCACCGTCGAGCAATGGGGCTTGCTCGGCTCATGGGCGGTCGACTGCAAGGCTCGTCCCGACCGAGACAAGGGTGCGCTCTTGACTTACGAAATCAGGAAAGACGGCCGGGTGATGTACCGCCGCAATTTCGGCGAGGCCAAAGACGAGAACGAGGTGGTGTCGGCCACGGTCAATGCCGAGGGCCTGCTCAACGTGATGGTGTTCTTCCCCTCGCTGCGTCAGACGCGCGAGTTTGGACTGCTCTTGCAGAAGGACGGCAGCCTGCGCGCGATCTACAACCGCAGCGAGCGCGGCGAGTACACGATCAGGGACGGCAAATACGTCGCGACAGGCGCGCCGACCCCAGTGCAGCAACGCTGCGATTGACGACCTGAACAGCCATTCAGAAATCTCCCGCAGTTCCTCCGGAACGTTCGCGTAAATCTGCGGTTTAGATGTGCATTCGATTGGAGGAGGACATATGAAGAAGCTTGGTTATGTGGCTGCAGCTCTCGGTGCGCTCGTGATCGCAGCGCCGACGCTGGCAAGCGCAGAGACGGTGGTGATCAAGCGCGGTCATCATCACGGCCCGTACGGCGCCCGCGCGGAATACCACATGCATCATGATCGCGGCTGGCATCGCGGCTGGCACCATCGTGGCGACAGGGTCGTCGTGATCAAGCGCAGCCACCGCCACCACCACTGGGACTAATGCGCAACGCAACTCGGAAATGGCCCCTCACGGGGCCATTTCCATTGCCTGAGCGATCGAGCTAATCCCACGCCGGCGCAAAGGCAGGATTGACGCAGCGCGTGTCCTTCGCCAGCACGGCGATCTTCTTGCGGTCGGCATCGTCGAGCGCGATCTTCAGCGCGTCGAGATTGGCCTTTTGGCTCTCGCGGCGCGAGGCCTTCGGGATCGCGGCGACGCCGTCCTGGTCGAGCAGCCATTTCAGCGCGACCTGCGCGGCGGTTGCGTCGTGCCTCGCGCCGATCTCGGCCAGCACCGGATCCGAGGCGATGCGCCCCTGCGCCAGCGGACAATAGGCGACGAGCGGGATCGACCTGGCCCGGAGATAGGCCAGCACCTTCGATTGATCGAGCATGGCGTGATATTCGACCTGGTTGCAGGCAATCGGCGCCTTGATGTCCTCGACCGCGACCTTGAGCAGCGCCGTGGTGAAATTGGCAACACCGATGGCGCGCGTGCGCCCCTCCTCCTTGAGCCTCATCAGGGTCTCGAACACCGCACCCCAGTTGGCGGACTTCGACGGCCAGTGCACGAGATAGAGATCGACATGGTCGAGCCTGAGCTTCTTCAGGCTGGCATCGAAGGCACGCCGGATCGCGTCGGGGGCGAGGTTCTCGTGCCAGACTTTTGTGGTGACGTGCAGCTGGCCGCGCGGCACCCGGGACGAGGCGATGGCCGAGCCGATCGGCTCCTCATTGGCATACATCTCGGCAGTATCGATGTGGCGATAGCCGATCGACAGCGCGCTCTCGACCGCAGCACGGCAGGCATCGCCCTGCATGCGGAAGGTACCGAGGCCGAGCTTGGGCAGGCTGATGCCCTGTGTTTTCAGATGGTCCATGAAACAGCTCCTGACGTAACTCACCCCACCAGACACGCGACGAGGCCGCGCGACGGATATTTCGGTGATGGAAAAGAAGTGGCGGGAGCCCTGACTCTAGCGCGGGAGGCGCGAGGCGGCCAATCAAGATCGGGTCAAGAGCGATTGGGTCGATTGTCGCCACAGACAGGGGTGCCCTCTTCCGCACGCGGGAGAGCCGAAAGAGCGAGCCGCCGGTCACGAATGCTGCGCCACCATAGCCGGTCGTGCCTGTGGCTGCGGCACGATGTCGACCGACCAGAGGTCGCGATTGTCGACGTCTTTCAGGGTCACCCTCATCACGCCGGTTGCACCATCGATGTCGACCCTGCCGAAGAATTGCAAGCCGAAGCACGGCGCCAGATTCTCGCCCTGCGCTGCGCTGCAGCCACGCTGGTACATCGCGACCGGGCCGAACGTGTCGTCGAGCTCGCCGGCTCCCCAGCTGCCCGCATGCAGCGGGCCGGAGACGAACTCCCAGAACGGCTCGAAATCCTGGAATTGCGCCTTGCTCGGATCGTAGTAGTGCGCGGCGGTGTAGTGCATGTCGGCAGTGAGCCAGACGATGTTGCGGATGCCGGCGCGCTTGATGGAAGCGAGCAGATCGGCGATTTCGTGCTCGCGCCGGTCAGGCGGCCCGTCGCCGAGTGCGACGGCATCCAGGCTGATCAGGCCGATCGGCAGATCGGCCGCGATCACCTTCCAGGTCGCGCGGGAGGCGGCGAGCTCCCGCTTCAGCCAGGCGAGCTGCTCGGCGCCCAGGATCCAGCCGCGGCGATCATCACCCTTGTTCCAGGTTTCATCGCGGTAGCTGCGCATGTCGATCATGAAGACGTCCAGCAGCGGGCCGTAGGCGATCTTGCGATAGACGCGTCCTTTGCGCGCGCCGACGTCGCGGATCGGCATGAAATCGAAGAAGGCGCGGCGGGCGCGCGCGACCAGGCGCGGCGTGCCGTCGTCCTCGTAACCGGCCTCGTCATGGCTCCCGACCGGTGACCAGTCGTTGGTGACCTCGTGATCGTCCCATTGCGCGAACATCGGGACCTCGGCGTGGAAGGCGCTGAAGTGCTGGTCGAGGTGGTTGTATTTGTAGTTGCCGCGGAACTGCGCCAGCGTGTGCGCGACTTCCGATTTTTCCTCAGTCACGACATTGCGCCAGGTCTCGCCGTTCGGCAGTTTCAGCTCGGATGGAATCGGGCAGTCGGCATAGATGTGATCGCCGCAATGGATGAAGAAATCCGGACGGCCATCGAGCATGGTCCGATAGCTGCGATAGCCGCCGCGCGAGACGTCGATGCCCCAGCCCTGCCCCGCGGTGTCGCCCGACCACAGGAACGAGATCGACTGGCCCGCGACCGGAGCGGTGCGGAAATGGCCGATGCGGCTTTCGCCGGCGGCACCGGCGGCAATGTCGTCGAAGCGCACCCGGTAAAAGATGTCCTGCCCGGGAGGCAAATCGTTCAGCAGCAGTTTTGAGGTGAGATCGGCGTCGGGCAGCGCATCGCCGCAGGCTGACGCGATGATCGTCCTGAAGCTCTCGACGGTCGAGTATTCCACCTGCATCCGCGCGGGCCGGTCGGCGCGCGCCCAGATCACGGCCGAGCCGTCGGAGACATCGCCGGACTGGATGCCGCCTGCGATCTGCGGGCGGTCAGCGGCGCGGCTGATGGAGGGCGTCGCAAGCGAGGCAATGGCGAGGCTGGAGGCGGAGCGGACCAGGAACTGCCGCCGGGTCCATGCGCGCGCAGCGCGGGGCGATGCCATTCAGGAAACCTTCGAATCACGACGGAAGGTGCCTGCGCTCCTTGACTTCCAGCTTACGGTTTCTTGACTCGGCGCCTACGGTTTTGCGACGCGGGGATGACGACTTTGGCCTCGACTAGCGCTTCCAGTTGCAGATACCGCCGGAGCGACATGGCCAGGTCTGGATGCGGGTGTCCATCGCCTGCGCGTCGAGCGGATTGCCGTGGCGGCGCGCAAGCTTCGCGCGGGCTGCGCCGCGCGCCTGCGCGCTCCTGGCGTGCGTGGTCTTCGGCTCGGACACACGGACGCGTTCGGCGGCAACCTTCTTCGGCACGTCGATGGGCGCAACGCGAGCCTGCGCCTCGTTGCCGCCGCGCGCTTCGAGTGCAACCGGCGCGAACTGCGTCTCCGGACCGAGCCGCTTCGGCGACAGCACGGCCTTGGAGAGATCGAGGCCCAGATATTCGTCAGGCTTGTAGTCATCGGCGCGCGCAATGCCGCCCCCTGCGACGACGAGGGCAAGACCAATTGCGAAGGGAACGCTTTTCAGGACCACGGACGCCTCCTGAAATCGATTTAGCAAAGGGGTAATTTACCCCTATTTAGGAGGCGTCACGCGCAATTCCAGCGGTCAAATGCCGCCGTGGTTAAGAAGTTTGACGGTGTCAGGCGACCTTCCGCGTCGCCGCGGTCCCGTCCAGGAACCCCATCAGGCGGCTGCGAATGATGGTCTCCGCCTCGCCCATGATGCGATCAATGAGTTCCTTGCAGGATGGGATGTCGTGGATCAGGCCTGCGACCATGCCGCAGCTCCAGGCACCGGCGTCCATCTGCCCATCGAGCATGATCCTGGGATAGACGCCCGCGACCTGGTCGTGGATGTCGTCGATCGTGAGCTTGTCGCCCTTCTCGCGCTCGATCTCGAGCAGACGATCGACATTGGCGTTCTTCAGGACGCGCTCGGTGTTGCGCAGGCTCCGCATGATCAGGCGGGTGTCGAGCTCGGTCGCCGCGACGAGCGCGTTCTTCACGTTCTGATGCACCGGCGCTTCCTTGGTGGCGATGAAGCGCGTGCCCATGTTCATGCCCGCCGCGCCCAGCGACAGCGCCGCGACCAGGCTGCGTCCGTCGGCCATGCCGCCGGAGGCCACGAACGGGATCTTCAACTCTTCCGCCGCACGCGGCAGCAGGATCATGTTGGGGATGTCGTCCTCGCCGGGATGTCCGCCGCATTCAAAACCGTCGACGCTGACGGCGTCGCAGCCGATCCGCTCCGCCTTCAGCGAATGACGCACCGAGGTGCATTTGTGGATGACCTTGATGCCGGCCGCCTTCAGCGCCGGCATGTAGGCTTCCGGGCTGCGGCCCGCGGTCTCCACCGCCTTGATGCCGCCTTCGACGATGGCGGCGATGTATTCGGGATAGGGCGGCGCCGAGAACGTCGGCAGGAAGGTGAGGTTGACGCCGAACGGCTTGTCGGTCATGTCGCGGCAGCGCGCGATCTCCTTTGCGAGCAATTCCGGCGTCTTCTGCGTGAGACCGGTGATGATGCCGAGCCCGCCGGCGTTGGAGACGGCAGCGGCCAGCTCGGCAAAGCCGACGAAATGCATGCCGCCCTGAATGATCGGGTGCTCGATGCCGAACAGTTCGGTGATCGCGGTCTTCACTTAGTTCTCCTCCCGGAATTTTGCATGGCGTTGGAATCAGTCTAACCGCAGCTGCGTGCCGCGGTCACCATTTCTCTCCGAACGGGCGGATCTCCATCTCGAAGGTCCAGGCGCTCTTCGGCTGCTGGTAAAGCTGCCAGTAAGCGTTCGCGACCGACGACGGCGGCATCAGGAGGTCGGGATTATCGAGTGCATTCGGCCCGAGCGCCTCGAGCCGGCGCTGGCGGACCCATTCGGTGTCGACGCCGGAATCGATGATGAGATGGGCGACGTGGATGTTCTTCGGCCCGAGCTCGCGCGCCATCGCCTGCGCCACGGCGCGCAGGCCGAACTTGGCGCTGGCAAAGGCGGCAAAGCCGCTGCCGCCGCGCAAGCTTGCCGTCGCACCCGTGAAGAAGATGTTGCCGCCGCCGCGCGGCAGCATCAGCCGCGCCGCTTCGCGGCCCGCGAGAAAGCCGGAATAGCAGGCCATCTCCCAGACCTTCCGGAAGACGCGCTCGGTGGTGTCGAGGATCGGGAAATTGACGTTGGCGCCGACGTTGAAGATGCAGACTTCGAGCGGCGCATGCTTGTCGGCGTCGTTGAGGAAGGAGATCACTTCTTCCTCCTGGCGCGCATCGAGCGAGCGCGCGTGGATGTCGCCGCCGGCAGCTTCGATATCTTGCACCAGCGGCGCGAGCTTGTCGCCATTGCGGCGGCCGGCATAGATCGAGAAACCTTCGGCGGCAAACTTCCTGGCGATCTCCGAGCCGATGAAATCTCCGGCGCCGATCACGGCGGCTGTCGCATTTCGCTTGGGCAAGGTCGCCTCCTCCGCTGATGGCCTGATTGAGGAAAGGCTATAGTTCTAAAATAGAACTGTCAAACACCCAGCCTGAATGCTACGCTGAAACTGAAATTGCCCTGATCGTTCAAGTCAGTTCCTTTTTCTGACTGACTGAGCCGGAGACCGGATCATGAAATGGGAGACGCTGGACGAGGAGACCTGCTCACTCTCCCGCACGGTCGCGGTGGTGGGCGATCGCTGGACACTGCTGATCCTGCGCGACTGCTTCCTGCGCGTGCGCCGGTTCGAGGCATTCCAGTCGTCGCTCCAGATCACGCGGCACCTGCTCTCGGAGCGGCTGAAGAAGCTGGTCCGCTTCGGCATCCTGCGCCGCGTGCCCTACTCCGAGGCGCCCAAACGCTACGAATATATCCTCACGCAGAAGGGGCTCGACCTCTATCCGATCATCATGGCAATGGTGCATTGGGGCGACACCCACATGGGGGACGAGCGCGGCCGCCCGCTGCTGCACGAGCACAAGATTTGCGGCAAGCTGTTCGATCCCGTGATGGTGTGCTCGGAATGCGGCGAGCCGCTACATGCCAGGCAGGTGCATGTGCATCCGGGACCGGGAAGGAAGGAAGCCGTGGGGAGGGGCCTCAATGCCCCCGCGTCGGCGCGCCCAGCTTGATCGGGCGCAGCACGGCTGCCGTCGGGATCATCAGTAATGCGATGATGGCGAGCGTCCAGAACACGTCGATATAGGCGAGGAAATCGACCTGCTGCTGCACGGTGCGGCCGACCCAGGCAACTGCCTGTGCCGCCGCATCGCTCGCATTCGAGCCTTGCGCCTGGAAATAGCGCGTCATGACGTCGATGGTCTGCTGGTAGCCGAGATCGGACGGCGCGGCGTGCTCGATCAGGCGGCTCTGGTGGAATTGCTGGCGCTGCGCCAATACGGTTTGCGCCAGCGCCACGCCCATCGATCCCCCGATGTTGCGGGCGACGTTGATCAGCGCGGAGGCCTGGTTGGTCTTGTCGGGCGGCACGCCGTCATAGGACGCGGTCGTGACGGGCAGGAACAGGAACGGCAGACCGAGCGCCAGGAAGATGCGCGACAGCGCCGCATAACCATAAGTGATGTCGCCGGTGAGCCCGGTGAGATGCCACATCGAGAACGCAACGATCGCCGCGCCGAACATGATGAGATATTTCGGCTGTACCGTGCTGACGAGACGACCGACCACGGGCATCAGCACAAGGGTCGCTATGCCGCCGGGGGATAGCGCGAGACCTGCCAGCAGCGCCGTGTAGTTCAGCTCGGTCTGGAGCAGTTGCGGCAGGAGCTGCGTGGTCGAGATCAGCACGGCACCGGTGGCAAGCATCACCATGAAGCAGGCGGCAAACTGGCGGCCGCCGAGGAGCCGCAAATCGACGATCGGATCCTCGCGCGTCAGCTCCCACGGGATCAGCGCAACCAGGGAGGCAGCCGCAAACACCGCGAAAAAGACGATCATGTTCGATCCGAACCAGTCGTTGCGCTGCCCTTCGTCGAGCACGAATTCGAGCGAGCCGAGACCGATCGCGACGAGCATGAAGCCGATATAGTCGACCCGAAGCCCCTTGCTCAGCAGCCTCTCCCTTTCCTCTTCCGCTCCCGACGGTTCCTTGACCAGCGTGCCGACAAGGAACAGCGAGAGCAGCCCCATCGGCACGTTGATCAGAAACACCCAGTGCCAGGTGTAGGTGTCGGTGATCCAGCCACCAAGCGTCGGGCCGATCACCGGCGCCACCACGACGGCAACGCCGTAGATCGCAAACGCCTGGCCGCGCTTGTGCGGCGGAAACGAGTCCGCAAGGATCGCCTGCTCGCTGGTCGCCATGCCGCCACCGCCGAGCCCCTGAAGGATGCGGAACAGCACCAGCGACTCCAGATTCCATGCAAACCCGCAGAGCAGCGAGGCGAAGGTGAAGGTCGCGACGCAGATCATGTAAAAGCGCTTGCGGCCGATCACGGTCGACAACCAGCCCGAGATGGACAGCACGATGGCGTTGGCGACGAGATAGCTGGTGATGACGTAGGTGCTTTCGTCGATACCGACGGCGAGGCTGCCGGCGATGTGACGCAACGCGACATTTGCGATGGTGGTGTCGAGCACCTCCATGAAGGTCGCGATCGAAACGACGAAGGCAATCAAATAGGGATTGTGCCCGCCTGCCGCCGAGCGCTCCGGCGACCAGCCGCCGGCCGAGGCGCCGCCTTCCACGGCGTCCGTCATCGCACCCTGGTCCAGGGCACGACCGACATGCCGGGACCGACAGGCAAATCCGCCGGCCAATTGTCGACCACGATCTTCACCGGCACGCGCTGCACCACCTTGACGTAATTGCCGGTGGCATTCTCGGCCGGCAGCAGGCTAAACGCGGTACCGGAGCCCGGCTGCACGGAATCGACATGGCCGGTCAGCCTGAGGCCCGGATAGGCGTCGATGCGTATCTCCACCGGCTGGCCGGGCCGCATGTCCCTGAGCTGGGTCTCCTTGTAGTTGGCGACGACCCAGACCTCGTCGGGCACGAACATCATCAGGCTCTGCCCCGCGGTGACGAAGGTGCCCTTGGCGCCCGATAGCTTGACGACGCGACCGGACTGGACGGCGACGACGCTGGTGTACTGCAAGTTCAGTTTGGCTCGGTCGAGTTGCGCCTGCGACCGATCGAGCTGGGCCTTGGCCCCTTCGAGTTGCGCCTGGAGCGTCTTGATGCCGAGTTGCGCCGCCATCACCGCAGTCTTGGCGCGCTCGGTATTGGCCTGCTGCGCCTGGAGATCGGACCGGGTCTGCTGCTCGCGCTGCACGGTGCCAGCGCCCTTCTCGACCAACTCCTCTGCGCGCTTGAACTCCTCCTGCGAGAACCGGAGCCGAGCCTGCGCCTGTTCGAGCTGCGCCTCGGCCTCCTTGATCTGCTCCTGCTGCGAGACGATCTGCGCCTCGACATTGTCAATATTGGCCTTCGAGACCGCGACTTGGGCCGTGGCCTCATCGACGGCGATGCGATAATCGCGCTCGTCGATCTTGGCGAGGAGATCGCCGACATTGACGTGCTGGTTGTCGGTGACCGGGATGTCCGTCACGTAGCCACCGACCTTCGAGGCCACGGAGAAGCTGCGCGCGGCCACGAAGGCATCGTCGGTGGACTCGTAGTGGCGCACCTCCAGCCAGTAGAGCAGACCGCCGATGAGGGCTGCGGTCAGCGCAACGGCACCGACGGTTGCGAGCAGCCAATGCTCGCGAAGCCGTTCGCGCAACGATGGTGTCTTCGCCGGCTTCGGATCGCGGGCGTTGCGGGTCTGGTCAGGCGACGCGCTGGGAGCTTCCTTCGCCCTCTGCGGCTGCTCGGCGGACGGATCGCGCTCCCGGGTTTGAGCATCCACGGCGATCACCTTTCTCGGCACTGAACCGACGCTGGAGCGGTCAAGGCGAGTTCACGCGCCGCGAGCCAAACTGCAACGTCAGAACATGGTTCCGGCTTCGGGAGCATCGCTGTCATTCCCGAATGCACTGTTCAAAAGAGCGCGACACCCTTCGTGCCGCGCTCATTTCGATTTTTCGCCGTCCGTTCAGTGCGTTTTGGTCTCTTGCCACTTTTCGAGGTCGGGCTTTGCCTCGTGCGGCTTCTGCTCCTTCTCCGGATTGCCCTTCCAGGGCTTGTTCGTCTGAGCGTGCGATCCCCAGTCATTCTGATGCCTGGGATCGTCGGTGGGCCGTTCCTTGCTCATCCGGTTCTCCTTTCCACGAAGCGCCTCAGGCGAAGGGAACGCCGTAATAGGCATTGACGCCGCGCATCGCGGCATCATCGTCCCAGTTCCAGTCGCTGCGTTCGCCGTATTTCGGCGCGCCTTCCAGCGCCTTGGCGGTGATGCCGGTGACGTAGCCGCCGAGATCGGTATCGTATTTCAGCGACTGCCACGGCAACGGATAGTGGTCGTTGCCGAGACCGAGGAAGCCTCCGAAGCCGAGCACGGCGTAGGACACCTTGCCGCTGACCTTGTCGATCATCACGCGTTCGATCGAACCGATCCGGCTGCGATCGGCGCCATAGACCGATGTTCCCTCGACCTTGTCGCTGCCGATCAGCCGGCCCGTCTCGGTTCGATCCAGTTCACCTTGATTCAGCATATCAATTCTCCAATCAGCCGATGCGCGGATCAACTTGCGTGAACGGGCGTTCGTTCCAGAAGGCCCCCGCGACCAAACGGGAACATCGCGGGGAAGACGATGTTTTCAACGTCTCGCATGAAGAACGGGAATGAGGTGAACCATGAGCGATTTTCGAGACATCCAGCATGGCGTCAACGATCCCGTCGATGGCGTCGATGTGAAGTATCAGATCAGCAGCAACCAGACGCCGCACGAGCGCGCGCAGCGCCACGCCGATGTGCGCGCCGAACCGTCCGCCTCGCCAGCCGAGCCGTTCCTGCCAGAGCGGTTGCGCCGCAAGCCCACTGATCCGATCAATCCGCGCACCGGACGCCACCCGACGGATTAGGAACCTCGGCCCCGAGAACGGGTTGGCGCAAGGAGGTGCGCGGCGAGCGGCTGCGCAATCATTCCAGAGGACCGGACCATGAAACGTGCTGTCATCGCATTCGCCTGCGTGCTTCTTGCAGGCCCCGCACTCGCCCAATCGCTGGGCGAGAAGACCGGCGTCAATTCGGCGCTCGGCGTTGCGCCGACCACTGCCGACTTCGTCAAGGAGGTCGCCATCAGCGACATGTTCGAGATCGAGTCGAGCAAGCTGGCCGCGCAGAAAGGCAGCGCACAGGAGAAGAAATTCGCTCAGCAGATGGTGACCGATCACACCAAGACCAGCGGCGAACTGAAGAGCCTGGTGGGCGACGGCAAGGTTCAGGCAACCTTGCCGACGGCGCTCGACAGCTCGCACCAGAGCAAGCTCGACAAGCTCAAAAACGCCTCGGGCAAGGACTTCAGCTCGGACTACAATTCTTACCAGGTGAGCGCCCATGAGGATGCCGTCTCGCTGTTCGAGCGCTATGCCAAGGGCGGCGACAATTCCGCGCTGAAAGACTGGGCCGGCAAGACGCTGCCGACGCTGAAGCACCACCTCGACATGGCCAAGGAGCTCGGCAAGGCGCCGAGCATCGGACAGTCGAAGTAAATATCCTTCGAGGACGCCGCCCCCGCCGGCGTCCTCGCATTGGCAACGATGCGCCTCTCCACCGGTTGAGACTGCAAGGTCGCGGAGACCGCTCATGGCGCATCAAGGCAATCATGGCGCATGAAGGCAAGACCTCAATATCCCGCCGGCACATCGTGCGCGCGGCGAGCGCAACGCTTGCCGCGGCTTCGCTGGCGACCTCGACACCGAAAGGAAATACTGACATGGCCGAGCAGAACCTCGTCGATCCCGTCACCCGCTATCCGAAGCCGCCGTTCAGGAAGCAGTCGCAGCCTTGGCCGGGCCTCGCCGGCAAGATGGAGCCGCGCCCGGATCATGGCGAAACCAGCTACAAGGGCTCGGGACGCCTCGCCGGGCGCAAGGCGCTGATCACCGGCGGCGATTCAGGCATGGGTCGGGCCGCCGCGATCGCCTATGCGCGCGAGGGTGCCGACGTCGCCATCAATTATGTCCCGAACGAGGAGCCCGACGCGCAAGAGGTGATTGCGCTGATCAAAAAGGAAGGACGCACCGGGCTCGCCATTCCCGGCGACCTCCGCGACGAGAACTTCTGCAAGCAACTGGTCGAGCAGGCCCGGCAAGGGCTCGGAGGTCTCGACATCGTGGTCTGCAACGCCGCGCGGCAACAGAGCCGCGAGTCGATCCTCGACGTCTCCTCGGAGGATTTCGACGCGACCATGAAGACGAATATCTATGCCCCGTTCTGGATCATCAAGGCGGCGTTGCCGCATCTGAAGCCCGGCGCGTGCATCATCGGCACGACGTCCGAGCAGGCGTACGACCCGTCTCCGGAACTCTACGACTATGCGCAGACCAAGGCGGCGACGATGAATTACGTCAAGTCGCTCGCCAAGCAGTTCGGCCCGAAAGGCATCCGCGTCAACGGCGTGGCACCGGGGCCGATCTGGACGCCGCTTCAGGTCTCCGGTGGCGCCTCGATGGAAAAGTTGGAGAAGTTCGGCGGCATGACGCCGCTCGAGCGTCCAGGTCAGCCCGCCGAGCTTGCCTCGATCTATGTGCAGCTTGCGGCGGCCGATGCCAGCTATGCGACCGGGCAGGTGTATGGCTCTTCCGGTGGATCGGGACAGCCGTAGCGCACCGCGCTCAGGAACTCCGCGGGCTTCCGGGCTTTGGACATCTTTCATGGAGAAACCTTCGCCGGTCGCGAATCGATGGCGCCTTTAACAGTCAAACCGACACGGATCGATACGGTGATCGCCGGCGAGATCGCAGCCCACACGAGGTCCGGGCTCGAGGATGCCGCGGAAGCGATGACCTGGGGGGCCGACGAGTATGTGCTCCTCTCTCTCGCCGCAGCAGGCTGGCTTTATGTCCGGCTACGCCAGCCAGCGAAGCAGCCGATCGCCAATCACATCCTGGCGGCTTCATTGGCAACGGCGGTGATACCGCATCTTCTCAAATCGGTGTTCGACCAGACCAGGCCCGACCGGCTGACAATTGTCGGCCATCGGCATGGTGTTCCCCTCTCTGGCAAGCCGCGCGATGCCTTTCCGTTCGGCCATGCCGTTCACATGGGCGCGCTGGCGTCCGCGGCCGGCCTGCTGCCGCCGGCGCGACGCCGCGCGGTGCGCGCGATTGCGGTCGCGCTGTCGCTGACACGTGTTGCGCTGCTCGCACATTGGGCCAGCGACGTCGCCGCGGGCTTCGCACTCGGCGCGGCGGTCGAACGATTGCTTCGACCGTGGACATTGACCGGACCACGCCGCGAGCGCGCAAAGTCACGGGCTGCGCGATGACCGAATATGTCCTGCGGTTCATCGCCGGCGGCGTCATCGTTTCGATGTTTTCGATCCTCGGCGACATGCTCAGGCCCAAAAGCTTCGCCGGTCTCCTGGGCGCGGCGCCTTCGGTCGCACTCGCCACGCTGGGGATCGTCGTCATCCAGCACGGCCCCGCCTATGCAGCAGCCGAAAGTTGGACCATGATCTACGGTGCCGTTGCGCTCGCCTGCTACAGCGTGGTCGTCTGTCACTTGCTGATGAGGTTTTACCTCGCGGCCCTTCCCGCCACGATCATTGCTCTCGTCGTGTGGCTTGCTGTTGCCTTCGGCTTGCTTGCAGGCCTGGGAGGCGCCGCCTGATGCTGATCAAGCTGTCGTCATCCGCTCTGAAGCAGACACGCTGGTACGAGTACGGCGTACGCTTCCTGCTCGGCGGGGGAGCGACGGTTTTCGCAGGGCTTGTCGGTGCACGCCTCGGCACCTCGACCGGCGGGCTCTTCCTTGCTCTCCCCGCCATCTTCTGCGCCAGCGCAACGCTCATCGAAAGCCACGCGCGCCGCACCAAGGAGAAAGCCGGCTTCAGCGGACGAAGACGCGGCCGGCAGGCCGCAGCGCTGGACGCTGCGGGGGCCGGCCTTGGAAGCATCGGTCTTGCCGCGTTCGCCGTTACTTTCTACGCCCTGGTTTCGATGAGCGTCATCGGCGCATTCGCCGCCGCAATTCTGGTCTGGACCACCATCTCGGTATCGGCGTGGTGGCTGAGGCGGACGCTTCGCATCACCTCCCGCCGCATCCGGCCCGCACGCGGCGAACGATCAGCGAAGGACCGCGGCCTCTTCACGTAGCATCAGGAAGCCATACATCTCGGCAGCGGTCTGAAGCTGATCGAGCCGGGCAAGAACGGAGTTCCGCTCCTCGCCATCCGGCAGGCCGGTAAGCTCATTCTCAAGCCGCAGCCTCTGCGCATCGAGACGTTGTTCGAATGTGTGTGGCTCAGATCGTCTTCGCATCTTCCGTCCTCGGTGGCTGCAGGCCCGGGCTGTTGGCCCAGCGTTCGACCTGTTCGATGACCTTCTGGTGGCTTGGCCGCACCGGCCCGGGCGCCTCGGGCTCTTCGGAAAGCTTCCGGGGTAACCTGACTTCGTCCGTCATGGCCTCTCTCCCTTTCGGAAAGAATGCGCCAAGGCAGAATCTGTTTCAATATAACTTATTGATTTTACTGAATTTTTTTACTCATTTGACGACTTTGTCGACTCTGGCGGAACTCTTGCCAAATTGGTTCGTTGAGTAAACTACTCAATCTACTCAATTTGCGTGATCGCCATGAACGACCTTCGCGCCGAGCGCCTTCAGGTCATGCTCTCACCAGAAGAATTGGCCACCATTGACAATTTCCGGTTCAAACACCGAATGCCGACGCGGGCGGCAGCAGTCCGCGAACTCCTCAAGTTCGGACTCGCCGCTGCGGGCGTCGACGCAGCCGCCGGCGTGAAGTCGAGCAGCTTCGGCGTTTTCGGCCGCGGACCTGATGGACATACTCAGAGGGATCCGGAGAGCGACACCGAGAGCTGACCCACAGGAGTCCCGCCCACAAGCAAACGGCCCTGGCACAGTGCGTGCCAGGGCCGTGTCGCTGGAGATTGCTTCCAGCGCGGGGGCATGACAACCGGAAGCAGTCCGTCGACTCTTCGCGCGGGAATTCGTTCCTCGTGAGAACTAGCCCGTCGCATCGCTCGAGCCGTCCGGCATGGCGCCGGAGCCTGGCGTCTTGCTATTGTCGTTCAGCTTGGGATCGCGCGTCGCTTCACGCGAGGGCGAACCTTTCCAATCCGTCTTGTGCACGGACTGTGCACGCTTCTTGTCTCGCGGCTGCTCCTCCGCGCGCTTGTCCTTGACGATACCTTGGTCGGAATGGGCCATCATGGGCTCTCGCTTCTCGTGAAGTCTCGGAGCGCTTACGCACTGCCGCGTCGAATGTTCCGGTGCAGTTGCTAGCTGCGCACCGCGTGGGCGGCGGCAGATGCGTTTTCAAGATGTACCTGCCGCACCGTCGTCACCGTCGCGAACGCCACCGAGACGCCGAAGGCGAGAATGAGGGAAAGAAGAGCCAGACGTGGAGCCATCGCCAAAACCTCCTTCTGAAACTGGAAATCGACGCGATCGACGATTCCCGGATCATCCCAGATCAGTCGCTTGCCTTCCGTGAGCGGTCTCACGCGCAGATTCACGAGGACGAGGGGCTCACTCGCTTCGCTTTTGCGCAGCGTGGACCGCGACGGGCGGGATTTCGCCATCGAGCCAATCCTGCTCGTTGGCGAGCGCCGTCCAGGCGTCGGCCATACGCGAATAGCGCTTGTGGGCGGGTTGTCCGTTGGCGCGCTCGGCAAGCTGAAGACAATTGTCGGCGTTATCCCTGAAGATGTCAGACTGCTTCATGCGGAGGACGTGGGGACGGAACCTCCGCGTCGCAAGCCGCTTACCGGATCGTAATAATCGGGGAACTTCGCACGCCGTCCGTCATTGATATCGATGCGAGTTCTTGCCGCGATCATCCTGGCATTCATCAACACCGCGGCGCTTGCCGACAGTGCCGGCGAGCGAAGCCTTGGCGAACGGCCACCCACTGCGATCGAGGTTATCAGCGGCGCCTACAACTTCAGCCGATTTCAACAGGGGCTTCTTGAGAACACCGACCTCAAGGGCAATGCGGAGGTCAAGAACCTCGCCGCCCTGCGCGCAGAGGAAGCGGCCAAGCGCGACAAGAGTCTGAAAGAGGTGCAGGAGGCAATTGGCGCGGAGCCACGCGCCGGCAAGGCCTCATCCTCGACCGCGAGCCTCGTCGCGCCCGAAATGTCGGATGGTCCGACCTACGTCAGAAGCTTCTATGCCGCGCAGATTCCCGAGTATGAATCGATCATCGGACTTCTCGAGCGCTATCTGAAGGCGCCCGACAACGCTGCGCTCGCAGCGTTCGCGCGCGAACAGCTCCCGATGTTGCGCTCACAGGTCAGGGACGCGGAGCGTACCATGGCGGACAAATAGCCGTCAGGCTCGGTGCTCCGTTCCGAAGGATGGATGCCGGGATGGACGTGCAGGCAGCGGGCCGGCGACGGCATTTTCCTTCTGATGGCATGGAACCGATTGGGCGGATCATCGTTGTTTCGGCCGGGCTGAGCAAAGCGGGTTCCATTTCCTCGCGCCGCACCTTGGCGCTTGATTTCGAATTTGGCTGACGCTCTATTTCATTTCGACCAAACGCGTCGTGCCGCGGATTCGGCCGACGCCTGCGGGGGAATTAGTATGAGCGACCTCGATCCCGGAACTGCATCACGCTCCGGTCGTCGCGTCCCAAAGCCAAAAACCAACGGTGCGTCGGAGCCGGATTCCCGGGCGGAACTTCTGCTCGCCTTGCAGGCGATGCGCAGCGGTGACTTTTCGGTGCGCATGAGCGGCGACTATCTCGGCATCGACGGCAAGATCGCCGACACTCTCAACGAAATAATCGCCGCCAACCAGCGCATGGCGCAGCAGCTCGAGCTGGTCGGCCAGGTGGTGGGGCGCGAAGGCAAGACCCGCCAGCGTGTGAAGTTCGGCCTCGCCTCAGGCTCATGGGCCGACATGGAAGGTTCCGTCAACACGCTGATCGACGACCTGCTGTGGCCGACGCGCGAGGTGACGCGCGCGGTCGCCGCCGTCGCACAAGGTGACCTGCTGCAGACCGTCAAGCTCGACGTCGATGGCCGCCCCCTCGGCGGCGAGTTCTTGCAGTCGGCGAACATCGTCAACACCATGATCAAGCAGCTGGGCGTGTTCACCTCCGAGGTCACGCGCGTGGCACGCGAGGTCGGCACCGAAGGCAAGCTCGGCGGACAGGCCCAGGTGCCTGAGGTGACCGGCGTCTGGAAGGACTTGACCGAGAGCGTCAACTCGATGGCGAACAACCTGACCAACCAGGTTCGCAACATCGCGGAGGTGACGATCGCGGTCGCCAACGGTGACCTCTCCAAGAAGATCACGGTGGACGTCCGCGGCGAGATCCTCCAGCTCAAGGAAGCCATCAATACGATGGTGGACCAGCTCCGCTCCTTCGCTTCCGAAGTGACGCGCGTGGCTCGCGAGGTCGGCACCGACGGTAAGCTCGGCGGCCAGGCGATCGTGCCGGGCGTGGCCGGCACCTGGAAGGACCTGACCGACTCCGTCAACGCCATGTGCGGCAACCTGACTGCACAGGTGCGCAACATCGCCAACGTCACCACCGCCGTGGCGCGCGGCGACCTCTCGCGCAAGATCACGGTGGACGTGCGCGGCGAGATCCTGGAGCTGAAGGACACCATCAACACCATGGTGGACCAGCTCAACTCGTTCGCTTCGGAAGTGACGCGCGTGGCGCGCGAGGTCGGCACCGAGGGCAAGCTCGGCGGCCAGGCTCAGGTGCCCGGTGTGGCCGGCACCTGGAAGGACCTCACCGACAACGTCAACTTCATGGCCTCGAACCTGACCGCGCAGGTTCGCAACATCGCCGACGTCGCAAGCGCCATCGCGAGCGGCGACCTGTCGAAGAAGATCACGGTGAACGTATCCGGCGAGATCCTTCAGCTGAAGGAGACGCTCAACACCATGGTCGACCAGCTCAACGCCTTCGCCGGCGAAGTCACGCGCGTGGCGCGCGAGGTCGGCACCGACGGGCGGCTCGGCGGCCAGGCCAACGTGCTCGGCGTCGCCGGCACCTGGAAGGACCTGACCGAGAGCGTCAACTCGATGGCCTCGAACCTGACCGCGCAGGTCCGCAACATCGCCGAGGTGACGACGGCGGTCGCCGGCGGCGACCTGTCGAAGAAGATCACCGTGGACGTGCGCGGCGAAATCCTGGAGCTGAAGGACACCATCAACACCATGGTGGACCAGCTCAACGCCTTCGCCGGCGAAGTCACGCGCGTGGCGCGCGAGGTCGGCACCGAAGGCAAGCTCGGCGGCCAGGCCGTGGTGCGCGGCGTCGGCGGCACCTGGAAGGACCTCACCGACAGCGTCAACTCGATGGCTTCGAACCTCACCGGCCAGGTCCGTAACATCGCCGAGGTCGCGACCGCGGTGGCGAAGGGCGATCTGTCGAAGAAGATCACCGTGAACGTGTCGGGCGAAATCCTTCAGCTGAAGGAAACGCTCAACACCATGGTGGACCAGCTCAACGCCTTCGCCGGCGAAGTGACGCGCGTGGCGCGCGAGGTCGGCACCGACGGCAAGCTCGGCGGCCAGGCCGGTGTGCCCGGCGTCGCCGGCACCTGGAAGGACTTGACCGACTCCGTGAACTCGATGGCGGGCAACCTCACCGCCCAGGTCCGCAACATCGCCGAAGTGGCAACCGCGATCGCCGGCGGCGACCTGTCGCGCAAGATCACCGTGGACGTACGCGGCGAGATCCTTCAGCTCAAGGACACGCTGAACACGATGGTCGACCAGCTGAACCGCTTCGCTGGCGAGGTGACGCGCGTGGCGCGCGAGGTCGGCACCGAAGGCCGCCTGGGCGGTCAGGCCAACGTGCCCGGCGTCGCCGGCACCTGGAAGGACCTGACCGACAGCGTGAACTCGATGGCGGGCAACCTCACCGCCCAGGTCCGCAACATCGCCGAGGTGACCACGGCCGTCGCGCGCGGCGACCTCTCCCGCAAGATCACCGTCGACGTGAAGGGCGAAATCCTCGAGCTCAAGAACACCATCAACACCATGGTGGACCAGCTCAACGGCTTCGCCGGCGAAGTCACGCGCGTGGCGCGCGAAGTCGGCACCGAAGGCAAGCTGGGCGGCCAGGCCGAAGTGCCCGGCGTCGCCGGCACCTGGAAGGACCTCACCGACAACGTCAATTTCATGGCCTCGAACCTGACGGCCCAGGTCCGCAACATCGCCGAGGTCGCGACCGCCATCGCCGGCGGCGACCTCTCGAAGAAGATCACGGTGGACGTGCGCGGCGAGATCCTTCTCCTGAAGGACACGCTGAACACCATGGTCGAGCAGCTCCGCTCCTTCGCCGCCGAAGTGACGCGCGTGGCGCGCGAGGTCGGCACCGAAGGTCGGCTCGGCGGTCAGGCCGTCGTGCCCGGCGTCGGCGGCACCTGGAAGGATCTCACCGACAACGTCAACCTCTTGGCTGCGAACCTCACCACGCAGGTCCGCAACATCGCCGAAGTGACCACCGCCGTCGCGCGCGGCGACTTGTCGCGCAAGATCACCGTCGACGTGAAGGGCGAAATCCTCGAGCTCAAGAACACCATCAACACCATGGTGGACCAGCTCAACGCCTTCGCCGGCGAAGTGACGCGCGTGGCGCGCGAGGTCGGCACCGAAGGCAAGCTGGGCGGCCAGGCGCAGGTGCCCGGCGTCGCCGGCACCTGGAAGGATCTCACCGACACGGTGAACCTGATGGCTGCGAACCTGACCGAGCAGGTGCGCGGCATCGTCAAGGTGGTGACCGCGGTGGCCAACGGCGATCTCAAGCAGAACTTGACGATGAAATCGCGCGGCGAGGTCGCCGCTCTCGCCGACACCATCAACAACATGACCGAGACGCTCGCGACCTTCGCCGATCAGGTGACGTCGGTGGCGCGCGAGGTCGGCGTCGAGGGCCGGCTCGGCGGCCAGGCCAACGTGCCCGGCGCCGCCGGCACCTGGAAGGATCTCACCGGCAACGTCAACCTTCTGGCCGCCAACCTCACCTCGCAGGTGCGAGCGATCGCCGAGGTCGCCACCGCCGTGACCAAGGGCGACCTGACGCGGTCGATCCAGGTCGACGCCCGCGGCGAAGTCGCCGAGCTGAAGGACAACATCAACACGATGATCACGAACCTCCGTCTCACGACGGACGTGAACACCGAGCAGGACTGGCTGAAGACCAACCTCGCCAAATTCACCAACATGCTCCAGGGCCAGCGCGACCTCACCACCGTCGGCCGGCTTCTGCTCACCGAACTGTCGCCGCTGGTGAACGCCCATACCGGCGTGATCTACCAGGTCGAGAACGAGGACAATTCCCAGCTGCTGCTGCTGGCGTCCTACGCCAGCGACGGCATCTATCCCTATCAGCGCGTACTCCAGTTCGGCGAAGGTCTGATCGGCCAGTGCGCCATCGACAAGCGGCCGCGCCTGGTCGCGGATATTCCCACCGAAGTGGTGCCGATCAATTCGGCGCTGTTCCGCGTCGCCCCGAAGAACCTCGTGGTGCTGCCGGTGCTGTTCGAAGCTCAGGTCAAGGCCGTGATCGAGCTCGCTTCGCTCACCTCCTTCACGACGTCGCAAATGACATTCCTCGAGCAGCTCACCGACTCCATCGGCATCGTCCTCAACTCGATCGAGGCGACGATGCAGACCGAAGGCCTGCTCAAGCAGTCGCAGCAGCTCGCCGGCGAGTTGCAGACCCAGCAGCGCGAATTGCAGCAGACCAACGACCAGCTCGAACAGAAGGCGCAGCAGCTCGCCGAGCGCAACGTCGAGGTGGAACGCAAGAACCAGGAGATCGAGCAGGCCCGCCGCGCGCTCGAGGAGAAGGCGACCGAGCTTGCGCTGACCTCGAAATACAAGTCCGAATTCCTTGCCAATATGAGCCACGAGCTGCGAACGCCGCTGAATTCGATCCTGATCCTGGGACAGCAGCTCACCGACAACCCGGACGGCAACCTCTCGGCCAAGCAGGTCGAATTCGCCCGCACCATCCACGGCGCCGGCACCGACCTGCTCAATCTCATCAGCGACATTCTCGATCTCTCCAAGATCGAGTCCGGCACGGTGACGGTCGACGCCGAGGAAATCCTGACCGCGAACCTGCTCGAGACCGTCGGCCGGCCGTTCCGGCACGAGGCGGACAACCGTAACCTGTCGTTCAAGATCGACGTCGATCCAAATCTGCCACGCAGCATCGTCACCGACTCCAAGCGCCTGCAACAGGTCCTGAAGAACCTGCTCTCCAACGCCTTCAAGTTCACCGCCGAAGGCGAAGTGCGCCTGAAGGTCGCCGGCGCGATCGGCGGCTGGGGGACGGACCACCCGGTGCTGAACTCCGCGCCGGCCGTGATCGCGTTCGAGGTGTCCGATACCGGCATCGGCATTCCCCTGGAGAAGCAGAAGCTGATCTTCGAGGCGTTCCAGCAGGCCGACGCCGGCACCAGCCGGAAATACGGGGGCACCGGACTTGGACTCGCGATCAGCCGCGAGCTCGCAAGCCTGCTCGGAGGCGAGATCCATCTGCGCAGCGCGCCGGGCAAGGGCTCGTCCTTCACGCTCTATCTGCCCTTGAAATATTCCGGCCCGACGCTCGCGCCGCGGGCCGCGCCGGCGCCGCAGCAATACAGCCAGCCGCCTGCGCTGCAGCCGGCCGCGCCCGAGCAGCAGCGCGTCATCGAGCAGCTTCCCGACGACCGGTTGAACCTGGAGCCCGGCGACAGCATCCTCCTGATCGTCGAGGACGACCCGCATTACGCGCGTGTGCTGGTCGACCTCGCGCGCGACAAGGGCTTCAAGGTCCTGGTCGCCGCGCGGGGCGCGGAGGCGCTGGAGCTCGCCAAGCAGTACCAGCCGAGGGCGGTCTCGCTCGACGTGTTCCTGCCCGACATGCTCGGCTGGACCGTGCTGAGCCAGCTCAAGCACAATCCGTTGACCCGCCACATCCCCGTGCAGATCATCACACTCGATGAGGACCGCCAGCATGCGCTGGCGCGTGGCGCCTTCTCGTTCGTCAACAAGCCGACGACGACCGAAGGCGTCTCGGCCGCGCTGACGCAGATCAAGGAATATGCGCGACCGCGACGCAAGCGGCTCTTGATCGTCGAGGACAACGAAGCCGAGCAGCTTTCGATCCGCGAGCTGCTGCACCACGACGACATCGAGATCGTGATCACGGCCACCGGCGCGGAGGCACTTTCGACGCTGCGCGAGCAACCGTGTGATTGCGTGGTGCTCGACCTGCGGCTGCCCGACATGAGCGGCTTCGAGGTGCTGGACCAGATCCGCAACGACGAGGGACTGTCGAGCATTCCGGTCGTGGTCTTCACCGGCCGCGAGCTTTCGGCGGAGGAGGACGCGGAACTCCACACCATGGCGCGCAGCATCGTTGTCAAGGGCGTGGAATCGCCAGAACGCCTGCTCGACGAGACCGCGCTGTTCCTGCACCGCGTGATCACGGAACTGCCGATCGAGAAGCAGCGCATGCTGGAGAAGCTGAACAGTTCCGACGAGGACTTGATCGGCAAGACCGCCCTGCTCGTCGACGACGACGCCCGCAACATCTTCGCCCTGTCGAGCGTGCTGGAACGACGCGGCATGAAAGTGCTGACGGCGACGACCGGCAGCGAAGCGGTGACGCTGGCCGAATCCAATCCGGAGATCGCGATCGTGCTGATGGACATCATGATGCCGCAGATGGATGGCTATCAGACCATCGGCGTGATCCGCGAGAACCCGGCCTTCGCTCGTCTCCCGATCATCGCGCTGACCGCCAAGGCGATGAAGGGCGACAGGGAGAAATGCCTCGAAGCCGGCGCGTCCGATTACCTCGCCAAGCCTGTCAACACCGACCAATTGCTGCTTGCGATCCGCATGTGGCTGCATCGCTGAGTTGGGCCCGCGAATGGACCAGGAAAAGGTCAACATCCTGCTCGTCGACGATCAGCCGGCCAAGCTGCTCGCCTATGAGGTGATCCTGAAGGATCTCGGCGAGAACCTCGTGATCGCCTCCTCGGGGCGCGAGGCGCTCGAGGTGCTGCTCAAGACCGAGATCGCGGTGATCCTGGTCGACGTCTGCATGCCCGAACTCGACGGCTTCGAGCTCGCCGCGATGATCCGCGAGCATCCGCGTTTCCAGAAGACCGCGATGATCTTCATCTCGGCCATCCAGGTCAGCGATATCGACCGGTTGCGCGGCTACGAGATGGGCGCGGTGGACTACGTGCCGGTGCCGGTCGTGCCGGAGGTGCTGCGCGCCAAGATCAAGGTGTTCGCCGAACTCTACCGCAAGACGCGCGAGCTCGAACGGCTGAACCACGAGCTCGAGGACCGCGTCCGCGCGCGCACTGCGGAACTCGAGAGCTCCACCGCGAAGCTGCGCGAGAGCGAGCAGCGGCGCAGCATGGCGATCGCTGCCGGCAAGATGGGTTCCTGGGACTGGGACTGGATCAACGGCGATTGGATGTGGGACGAGGGGCAATACCGCATCTTCGGCGTCGGCCCGGGGAGCTTCGAGGTCAATCCGGCCAACGTTCAGGCGCTGTTGCATCCTGACGACGTCGATCAGTTGCGCAAGGCGGTCGCCGAATTCAACAAGGGCACGCGCGCCTATGAAACCGAGTTCCGCATCGTGCGACCCGACGGCGAGGTGCGCTGGTGCGTCGGCACGGCGGCGGCAACGGTCGACAGAAGCGGGCGCGTGGTGCGCGTCAGCGGCGTCACCGTCGATATCACCGAACGCAAGCGCGCGGAGGAGCAGCAGAATCTCCTGGCGCGGGAAGTCGATCATCGCGCCAAGAATGCGCTGGCGCTGGCGCAGTCGATCGTGCGGCTCACCCGGGCCGACGAGGTCAAGGCCTATGTCAATGCCGTCGAGGGACGCATCAATGCACTGGCGCGCGTGCACACCATCCTGTCGCTGTCGAGCTGGCAGGGCGCCGAACTCTCCAAGCTGATCGACGAGGAGCTTGCGCCCTATTCGCTCGGCGACCAGATCAGATTGGCGGGTCCCGAAGTCCAGTTGCTGCCGGCAACGGCCCAGACGCTGGCGCTGGCGCTGCACGAGCTCTTCACCAACTCGGCCAAGTATGGCGCGCTCTCGACTCGATCGGGACAGCTCGCGATCGATTGGCGGGTCGAGGACGGGCTGCTCACGCTGAGCTGGGAGGAATCCGGCGGTCCGCTGGTCATGACCCCGAAGTCGCGCGGCTTCGGCACGCGGAGCCTGCTTGCGAGCATCGAGTCCCAGCTTGGCGGACAGGCGCAATTCGATTGGCGCGCCGAGGGCCTGTTGTGCCGCCTGGAGGTGCCGTTGACGCGCAAGGCGTCGACGACCGCACTCGGCAAGTTCGACAGTGGCGGCTCCGCCGAGTTGGAGCGCGCTTCCGGTTAACCGGACACCGCGCTCGTCGTGCGCGAGGCAATCCGCGGATCGCGCGCGACCCGCCCTTCCAGCCAGGCTTCCGTTCGGGCGAGATCGCGCAGCGCCCTGGCGTAGCGGCGTGCCGCGCTTCGCTCTGCTCCGCAGGGCAGCCTGCGGGCCTTGCGCAGGATGTCTGCGGCCGCGTTGCGATAGGCCAGCGAGCGGTAAAGAAAGACGACCTTACCCATGTCGATGTTCCCGTTCTGATGGCCCTCATCCTCGCAAGCCCGGCATGAACGCCGGATGAAGCGGACGATGACAATTATTTCAAGGAACCAGGGAATTGCTCGGGCGTTGGCATGCCAGTTCGGGATGCACTCCCATGCGCACGAAGAAGTCGTCAGAGCTGATCTCTGCCAGCGGCCTTGTCACGCTGATGACGCATGCAATGATGGGCGCAGCCCTCGGCCTCACCTTCGGCCTCACGCTCGTCCTGTCCAATCCAGCCGTGGCCAACCTGCTGAATAACGGCGGAAGCCAGGCCGTTCTGGTTTTCGCTCTTACCTTGGTGACGACGTTCGCGGTCGGCGCGACGCTCACCGGCGTCGTGTTCATCATTGATGAGGACAAGAAATCTTGAAGCGTACGTCTCTCGCGGGAGATGCTTTGTCGGGAACTCCTGCGGCGAATGGCGGTTGGCTGCCTGCGTCAAATTAACTCAGGGAGTTTCCCGCATGAAGACGACCAAGCTCGCTCTCGCCGTAATGTTGGCAACCGGCCTCGCCGCCGCGCCGTTCGCCGTGCAGGCCAAGTCGCATAAGGCCAAGCATGGATCCTCGATGTCATCATCGCAGACCACCGGCGCGAATACCAAATCTTCCAAGGGCGCTGATCCTTCCGGCCAAGGCGGCTCTGGCTCCGGCTCCGATCAGGGCGGCACCATGATGAACAAAGGCGGCATGACCCATACCAAATAGGCTACCCCTTGGAATCCATGAGGGCTCCGCATCGCGGGGCCCTTTGCCTTGGTGCTCGACACTCCAAGCCGTCAGCATCGGACGTCCACCAGCGCCGGCACTCACGCTGCGCGCACATTCAGTGGCGCCCGATCGCACGCGGGGGGTTGCCGACTGGCTTCGCGGGACGAAGGCGCACCCGGTTACGCACGTCGGGCAGCACATCGCTGCCGCCAGCCGCCCTCCATTCGCCGATCAGGAGGTTGATTCTCCGGCGCAGATCCATCTGCACCAGGGCCTTCTCCGTGCAGTTGCAGTCGCGCTCGACGAGGTCGCGCACCGACGCTTCGAGGTCGGCCATTTCGAGCCTCAAGGCCCTGATTTTACGTCGGATTTCATTAATTCTGTTGTCCATGGCTTGTTAGAACAAAATAAGAACATATAGTCAAGTCACGATTTCAGAACGGAGAAGCCGGATGCAGGTTCAAGGTAAATACGACGCCAGGGTTTTTCTGAGCGAGCAGATGACGCGGGCGCAGGGCCTCAGGCTGAAGCGGCTGAGCGAAGAAGCCTATCAACCCGCTCAATATGCGCGGGACCTGTCCTTTGGCGAGGCCGCACGGCGCATCCAGGTGCTCGAAGCGGAGATCGAGCTGGCGAATTCCTTCTAACAGGCTGCGTCGCGCGTCTGGAACGTTGCGTGCGCGCGCCGCCCGGAACCTTGGCCGTGCCGAATGGTTTTCTTCGGCCAAGGGAGAACATGCATGGCACGGAAGGCAAAGAAGCGCCGCTACTCACGCAGCGCGGGTAGCGATGTCGAAAGCGAGATGCGGCGCTACAAGAAGGGGACCGCGAAGAGCGGGCGCGGGGGGCGCGGCGGACGCGTGAAGAGCCGCAAGCAGGCGATCGCGATCGGACTGTCGAAGGCGCGAAAGAAGGGCAAGAAGGTCCCGAAGAAGGCTTCGAAGCGGAAGAGCGCCAAGAAGACGCCCGGCAAGAAGACGTCCAGAAGGTCGTCAAAGAAATCGTCGAAGCGCAAATCCAGCAAACGCTGACGCTGACCTGTCTCAGATCATGCTGCCCGGCATGAAGCAGCGGATCGAAATCCCGAACGCAGTTTTCACCGGCCACACCATGGTGCGGCCGGCCCGGTTCGGCTCGGTGATGACGGCTTCGTCCGGCACCTCGATCCACTGCCCGTCGAGACGCACGCGGTAGCGCCCGTTGTGCGACTCCCAGTCGGGATCGGCGACGGCAAGACCATCCGCGTCCGAGCAGCATGGACCAAGGTGGCTGCGCAAGCTGTCGAACCATGGTTTCAGGGGGGAGTCCGCGTAGCGGCCGTCGTCACGCCCGAGCGCGTTTCCGCCCCAGAGCACCAATGGCGCTACGAGTAGCGCACTCCTCAGCGAGAGCTTCAATCGATCCATGTCGGCACCGATCAAATGCGAACCGCCTGCTAGTTCCACAAAGCGGCGGCCAGCTCGAAGTTCCACGATTGCAGCCCGCGGCTCCATTACCGCAAGGAAGGCTGCGAGAGCTGGAACTGTGATGAACGAACACGGCTTTTTCGGACGAACTGCGTCACCATCCCTGCGGTTAACGAGAATGTTATCGATAGCCCCGCGGGGAGGTCCGAGGATGAGCAGGAAAGGCGGCCCGAGGGCCGCCTTTTTTCACTCCGTCGCTCGGTGCGGTCGTCTTACGCCAGCGGGACGGCGACGAACCTTGTCGCCTCCGCGCTTCTGACCTGCAACAGCACGCTGCGCTTTCCCGACGATTTGGCCTGCGCCAGTTCCGAGCGGACCTCGCCGACATTGGCAACGGCCTTGCCGCCGACATTGAGGATGACGTCGCCGGTCTGAATGCCATGCTGTGCCGCCGGCCCTTGCGGGTCGACCTCGGTGACGACGAGGCCCTTCTGGCCCGCCCCCTGGACGTCACCTGCCGGCGCCAGGCTGAGGCCCAGGCGCGGCGTGCCGGCACTTGGCTGCCCCCTGCCCTCATCGGTGCCATTTCCCTTGGCTTGCCGCTCGTTCGGCAGCTCGCCGAGCGCCACGGTCATCGTTCTGCTGTCGCCGTTGCGGAAGACATCGAGCTTCACGGACGTACCCGGCGCCAGGGTGGCGATGGTGCGGGCGAGGTCGCGGGAGTCCTTGATCGTGGTGCCGTTGACGGCGGTGATGACGTCGCCCGCCTCGATGCCGGCCTTCGCCGCCGGGCTGCCAGGTTGCGGATTGTCGACGATCGCGCCGCGCGCTTCCTTGAGGCCGAGGCTGTCGGCAATATCCGACGTCACCGGCTGCACCTGCACGCCGAGCCAGCCTCGGGTGACCGCGCCCTTGTCCTTCAATTGCGCGACGACGAGCTTGGCGGTCGAGGCCGGAATATCGAAGCCGATGCCGACCGAGCCGCCCGAGGGCGAGAAGATCGCGGTGTTCACGCCGATCACGTTGCCGTTCATGTCGAAGGCCGGGCCGCCGGAATTGCCCTTGTTGATGGGCGCATCGATCTGGATGAAGTCGTCATAGGGGCCATTGCCGATATCCCTGCCGCTGGCCGAGACGATGCCGGCGGTCACAGTGCCGCCAAGACCGAAGGGATTGCCGACCGCGACCACCCAGTCGCCGATGCGCGGCTTCTGGTCGGAGAATTTGACGAACGGAAAGTCCTTCTTGCCATCGACCTTGATCAGCGCGAGATCGGTCTTCGGATCGGTGCCGACGACCTTCGCGGTGTAGGTCGTGCCGTCGTCCATCGTCACCTGCACCGACTCGGCGTGGTCGACGACGTGGTTGTTGGTCACCGCATAGCCGTCGGCGGAGATGAAGAAGCCGGAGCCTTCGCCCGTGATCACCTGATGGCGCTGGCGCGGTATGCCGTTCATGCCGTCCGGGAAACGGAAGCCGAACTGTCGCGAGAACTGGTCGAACGGCGTGTCCTCGTCCGAGTTCATCCGGTTCTGTTGCAGCATCGCGCTCTTGTCGTTGTCCTGGTCGATCTTCACCCGCACGGAGATGACCGCGGGTTTGACTTTGCTGACCAGATCGCCGAAGCCCGGCGGCGTCGCGGCAGCTTCGGCGGCCTGAGCCGGCGCAATGAAGGGGTGCATGCCGAACGGCGAAGAGCCGGGAGCAGCCGCCAGCACGGCCACGCCAAGCGCGGCCACGGTGCCGAGCAGCGCCAGCCGGCGCGGCCGCAAGATCTTGCGAGACGTGGTGGTGTCGGAATTGACGCGATCGTTCATGTCGAAATATCCATGTTGAGCTGGTGTCGCCTTGCCCCCAACATGGCGGTTGCCACCTTACGGCGTCCCGTCCATCGGATTAAATCTCGGCAAAGTGCGGGTGAGCGGCCGCAGCAGGCAAATCGTCGCTGCCCGTTTGATGCAGCTCAACACAGGCGCTTTGCGCCGTGAAAAACTGCCATCATCGGATGATGTCCACCGGAGGCGCGCCATGTACAAAGACATTCTCGTCCACATTCCCACCGAGCGTCCCATGCGTTCCGTGATCGAGGGCTCGATTTCGCTCGGGGCGCACCTCAATGCGCATCTCGACGCGGTTGCGGTCGGCTATGTCGCGACCAGTACAGCCTATGTGATGGAGGGTGGCGCCGCGGTGGCGGCCGTTTTCGAACTGGAACGCGAGCGCGCCGTGGAGCGTGCCGAGGCCGCGCTCGCAGTGTTCAGCAGCCAAGCGGCGAACGCCGGCATCTCCTACGCCTGCCACGCACTCGGCGCGATCCCGGCGGATGCAGCCGGCTCGCTCGGCGAGATGGCGCGACTGCACGACCTCAGCATCGTGCTTCAACCTGATCCGACGCAAGGCTCCTTCGACAACGACGTGCCAGGCGAGATCCTGTTTCAGGCGGGCGGCCCGGTGCTGTTCCTGCCTTACACCTTCCGTGGAGCCTTCAAGGCGAACCGGATCGGCATCTGCTGGGACGGCAGCCGCCTCGCTGCCCGCGCCGTGCGCGATGCAGCAACATTCCTGGCGCGCGCCGCAGAGATCGTGATCATCACCATCAACGAGTCCGACACCGTCTCCGGCGAGGCTTCAGCGACCAGCCTGGCAAAGCATCTCGGCCGGCGCGGACTGTCGACCCGCACGGTCAGCCTGTCGGCGGCGCGCGCCGACATTCAGCCGACCATCCTGTCGCTGGCGGCCGACGAGAGCCTCGATCTCCTGGTGATGGGCGGCTACGGCCATTCGCGGCTGCAGGAGCGCGTTCTCGGGGGCGTCACCCGCGCCATGCTGGAGGCCATGACGGTCCCGACGCTGATGTCGCATTGAGCCGAGCCGGCTTGGCGCCGTTACGCCGCGACGGGAGCCTGCCATGTCGCGGGCGGGGTGGCTTCCTCGACGCGTTGCACATTGCACGCGTCGAAATGCGCCTTGAGTTCGACTTCGGCGAGATGTTCGAAATGTTCGGCTTGGCCGAGAAGTTCCCAGTTCTGGAGCGGCCGGTAGGCCGCCTGCTGACGACAGAGAGACGCCAGCGCCCGGTAGCGACGTACGTTCTCCATGAGACCCTCCCTCGCATTGGCAAGCTTATCGCCCCGATTTACGTCAGGCCGATGGCGGTTGTGCAAAACATTTGCTGCGCCGACCCGCACCTGATCCCGGCTCGTTCTTGAAATGCGTATTCAGGCGAAAGTTCCAAATGACGCCGACCGACGCTAGGCCCCACCCCGCGCGGACAGTCTCGGCCGATTGCGGCGTCGCCGCGAGATCCGGAGATGAAGACAGGCTACCGGAGACGGCCTCCATCGCTTACGCGCATCCGCTGCGCAGCACTGTCTTGCGGGTGCGGAACTCGGCCGGCCTCGGCAGCGAGGCGAATGGCCGCAATATTGGCGGCATAGTCGGCGGCGCCCTTGCCGCGGAACACGGCGGAACCCGCGACAAGCGTATCGGCACCGGCTGCGGCCACAGCCGCCGCATTGTCACGCGTGACGCCGCCATCGACTTCGAGCCGGATCGGCCGCTCGCCGATCATGGCTCTGATCCGCTTGATCTTCTCGATCTGCGATCCGATGAAGGATTGGCCACCAAAGCCCGGATTGACCGTCATCACCAGCACGAGATCGATGCGGTCGAGCACATATTCGATCGCCGCCTCCGGCGTCGACGGACAAAGGCTGACGCCCGCTTTCGTGCCGAGCGAACGGATCGCCTGAAGCGTGCGATCCAGATGCGGCCCGGCTTCGGCGTGCACCGTGATGAGGTCCGCTCCGGCTTTCGCGAACGCCTCGAGATAGGAATCGGTCGGCGCAATCATCAAATGCACGTCGAAGACCTTCGTCGTCAACGGCCGGATCGCCTTGATGACGTCAGCACCGAAACTGATGTTCGGCACGAAATGGCCGTCCATGACATCGCAATGGATCCAGTCGGCGCCGGCCGTGTCGATCGCCGTAATCTCTTCGCCGAGGCGCGCGAAATCCGCGGCCAGGATCGATGGGGCGATAAGAATGTCGTCAGTCATGGCTTGGCACTCCGCGCGTCGGCGCCGCCACTGAAGACACGGCTCGCAAGGACGTCTAGGGGATCGATGGTTTCGAGGTCGGCGACATCGAGCATGCGATCGAGATCGGACACAAGGCGATCGGCCTGCCGCAGACGGATGCGGTCGACCGCGTTGCGGATCGAACGGGCGTTGGAGAAGAACGGCTGCGTGCGGCGCAAGGCGATATACTTCTCGAAGGCCTCGCGTGCCGCCGCCGAGAAACGATAGCCGCGCTCCTTCAGCATCAGCTCGGCGATAACGAGCAGCTCGGCTTCCGCATAGTCGGGAAATTCGATGTGGTGGGCGATGCGCGAACGGAATCCGGGATTGGAAGCGAAGAAGCTCGTCATCCGCTCGCCATAGCCGGCGAGGATCACGACGAGATCTTCGCGCTGGTTCTCCATCACCTGGAGCAGGATCTCGATCGATTCCTGGCCATAGTCGCGCTCGTTGTCGGGACGATGCAGGTAATAGGCCTCGTCGATGAACAGCACGCCGCCCATCGCCTTCTTCAGGATTTCCTTGGTCTTCGGCGCGGTGTGGCCGATATACTGGCCGACGAGATCGTCGCGCGTCACCGAGATCACCTGCCCGCGCCGCACGAAGCCGAGGCCGTGCAGGATCTTGGCCATGCGCAGCGCCACGGTGGTCTTGCCGGTGCCGGGATTGCCCGTGAACGACATGTGCAGGGTCGGCGGCGCGGCGGCGAGGCCCGCGCGCTGGCGGATGCGTTCGATCAGCAGCAGCGAGGCGATCTGCCGCACGCGGTTCTTGACCGGCTTCAATCCGACCAGCTCCTGGTCGAGCTGCTGCAGCGTGTCGGTGATCCCAGCGGCTTCGGCCTCCTTGCGGAGATCGAAGCGGGTCTCGCTCGGCTCGGTCGTGGTTGCGTGGGGTACGTCCAGCATAACTACCCTCGAAGAAAGGAGCTTCGCCGCGGGGGAAGCGGCGAAGCAGTGGTCCGCCAAGGATACGGAGCAGGGAGAGCTCCGCGCGGAGGAGAACGGCTCAGATCGAGGCTTGCGCGACCGGCTTGCGCACGGTGGTGTAGCGAATTGCACGGCCACCCACCTCCTGCCGCACCAGTTCGAACTCAGCCTCCTGCTTCGGCCGATTGACGAGGAAGGAGATCCGCACCGACTCCCAGCCATGACTGGAATCGAAGCCACTGATGCGGATGTAGCGGTCGCCATACACCCTGCGGCACTCCGCGAGCTCCATCATCACGCCGGCGGCATCCTGGAGATCGAACATCGGCAGGCTCCACATCTCCCAATAGGTGTTGCGGGGATGCGGATCGTCGGTGAATTCGATGTTCACCGCCCAACCCTTGGCAAGGCAATACTGCACCTGCCTGTTGATCTGGTCGTCGGTCAGGTCGGGCAGGAACGAGAAGCAGCCCTGAGTCAGTTTCATCTCAAATCTCCTCAGACGGTTTCCAGCGCCGTCGGCACGAAGTCCGGCGTGTCGGTGGATTGATAGTTGAAGGTGACGTCCTTCCAGACCTCGAGCGCGGCCTTCAGCGGCGTGCAGGTCTGGGCCGCCTTGGCGAGGATCTCCGGCCCTTCGTGGACGTAGTCGCGGCCCTCGTTGCGGGCGAGGATCATCGCTTCCAGCGCCACGCGATTGGCGGTCGCGCCGGCCGCAATGCCCATGGGATGGCCGATGGTGCCGCCGCCGAACTGCAGCACGACGTCCTCCCCGAGCAGGTCGAGCAGCTGGTGCATCTGGCCGGCATGGATGCCGCCGGAGGCGACCGGCATCATCTTGTTGAGGCTCGCCCAGGACTGATCGAAGAACAGGCCGTGCTCGAGCTTGGTCGGGTTGAAGTCCTCGCGGCAGACGTCGTAATAGCCGCGCGTGGTGTTGGGATCGCCTTCGAGCTTGCCGACCACCGTGCCGGCATGGATGTGGTCGACGCCGGCAAGGCGCATCCATTTGGCAATGACACGGAACGACACGCCATGGCTCTTCTGCCGCGTATAGGTCGAGTGACCGGCGCGATGCAGATGCAGGATCATGTCGTTGCGCCGCGCCCATTTGGCCATGGACTGGATCGCGGTGTAGCCGATCACGAGGTCGATCATGACGATGCAAGATCCGAGCTCCTTGGCGAACTCCGCGCGCTCGTACATGTCCTCCATCGTGCCCGCGGTGATGTTCAGGTAGGTGCCCTTCGCCTCGCCCGAGGCCGCCTGCGCCCTGTTCACCGCCTCCATGCAGTAGAGGAAGCGGTCGCGCCAATGCATGAAGGGCTGCGAGTTGATGTTCTCGTCGTCCTTGGTGAAGTCGAGGCCGCCCTTCAGCGCCTCGTAGACCACGCGGCCGTAATTTCGGCCTGACAGTCCGAGCTTCGGCTTCACCGTCGCACCCAGCAGCGGCCGGCCGAACTTGTCGAGGCGTTCACGCTCGACCACGATGCCGGTCGCCGGCCCCTGGAACGTCTTCACATAGGCGACCGGGAAGCGCATGTCCTCCAGCCGCAGCGCCTTGAGCGGCTTGAAGCCGAACACGTTGCCGATGATCGAGGCCGAGAGATTCGCGATCGAGCCCGGCTCGAACAGATCGAGGTCATAGGCGATATAGGCGAAATACGAGCCGGGCGAGCCCGGGACCGGGTCGACCCGATAGCATTTCGCGCGGTATTTCTCCGCCGCGGTCAACCGATCGGTCCACACCACGGTCCAGGTCGCGGTCGAGGATTCACCGGCCACCGCGGCCGAGGCCTCGATGGGGTCGACGCCCTCCTGCGGCGTGACGCGGAACAGCGCGATGACGTCGGTGTCCTTTGGCGTGTAGTCGGGCTCCCAATAGCCCATGCGCTTGTATTCCATCACGCCGGAGCGATAGCGCTCTTTGCCGCGGACTGTGCCTGCATGTGCGTTCATGTCTCTCTCCTGCTCTTTTCTCTGCTCTTTCTGATTGATCAGGCCGCAACGGGCTCGCGGGCGTCGATGCGCGGATCGAGCTCACCGGCGCGATAGCGCCGCGCCATCTCGCTCAAGGGAACGACCTTGATCCTGCTGGCGTGACCCGCCGCGCCGAACTGCTCGAAGCGCTCGCGGCAGAGCTCGCGCATCGCGTCCATCGCCGGTTTCAGGAATTTGCGCGGGTCGAACTCGTTGCGGCTCTGCGCGGCGACCTTGCGGAACACAGCGGTCATCGCCAGCCGGCAATCGGTATCGATATTGACCTTGCGCACGCCGCTCCTGATGCCGCGGACGATCTCCTCGACCGGCACACCCCAGGTCTGCGGCATCTCGCCACCGAACTGGTTGAACATGTCCTGCAGCGGCTGCGGCACCGAGGAGGAGCCGTGCATCACCAGATGCGTGTTCGGCAGCCGGCGATGGATCTCCTCGACCACGCGCATCGCCAGAATGTCACCGTCGGGCTTGCGACTGAACTTATAGGCGCCGTGCGAGGTGCCCATCGCGATCGCCAGGGCATCGACCTTCGTCGCCCGGACGAAATCGACGGCCTGGTCCGGATCTGTCAGCAACTGGTCGTGACTGACCTTGCCCTCGACGCCGTGACCATCCTCCTGCTCGCCGCCGCCGTGCTCGAGCGAGCCGAGAACGCCGAGTTCGCCTTCGACCGAGGCGCCAACCCAATGGGCGAGATCGACGACGCGCCGGGTGATCGCGACGTTGTAGTCATAGTCGGCCGCGGTCTTGGCGTCGGCCTTGAGCGAGCCGTCCATCATGACCGAGGTGAAACCGTGGGCGATGGCCGAGGCGCAGGTCGCCTCGTCGTTGCCGTGGTCCTGGTGCATGCAGAGCGGGATGTCGGGATACGTCCGCTCCAGCGCGTCGATCATGTGCGAGAGCATGAGATCGCCGGCATAGCTGCGCGCCCCGCGCGAGGCCTGGATGATGACGGGCGCATCGACCTCGGCGGCCGCCTGCATGATCGCAATGCCCTGCTCCATGTTGTTGATGTTGAACGCCGGCACGGCGTAGCCGCAGGTCGCGGCGTGATCGAGCAACTGGCGAAGTGTGATACGGGCCACGGGACGTCCTCCTTATTGGCTCTTGCGGGCAATCGCCCGGCGGGCGGCTTCCGCAATGCTCTGCGGCGTGATGCCGAACTCGCGGTACAGCACCGGCGCGGGCGCCGAGGCGCCGAAGCCGCGCATGCCGACGAACTCGCCGTCGGCGCCAATCCAGCGCGGCCAGTCGCCGAGCACCGCCGCCTCGATCCCCACACGCGGCGCTGTGCCGAGCACCGTGGCGCGGTAATCCTCCGGCTGCTCCTCGAACAGCGCAAAGCAGGGTGCGGAGACGACGGCCGCGCGGATGTGCTCGGTCGCGAGCAGGCGGGCGGCGTCCAGCGCGATCGAGACTTCCGAGCCGGTTGCCATCAATGTCACGTCGCGGCCCCCGTCCGGGGAGACGACGAGGTAGGCGCCGCGCGCGACGCGGTTTTTGCCGCGCGCATCGATGCGGAAGGTTGGCAGCGCCTGCCGCGACAAGCACAGCACGGATGGACGATGCTCCGCCGCCAGCGCGCAGTCCCAGGCCTCCAGCGTCTCCACGGCATCAGCCGGCCGGAACACGAGCAGGTTCGGAACGACGCGCAACGCCGCCAGATGCTCCACCGGCTGGTGCGTCGGGCCATCCTCGCCGAGTCCGATCGAGTCGTGCGTCATCACATGGATCACGCGCAGCCGCATCAGGGCTGCAAGTCGGATCGCCGGCCGGCTGTAGTCGGAGAAGGCGAGGAACGTGCCACCGTACGGGATGAAGCCGCCATGCAGCGCGAGGCCGTTCATCGCAGCCGCCATGCCGTGCTCGCGAATGCCGTAATGGATGTAGTCGCCGGCGAACGCACCGCTCTTGACCGGAGCCTGCGCCTTGGCATGCGTCAGGTTCGAATGCGTCAGGTCCGCCGAGCCACCGACCAGGCCGGGAATTGTCCCGGCGATGGCATTAAGCACCTGTTGCGAGGCTTGCCGCGTCGCGAGCTTTGGACGCTCGCCGGCGAAGCGTTCGCGCAATTTCGCTGCAGCCAGCGCATAGGCGGCGGGCAGAGCCACGGCCTTGCCTTCTACGAACAGATCGCGCTGCTCCGGCGTCGCAGCTTCGTAGCGGTCGAGCCAGGCGAGGCGATCGACCTGCCCGCGCTGCCCGATCATCCGCCAGGCCTTCTGGATTGGAATCGGGACCACGAAGGGTTGATAGTCCCACCCAAGCGTCCGCCGCGCCGCTGCGGTCTGCTCGGTGCCGAGCGGCGCACCATGCGCCTTCTCGGTGCCCTGTCTATCAGGTGCGCCATAGCCGATGATGGTGCGGCACGCGATCAGCGACGGTTTTGTCGTTTCGCGCTCTTCGGCAATCGCCTGCGCAACCGCTTCGGGATCGTGGCCATCGACGCGGCGTACCGACCAGCCGGAGGCGGCGAAACGCGCGAGTTGATCATCGGACGTGGCCAGCGAGGTCGGCCCGTCGATCGAGATGCCATTGTCGTCGAACAGCACGATCAGCCGACCGAGCCCGAGATGGCCGGCGAGCGAGATCGCCTCCTGGCTGATGCCTTCCATCAGACAGCCGTCGCCTGATATCACATAGGTGAAGTGGTCGACGAGGCCGTCGCCGTGCCGCGCGTTGGCCATGCGCTCGGCGAGCGCCATGCCGACCGCGGTCGCAATCCCCTGCCCCAGCGGCCCCGTGGTGGTCTCGACGCCGGGCGTGTGGCCATATTCGGGATGCCCCGGCGTCTTCGAGCCCCACTGCCTGAAGGCCTTGATGTCGTCGAGACTGACATCGCCGCCGGTCAGATGCAGCAGCGCGTAGAGCAGCATCGAGCCGTGGCCGGCCGACAGCACGAAGCGGTCGCGGTCGGGCCAATTGGGGTGGGCCGAGTCGAACTTCAGGAAGCGCGAGAACAGCACGGTCGCGACGTCGGCCATGCCCATGGGCAGCCCGGGATGGCCCGATTGCGAGGTCTCGATGGCATCCACCGCGAGGAAACGGACGGCGTTGGCGAGATCGTTGTGCGTGATCGCCGTGAGGTCGGCTTCGGCGTGGACGGAGATGTTCATTGGATTCTCTCCCTGTTCACTTCAGGCTGCGCTTGCGCTCGATGAGCTGCATGATCAGCGGCGTCAGGATCAGCTGCATCGCGAGATCGAGCTTGGCCCCGGGACACACGATCGAGTTCGCGCGGGACATCCAGCTTTGCGGCAGCATCGAGAGCAGATAGGGGAAATCGATGCCGCGCGGATTCTTGAAGCGGATCACGACCATCGATTCGTCCGGCGTCGGGATCCAGCGCGCAATGAAGGGATTGGAGGTGTCCACCGTCGGCACGCGCTGGAAGTTGATGTCGGTCTCGGTGAATTGCGGGCAGATGTAGTGAATGTAGTCCGGCATCCGCCGCAGGATGGTGTCGGTGACGGCTTCGGTCGAATAGCCGCGCGCGCTGCGGTCGCGGTGCAGCTTCTGGATCCATTCGAGATTGATGACGGGCACGACGCCGATCTTGAGGTCGGCATAGCGCGCGACATTCACCTTGTCCGTGACCACGGCGCCGTGCAGGCCCTCGTAGAATAGCAGGTCGGAGTTCTCCGGCAGCTGCTTCCAGTCGGTGAAGGTGCCGGGCGCCGCGCCATGCAGCGCGGATTCCTCGGCGTCGTGGACATAGTGCCGCGTCACCGCCGTGCCGGTCTCGCCGTAATCGCGGAACGCGCGCTCCAGCTCCTCGAACAGATTGGTCTCGGGGCTGAAATGGCTGAAATGCTTGTTGCCGCGCTCGGCTTCCTTGGCCATTTGCGCACGCATCTCGGCGCGGTCGTAGCGATGGAACGCGTCGCCCTCGATATAGGCGGCGTTGACCTTCTCGCGGAAGAATATCTGCTCGAAGGTCTTCTTGACCGAGGTGGTGCCGGCGCCGGAGGAGCCGGTGATGGAGATGATCGGATGCTTCCTGGACATGGGACGCCTCGCTCAGAGCCGGAAGAAGCCGCGCCGCGCGAACAGCGGCGCGGAGACACTGGCGACCAGCAGCGGATCGCAATGAAGTTCCTCGACGCGCCGCACCTCGTTGCTCGAACCCATGATCAGCGGCACGCGCTGATGCAGGCTCTGCGCCGACAGTTCGAGAATGCGCTCGCGTCCGGTCGTGGCCGAGCCGCCGGCCTGTTCGACGATCATCGCCATCGGATGCGCCTCGTAAGTCAGGCGCAGGCGGCCGTCGCCATAGCCGGGGCGCGCGTCCGAGGGATAGAGGAACACGCCGCCGCGGGTGAGGATGCGGTAGGCCTCCGCGACCAGCGAGCCGATCCAGCGCATGTTGAAATCGTGGTTGGCCGGCCCTTCGACACCGGCGAGGCATTCGTCGATGAAGGCGCGCACCGGTGGATCCCAGTGCCGGCGGTTCGACGCGTTGATCGCGAACTCCTCGCAGGCCTCGGAGATCTGCACGCTGCTGCGCGCGAGGCGGAAGCAGCCGGATTTGCGGTCGAGCGTGAAGATGTCGACGCCGTCGCCGAGCGTCAGCACCAGCGAGGTCTGCGGACCATAGGTGACGAAGCCCGCCGCGAGCTGCGCCGAGCCGCGCTGATGGAAGGCCAGCGAGAGATCATCAGGCGCCGGCAGGATCGAGAAGATCGTGCCGACGGTCATGTTGATGTCGATGTTGGAGGAGCCGTCGAGCGGATCGATCGCGATGCAGATGCGCCCCTGACGGTCGACGATCTGGGCCTCGCGCATCTCCTCCGACGCCAGCGCCGCGATCGGCAGCCGGCCGAGGCAGCGACGCAGGATCGCGTCGGCCTGGACGTCGAGATTCCGTTGGACATCGCCGTCGCTGTTGCGGCCCGTCGTCAGGCCCGAGGCGGCGGCAAGATCGCCGGAGGCGATGAGATCGGCGATCTCGATCGCCCCCGCCGCGATGGCATCGACGGCGCCCGCCACCGCCAGCGCGAGCGGCGCGGTCTCTGAATACCGTTGAAGGTGATCGTCCAGCCTGAGTTGCCCGGTCATCTGCGTCCATCCCCTTTGCCGGCGCCGCATCCGGTGTCCCTCCGCGCTGGAGGTTGGTGCGGTCAATCCCGGCATGTGGAGATTGACAGGGGCGACTTAATAAGGAAAATTTCTATTCATAATGAGCGTCAAAGAATTTTCTTATAATGGCCCCAGCCATGCGGCGGGCCAGCTCCGGCATCTGACGATCCGGCAGTTGCGGTCGCTCGCGGCGCTTTCGGCGAAGGGCAGCGTGACGGCGGCGTCTGGCCATCTCGGGCTGACGCAGCCGGCCGTGACCCAGCAGCTCCGGCAGCTTCAGGACCTCGCCGGCCTGCCGCTGGTGCAGCGAACCGGCGACGGCATGCTGCTGACGGAAGCGGGCAAGGAGGTGCTGGCGCTGGCCGAGCGGGTCGAGGCCGCCATCACGGATTGCCAGGGCGCGCTCGATCTGCTCGCGGGGCGAACCGGCGGCACGGTGCAGCTCGGCGCGGTCTCGACCGCGAAGTATTTCGTGCCACATGCGATCGCGGCGTTCTCCAAGCGCCATCCCAAGATCGAGATCAAGCTGACCATCGGCAACCGCGAGGAGATCCGCGAGGCCATGCACGGCTACGACCTCGACTTCGCGGTGATGGGTCGGCCACCGGCCGACGTCACCGTCGACGTCCGCCAGCTCGGGCGCAATCCGCACATCATCGTCGCGCGCAAGGGCCACTGGCTGGAGAAGGATTCCGGCCTCAACCTGACCGACCTCGTGCACGAGACCTTCCTCACCCGCGAGCCCGGCTCGGGCACGCGGACGCTGATGGAGGGCATGTTCCAGAAGTCGGATCTCGAGCCCATCATCGGCATGGAGATGAGCAGCAACGAGACCATCAAGCAGGCGGTCATCGCCGGACTCGGCATCGCCTTCATCTCGGCCCATACCGTGGCCCATGAGCTCGCCGAGGGCCGGCTCGTCGTGCTCGACGTCGCGGGTCTGCCGATCGTCCGGCAATGGTACGTGATCCGCCGCAGCGACAAGGTGCTGCTGCCGCCGGCGCAGGCGATGTTCGATTTCCTGGGCTCGGAAGGATCGAATTATCTGCCCGATGTGCCCGAACTCGGCGGGCGATAGCCGGCCGGCGCTCAGCTCATCAGCTTCATGGCGATGGTCGCCGCCAGCACCACGATGATCTGGAGCAGACGCTCCGTCGTGAAGATGCGGTTGAAGGTGGTCATCGCTTGCCCCGGCCGACGTGAAGGAGATCTCGATCGGCCCGTTGCTAGCACGGAAGGATGCGGAGACAACCCCGTAATTGCCCTGCGGGCGATCACACCTTCGGCGAGCCGGTTCACGGCCGCGCCGGTCGTTGTCGATCAGGCCGCGAGCGGGGCGGTGCAGTCCGCGCGCGTCGCGAAATAGGCTTCCAGCTCCGACAGCGCCCGCGCTTCCCAATCCCTCGCCTGCTCCAGCAGCGACCAGCTCTGGCCCGGGCGGAATGCGGCGGTCTGGCGATAGAGCGATGCGATGCCGCGATAGCGGCGCACGTTCTCCAGGATGGCGTGACCGCTTGTTTGGCCGTTCATGTCCGAAAACTCCCTCGTCATTCCCGCGGGAGAAACTGCGGCCAAATCTTTTTCGAAAAGTTAGCGGCGCGCGGCAAGCTCCCGGATGGTTGCCGGACTGTTGCGCTCGCGCAACGCGCACGATCGTGCACGGCGAATCTATTGCGAATCCGTTGCCGCGCTCCCGCCCGAGCCGTTCGGCCCGCCCCGGCTGACGATCCTCATCGTCTCGCGGCAGAGATCGGCAAGGCCGATCAGCAGCATGGCGAGCAGGAAGAACAGGTTGATGGAATCCGCATAGTCGCTGGTGAGCGGGCTGAACCGGAAGAACGGCGGGATGAAGCCCCACCACACCACCGGAATGGTGAGCAGCGCGGCGAATCCCGCCGCCGGCGCCCCCGTGACGATTCCGAGCACGAACAGGCTGGGCAGGAACGCCGCAAAATAGACTTTTGCGCCGAGCGCGACGCAGATGCCCTGAAGCACGGCCGACATTGCGACGACGACTAGCCCGAGCAGAAACGCCTGCCACGACCATGGCCGTACCCTCGGTACGCCAAACAGCCCCGCACGCCTCATCAGCCTCCCCCTGCCGCCCGTTAACCAGGTGCGCTTGCAACCAAAGTACTACAGCGGCTCCGGGGCCGCGAGACGGAAATTGCATCCTCGCGGGTTGGTAAACGGGCCGCATCGCACAATTCCGGCCACCCCGGCGGCTATTCGGTCGCCGCATAGAGCAGGCCCGCGACGGGCAGAGCGAGGCCAATGGCCGACGCGAGTGCCCAGCCGCCCTGCGCGAAGGCGAAGGCTCCGACCGCGGAGCCGGCCGCGCCGGCAGCGAAGAATGTCGCCATGTAGAGGCCGTTGAGGCGGCTGCGGTGCTCGTGCCCGAGCGCAAAGATGGCGCGGAAGCCGAGCACGACGTTGCCCTGGACACCGATATCGATGGCGATCGCAGCCACCACCAGGCAGGCGAGATTCAGCGTCGAGCCGGGCGCGCCGACATAGGTCACGAGGAAGCCGGCGGCCGCGAGCAGCATCGCGACCAGCGTCGCGATCCGGCTATGGCCGCGGTCGGCGAGCCGTCCGGCGATGGGAGCTGCGAACACGCCGGCGACGCCGGCCAGCGCGAACAGCGCGATGCCGCGCTGGGAGAAGCCGAATTCGGCTGCGAGCTGCAGCGGCGCCACCGTCCAGAACAGGGTGAAGGCGCCGAACAGGCTCGCCTGATAGAGCGCGCGGCGCCGCAGCAGCGGCGTGGCCCGCACCAGATGCGGCATCGACAGCAACAATTCGCCGTAGTGCATCCCCGTCACCGGCTTGCGCTTCGCCAGCGTCATCCAGAGCACGGATGCGAGCACGACCATGAGCGCCGCCGAGCAGAAGAACACCGCGTGCCACGACAGGGCTGCGGTGACGAAGCTCGACACCGGACGCGCCAGCATGATGCCGAGCATCAGGCCGGTCGAGACGTTGCCGACGACGCGGCCGCGGATGGCTGCGGGCGCCAGATGCGCCGCATAGGGAATGATGATCTGCACGGCGACCGAGCCGAGGCCGATGAACAGCGCGGCGATCAGGAACGGCAGCGCATGGGTGGCGAAGGCGGCGGCGAGCAGCGCCGCGGCGCCGAGCGTGATCACCGAGCAGATCAGGGCGCGGTTCTCGACGAGATCGCCGAGCGGCACGATGAGCAGCAGCCCGGTGCCGTACCCGATCTGTGTCATGGTGGCGATCAGCCCCGCCGCCGCATGCGACAGGCCGAGCGCGGCGCTGATCGGGGCGATCAGCGGCTGGGCATAGTAGATGTTGGCGGCGACCATGCCACAGGCCGCGGCGAGCACGAAAGTCAGGCGCTGCGACACCGCATCCGGTTCGGGTGCGGTCTCGATCGTGGCATTCATCGTCATTCGCATGGACTCCAGATAGGTTTAGGGAATGACCATTCCCTAAAATGACAAAAATTTCAGGCGAGCAGCTTCATCGCGACACCGACGAGACGCTCCCCGTCGAGCGGCAGCCGCGCCTTGCCGACGACGCGCATCCCCTGCGTGATGCAGATCATCAGCCGCGCAGTGTCGTCGGCGCGGACATGGCGGGGGATGGAGCCGTCGGCCTGCCCCTCGTGAATGAGGCCGGCGATGAACTTTTCGTTGGTCGCGAGCTGCGCGCTGACGCGGGCGGCGACCACCGGATCACGCGCGGACAATTCGACGGCGCTGCCGACCACGAGGCAGCCCCGCCGTCCCTCGACGCCCTGGGAGTGCTCGACATAGGACAGCAACACGTTGCGGATCTGCTCGCGCCCGCTTGTGCCGCGCCTGGCCGCGCTGCGGGTCTGCTCCTGGCGCAGCGCCGTGTAGCGCTCGAAGGCGGCGAGAAACACCGCATGCTTGTCGCGAAACGCCTTGTACACGCTTCCGGTGGCCAGCCGCATCGCAGCGGTGAGGTCGCCGATCGAGGTGGCATGATAGCCCCGCTCGCGAAACACGCGCACGGCGCGGTCGAGCGCGGTGTCCATGTCGAACTCCCGGGGGCGGCCGGGCGGCCGGGCAGACTGGGATCGGCGGGCGGCTTTTTGCATCGCGGGATAATAGGAAATGATCGTTTCCGAATAAAGACACGTGGTTGTGAGCAGCTCAAGGAGAGGATTCGACGGCTCTGAAGACGCCGCTCTCGCTCGTGTCCCGGACAAGCTGCAACGCGACAGCGTTGCGGCGCAGAGCCGGGACCCAGGGCCACACGGTACGACAACAACGATATGGGCCCCGGCTCAGCAGCGCACCGTCGAAGAGACGCTGCGCTGCGTCCGGGGCACGAGAGTGGAGTATGGCACACGCTCTCTCCTCCTCGTCATTGCGAGCCACCGGGTCGGCGCGAAGCGCCGCCCGATGACAGGCTCCGCGAAGCAATCCAGAGTCTTTCCGCGGAGGGATTCTGGATTGCTTCGTCGCTACGCTCCTCGCAATGACGGTGGATGTGGCCGCGGACATGCCTTCGCATTCTCGCGGCGCGTTTCGCCCGAGCTTTGCCTGGTCACTCCACCCTCCAAGCCAAGAGGGCGCAGAGAAGGCCGGGTGCCGGCCGGCACCCGCGGTCCGCTGCGCGAATTGCACACGCAGGAAGAACCGCACAGCAGCATACAGGTGTAGCCGTACACACGGCCTTCCCTGCGCGATGGTCGGACGGCTTATGCCGTGCTCTCCCGGGAGCCGAACTTTCCTTTGGCCTCCCTCGCCCCCGCGGAATTCACCGGCACCGCGCCGGTTGACGCAAGAGCCGCCTCCGCAAGAGCTTGACCGTAGCAACGACGGCCAGGACCACACGGTTTTGCCGTACGCGCGGCCCGCCATGTCGCCGCAGTTTTCCCGGCCCCGTCGACGGAGCCGCGAACTTACAGACGAGACGAACCTGTCAGCGCCGCTCGTCCGCACGCAGTCTAGGGCTCACGGAGAGCAATCCGCCCTGCCCCTGACATCTCGCACACGACGCTGCCGCGTCCACCGCAAGCCCGGCTCGCGAAAATGACGACCACATGATCGCCCCTCGAGGATGAGCCGGGATGGGCGACACATACGTCATTTCCGAATTTCGGTAAAGCGGAATATTTTCGCAGGAAGGGGTTGACGACGAGCGAAACAGCCGCGTCATCCCGGAGCGCGACGATATCGCGAGCCATGACGCGCAATTGCGCATCTGAGAATCCATCTCACAGCATGTCTTGCAGCCCGAGGGATTCCGGGCTCGATGCTGCACATCGCCCCGGAATGACGGGAGGGAGAGTGTCACCCCTTCGAGGACACCGGCGTCCCATCCGCCATCGTCGTCGCGCCCTTCCGCTCCACGATCATTCCATACGCATGCGGCTGGCGATGAACGTCGAAATTGAAGGTGGTGCGCTTGTAGGAGTTGCAGAGGTCGAGATCGCAGCGTGCCAGCGCGATCTCGTCGCCCTTGGTCGTGCAGGCCGCGACGATCTCGCCGGAGGGCGCGATGATGCAGCTGCCGCCGATATGGTCGACGCCTTCCTCGACTCCGGCTTTGGCGACGCCGACCACGAAGGTGCCGTTCTGGTAGGCGCCGGCCTGCATCACCAGATGATTGTGAAACAGCGAGAGATCGTCGTGCTCGGGCGCGGGCGGATTGTGCACTGGCGTGTTGTAGCCGATCATCACCATCTCGACCCCTTGGAGGCCCATCACGCGATAGGTCTCGCTCCAGCGGCGATCGTTGCAGATCGCCATGCCCATCACGCCGCCGAAAGCATCGACGACGCCGAAGCCGCTGCCCGGCTCGAAGTAGCGCTTCTCCAGGTGCTGAAACTCGCGCCACGGCTCGTGCTCGGCATGCCCGGGCAGATGGACCTTGCGATACTTCAGGACGATCGTGCCGCTCTTGTCGACGAGGATGGAGGTGTTGTAGCGCCTGACAATTCCGGCCTCGGCGGTCAGCTCGGCATAGCCGAGGCAAAAGCCGATCCCGAGCTCGCGCGCGAGCTCGAACAAGGCCTGCGTTTCAGGGCCCGGCATCTCGCGCTCGAAGAAGCTGTCGATCTCGGCCTGCTGCTCGAAATACCAGCGTGGAAAGAACGTGGTCAGCGCCAGCTCGGGGTAAACGATCAGGTCGCAGCCGCAAGCCCGGGCCTGGCGCATCAATTTCATCAGCCGCGCCATCACCGCGGTCCTGGTCTCGCTCCTCGCGATCGGGCCGAGCTGGCCGGCTGCAATCGTCACAAATCTCGCCACGCGTCATTCCTTCGCTTTTCCGAGTGCGTCGGGCCTGAGCCTATCCAGCGATGCACCGCACGCACAGGCCACCTCGGTCCCTCGTCCTGATGCCACAATCAAGATCCGTGCCTACGGGTATCATCGTGCGGCGCCAGGCGCGCGCACCGGAAACTCCGGGAACTTCGTTGCCGATCTGCAACGGTTCCCCACGATCTGAAGCCGGACAAAACAAACTCCCATTCCGGCCACGAACCGCTCTCACAACGCCGTGAGACTCTCAGGGGAACGACGATGCGTGCACAACGCGTTTGGAAAGTGAATGGGGCGGCCAGCATCGGGCAGCTCCAATCGAGGTTGGACGATCTGAACAAGCGTCTCGGTCAGCTCGAACATCAGCATCCGGACAGCTGGAAGCTGGAAGAGCTGAGAGCGTGCGCACTCAACCTGTCGCGCGAGATCGACGACCTCCGCTGCGCCGAGGCGACGGCGACGTTGAGCGAATTGCTGCGGAAATAGCCGGCGCCCGCCGATTCGCACCCGGCGCGAGGAACCAAGTTCCGCCACCGCAATTTCCATGCAGAGCATGGAGCAAGATCATGAGCAGGCACCTGACGCGAGCCCATCTCGCGCCACTTTGCGTTGTGAAGAAGCTGGCGCTGTGAGGGATTTGGCATGACGTCCGACCCCGAGGAGTCGGTGCGGGTGCAAGGCTACGGCGAGATGACGCTGCGCACCGCCGTCGAGACGCTGATGCGGCACGCGCCGCGCGAGCGATGGGAGACGGCCGTGTTCCGCGTCCGTGATGATGTGCGTCTGGCGCAAAGCGAGATCGCCGAGCTCGCATCGAGCTGGGGCATCGAGCCGGCGCCGAACGTGCGATCGCGGAGACCGGTCCCGAAGCAGCATTGGCCGGACCTCGTTCGCGGCATGGTGCGCGAGGCGCCGCTGCCGTCGCTGATGGTGGCGTTCCTGGTGGGGGTGCTGGTGGCGAGAAGGTAGGATCTGCCACCAGTGCGCAGGCGACGCATATTTTTGCGGAGCCTCCGCGACCATTTCGGCAAGCCTGTCGTTGGACTCGCCGAACTGGCGCGGCGTCAGACGGACCGGCATCGGCCTAACTGTAGAATATCCCCCCGTCCACATTGAGGGCCTGGCCGGTTACGAACGCGGAATCGTCCGACGCAAAGAACGCGACCGGACCGACGACATCCTCCGGTTGGCCGAGACGATGCAGGTCCGTGACCTTCTCGAAATAGGCAACCCGCTCCGGATCGCGGAGATTGTTCATGCCCATCTCCGTCACGATGATCCCCGGACATACGGCATTGACGGTAATGCCGTGGCCTCCGAACTCCATGGACGAGACGCGGGTGAATCCAACCACGGCCGACTTCGATGCCGCGTAGTGGGACTGTCCCGGACCGCCCGTTCGGGCGGCGAGCGAGGCGATGTTGACGATCCGTCCGTATTTGCGCTCCTTCATATGCGCCACCACGGCCTGGGTCATCTGGAAGACGCCGCGGGTGTTGACGGCGAAGGTCTGATCCCACGTATCGGTCGTCAGTTCGTCGATGGTCGCCAGCCTGAGGATCCCCGCATTGTTGACGAGGACATCGATGTGGCCGAGACCCTGCACGGCCTCGGCCACCGCCCGCCTGCAATCACCGATGTCGCTGACGTCGCCCAGCACCGGAATGCAGCGGCGGCCGAGCTTGCTGACCTCAGCAACGGTCTCAGGGAGGACCTTCTCCTGGGCCGCGATGTCGGTCAGCGCGAGATCGTATCCGCGCCTTGCAAGGCCAATGGCTATCGCACGGCCGATTCCGCGGCTTGCTCCCGTCACGATCGCATGTCGGGCCATGTTGCGTTCTCCCCTGTTGTTCGGATGAATTCTTGTGATGGCATGAAAAGGTCAGGCGCGAGCAGACTTGCGGACCGGGAGCGTGTTCATGGCCTTCACGGTCTCCTCGAACGATACGAGATTGGCGCCTGAACCCAGACCCGTCGCGACGATCGCGGCCGTCGCGGTCGCAAGCTTCGCGCAGTCGAGCAGGTCCCAGTCGCGGGCGAGACCGGCGATGAAGCCGCCCGTGTAGGAATCGCCGCATCCCGAGGTATCGCGGACCGCGACCTCGAATGCCGGCACCGTGAACTGACGTCCGTCGCGCGTCATCACAAACGATCCGTCGGCTCCGAGAGAAATGGCGCAGGCCCCCGCTCCCTTGTCGATGAAGAACCGCGCGCACGCGGCGGGATCGTCGGTTCCGACCATGGCGCTGGTCTCGTCGATGCTCGGCATGAAGAAGTCGACATAGGGCAGCAACGGCTCGACCAGCGCCAGCGTTTCACGCCGCGCCTGGATGAGATCGAGCGTCGTCGTGCAACCGGCGGCCTTCGCGTCCTGCAGCAATGCAACGGAAGGCGCTCCGTCCATCGCAAGCAGGGAGCCAACCCCGCCGAGATGCAGAATCTTGCTCCGGCAGGCGGCCTTTTGCGTTTCGGGCGCGATCCGCCAGCGGGCCGAGGCGCCCCTTGCATGCATGACCGGGCGCGATCCGTCGGGCCGGATCGGCAGGATCGTGGCCGAGGTCGGACTGTCGGCCATCCGTTCCATGAGAGAGATGTCGATGCCTTCACGCTCCAGCGCGTTGAGCATCCAGTCCGCCTTCTCGTCGGAGCCGACGGCGCCGACCGCGAGCGCCTTCAGACCGAGACGCGCGCAAGGAACAACCGTTCCGCCGGCGGTGCCCGCGACCGCGAGCCGAATTTCCTCGATCAGCAGGCGGCCGCCACCGGGCGGAATCTCGGTCACCGGGACCCCCAGAATGTCCAGAATATAAGTGCCGCAGACGCTGACGTCGTGAGAGTGAGCCATGAGTTCTCGCAGGATAGTGGTTTGATCGTGATCTAGCTCGAACGCTGGGGGATCTTGGGCGCGCCGTCGCTATCGCGCAGGCCGTACTGCCCCCATCGTTTCAAGATGCTGTCGATTTCCTCGTCCGGCAGCAGCGGAGGAGAGCCAAGTTGAAGACAGCCGTGATACTGCTTGGCGAGCACCTCGACCTCCACCGCAAGCCACATGGCCTTGCGCAAATTGGGACCGATGGCGATCAGCCCGTGATGTGCGAGCAGGCAGGCGCGGCGATAGCGAAGCGCGTCCAGGGCCGCCTGCGACAGCTCCGCCGTGCCGTATTGCGCGTACGGCGCGCAGGGGATGTCGTTGCCGCCAGCCGCGGCGATCATGTAGTGGATCGCCGGGATCGAGCGATTCATGATCGCGATGATGGTGCAGAAGATCGGATGCGCGTGAACGACGGCGCCGACCTCCGGCTTCGATTTCAGGATGTCGAGGTGAAAGCGCCATTCCGTCGACGGAACGTTGCCGGCCGACGCGGTCCATGAGCCGTCCCACTTCATCGCCACGATGTCCTCAGGCTTCATGCGGTCGTATGGAAGACCGGACGGCGTGAGCAGGATGCCGCCGTCGGTTCGGACGCTGATGTTTCCGGACGTCCCCTGGTTGATGCCTTGCGCCGCCATCTCGCGACACGCGTCGATGATGGACTGACGAAGCTCGAGCTCCGCTTCGCGGCTGGTCATACGCTGCTCCCATTCTCGTTCATGCGATTGCTCCGAGCTGAACCTGCCGGTCGACCAGCAGCCACGTCGTTCGCGCGACCGCCAGGACCTCCTGCTCCGAACTCAGCAAGGCGCTCTCGGCAAAGAGCTTGCGGCCTTCCCGGCCGGTCGGCCAGGCCGCCACCACACAACGATCGCCGGGGCGTGGCCGGCGATCGATCCGCGCCGCCATGCGTCCGAGCAGGGCGGTTTCGTCACCGTTCAATCCCAGGTGACGGGCGCCGACGCTGCAATAACCGGTCGGGCAATCGAGAGCGGCCCAGACGAATTCGGGCGCGACATGGCCGTCCTCGCCGGACAGGCTGCCATGAGGTACCCAGGACGCCGCGAACACGACAGGCCTGCCCGGGACCGACCCCGCCTGCAGCGGACCTGCGAAGATCCGGAGACCGTCGCCATGGGCGCGGGCGGGGCCGCAGACAAAGCAAGTCGGAAGGTTGTGGGTCTGCTCGTCATAAGGTGTTCTGCCGACCGCCTCTTCCGCGGCTTCGTAGCTCACTTTGGGAACGTCCGGCACATCGATGCCCGTTACACGCGCCGTCGCGAGCAGCCTGTCGTTCTCGCGCAACTCGATCCCGCCGTCGGCCCCCGTCAGGATGTCGAGCGCCCGCTCCAGCGGTGGCGGTGCGCGCAACGTCACCTCGGCATCTGCGGCGACGTGCCTTGCGAGACGTCCGCATACATAGCCCCCGTTGCCGGAGTGCGGCGGTCCACGGAAGCGACTGTCGATGACAAGCGATACCATTGCAGTCTTCGTCCGAGGCGTTCAGCGTCCCATCGCGTAGAACTCGTCGTTCGGACGCATGCTGGTGACGTTGGCGAGGCGGTTCGACATGCCGAAGAATGCAGCGATGGCCGCAATGTCCCAGACGTCCTCCTCCGTGAATCCGTGTCCCTTCAGATCCTGGATGTCGGAATCGTCCACCTCATAGGCGCGCGCCGAGACCTTCATCGCGAAATCGAGCATCGCCCTCTGCCGGGCGGTGATGTCGGCCTTGCGGTAATTGACCGCGACCTGGTCCGCGATCAGCGGATTCTTCGCCCGTACGCGCAGGATGGCGCCGTGCGCGACGACGCAATACTGGCATTGATTGGCGCTGCTGGTCGCCACCACGATCATCTCGCGCTCGGCCTTGGTGATCGGGCCGGGCTTGTCCATCAGCGCGTCGTGGTAGGCGAAGAACGCCCGAAACTCGTCCGGACGATGCGCGAGCGTCAGGAAGACGTTGGGGACGAAGCCGGACTTCTCCTGAACCGCCTCGATGCGCGAGCGGATATCCGTAGGGAGCTTTGCGATGTCGGGGACGGGAAAGCGGCTGATGGCGGACGCAGACATGTTTTCCAAGCTCCTGTTAAATTGCCGCGAGCGCGACAAGCGTTTCCTGATAGGCCTCGAACGCATCGCGCCGATCGGCGGCGTGCGGCTCGACCCGCACGAGGCAGGTGTGAGCCGAACAGCCCTGGCCGAATTGAGACGTGCCGATATCGAGCGTGAGCACGTTCGGATTGCCGGCGACCTCGAGGCCGCTATTGCCTGTCGGCGTGAACCAGGCGCCGGTCGGGAGCACCAGCACGCCTTGGCGGACCTTGCCGGTGACCTCCGCGGTCGCAAGGCATTCCCCGCGGCCGTTCCAGATGCGGATCGTCTGGCCGTCGGCGATGCCGAGAGCTGCCGCGTCGTCGGGATGAAGGCGAGCCTGCTCACGGCCATTGCGCTTCATGGCCCGGCTCGATGCCCCGGTTTCGAGCTGGCTGTGAAGGCGGCCAGCCGGCTGGTGCGAGATGAGGTGCATCTGGCCGGCGTCGGCGGCGTTGCCGAGCCATTCAGCCGGCTCGATCCACGCGGGATGCGAGCGGCAATCAGCATAGTCCAGCCTGGCCAGCCTCTCGCTGCCGAGCACGATCTTTCCGCTTTCGGTCCTGAGCGCATGCGCCTCCGGCTCGTTGCGAAAGTCGGCCAGGAAGGTGTGCTCTGCCTTGACCGGGCAGCGGGCATGGCCGGCTTCCCAGAACGCATCGAAATCCGGCATCGCGAAGCCGAGACGCTCCGAGGCGTCGCCGCGGCAGGCTTCGTAGAGATGCCGGATCCAGCCCATCTCGTCGCGGCCCTCGTTGAAGCGATCGGCCACTCCGAGCTTGCCTGCAATCGCGTCGAAGATCGCGAAGTCGGAACGGGATTCGCCCAGCGGCTCGATCGCCTTCTTCATCACCAGGATGAAGTCGGAACGCCTGTTGCCGGCAATATCGTTGCGCTCGATCGACGTGGTTGCGGGCAGCACGATGTCGGCCCGCTGGGCTGTCGCCGTGAACATCGGGTCCTGCACGATGATCGTCTCGGGCCTCGTCCAGGCTTCCGACAGGCGATTGAGATCCTGATGATGGTGATAGGGATTGCCGCCCGCCCAATAGACCAGCCTCGTATCCGGATAGGTGCGGATCTCGCCTTCATAGCTGAATGGACTGCCGGGATTGAGCAGCATGTCGCTGATCCGCGCCACCGGGATGAAGCTGTCGATCGGCCTGGCCAGTTGTGAGATAGCTGGAGACCTGCCCAGGTTGAGCGGGGCTCCCACGCCCCCCAGGGAAGCGTAGCCGTAGCCGACGCCGCCGCCCGGCAATCCGATCTGGCCGACGACCGATGCAAGCCCGAGCGCCGCCCAGAACGGCTGTTCGCCGTGATGGGCGCGCTGGAGGCTCCAGCTCACCGTCAGCATGCTCCGCGTGTCGACCAGGCGCCTTGCCAGCTCCGCGATCCTGTCCGCATCGAGGCCGCAGATGCCCGCGGCCCACACAGCCTCCTTGCGCACGCTATCCGTCTTGCCTTCCAGATAGCCAAGCAGGCGATCCGCGCCGCTGGTGCAGCGCGCGAGGAAATCGGTATCGTGCCGGCCCGCCTTCACGATCTCGCCGGCAAGGCCGAGCATCAGCGCAGCGTCCGTGTTCGGCCGGATCGGCCACCAGTCGGCATCGACCCAGTCGGGCAGATCGTCCTTCAGGGGCGAGACGTGAATGACCTTGACGCCGCGCTCGACGATTTTCCTGAGATAGGTCTCAAGGCGATGGCTGCCAATTCCTCCGGCCTCGTTTTGCGCGGTTCGCGGCGACAGAGCGCCGAACACCACCAGCGTCCCGGTGTGCTGCGCGATCGTGTCGAGCGTATTGGCGCGGCCGCCGCATGCGTCGTCGCTGCCCAGCGTGTGGCGCAGGATCACGGGACCCGCCGCGATGGAATAGGTGTCGACGTGCCTGGTGAAGCCGCCAACCAGATTGAGCATGCGCTTCAGAAGCGAAGACGCATGATGCAGGCGGCCGGAATTGGTCCAGCCATAAGACCCCGCGAAGATCGAGGCGTTGCCGAACGTGCCGGCGACGCGGCGCACTTCGTCGGCGACCAGCGTCGTCGCCTCGTCCCAGCTCACCGGCACGAATTTCTCCCGGCCGCGTCCACGGCGATCGCTTTTCTCGCGCTTGTCCAGCCAGCCGGAACGAACCATCGGCCGCAGCACGCGGCGCTGCGGGTTGGCCCATTCGGCAATGGAATGGATGATCGGGGACGGCGCGGGATCGTGCTCGAACGGCTCCACGCCGACGATGCGGTCATCCTCGACCAGGATCGTGTACGCACCCCAATGACTGCAATGCGGGACCCGCTTGATCCTGCTCATGCGTCGACCGCCACGAGATCGCGCCGCATCTGCGCGGCGAATTCCGGATAGGTCTCGGCGAGCTCGTCGAAGACGCGGCCGCGGAGCAAGTCGAGCGTCGATCGATCGGGCAGCGCAGTCTGCCGCGGCTCGGCATCATGGGCGAACCGAAAGCCGGTCGCCTCCTTGATCTCCGCAAGATCGTGCCCGGGATGGACGCTCTCCAGCTCGAACCCCGGCCGCGTCTTGTCGAAGCGGAAGAGGCCCTTGCCGGTCAAGAGGGCGATGGGACCGCCGCTCCGGAAGACTCCCTCAGGGCTGACACCCGGGGCACTGATGAAGTCCACCTTCTCGACGAAGACGCGCGGGGTATGCTCCTCGCGGAACAGGATGACTCGCGGCACGACGAAATAGAGATAGGCCGACCCGAACGAGCCCGGCCAGCGCACGGTCGAGCGCGGATAGTCCCCGGCCCCGACGAGGTTCACGTTGCCCACGCCGTCGATCTGGCCGCCGCCGAGGAAGAACGCATCGATCCGGCCCTGGCCCGCGCAATCGAACAATTCCGCCGAACCGTTGGTGAAGAAATTGTGCTCGACAGAACCGAGGATGGAGATGCGTGGGCCGGCCGCGCCGCCCGCTTGCTTCATTGCACGCAGCAGCATCGCGCCGGCGGCGGGAATGGGAGACGAGGCTCCGACCGCGACATGCCTGACGCCATCGAGCAGCCGCGCGATCGTGCAGATCAGCACTTCGCGAGGGAGGACCTCGGTCATCACGCGGACTCCATCTGCGCCCGGGCCATGTAGGCCGAGAAGCCGTCGGCCGTTCGCGCGGCCTTCGCATAGCGCGCGATCTCCGCGCTATCGGCCGGGTATTCACCCCACAGACCGTAGGGCCACGCCCCCTTCGGAGCGCGCGCGACCGCCGTGACGTAGAGCGCCGGCAGCACGCCGGCGGCGCTCATCTCGTCCGCAAGCAGATTTTCCTCGACGACCCGTTCCACCGTGACCAGAACGATGCGCGAGGCGTAAGCCATCGCGGCAAGCTCGCGTCGCCGTCCGATCCAGACATTGCCGAAGCGATCTGCCATGGGCACGTGGAAGATCGTGACGTCGGGCTTGATGGCCGGAATCAGCACGATCGGATCGCCTCCGTCCGCCAGCGGATTGTCGACGACGCGCCAATCGTCGCGATGGCGGAGCAGGTCCGTTCCGATCAGCCCCCGGAGCGGCATGAAGGGACTGCCCTTCTGCGCCGCCATCAGGCCGGCATGGATGGCTGGACAGGTCGCGTCCTTCAATCGAACGGCGCCTTCCTTGACCGCAGCGTTGAACCGGGGCGCACCACCCGCCTCACCCAGCGAGACGGCGCTGGTCTCCACCGAGCGGACCAGACCCGCGCCGACAAGCTGGTCGACCTGCAATCCGCCGGTTGGCACGCAGACCAGATCGAGATCGCCCGCGCCACGCTCGATGATCGGCTGCGTCATGGCCATGGAGACGCCGGCATAGTCGACCGGCAGCGCCACGCGCATGCCCGGCTCGATGTGCTTCGCCATCACGCGAGGCTCGCTCAACACCATCATCCTCCCTGTCGTGTTCTATATTGTAGAACGTAATTCCAAATTTATGTTAGGCGGATTTCGACGGCGCTGTCAATCTGGCTTCGCTGCGAAGCCTGTATTTGCAGGGCTCCCGATTGCGCGGCCGGTCGCGGGCGGCGCGCCATTGCGCGGCGATCGGTCAGCTCGACTTGACAAGACGGCGCGCCACGCCAACAATAATTGGAATATCGTTCTACAATATAGAACACGTTGGGAGGAAAGAATGGGTGAGCCCGCGGCTCAGCGCACGATGCGCTCCGGCGATGCGAACGGTCGGACATTGCCGACCGGCCGCCTCCGGGAACGCGACGCGATCGGATCGAGCATCGCCGTCCGCGACGCGGTGAAGACCTACGGCAGCTTTCATGCCGTCGACCGGATCAGCATCGACATCGAGCCCGGCGAATTCATCACGCTTCTTGGCCCCTCCGGCAGCGGAAAAACGACGCTGCTCAATCTCGTGGCCGGCTTCCAGAGCCTCGACAGCGGCGAGATCCTCGTCGATGGCAAGCCGGTCCACAACGTGCCCACGCACAAGCGCGGCTTCGGCATGGTGTTCCAGAGCTACGCCCTGTTTCCGAACATGACGGTCAGCCAGAACGTCGCGTTTCCGCTTCGCATGGCGGGCGTCGACCGAGCCACGGCGGATCGACGCGTCGCCGAAACGCTGGAGATCATGCGCCTGACGGAGCATGCGACGAAGTCTCCTTCCCAGATGTCGGGCGGGCAGCAGCAGCGCGTCGCGATCGCCCGCGCCATCGTCAGGCGGCCCAAGGTCGTGTTGATGGACGAGCCGCTCAGCGCCCTCGACAGGCGGTTGCGCGAGCAGATCCAGATCGAGATCCGCGACCTTCACCAGACCATCGGCAGCACGATCCTGTTCGTCACGCATGATCAGGGCGAAGCCCTGACCATGAGCGACCGCATCGCGGTGCTCAACGCCGGCAGGATCGTTCAGATCGGCCGCCCGCTGGACATCTATCGACATCCGACCGATCGCTTCGTCGCCTCGTTCGTCGGCGAGAGCAATCTGGTCGATGCGGAGATTCTGCAGAAGCGCGGATCGACGCTGACGATGAAGAACCGTGCAGGATACGTGTTCAGCGCCGAAAGCCGGGACACGATCGACGTCGGGCGCGCAACCGTGCTCGTGCGTCCGGAACGCATCGCCGTGTCGAACGAGCCGACTGCGAATTCCGTGCCCGTCAGCGTCACGTCCGCGATCTTCCTCGGCGAGATCCTGCGGATCGAGGCGCAAATGGAGGGCGGAGAACCGCTCCTGATCCGGTGCACCGACATGGCCGACCGGCCCCTGCCGGCCGTCGGGGATCGCCTCCACGCGAGCTGGGGCGCCGCGGACTGCTGGGTGCTTGCATGACCTCGGCATCGATCGTCGCCCAGGCGGACCGCCCTGCGGATCTCGATCTCGTCAGGAGGTTGAAGGATCCGGCGCTGCTGCTCCTGCCCGCGCTTGCCTTCCTGGCCTTCATCTATCTCCTCCCGCTGATCGATCTCGTCCGTATCAGCGTGAGCGGGCCGTCGTGGTCGTCGTATTTCGCGCGGGTCTTCGCGATACCGCTCTATTGGGATTCGCTCGTCCGCACGATGCAGATCTCGGTCACGGTCGCCGGCCTGTGCCTGCTGTTCGGATATCCGACCGCGCTGCTCATTCACCGCAGTCGCGGCATCGCCCAGGTCCTGATCGCGACCGCGATCGTGCTGCCCTATTTCATCGCCATCCTGATCCGGACCTATGCCTGGATGGTCCTGCTCGGCCGCAACGGGCCGGTGAACAAGCTGCTGGTTTCGGTCGGCATATTGAGCGAGCCCGTGCAGCTTCTGTTCAATCGCGGCACGGTGCTTCTCGGCATGACCGCGGTGCTTCTGCCGTTGATGGTGCTGACGATCTATTCCAGCGTGGCGCGTCTTGACCAAAGCCTGACCCGCGCGGCGCTCGCGAGCGGCGCCGGGCCCATTGCGGCTTTCTGGCGCGTGCTGCTGCCGCTGACCTTGCCCGGCATGGGCGCCGGCTTCCTGCTGGTCTTCGTCGCCGCGATCGGCTTCTTCATTACGCCGACCCTGCTCGGGGGCCCCGGTGACCAGATGTTTGCGATGCATATCACCCAGCAGGCAGACTCGGTGACATCGGAGGGATTCCTGCAGGCCCTGGGCGTGGTGCTGCTGACGATCACATTGGCCGTGGTCGCGGTGGCCGGACGCTTCCTCGGCTTCGAGTTCATCTGGGGCGGCCGCAAGCTGACGGAGGCAACGCCGAAAGCCACGAACCGGCGGGCGGCAGGTGCCAGCGGCCGCAGTCTCGGCGCCTCGGCCGCCGATCTGATCGGCTGGCCGCTCCTGAGGCTGTTCGGGCGCCTGCCCGCGAGCTGCGGGACCTGGACCGTTCGCCTGATGGGCGGCCTGGTCATCGCCATTCTCATCCTGCCGATCATCGTGGTGATGATCATCTCCTTCAGCAGTGCAAGCTATCTGACCTTCCCGCCGCCGGGCTTTTCACTGCGCTGGTACGAGCAGTTCTTCTCCGATTCGAACTGGATGCGAGCGTTCTGGACATCCCTGATCGTCGCGGCGATGTCGGCCGGCATTGCGATCGTGCTGGGCGCGTCGGCGGCGCTCGGCATCGTCAGGAGCTCAATCCGCGGCAAGTCCGCCATCATGCTGCTGCTGGTGAGCCCGATCATCGTCCCGCCGGTTGTGCTCGGCCTGTCGCTCTACAGCCTGTTCCTGCGTTTCGATCTCGTCGGCTCCGTCTTCGGCCTCGCCGCCGCGCATGCGATCGGCGGCCTTCCGATCGTCGTGGTGATCCTGTCCGCTTCGCTTCAAGGCGTCGATACGAGGCTCGAACAGGCGGCCGCCGTCCACGGCGCATCGTCCTTGACGGTGTTCCGCCTGGTGACGCTGCCGGCCATCATGCCGGGCCTCGCTGCGGCGACGTTCTTCGCCTTCCTGCATTCGTTCGACGAGCTGGTGCTGACGCTGTTCCTGTCGAGTGCGGAGCTGAAGACGCTTCCGCTCATGCTGTGGGGCGACATCAACTATCGCCTCAATCCGGTGCTGGCCGTGGTCTCGACGCTGGAGGTGCTGCTGGTGGTGGCAGGGCTCGTCCTTGCACGCCCCGTTCTCGCCACATCGCGGAAGGCGGCGTGACACAGATCCATTTCAACTGGAGGAAAGAGAAAATGCTGGGAATGAAACGCTTGCGACTATCGGCTTCCGTATTGGCCTCGGCCCTGTTCGTCGCGATGGGAACGGGTCTGGCTCAGGCGCAGAGCAACGTCGTGATCATGCAGGATCCGGGCGGCGGATATGGCGATGCATTGCGCAAGGTCATGTACGACCCGTTCGAGAAGGAGACCGGCATCAAGGTCGTCACCGTCCAGGAGGCCCGTAGCGGCCCGCGCATCAAGGCGCAAGCCGAAGCCGGCAAGGCGCAATGGGATCTGACGTTCATCTTCGACCAGGAAACGAAGCTGCTCGGCGACTGCTGCCTGGCCGATATCGACTATTCCAAGCTTTCCGAGGCGGCGAAACAGACGCTGGCGGCGATGCCGGACAACCTGAAGCGCAAGAAGGGCGTGGCATTGCAGGTGATCGGCGTCGGCCTCGTCTACAACAAGGACAAGTACAAGGGAGAAAACGTACCGACGAGCTGGGCCGACTTCTGGGACGTGAAGAAATTTCCCGGCCGGCGCTGCATGCCCGCCTGGCCGCGTTTCGTATTCGAGGCGGCGCTGATGGCCGACGGCGTGGAGAAGAGCAAGCTCTACCCGATCGACATGGAACGGGCGCTGAAGAAGATCAAGGAGATCAAGCCCCATATCGCCAAATGGTGGACGACGGCCGCACAGCCGCCGCAGCTGCTGCTCGACGGCGAGGCCGACATGTGCATGGCCTACACCGGTTCGATGAGCAAGCTCGCCCTGGAGGGCGCGCCGATCGAGCTGACCTTCAATCAGGGCTTCGTCTACTACGACTTCTTCTCGATCCCCAAGGGAGCGCCGAACTACGACAACGCGCTGAAGCTGCTGTCCTGGCGGCTCGAGCCCAAGCGCGCGGCGCAGCTCACCTCGACCTTCCCGGTCGCCCTTCCCTCCAAGGTCGTGTTCGAGGCGGCGACCGACAAGAAGCTCGCCCGCTACTGGGCCAACAACCCGGACAACATCTCGAAGGCGATCGAGTGGAGCCCGGATTATTGGGGCGCACGGTCCCCGGCCGGAAACTCCACCAACGAGGAGTACGGGCAGGAGAAGCTCAACGCCTTGCTGGCCCAATAGGCAGGCCGACCCGCGTGGTAACCCCGATCCGGAAGAATCGGGGTTACCCCATCGCGGGCTATGGCCGGTGGTCGGGCCATGCTAGATCGGACGAAAGATCATTCTGTTTCGGCTGGCGGATGGATAAGGCTTTTATCAAGGGACTGCGTCTCCTGGAAGCACTTGCTCTGAGCGAGCAGCCTCGTGGGGTCACGGACCTCGCGAGCGAGCTGAAGCTCACCAAGAGCAACGTGCACCGGCTGCTGATGACCTTGCAGTCCCAAGGCTATGTGCGCCAGATACCCCCGCACAGCATGTATGAGCTCACCACCAAGATCTGGGCGCTCGGCAGCCACGTCATCCACCGGATGGACCTCATCAACGTCGCGCGTCCGGCGATGACGAAGCTCGCCGAGATAACCGGCGAAACCATTCACCTGTCCGTGCTCGAGGATACCGACGTCGTCTACGTCGACAAGATCGAAAGCGCGCACCATATCCGCGCCCATACGAGCGTCGGCATGCGCGCCCCCGCGTTCACCATGGCGACGGGGAAGGCGATGCTCGCATACATGCCTGACGACTACCTGGAGCGATTCCGCCCGCATCTCAGGCGCTACACCGAGACGACGCGCACGACGATCAAGGAGCTGCGCGAGGACATCGAGCTGGCACGCGCGCAGGGCTACTCCTCCGTGCTGCACGGCGAGTGGCGCGAGGGCATCGCGGCCTGCGCTTGCGCGATCCTCGGTCGCTCCGGCGAGCTCGTCGGAGCGATCGGCATGTCCGGGCCCGACACGCGCATCAAGCGCAAGCAGATCAGGGAATATTCGGTTCACGTGATGGAGGCGGCCCGAACCATCGGCGCCGCCCTCGGCTATTCCAACAGACCTGCGGCCTATCCCGCCATGAGAGGCGATCCTGCGCCGTCACATCAATCGCGCCGCGCCCCCTGATCTTGCCGGCCACGATGTCCGCAGCCGGCCGTGGCAGCGCGGACGGAGATCGAGCAAGCTCGCCTTTGACGGCGGCAAATTGCTGCGTAAAGGTCAACCGCACACACAGCGAAGGGATGCAGTATTTCCGTGCTACAATGATTGGTCGAACAGCGCAGTAGACATCGCAGATGCCTTACCTGAACGCTCGATTCTTCAGAGTTTTTGTGGTCTTAGAGGTGGCGATCATTGCGTCTGGGTAGTCTTACCGAAGGAACGCGCAGTGATCAGCTGCAAAAAGGTAAGTCGTTGAAAATTCTAGAAGATTTGGTCGGAGTGGCAGGATTCGAACCTGCGACCCCTGCGTCCCGAACGCAGTGCTCTACCGGGCTGAGCCACACTCCGACAAGAAGGCGGCTTATAGCGTCGGGTTTGACGCACTGCAAGCGGCCGAGCCGAGGAATTTTGTCCCTGTGAAAACGGGTGTTGAAACGCTGATTTTGCCGGCCGGCGCGGCCGGCGCGGAAGCCGCCGCCCGGCGACTTGCGGCCGGCGGGCTGGTCGCGTTTCCGACCGAGACGGTCTACGGGCTCGGCGCCGACGCCGCCAATGCCACCGCGATCGCCCATCTCTACGCCGCAAAGGGGCGGCCGGCGTTCAATCCGCTGATCGCCCATGTCGCCGACCTCAGGGCCGCGCAGCGGATCGGGCGGTTCGATGCCCGCGCCCTGGAGCTTGCGGAGGCGTTCTGGCCGGGGCCGCTGACGCTGGTGGTGCCGAAGACGGACGACTGCCCGGTGGCGGATCTCGCCACCGCCGGCCTCGACACGGTCGCCATCCGCATCCCCGCACATCCGGTGGCGCAGGCGATCCTGCGCGCCTTTGGCGGGGCCGTGGTGGCGCCGTCCGCCAACATCTCCGGCCACGTCTCGCCGACCCTGGCCGCCCATGTCGAGAGCGACTTGTCGGGGCGGATCGACCTGATCGTCGACGGCGGGCCTGTTACGGTCGGGGTCGAATCGACCATCGTCGGCTGCATCGACGCGCCGATGCTGCTCCGCCCCGGCGGGCTCTCGCGCGAACGGATCGAGGCGGTGCTGGGCGCGCCGCTGGCGCGGCCGCCGATGGAGGCCGAAAGCGACGACGGCCAGCCGCTGGCGCCGGGCATGCTGGCCTCGCACTACGCGCCGCGCGCCGACGTGCGGCTCCATGCGCGCGAGGTGGCGCCGGGCGAGGCGCTGCTGGCGTTCGGCCCCGAGCGGCTGCCTGGTGCTGACGCTGCCGCCGCCGTCATGAATTTATCGCCCAGCGGTGATCTCGATGAAGCCGCCGCCAATCTGTTCGGCTATCTTCGCAGCCTCGATGCGAAGGGCCCGCGAGGGATCGCGGTGATGCCGATTCCCGAGGAAGGACTTGGCGAAGCGATCAACGACCGGCTGCGGCGGGCCGCGGTTGCCCGATAAGGCGCTTGAGACAAGAAGCTTGAGAAGAGACACGACAATGAACGTCAATAAATCAGCCACCCCGCCGCTTGCGCCCGAATTGATCGACCAGTTCCGTAGGATCGTCGGCGACAGGCACGCGATCACCGATGCATCCGACATCGAGGCCTACGTCACCGAGGAGCGCAACCTGTTTCACGGCCGCTCGCCGCTGGTGCTGCGCCCGGGCTCGACCGCGGAGGTGTCCGCGATCTGCAAGCTCGCCTCCGCGCACGGAATCGCGCTGGTGCCGCAGGGCGGCAATACCGGCCTCGTCGGCGGGCAGACGCCGCACAATGGCGAGGTGGTGGTGTCGCTGCGCCGGCTCGACAAGATCCGCGAGGTCGACACCGCCTCCAACACCATGACCTGCGAGGCCGGCGTGGTGCTGCAGATCGCGCAGGCGAAGGCGGCCGAAGTCGACCGGCTTTTTCCGCTGTCGCTCGGCGCCGAGGGCAGCTGCACCATCGGCGGCAATCTCTCGACCAATGCCGGCGGCACCGCGGCGCTCGCCTATGGGGTCGCGCGCGAGATGGCGCTGGGCCTCGAGGTGGTGCTCGCCGACGGGCGCGTGCTCAATGCGCTCTCGAAGCTGAAGAAGGACAATACCGGCTACAATTTGCACAACCTCTTCATCGGCGCCGAAGGCACGCTCGGCATCATCACGGCGGCGACCTTGAGGCTGTTTCCGAAGCCGCGGGCGATCGAGACGGCCTTCGTCGGGCTGAAGTCGCCGGCGGCGGCGCTGAAGCTGCTGACGATCGCGCAAGGCGAGGCCGCCAATGCGCTGACGAGCTTCGAGCTGCTGTCGGAGATGGCGGTCGATTTCTCGGTGCGGCACGGCATCGACGTGCGCGATCCGCTTCAAGCGAAGCATCCCTGGTACGTGCTGATGGAATTGTCCGTATCCAGCGAGGATGCCCGCACGCCGCTCGAGACGATCCTCGCCCGCGCCATGGAGGACGAGATCGTCGACGACGCCGTGATCGCGGCGAGCCTTGCCCAGCGCGGTGCGTTCTGGAAGCTGCGCGACGAGATGTCCGCGGCGCAGAAGCCGGAGGGCGGCTCGATCAAGCACGACATCTCCGTGCCCGTCGCCGCCGTGCCCGCCTTCATCGCCGAGGCCGATGAAGCCGTGGTGAAGCTGATCCCCGGTGCGCGGCCGGTGCCGTTCGGCCATCTCGGCGACGGCAATCTACACTACAATGTCAGCCAGCCGATCGGCGCCGACACCGCGGATTTCCTGGCGCGCTGGCACGAGATGAACGCGGTGGTGTTCGAGATCGTGCTGCGCATGGGCGGCTCGATCTCGGCCGAGCACGGCATCGGCGTGCTCAAGCGCGACGAGCTGCCCGAGGTGAAAGACAAGACCGCGATCGAGCTGATGCGCTCCATCAAGGCGATGCTCGACCCGCTCGGCATCATGAATCCGGGGAAGGTGCTGTGAGCCCCCTTGCGATCGATGCCATCGCCGATGCCGATGTCGAGAAGGTCGTCGCGCTGTGGCAGCGCTGCGGACTGACGCGGCCCTGGAACGACCCGCATGCCGACATCGCGCTGGCGCGGCAGCGCGACAACTCGACCGTGCTGCTCGGCCGCGACAATGGCGCGATCGTCGCGAGCGTCATGGTCGGCCATGACGGCCATCGCGGCTGGGTCTATTACGTCGCGGTCGACCCCGACAGCCGGAAGCGCGGCCATGGCCGAGTCATCATGGCTGCGGCAGAGGACTGGCTGCGCGCCGCCGGAATTCCAAAACTGCAGCTGCTGGTCCGCCGCGAGAACGCGCAGGCCAACGCGTTCTACGGCTCGCTCGGCTTCGAGGAATCCACCTCCGTGATGTTCCAGAAGTGGCTCGACGGCCGCGCGACCGCGCCAGGCAACTGAGATGCGATCGCGAACGCAGCTGCGCCCCCTCGCCCCGCTTGCGGCAGGGCAATCGCATATGGGAGCGATCTCGCCTGTGGCCATCCTTCGAGACGCCCGCCGTTGGCGGGCCCTCAGGATGAGGACCTGGTGCGCGGCACGCGTTTCAACGGGCACCAACGCTGCTTAGCCTCATCCTGAGGAGACCGCGAAGCGGTCGTCTCGAAGGACGAGGCGCTTGCTAAACTGCCGCTCGGAAGTCATATGCGATTGCCCTCCCGCAAGCGGGGCGAGGTGAAGAAACAGAGAGGCTTCATGACCATTTCCGACCGCGTCCGCATCAAGGACGTCCGCGTGCTCTCTGACGGCTGGACTCCCCTGAAGACCACGACCTTCGACTACCGGCGCGCCAATGGCGAATGGCAGACGCAGCATCGGGAAACCTATGAGCGCGACAACGCCGCCGCCGTGCTGCCTTACAACCTTGCACGGCGCACCGTGATCCTGGTGCGCCAGTTTCGCCTGCCGGCGTTCATCCGCGGCTACGACGATCTCCTGATCGAGGCGGCCGCCGGCGTGCTCGACGATGCCTCCCCCGAGGTGCGCATCCGCGCCGAGGCCGAGGAGGAAACCGGCTATCGCCTGCACCACGTCCACAAGGTGTTCGAGGCCTTCATGAGCCCCGGCGCGATCACCGAGAAGCTGCATTTCTTCATCGCCGAGTACGAGCCTTCGATGCGGGTGAGCGACGGTGGCGGCCTCGAACACGAGGGCGAGGACATCGAGGTGCTGGAGCTCGGCATCGACGAGGCCCTGGCGATGATCGCCGACGGCCGCATCATCGACGCCAAGGCGATCATGCTGCTGCAATATGCGGCGCTGCATGTGTTCAGGTAGATGACGCTCTTCACCCTCCCCTGGAGGGCACTCCAGGGGAGGGTGAAGTCAGTGCGTCACCCGCCAGATCGTGCCGTTGCCGTCCTCCGAGACCAGCAGTGATCCATCCTTCGCCACGGCGACACCCACCGGCCTGCCCCACACTTCGGTATCGCTCACCACGAACCCCGTGACGAAGTCCTCGTACTCCCCTGTCGGCTTGCCATCCGTCATCTTGATGCGGATCACCTTGTAGCCGGTGCGCCTGGATCGGTTCCAGGAGCCGTGCTCGGCGGCGAAGGCGTCGCCCTGGTATTCGGACGGAAACTGCGTGCCCTGATAGAAGGTCATGCCGAGCGAGGCCGAGTGCGGCTGGATCAGCACGTCGGGCACCGTCACCTTGTCCTTGAGATCCGGCCGCGCGCCGGCATGGCGCGGGTCTTCGTTACCGCCGATGTAGAACCACGGCCAGCCATAGAAGGCGCCCTCCTTCACACCGGTCACGTAGTCGGGCACGAGATCGTCGCCGAGACCGTCGCGCTCATTGGTCGAGCACCAGGGCAGACCGCTCTGCGGCTGGACCGCGAGACCGACGCAGTTGCGGATGCCGGTGGCGTAGATCTTGCGCTCCCTGCCGTCGGGATTGAAGGCCAGCACGGCGGCGCGCTCGGTCTCGCTCGCCCAGACCGCGCCGAGCGGCTGCGTCTTCGACCACGCCTCCATCCCGCCCGGCGGCGTGCCCATGCCTTCCGCGACATTGCTGAGCGAGCCGACGGACACCAGCATGCGCTTGTTGTCCGGCGTGAAGACGATATCGCGGGTGGAGTGGCCGCCGTCATGCGGCAGGCTTGCCACGATGGTCTCGGCCTTGCCGCGCGCCTTGAGATCGCCGGCCTGATAGGGAAAGCGGACGACGCCGTCGGTGTTGGCGACGTAGACCCATTGCGGATTGTCGCCGTTCGGAAAGAACGCGATCCCGAACGGTTGCCGCAGGCCGCTGGCGAACACCTCGCTGGTCGCGACCTTGCCGCCCTCGCCGGCGCGCAACACGCGGATGTTGCCGGCGCGCGTCTCAGCGACGAAGACATCGCCGTTCGGCGCCACGCGTATGATGCGCGGCGCACGCAGGCCTTCGGCGAACAGCTCGATCCTGAAGCCGGCCGGCACCTGGGGCGAGGTGTCCTGCGGACGCGGCACCACGCGCGCGGTGCTCGCGACCGACCGCGTGGCGCCGGGCCTGACCAGATCCTGCGGCCGGATCAGCCTGACCGTGCCTGGCTTGTCGGACTTCCAATCGCCATAGGCGTCCTTGCCCCGCAGCACCGGCTCGGCCCGCGCACTGGTTGCCACCAGCAGCCCCGCGGATAGTGCGACGGACAAAATTCTGCTCTTCACGTGTCCTCCCGGCCTGCAATCTCGACCATCGACGCCACAGCAGCGGCAGATCGAAGCTCTGCCGCATCCCATGTCAGCTGATGCACGCGCGATGTGCATCGGGTGCAACCCATCGTACTGGAAAACACCTCAGATAGGTGCGACACATTGTATGGGCGGGGACTGCGGTCATCAAAGCTGCGGCATCGCTGTCGCAATTGATGGGATGATGATGTGGGGATCCGTCATATCGGAATGGGCGAGCCTGCTGCTGCGCTGGCTGCACGTGGTGGCCGCGATCGCCTGGATCGGCAGTTCCTTCTATTTCATCGCCCTCGACCTCAGCCTCAGGCCCAAGCGCAACTTGACGGGCGACCTGCCCGATGGCGTGCAGGGCGAGGCCTGGCAGGTCCATGGCGGCGGCTTCTACCGGATCATGAAGTACCTGGTGGCGCCCAGCCGCATGCCGGACGAGCTGACCTGGTTCAAATGGGAGGCTTACACCACCTGGCTGTCCGGCTTCGCGCTGATGGTGGTGGTGTACTATCTCGAGGCCGATCTGTTCCTGGTGGACAAATCGATCCTCGACCTCACGCCGGTCCAGGCCGGCCTGTTCAGCCTCGCGAGCCTCGCGCTGGCATGGCTGCTCTATGAAGTCGCCTGCCGCAGCGGGCTTGCGCAGCGCGAGCTGCCCTTTGCCGTCGGCGGCTATCTGTTCCTGGTCGCGCTGACCTACGCGTTCACCCACGTGCTGAGCGGCCGCGGCGCCTTCAACCAGATCGGCGCGATCATCGGCACCATCATGGTCGCCAACGTCTTCGCGCTGATCATCCCGAACCAGAAGAAGATCGTAGCCAGCCTCATCGCGGGCCGGGCTCCCGATCCAAGACTCGGCAAGGCGAGCAAGGAACGCTCGGTCCACAACAACTATCTGACGCTCCCCGTGGTCGTGCTGATGATCAGCAACCACTATCCCCTGCTCTACGCCACGCGCTACAACTGGATCATCGTCGCGATCATCCTGGCGCTGGGGCCGGCGATACGCCACTTCTTCAACGAGCGACACGCGGGGCGCAGATCGCCTTGGTGGGTGTGGGGCGTGGCGGCAATCGGCGTGGTCGCGATCCTGTTCCTCTCCGCGGCCGGCCCGCGCGAGGTCAAGACAGGCGCGCTGCCGGCACAGCCGACACTCGCTCATGTCGAGGAGATCGTCATGTCCCGCTGCAGCATGTGCCACGCGGCCGAGCCGGTCTGGGCCGGCATCGTGACCCCCCCGAAAGGCATCCGGCTCGACGCGCCCGAGCATGTCCATCGCAACATCCGCCTGATCGGCCGTGTGGCCGCCTGGTCGAATGCCATGCCGCCGGGCAACATCACCGAAATGACCGGCGAGGAGCGCGCCATCCTCGCCGCCTATATCGCGCGGGCGCGCTGACGCTCCCACACGAGGTGCGTCGCGCGGAATGAAATTCCGCATCTGCCGCTGAATTGAAAATGACTTGACCGCCTGTCCGGCGTAGACAGGACCGGCGGCCGCCGGCCGCGGCCCAAGGTCAGCTTGCAATCGGGGAAAGAACAGTGGCCCTCAAGAACGTCATCGGTATCGACCACGCCGTGGTCATGGTGAAGGACCTCGACAAGGCGGCCGGGAATTATCGGCAACTCGGCTTCACGGTGTCGCCGCGCGGCACCCACAGCGCGCATATGGGCACCGGCAACTACACCATCATGTTCGACCCCGACTACATGGAGTTGCTCGGCGTGCTTGCTGCGACCGAGCACAACGCACCGGCGCGCGCCTTCCTCGACAGGCGTGGCGAAGGCATCGAGCGTATCGCCTTCACTGCGGTCGATGCCGCCGCCGGCGCGGAGGAGATCCGCGCGCGGGGCCTGACGCCGATCGGCCCGACGGATTTCGAGCGGCCGGTGACGCTGCCCGACGGCACGGTCTCGGCGGCGAAATTCCGCACCTTCATGTGGCCGACCGCGGAAGCGCCCGGCGGCGTGCGCATCTTCGCGTGCCAGCACAAGACCCGCGAGACGGTGTGGATTCCCGAACTGATGCAGCACGCCAACGCGGCGAAGCGGATCGAGCAGACACTGATCGCAACGCCCGAGCCGGCGAAGGAAGCCGCGCATCTCGGCCAGCTGATCGACCGCGCGCCGAAGGCCGAGACCGATGGCGCGGTCACGGTGCCCTCCGGCGGCGATCGCGCCGACTTCGTCTATTTGACGCTGGAGCAGCTCGGGAAGCGCTATCCCGGCGTGCCGCTCGCCGGCCTGTCCGAGCGCGGCGGCGCGGCACTGGTGCTCATCAGCGGCGATCTCGCGGCGACAGAGAAGGCGCTGGGGTCGGCTGCCGTGCGGAGCGGGGCTGCGATCTGCGTGCCGCCGGCCAAGGCCAACGGCACCCTGCTCGCCTTCATTGCCGGCTGATTTGAACCAATTCTTTAACGGGTGTTTACCCCGGCCGCTTTAGGGTTCCCGGCAATCCAAGTCGCCGGGACCATACGCATGTTCAAAGAGGGATCGCCGATCGCCTATGACGCGCCGGCGGAGCTGAAGAAGTGGCCCTCGCTGAGGGGCGAGAGGCAGAGGGATCGCGGTCCGCCCTATCTCGTCTACAACGGCACACTCGCCGAATGCGTCCGCGAGCTCATGGGCAAGCCGATCAAAGGCATCTCGCTCTACGACATCATGACGAGGCCACAACCGGCCTTCGATCAGACCGTGCTGTCACCGGGCGATGCCGCCGAGATCGCGATGCGCAAGGATTTCCCCCAAGACTAGTTCGAGGCCTGCTAACCTGCGCCAAGACGCTCGGCTCCACTTTCCCCAAGCGAAGGCCGCGCCTCCGTTTCGCGGAACCCGAGATGCCATCGAGAAGTGCCGGGATCGTCGCCTATCGGAAGCGCCGGGAGATCGAGGTCCTCCTCGTTCATCCCGGGGGCCCGTTCTGGCGCAACAAGGATCTCGGTGCGTGGTCGATCCCGAAGGGCGAATATGCGGACGAAGAAGATGCAGAGGCCGCCGCACGACGGGAGTTTGCCGAGGAGATTGGGCTTGAACTGTCCGTGCCGCTGATCGCGCTAGGTCAGGTCAAGCAGCGCGGGGGCAAACTCGTCACCGCATTCGCGGCCGAGTTCGACATCGACACGGGCAGCATTCGCAGCAACACGTTCGAGATCGAATGGCCACCTCGCAGCGGCAAGCGGCAGACCTTCCCGGAGGTCGACCGCGCCGCATGGTTCACGCTCGAAGCGGCGCAGGAGAAGATCAACGCGCGACAACGTCCCCTGCTCGATCGGCTGGCGCAGCTGGCGGGCGGCGAATAGGCTGCCGCGACGCCGATCACGCTTGCGGGAGAGGCGCAGCGGCGCCCGTGCGCCCTACTCCGCCTTGATGTTCGCCGCCGCCACGACCTCGGCGAGTTCCTTCGTCTCCTTTGCGATCTTGGCGGCGTAGTCGGCCGGGCCGAGCACGCTGACGACGCCCTGCGAGCCGAGCTTCTCCGCGACCGCGGGATCCTTGGCAGCGGTGACGATCTCCCGGTGCAGCGTCTCCAGGATCGGTGCGGGCGTCGCCTTCGGCATGAAGAAGCCGACCCAGAACGAGATATCGAAGCCGGGATAGCCCGCTTCCGCGACGGTCGGCACGTCGGGCAGCGCCGGCAGCCGCTCGGCCGACGACACCGCCAGCGCGCGCAGCTTGCCGGCCTTGACCAGCGGCACCGCGGAAAGCGGATCGAACACCGCCAGCACCTCCTGCGCGAGGATGCCGACCTCGGCGGCCGAACCGCCGCGATACGGCACATGGATCAGCTTGATGCCGGCCTTCTGGCTGAGCAGCTCCATGGCGAGATGGGCGAGGTTGCCGTTGCCGCCGGAGCCGTAGGCAAGCGCGCCGGGCGCGGCCTTTGCCGCGGCGACGAGATCGGCGACGGTCCTGATATTGGCCGTCTTGGGATTCTCGGGATTGACGACGAGCACGAGCGGCGCCGAGACGACGGTAGTGAGCGGCGCGAAATCCTTCTCCGGATCGTAGCGGATATCCTTGAACAGCGTCTTGTTGAGCGTGATCGTGGACGAGTTGCAGGCAAGCATCGTGTAGCCGTCGCCTTCCGCCCGCGCCACGCCCTCGGCAGCGATCATGCCGTTGGCGCCGGCGCGGTTCTCGACCACGAAGGGTTGTCCGAGCTTGTTGCTCAAGCGGTCGCCAATGATGCGCGCGACGACGTCGACCGGCCCGCCGGCGCTGAAGCCGACCATGACCTTGACCGGCCGCACCGGATATTTCTGCGCCAGCGCCTGCGTCGACAGCGCAGACGCGCACAATCCGGCGATGACTGCCAGCAGGCGGGCCACTCGTTGCATTGGTTCTCTCCCCAGACCTCTTGGCGCCGCTTGTGCAGGCTTGTTGATGCGACGCATTGGAAGATCATGAATAGCGGCGATCCCGGATTTCGCAATCGTGTTTGGGCGCCGGCATTCCGCCGCACGGCACGTGCGCACCCATTCCAAACAAAAAATGCGAAAACAACCCCATGCACAGTAGACGGCCGCTGTCGAAACAAGGACTTGCGCGGGGCGCAATGATCTTCGGATGTTGCGAAATCGATTTTGACTCGTCGGGCAAAACAGGGGCATAATGGCATCATCGCGATAACCGTGAGCAACCCGGCCCGCCCGGCCATGGCGCCTCGCTGCGATCGCGCACAAGCCCTTCATCGACATCTGAACATCGCAACCGCCGCACGGCAGCTGCGCGGGGCGGCCTCGCCCGGCGAGCCTCCTCGCGCCTGCCGTGGGCCCAAGGAGATACCGACATGACGACAGCCCTGGCACGCAACAGCACGACGCCCGTCACCAAATATGACGGCAGCAGGCCGAGCCCGCGGATCAAGCTCACCCGGCGACGCATCCTGATCCAGCATCCCGACGCGCAGGCCGGCGAACGGCTGATGGGCGAGGCGCTCGGTGCCGCCGACCGCGACGCGCTGCACGGCATCCTCAGGCAATTGATGAAAGCCAGCGTGATCCTGCAGAAGCCCGATGAGGCCAATCTCGCCTTCATGATCTCGATGATGAAGAGCATCGCGCCCAGGGATTCCCTCGAAGCCATGCTGACGGCGCAAATGGTGTCCGTTCACGTTGCCACCATGCGCTCCGCCTGCCGGCTCGCCTTCACCGAAGACCTCTCGCAGCAGGAAGGCATCACACGCACATTGACCCGGCTGGCCCGCACCTTCGCAGCCCAGCTGGAAGCTCTCAACCGCCACCGCGGCAACGGCGAGCGTCCGATCACGGTGCAGAACCTGTCGGTGCAGGACGGCGGCAGCGCGATCGTGGGGAATGTCACGCAACAGGCGCAGCTGATCGCCGCCGAGCCGGGTCATGCGACGGACGCGGGACTGGTCCCGTCCCGCGACGCCGGTGAACACGAACACGACCGGGCCGCGTCCTTGCACGGCGGCACCGCATGAGCGCCGATCACATCCGCAATACGCGCGCGATGTCGGCGAGCCCGCGCTGCGGCGCCGGCACACGCGGCGGTTTCGCCTGCCGCGCGCCGGCCGTGCGCGGCAAGGTCCGCTGCCGCATGCACGGCGGCGCCGCGGGATCGGGCGCGCCATGGGGCAACCGCAATGCGCGGAAGCACGGCACGTTCACACAGGAGCGCATCGCGGAACGGCGGGCGATCCGCGCGCTGCTGGATGAAGCGCGGAAGCTGTTGGTCGAGATGAAGCCAGACGGTAACGGGCCGACGAGTTGAGTTTGAACTTCCGCCCAATGAGCCATTGATGGCTCATCTGGACCTCCATGGTAAGGTCTATGGACCAAGGCCCCCCGTGCGCCAGGCCACCCCTGCCATTGGCAGGCTCACCCCAATCATGTACCCCACCCAAAACCTTCACGGGACGGGACGCCCATGACCACCCCCCACGACGCGGGACACGCCACCCGTGCGCTGATCTTTGCGCTGGTCGCGCTGGCCTGCGGGCACATGCTCTCCACCCTGCTGCGCACGATTCCGGCAGTCAGCCTCGACCTGATGGCCGCGGATTTCCACATCGAGCCGCAGGCGCTGGCGAGCCTCACGTCGGTCTATCCTTTCGCCTTTGCGGCGGCGCAGATCCCGGTCGGTGCGGCGATGGACCGGTTCGGCGTGCGGCCGGTGGCGCTCAGCCTGCTCGCGGGGACCGTGTTCGGCGCGGTGGCGTCGGGATTTGCGACGGGGCCGGAAAGCTTTGCGGTCGGGCAAGTGCTGCTGGGCGTTGCCACCTCGGGCATGCTGATGTGCCCGATGACGCTGGCGGCCAAGCAATTGTCGGCTTCGCGGTTCGGGCTATGGTCGGGCGCGATCCTCTCGATCGGCAATATCGGCATGCTGCTGTCGGCGAGCCCGCTCGCCTTTGTGGTCGACAATTGGGGCTGGCGCGCCGGATTCTGGATCTCCGCGATCGGCGGCGTCGCGGTGGCGGTCGCGGTGTTCGCGCTGGTGCCGAACCAGCCGGCCGAGCACAAGGACGAGTCCTCGCCGCTGGCGCAGATGATCGAGGTGCTGCGCCTCGGCCTCTCCCGGCCCTTGCGCGGCCTGATCGCGCTGGCGCTGGTGTCGCTGGCGACCTCGCTGGTGCTGCGCGGCCTGTGGGGCGGGCCGTGGCTGATGCAGGCCAAGGGCCTGTCGCGGGTCGAGGCCGGCAACCAGCTCGGCGCGTTCACGCTGGCGATGATCATAGGTCCGCTTCTCATCGGCATGATCGACCGCAGGCTCGGCCGCCGCCGCGCGCTGGTGGCGGGCTCGCATATGGCCGGGGCGGTGCTATTGGCGCTGATGGCGTTGGGCGCGCCGCATTACGCGGTCTCCACGCTGTTCGGCGTGCCCGTGATGCCGCCGCAATACGACCTCGTGCTGTTCGTGCTGATCGGGCTTGCGACCTCCGCGCAGCCGCTGCTGTTCGGCATGTCGCGGCAGCTGGTCGACGCGCAAACCGCGGGCAAGGCGCTCGCGGCCGTCAACCTCGCCTTCTTCCTCGGCGCGGCGCTGATGCAGTCGGTGACCGGCGCGGTGGCGGCGCTCGCGGGCTTGCCGGCCGTGCTGCTGTTCATGGCTGCGGCGCTTCTCGCGGGCTCACTGATCTTTCTGGCCTACACGAGAACCATCTGAACGGCGCGTCGGTCGCGCGGTCAACCCGGAGGTGCCCGGCGGCGCAACAAACAAAAGTCTCATCAGTTAGCCATAAAGTGGGGGCCACCTCGTCTTTCGAGTGGCGGGATTTCCGGCTATTGACGTCTGACACCCCTCGATTTCCATGATCCGAATGCCCGCAGCAATTGTGTCCGAAATGGCGAAGCCGATTGCATCCAGCGACCGCAAGCCGCCGTCCGAGGAGCGGCGCGTGAGCCTGCTCGTGCTCTGCGGCCTTGCGCTGGTGATCGGGGTGATGACGGGCCTTGGCGCCGTGGCGTTTCGGGCCTTGATCGGACTGGTGCACAACCTGTTCTACAATGGCCGATTGAGCCTGGTATACGACGCCAATGTCAGCGAAGGCGCCAGCCGCTTCGGCGATCTCGTCCTGTTTGCGCCGATCATCGGCGGGCTGATCGTCGTTTTTCTCGTGAGGCGCTTTGCCCCGGAAGCCAAGGGCCATGGCGTTCCCGAGGTGATGGACGCAATCTTCTACAAGCGCGGCAACATTCGCGGCACCGTGGCGGTGGTCAAAGCCCTGGCCTCGGCGATATCGATCGGCAGCGGCGCAGCCGTCGGACGCGAAGGGCCGATCATCCAGATCGGCTCGGCGCTCGGCTCGGCTTTCTCGCAGTTGATCGGACTATCGACGCGGCAGAAGATCACGCTGCTGTCCGCCGGGGCAGGCGCAGGCATCGCCGCGACCTTCAACACGCCGCTGGGCGGCGTTCTGTTCGCCCTCGAAATCCTTCTGCCGGAGGTATCAAACCGTACCTTCCTTCCAGTCGTGGTCGCCACGGGCGCCGCGACGACGATCGGGCGCATCCTGATCGGTCCGGATCCCGCCTTTGCCGTACCCGACGTTCAATTCCCGATGGTCGCCTCGTTCAACATTCAGGAAGCTGTCGCGTTCGTCGCGCTCGGATTGATCTGCGGCGTGGCGGCCTGGGCCTTCATTCGGGTGTTGGTCTTCATGGAGGACGGATTTCCAAGGCTGACGCAGAACGAGTACGTCCAGAACGTTCTCGGCATGGCCGTGATCGGCCTGATGATGGTGGGCCTCACACACGCCTTCGGGCACTCCTACATCGACGGCGTCGGCTATTCGGTCATCCAGGATATCCTCGACCACAGGATGACGGCGGCCGGCCTGCTCGCACTGTTGTTTGCGCTCAAGCTCGTTGCAACGACCGTGAGCCTCGGCTGCGGTGCCTCCGGCGGCATCTTCTCGCCGTCGCTCTACCTCGGCGCCACCCTGGGCGCTGCTTTTGCGGCCGCGACCAGTTCGATCCTTCCGCATTCCGGGTTGACACCGTCTTCCGCCGCCATCGTCGGAATGGCGGCCATCGTCGGTGCCGGAACGGGTGGCGTGATGACGGCGATCGTCATGGTGTTCGAAATGACCCGCGACTATGCGATTATCGTTCCCGTGATCGTCGCGGTCGCGCTGGCTGCCGGCGTACGGCGCGCGCTCGTCAACGAGACGATATACACCGTGAAGCTGCGCCATCGCGGGCATCGCATCCCGAAGGAACGACACATCAATCTCTACCTGGTCAAACAGGCCCAGGACATCATGGAGCACCGTTTCATCGTTGCCAGGGCCGGCACGACCCTGAAGCAGGCCATGATTGCGGAGGATACCGACGATGCCCGCGCCATCGTGGTCGAAAGAGACGGCCGGATCGTGGGACTCATCCCGCCGCGTTCGGGCCTCTGGGCCGAGTCTCATACCAACCCCGATCTTCTCGTCGAGCGATTCGCCGAACGGAGGCTCGTCATTTGCCGGGATGAGGATCTCCTGAGTCTCGTCCTTGCGAGGCTGCGTCGCCACCGCGCCGGCGCGGCAATCGTCTTTCGCGGCCGCTCACGTCCGCGCGTCGACGACATCGTCGGTATCGTCACCAAGCGCGTGATCGCCGATGCCGTCATCGGCAGCTACGAGGATTGATCCGCGCCGCATGATCTTTCCGGAAGACCGCTTCGCGCTTGACCGGATTGCTTCAGTATCCCGGCGACGGTCCATTCCCAGGCGCGATCGCATCATGGTTGGGGCCGAGTGTCGCCAGATAGCCGATGATGTCGTGGCGCGACGGCGCATCGAGCACGCGCACCGGCATTCTCGCGCCCGGCACCAATTTTTGCGGGCCGGCCAGCCATTCGTCCAACTTGTCCCCGGTCCAGTTCAGGTGAGCCGTCCTGAGCGCCGACGAATAGCCGTATCCCGCGACGGAGCCCGCCGGGCGGCCCACCACCCCGCCCAGTTCGGGGCCGGCCATGTTCCGGTCGAGGGCGTGGCAAGCGCTGCAACGCTGGGCGAAGAGCTCGCGGCCATGAACGATGTCCGGCGGAGCACCGGCGAGAAAGCGCGACAGGTTCTTTGCTTCGGACGGGTTCGCCGAGCGGCCCATGGTATAGCTCAGCGTGATCGTGTCGACATGCTCCGTGTCGGCGTCCTTGCCAAAGGCCGGATCGACATAGAACACGACCGGCATATCCACCTTCTGATGCGGATCGAGTCGTTCCTCGTTGAAGCAGAAGCACTGAATCTTGTTGAAGTAGATGCCGCTCGTTTCCGGCGTGACGTTGAACGTCGCGTGTCCGACCGTCGCCTCGTCACCGAGATTCTCGGCGCTGAAGAAGACGAGCTTCTGCTCGCCGAGACGAACCTGGACGGAGCGCTGCTCCGGTGCGAATCGCCAGGGCAGCCCGGGCGCGACGTTGGCATCGAACGCAACCGTCACCGTTCGTTCGGAGCTGGTGGCCGGATCCGAATAGACTCGTTGCGTTGTTCCCCCATATCCGGTTGCACCGCAAAATATGCGGTAGAGCACCGGCGAATAGGCGACCAAGCCGGACATGACGGCGAGGACAGCAAGGCAGGGTATGACAACGTTCAAGTTCTTCCGATAGCGCGGTTTCATCGTCATCCCCGAAACGATGGTCGTGCCATCGCAGTGCCTGGATCGGTTCGTGATCCCCCGATAGCTCCGCAAGTCTCGCCACGCCAGAAGGGAAGAGCCGCCTTTCGTCGGGTTTGACGATGTTGTGATCCCGAACTAAAGCCGGGCATCTCCGCATCGCCCGTTATGCCAGGGCAACTGTTGCAACTCGACGAAACGGAGCCGCTGTCATGAGCACTGCAAACACTGTTTACGACGAGCACGAAGGCCGCGTGGCGACGATTACGACGATCGCGATCGAGGCAAAGGCCGTCATACGCAGCGAGAGCGAGGCGGAGATCATCCCCACGAACGATCAGGATGCGGAAAAGGTGGTCTACGCCAGGGCATTCCAGGCCTGGGCGGAAGGCAAGATAGGCGGAAACGCCGAAGACATCTTCGAGACCGTGCAAGAGGTTCTCGAAATCTAAGCCCTTGTCGTCGGAGTGCCGATCTGTCGGCTTGCATGGACTGTCCGAGGCCTTGCGCTGCGGCCTGTCGCAGGGGATGCTGACGGCCCGTGCACCAAAGGACCGATTCATGCCCGTCGACACCAAAGCCGCCACCGACCGTCTCATGCGCTTCCTCGCCGTCGAGGGCGTGACCGGACAGGAGGCGGCGATCGGGCGTGAGCTTGCCGCCGCGCTGAAGCAGGCCGGTGTGCCGGCGAAGGCGATCCGGCTCGACGACGCCAATACGCGCATTCCGGTGCCGACCGAGACCGGGAACCTCATCGTCGACCTGCCCGGCCGCGGCGCGCTGCACAACCAGCCGCGCATCATGTTCATGACCCACATGGACACGGTGCCGCTGTGCGCCGGCGCCAAGCCGAAGAAATCCGGGCGCAAGATCGTCAATGAGGCCAGGACCGCGCTCGGTGGCGACAATCGCTGCGGCTGCGGCGTGCTGGTGACGCTGGCGGCCGAGCTCGAAAAGCAGAAGCTCGATCATCCGCCGATCACGCTGCTGTTCTGCGTGCGCGAGGAGAGCGGGCTCTACGGCGCGCGGCACGTCAAGCTCGATGAGCTCGGCGCGCCGGTGATGGCGTTCAACTATGACGGCGGCTCCGCCTCCAACGTCGTGATCGGGGCCGTCGGCGCCGACCGCTGGAGCGTCGAGATCTTCGGCCGCGCCTCGCATGCCGGCGTCGCGCCGGAGCGCGGCATCTCCTCGACCATGATCATGGCGCTCGCCCTGGCGGACGTGAAAGCCGGCGGCTGGTTCGGCAAGGTGGTGAAGGGCAAGCGGCAGGGCACCAGCAATGTCGGCCCGGTCACCGGCGGCGAAGGCCGTCCGGCGGGCGACGCCACCAATGTCGTCACCGACTACGTCCACGTGCGCGGCGAAAGCCGCAGCCATGACGGCAAGTTCTTCAAGGAGATCACGAAGGCCTACAAGGCCGCGTTCGAGAAGGCAGCCAAGAAAGTCACGAATGCACAAGGCAAGTCCGGCAAGGTCAAGTTCAAGGCAGAGACCGATTATTATCCGTTCCGCATGAAGGACAGCCAGCCCGTCATCAAACACGCGGTCGAGGCCGTGTCCGCGGTCGGCGGCACGCCGAACGTCCGCACGGCCAATGGCGGCCTCGACGCCAACTGGATGGTCCGCCACGGCATCCCGACCGTGACCTTCGGCGCGGGGCAGAACGAGGCGCACACGGTCGACGAATGGATCAATCTCGACGAATACGACCGCGCCTGCGCGCTGGCGGTGCAACTCGCGACGATGCGGTGATTGACGTCTGTAGGGTAGATTAGCCGAAGGCGTAACCAACCTCTTCTGCTTCCGTGGATAGGAAGGATGGTGGGCGACGCCTGCGGCTAACCGACCCTACGAAAGTACGAAACAAAAACAAAAGGGAGGCCAACATGCCGCGCATCGCAAACATCGAATCCGGGCTCTACCGGATCCCCCTCCCAGTCACGCTGTCCGACTCGACCCATGGCGAGATCGCGGCGTTCGAGCTGATCACCTGCCGCATCCGCGATACCGATGGCGCAGAGGGCGTCGGCTACACTTACACCGTGGGCCGCAATGGCGGCGCTGTCGCGGACATTCTCAGGCGCGAGATTCCGCCGCTGATCGAAGGCCGCGAGGCCGACGACACCGAAGCGATCTGGCACCACGTCTGGTGGGCGCTGCACTATGGCGGGCGCGGCGGGCCGGTGGTGCTGGCGCTCTCCGCGCTCGACATCGCGCTGTGGGATTTGAAGGCGCGACGCGCCACGCTGCCGCTGTACCGGCTGCTCGGCGGATTCAATGCGCGGGTGCCGTGCTATGCCGGCGGCATCGACCTCGATCTCTCCGTGGATGAGCTGCTCGCGCAGACCGACGGCAATCTCGCCAAGGGCTTTCGCGCCATCAAGATGAAGGTCGGCCGGCCCGACCTGAAATCCGATGTCGCGAAGGTCTCGGCGATGCGCAATCATCTCGGCGACGGCTTTCCGCTGATGGCGGATGCCAACATGAAGTGGACGGTCGAGGAAGCCATCCGTGCGGCGCGCGCCCTCGCTCCCTACGATCTCACCTGGCTCGAGGAGCCGATCATCCCCGACGACGTCGCGGGCCATGCCCGCATCATGCAGGCCGGCGGCGTGCCGATCGCGGCCGGCGAGAATTTGCGCTCGCTCTGGGAGTTCAAGAACTACATCGCCGGCGGCGCGGTGTCCTATCCCGAGCCTGACGTCACCAATTGCGGCGGCGTTTCCGCCTTCATCAAGATCGCGCGGCTGGCGGAAGCCTTCAACCTGCCCGTCACCAGCCACGGTGCCCACGACATCACCGTGCATCTGCTCGCGGCCTGCCCGAACCGCTCCTATCTGGAGGCGCACGGGTTCGGCCTCGACCAATACATCGAGCATCCACTGGTGCTGCAGGACGGCAAGGCGCTGGCGCCGGACCGGCCCGGGCATGGCATCAGCTTCGACTGGAAGGGACTGGCGAAGCTGGCGGCATAGCGCGCCGTCAAGCCTTGCCATGACGATGTGGTTGCATGCGAACTATTCGCTGGCCCCGGATCCACAGGCCGAAGATTTCGGTATGGTGGCGGGTCGCTACCGGAAGAGACCCGCCTTGACACCCGAACTGCACCAGAAACTGACCGCATGGCGACGGCACCTTCATGCGCACCCGGAGCTGTCGCTCCAGGAGAAAGAGACCGCTTCCTTCGTGCAGGACAAGCTCACCGAGCTCGGCATTCCCTTCGTTTCGGGCGTCGGCGGCCACGGCATCGTGGCGACCCTGACGCGCGGGCATGCGCAGAGCCGCGTCGGCTTGCGCGCGGACATGGATGCACTTCCGATCACCGAGGACACCGGCCTGCCCTACGCCTCCAAGACGTCGGGCGTGATGCATGCCTGCGGCCATGACGGGCACACCGCCTCGCTGCTCGGCGCCGCCGCGCTGCTCGCCACCGATACGAGCTGGAGCGGCTCGGTCGATTTCATCTTTCAGCCGGCGGAGGAAGGCTTTGGCGGCTCACGCGCGATGGTCGCGGACGGGCTGTTCGACCGCTTTCCGATGCAGCGCGTCTTCGGCTTTCACAATTGGCCGGGCCTTGCCGCCGGCACTATCGCCGTTCATGACGGCGTCGTCATGGCTTCCGGCGGGCGCGTGACCATCACCATCGAGGGCCATGCGGGCCACGCCGGCATGCCGCATTTGACGCGCGATCCGGTGGTGGCGGCCGGCCATCTGATCGTGGCGCTGCAATCGATCGCCTCGCGCGGCGTCGACCCGCTCGACACCGCCGTGCTCTCGCTCTGCACGATCGAAGGCGGCACCGCGCCGAATCAGATCGCCGGGCGCGTCGCCATCCGCGGCACGCTGCGCTACCACCGCGAGGCGGTCAAGGGCGTCATTCTCGACGGCATCGAGCGCACATGCGCCGGGATCGCGACGAGCTTCGGCGTCAAGGTCACGCCCGAGATCGTCTGGGGTGTGGGTGTGGTGATCAACACGCCCGCCGAAGCGGGCCTTGCCCGTATCGCCGCGGAGAAGGTACAGGCGCCGGTGCGCCGCGACCTTGCGCCGAGCATGGCTGGCGAGGATTTTGCCCACTACCTCCAGCAGCGGCCGGGCGCCTTCGTCTGGATCGGCAACGGGCCCTTGCGCGATGGCGCGGAGCTGCACGGCCCGCGCTACGATTTCAACGACGCGATCTTAACCGTCGCGTCAAGCTGGATGGCCGAGGTGGCCAAGGCGGCGCTAGCGTCGAACTAGCTCACGAGATCTCGCGCGGCAGCTTCCAGTCCGGCCGCGGCTCGAACGTCTCGTCGATGCGCGCGACGTGATAGCCGGCAGGAAGCAGGTGGCCGCCCTCCTCATCCGCGACCGGAACGTCGGTCACGAGGCCCTCGATCAAGGCGGCTTCCCACACCTCCTTCTCTGTCGAAAAGGGACTGCCGATCTGCTTGTTGCCTTCGAACAGCGCGTACATCGGTTCCGGTCCTTGCGTTGGCAGTTCACCAGCAACGTATCGGCTGCCTGGACGTTCCCCTCCGGCAAAGGCAACGGAGGGCACGGAGACGACAATGGCGCGCGTTCTGGTCGGAACTTCGGGCTGGCATTACGATTCCTGGCGCGGCCCGTTCTTCCCTGAAGGCGTGAAGCTGAAGCAGCAGCTCAGCTACTATGCCGGGCAGTTCGACACCACGGAGCTGAACGGGGTATTCTACCGCACGCCAACCCCCGAGGCTGTGAAAGGCTGGCGCGAGCAGACTGGCCGCGATTTCGTCTTCGCCTGGAAGGCATCGAAGTTCATCACGCACTGGAAGCGCCTGTCGGAGCGCTCCGTCAACAGCCTCGAGCTGCTGGAGGACCGCATTTCCAGGCTCGGCGGCAAGGCCGGCCCCATCCTGTTCCAGCTGCCGCCGCAATTCGAGGCAAATGCCGACCGCCTCGCGTCGTTCTTCAAGCTGCTGTCACGGAAACGGCGTTACAGTTTCGAGTTCCGTCATCCGAGTTGGTACCAGCCGCGCATCTTGCGCATGCTGGCGGACGAGAACATCTCGCTGTGCCTGTCCGACCATCACGATGCGCCAGCGCCGTGGAAGCGCACGGCGGACTTCGTCTATGTACGCGGCCACGGCCCGAGCGGGCGTTATCACGGGCACTATACCAAGGCGACGCTGGCGCAATGGGCCAAGCGCATCAAGTCCTGGAAGCGGCAGGGCTGTGACGTCTACATCTATTTCGACAACGACCAGAAGAGCGCGGCACCCGCCGACGCAAAGGCGCTGAAGCAGTTGCTGTGCCCCTAGATGATGTCACCCTGCCGAAGCGCCGCGATCGCAGCCGCGTCATAACCGAGCTCGGCGAGGATGCGATCGGTGTGCTCGCCGAGGGTCGGCGGGCGGCTCGCGATTTCGCCCGGCGTCTCCGACAGCCGCACCGCGGCGCGCGTCACCGGTGCAGGCTTCGGCAGACCGGGATAGTCGACGTCCTGCATGAAGCCGGCGGCGCGGATGTGCGGATGATCCAGCGCCTGTTGCGGGCTGAGGACGGGGCCGGTCGGAATCATCGCCTGACCCAGCGCGTCGACGGCCTCCTGCGTGCTGCGCTCGGCACACCAGCGCGCCATCCGCTCGCTGACGATGCGTCCGTTGTTGCCGCGGCTGATGTCGTCGGCAAAGCGCGGATCGTTCAGCCACTGCTCCTCCTCGCCCATCAGCCTCGCCCAGCGCTTGAACAGTGGATGGCCGGTGACCTGGCAGAGCACCCAGCCATCCCTGGTGCGGTAGATGTCGGCCGGCGCCGCGGTCTGGCCGAGATTGCCGGTCGGAACGCGGTTGACTGATATCACTGCCTGCTCGATCAGAGTCGCATTGGTGAAGGACAGCGCGGTTGCGAGCAGCGCGCCCTCGACGATCTGCCCGCGCCCTGATTTGCCGCGCTCGATCAGCGCGGCGAGCGTGCCGAACGCGCAGTGCAGCGCGGTGCCGAAATCGACCCAGTTCACCGCGGCCCGATACGGCGGATCACCCGCGCCCGTCATGTACACCGAGCCCGACATCACCTGCCCGACGCCGTCGAAGCCGACGCGGTCGGACCAGGGTCCCGGTCCGCCGAACGCGGTGGCCGTGGTCAGGATGATGTCCGGCTTGATCGCCTTGAGCGAATCGTAGTCGAGATTCATCGCGCGCAGCGTCTGCGGCGGCAGATTGGCGACCACGACGTCCGCGGTTGCGATCAGGCGGCGCATCACCTCCTGCCCTTCCGCCCTCATCGGATCGAGCGTGATGCACTTCTTGTTGCGATTGACCTGGAGAAACAGCGCGCCCTCGCCGCCCTCGCCCACCGGCGCCACGAAACGATCCTCGCTGCCGTCGCGCTTCTCGACCCGAATGACCTCGGCCCCGAACTCGGCCAGCAAGGTCGCGCAATAGGGCCCGGCGATATAGCGCCCGAAATCGAGCACGCGCACGCCCTCCAGAACTCCTCCCATCGATCCCTTCCCTTCTGTTTTCTTCAGATTACAGGGGCTGGCCGCGACGGCAAGGTGGCGCCGCGCATCACCAATGGCCTTCGGATGTGACCGCGGACGGTTTCGGCTGGTGCGCCGGGGCCGCAAATGCATCGGCGCGGAGGACGTGGCGGATCAGGCCGGACGCCGAGACCACCTGTGCCCGCTCGACGCCGGCCGCTCCCCTTCGCTCAACATCTTGCCGCTGGCGATGTTGACAAAGTGCAACGAGGCGCAAGCAGGACATCGGACGGATACGTGCGTGGCCGCGGCACCGGACGTTGGGCCGGAAAGCCAGTGCTGCACGTTCATGCCAGTGCGCGGGCATTTGAACAGGATGTTGCGCTCCATGCTGTACATATGCGCCCGGCCCTCCGGCATTGAAATTGCGGGCGAGTACTTACGCAAATGTCCTGAACGGATCCACGCGGGAGTGGCAAGGATGCCGCGAAGCGCTGGTGCGCAGGTTGCCGAGCGAGAACGCGATCGTCGGTCAGGACGAATGATCGCGCCCCTTGAGCTGGATCAAGACAGGATTGTGACGCTAATTGTAGCATTGTATCGGCATCGGGAACGCTTTCCGAGGTACCGTTGCCGGAAGGAGCGAAGTTCGGATTTCTAGGTATTCCGCGCGCCGCCTTCATAGACAGGTGCAGAAAACCGCGAACATGGAGCAGGCCGGAGAGCGGCTCCGCCGGAGAGTTCGATGGAACGAAAGTCGGCAACGCGGGTTTGTTGGACGAGCTCAGCCCCCGGATGGAAGAACCAAGCGAACAATCGGCCTCGGCGCTCCCATGGAGCCCGGGGCCGATTTGCGTCGAACCTCCGGGATCGTCTGGGCAATGGAGGACACCGATCAGGAGACCCGACATGCTTGCCGACATTCAGACCGACGATCTCACCGCGGTCGTGCGCTACGCACTGGAGACGACCCGCGCGACGACTGTCTGCCCGTTCCACTGCGACATGATCATCCGTATCGGAGATGACGCCGCCGAGAGCCATGCCTTCGAACGCGCCAAGCGAATAGTCAGAAGTGACGGCACGAAATGGGAGAAGGAAGCTCTCAGGATGGAACTTGGCCGTCAGCTCGGAACAGCCGCGGACGGCCGCTGCCCCAAGTGCGATGCCACCGCCTCGGGGCGTCCAGCTGGCCGCGAGTGACCGGATCGAGCCGCAGGAACTCACGCGGCGGGCACGCCGGAGATTGGCCGGTAGCCTAACAGTCAACGCGTGTGAAGCCCGCAGATGGAGTTGACCCCCATCCTGAACAGTGCGCGCAGACCTATTCGGAGGCCGGAATTCCCGTGAAAGCGACAAAGCCGACCGTCTCCATCATCCGCGGGAAATCCCGGACGGATATTCCGACGACGGACAAAGGAGATGATCGTCACCTTCCCCCGTCGGCCGAGAGGCGTCAGGTCGTCGACGAGTACGCCGACAATTTGAGGAAGATCATCCGAAGACTTCTTGGAAGGCTGAGTTGATCCCGCCGGCGGCGGGGGACGCGAAAGCTTGATTCAGCGCAAGGGCATGGAACGCAACCCTGATAGTAAAGGGCGAGATTGACAGGGAATGCCCGGATGACGCTTAAGAATTGGTGCGTGGTTCTCGCGATTTCGGCAGGTGCGGCGACATCCGCGATCGCTCAGTCCGATTTTCCGCCGTCCGCGAATGCGAAACAGGAGGCGCCTCGCCTCGTCGAGGTCATGGGCATGGCGCAGCTCGAGCATCTCAAGCTGTGGTATGCAGGCAAGGCGAAGAACTGGGACTTGGCCGCGTACGAGTTGCGGCAGCTGACGAACAGCCTGGCCGAGGCAGCCATCTTCTATCCGGCGGTGCCCGTCAGCAACGTGACCACGATGAAGGAGCCGCTGCTCTCGATCGCCGATGCGATCGCGGCGGGCGATGATCGCAAGTTCGCCGTTTCCATGCGCACGCTGACCGAGGGCTGCAACGCCTGTCACGGCTCGATGGGCCGCGGCTTCATTGCCATCGCTGTTCCGACCGGCGGGCAACCACCTGCCAACCAGATATTTTCGCCATCTGGGACCCGCCGGAAAAAATAACGCGCTGAAGCGGCGCGCAGCTCGGAACATCGGCACGAGGAGACGCCATGTCGCGGCCGTCGGGAACCGCTTACAGCCTGCCCCCGAGATCGGCTTGAGCTGCATCAACCCGGGGATCGAGTAGGCTCTTACCTTCGCCCGGCCCAGATGTCAGTGACCGGCGAGTCCTCCCGATGATCGAGCAATCCATTCCGGCCAAGGCTCTTCCGGCCAAGGCTGTGGCTGCCGAGTTCTGGCAAACGCCGAAGGACGAGCTCTGCCGCGCGCTCGGCTCAGGTCCGGAAGGCCTGGCACAAGTCGAAGCGAACCGAAGGCTGACGATCTTCGGAGCCAACCGCGCTGACGTCTCCCAAAGCCGGTCGGCCCTGCGCAAGCTCGGCCAACGTCTCTGGAATCCGTTGATTGCGATGCTGCTGGCGGCTGCGCTCGTATCCGGACTGAGCGGCGACATTGGCAGTTTTGCCATCATCGCGACCGTGCTGTCCCTCTCCATTACGCTTGATATCGTTCAGGAGCATCGTGCCGAGCGGACGGCCGAGGCGCTGCGGGAATCCGTCGCCATTCAGGCCGACGTTATCAGGGACGGCAAGGACATGACGGTTCCGGTGACGGCTCTCGTCCCCGGTGACGTCGTGAAACTCCGCATCGGCGACCTGATACCGGCCGATGGCATCGTCCTCGATGCCCAGGAATTGCATGTCAATGAAGCCCTGATGACGGGCGAGCCATTTCCGGCCTTCAAGACGGACGCCCCCTGCTCGGCGGCATTGCCGGCGGACGCCACGAACGCCCTGTTCGCGGGAACCAGCACCGTGGGCGGAAGCGGCAGGATGCTGATCGTGAGGACCGGAGGCCGGACGCGCTTCGGCGCGATCGCCGCGGCAATGGCCGCCAACGCGCCACCGACGGCTCTCGAGGAGGGGGTCCGAAGGCTCGGAGTGCTGATCCTTCGACTGACACTCTTTCTCACCCTCTTTGTGCTCATGGCTCATCTCGTCGCGCATCGTCCCGCAATGGAGTCCTTCCTCTTCGCGGTCGCGCTCGCCGTCGGCCTGACGCCCGAACTGCTGCCCATGGTGATGACGGTAACCCTCGCCCGTGGCGCGCTGCGCATGGCGAAGCGAAAAGTCATCGTCAAGCGACTGTCCGCCATTCACGACCTGGGCGCGATGGACACGCTTTGCGTCGACAAGACCGGCACGTTGACGGAAGCCAGGATCACGCTGGAGGCGCATATCGATCCGCAGGATCGGCCCAGCGGTCGCGTCCTGAGCTTCGCGCGCCTGAACAGCACGTTCCAGGCCGGCGTCAGAAGCCCGCTCGACGACGCGATATTGTCAGCCAGCCGCGATGCCCCGGACGGCTGGGTCCGGCTTGCGGAAGTCCCGTTCGACTTCGAGCGAAGATGCTTGTCCGTTCTCGTCGCACGGCACGACGAGCACGTGCTGATTGCAAAGGGAGCTCCGGAATCCATCCTGGCTCGCTGCGCTGCCGTGGAAATCGATGGCCTCGCCCATCCGCTCGACACCGCATGGCAGCGGAAAATGGCGGACATCCAGGCTCGATATGCCCGCGACGGCTTCCGGCTCCTTGCCGTCGCCATCAGGTCCGTTCCGGCAGGGCAGCGGACGATTGCCGTCGGTGACGAGACCGGTCTGACCATGCTCGGCTTCTGTGTCTTCGCCGATCCGCCGAAGCAGGATGCGGCCTCGGCGATTGAAGCGCTCACCTCGCTCGGCGTAACGATAAAGATCCTCTCGGGTGACCATGACGCCGTCGTCGCGCACGTCGCGCGGACGGTCGGTCTTCCGTCGGAGCGCGTCATGACCGGAGCCGAGATCTCCGAGCTCACCGATGCCGCGCTCGTCGCCCGGGTCGATGACGTCGATCTGTTTGCCCGGATCGACCCCGATCAGAAACGGCGGATCATTGCCGCACTTCGGCACCGCAATCACGTCGTCGGCTTCATGGGAGACGGCGTCAATGATGCGCCGGCGATCCACGCAGCCCATGTCGGCATATCCGTCACGGGCGCGACCGAGGTCGCCCGCGCAGCCGCCGACATGATCCTGGTGACTCCCGACCTGTCGGTGCTTGCGGCCGGCGTGCGCGAGGGTCGCAGAACCTTTGCCAACATCCTGAAATATGTCCGGATGGGAACGAGCTCGAATTTCGGCAACATGCTTTCGATGGCCCTGGCCTCGATCGTTCTTCCATTCCTGCCGCTGCTGCCGCTGCAAATCCTGCTGAACAATCTGATCTACGATCTCTCCGAAATCGGGATCCCCTTCGACGAGGTCGACCGCGAAGACGTCGCCCAGCCGGAAGCCTGGAACATGACGGGCATCCTTCGCTTCTCCATCGTCATGGGAATGGCGTCCTCCCTGTTCGATGCGATTACCTTCGTCGTTCTCCTCAACGTCTTCAACGCCGATGCGGCGCTGTTTCGAACCGGGTGGTTCGTGGAATCGATACTCACCCAGATCCTGGTCATCTTCGTCATCCGGTCTCGCCGCATGCCCTGGCGCGCGAACCGCCCTCACAACATCCTGATCGCAACGTCAGTCGGCGCCCTCGTCGCCGGGCTGGCGCTTGCGCTTGGTCCGTGGCGCGGACTGTTTGGCTTCACCGCGCTTTCCGCAGGACTGCTTGCGGTGATAGTCGCCATCGCAGCTGCCTATCTGATCTCGGCCAACGCCGCCAAACGCCTGGCAATCTCGCGTTCTTGACGCTCGAAACGGTGGATTTGGCCTGGTGCCGGGCGTGAAGATGGCGGCGCGCCGATTGCCCCCCACATTCAGCTGGAAGCGGAGCAACGCTATTTTGGTGGCTGGAGACCCCGAGAGTTGACCCATTCGTCGAGACGAGCTGCGACGTCGGCCCGACGAACCCGCGCGAGCAGGTCGTCCCGCTCGCGGCCGGGCTTCAGTTTGGTGGCCTGCTCACGGAGCCGTTCGGCCCACGCCGAAAGGCGATCCTGAAACGATGCCGTCTGCTTGACGCGCTGCCGCCTCACGGTGCTTCCCCCCATGTTGAGCGCCTGTTGGGCGAGGGACACGAGCACTCCGACCCGGCGCTTCGGCTTCAGGCTAGAAGCCGATCGGCTCGCGGCCTTGCGCTAGATCAATGAGGGGCCGAATTCCGCGATGTGGAGCAGGTATCGGGCTCCGGCAGAGTGAGCGCACTCCATCCCCTTACCGGTGCTCAGCTTGCGCCTGGATAAATCTGTTCGCGGTGAACTTCCCGGCCGCTCTCGTCGATGACGACGATCTTGAGCGCGGGATGGCCCTTCGGTCTTTCTCTGCGCACCTTGTCGGCGAGGTTCTTGCTGTGCGCGATGGCCGCGCCGTCACTCACAAGCTCCAATCCCGACTTGTCCCGGACGGGCACGCCGTCCTTGATATCGAAGTAGTAGGTGGGCATCGGTTCACTCCCGCGGCCCCACGCAGTTCGGTTGAAATCGTCATGCTGAGAGAAAGAGCCGCCGAGATGCGGGGGAATGAACCTCGGCGGCAACTGGGGGACGTAACGTGGGGTCGCGTTACGCAAATCAAATAATAGCGGGCCCGCGGATCCCGGGCTTGATCCGGATCAAGCCCGAGCTGTCCCGAGATACCCTGCGCGCCCCGGATCGCCCTTCAGGAGGATCAGATACATTTCAAGCGCTCATGCGTGCCGCAATCACGCGGCGACCGGCTTGCTCTCCTCGCTGCGCTTGCCGAGCAGCGGCGTGAACTGCTCGGACGTCACCGTTTCATTTGCGATCAACAGCTCGACACCGGCATCCAGGTCGCCACGCCGCCGCTGGAGGATGTCGCGGGCGCGGCGGTCTCCTTCCTCGATCAGGTTGCGTACGGCAAGATCGATCTCGCGGCCGGTTGCCTCGGCAGCTCCGACGATCTTGTCCTGGGCCGCGCCGAGAAACGCCTGCGGCTTGGGCGCATAGGTGCGTTGCCCCACCGTCTCGTCCATGCCGTACTTGGTCACCATTTCGATCGCGACTTCCGTCGCACGCTGAAGATCGTCGGCGGCGCCGGTGGAGATCGCACCGTCGAAGATAAGGCGCTCCGATGCGCGTCCTCCCATGAGCACCGCGATGCGGTTCTTGAGCTCCTCGATCGTCAGCAGGAACCTGTCCTCGGTGGGACGCTGGATGGTGTATCCCAGCGCGCCGATGCCACGCGGAATGATCGAGACCTTCTGCACAGGGTCGACGCCGGGCAGGCTGGCCGCGACGAGGGCATGGCCCATCTCGTGATAGGCAACCCTGCGCCTCTCGTCCTTGCTGAGCACCCTGCTCTTCTTCTCGATGCCGGCCACGATCCGCTCGATCGCCGTGACGAAATCGTCGAACGTGACCTCCTCACCGCTCCGCCTGGTCGCGGCGATCGCGGCTTCGTTGATGAGGTTTGCGAGGTCCGCGCCGGTAAACCCGGTCGTGAGTCCGGCCACCTTGTCGAGGTCGACGTCGTTGCTCATGTGAATCTTGCGGACATGGACCTTGAGGATGGCAACGCGCCCGTTCTTGTCCGGCCGGTCAACCAGAACCTGGCGGTCGAACCGGCCCGCGCGCAGCAGCGCGGGGTCCAGAATCTCGGGGCGATTGGTGGCCGCCAGCAGAATGACGCCGGCGCTCGGGTCGAAGCCGTCGAGCTCGGACAGCAGCTGGTTGAGGGTCTGCTCCTTCTCGTCGTAACCTCCGAACGACAGCGGCCCGCGGCTGCGTCCCAGCGCGTCGAGCTCGTCGACGAAGATGATGCACGGTGCCGCCTTTCGGGCCTGCTCGAACAGATCCCGAACGCGCGCTGCGCCGACACCAACGAACATCTCCACGAATTCCGAGCCCGAGATCGAGAAGAACGGAACGCCGGCCTCTCCCGCCACGGCGCGGGCCAGCAGCGTCTTTCCCGTTCCCGGCGGTCCGACCAGCAATATTCCCTTGGGCACGTGCGCCCCCAAGCGGCCATAGCTCTCGGGGTCCTTGAGGAATGAAACGACTTCCTGGAGCTCGAACTTCGCCTCGTCCACTCCGGCTACGTCCGCGAACGTGACCTTGATGTCCTTTTCGACATAGACCTTCGCGCGGGACTTGCCGATCGCCATCAGCCCGCCCAGGCCCTGGCCGCCGCCCATGCGGCGGCCGATCCAGAACCAGATCACGAAGAAGGCGATGACCGGAAAGATCCAGGACAGCAAGCTCTGCAGCACGCCGGCACTGGGAACGCCGGTCACGCTCACGCCTCTTGCCGCGAGCTTGTCGGCCAAAGCCATATCGACCCGCGCCGTGATGAATGCGGACTTTCCACTCGGAAGCGGTTCCTTCAATTTTCCCTGAATCATATCCGAGCCAACGGACACCTCGGCAATCTTGTCCTGTGTCAGCAGCTGCTCGAATTGGCTGTAGGGAATGGTTTCGATTGAACCGTACGTCGTGAGACCGAACTGCAGCACGACGAGCAGCAGGCCGCCTGCCAGAATTGCGGCCATGACCATGGCCTGCTTCCGTGAAACTTGATCGGACTCCACTCTGCTTCTCCCATCGCCATCTGCAGTGTGAATGGTAATGGGGAACGGCGGCCTCTGCTTGATTCAGGTCAACACCGCGGCCCACGCTACCGGGCCGATGAACTCGACAGGACTGAAAACGCACGTCGACGCTTGCGCCGAATTCTCGGCGTTCAATGCTGCGCAATGCGGCCGTCGACCACCTCGATGATGCGGTCGCAACGGCGCGCAAGGTCCAGATTGTGGGTGACGAGCAGGAAGCTCGTGCCACTCTGACGATTGACCCGTCGCATCAATTCGAAGACGGCGTCGGCCGACTTCGAATCGAGATTGCCGGTCGGCTCGTCCGCCAGCACGAGATCCGGATTCATGGCGAGCGCCCTGGCCACGGCCACCCGCTGCTGCTGGCCGCCCGACATGTTGTTGGCAAGATTGCTCCCGAATCTCTCCAGGCCGACCTCGGCAAGGAGTTGATCGGCCCGGGCCGCGATCTCCGCACTCGGAAATCCGCGATCCGCGAGCATCGGCATCATGATGTTCTCGCGGGCGGTGAAGGCGGAGATCAGCAAATGATGCTGGAATACGAAGCCGATGGTGTGACCCCTGAGATGCGTGAGTTCGTTGTCGCCCAATAGTCCGGTGTCGCGCCCCTTGATGAGGAGGCGGCCGGACGTCGGCCGGTCGAGCAGACCGACGATGTTGAGCAGCGTGCTCTTGCCCGAGCCGGACGGCCCCATCAAAGCCAGGAACTCGCCATGGCCGAGCTCGAGATCGATGTCATGCAACACCTCGACCTCCGTCGGCAGGCCCACATTGTAGGTCTTGCAGACGCGCTCGAGCCTCAGGATCTCGTCAGCCACGGATCGCCACCACGGGATCGAGTTTCGCGGCGCGCACCGCCGGCGCGGTCGCGGCCAACAAGCCGGTGACCGTGGCGAGCACCGCCGTATAGATGAAGAGGTTTCGCTCCAGGATCAACGGAAAGAACTCGCTTCCATCCGCCTGACGGGCAACGGCGTGCCAATAGATCAGCGCAAGCGCGCCCATCGTCGCGCCGAACAGCGAACCGACGAATCCGAGCAGACCACCCTGGAGCAGGAACACCCGCAGGATCTGGCCGCGCGAGGTGCCCATTGCCCTGAGGATGCCGATCTCCTTGGAGCGCTGGATCACCGAGACGATGAGCACCGCGGCAATGCCAAAGGCCACCGACAAGCCTACGAACAGCCGGATCAAGGTGTTCGTGTAGATCTGCGCCTGGACGGCGGTGAAGAACTGCGCGTTGGTGGCGATCCAGCTGTCGGCCTCGACAGCCGTCGCCGCCTGGATCTGCCTGGCGATGGTTTCGGCCGCGTAGATGTCCTTGATCGTCAGGTCGATGGTGGTGACGCCGCCGATCATGCCGAGCAGGGACTGTCCCGTCCGCAGCGCGATGAAGGCCGTCCGCTGATTGGCACCCTTGTTGCCGAAATCGACCAGCCCGGAGATCGTCAGCACCCGGTTGGCGGAGCTTGCCGCCTGGAGGTTCAGCTTGTCACCCACGGTGGCGCCGAGATTCTTGGCGAGCTCGGTGCCGATGATGATGTCCTCGCTGGTCAGCCGCGCGCTGCCGGCGACGATGTAGTCCGGCACCTTGACGATGCCGAAATAGGTGTCCGGCTCGATTCCGGTCAGCGTCACCGCCCGGCTGGCATCGCCGCGGATGGCCAGCGCGGATCCGGTAATGGTAGGCGAGACTGCGGTGACTTCCGGCATCGCCAGCATCTGGGTTCTGATCTTCGGCCACTGGTCGATCGAGATCACCCGCTGGCTCGGGCGTTGCACCACCGCGTCCTCGATCTCGCCGGCGGCATCGCGCAAGGGACGCGCGACCTGATCCGGCGTGAGGAGCTGGATCTGCGGCTGCGACGTCAGCACGCGCCTGATGAAATTTGCCTCCATGCCCGCGAGCATTGCCGACATGAAGACAATGACGCCAACGCCGATCGAAATGCCGCCGATGATGAAGATGGTCTGCAATCTCCCCTCGCGCAGGAAGCGAACGGCAGCGATCCACTCGAATGGGAGCCAGCGATTCATCGCAGGACGGGCCGCACGCGCTGCCCGGTCACCACGCCGGAGCTCTGCGGAATCGCGACGTCGCCGGCCTCGAGCCCTTCGGCGATCTCGATGTTGCTGTTGCCGCGCAGGCCGAGCTTCACCGGCCGCTTGACCGCACGACCGCCCTCGACGGTCAGGACCCAGGGCCGTCCGGAGAGGATGTCATGGACCGAGCGGACGGGAAGCACCTTCGCATCGTCTTTCGCGGCAACCTCGATGTCGACCGAGACGGTCATGTCCTGGCGCAGATCGTCGGATGGTTCCACCACCGTCAGCTTCACCTGCACGGTCGCGCGGGAGATGTCGATGCCCGGATTGATGTAGGAGACCTTGGCGGCAAAACGCCGATCGGGGTAGGCATCCGCGGAGGCCAGCGCGCCCTGTCCTAGCGCGAGCTTGCCGAGATTGCGCTCGTCGATCTGCAAGACCAGCTGCAAGTCCCCCGACGGCGCCAGCACCAATAGCGCCTTCCCCGCCTGCACCACGGTGCCTCGCTCGACGTTCCGGGTAATGAGAACGCCGTCGCGAGGGGCTACGATCGTCGCATAGCCCAGGCGGGATTCCGCCGTATCCAGATTGGCTCGCGCCTGGTTGAGCTGCGTCTGCGCCATGACATAGTCGCTGCCGCCCGGACTTGCGGTATAGACCTGGAATTCCGCCGCGCGCTTCACGGCGCGCGCGACATCGAGCGTCTTCTGCGCCTCATCCAGAGCTGCCTTGGTCGCGTAACCGTTGCGTTCGAGCTGCGCCGTGCGGTCATAGGTCTGCTGGGCGTTCAGAAGCGTCGCTTGCGCCTGGGTCAGCGCCTCCTTCGCGGAAGGCAGCGTCAGCTCCTCGAGCTGCCTGATCCGGGCTTCGGCCTGGGCTACCGCCCCCTGCGCCTGGATCACGGCCGCTTTCAGTTCCCGCGCCTCCAGCGAGATCAGCGGCTGCCCCTTGGTGACCCTCTCGCCCTCCTGCACCAGCACGTCCGCGACCGTGCCGGTAATCTGGCTGCCGATCTCGACGCGGTACGGCGTCTCGACATGTCCACTCGCCACCACGGTTTCGATCAATCGCCCGCGCGCGACCTGGTCGACCACGACGGCAGGTCCGAACAGGATGCGAACGCCCTGCCAGGCACCAAGGGCGAGCAGAACGAGGATCGCGAGCACAAACCATTTGTGGGCGAGGACTGCCGACCACGCCGACGCGGCGGAGAGCCGGCCCGTATGCTCCTGCTTCGGAAGAGGTAGTGTTTGCTCGACCATGGCTCTGCACTGCTGCGAATTCCGCCTGATCAAAAATACCGCACCACCCCATTTCCGGGTTGCGCCATGTCAACGCCCTGGCTGTAAAATGCGCGCTTTCCTGAATTCATGTCGATCTTGCATCGATCGATGGTCCATCGACAGCTCCACCGCCAGCGAGCTGCGATGTGCCCACGTTGACTAAGATCAATTCGACTGCAGCTCACTCGTCCAAACTGATGCACAAATCGCCTCGACAATGCAGCAAGACGGAGGACGTGAAAAATGGCGCATAAGCAGGTTCTGTTTCACTCGGCAGCTCGTGAAAAAGTCTTGCGCGGCGCGTCCCTTCTCGCCGATGCCGTGCGCGTCACACTCGGGCCGAAGTCGAAATCCGTCCTGATCCAGAAGTCGTGGGGCGCCCCCATCGTCTGCAACGATGGCGTCACCATTGCCAAGGAATTCGATCTCAAGGATGCGGAAGAGAACCTGGGCGCGCAGGTGCTGCGGCAGGCCGCCGAGAAGACCGGCGATGTCGTCGGCGACGGCACCAGCACGTCGACCATCCTCGCCCACGCCATTCTTTCGGACGGCGTCCGGAATGTCGTCGCCGGCGCCAGCGCGATCGACCTGAAACGCGGCCTCGATCGCGGGACACAGGCCGCCATCGCCGCCCTGCACGCCATGGCGAAGCCGGTGAAGACCAGGGCGGAGAAGGCCCAGGTCGCCACGATCTCGGCGCACAACGACGTTTCCATCGGCGAACTTGTGGCGGATGCGATCGAGAAGGTCGGCGGTGACGGCGTGATCTCGGTGGAGGAGTCCAAGACCACCGAGACCCTGCTGGACGTGGTGGAAGGCATGAAGTTCGATCGCGGCTTCCTGTCGCCCTACTTCGTCACGGATGCCGACCGTATGGAAGCCGTGTTGCAGGATCCATATGTGCTGCTGTGCGACCACAAGATCGGCGCCCTGCGCGATCTGGTTCCCCTGCTCGAGCAGGTCGCCAAGAGCGGCCGGTCGCTCCTGATCATCGCCGAGGACATCGAAGGCGAAGCGCTGGCGACCCTCATCGTCAATCAGCTTCGCGGCGTGCTCAAGGCTTGCGCCGTCAAGGCGCCCGGCTTCGGCGACCGGCGCAAGGCCATGCTGGAGGACATTGCCATCCTCACCGGCGCGCAGGTCATCTCCGAGGAGATCGGGCTCAAGCTGGAAAGCGCCACCCTCCAGCAGCTCGGTCGCGCCGCGCGGGTGGTCGCCGACAAGGAGAATACCACCCTGATCGGGAGTGGCGGCGATCGCGCCCGTATCGACGCACGGCTGGCTCAAATCCGTGTCGAGATCGAGAAGACCACCAGCGACTACGACCGCGAGAAGCTCGAGGAGCGCCTCGCCAAGCTGTCGGGCGGCGTTGCCGTGATCCGGGTGGGAGCACCGACCGAAGCCGAGATGAAGGCGAAGAAGGAGGCGCTCGACGATGCGATCAGCTCGACGAAAGCTGCGGTCGCCGAGGGTATCGTGCCGGGTGGCGGGCTTGCCCTGCTGCGCACGATCGCGGCGGTAGCCAAAGAGGAGGCCGGCTCCGAGGGCGACGAACGAACCGGCATGCAGATCCTGAAACGCGCACTCGAAGCTCCCGCGCGCCAGATCGCCGAGAATTCGGCAACCGATGGCGGCGTCGTGGTTGCCCGGATGCTTGGTAGCGAGGGCAATTTCGGCTTCGATGCCGCCCGGAAGGTCTATGTCGACCTCGTGGAAGCCGGCATCGTCGATCCGGTGAAGGTCGTACGGACCGCGCTTGAAAACGCGGTTTCCGTCGCAAGCGTGCTTCTTCTGACGGAGGCGACGATGACGGAGATTCCGGAACCGAAGCGCGAGCGGCTGCCCGAGCCCGACATGGCGATGTAAGCTGCGGCATCAGCCGTCCGCGAGCGATCCAAGGCGGGCGATGATCCGGCAGGATGCGACGATGCCCTATCGCTCGAACGAGGATCTTCCCCAAGGCGTGCGGCACCATCTGCCGCCTCATGCTCTGGACATCTACCGGGAGGCGTTCAACCACGCCTTTGCCTCGCATGCCGGCGACCTCCGGCAGGAAGAGATCGCTCACCGCACCGCCTGGGCTGCGGTGAAGCGCTCCTACGTAAAACTTGGCGACCGATGGATGCCAAGGGGACCGGCTTCATAAGGGCCGATCTGCTCTCGACTGCCCCGGCAATCGATAAAGGTCCGAGCATCTGCCCCATATTGTGCGACGGCAGGATGGAGATCGACGAGCGCCGGGCTCGCATTTGGCACGATCATCCCCATCGCCTGCCAACACATCCGATCTGGCATGCGATGCTCTGGAATTTGAGCGAAATCAACCGGCGCGCGATGGCCACGACTATTCTTTGCCGCGACCGGAATGGTCAAGCTCGAAGGAGACAATGATCATGGCGACCGAAACCAAGTTACCTGTCAGCAAGACGTCCACCGCGCCCGCAGCCGCCGGCGAGGCCTGGCAGCCGTTCCAGACACTGAGAAACGAAATCGATCAGATCTTCGACGATTTCGGCAGCGGTTTCTGGAAACGGCCGTTCCGCTCGCTCGCCCGGCTGGAGCGCGATCTGTCCAAGAACTTCAATGCGCCGGCCGTCGACGTCGCCGAAAGCGACAAGGCCTACGAGATCACGGCCGAGCTTCCCGGCCTCGACGAGAAGAACATCGACGTCAAGCTCGTCAACGGCGGCCTCACCATCAGAGGCGAGAAGAAGGAAGAGACGGAAGAGAAGAAGAAGGATTACTACGTCTCCGAGCGCCGTTACGGCTCTTTCGAGCGCTACTTCGCGCTCCCCGACGGGGTCAACACCGACAAGATCGAGGCGACGTTCAAGAACGGCGTGCTCAAGGTTGTCCTTCCCAAGACCGAGGAAGCTCAGAAGGCGGCCAAGACCATCAGTGTGAAGGCCGCCTGACGGCCCTCGACGCGAGGCTGCGGGCGGCCGCAGCCTCGCCTCACCACCTGCCAGCGAATTCGAGGACAGAACATGCGCGCGCATCATATCATGACGAAAGACATCGTTGCCGTAACGCCGCACACGACGATCGAGGAGGCGGCCAAGATCATGCTCCGAATGCACATCAGCGGCCTGCCCGTCATCGACGATGCCGGCAATCTCGTCGGCGTGGTCTCGGAGAGCGACTTCCTCCGCCGTGGCGAAATCAGCACCGGCCGCAGGCACGCCGCCTGGTTGAAGTTCTTCATGGGACCAGGACGCGCGGCCGCCGAGTTCGTCCACGAACGCGGCCGCAAGGTCGCCGATGTGATGACGAAGCAGGTCGTCTCGGTGCAGGAAGACGCAGATCTGGCCGAGGTGGTCGACCTGATGGAGAAGAACGACATCAAGCGCGTCCCGGTGATGCGGGGCAAGGCGCCCGTGGGGATCGTCACGAGGACGAATGTACTGCAAGCCGTAGCGAGCCTCGTGCACGAAATTCCGGATCCGACCGCCGATGACGAGCACATTCGCGAGCGCATCACGCGCGCGGTCAATGGCACCGACTGGCGTCCGATCGGTTTTGAGGTGAATGTCCGCAAGGGCGCGGTGCATCTGCACGGCCTTGTCACCACCGACGAGGCCCGTCAGGCCGCAATCGTCGCCGCCGAGAACACCGCCGGCGTCAAGGAAGTTCACGACCATCTCTGCTTCGTCGATACCTATACCGGGTTCTATGTGGAATCGCCCGAAGACATGAAGGCCGCAGGCTGAACTCCCCGCGGATCGAGGCCACCATGCTCGGATGGTTCGTTCGGATTCTCTTCGCCATAGCAGCGCCGATCACGGCGCTGTTCGTGGCACGCGACGCGCTGAACTTCGGCTTGATCCAGACCATCGTGACCATGTTGATCGTGACTGCCCTGGTCTGGCTGATTGCCGCCTATACCGGGCGGGACCGTCAGGCGCCGCGCTAGCTGCCGACGCGACACGGTGCCCGGTCCCCGAAATCGCCGCTACTGGCTCGCCCACTCCTGCCGAACCGATGCGCGAAGCCGCCCGATGGCGTTGGCCGGCACAGCAAAGGCAAAGGCGGTGGGCCGATACTCCAGGAATGCAAATGCCACTCTCTGTTCCGTGCGGCTACGGGCATCACCCTAGGTGAAGCTCCCAAATTTCGGCCGGACGACTTATCCGCTAGTAAGGGTTTGTCAGCACGCACCAGCAAGGGGCCTGCATATGAACCACTCGATTTACACTGCGGACAGGGCAACACATCTGAAGGTCGTCATCGCCGGATTGCTCGCCGGCATGGCCATCATGGCGACAACGCTGACCGTGCATCTGGCCCAGCCGGAATTGAGCTTGCAGAAAGCGAAGACTCTGGCCGTTTACCAGGCACGTCCAATGCACGCACTGACCGAAATGGCCCAACGCTAGTCGAGATCGGCTGTTGGAGGATATTCAGATGACCAACGAAGCAATCAAGGCGCTGATGCTATTTGCGATGTACGGCATTCTCGAGCTCGCGCTCCATTTTTCGTCGACCGTCAGACCTGCCAAGCAACCGCTCCGTTCGACATCCGGCCGGACTGCGAATCCCGATCTCACGCGTCCAGCGGCGGAAGACTAGAGCATGAGTCGGAAAAGTGCGCAGCGGTTTTCCGAAAAAATCATGCTTAAACAACAACCTAAAGCGCGATGAAGATTCATCCTATTGGCATCGCGCTTTAGGTCGATCCGCGCGGCCACTTGTCGCGTGTCGTCACGGACGAGCGTTACAACGGCTCGTCATCCAGCGTAGATGGTTCTGCCTGCAGCGAGACGAAGTCACCGCCGCCGTAATCGTCCTCCGGATCGGGACCGGTCGATTGAAGGCACAGGCGGTCGTCGACGCCGCGAACGCCTGAAGCGTTCTCACAAGCCACGATAGCCGCCCGGCGGGCGTTGTCGCCCTTGACGACGCCGCGCAGCGTCACGACGCCGTCCCTGACGCTCACGTTCAAGCCGACCGGCTGCCAAGGCTTTCCAGTCATCGCCGCCAGGACCGAACGGCGGATCTGATTGTCGTCTTCCGAATAGCCGGGTGCGCCGGTCAGCGGGCCGGCGACCGCGGACAGGAAGTCGGACCGGGTGATGATGCCGACAACGCGGTCATTGCGCATCACCGGGACGTGGTTCAGGTTTCGGCGCTCCATCAGGTCGGCAATCTCCTCGAGGGGAGCATCCTCGCTGGTCGTCGCCGGATCACGCGTCATCACCTGCTCGACCTTGCGCCCATGCTCCTTGACGAATTCGCGGGCGACTCGGTCTGCTCCGAGCAGGACGGTCAGCAGCCGGTTGCGCGTGTGCTCCGTTTCGAGCTCGGCCCGCCTGAGAAAGTCGCTCTCACAAATGATGCCGACCAGCTTCCCCGCCGTATCCGTGACCGGCAGTCCGCTGATGTGGTGACCGAGCATGGCCCTGATGGCATCGGCGATCGAGGCCTCCGGCCGAATGGCAATCACCCGCCGGGACATGATCTGGTGCGCGCGCATGTCTTCAACTCCAGAGAGAGCTCACAGGTAGCCGCCGCCCCGGATCGGGTCTTGATCGAGATCAACCGCCCGGCCGCGGTCGAGTGCCATGCTTCCATCAAATCCGGATATCGGGCATGCGCCTGCAGGCATTGTTCATGGCTACGATCCTTGCGGCGGTCGCTGCGCTGAGCGCCGGAGCGCCGGCGGAAACGACGTCGGTCGACGCCTCCGCCGCGCTCTCCGATCTCATGACCCGGCTTCAGCTCCAGCATGCCAAGCTCTGGTTTGCGGGGAAGCTCAGCAACTGGAGCCTCGCGAGCTACGAAATCCAACGGATCGAGGCCAATCTCGAAGCGGCGGGCAAGCTCCTGCCCGACCCATTGCGGATCGGTCCTGCCAAGCATCAGCTGCAAGCCGTACGCGAGGCGATCCAGCAGAAGAACGTGCCTGCGTTTACCAAAGCCTATTCGGCCCTGACGAACGAATGCAACAGCTGCCATCGGGCCAGCGGCTTCGCCTCGATCACGATCCAGGTGCCGGTTCGTCCGCCTGTCACCAACCAATTGTTCGTCGATCAGGTCACCGAAGGCCGGGCGCTGGCCCATGGGTCCTGCGGAACATGCCATGTCGTGGAGGATGCCGCCAAGGAATCGCCGGTGTCCCGCCCCCCGGCGCCGAGCTTCGCGGAGATCATCAATCGTCCCTCGTTCTCCTCCGATGACATCAGGCAACTCCTGACATCGGGCCACCGCAGGCTCGGACGCGACCAGGCCATGCCGAACCCGCGGCTCGCGGAGTATCAGATCGACGAGATCGTGGCGTACCTCGAAACGTTGAGAGCCGACCCGCCGCGCTAGAGCCTTTTCCGTTCCGATGGAATCGGAACGGGGCTCTAGACTCGTGTTCTGACGCGTTTTCTTGACGCGAACCGGTGTCCACTTCGCTCGAAAACGCTCTAGAGCCCGCCCCGCTCCACCTGCCCGTTGCTTGCCTGGCAGTTGATCTCCGTCAAGCGGTGATCGGAAAAGAGCAGCATTGTGGACCGAACGAAATCCGAAACTGCGCCATCGCAAGGCAGGCACATGACGACGACAGACGGAGCCGCTCCCTCACCTCAAACGCGCGTGCCGACGGCAAAGCCATTTCTGTGGGGCGTCTCGACCTCGAGCTTCCAGATCGAGGGTGCTTCCCATGTGGATGGGCGCCGCGACAGCATATGGGACAGCTACTGCCGGCAGCAGGGCCGCATCAAGAACGGCGATACCGGCGACACCGCCTGCGACCATTATCACCGCTACCGTGAAGATATCGCGCTGATGCGCGATATCGGCGTCGGCGCCTACCGCTTCTCGATCTCGTGGCCGCGCATCCTGCCTCGCGGTCGCGGGGCTGCGAACGAGGCGGGCCTCGATTTCTACGACAGGCTCGTCGATGCACTTCTGGCTGCCGGCATAGAACCCTGGATCTGTCTCTATCACTGGGATCTGCCGCAGGCGCTGCAGGATCTCGGCGGCTGGCAGAACCGGGACATCGCGGGATGGTTCGCCGATTATGCCGCGCTGGCGGCCCGACGCCTTGGCGACCGGGTCCAGCGGTTCGCCACCTTCAACGAGCCGTGCGTATTCACGCTGTTCGGATATGGTCTCGGCTGGAACGCGCCCGGCATTGCCGACAAGGCCGCTCTGCACCGAGCCATTCACCACGTCAACCTCAGTCACGGCCGTGCCATCGACGTGCTCCGCCAATCGGTGACGAATGCATCGCTCGGCGCCATTCACAACCGCCAGCCCTGTTATCCCGCCACCACGCGGGAGGAGGATGTTGCGGCGACGCAGCGCTTTGCGCCGTACTGGAACGACGCATTCCCGTATCCGCAGCACTTTGCCCACTATCCCCGGGAGCTTGCCGAGGCCATCGAGCCTTATGTCAAGCCCGGTGACATGGCGCAGATCGCGAGGCCGGTCGACTGGTTCGGGCTCAACCACTATTCGCCGCACTACATCAGGGCCGACAGCAATCCGATCGGCGCCGGCTTCGGTGCACCGCCGGATGGCGTACGCCGCACCACCATCGGCTGGCCCATCATTCCCGACGCGTTCCGCGATACGCTGCTGGACATCCACCGGCGCTTCCGGTTGCCGATCTACGTGCTGGAGAACGGAACCGCCGCCGACGACAAGCCGGACGATAGCGGCCGTGTTCAGGACACCGCACGGATTGCCTATCTCGACGCCTATACAAGGGCAATGCAGGAGGCGATCCGGGCCGGAGCCGACGTCAGGGGCTATTTCGTCTGGTCGCTGCTCGACAATTTCGAGTGGGCATCGGGTTATTCGCAACGCTTCGGTCTCGTCCACGTCGATTTCGCCTCGCAGAGGCGAACCCCGAAGGCGTCGGCGCACTGGTATTCCGATCTCGTTCGGACGGCGCGAAGACCGCAGACTGCCGCAGAGCGTGCGGGGCCCGACAACGTGACGGAAACGCCCGGCGCGATGGCCGTCCCCACGGTCTCCGGCTGAGCCGATGACCGAGATCCTCACGATCACGCCCAATCCGGCGGTCGACGTGTCGACATCGGTGGACAGGATCGTTCCCGTCGCCAAGCTGCGCGGCATCGGGCAGCGCCGTGACCCCGGCGGGGGAGGCATCAACGTTGCGCGCGTGGTCAAGCGCCTCGGCGGCGATGCCACCGCGCTCTATCCGGTGGGCGGCCTCACGGGAGACCTGCTGCGTCAATTGCTGGACAAGGAGGGCGTCGAAAGCCTGACCTTTCCGATCGCGGGCGAGACCCGGCAAGACTTCTTCGTCCGCGAGATCGGCACGGGCCAGCCCTATCGCTTCATCTTGCCAGGGCCGCCTCTTGCCGAGGACGAATGGCAGAGGTGCCTTGCCCTGCTGTCGGCGCTGCAGCCGTTTCCCGGCTTCGTGGTTGCCAGCGGCAGCCTGCCGGCCGGGGTACCCGACGACTTCTACGCAAGGGTCGCAAGGATCACCAAGCAGCGCGGCGCCAGGATGATCCTCGATACCTCCGGTCAGGCCCTTGTTGCTGCGGTGACGGAAGGGGTCGAACTGGTCAAGCCGAACCTGCGGGAGATGCGCGAGCTGGTCGGTCGCGAGTCGTCTGATCCCGCCGAATGGGAAGCTGCTGCCAGAACGCTGGTGCGCAGCGGCAAGGCAGCGATGGTCGCCCTGACGATGGGACACCTCGGCGCCGCGCTGGTGACGAGCGACCGCGTGTGGCGCGCCGAACCACTCGCGATTGCGCCCGTCGGCGCCGTCGGAGCAGGTGACAGTTTTCTCGGCGCGCTGGTCCACGGGCTGGCATCTGGAGCCAGCCTCGAACGCTGCTTTCGACAGGCGGTCGCCGCCGGCGCCGCGGCCCTGCTCAATCCCGGCACAGAACTCTGCCGGCCCGACGACGTCAAACGTCTCGCCGAACAGGTCATTCTCTCTACGGCAATTTGACCGATCCGGTCGGAAGCGTCGGGGCCTCCACCTGCCCCGGCGGCGTGTCCCGGTTGAGGCGGTCGAGCGACAGCAGGAGACCGCCGACCCGTTCCAGCGACGACATCCAATCGGCAATGCGTCCATAATTGTCGACGACCCAGTTGAACGAGGCCTGCACCAGCGTGAAAGCCGCCGCGGCTTGTGTAAGCTCACCCAGTGTCATGGCCCCGGAGAGAAACTTCGGCGCGCACAGCACCAGCCCGATGATCGGCGCCAGAAGCGAGTTGCCATGCGACACGATCGTCGTCCGCATCAATTGCCAGCACAGGCGCCGCCACTGGTCTATGGTGGTTCTGAGAGCCTTGCGAAGGTCACGGCAGGCTTCCGGCTGTTGTCCCTTTGGCGCGATGCCCTCCCCGATGTCGCGGAGCTGGTGTGCCGCCGTGATCAACTCCGCCTCCGCCTGGTTCTTGATCTGAACCAGCCGGGTCAGCGGCGCCCCGACCGTCATCATCGCGGTGGTCACGATGCCGGAGTAGAGCGCCACACCGACGACGAGGTAGCCCGGAATCCGGACGGAATGACTTCCCACTGGCAGCGCAATGTCGCCACCGACCGTCCAGAGGACCTGAATGAAGATGACCGCGCTCAGCAGCGCGGAAACCAGCCCGAGCGCGAGGTCGATCGGCGCGTCCGTTGCGATCCTGACGTCCTCGGCGATCCGGTATTCGGGAATCTGCCGCTCGCTCTGCACGAACGCGAGGCGCGCATAACGGTCATTCTCGACCCAATAGTTGATCACTTTGCCGGTCAGCCATTCCCGCCATCGTCTTTGCACGGTCATGCGGCCCCAGACCGACGTGACGGCAAGTGCGATGCTCCCGACGCACAATGGGACGAGCAGGAACGCCTGCCCTTTCAGCCGCGCAGGATCGCGGCTCTCAAGCGCATCGAAGAAGTCGCGATTCCAGTAGTTGAAGCGAAACTGCACGTAGAGCTGGAGGACGACGACGATCACCAGTACCACGCATAGTACCCATACGCGCCAAGCCGGTGCTCCCCGCCAGAAGCCGGAGGCGCTCTGCCAGAATCGCGATCTCTCTCGCGAAGAGCCGTTCTGGTCTGGTTCGGTCATCATCAATGTTCACAGCTAAAGCGGGTATGTGCTGCGCACTTGATCTTTCGCAAACCGACGGTGCGGAGATGCTGGAAAATCGTCGGCGTTGAGGCCCATTTTGCAGCGCGGGAGAATGCGCGATGGACGCACCGAGCTACATTCGCTGGTTCAGGGACATACGGCTCGCCGACGTTCCGCTGGTCGGAGGCAAGACCGCATCCCTGGGCGAACTGTATTCGGCACTGACGCCGGAGGGCGTCAAGGTTCCGAACGGCTTTGCGCTGACCGCGGCCGCCTATCGGGACGCCCTGACCGAAGCTGGCGCGTGGGACAGGCTCCGCCCCCTTCTAGCCGGCATCGACAAGCGGCGGATCGCCGATCTTGCCCGCCGCGCCGCCGCGGCGCGCGCGATCGTTTACGCGGCGACCGACCGGGAGGATCTGCGACGGCAGGTCACACAGGCGTATCGGCAGCTGGAGCAGGAATACGGACGCAACGTCGCGGTTGCGGTCCGCAGCTCGGCCACGGCCGAGGACCTTCCGACCGCAAGCTTTGCCGGCCAGCACGACAGCTTTCTCAACATCCGGGGCGCGGACGGGCTGATGGAGGCCTGCCGCCGCTGCTTTGCTTCGCTGTTCACGGATCGTGCGATTTCCTACCGGATCGACAATGGATTCGACCACTTCAAGGTCGCGCTGTCCGTTGCGGTCATGAAGATGGTCCGCTCGGACCTCGCGGCAAGCGGCGTCACCTTCACGCTCGATACCGAGACCGGATTTCGCGATGTCGTGTTCGTGACCGGCGTCTACGGGCTCGGCGAAAACATCGTGCAGGGCGTCGTCGACCCCGACGAATTCTACGTTCACAAGCCGACCTTCAACGCCGGCTTCCGGGCGGTTCTGTCGCGCCGCCTGGGATCCAAGGCAAAGCGGATGGTCTACGGCCGCGGTCACAATACAACCCGGAACGTGGCAACACCGGCGAACGCGCGTCAGCAATTCTGCATCAATGACAGCGAAGTCTTGACGCTTGCCGAATGCGCGCTGCTCGTCGAGAGGCATTACTCGCAAAAATCGGGCAGGCCCACCCCGATGGACGTGGAATGGGCCAAGGACGGCAGGGACGATTCGCTCTACATCATCCAGGCCCGGCCCGAGACGGTCGCCTCCCGCCGGAAGCCGGAGGCGCTCGAGAGCTATGTCCTGAAAGCGCCCGGGACGGCGCTGGCCGAAGGCCGCGCCGTCGGGGAAAAGATTGCGGCAGGACGCATCCGATTGATCAGGAACGACCGCGATCTCCGGAAATTCCGTGCGGGCGAGGTGCTTGTCGCGACGGCGACGCGCCCGGACTGGGAGCCCGTCATGAAGCTCGCCGCCGCGATCGTGACCGATCATGGCGGCCGGACCTGCCATGCCGCCATCATCGCACGCGAGCTCGGAGTGCCCGCGGTGGTCGGAACAGGCGGTTTCAGCAAGAGAGCCAAGGCGGGTACGGCCGTGACGGTGTCCTGCGCCGAAGGTGATATCGGTCACGTCTTCGAGGGAACGCTGCCGTACGAGGTCGAACGGACAGCGACCGAAAGTGTCCAGAAGCCGCGCACCGAAATCATGGTGAACCTCGGCAATCCCGAAGTTGCATTCAAGACTGCATCCCTGCCGAGCGATGGCGTCGGCCTTGCCCGTATGGAATTCATCATCAACCAGCATATCGGTGTCCATCCGATGGCGCTGGCCTGTCCCGACAAGGTGACTTCAGCGCGGGACCGGCGGAAGATCAAGCTGCTGACCGCACGCCACAAGCAGCCGTCCGAGTTCTTTGTCGAACGGCTCTCGGAAGGTGTCGGCACCATCGCCGCCGCGTTCTATCCCCGGCCGGTGATCGTGCGCCTCTCCGACTTCAAGACGAATGAATATGCGAACCTCGTCGGCGGCGCCGATTTCGAACCTCGCGAGGAGAACCCGATGCTCGGCTTTCGGGGCGCCGCGCGCTACGCGCACCCCGCCTATGCGCAGGGTTTTGCCTTGGAATGCGCTGCAATGAAACGGGTGCGCGAGGCGATGGGGCTCACCAATCTCAAGATCATGATTCCGTTCTGCCGGCGCGTCGAGGAAGCCCGCAAGGTCATTGCAGCCATGGCAACTCATGGCCTCAAGCGAGGCGAGAGCGGCCTGGAGATCTTCATGATGTGCGAAATACCGAACAACGTCATCCTGATCGACCAGTTCGCGCAATTGTTCGACGGCTTCTCCATCGGCTCCAATGATCTCACCCAGCTGACGCTCGGCGTCGACCGGGACTCGGAGATCGTCGCCTTCGACTTCGACGAACGCGATCCCGGCATGCTGCAGATGCTGTCGATGGCCGTGCTGGGCGCCAAGCGCAACCGACGCCACGTCGGCATCTGTGGTGAAGCGCCGGCGAATTATCCGGAGATCGCGAAGTTTCTGGCTGAGCTCGGGATCGACTCGATCAGCGTGAATCCGTCGAGCGTGTTGCGGACCATCGAGATCGTCCGCGCCGCGGAGCGCGAGAGCAGTGGCAGCCGGCGGGCTGCGAGCTAAAGCGCGATGCGATCAGGATCAATCGTCATCGCGCTCCAGCTTGTTGTTCAAGCATGATCTCCGCGCAAACGCGTTCCGCGTTTGTCGCGAGGGAAGCCGCTGCGCACTTTTCCGGAAAGATCATGCGTAAACAACAACCTAAAGCGCGATGATGATTCATCCAAATCTCGTCGCGCTTTAGGGGCGCTTGTCCCGGCGATACAGGCCGAGCGCCTCGCGCACCTCGTCGTCCTCGAGAGCATCCTTGATCGCGCGGTCGGCCGGCCTGGTCTCCAGCACCGGTGCGTCGACCGGCGCGTCGCGATCAGGTGCGGGCACCGCCGCCTTTCGCTCCGCCGCGCTCTTCTTCGCCGCTTGACCATCCTTGTCCATTGCACACTCTCCTGCGAGGCCGACGTCAGAGCCTTTTCCGCTCCGATGGAATCGGAACGGGGCTCTGGACTCCAGTTTTGACGCGTTCTCTTGACGCGAACCGGTATCCACTTCGCTCGAAAACGCCCTAATGCGACATCAACAGACAGACCGGAGCATGCTGCAGAAGGCTCTGCGTCATGCCGCCGAAGACCCATTCGCCCAACCGGCTGTGTCCATACCCCCCGGTCACGATGAGGTCGGCGCCGACGTCGGCGGCCAGCCGAACGAGGTAGCCCGCATCCGGCTCCGCCGTATGCACGCGCACCTCGTGCTGGCAGCTCACGCCGTGACGCTGAAGATATCTGGACACGTCCCGCACCCGGTCTCGCGCCGCATCCTGTTCGCTCGACGTGCAGATTTCGGCGATCGTGACCTGCGAAGCCCGGGTCAGAAATGGCAGTGCGTCCCGAACGGCCAAGCGCGCCTCCCGGGCGTCCTTCCAGCCGACCACGATCCGATCGCCCGATAGTCGGGTGACGCCGTCCGGCACCGAGAGCAGCGGACGGCCCAGCCGCAACATGGCTCCCGCCGCATCGAGGTGGTGGGAGTGATTGGCCTTCAGCTGACTGCGCCTCACCAAGACAAGATCCGCCGCCCTCGACTGCTCGACCAGGAACTCGGTCGGGAAGCCGATCGTCCAGCGCCATTCCACTTTTTCGCTCGGCAGGCGAACGATGCGCCTGAACCACGCCTCCTTGTCCGACAGCGTTGCGCGTATGCGTTCGAGATCCTCCTCAGTCGTCTGTTCGATGATCACGCCTTCGGCGACGAACGGAGGGTCTATTGCAACGGCCGAGACGCCGAGCAAGGCGGCTCCAAAGCCGTTCGCGACGGTCTCGGCGACGGCAATCTGCCCTTCGTCCTGCTGCCCGGAATCGACGTAGACCATGACGCTGGCAAGAGACATGTCGTTGCTCCATTGCTCGAATGGTCCCCTTATCTCGCGTTTCCCGATCGTCCCGTTGACGCAAATCAAGCGATCGAGCCGCTCCTTGATCCCGATCAATCCGGTTGGCACGAAAGGCGGGAAGATGTCTGAACGCAACACGGAGGTCTGTCATGCAAGCACAGGACGTGATGATCGCCCCGGTGGTGACCGTCGGCGCGAATGCAACCGTTCGCCAGGTCGCCAGGATCCTGCTCGAGCGCCACATCAGCGCGGTGCCGGTGGTCGATGCCGACAACAACATTCTCGGGATCGTAACCGAAGGCGACCTGATGCATCGAACCGAATCCGGCACCGAGCGCCCCTACGCCTGGTGGCTTCGCTTCTTGACCGGCGAAGCGCAAATGGCGACTGACTACGTCAAGTCGCATGCCGTCAAAATCAAGGACATCATGACCCGCGAGGTCGTGACTGCCACTCCCGAGACGCCGCTGAGCGACATCGCCATGCTGCTCGAGGAGCGTCAGATCAAGCGTGTGCCGATCGTCAACAAGCAGGGTCAGCTCGTCGGGATCGTCAGCCGTGCCAATCTGCTGCAGGCCGTCGCGAGCGCCAAGCCGAAGCTGGAGATCTCGCTTCCCGATTCAGCCATCAGAAAGAGGTTCCTCGATGAGGTCAAGAAGCAGCCCTGGGCACACACGTTCAACCTGAACGCGACCGTCCAGAACGGTGTGATCGACCTATGGGGCTTCGCGCCGTCCGCGGCCGAACGCACAGCCATCCGCGTCGCGGCAGAAGCCATTCCGGGCGTCGTGCTGGTGAACGACCACCTGCTCGAGACTCCGGCCTTCGTCTACTGACGCGAACCGGATCGAGGAGGCCTGCAACGAGCTCGCAACACGTTGGCGACTGCTGGCGGAATTGCGCGGGCGGCGCCGATCAAGAGGCACGCGCCCGCCACAGCGTCGCGGCAAGCACGAGATAGGCGGCGCAAGTCCACATCGCCTGCCAGTTCGCCGGCCCCTCGTTGAACCCCACATAGATCGCCGCTCCGACAAACACGCCCGCAAACAGCGGCTCCGCCACAGGACGGCTTCCCTTCCCGGGCGGATTGAGCAGCGCCGTGGCCGCGAAGGGCAGGGCTGCCATGGTGAGAGCCGCAAAAGGAAAGTCGATGAAGCGCGGGTCGAACACAAGCCCGAGTGCGGTGGCCGTACCGATCACGACCACTACGATCAAGGTCAGTCCGTGCATGGTCACGAGCATCGATTCCGTCCGGTAGCCTTCCGGGCCGAGCAACTCCTGAAAACTGGGCGGTGGGCGCCCCGACATCAGGGCGTTGGCGGCAAGGACCGGCGAAACTGTTGCGGCCGCCAGAAGAGAGCTCCACATCAGCCAGCCACCGACTCCGATACTTTCAAAGAACACTTTCTGGGCGGCCACGCCAAGCAGGATCCCGGCTGTCATCGCCGATATTGCGACCCCAAACCATGAAGCCAGCCCAGCGCGCCCGGGCTTACGACGCGAGGTCAACCACGCCGCGCCGAAGACCAGCGTCGCCAGCGCAATTCCACTGCACATCTGCAGCTTCCAGAGCGGAAAGTTGCTGACGGGGACGCCGGGAGGATATTTGAGCACGCGCTGCTCGCCTCCGAACAGGCCCCATGATCCGCCGACCGTGCCCTCGATCTCCCGCTTCCAGGATTCATCATAGGCCTCGAACAGGTTGACGCGAAAATGCTCGCGTCGGGCGAGGTCGAGGACCTCCGAGACCACCCGGGCCTGATTGACAGGGGACGGCAACGCCGATTCCCGCATCCGTCCCTGGCTCGGCCAGCCGATTTCTCCGATCAGGATTTCCTTGCCCGGAAAAGCCGCCGCGACCTGCCGGCGTATTGCGTCGGCATGCGCAACAGCGGATTCAGCCGGGATTGGCACGTTCTCCCAATAGGGCAGGATATGAATCGTGACGAAATCGACGACATCGTAGAGCTCACGATTGCTCAGCCAGAATTCCCAGACGTCGGCATAGGTCACGGGCACACTGACCTGCGCCTTCACCGAGCGGATCGTGTCGGCGAGATCGGATACGGTTATGTCCTTGCGCAGCAGCGTCTCGTTGCCGACCACAAGCGCGATCACGGTCTCGGGATATTCCCTGGCGAGGCGTATCGCCGTCGAAATCTGCGTTTGGTTCTTCTGCTTGTCCTTGTCGAGGAAAATGCCCTGGATGACCTTCAGCCCCGCTCTGGCCGCAAGTTCGGGGATCTGGTCGAGACCAAGATCGTTCGCATAGGTCCGGATGCAGTCGGTTATCTCCGCCAGTTGGGCGAGATCCTCCGCGATCTGCTCACGCGATACCTGCGTCGCAGGCGAAAGCGACGTCTGATGGTTGCGGAATGGAGCGTATGAGATGCACTGGACCTTGTCCTTTGGATCGATGGGTGCGCGCACCAGATGGACTGGAATCCCCAGCCACCACCACACGACGGCGATGGCGCCCAGCGATATCAGGAAGAGCGCGAGCGAAACGCGGAGGGCATCGACGGGTGTTCCGGCAGACGCGACGTGACTGTCTTCCTCGCCTGGCGAGAGCGACGGCCTGGAGAACCAGCTTGCTTTCCGAGGAAGGACCAACTGATCACACGTGAGATGCGGCTTTTCACTTGCCGCGATGTCGCGGACGCGTCGCCCTGCTTCAGGCGCGCGCCTGCGATCGCGACTGCATGGAAAGCAGGAGGATCATGCAATTGAACTTGTTCGACGGTCGCTCCCGACGATTATAGGATCGCTCCCGTTTCCACAAGCCGGTTGATTCGGGTTAATATGCGGAGAGCGTCGGAATCCTCCAGGCGGAAGACCATGCGCCCGCGGTTCGTCGAGCGTGTCGCAGCCTAAGCCGCCTCTGGCGTGAGATCTGGAATACCGAGCTCTTCCTTGCGATGGCAGGCCACGAAATGCTCCGGCCCGGTCGCGTCCAGATGCGGCAGCTCTCGCCGGCAGCGATCGACCGCAAACGGACACCGTTCGGCGAAGCGGCAGCCCGGGGGTGGGTCGACCGGCGATGGCGGTTCGCCCTTGACCAGATATCTCGCCTTCAATTCGTCGCGCAGCGAGCCGGGCGGCACTGCGGCCGAAACGAGCGACCAAGTGTAGGGATGGCGCGGCGCCGTGAACAGCGTGGAGGCCGGCGCCTGCTCGGCGATCTTGCCGAGATACATCACTGCGATCTCGTCGCAAAACTGCTGAATGACGCCGAGATCGTGCGAAATGAAAATGTAGGTCAGCCCGCGTTCGCGCTGCAGCTTCTTCAGCAGGTTGAGAATCTGCGCCTGGATTGCGACGTCGAGCGCCGACACCGCCTCGTCGCAAACGATCAGCTCCGGCTCCGGCGCCAGTGCGCGCGCGATACACAACCGCTGGCGCTGGCCTCCGGAGAACTGATGCGGGAACAGCTCGGCGGCTTCCGGTCGCAGGCCGACCTCGGCGAGCAGGCACCGCACCCGTTCATCGCGCTCGCTGCGGGTGCCGATATCGAGCAGCTCCAGCGGTTCGCGGATCTGGTCGCCGGCACGGCGGCGCGGATCGAGCGCGGAGAAAGGATCCTGGAACACGATCTGCAGGTGCTTGCGCACCTGCCGCAGCGGCTCGCCCGTCAGCGGCATGATGTTCTCGCCGCGAAACACGACCTGGCCGGAGGTCGCCGGCACCAGCCGCATGATCGCCTGCGCGGTCGTCGATTTGCCCGAACCGCTTTCGCCGACGATGCCGAAGCTGGTGCCGCGCCTGACGCGGAAGCTGACGCCGTCGACGGCGTGGACCACCGACCGCTTCGCCCACGGCCGATCGCGCCCGGTGCGGAAATGCACCACGAGGTCATTGACGTCGAGCAGATAAGGATTGCCGTCGGCTTGATCTGTGGCCATGTGAAGGTTCATGCCGCGATCTCCCGGGCACGCCAGCACGACACTGCGTGTCCCACATCGATCGTCCCGAGCGGCGGCTGCGGCCGCGACCGGCACACCTCCGATGCGCTGGCGCAGCGCGTCAAGAATGCGCAGTCCGGGCCGCGGCTTCCGAGCGCGGGCACCATGCCGGGGATTTCGCCGAGATCGATCCAGGCGGGCGGCTTCGGCCGGCCGACGGCCAGATGCGGCACGCAAGCGAGCAGCCCGCGGGTATAGGGATGGCGCGGCGAGGCCGCGACCCCTTGCGCCGGTCCGGTCTCGATGCAGCGGCCGGCGTAGAGCACCGCGATATCGTCGGCAAGCTCGGCAACTGCGCCGAGATCGTGGGTGATCAGCACGATCGCCGTTTCAGTCTCATCCTGCAGCTTCGCCAGCAGATCGAAGATCTGCGCCTGAACAGTGACGTCCAGCGCGGTCGTCGGCTCGTCGGCGATCAGCAGCTTCGGCTTGCAGGCGATCGCCATCGCGATCATCACCCGCTGGCGCATGCCGCCCGACATCTGGTGCGGATAGGCCTTTGCGCGCTGCTCGGCAGCCGGGATCTGGACCGCCTTGAGGAATTGGACGGCCTGTTCGGCGGCATCCCCGCGGCTGAGGTTGCGATGATGGTACAGCGCCTCCGCGATCTGGTCGCCGACGGTGTAGAGTGGATTGAGCGCGGTCATGGGCTCCTGGAACACCATCGAGACCGCGTTGCCGCGAAGCGCCCGCATGCGCCGGTTACGCGCCGTCAGGACGTTCTCGCCCTCGAGCAGAATCCGGCCGGAGGTCACGACGAACCCCTCGGGCAACAGCCGCATGATCGCCAGCGCGGTCATGCTCTTGCCGCAGCCGGACTCGCCGACCAGCGCGATGGTGCGGCCCTTGTCGACAGTGAACGACAGGTTCTCCAGCACCGGGACGAGCTTGCCGTCGCGACCCGTCATGCCGACGCTGAGGTCTTCGACTGAAAGCACCGGTGTCATCATTACCTCCGTCTCAGCCGCGGATTGACCGCGTCGTTGATGCCGTCGCCGACCAGGCTCACCGCCAGCACCGCGAGAAAGATTGCGGCGCCGGGGAACGTCACCGCCCACCAGGCGTCGAGCACGTAGTTGCGGTTCTGGCCGATCATCAGGCCCCAGCTCATGGTGTTGGGATCGCCGAGGCCGAGAAAGCTCAGGCCGCCCTCGAACAGGATGGCCACGCCGATCGCCAGCGTCGCCGATACAATGATCGGCGGCAGCGCATTCGGCAGCACCACGCGCATGATCAGGTGCCAATTGCCGGCGCCAGCAGCGCGCGAGGCCTTGATGAAATCGAGGTCGCGCAGTCGCATGAACTCTGCGCGCGTCAGCCGCGCCGCAGAGGTCCAACTCACCACGCCGATAGCGATGGTGATGGTCGTCAGCCTGGGGCCGAACAGCGTTACAAGGACCATCGCGAACAGAAGCGGCGGCAGCACCTGGAAGAACTCCGAGATCTTGACCAGCAGCGAATCGATCCAGCCGCCGAAGAAGCCGCTGAGCGCTCCGACACTGACGCCGATGACGATCGTGATCAGCGCCGCGACCGCGCCGACAGTCATTGTCGCGCGGCCGCCATGGATCAGGCCGGCCAGCACGTCGCGGCCAAGATAGTCGGTGCCGAGCAGCGCGTCGGCGTCCGGCGGCGAGAACGGCAGACCGACGATCTCGAGCGGATCGATCGGGTAGAGCATCGGCCCGAAGATCGTGGCGAGGATCAGCGCCAGAAGCAAGATCGCGCCTGCGACGCCGGAGGGGCTGCGCAGGAACTGGCGCAACGCCGCGCGCGCCGGCGACAGCGCTCGGGCAACCGGTTGCACCTGCATCGTCGTCGTCCCTGGGGCGGCGGCATTTGCGGCGGTTTTGACGTTGGATGCTTCGGTCCGGGGCACGATCAGGGTTTGCTCCACCGTGCTCATCGTGAACCTCCGCGAATGCGCGGATCGATCAGCCGGTAGACGAGATCGGTGGCGATGTTGGCGGCAATCACGATCACCGCGGAGAAGAACAGAACCGCCATCAGGGTCGGATAGTCGCGGCGCAGGATCGAATCGAATACCAGCCTGCCCATGCCGGGCCAGCTATAGACCGTCTCGACCAGCACCGCGCCAGCGAACAGATTGCCGAACTGCAGGCCCATCACGGTCACGATCGGGATCAGCGCGTTACGCAGCGCGTGCTTGAATATCACGACGCTTTCCGGAAGACCCTTGGCGCGCGCGGTGCGGACATAGTCGGACGACAGCACGTCGATCATGTTGACGCGCGCCAGCCGCGAATATTGCGCGACGAACACAAGCGCCAGGGTCGCAGCCGGCAGAATCAGATGCTCCAGCACGTCGAGCCCGTAGGCCAGGCCGGTCCTGGGATGGACGACGTCGGCCATGCCGCTGACCGGCAGGATCGGCCACACCGATCCGAACAAGAGCAGCAGCAACAGGCCGGTCCAGAAGATCGGCGCCGCGTAGCCGGCGAGCGACAGCACGGTGACGGCGTGGCTGAGCAGGCCGTTCGGCCGTCGCGCGCTGACAACGCCGAGCAGCGTCCCGACCACCACCGCCACCATGACGGAAGCGAACGCCAGATACAAGGTCGCCGGCAATCGTTGCGCGATCAGGCCGAGCACCGGTTGGTTGAAATAATAGGAATAGCCAAAATCACCCAGCAGGACGTTGTGCAGATAGGTGAAAAGCTGCTCGAGCGCGCTGTGATCAAGACCGTATTTGGCGCGCAGCGCCGCGATCACCTCCGCCGACGCCCCGCCCATCTCGCCAGCGATCACCTGCACCGGATCGCCCGGCGCAGCATGGATCAGGCAGAAGTTCAGCACCAGCACGGCAAGCAGCAGCATGGCGGCGTTGGCGAGTCTTCCGAACAAATGAGTGAGCAGGGTCATCGGCGTCGTGTCTTATCGTCCTTGGCGTTGGGACCAGGTCATCGAGATCAGATCTTGGGCGGGGTCGCCCAGTAGAGTTCGTCGAGCGGCGAGGCGACGCCCCAGATCGTGGTGGGCAGGCCGCCGAGTCCCTTGGCGAACGCGTTGTAATAGGGCGTCGCGTTGATGAAGTAGATCGGCACGTCCTCGACGACGATCTTCTGGAATTCGGAATACAGCGCCTTGCGCTTGTCCGGTGCGGTCTCCACCGCGGCTTTGGCGAGGATGTCGTCGACCTTCGGGTTCGAATATTGCTGGGTGTTCGACCAGATGATGCCCTTGCGGATGTTCGAGGACAGGTAGGTGCGGTCGACGCCGATCACCGGGTCGCCCCAGTTGTAGACGTTGTCCATGGTCATGTCGAAATCGTAGTTCGACACCCGCTGCGCCCAGGTCGGGAAGTCGGGCGCGGCACGGACCTCGAGATTGAGACCGACGCGCTTGAGCGCGGAGCGCAGATACTCGGCGACGTTGCGCTGCTGCTCGTCGGCGCCGGGAATGTAGTCGATCGTCAGCGTGACGCGCATGCCGTCGGCGCCGGGCTTCAGCCCGGCTTCATCGAGCAACTTCTTGGCCTTCTCCAGGTCGAGCTTGTACTGCTCGACATTGGCCTCGTCGAGCGGCGAGCCAGGCGCGATCGGGCCGGTCGCGGGTTTCGCCTTGCCGCCCATCAGCTTCTTGACGATGAAATCGCGGTTGGCGGCATAGGCGATCGCCTTGCGCACCCGAACGTCGTCGAGCGGCTTCTTCCTGGTGTTGAAGGCGAGCCAGTTCAGCGCGCCGATTCCTGTGAAGCCCTTGTCGGTGACCACGAGGTTCTGCGACTTTTCGAGACGCTCGATGTCACGCACGCCGGCGATAAACGGAGCGGCATGAATCTCGCCGCGCTCGGTCGAGACCAGGAGCGCGTTTGGATCCGAGATCAGTCGCACCACGATCTTGTCGAGCTTCGGCCGGCCCGGGATGAAGAACTTGTCGAATTTTTCGAGCGTATAATAGTCGCCCTGCTTGTATTCGGTGAACTTGTAGGGGCCCGAACCGATCGGCTTGAGGTTGGCCGGATGGGTCTTGATGTCCTGTCCATCGCCATAGATGTGCTTGGGCAGAATCGGCATCAAGGCCGGCGACATCGCGAGCAGCAGCGCCGGATGCGGATGCGCGAGCTTGATCACCGCGATCTTCGGATCCGGCGTTTCGACCTTGTCGACCGCGGCCAGCATGGTCTTGAATGGGTGGTTCTCCTTGATTGCCATCACGGAGAACGCGACGTCGTCGGACGTCACCGGCTTGCCGTCATGGAACACGGCGTCGTCGACCAGCTTGAGCGTGACCGACAACCCGTCCGCGGCGATCTCCCAGGATTTCGCCAGATAAGGCTGAGGATTCCAGTTATCGTCAAACCGCAGCGGCGACGCGAAAATTTGCGAGCTCGGCAACGCGGTGGCGATACCGGACTGCACTGCGCCATTGAAGTGACGCGGCACCTGGCTGCTACCGATCACGAGCGTGCCACCACCGCCGCCTGCGGACTGAGCCCACGTCTCGAACGGCAGTCCGGCCAGTGCCATTCCGCCGAGAGCTCCGGTGAGGAAGGATCGCTTCGACAACATCATGGGATCAAGACTCCGCTGAGGGTTGAGCATGAGAGAACGGGCCCATCGACGAGCGCGCGGTCGAGGATGGCGTCGAGCAGCGCCGCAGGCGGCAGGTCGGCGGTGCCGACGCCGACCAGCACGATGTCGGCGGCGCGATCGACGTCTTCGGCCGCGCCTGACGATATCGACCAGTCCCGCTCGACCATCTGGAAGACGGCGCTGCCGCCCTCTCCGTCGAGCCGGCACGATCCCTTGAGGCGCAAGAGCTGCGGCGGCAGGTCCGCAAGTGCGGCAGCGAGCACGTCGCGATCGAACGCGCCGTTGCGGCGGTAGCACCAGCTCGCGAACTGCGCCCCGTGATCGCTCCCGTCCGGCAATTGCGTGTCGACGTGGAACGCGCTCGCCACCGGCCCCGCTTCGAGCTGCGCGAGCGTCGGCATCGCGCCGCGCGCGGTCTCGACAATGCGCAGGCCCGGCCGCAGGCGAAGCAGCACCGCCCGCGCCGCGGCGAGCGCTTCCGGGTCGACCAGATCGCTCTTGTTCAACAACACGACGTTGCAGCGGTCGAACTGGCCGCGCACGGTGCTGCCGACGCGGACATCGCCGACGAGCTGAGCGATCCGGCTGGCATCCGCAAGCACGATCACCCGGTCGAGCCGCAGCGTCGGCTCGACCAGCGCGATCTCGGCGATCTTCCAGGGATCGCCGACCCCGCTCGCCTCGATGACGATCCGCTCATAAGGCAGCGGCGCGTCGAGCACCCGGCACATCGTATCGATGAAGCTGGTGCCGATGCTGCAGCAGATGCAGCCATTGGTCAGCGTCATCGTGTCCCCGTCATGGCTTGCGATCAGCGACACATCGACATTGATCTCGCCGAAGTCGTTGACCAGAACCGCAGTGCGCGAGCTGTCCGTCGCCAGCAGATGGTTGACGAACGTGGTCTTGCCTGCGCCGAGGAAGCCGCCGATCACCGTGACAGGAGTGGTCGCGGACGAACGCTTCATGCCCGCGGCGCTTTCCTGGCGAGGCCACCGAGCACCGTGCCCCAGATGGCGATGTCTTTCAGCCGCTGCGGATCGATCGCGAGCGGGTCGTCTTCCAGCACGACGAAATCGGCATATTTTCCGGTTTCGATGCTGCCCACGAGGTGATCGAGCTTCAACGTATAGGCTGCGCCGATCGTGACCGCGGCGAGTGCCTGCTCGACGGTCAGTGCCTCGGTTTCGCGGCCGAGCACGCGGCCGGCGGAGGACACCCGGTTCACCGCACACCAGGCGGTGAACAGCGGCGCCAACGGAGTCACCGGCGCGTCCGAGTGGATTGCGAACGGCACACCGATCCGCTGCGCGGTGCCGGCGGCGTCGAGCCGCGCGGCGCGCTCGGGACCCATGGTCAGCGCGTAATGCGAGTCGCCCCAGTAGTAGATATGATTGGAGAACAGGTTGACGCAGACGCCGAGCGTCTTCATCCGCCGGAACAGTGCCGCGTCGGCCATCTGGCAGTGCTGCAGAGTGTGGCGGTGATCCGGCCGTGGCATCGCCGTCTGTGCCGCCTCGACCGCATCAAGGGCAAGCTCGGTAGCCTCGTCGCCATTGGTGTGGATATGAAGCTGGATGCCGGCGCGGTGATAGGCGTCGACCAGCCGCGGCAGCTCCTCGGGTGCGATGTACCAGAGACCGTTGGCGGCACCGTTGTGATAGCCCGGCCAACGCAACCGCGCCGTAAAACCCTGAATCGAACCGTCCACCACCAGCTTGACGATGCCGTAGTGGAGCTTGTCGTTGCAGTGCTCGCGCAGCATCTCGAGCTTGGCGATCGCCTGCTCGGGCGCGTGCGACGCCGATGCCAGCGCCGGAACCAGGCGCACACCGAAGTCGGGCGCGCGCGTTGCGCCGCGGTACACCTCAACAGTCTGGTCGGTCAGGTCGTTGTGCAGGTCGGTGATCGTGGTGACGCCCTGCACGCAGGCGGACGCCGCATAGCGCTTGACGTCGGCTTCGGTGATGCTGCCGGCCTGCGGATTGTTTCCGAGCGCGCGGAAGAGCCGCATCCGCGCCGGGATGCCCTGCAGCTCGCCGCTGGCTAATCCGTCGGAGCCGGCTACGACGCCGGAGATGCTGGTGGCTCGCAGCAGTTCGGCGCGCTCGAGCGTATGTGTATTGACGTTGTTGATGTGGAACGAGGCGTGCACCACGATGACCGGCCGCTTCGTCGAGACCCGGTCGAGGTCGTGGCGGCTCAGCATCTTGCCGCCGATATGCAGCGGATCGAATCCCCAGGCGTATAGCGGTGTGCGATCGTCCTGCAGCTCCGCCTCGGCCTCTCTGAGCCGCGCGACGATGGAGTCGATATCACCGACTCCCGGGACCAATCGACCTTCCGGCGAGCGGCGATCGAAGGCGCCGACATAAGGCATCAGCCACATCAGGCCTTCCATGATGTGGCTGTGGCCTTCGACGAACCCGGGCATCAGCACCTTGTCAGCGAAGCTGGTGTCGAGCTGCACCTCGCCGACGCACAACTCCTCTGCCGTGCCGGTGGCAACGATACGACCGTCCCGCACTGCAACGTGCGTCGCGAACGGCCGCGACGGGTTCATCGTTATGATCTTGCGGGCGGCGAAGACGACGGTGCCGGTGGTCACGATGCTCAAGTCTCCAAACCTTTGGCGAAGTTTGCGACTGCTAACGTGAAGCGGCCGGCCAGGGCGCACTAGCGCCAGATGGCCCGCTCGAATGGAGCCAGCACCATCTGGCCGGCGCGGAGCTCGGTGGCAGAGTTCTTGCTTATCAGCTGTAAACCCGACATGTTCAGATTCCGGCGCCCGTCAGGGGTCCCTTCGGTTGTAGGTCGATAGTCTTGGGAAAACTGCGGCAGCTCGATTCTTACGGCGATTCCCCGCACGCAAACGCGGCAAATGACGCCAGAACTGCCTCCCCATTGGGCAGCGACGAGTTGTTCTGGGGCGCCCTGTTCCGCGGGATGGATCGCGGCGGCGCGTTCCTCCAACTGCAGATCCGACAGATCATCGTCGCCGCGATCGAGGACGGCCGGCTGCCACTCGGCATGCGGATGCCGTCGAGCCGCGATCTTGCCGCAGTGCTCAAGGTCGCTCGAAACACGGTCGTGATTGCCTACGAGCAGCTCGTCGACCAGAACTTCCTGGTGTCACGGCAGCGCAGCGGTTATTTCGTCGCGGGCCTGTCCAAGAAGGCCGCCTCCCCCCGACCGAAGCCATCGGAGGCGGTCAGCCGCGACGACCAGAACTGGTCGGCACGCTACGCAGTGCGACCGTCGGTGCACCGCAACATCAGCAAGCCGGCCGACTGGCAGGCGCAACCCTATCCCTTCATCTTCGGCCAGTTCGATCCGAGCCTTTTTCCGACCAACGACTGGCGCGAAAGCGCGCGCGCGGCACTGAGCGTGCCCGAGATCAACAACTGGGCACGCGACCTGATCGACGGCGATGATCCCGCATTGATCGAGCAATTGCAGCTTCAGGTCCTGCCACGGCGCGGCATCCATGCCCGCTCGGACGAGATCATGATGACGATCGGCGCGCAGCATGCGCTCTATCTGATTGCGACGCTGTTCATCAACGGGCAGACGAGAGTCGGCATCGAGGAGCCTGGCTATCCGGACGCTCGCAACATTTTCCGCATGCTGACTCCGGACGTGGCTGCCCTCCGCTCCGACGTCCACGGTCTGCTGCCGGACGAAAACTTCACGAGCTGCGCGCTGGCCTATGTGACCGCCAGCCATCAGTGCCCGACCGCTTCCGTCATGTCCCTGCAGCGACGGCTGGAGCTGCTGCAGGCCGCGAAAGCCGGCGACGTCGTGCTGGTCGAGGACGATTATGAGGGCGAGCTGATGCCGGAATCGGCGACGCTGCCGCCGTTGAAGAGCCTCGACCGCGACGACAACGTGCTATACGTCGGCAGCCTGTCGAAGACGCTGGCGCCGGGCCTTCGGCTCGGTTACGTCGTCGCACCGGCCCCCGTAATCCGCGAATTGCGCGCACTGCGGCGGCTGATGCTGCGTCACCCGCCGCTGAACAATCAACGCGTCGCGGCGCTGTTCATCGGCCTCGGTCATTATCGCTCGCACCTCACGCAAGTCGGCCGGGTGCTGCTGGAACGCGCCAAGATCCTGGATCGTTTGCTGCCGATCCACCTGCCTGACTCCACATTCTCGCGCGGACCCGGCTCGACCAACTACTGGGTCGTCTGCCCTGAGGGGACCGACACCACTCCGCTGGCGCAAGCCGCGCTCGCCGAGGGCGTGGTGATCGAGCCCGGCGCAGTCTTCTCCATGGACGAGAATGTCAGCCGGCATTGTTTCCGGCTGGGCTTCTCCTCGATCCGCACCGATCGCATCGAGGCCGGGATCGAGAAACTTGGCAGCGTAGTCGCGAAATATCTCGGCCGTCAGCCCTGCTCGACTCTCGCGGGTCTCACATCAGTTCAGCAAAGCCCTTCAGCGCGCTGAGCAGCGCGACACCGCCGAGGCTCGCGATGGAGACTCGGCGGTGCAGCCTTCCGCTGCTGCGGCGAAATCCGAACTCGCCGATCCAGGTGCCGAACAACATTACGGGCAGCGCCAGGAGCGACAGCCAAACCACGTTTGCCGACGCAAGCCCGACCATCACGATACTGGTGAAGGCGGCGATCGAGGTGACGAGGAAGAAGATCAGAAGCGAGGCCCGCGCCGCCGCCGCGCGGAATGGCCCGGACATGTAATACACCACGGCCGGTGGGCCTGGCATCGCCGCAAGCCCGTTGAAGACGCCGGCGACGGCGCCGACGCCCGTCGTGACCAGCCGCGACGGCACCGCGTCGAGCGTGAAGCCGCGGCCGAGCACATAGACCGCAACCGCGGTGATCAGCGCGATGACGATACGCGCCACCGGCGCCGGCGCAACGCTCAGAGCCATCGCACCGAACGGCGAGCCGACCACCGCGCCGACGATCAGCCAGCGCAGCGACCACCAATGGCAATCCCGATGGTTTCGCCGGAGATCATTGAGGCCGCCGAGCAGCTGAAGCAACACCGCGATCGGCACCGCCTTGGCGGGCGTCGAGAACAGCCCCATCAGCGGCACCGCGGCCAAGGCGAAACCGAAGCCGGTGAAGCCGCGCAGCAGCGCCGCGATCATCACTGCAGTCAACGTGGCGACGATGGTGGTGGCCGGCGGCAGGCTGGCGGACAAGCTCGCCTGCGCCGCGGCGATCAGCGCGTTCATGGCCGTGGTCACCTCATGTCGATGACGACGGTCTTCTTCCTGGTGAAATGCTCGAGCATGGCTTCGAGGGAGGCTTCCTTGCCGACACCGGACTTCTTGAAGCCGCCATAGCTGAGATTGGGCTGGATCGTCAGATTTTGGTTGACCTGGACATAGCCGGCGTCGATCCGCCGCACGGCGCGCAAGGCCGCGCGCAGATCGTGCGTCCACACTGTCGCTGCGAGACCAAAATCGCTGTCATTGGCCCGGGCGATGACGTCGTCCTCGTCGTCCCACGGCTGCACGCAGACGACGGGCCCAAAAATCTCCTCGCGCATCAGCGGGCTGTCCTCACCAAGGCCGGTGACGATGGTCGGCTGCAGAAAAAGCCCGTCCGCGAGGTAATCAGGGCGCGGCAGCTCGCCGCAACGCATCACTTTGGCGCCGGCCGTTCGCTCGCCGAGCGCGAGATAGGATTCGATCTTGGCCTTCTGCCGCTGCGAGATCACCGTGCCGATGTCGGTCGCCTCGTCGAGCGGATCGCCGATCACGAGCTTCGCCACGGCCTCCCGCAGCGCCGCGACGAATGGATCGAACAACGCGCTGTGCACGTAGATCCGGCTCGCCGCCGTACAGCTCTGGCCCTGTCGCGTAAAGCGCATGCCGGCGATCGCGCCGGGGACAACCCGCGACAGATCTGCATCGCCATAGACGATCATGGGGCTCTTGCCGCCGAGTTCGAGGCTGACCGGAATGATCTTGCGCGCTGCAGTCTGCGAGATCAGTTCGCCGACCGCCTGGGAGCCGGTAAAGGTCACCTTGGCGACGGCAGGATGCTCGACCAGTGCCGCGCCGCAATCGCGCCCGGTGCCGCAGATGACGTTGAGCACGCCGGGGGGCAGCAGCGCGGCCATCCATCGCGCCATTTCGATCGTGGCGTAAGGCGCCTCTTCCGACGCCTTCACCACGACCGTATTGCCCGCGACCAGCGCCGGCGCGATCTTCAGCATCATCAGCACCAGTGGCACGTTCCACGGCAGGATCGCAGCGACCACGCCGAGCGGCTCGCGGCTCGTGTAGGTCAAGAGCTGCGGATCGAACGGCAGCGTCTCTCCCTTCAACTCTGTGGCCAACCCCGCGTACATGGTGACGATGTCGATCGCTGTGGCGACCTCACCGCGGCATTCGGTGCGGATCGCTTTGCCGGTCTCCAGCGCCAGCACGGTCGCAGTGATCTCAGCGCGCTCGGCCAATCGGCGGGCGGCCTCCGCGATCAGCTTGCCGCGCTGGCGCGCCGGCGTCGCCGCCCAGCCCGGAAACGCCGCCGCCGCGGCGTCGACCGCGCGCGCGACATCGGCCGCTTGAGCCGCGGGGGCGATGCCGATGATCTGCCCCGTGGCCGGCTCCATCACTTCGAGCGTGGCGCCGGCAATCGCCGGAACAAGCGCGTTGGCGATCAAATGGCAATTCTGGAGCTGCGAGATCGTTTCCGAAATGGCGGGCGCGATGGCGGGACTGATGCGTGTGGCTATGTCGATCATCGCGCCACCTTGGGCATTCCGAGGGAATCGCGAAGGTCCAGCCCGAGAGCAGCGATTGGGCCAGTTCCTCAAAAGCAGCGGTTTCTGGTCCGCTGGTCGCATGTCATCTGGTTCTAAGGGGGTGGTCGCTCCGCGTGACAGGCTGGCTGCGAAACTGCGGGCGGATCCGCCGCGCAGATCAAAGCAAGCTGGATTTGACATGCCCGACCTCGACCACGACCGCCTGAAGACCCTGGAACGTGCGTTCGACGCCTTCAATCGCCACGACGGCGCCGGCGTGATGGAGACGATGACCGAAGACATCGTGTTCGATGCCGCGGCCGGATCCGAGATCTGCGGCCGACGGATCAAAGGCGCCGCCGATGTTCGCGCTGCGTTCGAAACCACCTTCGCGATGTTCCCGGACGTGAGCTGGGAGTGCACGCGTCATGCCGTATTCGGCGATCGCGGCGTCTCCGAATGGATCTTTCGCGCGACGACGAAGGATGGCAGCCGGATCGAGGCCGAGGGCTGCGACCTGTTCTGCTTCCGCGGTGACAAGATCTGCAGCAAGAGCGCGTTCCGCAAGGATCGGCCGCAGCAGCCTGCGAAGGCGATCGGAGCGGCCGCGTCATGAACAAGCCGTTCAAGACGCCGCTCGCCGCCTACGATCCACACTACGATCCGCTCGTAAGCGACGGCCCCGGCCGCAACCGCGACTACGCCCCAACCTACTGGTCGGCGACGGCCGGCGCGCCGCCGGAGGACGACGGCGCAATCACGCGTGATATCGATACCGAGGTCGCGATCGTAGGTTCCGGCTTTACCGGGCTCGCCTGCGCGGCCTTCCTGGCCCGCGAGCACGGCATCAAGCCGTTGGTGCTCGAAGCCAATCGCGTGGCCTGGGGATGCAGCACACGCAACGGCGGCCAGGGTCAGAATGCCTCCGGCCGCCTGACCCGGTCGCAGTGGATCGAGCGCTGGGGGCTCGACGTCGCGAAACGGCTGCACGCCGAAATCCGCGATGGCTTTGAGACATTCGAAGACATGATCCGGCAAAGCCCGATCGATTGCGAGCCGCAGCGGGGCGGTCACCTCTACATCGCGCACCGCAAGCGCAACCTTGACAAGATCGCCGCCGAAGCCAAAGTCTTGACTGATGTGTTCGGCGAACCTACGCGCGTGATCGGCGTTGATGAGCTCCGCCGCGACTATCTAGACGAAGCCGAAGCGGTCGGCGCGGTTCTGGAGCCGCGCGGCACCGGCGTGCATCCCGCCAAGCTCGCCTTCGGCTATCAGCAGATGGCGCGCGCGGCCGGCGCAAAAATTCATCCGGGCAGCCCGGTGATCGAGATCTCGAACCAGCGCGGCGCATTTCACCTGCGCACGCCGGGCGGAACGGTGAAGGCGCGCGCGGTCGGCATCGCCACCGGCGCCTACACCGCGCCGGGCATGACGCGACTGCTGCGCGGCCGGTGCATGCCGATCCTGTCAAACTCGATCGTGACGCGGCCGCTGACGGCAGCCGAGCTCGAGGCCACGGGCTTCAAGACCAGGCTGGTGCTGACCGACACCCGGGTCCTGCGATTCTACTATCGGCTGTTGCCCGATAACCGCGTGCAGATCGGCAGCCGCTCCGCGATCACGGGGGCGGACGCCGACCATCCAAAGCATCTTCAGCTCCTGATCGACGGGCTGCACCGCAAGTTTCCGGCGCTGCAGGGCATCGAGGTCGACTACTCCTGGTGGGGCTGGGTCGATGTCAGCCATGATATGATGCCGCGGATTTTCAGGCCCGAACCTGGCAGCCGACTGGTCTACGCGCTCGGCTATGGTGGCAACGGCGTATCGTACTCGGCACAGGCGGGGCGCCGTATGGCACAGATGATCGCGGGCCAGGACTTTCAGGGACAGGACCTGCCGATCTTCACTTCGCCTCTACCGACACACACGTTCTCGTCGTTCCGTAGGATCGGCCAGCGCATGTTGTATCGGTGGTACCAACTGCGTGACGAAGCCGCCTAGGCCGGGAGGTCTGAAGACCCCGACACGAAACCGTTCAGATTGCGCTGGTGCGATCGGGCGAACGCATCGGCGGAGTCGTCCAGCGCAACATCGGGGACGGCGGCGGTTGTCAGGTCGGCATGCAGGCGATCGACCTCATGACCAGCCGCGAAATTTCGATTCGCCAGCCGCTCGGCTCAGGCGCGATGGCTTGCAAACTGGACGCCGCGGGACTGGCCGAAGCGGCAGTTGCCGTCACCCGCGCGATCGCGGCGGACGTCGATCTCGTCGTGATCAACAAGTTCTCCAAGCAGGAGGCGGCCGGCGAAGGCCTGCGCGACGAGCGCAGACTTGCGGAATCGAGACGCTCCCAATTCAGCCTAGGGCGCTTAGGGATAAATACCGACATCGGCGGCAGCATGCGCCCCCGAACTGGGGACAGTCGATGATCTCTCGGCTCACACATCTGGCGAAATATCTTTCGGCCGGAGATGTCTCTCAGGGCGCCACCAGTTTCTTGCGGATGGCGTAACGGACCAGTTCAGCGGTCGAGGACATTCCCAGCTTGCGCATCGCGGAAGCGCGATGGGTCTCGACGGTCTTCACGCTCAACTGCAAAATGGAGCTTATGGACCTGTTGGTATGTCCTTCCGCTATCAGTTGGACTACGCTCTGCTCGCGCGAGGTGAGCAGCATATCCGACTTGTTTAGCTTGTTGAGCTGGTAGTCGTGGAGTAATTTCTCCAGCAACACGCTCGTGAAATAGGGCCTGCGATCCAGCAGCGCTTCGACGGCGGACAGCAGGTGTTTCCTCGCATCCGATTTGAACAAGAAGCCACGAACACCAGCCAGAATGGCTTCGGTCAGCAGCTCTTCGTTTTCATGCATCGTCAGAATCAGAACTTCGCTGCGTAAGCGAAGTGACTTCAATCGGCGACTGACCTCCAGACCGTTCATAAGGGGCATCGAATAGTCGACGATCACGACGTCCGGCTTTGTCTCCAGAGCCAATGCGACGGCCTGCTCACCATTCGTTGCTTCACCGACAACGATCCAGTCAGAACGCGTATCGATGATCGCGCGCAGCCCTGAACGCACGATTTCATGATCATCCGCAATCAAGATGCGCTTCACGGCATCGTTCTCCTATCCGACCGCAATCGGCGGAGATCATCGGCAGCAGAACAGTCGAGCGATCATACAGATCGCGGGCTGAAGCATTATCCTATAAAACCCCCAGATGGCCGAGCGATTTTACCGACGCCGCCTCGGCCCACCCAACCCCAGGAAGGCATTGTCATGCCTCGACCAGCTGCGCGCGGACGGCGTATCGTACCAGCCCCGCGGTCGAGCTCACGTCCAGCTTGCGCATCGCGGCGGCGCGATGAGCTTCAGTGGTCTTGACGCTGAGGTTGAGGATCGCGCTGATGCCCTTGTTGCTGTAGCCTTCCGCAACCAGCTTGACGACGATCTGCTCGCGCGGAGTGAGGCCCGGATGCCGTTCTGCAATGCAGCCTGATCCGCCGTTCAGTTCGTTTCGACATCTTTCGGTACAGAACTGCTTGTGCGCCAGAAGGGCATCGACGGCCGTCATCAGCAATCTGCTTGCGTCCGATTTCACCAGGAAAGCGCGCGCGCCCGCCTCGAATGCTTGTTGGGCGAGTAGACCGGAGTTGTGGACCGTGAAAATCAGAACCTCGGTTTGCAGCGGGTATTCCCTGATTCGCCGCGCGACCTCCAGTCCGGTCATTCGCGGCATGGAAAAATCGACGATTGCCACGTGAGGTCGACTCTCGATCGCCGCTGTCAGCGCCTTGCTGCCGTCGTTCGCCTCGGCGACTACTTCCCAATCCGCTCGTTGTTTTAGCACCGCACGCAAGCCCGACCGCACCGCTTCGTGATCGTCTGCTATGAGAATACGCTTCATGGCGAGCACTCCAGTCGCTACTCGGCGGCTAGGGCCGAAACGAACTCGTTTCCGCCTGCCGCCGGTGATCAGTGCTTTTCTTCTCGATGCGTGCCTGCGGGGGACCTCATGACAGTGGCGTCCCTTCGCCGGTTTCTCTCCTGACCGATGCAAGCGGAAAGACTGCGCACAGAACGGTACCGGAATGATGCGGATCCGAGCGGATCTCCAGTGAACCTCCTATCTGCTCAAGTCTTGCTCTCATGGCTGGAATTCCAACGCCGGTCGATATCGGCTGGTTCGTGGGGCCAACCTGAAGCCCACGCCCATTGTCGCTGACGGTTAGCCGAAAATGGCTGCCGGTCCCCTTGATGACGATGCTCACTTGCGTCGCCTTTGCATGGCGGAATACGTTCGTGAGCGCTTCTTGAACGACCCGAAGCAATGAGCGCTGGTTTTCGTAGGGCAGTCGGTCGACGCCAGCCACGATCCTCGTCGTGATCCGCAAGGACGTGCGCCTCGCGAATCCATCGGCATAGTGCTCGATCGTGGCCTTGAGCCCGTCGCCTGTCAGATTTTGCGGGTGCAGCAGGTAGGCAAAAGCGCGGATCTCCCTGAGCGCCGCGTCGATCGACGCGTCGATCTCATCGCAAAGGCGCCCGGCCCCGACCGGGTCGCCCATGCCCTGTCGGAATCGCATCATGCCAAGACTTGCGGCAATCAGATGCTGACAAGTCGAGTCATGCAGATCAGACGCAATCCTTTGCTGGATATCTTCCTGAATGGACAGCAAATTGACGCTCTCCTGCGCAAGCGAGCGTTCAGCAGCGTTATGGAAAGGTCCTTTGCCCACGATACGATGGCTGCCGATCAACCGGACCGCACCATCGGCTACGGCATCCATGATCGGAACAACGGTAGTTTCCATGTTCTGACGCTCGCCGCCAAACGCAAGGGAGTGGCGAATCCTGACCTCTGTTCCTTCTGCGAGACACGCGCGGAGAGCTTCGCTGACGGCTTTGGCGTCGTGGCTGTTGAGGCAATTAGAGATCTTCATCTCCCGGACATCTTCAGACGAAATGCCGAGACGAAGCTCGAATGCCGGATTAATTCCCTCGTACACGAAGTGCCCTCGAAACGAAGGACGGGCTGCAAAAAGAAGATCGGGTGAGAACACCCAGTACCGGCGTTCGCCGGTTTCTTCCGAGCCAAGTCGCAACCACCTTCTGGCGCTGGTTCCACTCGACTCACAGGCGGGCGAGCTATGTAGCTTCACGGTACGCACCACTATTCACCGGTGACGCCCGACATTGAAGCTCAACATATTGAAGCTCAATATATCGAGGCCGAACATCAGGGGTCTCCTCCCTGCCCCGCCGGCGAGGTATCAATGGATCAGGCGACGCGCCGTTGGGGTAGGCAGAGTATACACCGTCAGATTGCTCACACCACCAGGTAGTGTTGCTGACGGAATAAAATCTTGCATCGGTGAGACGACATCGGGCGGATCGGATGAGCGGGTTTTTGCCAGATTATCCCGCTGCAATTCAAATAAGGAGCAACAGATACTCAAGCGCAGCAAACAGCTTTCATGATGGCGTCGAGGCGATCGCACCATGGCTGAGTCACGGTGTGTTAGCGGCTCACATCGCCGCTCGTGTTCGGCTTGTTCTTCCTTCTTTTCGTCGCGTTTGGAGCTCCCTCTTGCGGCGGGGCGATCACCAGCGGATGAGACGGCATCCGCAGCCGTTGAGTGCCGGCATCGTCCCTGAGGGCGTCCGTATCCAGACGTTGGCTTCGGTCCACAGAGTCGCGCGGGTCCGCAGTTGCGGCGGATGCTGCCGTCAAACCGACAATGACCCCGATCAGCACCCAAGCACGCCTCAACATCATCTTGTAGACCTCTCAAAAGGCGAAGTCGAGACGGGGACCGATCCTGAGATCCCTGTAGCGCCGCACCATGACGTTCGATTCTCGTGCCTCGTACAGCACAGTGGTTGTAAGCGAAACGTTGCTGGCAAAGCTATACTTCAGGCCAATATCCGCGGAGTAGATTTGATCTTGCCGACCCCTGTTCAGCCCGTCGGTGAACCAGAAGGCTTCGAACAACGGCGTGCTCACGATCGACCATTTTGGATCGAGTTTGACTTCTATGCCGAGCAAGGCATCGAAGCGCCAGCGACGGGCTTCCGCAAGGTCGGAAAATCGGTAGGTCAGGAGCAGGAGCGGTGAGAGCGTCACATTGTTGACGCGGAAGTCGCGCGCCACCGAGCCCATCACGTCGTCTGAGGTGAAAGCGAGATCGCGATAGATGCCGTCGAAATCGTATCGGTGCTCGTAGATGGCGGAGAAGCGCCAGCCGTCCCAATTCTCCGTCAGGCGCGCTCCCATCCGCGCCACTGCGGCATTGCCGTCTTTCTCTCTCGAAAAGGCGTCATATTGTGCGCGTGCATAGAGCCGGTACGACAGGTCATTTGTGAGGTTCCCATCCAGCCTGACGCTGACGTCGGGTTCGTAGAAGAAATCCGACCTGCGGTTGTCCCGGCTGAACAAGGCATTATCAGTGAAATTCGGCGTGACCGAGCCGACCACGCTCCAGGACGGAGTGGAATAATACGGGACAGGGCTGCTCGCCTTCAGTTCGGTGAGATCGACGTCCGCTGCCCAAGCAGTGCCGGTTCCCAACACCCCCACGGCCGACAAAAGAGCTCTCGATCCGCGCATGATGTTCCTCGATGGCTTTGCGTGCACCAGGAATCGCCTCAGCCTGGGCGACGATTGTGGCGTGTTAGTGGTATGATTCAAAATCAGTGATTGAATCGATCGATCGCCATTTCGTAAATTGCCGAAAGGTTCTCCCTCGCCGCCGCGGAAGAAGCGCATGGAGCCAACGCTGCGCTTGCGATCGACCGCGCAGGTACAAGAGGGGCCAGAGCGGCGCTCCGCCCATAAACGCCGGCTTCACGACCGAACCCGGTCGATCCGCACGGTCTAGTAGTCCGCCGCATCCCTGATAATCGGACAGGTCATGCAATGACCGCCTCCCCGGCCCCGCCCGAGCTCTGCCCCGACGATGGTGATCACCTCGATCCCTTCCTTGCGCAGCAAGGTGTTGGTGTAGGTGTTGCGGTCATAGGCGAACACCACGCCTGGGGAGGCGCAAACCAGATTGGCGCCGCTGTCCCACTGCGTTCGTTCCCGCATGTAGGCGTTGCCCCCGGTCTCGATGACACGCATCTTCTTCAGGCCAAGGGCTTCAGCCACGACATCCACGAAAGGCTTTTCATCCCTGCGCAGGTCGAGGCCGGCCGAATTGTCGGCCGGCCGGTAGGAAAAGGCAGCGATGTTGTTGACGATGTCGGGATACAGCAGAACGCAATCCCTGTCAGCGAACGTGAAGACGGTATCGAGATGCATCGCCGCGCGGAGCTTCGGCATCGCAGCAATGATCACACGCTCCGCTGCCTTCTTCTCGAACAAGGCCGCGGCGACCTGGCTGATCGCCTGTCGCGAGGTGCGCTCGCTCAACCCAATCAGCACGTTGCCCTTGCCGATCGGCATCACGTCGCCGCCCTCCAGCGTCGCAAGGCCGTGGTCCCGCGTCGGGTCGCCCCACCAGACATTGACCTTGCCGGCGAAATCCGGATGGAACATGTAGATGGCTGTCGCGAGGATCGGCTCCTCGTGCCGCGCCGGCCAGTAGAGCGAGTTCAGCGTGACCCCGCCGTAGATCCAGCAGGTCGTGTCCCGCGTATACAGCGTGTTGGGAAGCGGCGGCAGCAGATATTCGGTCATGCCGGCGGCCTCGCGCACGAGCTTGAGCATCTCGCCGCCATGGGCGTCCGGGAAGTCATGGGTCGAAACGCCCCCAATCAGCGTTTCAGCCAGATCGCGCGGCTTGAGGCTTTCAAGGTAGCCCCGCAGCTCATCGACGAGGCCGAGGCCGACCTGGTCGGGAACGACCTGGTTGTCGAGAATCCACTTCCTGGCCTCGGGGATCGCGACCGTCTCCGCCAGCAGATTGTGCATCTCGACGACTTCGATACCGCGGTCGCGCATCTTCTGCACGAAGTCGAAGTGATCGCGCTTGGCGTTTTCGACCCACAGCACGTCGTCGAACAGCAGGGTGTCGCAATTGGACGGTGTAAGGCGCTGATGGGCGCGGCCGGGTGAGCAGACCATCACCTTCCGGAGCTGACCGACCTCCGAATGGACCCCGAAGGAAACCGAGCTGTCCGACGCGCGCTTTGCCATGGGAATTCTCCCGGGAGTTGCCTTGCCTAGATGGTGATGTAGCCGGTGGCCAATCCGTGGATCCCGACGGCGGCGCCGACGGCGGCGGCGATGAAGACGAGCCACTCGACTGCCGTAAAGACCCTCGCCTTCTGTTCCAGACGCGCCCAGAAGTAGAGTGCCGTACCGGGCGCGTAGAGGATCAAGGACAGAAGCAGGAACTTCATTCCGGCGGCGTAGATCAGGAACAGCGTGTAGACGACGGCAATTCCGGCGAAGATCATGTCGCGCGTTCTGTCGCTGCCGTCCTTCCCATAGGTCTCGCCCCGCCTGCTGAGCAGAAGCCCATAGGCTGCGACGAGAAAGAACGGAATGAGCGACATCACGCTCGTCAGATTGAGCATCAACGCGAACGCATCCTGCGACCAATAGGTGCTGATGACGAAGAGCTGAACGATCCCATTGGTGAGCCAGAGCGCCGCAGCCGGCACCTTGTTCGCATTTTCCGTGCCGAACAGGGCCGGCATGTCCCTGGTCCGGCCGGCTGCGGAGAGCACTTCGGCGCAGATCAGCGACCAGGCAAGATAGGCCCCCAACACCGACACCAGAAGCCCGACGCTGACGAAGATCGCGCCCCAATGTCCGACGACCGCCTCCAGCACCGTCGCCATCGAAGGCTGCCGCATGCCGGCAATCTCGGCGCGCGGAAGCACGGCATAGGGCAGCATGGTCACGAGCACCATCAGGCTCGTCACGATCGCAAATCCCAGAATGGTCGCAGCGCCAACATGCGCGCGTTCCTTGGCATAGCGTGAATAGACGCTGGCGCCCTCGATGCCGAGGAAGACGAACACGGTGACTAGCATGGTCGCACGAATCTGCTCGAACAAGCCCGTGTCCGGCATACCCTCTCCGCCCCAGAAATTCGTTCGAAACAGGTCCGCCTTGAACCCTATGATCAGGATGACGATGAAGACGATTATCGGCACGATCTTTGCGATCGTCACGATCGTGTTGATCGCGGCCGCCTGCTGCACGCCGCGCAGAATCATGAAATGAAACAGCCAGATTCCGATCGAGGCGACGAGGATCGCGATCACGGTGTTCCCGTCCCCGAAGACCGGGAAGAAAGCGCCCAGCGTCGACTTGATCAGCACCCAATAGGAGACGTTGCCGATGCAGCTGCCTATCCAGTATCCGAATGCCGACAGGAAACCGGGATAGTCGCCAAACCCCTCCTTCGCATAGGCATAGACGCCGGCATCGAGCTCGGGCTTTCGTTCCGCCAGCGCCTGGAACACCCGCGCGAGGGTGTACATGCCGCCGCCCGCGATGCACCAGGCGAAGATGGCTCCGAACGGTCCGGTGGCGATACCAAAGGTTCTCGGCAGCGAGAAGATACCCGAGCCGACCATCGAGCCGACCACCATCGCGGTCAATGCGAACAGCGAGAGCTTCTGGATTGACGGGTTCGCAGTCATGTGAGGACCTCGCGATGAGCGTGCGTTGCATCCCGGTCGATCGACTTGCCCACCGTTTGCACCATGCGCCTTGCGCCGGGCCTGGAATATCGGGTGATTACCTAGTCGAGGATCGGGATTCTCCTCGCCGGTAAAGGAGCGCTCAAGACGGAGCGGAAGCTCCAGCTTGTCCCTTTTCTCCGAACCAGGTCACGTAGAGTGTCGGCAGCAAGACCAGCGTCAGCACGGTCGCGACCAGCAGGCCGCCCATGATCGCGATCGCCATCGGCCCCCAGAACACGGTCGGAGCGATCGGGATCATGCCGAGCACGGTCGATATCGCCGTCAGCATGATGGGACGAAAGCGGGAGCTGCTGGCATCCAGCGCCGCATCCCAGGGGCTCTTGCCCTCCGCGCGCTCCGCATCGATCTGGCCAATCAAGATCACGGCGTTCTTGCTGATCATGCCGAGCAAGGCGAGAACGCCAAGAATGGTTACGAAGCCCATCGGCCTGCCGGAAAGCAGAAGCGCAGCGACAACACCGATCATGCCGAGCGGCGCCACGCTCACGACCATCAACAGCCGCGGAAAGCTCTGCAACTGGATCATCAGGATTGTGAACATGACGAACAGCATCATGGGAACCACGGCGAGCACGGACGACTGCGATGTCCGGCTTTCTTCCACGGTCCCGCCAACTGCCACATCGTACGATGCAGGCAACGCCTTCTTCAGCTTTCCGATCGCGGGCGAGAGAGCCTCCACCACCGTGTCAGGCAGCGCTCCACCGCCGATGTCGGCGCGCACGGTGAGGGTCGGAATGCGGTCGCGCCGCCAGATCAGCGGATTCTCCTGGTAATATCCAAAACTCGCGAACTGGCTGAGCGATACCGTCCTTCCACCAGGCAGCGGCACCTGAAGCGTACGCAGGCCGGATATCGAGATGCGCTGTTCATCGACGGCCCGGACCATGACGTCGACCAGATAGATGTCGTCGCGAACCTGGGTAACGACCGCCCCGGATATCACGGTGTTCAGCACGCTCGATAGGGCTTCCGAGCTCAGTCCGAGACGGCGCACCTCATTCTGATCGACGTAAATGCGCAGCTGCCGCTCCGGCTCCATCCAATCGAAGTTGACGCCCTTGGTCCTGGGTTCGGAGGCCAGGATCTGTGCGAGCTCAAGCGCAATCTCACGCACCTGCTCGACATCCGGTCCGCTCACGCGATATTGCAGCGGCCATCCGACCGGGGGGCCGAGGCCGAGCGGCGAAACCGAGGCGACTGCCGCCGGAAACTCCTCGGCAAGAAGCCGTTCCAATTTCACGTGCAGGCGCTCGCGCGCGGCGACGTCCTTTGCCACGACGACCGCTTGCGTGAACGACTCGTTCGGAAGCTCCACGCTGAGCGGCAGATAGAATCGGATCGCTCCACGCCCGACATTGGTGCTCCAATGGTGGACATCCGGATCGCCCGCCAACGCGGCATCCAGCCGCTTCGCTGCCGTCTCGCTCGCGAAGATCGAGGCATTCTGCGGCAGGCCGAGATCCACCAGCAATTCGGGCCGATCCGATGATGGAAAGAACTGCCGCGGAATCAGCGGAAACGCGACAATCGACACGATGAAGAGTGCCAGCGAGAACGCGATTGTCAGCCATTTGGCGCGCATCGCTGCGGTAAGAACGCGCCGATAAAGGCGAAACATCCTGCCGGCCTCCGCCGCGACCTTCTGTTTCGGTGGAACGAGAATGATCACACCCAGCAATGGCGTGAAGATCACGGCTACCAGCCACGACACCAGGAGCGCGATCGCGACCACCGCAAACAGCGAGAACGTATATTCGCCGGCGGAACTCGCGGCAAAGCCGACCGGGATGAATCCGGCGATCGTCACCAGCGTTCCCGCGAGCATGGCAAAGGCATGGCTGCGGTAGGCGAATGTCGCCGCGTCGACCTTGCTGTCGCCTTGCGCCAGGCGATTCAGTGTCGCGTCCGTGGTCGTCATCGCATCGTCGACCAGCAGCGCGAGTGCGATGATCAGTGCTCCCAGCGATATCCGTTGCATGTCGATGCGGGCCATCTCCATGATCGGAAACACGATGGCCAGGGTCAACGGGATGGCCAGCGCGATTATGAGGCCCGGGCGGATTCCGAGGCTGATGAAGCTGACCACCATGATGATGGCGATCGCCTGCAGCAGCGAGGTCATGAATTCGCCGATCGCGCTGCCGACCACGACGGCCTGGTCGGCGACGAGTGTCGGCTCGATTCCGATCGGCAGATCGGCCGTGATCTGCGCCATCGCCCTCTTGATTCTGCGACCGAGCGCGAGAATGTCGCCGCCATCGCGCATTGCGATGGCAAGGCCGATTGCCGACTGACCATTGACCCGAAACATGGGCTGCGGCGGATCTACGTAGCCGCGCCGCACCTGCGCGATGTCACTCAGGCGGAGGGTGCGACCGCCGGCGACAAAATTGACCCCAGCGAGGTCCCGCTCGGATTCGAAGCCGCCGGACACTCGAACGGAAATGGTCTCCTGGCCGGTCTGGATCACACCCGCGGGACGAACGATGTTCTGCGATCGTAGCGCGGCGAGCAGAGCGGCCCGATCGACGCCGACGGTCGCGAGTTCCTGCTTGGAGAACTCGACGAAGATCACCTCGTCTTGTGCGCCCAGCAGTTCGATCTTCGATACGTCCGGGATCTGGAGCAGTCGCGAGCGGATCTCCTCGACGTGATCACGCAACTCCCGCTGGGTAAAGCCGTCGCTGGTAAAGCCATAGATGATCCCGAAGGTGTCACCGAAATCATCGTTGAAGCCGGGGCCGACGACTCCCGCCGGCAGCGTGTGGCGCATGTCACCGACCCTCTTTCTCACCTCGTACCAGGTATCGGCGACCTGCCTTGCGTTGGCGCTTCCCTTCAAGTTGACGAAAATCGTCACCAGGCCCGCCCGGGTGAAGCTGCGCAGGAAGTCCAGATGCGGCGTCTCCTGCAATCGACGCTCCAGCCGCTCCGTCACCTGCTTCATGGTCTCTTCGGCCGTTGCGCCGGGCCAGGCCGCCTGAACGACCATCGTCTTGATGGTGAACGCTGGATCCTCGTTCCGGCCGAGGCGGAAATAGGCGAGATAGCCGGTGATCACGGCAACCAACATGGCGTAGACCACCACTGAGCGATGCTTTAGCGCCCATTCGGAAAGGTTGAGCCCGCTCATGGCGCCGCCCCGAGCACGCGCACCTTCTGGCCGGAATGAAGCGCCTGAACCCCAGCGGTGACTATGATTTCCCCTGCGTCCAATCCCTGCGAGATGATGACGTCGGCCTGGTCGAAACGCAGAATGTCGACGTTCCGCGCCGACACGACGTTTGTCGACGGATCGACGATCCAAACAGCCGGCTGCCGATTGATCCGCGTCAGTGCGGTTGCCGGTATGTCGATCACCGGCCCGGACCCGGTCTCGACACGTCCGCTCACGGTGGCGCCGAGCCGCATCGCTGCGGGGGGATCCGTCAAGCCGACCTTGACCTCAAAGGTGCGGGTGATGGGATCGGCTTGCGCGGCGATTTGACGGATGCGACCTTTTGCGGTCACTGCCGGATCATCAGTCAGACTGACGCTCACCGGCAGATTGGGCGGCGCCGCACGCACGAACTGAGCCGGCACATCGAAGACCGCGTCTCGGCCATCCTGCCGCGCAATCCGCGCAATCGTCTGTCCGGCCTGGACGACCTCTCCGGCGACAGGCCCCTTTTCGGTGATCTTCCCCGGCGCGTCGGCCCGCAATTCGGTGAAGCTGACTTGGTCGTGGGCGGAACTCAACTGAGCTTCGGCCATTTCGACATTTGATTGCGCCGTCTGTTGCGCCTGGGTTGCAGCCTCGAAATTGGCGCGCGTTGTCCATCCCTGTGCCAATAGCGTCTGCTGGCGTTCGAAATGATTGCGCGCTTTGGTGAGCTGGCCCTGGGCTGCAGCAAGCGCAGCCTGCGCCTGCCGCTGCGCGCTCAGTTGGTCCTGCGCTTCAAGTTGCGCCAGGAGCTGGCCGGCCTCAACGCGATCACCGAGCCGGATGTCGCTCGATTGCAGCCGTCCGGAAATTCGAAATGCCAGACTCGCCTCGTCTTCGGCTTCGATACGCCCGGAAAACGTGAGGGGCGTCAGTTGCTCCCGCTTCTCGACCGTGATGGTGCGGACGGGACGCGGTGGCGCCGGCAGGGAGTCCGTCGCTGCCTCCCTCTCACAGGCGACCAGCAGCAGCGCAGAAATCCCTGCAACAAGCGTCGTATTCAGAGATCGCAGCCGCATAAATCTACCCATCCGCGCTGCTGACGATTTTGCGGAGAATTCATCCCGCTTGTATCGGTAAATCTACTGAGCATCTGCGGGTGCAATCGTGACCGACCAATCCGGCGTCGCGGCCGCGAAGATTCCCGCAGCGGAGGTCAGGCGATCACCCGATATCCGACGTACGCAGACAGTGCATAAAGCTGTAGTTGCGGCCGTTGCTGGGCGTGCGATGCATTCGCCAAAGCAGCGGCTGGTCTGACGAGCCCGCGATCCGGGCTTCACGTGATAGACTCAATGACAGGAGAAACCGAGATGAGAAAGCTGGCTTTGTTGTCCACCGCCGTTTTCATTCTGCTCAGTGCCATGGGTTCGTGGACGCCAGGACAAGCGCAGGATCTGGCGTGGTGCAGAAAGTTCAAGGGAGCACTGACCTGCATGTACGACACGCGAGCCCAGTGCCGAGCGTCGGTGAGCGGGCGGCAGGGCACCTGCGTCCCAAACCCGCGCCGCTAAAGGCGGCAATTGATGGCCGAGGTATCATTGATTGGGCGGCGCAAGCGATTTCATCGTGCGCCACCCCTTCGGTACGCAACCATCAGCGTTCCATCTCTCATCGGGACATTCCCCACCGAGGCCGAGGGTTTTCTCCGATCCCCCGAGGTAGCGCTCGCGCGGTAGATTCCTCGGGTTCCCTTGCTATTCTCCAACGGGAGGTCTTCATGTCCGATCTGGTCGCCATCGTATATCCATCAGAGGCGAAAGCCGAAGAGGTGCGTCAGCGATTGCTCAAGCTGCAGAAGGAATATCTGATCACGATCAACGACGCCGTGATCGCGGTAAAGACGGACCAGGGCAGCATCAAGCTCAATCAACTCGTCAACACGACCGCGATGGGCGCGGTGACGGGGAGCTTCTGGGGCCTGTTGATCGGTGTTCTCTTTCTCAATCCGATCCTCGGAGTTGCCGTAGGCGCCGCGTCGGGTGCGCTTGGCGGCGCTCTTTCGGACGTTGGCATCGACGATGCCTTCATGAAGAGCCTCTCCGGCAACCTCCAGCCCGGCAACGCCGCCCTGTTCGTCCTGATCAAGCACATGACTGCGGACAAGGTGATCAAGGAGATCAAGGACGCGGGTGGCGTCGTGCTCAAGACCTCTCTCGACGAGACGAAGGAAAAGGCGTTGCGCGACGCCCTCGCCAGCACGGTGGAGCAGCCGGCGGCCTGAGCCGCCGCCTTCCTCTCAACGGCGGCCGCCCGCAAGACGCAGCAGCATCAGGAACAAGTTCAGGAAATTAAGGTAGAGCGACAGCGCGGCGACAACCGACTTCCGCCCCGAAGCGGTTTGATCATCCGTGCTGTTGTACCTGGCCTTGATCCGCTGCGTATCATAGGCCGTCAACCCGGCGAACACGCCGACCCCCACGATCGAGATCAGCCAGTCGAGCGCGGTCGACCACAGGAACAGGTTAACGACGCTGGCGATGATGATGCCGATCAGTCCCATGAACAGGAAGGTACCCAATCCCGAAAGATCGCGTCGCGTCGTGTAGCCGAAGACACTGAGCGCCCCGAACATTGCAGCCGCGATGACGAAGACGCGGGTGATCGACGAGCTTGTGTAGATGTGCAGCAGGATCGAGAGCGAGATGCCGACCAGCACGGCATAGAGGAAGAACAACAGTCGCGCGGTCGGTACCGACAATGTATCGATGCGCGAGCCGAGGAAGAATACCAATCCAAGCGGCGCCAGGATGAAGACCCACATCAGCGGACTCTGCAGCAGCGCGGGACCGGTGGCCTGATAGGTCAGGCCGGCGGCGACGGCGGTCAAGGCGACACCCGCGGCCATATAGCCGTAGATCCGCAACATGTACTGGCGCAGTCCGGCATCCACGGCGACCCGGCCGCTGTCGACGTCTGCCGCCGCCAGATTCTGATCGAGATTCGACATCGCATCCTCCTCTTGATTCCCCCAAGCACGACCACGCTAGGCTCTGCCGCGACGGAGCAACATCGGACAATCACCCGAAGTCGTCCGGTGAAAACACTCTCATCCGAACGGCCGCGGCATGGCGCTCATTGCCGATCCGCAAGGCTGGAACCTCCTTCGACTTTTGGCTGAGGCACCTTGCGCTTTTGTCACTGGAGACGGGACGCGCGCTGGCCTAACCAATCAGAAGCATGCGCTTCTTCTTTCATATCGCCGACCGATACGGTGTCTCGCTCGACGGGATCGGATGCGAGTTCGTCGAGGAGGACGCCGCGGTCCTGCATGCCAGGTGCCTTGCCGCGGAACTCGCCAAATCCGGCGAGTTCTTCCGTGGCAGCTTCGTGCTCGTCGCCCGGGAAACGTCGGCGTCCTGCCACGCGAGCGAGGACGACTCCGCCGCTTCCTGTCGCGATGTCTGAGCCTCCGACCGTCGATTTCCTGCCCCTCTTCCTACAGACAATCCCTGATGTGCGCACGCGGAAGGCGGCTCTAAGGTCCCGGCGAGGAGGATCGCGAATGCAGCCTCCTCCGATCGGAAGGCATCCATCATGGCTGCTTCGACAAGCGAGGCCGATGACAAACTTTCGCGCAATGCGCTAATCGCGCTCGTGATCGGATCGATGGTCGGCTCCGGCATCTTCGCATTGCCGGCGCAGTTCGGGCGCACCACTGGCGCTTTGGGAGCGATCATTGCCTGGATGATCGCAGGCACCGGCATGCTGATGCTGGCCTTCGTGTTCCAGACCTTGTCACACCGCAAACCGGACCTCGATGCCGGCATCTATGCCTACGCCAGGGCCGGGTTTGGCGAGTATATCGGCTTTGCTTCGGCCGTGGGATACTGGATCGGATGCTGCCTTGCAGATGTCGCCTGTCTCGTCTTGATCAAGGCGACACTCGGACAGTTTTTCCCAGTCTTCGGTGACGGCACCACTGCGGTGGCGGTCGCTTCGGCGTCCGTCCTGCTGTGGGGAGTGCACGTTCTGCTCCTGCGTGGCATCAAGAACGCTGCAACGCTGAACACGATCGCGACCTACGCCAAGATCATTCCGATCCTGCTGTTCATTGCAGCCGCCGCCATCGCGTTCGACGGCAGGCTTTTCTCCCTGAATTTCACGGGAGCGGAGCAGCCGGAACATTCAAATGTGCTCACCCAGGTTCGCGGCACGATGCTGCTGACTGTGTTCGTCTTCGTCGGGATTGAAGGCGCCAGTGTCTATTCCCGCTATGCCCGGAGCCGCAACGACGTTGGATTCGCGACCATTGTCGGCTTTCTCACGGTGCTCAGCCTGCTCGTCCTTGCGACACTGCTGTCCTATGGCGTGCTGCTACGGCCGGAACTGGCGGATCTGCCGACGCCATCCATGGCGGGCGTCATGGAAGCGATGGTCGGCCGCTGGGGCGGCGTGTTCATCAGCGTGGCACTCCTGATCTCGGTGCTCGGCAACTACCTGTCCTGGTCACTGCTGGCGGCTGAGGTGCTGCATTCCGCCGCGGTCCAGCGCACCATGCCCTCCTTTCTCGCGACAGTGAACGCGCACAAGGTCCCTGCTGGAGCGCTCTGGCTCACCAACTGCGTCATCCAGACCTTCCTCCTCGTCACCTGGTTTGCTGAGTACGCATTCACTCTCGCCTTGAAGATGACGAGCGCGATGACACTAATCCCGTATTTCTTTGTCGCCGCCTACGGTCTCAAGCTCGCCTGGACCGGCGAGGCTTACCGTGCTGGCGAGCGCGCCCGCGTTGGCGACTGGATCCGCTCGGCCGTCGCGACCGTCTACGCGGCCGCGATGATCTACGCAGGCGGACCGAAGTTTCTCTTGCTGTCGTCGATCCTCTATGCGCCCGGCACGCTGCTGTTCCTTCTCGCCAAGCGCGAGCGCAAGGAAGCACCGTTCAGGCCATTCGAGGCGATCCTCTTTGCGACAATCACGATTGCCGCATGTGCCGGCGTCTACGCACTGTCCACCGGAGCCATCTCGGTTTGAGTCCTTTTCCTTGGCTGCATGGAGGCGAATATGAGCATTCGAGCTATTTTCGGCGCCCTGATCCTGGGCGGCGGGTTAGTAGCGGTTTCCGCATCTCCAACGCCGTTGCTGGCCCAGTCGGCTGACAAGCGCGGGCTGGCCCCGAAGGACACTGATGTATCGGCGCCGAAGAGCGTGGCGCCCAACACCAACACGAACCCGACCAAGCACCGCTACTGGCGTCATCGCGGCGGAAAGCATCCGCACTTCGGCAGCCGACGCGTCCGCACCTAGGCGCCGCGAACGATCATCCACCCTCGCGATTGGACCGATCCATGAGCGATTCCAGGATAGGGCCGGAGCGGCTTCGCGAACTCCTTCCTCACGACGATTCCGCAGGCCTGGCGGAGCACGCCGGACGCGGCGTTCTCGCGACCGGGCTCAGCCTGCTCGCTGCCTGTGTCTTCCTGTTTCTGGCGTGGCAGACAGTGTCCAGTCTCCTGCTCATCTTTGCAGGCGTGCTGTTCGGGGCATTTCTGGATGCCTGCGCAAGGGCGCTGGCCCCGGTGGTTCCTCTCGCTCGCGCCTGGCGGCTCACGCTGGTCCTGCTGCTGCTCTCCGCCCTATCGGGATTTGGACTGGTATGGGGCGCGGGCAAGCTACCGGAGCAGACGCGTCTCCTGCTGAAGGTCATGGACAGCCAGATCGACGTCCTGCAGGAGCACCTCCTGTCATACGGCGTCGACCTGCTCGGCCCGGAATGGGGCCGCGACTTTGCGCAATGGCTGTTCTCGGATCAGGGACGTTTTCTCAGCCACGCTCAATTCCTGCTCGGTGGAGCGTCGAGTCTGCTGACCGGCGCGCTGGTCATCGTGTTCCTCGGAATCCTCTTCGCGTTCGATCCGACCAGCCATCGCGAGAGCCTGGTCATGTTGGTGAAGCGACCCTACCGCGCGCGAACAAGATCGGTCATGGACGAGATGGGCAGCGTGATGCGGTTGTGGCTGATCGGGCAGTTCATCCGGATCATTCTCATGACGCTATGCGTCTGGGTCGCACTCTATCTGGTCGGACTGCCCGGACCTCTTGTGCTCGGACTGCAGGCAGGCTTGTCGAACTTCATCCCATACCTCGGACCGATCGTGGCGGCGCTTCCGATCGCGCTGGTCGCAATGCCACTCGGCGGCTCGCTGCTGATCTGGGCCGTTCTCATCTACACAATCATCCAGTCGATCGAAGGCTATGTGATCGGTCCGCTGATCCAACGCCAGGCGGTCGAGACCCCCCCTGCCTGGACGCTGGTCGCGATCGTCATGCTTGGCGCGCTGTTCGGCGTCCTGGGCATCGCGATGGCCATGCCCCTGGTCGCGATCGGCCGTGTCGCAATCATCCGGTTCTACGTCGAGGACTATCTCGGCGACGACCCCACGCTGACATTCAGCGGCAACAGATCGTGAATGGATGGCCCATGAGCGAGACCCATCTAGAACGGAACGGGAGCGCGGAGCCTCCCCCGCCTCAATTCAGGATGGCCCAATTCCTGTGGCAGCAACTCCCTTATGTGGTGGCGCTGGTGCTCGCCGTCGCGGGCGTCGCCTATACCAACGTCTCCCACCAGCCTCTCGTCGGCTACTGGGAATTCCTGGCGCTCGCGATCGGCGTGGTCTGCGTCGTCACGAAATGGCCGGAGACGCAAGGCAAGGACGTCCAGCTCCGGTTGATCTGGACCCAGGCGCTGCACTGGATCGCCGTCCTCGTCACGATGAACATCATGCTGATGTCGGGGGTCCAGCAATTGCTTCCAACACCGGCAACCGGCTTGGTCCTGCTGACGTTACTCGCGCTCGGCACGTTCCTCGCGGGCGTCAGCCTTCTGTCGTTACAAATCTCGTTTCTTGGCCTGGCGATGGGCGTGACCGTCCCGGCGATATCCTGGCTCAAGCAGTCTGTCTTCTTCTTCCTGCTGGGTGCGGTGCTGCTGATCGGCCTAGGCATCACGTTCTGGCTCCGCCAAGACCGTCGGCCAACGTCCGCGTCCATGAACAACCAGATGGAGGCTTGAATGCCAATGAAACGGTGCCTCTCCGTTGCCGTATGCGCGTTGCTCTGCACCGCCGGCTCGCCCGCCCGCGCGGACATGTTCCGGGTCGGCCGACTGTTGTGCCTCAGCTCCCCGCGCGTGGGCTTGATCATCGCATCGACGCAATCGCTGCGTTGTACTTTCTTCTACGCACGCAGACCCCCTCGACAATACATTTATGAGGGTCGCATAAGGCGCGTTGGGCTCGACCTGGGAGTGACGTCGGCGGGTACTCTCTCCTGGGCCGTCTTCGCCAAAAATTCGCGGATCGGTCCCGGTACGCTGCGAGGAAACTATGTGGGCGCAAGCGGCAGTGTCGCAGTCGGCCCGGGCCTTGGAGCCAACGTCCTGATTGGCGGCTCGCGCCGCAGCGTGATGTTACAGCCGCTGTCGATCGAGCGATCCATCGGAATCAATCTCGCGGCGGGTGTGACCAACCTGACACTGGGTCCACGCGGCCGGCGGTAGGTCGTTCGCGGGGATCCCTCCACGACGCCATGCGAACATTCCCGCACGGTCGCTCAGGGTTTCGTCGGATGTCGACGCTCCGGCTCCGAAGCTACCGTCGCGTCCGGGGGTAGCGATCCAATAGATCAGGAGCGCGGCATGACAGTCTATGACAGCCGGTCCGGCATCGCAGCTCTGGGCCCTCCCCCCCTGTGGGTCTGCTGTCTCCTTGGCGTCGTCATGATCGCCGCCGGTATCGCAGCTCTCAGCGATGTAGCGTTCGCGACCATCATCAGCGTGAAGCTGATCGGATTGACGGCGATCGCGGCCGGCGCGTTCGAGATCACCCACGCCTTCTGGACCAAGGGATGGGGCGGCTTTCTGTGGCAGATCCTGCTCGGCGCCCTCTACGTCGCCTTCGGGCTCGTGCTGCTGACCCAGCCCGCCTCCGGCGCATTGATCCTCACTTATTTCCTCGGCGCGATCCTGATCGCCTCAGGCGTCATTCGATGCATGCTGAGCTTCGCCCATTGGAGCCAGAACGGTTGGATGATGCTGATCTCCGGCGTCTTCGGATTGGTCGCGGGCGCACTGATCCTGTTCAGCTTCCCCACCATGAGCGTGTGGATCCTTGGGTTCCTGCTTGGCGTCGACCTGATCTCGCACGGCCTCGCGTGGCTACTTTACGCGCTTCAGTCCGTGCGGCGCACAGCCGTAACATAAGGAGAAGAAGATGATGGATAGCCCCAACCGTCGCGCTTTCCTTGGCCTTGCCCAAAATGCCGTAGCTGCCGCCGCGATCGGCGCCATCGGCGTCCGCTTCATCGCGGTTGCGCAAGCGATGCCGATCGCACCCGACCTCGGCCAGCCCGACCAACCGTCGGATCTCCTGACCCAAGCCCAATGGGGACCGCCGCCTCATCCTGGCTGGCGCCGCCGGCGACCGCGTAGCCGCCGCTGGGTTTGCTGGTGGCATCGCGGTCGTCGTCACTGCGGATGGCGGTGGCGCTAGGCCCCCATGCGCAAATCCGCAGGCGGCCGAGGGTGCGAAGGCCATGCAACCCCAATCAGACGATGGAGGAGATCGTGCGCCACACCAACCAATGGGTTCTTGGAGCCATCCTCTCAGCGCTTCTTGTTGTGACGACTTGGTACTCCGTGGCGGTATGGCAGGAAACGCCATCAATGCCGCTTTACCGCAACGTCATCCTGGCAGGAGCTGCCATCCTGATGCTGGTGTCCGGCTGCGGCCTGATCGCACTGATGTTCTATAGCCGCCGCAAGGGTTACGACGAGCCCGTGCGCAGCGATCGAACACCGCAGGAGTAACGAGGACGCCGGTGAAGCGTCGGCCCGGTCCCAAGCCCGGTTGCAAGGAGCGGACCATGAATCTTGCTGGCGTCTCGATCAGGTTGCTGGAGGCAATTCTCCTGACGATCATCACCGGCGGGCTGGCTCAGGCCCAGCCTGCCGCGCCGGGCCCACCCGCGGTCGGCGTCGTGGAAGCAACAAGGCGACCGATCACCGAGAGCAGTGAATTTCTCGGGCGGATCGAGGCGATCAATCGGGTCAATGTGGTCGCGCGCGTCACCGCATTTCTGGAACGGCGCCTGTTCGAGGAAGGCGCCGAGATCAGCAAAGGCGATGAGCTTTACCGGCTGGAGCGTGGTCCGTTCGAAGCGGATCTGGCATCGAAGGAGGCGCAGGTTGCGCAGCTTCAGGCGACACTCGAGAATGCCAAACAGACGACGGAACGTGCGCGGACCCTGCTCGGAGGCCCTGCCGGCCAACAGTCCACCTTCGACGCCGCCATCGCGAACCAGCTCAGCCTCGAAGCCCAGGTCCGGGCCGCGCAAGCCCAGGTCCAGGCCTCCCGGATCAACCTCGACTACACCACGATAAGCGCCCCGATCGCCGGCAAGATCGGACGCACAGCCTTGACGGAGGGCAACGTCGTCGGCCCAAGCTCGGGCGTGCTGACCACCATCGTCAGCCAGGACCCGATGTACGTCACCTTCCCCGTGCCGCTGCGCCAGGGACTGGAGCTGCGGGAGCGATACGGGCCGCAAGGCGGCCTGGAAGCCGTCGTCATCAGGCTGCGACTGCCCGACGGCCGCATGTACGGCCAGTCCGGCAAACTGAACTTCGTGGACAACACCATTGCCCAGAACACCGACACGATCATCGTGCGCGGCGAGATCGGCAACCCTATCCTGCGGGCGTCCTCCGTGGCTGGCGTCACCGTTCACGAGCTGACCGACGGCGAGTTCGTTACTGTCGTGCTGGAGGGCGTCCAACCGATCGAGGTGCTGGCGATCCCGCGCTCTGCCGTGCTCTCCGATCAGCAGGGCGATTATGTTCTCGCTGTCGGTGCCGGCAACAAGGCCGAGCAGCACCGCATCCAGCTCGGGCAATCGACTCCGACCATTGCGGCGGTCATCGCCGGGCTCGCGGCCGGCGACAGGGTCATCGTCGAGGGTCTGCAGCGGGTTCGCCCCGGCCAGGTCGTTTCGCCGGGGCCGGCAAGTTCCCCGATCCTGTCGAGCATGAAGGCTGCGGATGGTGCGGCTCCGGAGTCAGCTCCCCGCACCTCCGGCAAGGCCGGCCGGGCGGACGACAAGCCATGATGTCCGCGGTCTTCATCGATCGTCCCCGGCTTGCGATGGTGATCGCCTTCATCATCACCATCGCCGGCGCGCTCGCGCTGATGCAGATCCCGGTGGCGCAATTTCCGGACATCGTGCCGCCACAAGTCACGGTCTCAGGCACGTTCCCGGGTGCATCCGCCGAAGTCGTCGAGAGCAGCGTCGCCCAGCCCCTGGAGGCACAGATCATCGGCGTCGACCGCGCGCTCTACATGAAATCGACCAGCGCCAGCGACGGGAGCTACACACTGACGGTTTCGTTCGCGCTCGGCACGAACCCCGACATCAACACCGTCAATGTCAACAACCGCGTGCAGAGCGCGCTGTCGCAATTGCCGACCGAAGTGCAGCAGCAGGGAGTGACGGTCCGCAAGCGGTCCTCGTCGATCCTGCAATTCCTCGTGCTCTACAGCGCTAATGGCGAGCAGGATCCGCTGTTCATCACGAACTACGCCATCATCAACGTGCTCGATGCGATTGCGAGCACCCCGGGGGTCGGCCAGGCCAATCTGTTCGCCAAGATGAACTACTCGATGCGGATCTGGTTTGACACGCAGCGGCTCACCAGCCTCAACCTCACGCCGTCGGACGTCATTGCCGCAATTCGCACGCAAAGCGTCCAGGCGCCGGTCGGCCGCATCGGCGCGCGCCCGATCAGTGACGACCAGCAATTCCAGTTCAACGTGCAGACCCTGGGCAGGCTCGCGACCGTCGATCAATTTGCCAATATCGTGCTGCGCGCCAACCCGGACGGCTCATCCCTACTGGTGAAGGACGTTGCCCGTGTCGAGATGGGCGCGCAAAACCTCGACAGCGAAGCGCGGATCGACGGACGCGCAGCCGTCCCGGTCGCGATCTATCTGGCGCCGGGCGCCAATGCGGTGACCACCGCACAAGCCGTGGCGGCGACGATGCAGCGGCTGTCGCAGCACTTCCCGACCGGACTGAGCTACCTCGTGCAATACGATTCCACGAGCTTCGTGCGCGACACCATCGCGGAGGTGTTGCAGACGCTGGGCGAGGCCTTCGTGCTCGTCGTGATCGTGGTGTACCTCTTCCTCGGCAATCTCAGGGCCACGGTGATCCCGGCGATCGCGGTTCCGGTGAGCTTGATCGGCACATTCGCCGTCCTGCTGGTGCTGGGTTATTCCGCAAATACGGTGTCCCTGCTCGCGATGGTTCTCGCGATCGGCATTGTTGTGGACGATGCAATCGTCGTCGTCGAGAACGTCGAACGGGTCATGCAGGAGGGGCCGGATCTTTCCCCCACCGAGGCCAGCAAGAAGGCCATGACCCAGATCACCGCGCCGATCATCGCGATCACCCTGGTGCTGCTGTCGGTCTTCGTACCTATCGCATTCATTCCAGGGGTTTCCGGAACGCTATTCCGCCAGTTCGCGGTGACGATCAGCGCCGCGATGATAATTTCGGCGTTGAACGCGCTGACCCTGTCGCCCGCCCTGTGCGCGCTGCTCCTCCGCCACACGGGGCCCCGGCGCGGCATCATGGGTCGCGTCCTCGCCTCCATCGACTGGATTCGTGACCGCTACAGCAGCGGCGTCCGACGCCTGGTGCGCGTCGCGGGCCTCTCCATGCTGCTCGTCGTGGCCCTCGCCGCCGGCATCTTCGGCATGTCGCTGATTACGCCGACGGGTTTCCTGCCCGAGGAAGATCAGGGCGCCTTCTTCACCTCGGTCCAACTGCCGGACGGCGCGTCGGTGGCGCGGACGAGCGGGGTCACCCAGCAGGTTGAAGACATCCTGAAGCAGATGCCGGCTGTCGACCACGTTCTTGCCATCGTCGGTTTTTCCCTGCTCGACGGCGCCTCCGAATCGAACAGCGCGCTGGTCGTGACGCGCCTGAAGCCATTTGCCGACCGCAAGGCGGCAACGGATTCAGCGCAAGCACTGATCCGGCGGACCTTCGCGGCGGGCGCGCAGATCCGACAGGCCAATGTGCTGCCGTTCAACCTGCCACCGATCATCGGTCTCTCCACCGGAGGCGGGTTCGAATACCAGCTCCAGGCATTGGAAGGACAGACCCCGGCCGAGATCTCGAGCGTCACAAACGCGCTGATCGGCGCCGCCAACGCCGATCCACGTTTAGCGCGCGTCTTTTCCACCTTCACAGCGACCAATCCGTCCATCCATCTCGACATCGACCGCGGCAAGGCGCAGGCGCTCGGTGTGGGGATAAGCGACGTCTTCACCGCCCTGCAGGCGACGCTCGGCGGCATCTACGTCAATAATTTCAACCGGTTTGGTCGCACCTGGCAGGTCAACGTCCAGGGCGAAGCGTTCGATCGCAGCGACATCTCGGACATCTGGCGCATCTATCTGCGCAACACTACTGGGCAGATGGTGCCGATCCGATCACTGGCCGGGATCAGGATCGTGACCGGACCTCAGGTGATCACCCGCTACAACAATTACCGCTCGGTGACGGTAAACGGCAGCCCGGCGCCCGGAGTCTCCTCGGGCACTGCGATGGCCGCAATGGCCGATGTCTCCAATGCCGTACTGCCAGCGGGTTACGGTTTTGCATGGACGGGCACCGCCTATCAGGAGCAACAGGCCGCCGGCCAGACCGGCATCGTGCTGATGCTTGCGGTGCTGTTTGCCTATCTGTTCCTGGTGGCGCTCTATGAGAGCACGGTGATCCCGATGCCGGTGCTGCTGTCGGTCGTCGTCGGCGTGCTCGGCTCCTATGTCGGCATCAAGCTCGCCAACCTCAATCTCGACCTCTACGGCCAGATCGGGCTGGTGGTGCTGATTGCGCTCGCCGCCAAGAACGGGATTCTGATCGTCGAATTCGCGAAGGAGCAGCGCGAAGCCGGCGTGGCGCTCGACGACGCCGCGGTCCAGGGCGCCCATATGCGCTTCCGCGCGGTCATGATGACCTCCGTCGCCTTCATCCTTGGTCTCCTGCCGCTCGTGATCGCGACCGGCGCTGCGGAGCTCAGCCGCAGGGCTGTCGGCACAGCGGTGTTTGCGGGCATGGTCGCGGCGAGTTCGATGGGCATCTTCCTGGTGCCGATGCTCTACGTGACGTTTCAGCGTCTGCGGGAACTGATGAAGGGCAAGCCATTGCCTGCCCATTGAGTCGACCCGGCGAAAGTCCGGCAGGATCGGGCCAAGCACCCCCGGCTCTTCGCCACCTCGCCGCACAGAACCGCGGGCTTGAGTGTAAATGGTGGGCGCACCAGGGCTCGAACCTGGGACCCGCTGATTAAGAGACAGCGACGGGTAGAGAACAATCAATGGCTTAGTGGTCGCATTACCGGTTTATCCGGCCGAAGACAGGCATTCGTCGCAAGATCCCTGCTCGGCATCTTTCCGTTCATCGGCGGCACGCAAGTTGAGGCGGACCGGCTCCAGGAGGAGTTCAATGCCCCTGATCCAGCCGGAGTTCTTGCTGACTCAGCTCAGCCGGATGACCGGGCTCGACCTCATCGGCTTCGATCTTGACGATCCCTTCCCGCATCATCTGACGACATCAATGGCGCGCATGGCGTTACCAGCCGTCTTAAGGCTGGCGATCGGCATCATCGATCGCGAAACTCCGACGATCCGCCAGCTCGTGCGGCCTTCGCTTGCCGCCATGCTTCAATGAGACCTCGACGCAATCGGCCTTTTCTTCGACGAGCACGATCTCGTCGCCGAAAATGGCCTCAATGCGCCCGTTGATCACTCATACAGCAGACGCGAGAGGTGACTGCGCTGCAGGGTGACGTATCGCCCGCTGGTCAATTCGGCGAAGACGCCGGTCCCGAAGCCGGTCAGTCGATGGCCGGCCTGGTCTACGATTCTCAATTCTTGCACCTGGTAGCCGTCGCGACTGATCTCCGAGAGCAATCCCATCTGCTCGGCAATGGTGTAGCCCAATCCCCAGAAGTCGATGACATACCCCCCGCTACCGAGAGTGGGGGGCCGCTCGACGAGGGTCGGCTCGAATCCCGCTGCCCTCAGCAAATCGGCAAGCGTGGGCCCGGCAATTCCAGCGCCGGAGATGAGAACCCGCCTTATGTGCTCTCCTCCACATCTTATCAGCGGTCTACCGCGTCGCCGAGGTCCTTCTTGTGCTCTGACACTGCTTGGGGCGCCACATTTTACGTCGATCGCCAGAACAAGTGAGGGAGCGACGGAGTAATATGATCGAACCTTGCGACGTACGGACCCGTTGCCGATCCGACTCGGCCGCGGCGGCGGTTTTCCTGAACGTTCGGACTAGCCGCATGCGCACCAACGAAGAGGCCGTTTTTGGGTCAAGACCATCACGATGAAGGAGAGCAATTGGAAGACAAATTGACAATTCATGTTCGACATATGGAGCGCACCCTCCGGGTAAGTGCGATCGGTCTCTTTCTCGCCGCGTCAGTCTGGTTGCTTCGCGACATTTTGTTACTCACGTTCAGCGCCGTGGTCATTGCGTGCGTTTTGCGCGGCGCAAGCAATGCGATACAGCGCGTATTGCGCTCAGGTCCTTACACCTCGTTGGTTTGCGTCATCGGCCTGACCTGCCTCGTGCTCGGTGCGCTGCTATGGTGGCGCGGTAGCGCTATCTTCAATCAAGCCGATGAAATCAGTCAGCAACTGAGAGCCCAGCTGCAAAGAATTTGGAGCGAATTGGCAGATAGCTCGTGGGGCTCGGTCTTCGCTCAACAGCTGCAGATCGCCGGAACGTCTCTGCGCGCCGGCCTGACGGGCTACGTCCCAGGGGTCATTGGCTCGGTTCTCGGTATCGGTGGCACTCTCGTCGTCGTGGGAGCGACAGCAATATTCCTGGCTGCATCACCGCAACTGTATCTGGAAGGCGCGCTGCGTCTACTCCCAACGACCTGGCGACCTCGCGGCCGGGAAGTTGCCGGGGAGCTTGGTTCTACGCTCAGGCTCTGGTTTCTCGGACAGTTCATCGACATGGTGATCGTGGGGCTTCTCCTCGGCCTTGGACTTTTTCTTATCGGCTCGCCTTTGGCACTTTCACTGGCCCTGCTGGCTGGCCTGCTGAACTTCGTGCCTTACATCGGGGCGCTCGCGGGCGCCGTCCCAGCCATCCTCGTGGCTCTGGCTCAGTCTCCCGCCCTTGCCGCCTGGGTCGCACTTTTGTTTTTGTCGATCCAGCTGTTGGAAGGAAACGTCATCGCACCATGGATACAGAAGAGGACGATCTCCTTGCCGCCCGCGCTCACGATACTTTCGCAAACGGTTCTGGGGACCCTGTTTGGGTTGATCGGGCTGATCGTCGCCACTCCTTTGATTGCTGTTCTGCTCGTCGCTGTCCGGATGATCTATGTCGAGGGTCTCTTGGAGCGCGAGCGTAAGCAGGCCGCCTAGTTGAACAAACCTCCAAACCGGGCGGAGAGCAACGTAGTCGGTACGGTCTCGTACATTCGCAAATCCGGTGCAGGTGCTCGGCGCGACATAGTGTCCCGAGTTCGCGACCCCAGAAACCAACATTGAGGGCTGAGGTTGAGACCGCATTCCAAGATCACGGGAGCCACAGATGCGCAGACTCACACTTGCCCTTTCTCTCACCGGACTGATCGCGATCTCTCCAGCAAGCAATATTCAGGCTGCGCCCTTGACAGCGCTCTCGGCTGCAGCGGGCTCGGCGGAGCGTACGTCGGCGGTGCAGGACAATCTCACGCAGGTTCGCTGGCGTGGCGGTTGGGGAATCGGTGCCGGACTGCTTGCAGGAGCGCTGATCGGCTCCGCCATTGCCGGCCCCTACTATTATGAGCCGCCATACTACGGCTACCGTAACGCGTACAGGTACCCATACGGTTATGGTGGATATTATCCAGCCTATACCTATACGCCTTACTGGGGCGGTTATGGCTGGGGACCGCGACCCTACGCCTGGGGACCCCGCCCCTGGCGCTACAGTTACGGCTGGTCAGAGCCGAGGCCATGGGGATATGCGGTCCGGCACGCACATCCCTGGCGTCACAGCTACGGCTGGGCACCAAGGCACCACCGACATCATCATCACGGTGTGATCCGCGCGCACCATCGTTGGTGACACTCAGAGCATGCGGCAGGTTGCCCGGCGCCATGGCGCGCCGGGCAACGATAGGGTCTCTGCGGAAGAAGCAAATACACGTCTGATGCGTCCCCAAGGTGGGCGCGATCATCCACAGCTCAGCAGTCGCTGCAATCTTGTATCTGGTGCTTGTTTTTGTGATCCGCGCCTTTGGTCAGCGGCTCTCGCCAAGGGCGACATCTTCGGGCTCGTCGTAACACTGCGCTCGGCCTCCGCGATGGCTGCCGGCATTTTCCCGGCGCTCACCAAGACTTACATTCGTTCTTTGACGCCAGCTTTAATCAGCCACCAATTGACTGGATAGCTGGTGAAAAATCCCGCGATCATCGCGATCTGCATCATGAACCAGAACTCGGGCATTGACGGCTCAAGCCTCACGCCGAAGGCATTCCTGAAGATTGCGAACTGCGCAATCGCCATGAAACCGTACATGCCGATTTGCCACGCGGTCAGGGACAACGTGTCGGCTTTCACGGCTTGAACGATCCCTTCAGCTGGCGACAACTTGCGCATCGGCTTAATCGTAAAATATTGAAAGGCGACGCCGAGCACGAAGGCAAACAGATAATCTATCACCCAGATCGCAAACATCTTCTCGGAGAACAGCGTTTTCCAACCAGCCCAGAACGCAATCACTGGAAACGCAAGCGCAAGACCTTCAGCAACAATGTCCCCCAGCGTGCATCCGGCACCGCAGTGCATGGCACCTTTGGCGACCATGACGGGATACGGGGTTTTCTCTTTAGTGTTGGACCGCTTGCTGCGGTCAGCCGCGTCGCGTGCCGCGAGGCGGCCGAACCGGTAATACAGCCATAAGGTCAGTACGGAACCGAACAAGCCATTGACGGGCCAGACGATGTTCATGATCCACATGCGCTGTGGATGGCGGACCAAGTCGACTGCAATGACGATTGCGCAGGCAATTCCGACAGCCAGGCAAGCCAGCGCCAGGTCGTGAACCCAGATTGGGGGCATGACAATTCTCCCTTTCCGGGAGAACAACGCCGCCAAGACCGCCTTCGTTCAAATCCCGCGAATTGCGGCACCTTTGCTCCTCGCGATGAGAGTGGAGCCTGCAAGGCAGTTCTAAAAACAACGACCGATCTGCCGATCGTACTCGCGCTGTATCAATCCAGAGCACGAGCACGCCAGATGCTCCAACTGAGCCCGGTCGTCCAGAGTTATCGCGGCCCGCGTGTTGCGGATGATACCGGTCCGTTCAAATATCTCGAGGCACTCGCTGACACTCGCACGTCGAATCCCGAGCAACTGAGCCAAAACTGCATGCGTGATCGGAAGCTCGCTCGAGTCCATTGCGTTTGCCGCGACAAGAAGCCAGCGGCCAAGTCGCTGCTTGACGGAATGCAGCGAGTTGCAAGCCCCAACCTGGGAGGTCTGAAACAGGACAAGATTGATATAACGAAGAACCACGCCGCGAAGGCGCGGGAGTTCGTCGAGTGCCGCGACGAAGGCCCGCGTCGGAATTTGCAGCGCAGTTCCGCCCACCTGAACGACCCGACGATGCGGGGGCATCGGGTCGTCCGGCGCCAATACGCACGGGGCGCCGATCATTCCCTCGGAGCCGACCAGCCAAGCCTCGACGAAGCGGCTCGTCTCGACCTTCGCCGAGACGGATATCAGCCCATCGTTGAGAAAGTAGACGTAGTCCATCGGCAAACGCCAATGATGCAGCACTTGACGGGGCTTGATTTCAACCTCCGTGCCGATCGATTGAAGTGCCGCCAATTCTGTCTCTGGGATGCAGCGTAGCAGCTTGTTTCGTACAGCCAGCGCCTGAGCGTTGTCGTCGGGCTCAATTGACCATGGAGCCAGGCCTACTGTTTGACCGTCCTGCATTGTCACTCTCTCCACGTCCCGCAGCCGGATTTGGAACCTTTTGCGGGTGCTAACAGAGTACGCAATCAGGGGGCCAGAGTTCCTTTTTTGGCTTACGACTATTTTCCGTGGTCGTCGCCTCGGTTGGAGGCCCTGTTTTCGAACCGAAGAGCGGCGCGAACCAATGCCAAATGGCTCAATCCCTGAGGAAAATTGCCGGCAAGGCGGCCATCCTGAACGCTGAACTCCTCAGCGAGGAGCCCCAGATCATTTCGCGCGCGCAAGAGATGCTCGAAGCTTTCCTCGGCTTCAGCCCGCCTCCCCTGCATCAGTTGGCATTCCGCAAGCCATCCGCTGCAGGCAAGAAATGCTCCTTGTCGTATTTTGCCCGACATTTTGCGATGGACGTATCCCTTGCGCACGAGCTCGCGCTCGATCGCCGCAATGGTTCTTTCGATGCGCCGGTCGGCAATTGGCAGGAAGCCCATCAGAGGGAGATTGAGCAAGCTTGGATCCACTTCATCAGAACCATAATACGCCACAAATGTCCCCCGCTGACGGTCGACACCCTTCTCGCAAATTTCGCGATGCATTCTGTTCCGCAGCTCCACCATCCCTTCGACAAAAGTCTCGTCTGCCGCGTGATGAAGATCAGCGCGGCGGACGAAGCGGTCGACTGCGGCCCAAGCCGAGACTTTGGAGTAGGTGTAGTGCTGTGGATCACCCCTCACTTCCCACAAACCATGGTCTGGCTGATCCCAGATCCGCTCGACGTGACCGATCACGGAGGCGATCAAAATGCCCTCAAGCTCGGTCGGGGCTATGCCGACCTTCGCTGCGGCAGCCACGGAATCCAGGAGTTCGCCGTAGACGTCGAGCTGTCGCTGGGCCGCGGCGGCGTTCCCGATTCGCACCGGCTTCGTCCCTCTAAATCCCGGTAACCAGGATGCGATCCATTCCTCCAGACGGCGTGAGCCATCCACCCGGTACATGATCCTGATCTTGTCAGGTTCGCCACCGGCGGCTCGAAGAAGCCAGTCGCGGAATGCCTTGGCTTCGTCGTGATATCCGGCATCAATCAGAGCGGATGTCGTGAACGCTGCATCACGCAGCCAGCAATAGCGGTAATCCCAGTTCAGGTCCGAGGCCGGCGCCTCGGGAAGCGAAGTGGTCGGAGCGGCAATGATGCCGCCTGTAGAACGGAAGATCATCGCCTTGAGCGTCAGGAGAGAACGTCTGACGGCCTCGGGCCACCGCGTTTCAATGGCAAACTTCCCGATCCAATTGCGCCAATACTTTTCTGTCGCCTGCAGTGCGGCGTTCGCCGCAATCTGCGGAGGTGGTGTCGCGGTTGAACTGCCGTACCGAAGGCAGAATGCGATCTCCTCGCCCTGGCTCACCTCTGCTTCCGCTACGATGCATGAGCCCCGCTGTGAAAGCTGGCCTGGCGCATGCAGAACGACGAGGTCCGGTCCCACGAAGCCGACGGCGCGATCGCGATCGATCTCAATTGCGGGTCTCAAGGATCCATAGTCGAACCGAAGATCCAGCTCGCTGCGCAACCTGACCTTCCCCTCGAGGCCTCGGACAATCCGGACGACGGCGAAGGCCCCATCCTCGACCGGCATGAAGTCGATCAGCCGGACATGGCCCGTCGTCAGCTCGAAGTCCGTCTCCAGCACGAGCGTGTCCTCGCGATAACGGCGCGATGACGTACCGGCCTCGACGGGCGCGAGCCTCCAGCATCCATGCGAGTTCGTGCCGAGTAGGGCCGCAAAGCAGGCATCCGAATCGAAGCGCGGCCAACATAGCCAATCGATCGAACCGTCGCGATGAACAAGGGCAGCCGTCTGGCCATCTCCGATCAGGCCGTAATCCTCGATGAACTTCATCGGCGCGGAAACACTCATCCAAATCGCAAACTGCGTTCACGTCGACGAAGTCTGCTCCTCGTACTTCGAGACGCACGCCCTGCTGCCACGGCCAATGCAGCTGCTCCCAGTAGCGCCGCTATCGGAGCAAGCCGCAGCATGCTTGCCGGCGCGGCAAAGGCGCTGTCGACCGCCTCCGAATCGAAGCTACCTCTGGTGCGATGAAGGCCGCGCACCGGTTGCTCGAGGTTATCCGGCCGCATTCCATCAATTGGCCGCTCCGTCTGTTGACCGCTGATACAGGTTTGAGCGAGATAGCGATCCAGCAGGCCCGGCACGATCATGTTACCGAAAATGACCTTGAGGGTGCTGAAGCCGATCCAGTACTCCCTCGCCGGCCTTTGAGCCGCATCGTACACCGTATTCGCGATGACCTCGGGCTCGACAACGGGTGCCACCGGCCTCGGCGTCCGGGGCATATGCGTCCTTGCCCAATCGAATTGCGGCGTGTTGACCGCCGGCAGCTGAAGCATCATCAACTTGATCCGGCTCTGCTCGTGCCTCAGCTCACTTCGCAGCGAATCTGTAAAGCCGCGGATCGCGTACTTGGCTCCGCAATAGGCCGACTGCAGCGGAATGCCGCGATAGGCCAGCGCAGATCCGATCTGGATAATGGTGCCGCTGTTGGAGGGGCGCATGTGGCGTAGAGCCGCCATCGTTCCGTGCACGAAGCCCAGATACGTCACGTCTGTGACGCGGCGGAATTCATCGGGCGTCATGCGCCAGACCGGCGAGAAGACGGTCACCATCGCATCGTTGATCCATATGTCGATCGGACCGAGCGTCGATGCGATGCGATCGGCGGCCGCAAACACGGCGCTGGCATCCGCAACGTCGAGAGCCGTCACGACTGCCTGTCCGCCGGCGTCCTCGATCTCGCGCCGCACCTCCTCGAGCGCCTCCGCATCCCGGGCAATCAGGCCGATCGCGTACCCCGCGCGGCCGAAACGATGCGCGATCGCGCGCCCCACCCCGGCAGATGCTCCTGTGATTACGACAACTGGGCGCGATCGGATCGTCGCCTGATATCCGCTTCCTTCGTCGTGCATCGAGACAACTCCTCACTACGGTGCGGCCGGATACGCGATGGTCGACAGCAGCGCCATCGCCGGCTGGCGCGAGTCGAGCCTGGTGTGCTGGACGATCAGCGGCTCGCTCGCCTCGATGACGGAAGCGTAACTCGTGTCGCGCGGAACCGGCGCCGGGTCGGTCAGGTCGTTGAACCGAAGGTGCAAGGTGCGCTTGGCCGGCACCTTCACCCGGTACGGACCGACCGGAGCCCTGTTCTCAAAGAAGAGTGTAATCCGGACGTCAGCATCACGATCGCCGGTGTTCAGGAAGCAAGCCGCCTCATGAGACACGAGGTCGTGCGCGTCGCTGACGCTGTCGCTTGGGATGTAGCCTTCGGGAATGGCCCACAGCGTCCGGCCGATACTCTGCATCGTCATCGCTCCAGCTTGATCAACGCGAGCCCGGTAACGGGGTCGTGCGCTTTCTGAAGGTGTGCCGGGCTTTCGGTGATGATCACCTCGAGGGTGGGACGAACCCGGCCGGATCCCAGGTGACCGGCAAGGGCGGTGCCGTCCCGCCGGCCGACGACCAGATGGATGTGCACGGAAGGCTCGCCTGAAGGCGCAACGGCGATATCGCCGACGAGCGAAGCGACTTCCACCTGTTCGTCCACGCGGTTTTCGAGATAGGATTTTGTCTCCCAATCGAAATATTTCAGCACCAGCCCGCTGAAGGCTCCGATACCGGTGACTTGGGCTGCGGAGATCCGTTGCTGAGCTGCAAACGACTTCAGGCTTTCCATCGCCTCGTCGCCGCTGTCGAGGATGACCGCAAAGGTTCGCTGCGCACCGTCGTTGAGAAGCTTGTGCTTCATCGATATTCTCCTAGTTCAAATTGACCTCTCCCAGTCGGGACAGCGCCCGGATTCGGTCCGCCGTGCGGCAAGCGATCGCCTGGATCGTCAGAGACGGATTCGCGCCGCCCACCGTCGGAAACACGGAGCCGTCGCAAATCCACAGGTTGGGAATGTCCCAACTGCGGCAATCTGCGTTGACGACGCTGCTGTCCGGCCGATCGCCCATCCGGGCCGTTCCGTTGAGGTGACAGGTGTCGTCTTCCTGGACCCAGATGTTCTTGGCGTGGATTGCGCTCAGAGCCCGGCTCATGAACGCGATGGAGTGATCGATCAGGCGCCTGTCGTTGTCGCACCAGGAGTAGGTCACGCGCGGAATTCGGAGCCCGTATTGATCGCGCTCGTCTGCCAACGTGACGCGGTTGTTTTCCTGAGGCAGCATCTCCCCAACGATCTTCAGTCCTACGACGTGATTGTAGCGCTTCATCTCCTGGACGAGCCGCGCCCCCCAGAGACCGTGCGCCGTCGCTTGGGTATTGGCCCACAGCTGCGGCAGAGGGCCCTGGCTCATGTACGCGTAGCCGCCAAAGAAATCCTTGCCGTCGTCCTCGTAATTCCAATGCTCCGTGATTGCGAGGGACGGCGGGCCCTTGTATGAGCGAACCTCCTCGTCCATCTCGCCCCACACGGCCTGGTTCGCCTGAGCCATGAGGTTCTTGCCCACGAGTCCGGAGCTGTTCGCCAGGCCGCTCGGAAACTTGTCGGTCGCCGAGTTCAGCAAGAGCCGCGGCGTCTCGATCGCATAGCCGGCCACTACCACGTTACGTGCCCTTTGGAAGCGCCACTTGTCCTGGCGGTGATAGTGCACACCGACAGCGAGTCCATTCGCATCGGTCTCGATCCGGCCGACCATGGCGAGATCCCGAATCTCGGCGCCGGCGGAAAGAGCGCGTGGAATCCAGGTCACGAGCGCGCTTTGCTTTGCATTGGTCGAGCAACCGGTCACGCAAAAGCCGCGATAGACGCATGGATGCGCGAGGCCACGCGGTGCCGAAAGAGTTGCGAGCGGCGTCTCCGTCCAACCGATACCGAGGGCCTCGCAGCCGCGCGCGAGCGCGCGGGCGGCAGCATTGAGCGGATGAGCGCGATACGGATATCGCGGACGCGGCGGCCCCCAGGGGTAGTTGACAGGACCGGAGATTTTGAGGGCCTGCTCGACCTCCGTGTAATACGCCCACATTTCGCGCCAATCGATCGGCCAGTCCGCGCCGTAGCCAAGCTTGGTCCTGGCTTTGAACCAGTCCGGCCGGAAACGGAGCGACACCATTGCGAAATGCACCGTCGAGCCCCCGACGGCCTTGCCGCTGTTGTTGCTGCCGAGCTGCAGGGGATTGTCGCCATCGACGATACGATCGTCAGTCCAATAAAGCTTGGTTTGCTCGGACTCGTCGGAGGCGAAATCCTCGAGCGGCCGGAAGTAGGGTCCGGCATCCAGCGCAACCACCGAGAATCCATATTCGGCCAGCTTGCAGGCGAGTGTCGCTCCGCCGGCACCGGTCCCGACGATCACGAAGTCAACCGCGTCATGATCCGAATATTCTTTCATGCTTACCCAGCCGCCGGGCCGAAAGACGTCCGGTGCGCGGCCGTCGCGTGCACGGGGACTATGCCGGCCATCATCGGACATTGCGATTGGTCCTGAGAGCGTCGGCCTCGCGACCTGGCTTGGCTTCGGCCGCCTCCCACGGATCGCGATCGTTGAAATCGAGGCGCACGTAGCCGCGCGGGCTGGCGGGCCCGCCCCACCCGACCTCGCTCCACGCGGTGGGGTGGGAGTAGTAAGCAAGAACGATGTCGCGTAGCAGACGATGCTTGAAGAACGTCCGGGAGGGCATGCCGGCCCATTCCGGAGCATCCAATTCGCCTGCCTCGCAGCGCCTCAGCAGATCGTCTTGGTCAGCGTCAGTGATTGCTGCAAAGCCGCGGTCGTGGCGAACTCTCGCTTCCGCATCGAGGGCCCTGAGCCCCCTTTGCCAAGCTTCTCCGTCGCGCGGCAAGCCCTTTGCACGGTAACCGTCCAAAACGCCGGCTCGCAGCTTGCGGTCGAGCAGCCCCGCAACAGGAACTGGCGACCTCGAACAAGGTTGCGGCACGATGCGATCGGCGACAGCGGCGAGGATCTCGAACTCCTCCGCGGTCAGGAATTGCGGTGTGTCTCCCACCTGCAAGCGACCCGCAACCACCTCCCGCGTCTTTTCATTCCAGGATGGGCCTCGCCACTTTGCAAGCACATCATAACCGGGGTAGGCGTCGCCAGCACCCCGCTCCGCGTTCCGGTCAAGCATTTCGTGCCTCTCTCATCAATTCTAGCGCTGCCAGACCCGCCAGCGCGAGGCCGGCGAAACTCGGTGGCGCCGGTAAAGGCGGTCCATTGAGAATGTTCTGGCTCCAATTGCGCCAACCTCCCATGTTTCGGGAGACGCCGTACGCGTGGAAGCCAACGCCGGCAAAGCCCATTCCCACAAGCAACCGCATCCACCATCGCGCGAGGCCGCGCGGCCGTGCTCCGCCATTCACCACGGCCCCAGCGAGCAAACCAGCTCCGATGGGCGGGAGAGTGACGGGAAGAGCCATCAAGGGGTTGTGAAAGGCCCCGCGAAAATGGAGCAGCCCCGCCTCTCCCGAAGTACCCAGCAGGCCCAGTGCAGTTACGGTCGCGACCGTCTCGCCCGCCGGAAGGTTGAAGACGCGATGACCCCGCCGGCCTCCATTGGCGCGCACACGTTCTGAGCAAAAGCCCAACAAGCCCGAGAGCAGAATAGCCATGGGCGCCCCGAGGGGAGCACCGTAGAACACGTTCTGCCAGCTCAACCCGCCCACTTTCTTCGTGACATTGTAGATGTGAAAGCCTGTCCCGAGCAGGCCGGTGACAGCTGCTGACAGGTAGGACGCGTCACGGGCTTGATGCGCCATCGGGCGCCTGTCTGCGGTGCCGTGCAGGCTCATCGCCAGGGTCAGCCCGGCAACGATGAGCGGGGTGAGCATGGCCTTGTTCTTGAATGAACCGCGGTAATGCTCGACGGCACTGTCGGCAAGGACCGACGCCGCCAACATGCCCGCCGCGCGATTGAGTCGCCGAGCGGCCAAAACGGTCTCGGCTTCGGGCCATCCCAGATGGGAGGCGGAACGAGGTGTCGAACGCTGCAGCGACTGTGCGCGTCTCACTTCACCCAGCGCGGCTTGGGAGACACGGCTCCGATCCCTGGTTCTCAATTGGTCAAATCGCATAGCGTGCAGCATCCGCGTTCTTGAAGATCAAACCATTGCCTGGTCGCGACAGGTCGGGCTGGATCGCGCCGCTGCGTGGCATCGGCGCCCCCTCGAACAGCATGTGCTCGATGCGAACGTGGTCGTGAAACCACTCCAGATGCCGCAACCGCGGCGCGGCACAAGCGGCGTGAAGATGCAAAGCCGGGGCGCAATGACCCGACAAGTCGATATGGTGCGCTTCGCAAAGCGAGGCGATCTGCAGAAATCCCGTCACGCCGCCGCATCGCGTGATATCCGCCTGCTGTACGTCGACCGCCGACGCTTCAAGCATCGTCCGCACATAGTCAGTTGTATACGCATACTCTCCCGCAGCCACGTCCATGCCCGCTGGGGCGCGGGCGCGAACCGCACGTAAACCTTCTAGATCGTCCGACGACACCGGTTCCTCGAACCATTCGACACCGCAGCATGCGAACAACTCCGCAAGCTCCAGCGCCTGCTTCACCGAATAGGCGCCGTTAGCATCGACGAAGAGGCTTGCGCGCTCGCCGATCGCACGGCGTGCGACTTGCACGCGATGCGGATCGAGGTCCGGTTCGGACCCCACTTTCATCTTGACGTTCACACAGCCATCGTCGGCAACCCACTTGCCAAGCTGCTCAGCCAGCTCGGCGTCGGAGTAGGTCGTGAAGCCTCCGCTGCCGTAAATCGCCACATTCAAACGGTAGCTTCCGAGAAGACGCACCAGCGGCACATCCAAAAGCCGTGCCTTCAGGTCGTAGAGAGCCGTGTCCACAGCTGAGATCGCATTTGCGGCAAGACCTTCGCGCCCCAGATTGCGCACGGCCCGTTGCATCGCCATCCAGACGGCTTCAGGCGCCATGGCATCCTTCCCACGGACGATCGAGCCGAGCTTGCCCACGATCAGCGCCACAATGCTGCGATCGGAATACGTGTACCCTATCCCTGACTTGGCGCCGGCGGCGATCTCGACCAGGACCAGTGTCGTGGAATTCCAGCGCATGGTCCCATCGGCTTCGGGGCGATCGGTTGGGACCTCGAAGGCGCGCGCTTTTACCGACTCGATGGGAACCTCAAGCATCATTCCTTCCCTGGCAGTACGCTCGTCAGCAGCTCCTTGGCGCTGTTCTTCAAAACGCTCCCAAGCTCCGGTTCGGACGGAATCATGCTGACGAAGTTCTTGGCATCCTTCAGTGTGATGTGGGGAGGCAGCGGCGGCACATTCGGATCCGTGTACGCCTCGAGCACGACCGGACGATCCGCCGACAGCGCTTCGTCCCAGGCGGCCCCCACCCGTTCCGGATCGTCGACAAAGATTCCTTTAAGGCCTACGAGCTCGGCGTAGCGATGATACGGAAAGTCCGGGATACTCTGAGTCGACAGCGTCTTTCCTGCACCGAGCTGGATCCGCTCCTCCCACGTGACCTGATTGAGATCGCGGTTGTTGAGAACAAGGACGATCAGGCGTGGATTTGACCAGGTCTTCCAATATTTCGAGATCGTGATCAGGACGTTCAGTCCGTTCATTTGCATGGCGCCGTCGCCCATGCACGCGATCACCGTTCTGTCCGGATAAGCCATCTTGCCGGCCAGAGCATAAGGTGTGCCGGCACCAAGGGAAGCCAGTCCTCCGGAAAGCGAAGCTTTCATGCCTCGGCGCATCTTCAAATCGCGAGCGTACCAGTTGGCGACGGAGCCCGAGTCCGCCGTGATGATCGCGCTCTCAGGCAAGCGTGGTGACAACTCCCAGAATACGCGCTGCGGATTGAGGGGCTCTGCGGTATCCATGGCGCGCTTCTCGAGCGTCTGCCACCATTGTTGCACACCTTCCTCGATTTCGCGGCGCCACGAGGACTTCTGCGTCTGCTTCAGATGAGGTAACAGCGCCTTCAATGTCGCAGAGCTGTCTCCAACGATGTTGATCTCCATGGGATAGCGCAGGCTCAACCGCGCGCCATCGATGTCGATCTGGACGCCGCGCGCCGAACCGGGCTTCGGCAGGAATTCGCTGTAGGGAAATGCGGATCCGATCATCAGGAACGTGTCGCAGTTCTTCATGAGGTCCCAGCTGGGCTTTGTGCCGAGCAATCCGAGAGAACCTGTCACGAAGGGTAGATCGTCTGGGACGACCGCCTTTCCCAGCAGGGCCTTGGCCACCCCGGCCTGGAGGCACTCGGCTACTGCGATGACTTCATCGGTGGCGTCCAGAGCGCCTGCGCCAACCAGCATTGCAACTTTGCTGCCGCTGTTCAGAACCTCGGCGGCCGCGCGCACAAGACCATCGTCCGGTTGCTTCGCCGGCCCGGCATATCCAACGCCGGTGTGGGTCGCGCCGTGGGCGAGAGGCGGATCCTGGTAGTCCAGTTCCTGCACGTCTTTGGGAAGAATCACACAAGCGACCCCGCGCTTGTTGTGGGCGATGCGTATGGCCCGATCGATCAGGTGGCGCACCTGCTCGGGCACGCTTGCCTGCCCGACGTATTCGGCGACGTCCTGGAACAGGACCTGCAGATCGACTTCCTGCTGATAGCTCGCCCCGATAGCGCTTCTCGCCTGCTGGCCGACGAGAGCGACCACAGGGACGTGGTCCATCTTGGCGTCGTAAAGTCCGTTGAGAAGATGGATGGCGCCCGGGCCTGACGTTGCATAACAAAGGCCGACCTGGCCCGTAAACTTGGCATGAGCGGAGGCCATGAAGGCTGCCATCTCTTCGTGCCGCACCTGCACGTATTCGATCTTGTCTTTCGCCTGCTCGAGAGCGACATCCAGGCCGCCGACACCGTCCCCGGGATAGCCGTAGATCCTGGTCAATCCCCATTCGGACAGCCGCTGCCAAACGTATTCGCTGACGTTCATTGGATCTTCTCGATTGTTGATGCGAACGACACTCAGCAACGACCAAGGCTGTCGAAACGTTTCGGAGCTCTCCTGGTCCTCACGACGATCTCCGTACGCTGGCGTACGTCCGGGTTTGTTGACGCGCCACGAACACCGCAGAGCCGGCCCAGGTCAGCCGCGATGTTCGCCAAAGCTGCGGCGACTATTTTGAGGTGGCGCTGTTGTTCGAAGAGTTGGAGCCGGTCGTGCCCTGAGATTTAGCTGAGGAGCCGGATCCAGTCGTTGACGTGTTCATCGCTTCGAACACCGACATGCCATGTGGACCAATCGTCATCACCATGGGATTGCCGTCCTTCGTCTTGGCCTGCACGACGAAGGATTCGGCCACGACCTTGATGTCGGTGAAGCCTGCCTTCTTGAGATCGTCTTGAATCTTCTGGGCCGCCGTGCTCTGGCCCGAGCTTGTGGCGGACTGCGTCGGACTCGTGGAAGTCTTGCCACTTTGTGCGAGCGCTGGACCGGAAACGGTTGCCGCGAGCAAGAGGGCCGCCAAGAGTGTGGTTTTCATTGCTGTCTCCTTGAGTACTTGGGAATGGCGTATCGCAACAGCGCTGGGCGCCTTCAGACGTTCCGTCTGAAACAGCGGCGGCGACTTAAAGTCGGTACGAGGCCGGACGAAGCCGGCTCTTTGTGACAGCGCCAGGACCAAAATGAGCGGGAAGATGATTCAGGGACGGCCGCTGCGGCAGGAAGATTGTTCTCTTTCAAAGATCAGTCGGCCGGGGTGACTGAATATCTCGTAACCATCGTCACGCGCGACTGCGACGAGCGTTACGCCGGCCCGTTCGGCGGTCTCGATTGCCAGTGAGGTCGGTGCCGAGACGGCGACGAGGAGTGGCACTCCCATCCGTGCGGCCTTTTGCACGAGTTCGACGGAGACCCGGCTGGTGATGAGGAGGGCCCCCCGTGACCTCTCCAGACCGGCTCTGGCCACCGCGCCGGCGAGTTTGTCCAGCGCGTTGTGGCGACCGACGTCTTCCCTGACCAATCGGATGTCGTCGCCATCCCAGAACGCGGCAGCATGCATCGCGCCCGTCGCCTGATTGTGATGCTGGAGCGGTCGCAGCGAGCGCATCGCTTCCAAAATGTCCGAGGGACGAAACCCGCCCTGGCCGACGACATGCACCGGCGGTGGGCAGGCTTGCTCCAGACTTTCGATTCCGCACAGACCGCAGCCCACCGGCCCGACCATCGCCCTCCGCCTTTTGGCCAAAAGATGGGCGTATGAGTCGTCGAGCCAGATCCGGACTTCGCAGCCGAGCTCGAGCTCGATGACATCGACGCTAAGGATAGCATCGCTGTCCGCCACAATACCTTCGCTGAGGCTGAATCCGAAGCCGAAATCCACCAGATCGGCGGGCGAGGCCATCATCACCGCATAGGTCGAGCCGTTATACGTGATGGCTATGGGCCGCTCCTCCGCGACCCTTCGCGAAGATGCTATCGGATCGCGCCCTCGCCAGACCAGTTCTGGTTTGTCGAGGGTGCAGCGATCATCCATGGCAGGCTCCGCGATCTAAGGTCTGGCAACCGCTGCCGGGCACACGCGTTCCGTCACTCCATGGCACAGCCTCCTCGAATCAACGTCAGGCGAGTGCGAGATTCCTTGTACGGCAGCGGGCAGACAATCGGCTTCGAGCACCCAACGCACCGTGCTGCTCAAATGAAGTCTCTGGTCCTGTTGCGCTTTTCCCCGCCACGTCCGGTCCGCCCCCGACGCTGCAGGAACTCCCGTCCAGGAACCGCCGTTGCCAACGTGCGTTGGCGAGACACAGCCCGACTGGTTCCCGAAGAGAAACAAGATCATGGTGCAATCGAACAAAGCTGGCGACGACGCTTCCGATACGGTTGAATACGATGGTCCAGCTGGCGGGTGGGGCTCGCTCGAAGGGATTGCGAGGATCTTCGGCAAAGAGTGGGACTCGCCGGCGGCACTGAATACCCTTCGCCGGCAAAACAAGCCGAAAGGATTCATGTGCGTTTCCTGCTCATGGGCCAAGCCGGCGAATTACCACACGTTCGAATTCTGCGAGAACGGGGCCAAGGCGACGCTTTGGGAGTTGACCTCGCTCCGTTGTACGCCGGAATTCTTCGGCGAACACACGCTGACCGAGCTGCTCTCCTGGACTGATTACGACCTCGAGCAGCAAGGACGCCTGACGCATCCGCTGCGCTATGACAGTGCAACCGACAAGTACGTGGCGTGCTCCTGGGATGAAGCATTTCGGGCCATCGGCTCGCAATTGAAGGCGCTCGATCCGAAGTCAGTCGTTTTCTATTCGTCCGGCCGGGCCAGCCTTGAGACTTCCTACCTTTATGCGCTGTTCGCGCGGGTTTATGGCAACAACAACCTGCCTGACAGTTCGAACATGTGCCACGAAACGACGTCCGTGGCGCTCAAAAAACTGATTGGTGCCGGCGTTGGGACTGTGGTCTTCGACGACCTCAGCAACTGTGATGCGATGTTCTTTTTCGGCCAGAACACGGGATCGAACAGCCCACGCTTCCTGCATCCGCTCCAGGACGCCGCCAAGCGAGGCGTTCAGATCATCACCTTCAATCCCGTGCGCGAAAAGGGCCTGGAAGTCTTCATCAATCCCCAGAACCCTGCGGAGATGCTGACAGGAAAGACGACGCAGATCAGCAGCCAGTACCACCAGGTGAAGGTTGGCGGCGACATCGCCGTCATCGTCGGGATCTGCAAGCATGTCTTCGCCGCGGACGATGCGGCCAAGCAGCAAGGCAAACGTGTCATCGATGCTCTCTTCATCGAGCAGCACACGCACGGCTTCGAAGAGTTCGAAGCCGAGGTTCGGGCGACGTCCTGGAACGACATTGAAGCCGCGTCCGGTCTCAGCCGATCGGTCATCGAAGGTGCTGCGCAGGTTTACGTCGAGGCAGACCGCGTAGTCGGCATCTATGGCATGGGGCTGACCCAACACGTGCACGGCTTCCAGAACGTCGCCATGCTCGTCAACATGCTGCTCCTGAAAGGAAACATCGGTCGAGACGGCACCGGGATCTCGCCGGTGCGCGGGCATTCGAACGTGCAGGGTCAGCGTACCGTCGGCATCTCGGAAAAGCCCGAACTGGTTCCGCTCGACAAATACGCCAAGCAGTTCGGGTTCGAGCCGCCGCGCGAGAAGGGCATGAACACCGTCGAAACATGCGAAGGCGTACTCGACGGCAAGGTCAAGGCTTTCGTCGGGCTTGGCGGGAATTTCGTGCGGGCCATTCCCGAACGGTCGAAGATGGAAGAGGCCTGGCGGGGCCTGGAGCTGACGGTTCAGATTGCCACCAAGCTCAACCGCAGCCACCTCATCCATGGCAAGGCCGCCTACCTGCTGCCATGCCTCGGCCGGACCGAAGAAGACATCCAGGCAAGCGGGCAGCAAGCCGTCACCATGGAGGACACTTTCAGTTGCATCCAGGGTTCGATCGGGCTGCGCAAGCCGGCCAGCGAACAGCTGAAATCCGAGGTGGCGATCGTCGCGGGTCTTGCCGAGGCAACCTTGCACCCGAATCCCAAGCTGAAATGGGATGACTGGGTCGGCAATTACGATCTCATCCGCGACGAGATCGCCGAGACCTATCCGGACGAATTCCACGAGTTCAACGCGCGCATGTTCACCCCAGGCGGATTTTATCGCGGCAACTCGGCCCGCGAACGTATCTGGAAGACGCAAAGCGGCAAGGCCGAGTTTACTGCGCCCGAGACCCTCACCTCCACCGGCTTCCCGGATGCGCCCGGTCGCTTCCGGCTCCTGACCATGCGGAGCAACGATCAGTTCAACACCACGATCTACGGCTACAGCGATCGGATGCGAGGCATCGAGGGTACAAGGGACGTATTGCTGATGAATCCGGACGAGATCGCCCGCGCCGGACTTCAGGAAGGCCAAATGGTCTCCCTCGTCAGCGACGCTGAGGACGGCATCGCGCGCGAGGTCGGTCCTCTCAAGGTGACCCCGTTCAAACTGCCGGATGGCTGCGTCGGCGCTTACTATCCGGAAATGAACCCGCTGATTGCGCTGTCGCACCACGACATCCATTCGAAAACGCCGGCCGCGAAATCAGTGCCTGTCCGAATTCGGGCTTGAAGGCCGGGCGGCTGGGGGCCGGTGATGCAGCTCTTTCGTCCCGGCGCGAACACGATTGCGACCTTGGCGATAGCGGCGATTGGAGCAGTTCCGGTGCTTGCGGTTGGACTGTCTTACGAGGTGATGCGGTCCCCTTACGTCACCAACCAGAATATCACCCGGAATCAACCCGTGCCGTTCAGTCACGAACATCATGTTTCGGGTCTCGGTCTCGATTGCCGCTATTGCCACACCTCCGTGGAGAAGGCGCGCTTTGCCGGCATGCCCCCGACCGAGACCTGCATGACCTGCCATTCGCAGATCTGGACCAATGCGCAGATGCTGGCGCCGGTCCGGGAGAGCCTTGCCAGAAGCAAACCGATGGCATGGACGCGCGTCCACCGGCTTCCGGACTACGTTTATTTCGATCATTCAGTCCACGTCGCAAAAGGGGTCGGCTGCACCACCTGTCACGGTGACGTCGGACAGATGCGGCTGATGCGGCAAGCGGCTCCCCTGACGATGCAATGGTGCCTCGATTGCCATCGCAATCCCGCACCCTACCTGCGCCCCCGCGAGGCAGTTTTCGATCCGAAATGGCGACCGCCAAAGGATCGGGCCGAGATCGGGGCAAAGCTTGCTGCGGGTTACCACATCAAAACGGATCACTTGACGGACTGCACCATATGTCACCGCTGAAGGAATTGCCGACACGGCCAGATCCAGCGCGGCGAAGCAAGCTCAACCGCCGCCAGGCGCTCGGCCTGCTCGCGAGCGGCATGGCGAGCAGCCTCGCGGCCTGCAGCAAACCTGACGAGCAGATCCTGCCCTATGTCAGAATGCCGGAGCGGATCGTTCCTGGCGAACCCCTGAAATTCGCGACGACCCTCGGCCTCGCAGGGATCGGACGCGGCGTAATCGTGACCTCGATCGACGGCCGACCGATCAAGGTAGAGGGCAACCCGCGTCATCCAGGCAGCCTGGGCGCCACCGATGTTTTCGCCGAAGCCGCCGTTCTCTCGCTCTATGATCCGGACCGCTCGCGCACCATCCTGCACAACGGAGCCATAGCGTCCCGCGAAGCTCTTCTTGGGGCACTGACGACCGAGCTCTCCGAGGCCCGCGGCAATCAGGGCAATGGTCTGCGCCTTTTGACCAGCCGTACGACGTCACCTACCCTTCTACGCCAAATCGACATGCTTCTTCAGTCGTTCCCGGCAGCGTCGTGGCACGCGTACGACCCGACCGACGACGAGAATGCTCGCCAAGGTGCGCAACTTGCTTATGGTCAACCCCTTTGCAGCGTTCCCGATTTCGCAAGGGCACGCGTGATCGTCACCCTCGATGCCGATCCGCTTGGACATGGGCCCGACCAGATGCGAATCGGCCGCGGCTTCGCACAACGGCGCAGCGACGCCGGCGCTTTCTCGCGTCTCTATTGCCTCGAAAGTACCCTCACGTTGACGGGGGCAAAGGCGGACGAGCGTCTTGCTCTCCGTCCCGAGGCGATCGAACGGCTAGCGGAAAGTCTCGCGCGGGAACTCGGGGCAGCTACCGGCGTGACCGAGCTGCCTGAGCGCGAACGCCTGCTGCTTCGAAAGATTTCGACAGACCTGAACGCAAGCAAGGGCGAAGCGCTCGTCCTCGCGGGTCCATCGATGTCGAAAGAAGTTCACGGATTGGTTCACTGGATCAACGCTCAGCTGAATGCACCAGTTCGGCTGATTAATCAGATCGATCGCACCCCGTCTGGACGGCAGGCCGGAACGCTCGACCAGCTCGCGGGCGATCTCGAGGCCGGGAGCGTGCGCCAGCTGTTCATTGTTGGCGCCAATCCCCTCTACGACGCGCCGGCTGACTTGCAATTCGAGGCGAAAGCGCAGAAGGCGCCGTTCCGCCTGCATATGGGCGAGTATGTCGACGAGACGGCGGTCAACGCCAATTGGCATGTGCCGCAAAGTCATCAAATCGAGGCGTGGTCTGATTTGCGTGCCAGCGACGGGACCGCGAGCCTCGTCCAACCCTTGATCAAGCCTCTCTACGGGAGCTTCGGCGCGCATGAGCTTCTCGCCTGGATCACCGGGAAACACGACGCAAAGCCTTACGAGCTGGTGCGGCAGACCTGGCGAAGCGAAGCCCATGGAGACTTCGAGGCATGGTGGCAGCGGGCGCTGCACGACGGCATCATTGCAGGGACCGGCTCAGAGGCTGTCGAGGCTGTCGCAATGCTCCCCCCGTCCATAGCCGTCGAAGCCGAGGACAAGCGCGAGGACGATCTCAGCCTGGTTCTACGTCCTGATCCCTGTGTGTGGGACGGCTCATTCGCCAACAACGCCTGGCTGCAGGAATGTCCAAAGCCGCTCAGCAAGCAAGTCTGGGGTAATGCGCTCGCGCTGCATCCCGACGATGCGAGCCACCTCGGGCTCAAGCCGGGCGACGTTGTCAAGATCAGCGCGCATGATCGCTCGATAGAGGTCCCGGTGCTGCTCGAACCGGGATCAGCCGTGGGGATCTGCGCGCTTAACCTGGGCGGAGGCCGGCAAAACGCCGGCGCCATAGGCAGCGGCATCGGGGCCAATGCCTACATTCTCCGAACCTATGACAAGCCCTGGCGCTTGGCGCAAGTCTCGATCAGGCGGACGGGACGCGAAGAGCCCATTCTCACGACCCAGAACATCGTGCGGACGCCAGATGACGTGCGCGAGCTTTATCCGTCGTATCAGCGTGGGCACGTGCCGCCCTCGATAACGCCCTTCGATCCGCCGAGTTTGATGCCCGAAAAGCCGAGGTCGGGCGATGGCCATGCTTGGGCGATGGTGATCGATACGTCCGTTTGTATCGGCTGCAACGCCTGTGTCGTCTCTTGTCAGGCCGAGAACAACGTTCCGGTCGTGGGACCGGAGCAGGTCGCCATGGGGCGGGATATGCATTGGATGCGCGTCGACGTCTACGATCACGGCTCAGCGAACGGCCCGCAACTCGGCTTTCAACCGGTGCCCTGCATGCAATGCGAGCATGCACCTTGCGAGCCCGTCTGCCCGGTCGCAGCATCCGTCCACGATAGCGAAGGCCTGAATGCGCAGGTTTACAATCGCTGTATCGGCACCCGCTTCTGCGAGGCGAACTGCCCCTACAAAGTGCGGCGCTTCAACTTCTTCGGCTACGCGAGCGGCGAGGAATACGGCAATCTCGGCGCGGAGTCCTACCGCGGGCAGAAGAACCCGGAGGTCACCGTTCGCGCCCGCGGCGTGATGGAGAAATGCACCTACTGTGTTCAAAGGATCAGCGGAGCGAGACGAGCCGCGGAACGCGAGAGCCGGGCGCTCGGTCCCGACGAAGTACGGACCGCTTGTCAGAACGCCTGTCCCACCCGCGCCATCAGCTTTGGAGACCTCAACCAGCCCGACGCAGAAATCAGCCGCCGGAAGACTGATCCGCGCCACTACACTCTGCTTGGCCATTTGGGCACGCGCCCGCGCACCACCTATCTGGCCGACGTCCGCAATCCGGCCCAATCGGACGCGGAGGAGCGGACATGAGCGAGGTTCTCGCGGCCAAGGCCCCTCCGGCGCACCGTTGGATCTCATCCGAACGTGCCGATGACCTCGCCATCACGCAAGCGGTTGCTGATCCGCTCTTCACCGGTTTCGGCAAGCGCTGGTGGCTCGCACTCCTCGTGACCCTCCCTTTCGTGCTTTGGCTGTTCATAGCAGTCGTGTGGCTGTTCTATCGGGGCATCGGAATATGGGGCGTCAATTCCACGATCGTCTGGGGTGTTGCGATCGCCAACTACGTATGGTGGATCGGCATCGGCAACGCCGGCACGCTCATTTCGGCAATGTTGCTGCTCACGCGACAGCGATGGCGCGCCTCGATCAACCGCTTCGCGGAAGCCATGACGCTGTTCGCCGTTGCGATCGCCGGGCTGATGCCGATCATCCATCTCGGCAGGCCGCTCTATGCCTATTGGCTTGCCCCATATCCGAACACCATGGCGCTCTGGCCGCAATGGCGGAGTGCCCTGGTGTGGGACTTCTGGGCCATCGTCAGCTACCTGCTTTTCTCGATCCTATTCTGGTATGTCAGCCTGATCCCCGATCTCGCCACCATGCGCGACCGCACACCGCACCGCGCGGGCCAGCTGCTCTACGGCGCTTTCGCATTGGGTTGGCGCGGCTCGGCGCGCGAATGGACGCGCCTCAAGATCCTTCATACGACGATGGCTGCCTTGGGCGTCCCGCTGGTCTGCTCGGTCCACTCGATCGTCGGACTCGATTTCGCGGCCAGCCTGATGCCCGGCTGGCAGGAGAGCATCTTCCCGCCGTACTTCGTGGTCGGCGCGATGTATTCGGGCTTTGCCATGGTCGTCGTGCTCGCGGCCACGATTCGATGGGGCCTCAGCCTTCAAGCCATCATCACCTCGCGCCATTTCGACGTGATGGCCCGCATCCTGCTGATGGCCTCCATCGTCATGTTCTATTCCTATGCGACCGAGTGGTTCATGGGCTGGTACGGCGGCGAACACGCCGAACGCGAGGTCGTGCGCTTCGAATTTACCGGGACTTACGCACCGCTGTATTGGGCCTTGCTGGCCTGCAACTGTCTCATCCCGCAGCTGCTCTGGTGGCCATTCGCGCGACGGTCGCTGCTCATGCTGATACCGATCGCGATCGCGATCAACATCGGAATGTGGCTCGAGCGAATTCTGATCGTCTGGAACACGCTGTCACGCGGGTACATGCCGTCCCTCTGGCGCGCCTTCCACTTCACTTTCTGGGACTGGAGCTTCCTGATCACGCCGCTCGGCCTCTTCGCCTTTCTGTTCCTGGTCTTCATGAGGCTGGTACCGAGCGTGTCGATGTTCGACATGCGCAAACTCGCTCACGAGGAGGCAGCTGCATGACAGTGAAACTCTTGGCGGAATTCGTCGACGGCGAAACCCTTCGGTCGGCACTGGTGCGCGTGAGGAGCACGGGCCATGCTGCGCTGGATGCATTCACACCCTATCCGATTGAAGGGCTGGACGAACGGCTTGGGCAGGAGCGCCCGCGGATCCGCCTCGCGATGCTGGTCGGCGGGCTCGCGTCCGCGGCATTCGCGTACGGTCTGCAATGGTACAGCGCGGTGATTGACTATCCGATCAACAGCGGCGGCCGCCCCCTGAACTCTTGGCAAGTGTTCCTGTTGGTCCCTTTCGAGGTCGGCATTTTCGCTGCCGCTCTTGCGGGAGTGCTCGCCTTCCTTTGGTCGTGCCGTCTGCCGAGACTCCACGATGCCCTGTTCGAGATCCCGGGCTTCGAACGCGCAACGCAAGACCGCTACTTCCTGTTGACGGCTTCCGGAATCAGCCCAAACGATTTGAGGGCGGTCCTCACTGGAGCAGGCGCGGTTGCAGTCACGGAGCTGCGCTCGCCATGACGATGCGTCGGCTGGCATGTTTGACGATGCTGTTGGCAGCGCTCGGAGGCTGCGGCGATCATTCCATGTCTCAGCAGAATCGTTACGGTACGTTCTCGAAGGCGCCTCTGTTCAGGGATGGCACCGAGGCCCAATCCCTGCCGAAAGGTACCGTTGCGCAGGGCGACCTTGCGCGCGCACGGCAGATCACGACGCCGCCTGCCGTCGACATGGCCCTGCTATCGCGCGGGCGGGAGCGTTACGACATCTACTGCTCCCCCTGTCATGGGCTCTCCGGACACGGCGACGGCATGATCGTGCAGCGCGGGTTTCCCGCCCCGCCCTCCTATCATTCCGCCCGGCTTCGCGCAGCCGATGCCCGGCACATCTTCGACGTCATCACCAATGGCTACGGTACCATGTATTCCTATGCCGCCCGGATCGAGCCGCGCGACCGCTGGGCCATCATCGCCTATATCCGGGCGCTCCAGCAATCTCAGCAAACCGACATGGCCGCCGCGCCGCAGCTGAGGAGCAAGCTGCCATGATCGCCGCGCTCCGCAACCAGACGCTGAACGCGCTCGGCACCCCGCTGGCGGCGGCGGGCGTCGCGTTGCTGGCCCTCATGGCTGCGCTGGTGCTCGCGGCGGCACGTCTCGGGACTCATCCAAGTCTACTGCGGGGCTGGCTCGTCGCATTCGCGATATGGAGCTGTGCCCCGATCGGCAGCATGGCATTGCTGCTCATTCACCGCCTGACCGGCGGTCGATGGGGAGTAGTCGCCGCACCGGTGCTGCGGACGCTCGCGGCCATGATGCCTCTCGTGGCCATCGCCTTCGTCCCCGTTCTCGCCGGACTGACCGACATCTATCCCTGGGCTGCAACTCCGAGCCGGATCAAGCCGGATGTCACCTTCTGGTATCTAGGCCAGTCGTCGTTCATCTTGCGAGCCCTGATTGCGCTGATCGGATGGTGCGTGCTCGGGCTGACCTTTGCCGTCCGGGCCGGCGGGCGACTGCCGGCCGCTTTAGGCCTCGCGTTCTACGGCTTCACAATCAGCATGGTTGCGGTCGATTGGTTCCTGTCCGTCGAACCTCATTACGTCTCCACCGCCTTCGCTTCCATGATCGCGATACAACAGCTGCTCGCCGCGTTGGCCGTCGTGGCCGTTTGGGGGACCTCTCACATCGCAGGCGAAGGGCGGAGCGATATCGGCAAGCTCTTGATGGCAACGCTGCTGGGCGTCGTCTACCTCGAATACATGACGTTCGTCGTCGCCTGGTACGGCGATCTGCCTCACAAGGCCGGGTGGTTCATTGAGCGCAGCACGGCGGCATGGACTGCGGCGCTGGTTGCGACCTTTGCGCTTGGTGCAATCCTGCCGTTCGCGATGCTGCTGTTCGCCGGCGTGCGCGGCAGCCGCGCCGGGTTGCGCGCGGTCGGTCTTCTGCTGCTGCTCGGGACCAGCATGCACTTTGCCTGGTTGCTCGTGCCTGCATTCTCGGAGCAATCCGCCGTGGCAGCGACCGGTCTTTGCTCGCTCGTCATCCTGACCGCCGCGTCCATGCTCTTCGGGCGGGGCATTGCATCCGCGGAGGCGTGCAATGCCGACTGAGGAGATGGGCAACCGCGCGCTGCCCCAACCGGCCGATATCCACAGCCGCGCCGTGCTGGCCGTTGTCGGCTGCTTTCTGCTCTTCGTGGGCGCCGCAATAGCCGGACTGCTGCTATTCCTGAATAATCGGGCGCCAGGCGCATTCAGCCCGCGCGTCGAGAGCCGGTTCCCTTCGCCGGAGCTGCAGACATCGCCTGAGGTCGACCTCGCACGGCTTGAGGCCGCACAACGAGCGCAGCTCTCCAGCTACGCCTGGGTCGATCGCGACCATGATCTTGCGCGCATCCCGATCGATGAGGCGATGCAACTCGTCGCGGGACGCGGCGAGCACGCCTATGATGCTCCCCAGGTTCGCCCGGCCTTGCCGCCCCACGTGAGCGGAGGAATGCCATGAGGCGGGCCGTTTTTATCCTCGCGCTTGCGCTCTGGCCGACACTCGCGCAGGCCGGATTGACGGAGCAGCAGATTGGACAGGTCGGCTTCGACCCACCTGCGGATGCGCACCTCCCGCTCTCCTTGCAGTTCACGGATCTCGGCGGCCACCAGGTGTCCATCCGGCAAGCAATCGGTGGACGTCCGACCCTGTTGATTCCGGCGGACTTCACCTGTCAACAAATTTGCGGGCCCGCGTTGACCATCGCAAGCTCTGCGTTGCAGCAGACTGGCCTTGCTCCGGGACGGGACTACAAACTCGTCGTCATCGGCATAGATCCACGCGACACCATCGATGACGCGCGTCGTTTCACGCGGGGACAGATCGGGGAAGAGGGCACATCGGTCCTGACCGGATCGCGAGAGGCCGTCGCCGCGCTCCTCGGGGCCATCGGCTATCATACCGAACGCGACAGCAGCCGCGACGCGATCGCACATCCGGCCGCCTTCGCCACCGTCGCGCCGGACGGCCGAATCGTCCGGACGCTGTCCAGTCTGGCCCTGCAACCGCGCGATCTGCGCCTCGCGCTGCTGGAAGCCGGCAACGGCTCGATCGGGGGACTTTCCGGACGCATCGCGCTGCTTTGCTATGGATTTGATGCGGTGCACGGCATCTATACCCGCAGAATCGCCGCTATTCTGCAGATTCTCGGGATCTCGACCGTTGCCATCATGGGCGCGCTGATCGGGTTGATGCTGGTGCGCAGCAGACGTCACGGAGCTTCAGCATGAACTCGCCGTTCAGGCTGCCCGAAGCAAGCACGCACGCCGTCACGGTAGATCACATCTTCTATCTTCTGCTGCTTTTGTCCGGCGCGACTGTGGTCCTGGTGTTCGGACTGATCCTGCTGTTTGCCGTCCGGTATCGCCGCGGCTCGTCCGCCAAGCGCGGTCCGATGCCTGAGATCCTCAGCCGCGAATTCGAAATTGGTTGGACGGTTGCGACGTTGCTGACTTTCGCCTTCCTGTTCTGGTGGGCGTCCTCCGCCGACCTTGGCAGCCTGGCCGCTCCGCCGAGCGCACTGGAAATCCACGTCGTCGCGAAACAATGGATGTGGAAGACGCAGCATCCGAGCGGCGCCCGCGAAATCAACGCCTTGCATGTACCGCTGGATCAGCCGGTCCATCTCCTGATGAGTTCGCAGGACGTCATCCATTCCTTCTTCGTGCCGGCCTTCCGGATCAAGAAGGACGTTGTGCCCGGCCGCGACACCGACATCTGGTTTCAGGCGACCAAGAGCGGCACCTTCCCGCTTCTGTGCGCCGAATATTGCGGCACCAATCATTCGATGATGCGAGGCAAGATCGTGGTCATGCGCCAGGACGACTATGCCGGATGGCTGGTCCAGCAGCCCGAAGGCGACGACCTTGCCCATGAAGGAGCGAAACTGTTTGTGTCGCAAGGATGCTCGGGCTGCCACGCCGCCTCGTCGAACGTCCACGCGCCGCGGCTGGCGGGACTCTATGGCCGCGCTGTGCAGCTGGCGGATGGGCGCACCGTTTCCGCGGACGATGCCTACATCCGGGATTCAATCTTGCAGCCGAAGCGCGACGTCGTCGCTGGTTATGAACCGGTCATGCCGAGTTTCAAGGGGCTGCTCGACGACGGCGAAATCCAGAGCCTGACGGCCTATATCCGCTCACTCAGCAAGGAGCAGCCAGATGACTGACGCCCTGCTTGCCGGAGAGCTGCCGCTGCCGCCCCACCCGGATTATCTGCGCGACGGCTCGACCGTAGGGTCCTGGCTTGCCACCACCGATCACAAGCGCATTGCGATCCTCTACGCGGTGACCATCACGGTCTTCTTCTTTCTGGGCGGCGCCGCAATCACGGCCGTGCGGCTCGAACTGTTCGAGCCTAACGGATGGCTGTTGACATCGGACACCTACAACAAGCTGTTCTCGTTCCACGGGATCATCATGGTCTGGTTCTTCTTGGTGCCATCGATCCCCAACACGTTCGGCAATTTCCTGCTGCCACTGATGATCGGGGCACCCGACGTCGCATTTCCGCGGCTCAATCTGTTCAGCTGGTATCTGACCATCGCAGCCGGCGCGTTCACCGTTTACGCGCTCGTCGCCGGCGGCGTCGACACCGGCTGGACGTTTTATACGCCTTACTCGTCGATGTTCTCCAACACTCATGTGTTCGCGGCGGCGGCTGGCGTGTTCGTCGTCGGCTTTGCCAGCATCGCCACGGGCGTGAACTTCATCGCGACCACCCATATGCTTCGCGCACCCGGTATGACGTGGTTCAGGTTGCCCCTTTTCGTCTGGGCCATCTACGCGACGTCGCTGATCATGGTGCTGGCAACGCCGGTGCTCGCGATTTCGCTGCTGCTTGTGATCGCGGAACGCGTCTTGGGGCTGCCGATCTTCGATCCCGCGCGCGGCGGAGATCCGATCCTATTCCAACACTTGTTCTGGTTCTACTCACACCCCGCCGTTTACATCATGGTCCTGCCCGCCATGGGGGTCGTCTCGGAGATCATTCCTTGCTTCGCGAGGCGGCGGATTTTCGGATACGACTTCATGGTCTACGCCATGCTTGCGATTGCCGGCATCGGTTTCTTCGTCTGGGGACACCACATGTTCGTGTCCGGACAATCGGCCCTAGCGAGCCTCGTGTTCTCCTTCCTGTCGTTCATCATCGCGGTGCCTTCGGCCATCAAGGTCTTCAACTGGACTGCCTCCCTCTACCGCGGGCAGATCAGCTTCGAATCCCCGATGCTGTATGCGCTCGGCTTCGTCGGACTGTTTACGACCGGCGGGCTCTCCGGCCTATTCCTCGCCTCGATCCCGGTGGACATCCACGTCACCGATACCTACTTCGTCGTCGCGCACTTCCACTACATCATGGTGGGAGGTTCGGTCTCCGCCTTCTTCGCCGGCCTGCACTTCTGGTGGCCCAAGGTTACAGGCAAACTCTACCCCGAGAGCTGGGCGAAATTCGCCGCCATCCTCATGTATGCCGGCTTCAACATGACCTTCCTGCCGCAATTCTTCGCAGGCTACCTCGGTATGCCGCGGCGGTATCATACCTATCCAGCAGAATTCCAGATCTACAATGTGATGTCCTCCGCTGGAGCAGCAGTACTCGCCGTCGCATACCTGCTGCCGCTCGGCTACCTGGGCTGGTCCCTATTCTACGGCGGGAAGGCAGCGAAGAACCCCTGGGGCGCCACCGGCCTCGAATGGACCGCGACTTCGCCGCCGCCGCCGAAGAACTTCGACCGGCAACCGCGCGTGGATCGTGGGCCCTACGATTACCACGCCCAGGGTATGTCAGCCGGCACCGATCCTCCGGAAATGCAGAGCGCGAGGGACACGCGATGAGCGAGGAGAGTGCACTGCTGAGGGAACCCTGGTTCGATTTCGGCCGGCAGCGCGAGGCAGGCAAATTCGGCATCTGGGTATTTCTCGCCAGCGAGACGCTGTTCTTCGGGGCGCTGATGCTCACCTACACGGTCTGTCGGATCGAACATCCGGAAGCGTTCGCTGCCGCCGGCCGGGAGACAAATATCTGGTACGGTACGATCAATACCGCCGTTCTGTTGACCAGCAGCCTCACCATGGCAGTCGCTGCGCAGGCGTCCGAACAGTCTGCGCGGCTGCGACGCCTTGTGCTTTCGTGCCTCTTGCTCACCGCGATGCTCGGCCTTGCGTTCATCGCCATCAAGGGCTTCGAGTACAAGGAAGACATCGACAAGCATCTCGTGCCGGGAGCCGAGTTTGCATTGCCTCAGCGCGGGGCCGAGCTGTTTTACGGATTCTATTGGCTGGTCACGGGCGTACATGCGATCCACCTGTCGATCGGCATTGCGCTCGTGAGTCGCCTGTTCTGGGTGCTGCTCCGTCGCGAACTGCCTGCGAAAGACAATCCCGAGATCGAGGTCACAGCCTTGTACTGGCATCTGGTCGATATTGTCTGGATCTTCCTCTACCCGCTGATCTATTTGCCGGGGCGCGCATCATGAGCGACCGCGAAGAAGCAGGTGGGGATGCCCGCTCAAGCGATGGTGTCCGCCGCTTATGGGCGAGGAACCTCTTGATCTGGGCCGCGCTCCTCGTACTCCTGCTGCTCAGCCTCGTCGCCGCCTATATCCCCATGGGCCGAGTGACGACCGCAAGCGGGATCGTCATCGCTGCGGCAAAATCGACCCTCGTCGTCTTGCTCTTCATGGAGCTTGCCTCGGCGAAGCCGCAGATCCGCGTCGCCGCGATTTCAGGGCTTGTTTTCCTGGTCGCGATGTTTGCACTGACCTTCGTTGACGTCCTCGCGCGGCCCTGACGATGGCTGCAACGCCTCTATGGCGCACTATTCATGGGGGAGCGCTGTATGAGAGGCTCTGATGCAGCCACGTTCGAATGCAGCTTCAGGAGGGGAAGACTTTTGCTACGCTCGAAGACGTGACTGCATCAGTTTGCTGCGACGCCAAGTGTCCAGGATCCGTGCACGTCACCGGAAGCCGTCAGGCGGACGTTTGGTTCCTCACGAGTTCTGAAACTCCCTCATGTCGAGCCGCAAGCCGGCCTTGTTTGCTTGATCCGCTGTAACGTAAGGCAAGCCATAATAGCTCAGCTTCGGGCTCCATCGCCCCGTTTGGCCCGGGTACGGGAAGGCATAGGTCCCTCCGCCAGCAGACGCTTCGCGGGAGATCACGACGGCCGCGAGCTTTCCGCCGTTGTCGAAAACGAGATCGGAGACATAACCGTAGCCATGTCCTGCCTGCAACCGCGCATAGTCCCCGATGACCTTCGAGATCGAGAACTCGTGCAGCTCGTCCTGGGCCTGGCCAGGATCGACAAAGAGACCGTATTCCCGCGACCTCAAGTCGGAAAAATCGGCCACGATTGCTCCTTCGTGAAGCGGACGCAGGACCCGCTTGAATGGAATCCGGGAGATAAATTCCGGCTCATCCTTCGTCCTGAAGCCTCGACGAGCAGCGACATGATCTGCCCGTCGTCCGCCATGACTACGTTCCGGACTGCTCCCATATAGCGCCACCGTTCGGACCGGCGCGAGAGCGCAGCAAATCGGCGCATGCGCCTAACTCCAACAATGATCTGATCCGCCGCCTGCCACCTCGATCGCGCAGCCTGCTGGCTGGTCGCTGCGACGATGTCCGACTGAAGCCGACGCAGATGATGATGCAGGAGCGTCATCTTCCCATGCAATATGCCCACTTCATCGAACACGGCGCGGCTTCGCTCACCGCCAGAGCCGGAAATTCCCGTCGAAATTCAGACGGTTGGAGCAAAGGATTTCGTCGGCATACCTTGGATCCTTGGCATGCGGATTTCCCCAACACCGATGCATGGTCCAAATTGCCGGCAGCGCGCGACGGATAGAAGCCGACTCGCTGATCGAGCTCATGAGGGAGGACGTCGCCATCGAGAAACTACTGCTGCGGTATGTGCAGGCGACGTTGATCCAGAGCTCACAGCTGGCTGCGTGCAACTCGTGCCACAGCTTGCAACAGCGATTGGCTCGGTGGCTGCTGGTCGCCGCGGACAAACTGGCCTCTTCCGAAATTCCGCTCACGCACCGATGCATGACGCAGGTCCTCGGCGTGCGGCGCGCCGGCGTTGCGGCGGCGTTGTCCAGTCACGTACAGAGAGTGAGCCGACGCACGGAACGCGACCGGCCCCCGCCTTGTTGACGCATGCGCTGATCTGGAGGCTCGGCGTGCACCCGCCCCCGTGTCTCATGCCGAGCAAATTCCGGGCCTGACGGCGGTTAATCATCCACCTCTACATGCGCACCAGCCGGGACGCCGATTACGATCTTGACGAGTCTAGGTCTCCAAGCAAAGGATGCTCTCGTGCAATACGGTACCATTGCTCGTGTCGTCCCTTTGGTGTTTGTTCCGATTACCCCGATCGCCGCGCGCGGTCATGTTGAGGTTGTTCACGCCCAGATCACCGGGTCTATAGCGGCGACCTGCTTGCTGGGGTTGGGAATGGCCATCGTCGCCGCCGGGTTGAATCGCGAGCACCAAAGCTTCACCCAAGCGCGCGCCGGGTTGCTGTCAAGCATGCTGGTCTTGTCCGTCATCGCTCTTCTGCTTCCCGCAGTCTTCGACTACACCGGCCGCAGCATTCGTCATGTCAACGATGTGGGGGCCTCCGATGAGCGGCTCAGCTTGGCCGTGTCTGTCGTGCTGCTCATTCTCTACTCCGGAAATCTCGTCTTCACCCTCATCACTCACAGAAACATCTTCGCAACCAATGAGGAGGCTTCGGTCAAATCGGCCTGGTCGGCCCCCATATGCTTGATCGTGTTGATGGCATGTACCGGCGCGGCGGCCCTGCAGAGCGACTTCGTCTCCGGCGCCCTGATGGAGGCAGCCAAATCCACGGGCGTCACCCCCTCTTTCTTGGCGTTGTGGTGCTCGCGCTGGGCGGCACCAGTTCGGACATATTTGCAGCCGTCTGGTTTGCTCGGCGCGACCGGATGGGCCTTGTGATGACGCTCTGCATCGGATCGGCGATCCAGATTGCTCTAGTTGTCGCTCCGCTTCTCGTCATCTTTTCCTGGGCGATCGGGAAGCCCATGACCCTCGTCTTCCAGAATCCCGTCGACCTATTTTCTATTGCCGGCACCGCGTTCATCGTAAATGCCATCACCAGAGACGCCGAGACCACCTGGTTCGAAGGCGCACTGCTCATCGGTGTTTACGTGGTGTTGGCGCTTGCATATTTCTTCTCTTGAACTGGAAACGGAGAGCTGATCTCAACAGCGGCATCCGGAAAACGGTTGCGCAACGGGTAGAACGCCTCGCCCCGATCGGTCCGGGCGCGTCTCCAGATTGTCGCACCTGGTGCGGAGCGGCCTCCCCCAACCATTGAGGGCAAGAAAACGTGGTCGCTGATGGCGGCTACAGGATCACCTCTCCTGCCAGGAAGGCCAGAACCACGAACACAAGGAAGATCGCCACGGCTGCGAAAAACAGCCACTTGGCGATGGTGGACGCACCAGCAGCGATTCCGCTGAAGCCGAGCAATCCGGCCACGATAGAGATGATGAAGAATATCAATGCCCACTTCAGCATGCCAAGCTCCTGCTTCGCCCTCTCGCCGACCTTGACGACAATCGTCACGAACTGTCGATGTTCCGACCGGCAGGTGCTCTCGATGGCAAGCGGTGGGTGCGCCAACGTACCGGCAGTCGGAAGCCGGTAGAGCCGAGCACGCGGCGCCCCCCTTTGCAGCTAGTCAAAGCGTTTTGATCGGAGCGCCCCACCGCATTTCGGGAGAGCCGATCCACCACGTCGGAAATCGAAGTCGGCTTCTCGACGACGTACGGGTTAATCGGCCGGTGACGAAATCATCGGCAATGAAGTATTCGTCATCGATAACGGCTATTCGCACGGGAACCCACGAGCTTTTACGTAATCCAGAGTTTTTCCATTCGTAGCGACGGCGAGGCGATGATCAAGCCACAGCCGCATCGAACGGCGCACGCGTTGTCCGCTTCCGCACATGGGGCGACAATGTTGCCCTGTTGGCCGGACAGTTGATCTCGTCATCAGAAGCAGCTCCAGACACGGCAAGTACACATCTGTACCAACTGTTTCTGCAACGGCACCTCTGCTTGCGCATTTCCTTGATGCAGTGAAGAGCCAAGGGAGAAGAGCTGATGAGAACCTGTAACCGTTCCAGCAGATGGTACCTCGCCGCCGCCGTGGTGTCCCTCGCGATCCCGGTCGGAACTTCCGCGCAAGCCGCGCCAATGGCGGCCGCAAGCGGATTGATCAACAGCGATGCCAATGTGGTGCAGATTCAGTGGAGGCATGACCGCCACCATGGTTGGCATCGCCATTGGCGGGACGGATACCGGCACCGCTACAGCCGCGGCTGGGGGCCCGCCGTAGGCGGTTTCGTGGCAGGTGCAGCGATCGGAAGCGCAGTGGCTAACAGCCGAGCGCAAGCCGCCGAGAACAACGCTTACTGTTCGCAGCGATACAAATCCTACGACCCGAGCTCCGGTACCTATCTGGGCTACGACGGCGACAGACATCCATGCCCCTAGGCCGCATAGCGTCCTGGCGCCATCGGTCGTTGGGATGAGACCTAATTCAGAGAACCAAGCAACGGAGATCCATCTATGAAAGCAACTATGAAAGCAACGTCATTCACCGCCGCCGCCCTTCTCGTCGGCGCATCTTCCCTCGCGGCGGCGCAAAGCGCTCCGCAAGCCGCCGCTCCGGCGGACCATAGCACCGTGCAGAACACGAGCCGCAATCAGTCGGACCATTCCGCCGATGGCGCCGCAAGCAAGGGGGTCAACAAGGCCGACGCGATGCAGTCCGGCGGCAGCCAGGCGAACGTTCGGCAGCAGATGGTCAATGACCTGCAACAGGCGGGTTTCACCCAAGTCAAGGTGCGGCCGCAGTCGTTTCTGGTGGAGGCCAAGGATCGGTCGGGGAATCCGGTGACAATCTTCGTTGGCCCGAACGATTTCGCCGAGGTGAAAACGGTCGGCGCTAACGCGCAGAAGACCTCCTCCGACGCAAGCGTCTCCAGCAACAGCGCCAATGCGACTTCGGAGCGCCCTGGCGGCGCCTTTACGGCGGTGCCCTCCAAGGACGGCCTGAGCTCGCAGTTGATGGGCCTGCAGGTGTACAACAACGCCAAGCAGGATATCGGAACGATCAAGGATGTGGCACTCAACGAGAACGGGATCGACGGCTATATCCTTTCCGTGGGCGGGTTCCTGGGCATTGGTGACCATTACGTTGCGGTGCGACCTTCGGCGATCAATCTGAAGTTCGACCATGCAGCCAAGAAGTGGTCCGCAACGATGGACACGACCGCCGACCAGCTGAAGTCAGCGCCCGAATTCAAATATCCGAACGGATAGACTTGTCCAGACGGGGCGGCCCATCAGGCCGCCCCGCAGGCTTGCGATCTCCATCTGTTGGTCTTCAGTTCGACGTTGATTTGCTTCGGGATCCCGCTCTTGAATGTTCACACGCCTTGAGAAACTGCTAGCCGACCTGGCCGAGACATTCTGGCTGGTGCCCATGCTCATGGTGTTCTCCAGCTTGCTCCTTGCTTTCGCGCTCGTTCATCTCGACCAGAGCGACTCCGTCTCGCTCCCTGCTCTGCAGGATTGGCTCTACGATGGCGGCGCGACCGGCGCCCGCACCCTGCTCGGCGCCGTGGCGGGCGCGACAATCGGCGTAGCCGGGACCGTCTTTTCGATCACCATTGCCGCACTGTCCCTGGCCGCGGGTCAGATGGGCCCCCGGCTGCTGCGCAATTTCACGCGCGATCGTGGCAATCAATTCACGCTGGGGATGTTGCTCGGCACGTTCTGTTACGCCCTCGTCGTGCTGAGAAGCATCCGGACCGAGCCCGAGGGCGGCTTCGTTCCCCATCTGGCGCTGAGCGTTGGCATCGTGCTCGCGTTCGCATGTGTCGCCATGCTCGTCTATTTCGTCGGTCACGTCGCCGGGCGGATAAACGTGGAAACGGTCGTAGAGCTTGTCAGTCAGGACCTCAGGGCCGCGATCCAGCAGCTTACGGTCATGGATCCGCAACCGAAATCGCCCCCGGAGGAATTCTGGATCGGGTCCCTGCCTCTCAAGGCCACGCGGCGCGGCTATCTGCAGCATCTCGACGAGGAGGGCCTGGCCACCTGGGCGGCCAACCACAGAGTGACCATTCGGCTACTCGTCGGGCCCGGCGACTATGTCTTCCCGGGGGCGACGGTCGGTCTGGTCACGCCTCCAATCGACGGCGCCGAGGCCGCGATCCGGAATGCGACGGCGCTGGGTGCAAGCAGCAGCATTTCCTCCGACTTGCGCTTTGCGGTCCGCCAACTCGTCGAGGTCGCGGTCAGAGCACTTTCTCCCGGCATCAACGACCCGCATACTGCGCTCGCGGTCCTGGACCGGCTGGGAGCAGCTTTATGCGATCTCGTGCCGTTGCACCTCCCGACGGGAATCTCGATTAGAGGCGGCCAGCCGGTCCTGGTGGTGCCGCTCGTGCAATACGAGGAGCTGCTCGGCACGATGTTCCACATGATCAGGCAAAGCGCCGGCGCTCAGCCCGTGGTCTCTATCCGGCTGATCGAGGTTTTGACCCAGGTCGCAAGCTGCGAGCGTGATCCTGCGCGGCTCCTGGCACTCTCCCATCACGCGGCCCTCGTCCTCGCGGACGCTTGTCGAACGATTGCCGCCCCCAGTGACAGGGATGATGTCGGACGCCAGTATCAGTCGTTTACCCTTATGGTCCGAGCAGGTCCGATGGGGCGATTCACCGAACAGGTCCCGCCCTCCCCTGGCGACAATGATGCGCCAACAGCTATCGCTGAATCAGGCGCCTCCCGATCTCGGCGTTGAGCTCAGCGCCCGCCAGAATGGAATATGCCGCAACCCAGAGCCATGTCATCAACACCGCAACTGCGCCGAGCGAACCGTAGGTCTTCTGGTAGGCGGCGAACGTGTTCACATACGTTGAGAATGCGTATGAACCCGCAATCAATCCGGTTGTTGCGAGGAGCCCGCCGGCCGAAGCAAGGTCCCATCTCGGGTGGAGTCGATTGGGTGCGTACCGATAGAGCAGAGCGATAATGGCGATGATCGTGCACACCAGGAGCGGCCACCGTATCCACATGGCCGCAGCCTGCCAGCCAGTCGGAATTGGTAAGGAGCTAAGCAGGAGAGGCATCACCGCGATCAGGATCACGGCGCCACCGGCAAGGACGATCAACGCCATGGTCAGCGACAGCGCGACCGCATTGAAGAGAACAAGCCCGCGCTCCTCGGAGACCCCGTAAGTCACGTTCAAGGCAGTCATCAGTGTCCCGGTCGCGTAGCGCGCGCTCCAGATCGAAATTCCGACACTCACCATCAGCCCGACGCCGAAAGGTGGACGCGCGCCCTGCTCGAGCGCCTTCAACCGTTCTGAAATGAGCGCGGTCGCTTCCCCCGGCAGGATGACCTGGAGCGCGTTGAGCTGCCGCACGATGTCATTGGTGTCCGCGACTAGCCCATAGAGTGACACAAGCGCGGCAATGGCGGGGAAGATCGAGAGAAAGGAATAGAAGGCAACGGCGGCGGACAGAACCGAAATATTGTGATCGCCTAGCCTGACCCAAAGGGCCATTGCGACGGAGATGAACCTGCGCAGGGGCCCGCGGCTACCCGCGTTCAGCGGCTCAGCATTTGTAGCGCTTCTGTTCACGTCCATTGCGAACTCGCCAAGCTGCATGAATGACGAAAACCTCCCGCCGCTGCACAGGTTCCAAGCTATTGAACAACTGACCAAGGACGCCGTCATGGTGCGCGAACGTACCTCCTTGTGGAGGAACCAAAGCGATGGGCCTTCCTTGGATCATGAAGCAAACAGTTCATCGTGCGTAGTTCGGCAATGGCTCAGACGTATCGCGCAACCGATTGGGCGGCACTTGTTCTCGGAGGCGTCATGGTTCTCATCGGCCTCGTGCTCGGGGCCGGCGGTGCTTGGCTGCTCTGGTTGGGAGGCTCGTTCTATTACTTGCCCAGCGGAATTGTCCTGATCGTCTCGGGTGTTCTGTTGGCCCGCCGGCGCGTTGAAGGCGCGTGGCTTTATCTGCTTCTGTTCCTGCTTACCCTCGCATGGGCGTTCTGGGAAGTTGGCGTCAATGGTTGGGCGCTGGTCCCGCGCACCGTCGGCCCGAGTTTGTTGCTGGTCGCCGTTCTGGCGCTCACCCCGAAGCTCCGCCCGATACGTCATCAATATGAGCCTATAGCTACCATCCTCGTTGGATTCCTGTTGTTGGCTGCCACGACTGCCTTGATGACGGGGGCTTTCCATCCGGCAAGGGCGACGGTGCCCGCGCTGCCACCGCAGACGAACGCGATGGCCGATCCTTCGCCTCTGAAAACGGGCGCAAACTGGCCCGCCTACGGTGGCAGCTACAGCGCGCGCCGCTATTCGCCGCTCGACGAGATCAATGCGACGAACGTCGCCAAGCTCACCAAGGTCTGGACGTTCCACACCGGCGACCTGCCGACCAAGAACACGAAAGGCACCTACGGCGCGGAGAACACACCGCTCAAGGTAGATGATACTCTCTACGTGTGTACCCCCAAGAACCTCGTTCTTGCCATTGACGCCCAGAGCGGCAAGCAGATCTGGCGATTCGACCCGCGTGTCCCGGACGAATTCATTCCGTACACCGCAGCTTGCCGGGGTCTGGCATATTACGAGCTGCCCAATGCCGATCAGGGCGCCGCCTGCGCCCGCCGCATTATCGAAGGAACGCTCGATGCGCGCCTGATCGCAATCGATGCGACGACCGGAAAGCGCTGCGAGGCATTCGGATATGACGGTCAGGTCGACACCGCGACGGGAGTCGGCCGGCACGATCCCGGCATGTTCGCGATTACGTCGGCGCCGACGATCGTTCGTGGGATCGTCGTCGTCGGGCACGAAGTGCTGGATGGGCAGAAGCGGGATGCTCCCTCGGGCGTGATCCAGGGATACGACGCACGGACCGGCGCGTTGCGCTGGGCCTGGGATATGGCCAAGCCTGACGCAGGGGCCCTGCCGCCGATGGGACAGACCTACACCAGGGGCACGCCGAACATGTGGACGACTGCCTCCGGCGACGAGGAACTGGGGCTCGTCTATCTGCCGCTCGGCGTTTCCGCCGTCGACTATTGGAGCAGCAGCCGCTCGAACCGGGAGAAGCAGTTCGCGACGTCCCTGGTCGCGCTCGATGTCACGACCGGCAAGCCTGCCTGGCATTTCCAGACCGTGCACAACGACGTCTGGGACCACGATCTCGGCTCGCAAGCGACGCTGGTCGACTTCCCCACAGACAACGGCACACCGGTGCCGGCGCTCATTCTGCCGAGCAAGCGCGGCGACATCTTCGTTCTCGACCGGCGCACCGGCAAGCCGCTCGTCGGCGTCGAGGAGAGACCTGTGCCGCAAGGCGGCGTCGAGCCTGCGCAGCGCGCCAAGACCCAGCCCTTCTCGCTGTATCATACGCTGCGGAAGGCCGATCTCACCGAGCGCGACATGTGGGGCATGTCGCCGATCGATCAGATGATCTGCCGCATCCAGTTCCGCCGGGCGAGCTACAAGGGAATTTTCACACCACCCACCGCAAGCCCGCACTGGATCGAATATCCGGGCTACAATGGCGGCTCCGATTGGGGCGGTATCGCCGTCGATCCCGTTCGCGACATCATCGTTGCCAACTACAACGACATGCCGAACTACAATCGGCTGGTGCCGCGCGACGAAGCCAATCGCAAAGGCTGGGCGCCGCGGGACCAGGCGCGCGGCGAAATCGGAGGGCAAGAAGGCGCGGGCGATCCGCAGCTCGGTTCGCCCTATGCCATCAACGTGAATGCCGGATGGCGGCTGCCCGGCACCGGGTTGTTGTGCAAGCAGCCGCCCTATGGCGGAATCCGAGCCATCGATCTGAAGAGCGGCAAAACGCTCTGGGATCGCCCGTTGGGTGAAGCTCGGACGAACGGCCCATTCGGGATCCCGTCGATGCTGCCGATCCGGATTGGGACGCCAAACAATGGCGGTGCCGTCGTGACCGCCGGCGGCCTGATCTTCATCGCAGCGACGACCGACAATCTGATCCGGGCGATCGACATCGAGACCGGAAAGACGGTGTGGGACGACGTGCTTCCTGCCGGCGGCCAGGCCACGCCGATCACCTATGAGGTTGGCGGCCGCCAGTACATCGTCATCATGGCAGGTGGCCACCATTTCATGGAGACGCCCATCGGCGACTCCTTGGTGGCGTACGCTTTGCCGGAAAAATAGATTTCAGCGAGACGCCATGGCGGCCTGTCTTCTCCACTCGCTTGTCCGTGAATCTGGTCAACCAGCCTGCATCGCAAGGGACGAGAGCTCGGCAATCTAACCACACAATTCCCCTGTCTGGCTCAATCCTTCCAAGTCCGTCAGTTCAGATCGGGGAAGAACAGCTTGCCACTGGTCGGCCGGTCGAGGCCAGGACAAAGGGGGACTCCCAAGCCCACACCCCACCTATCTCTCCGAAGGGGCTGCTGCGTTGGACGATCTGGCTTGAGTTCTGCAGCAAGCAGTATGGCTGCGACGGCCAGAAGAGATTGTCCGTTTTGCTCGCTGCAATATCCTGTTCTACGACGAGCACGTAATCGGCCTGCACGATCGGATCTAACGCGCTGACGAGAAACCAAGGAAAAGTCGCACGGCATCTGGCCGCGCAACATCGACCGCGATAAACGTCGCATGAGACCCGTTTTGTTCTCCACCAACATCCGGCGAAGTTATTGGGAGCCAAGGATTTTTGATTGGTGGGCGCACCAGGGCTCGAACCTGGGACCCGCTGATTAAGAGGCGTATGATTTGCCAGCAAGATCAACCGCCATTCCGCCAAATGCACTGGCAGACCTGCATTAAGCCTGCGATTGGATTTCCTCTTGTCGGAATGGCGCGACGGCAAGCTTTGGGCGATTCGGAAGAGCCTCTGATGTTGGCAACTTGATCATTGCCGTGGCGCTCTCACGGCCCGATGAATGGACACATAGCCTCACGATTTCGCGGTGCCAGGCTCCGCCATCTTGCGGTGCTGCCTGGCCAGCACCTCGTTCGGCGTGACGCTGGCCGCCGTCGTCTGAATTTTGTTCCTCATTCCCGTGACGATGTCTGACTCTCCGCGCAGCATCGCATGGAAGCCGGCCCTCGCGACCTCCCGTGCGTCGTCCTTCTTGTCGGTACCGACTTTGGTGTCCATCATGTCGGCGCGCCGGAAGAACTCGGTCTCGGTCGCACCTGGCATCAGGCACGTGACGGTCACGCCGCTGTCGCGCAGCTCCTCGCGCAGCGCGAAGGAGAAAGAATCGAGGAATGCCTTGGTGCCGTTGTAGACGGCTTGAAAGCTGCCAGGGGTGAAACCGGCGATCGAGCCGGTGATCAGGATACGACCTGAGTTCCGCCGGAGCATCTCATTCCCGGCGCGATGGATCAGATAGAGCGTTCCGGTGATATTGGTGTCGACGACGCGCCTGATCCGACCGAACTCCTGATCGAGGAAAGCATTGCCGAGCCCGACGCCGGCATTGGCCAGCAGCGCATCAATCGACCGGTCGCCGATCGCCGCACATAATTTGTCGACGCCCTCGATGGTGGAGAGATCGGCCTGCACGGCTTCTACGCTTCCGCCAAGGCTGCGCAACTCGGCCGCAGCCGTCTCGATTGCAGCCTCGTTCGCAACGATGACGAGATCAAAGCCATCCTCGGCACAGCACCTTGCGAGTTCCAGACCTATTCCGGTAGAGGCTCCGGTTACAACGGCGAATTTGCTGGCGGGCGCTTGGCTGGCAGACATGAGCGTATCCTCGCGGCTGATCTTGATGACGGCCAATCGCTCCGGGTCCAGCTCGTTCCTATCCAAACGTCCGCAATCGGCTGCGAAGATTTGCAGCAGCAATAGCAACTATCGTTCCATTCTGGACTTAGATGGCTCGTAGCTCAGGTGGAGAACGAAAATGAAGGCGCTGGTTTGGCACGGCAAGGAGGATATCCGGTGTGATACCGTCACCGATCCGGAAATTCAGGACCCGCGCGACGCGATCATCAGGGTTACGAGCTGCGCAATCTGCGGCTCGGACCTTCACCTCTTCCATAACTTCATCCCCGGCATGATGCCCGGCGACATCATGGGCCACGAGACCATGGGCGAAGTCGTCGAAGTCGGCACCGGCGTCGACGGCAAATTGAGGAAGGGCGACCGCATCGTCGTTCCCTTCACGATCATTTGCGGCGAGTGCGATCAATGCAAACGCGGCAATTTCTCAGTGTGCGAGACCACCAACCGCAAGAAGCACCTGGCCGATAAGGTGTTCGGACATTCGACCGCAGGGCTGTTCGGCTACACCCACTTGACGGGCGGCTATCCTGGCGGGCAGGCAGAATATCTGCGCGTGCCCTTTGCCGATGCCACGCACATCAAGGTTCCCGCAGGCATTCCGGACGAACAGCTGCTGTTTCTCAGCGACATCTTCCCGACAGGCTGGCAGGCCGCCGTCCAATGCGACATCGTACCGACCGATACGGTCGCGATCTGGGGCTGTGGTCCGGTCGGACAAATGGCGATCCGGAGCGCCATCCTGCTCGGCGCCAATCAAGTGGTCGCGATCGACTGCCTGCCCGATCGGCTCAGTATGGCGGAAGCCGCCGGCGCGACAACGATCAATTTCGAGAACGAGAGTGTCCTCGAGCGGCTCAAGGAGCTGACCGACGGCAAAGGTCCGGAAAAGTGCATCGATTGCGTCGGGATGGAATCCCACGTGATGGCGTCCTGGCCGGACACCCTGCTCGATCGTGCCAAGCAGATGATGATGCTCGAGAGCGACCGGCCCCATGTGCTGCGGGAAATGATCTATGTCTGCCGGCCCGGCGGAATCATCTCGGTGCCCGGCGTCTATAGCGGCTTCTCCGACAAGCTCCCGATGGGCGCGTTCATGAACAAGGGTTTGACGATGCGCACCGGGCAGACCCACGTCAATCGCTGGACCGACGATCTGCTTCGCCGCATCGAGCAAGGCGAGATCGATCCTTCATTCGTCATCACCCACACCGTGCCGCTCGAGCAAGGTCCCGAAATGTACCAGGTGTTCCGCGACAAGCGCGATTCCTGCGTCAAAGTCGTCCTGAAACCCTGAAGGAGCAACCATGTTTCATCTCTCCAATATTGTACGCTCCAAGGGCGATCCCAAGCTCGTAGAAGGCGGACCGAGCCTGAAGCGGCCGCAGGATCAACTTGCACGCGCGCTCGGCTGGTTCAGTATCGGTCTTGGGATCATGGAATTCGTCGCGCCTCGGCGCGTCACGGAAACCCTGGGAATGCAGGGCCATGAGATGATGGTCCGTGCTTTCGGCGTGCGTGAAATCCTCGCCGGGGTCATGTCACTCTCGGTCGACAAGAACGCGGGGCTGTGGGCCCGCGTCGGTGGAGACGGTCTGGATGCGGCTGCACTTCTGTCGGGCCTGACCTCCGACAATCCCAAGAAAGGCAACATCGCGCTGGCGCTCCTCGTGGTCGGCGGGATCGCCATGCTCGACTACCGGGTTGCACAGGACACCAAGCCGGGGCGCCCCCCGCGGAACGCGCGGCGCAAATTGTATCCCAGCCGCAGCGGTTTCCGTAAGGGGCTGCAAGCGGCGAAAGATCGAGCGAAGGAGATGACCCAGCACGCGGCTGCTGGTGTCACCTCCTGACGAGATCGGGATTCCAAACGGGCTACGGCGGCGCTCGCGCTGGATTGCGGCGGTCGACCGTCGAAGGGAACATCTGCCCTTCTCGTGCTGTTTGCCCGCATGTCCCTTTCCGATCCCAAAGGTTGGCTTACGGAGATCGGCGTGGCCACGGCCAGGCCCGCCGCGTTCGTCCTCTATCTGGTGTATGCGGTCTGTTGGATCACTTTGGGAAACGGCCTCGAGTGGCATTCCTTTGCGACGCTGGCGACCTGGGGAATGACGCTTCTCATTCAGCGGGCCGAGCATCGCGATACCCAGGCCCTGCACGCCAAGCTCGACGAGCTCCTGAAGGTGCATGGGGCAGCTGACAACTCGCTCATGAAGATCGACGAGCAAGACGCCGAGGACGTCGAGAACGAGCGCTCACATGTTCAGCGCGCGCAGTCATAATTGACGGCAAACTGTCCCAGCCGATCCCTAGCGGCCGCCGCCGGTGTCCCGGACCCGACGAGCGGTGACGGTGTTGACATCTGGATTTCCGGGAGTGGACCGATCCCCTTCGCCTTGGCGGCCAGCGCGTCATGCCGGACGGACGCCGGCGCACTCCAGCCAGATAGGAACAACCCCAATGCACGCTGGTTCGAGAACGGATGTTCCTCGCAACCTAAAGGGCAATCCATGTATCATCACGTCAAGAAGCTGATGTTCACCGTCCGTGTCGACGAACCTGATCCCCGCTTCGGCAATATGCTTCTCGAGCAGTTCGGCGGCGCCAACGGCGAGCTTGCCGCCGCCATGCAATACTCCATACAGGGGCTCAATTGCGAGGATCCGGATCGCAAGGATCTCCTGATGGACATCGGCACCGAGGAATTGAGCCATCTCGAAGTCGTCGGCACGCTCGCTCGCATGCATCTCAAGCCATCGAAATTCGATCGCCAGGCCGCCGAAGCCGATCCGCTCATCGCGATTGCGGGGGGCGGTGGCGTGAACCTGTTCAACTCGCAGGGCAATGCCTGGACTGCCGACTATCTCAAGATCACCGGCGAGCTGGATGTCGACCTTCGGAGCAACATTGCCGCAGAGGCGAGAGCCAAGATTGTTTACGAGCGGCTGATCAATTTCACTGACGATGCCGGCACCAAGGATGCGCTTCAGTTCCTGATGACCCGCGAGATCACGCACATGAAGGCGTTCTCGCTGGCGCTCGAAAGCATGTCAAAGCCGGCATTCAGCATCGGCCGGATCGCCCCGACCCCCGGCCTCGTCGATCAGTTCTTCAATGATTCGACGGGAACCGGCGATCACGGGGAGATCGACACGCGCGGACCGTGGAATGAAGGAGGCGAATGGGTCTTCACCGACTCGCCTGCTATTCAGGCCGGCGAGCCTGGCCCGGCAAACGCGATCGTCACCGAGAGCTCTCCGCCGGTTGACGAAGCCGGTCTTGGCGACCTCCTGATCGAGGAGCTCCGCGACATCCTTCACGCAGAGAAGCAACTGACGAAAGCACTTCCCAAGATGGCGGAAGCCGCGCGCTTCGATCAGCTGCGGGAGCTGTTCGAGCAGCATCTCGCCGAGACCGAGGCACAGATCGAGCGGATCAACGAGTGTTTCGAAATGCTCGGCAAGACCGCGCGGGCCAAGCCTTGCAAGGGCATGATGGGCCTGGTCGAGGAAGGTCAGGAAATCATGGACGAAGGCGAAGAGAAGGAAGCTGCTGCTGCCGACCTCGCATTGATCGGTGCGGCGCAGCGGGTCGAGCATTACGAGATCGCCGGTTACACCACCGCGCGCAATCTCGCTCAGCAACTGCGCCATAGCGCCGTCGTCAGCCTGCTGTCGAAGTCCCTCGCCGAGGAAGAGAATGCCGATCAGCTGTTGAACCAGGTCGCTCGTTCGCTGATGTCTATTGCGAAGATGCCGGCGGCCGTCGAGCGGACGGAATAGACGCTACGCCTGCTTCTGGCTGGCGGGATCTGCCTCAAAGGGAGATCCCGTCAGCTTCGCATCACCCACACTTCACGCGATGCTCGTCGCTTTTGCTCGCGATAGATGGAATGAGCGGGCTCACTTGTTTGATGAGCTCGACCCCGTCGTGACGCTCGGAGCATTGGTCGGAGTCGTGGTGGTGGCCTGATGCCCGACGTCGCGCCCATTGTAGAAAAAGACGGCCGCGACGAGCGCTATGACGAAGATTGCGCCGACCGCCCAGCCGACAGCGCTGTTCTGGGGTGACCGTGCGGTGGTGTGATCGTTCTCATCCATGCTGTTCTCCCGTGACCGGCTCGAAAACCAGTCGCCGGAGGAGACGTTCCTAACTCCGCTTGCAATGCTGCGGCGCGACGACCCGCCACGCGTTCCGCAAGCCACGCGTTCCGCAAAGTGCTTTTCGCCGCCACCCGCTATCCCGCCTAGCGCCGCCGCGCGACCAGGACGCCGATCACGAACGCCGCAGCCAACGATCGGAGCGGCGCCGCCATGGCGGCCTCCCGCAGTTGCTCGGCTATGAGCGTTGTGGCGGCCTTCGCAGGGTGTCCATGCTGCGGCGTCTCCGTTCTCGCGCCGCCAATTTCCGGCGAGGCGCTGCCAACGTCGGGCTCGGTAAGGCCGGATGCTTCGGTCATTGCGGAGGCGTCTCTCAGGTCCATGGGAGATCTTTCGTTGGCGGGTTTTGGCAACTGCTCCCTGCCCGTCCCGGTTCCAATCGATCTTGCGAAAACAACCCCATGCACAGTAGCCGCTGACAATGAGATCAATGATTTGGGACCGCCCCGGCAATCACTTCTGATTTTACGAATCTTATTTGACCCGTCGGGCAAAACACCTGTAGATTGACATCATCCGCGACGTCCGACAGCGTCCTGCCTCGCCGGGCAAAGTCGCTCACGAGTTTGCCAAGGGTGCAGAGCAAACGATTGTGTCCCGGCACCTTGGAACGGAAGCGCGGGTATTCCATTGATGTTCCCCGGACAACGTGGAGGGCCATGGGAAAGCTGCTGATCAGTATTGCCGTCGTGAGCCTGGCAATGATCATCGCGTTCGCCGTCTACGTCATTACACTGTGGGCACGATCAGCGTCGAACGCGGCGTAGGCGGCGAACCGGCTCAGATGAATGGCTTGCCGCCGGTAACGGCGAGAGTAGCTCCCGAAGTGTAGCTCGAGAGTGGGTCGGCCAGCATCACGTAGGCCGACGCAAGCTCCGCCGGCTGGCCTGCACGCTGCATCGGCACCTGCTTGCCGAAATTCTTGACAGACTCCTCGGGCATGGTCGACGGAATGAGCGGCGTCCAGATCGGTCCCGGGGCGACCGCATTGACCCGAATGCCTTTGCTGGCCAGCATCTGTGCAAGCCCTCCGGTAAAGTTCTGAATGGCCCCCTTGGTCGTGGCATAGGCAAGCAGGCTCGGGTTCGGCATGTCCGAGTTCACGGAAGCCGTATTCACGATCGCCGCGCCCGGCCGCATGTGCGGGACGGCGGCCTTCGTCAAATAGAACATGGCGTGGATGTTCACTTCGAACGTTCGTTGCCATTCGTCGTCGCTGATGTCCTGAATGTCCTTGAACGTCGCCTGATGGGCCGCGTTGTTGACGAGGATATCGATGCCCCCGAGTTCCTCGACCGCCCGATGGACGATGGAACGGCAATGATCGGGATTGCTGATGTCGCCGGCAATCAGGACCGCCTTGCGCCCTTCCCGCTCCACCAGCGCCTTGACCTCGGCCGCGTCCTCATCCTCGTTCAGATAGGCGATGACGATGTCCGCCCCCTCGCGGGCATAGGCAATTGCGACGGCGCGGCCGATGCCGCTGTCGCCGCCCGTGATGATAGCCTTCCTGCCCGCGAGACGACCCGACCCCTTGTAGCTCTCCTCGCCGTGATCCGGCCGCGGGTTCATCGCGCGGGTCGAGCCGGGCATCGGTTGCTGCTGGGCGGGAAAGGGCGGCTTGGGATATTCGGTCATGGAACTGCTCCGGATATTACTCCGCTAACCGAAGGCGACCGGAAGCGTTCCTTGCCCGTCGATCGAACATCTTGGTGCAAATCCAAAACTGACGGTTAGGAACGCGCCGCGTGTTCCAGCCGTTCAACCGGATGACCCGATACTCCTTCATGATCTCCGACGGCGGCGTTTTCTCTGACAGCGAAGAGCTGCCGGACGATGAGGCGGCCTGGCATCAGGCCGTCCGTACTGTCAGGGATATCGAAACGACTCTCAGCTCCACTGGCGGCGACTGGTCCCTTGTGGTTCACCGGGGCGGCCATCCACTCTACCGCATCGATGTGCGAGTTCAGAGACTCTCCTAGGTGCTGGGGCTGAGATGCAGGTAAGTGGAGTCGAAGCCTGCCAGCTCGTCCATCTCCTTGGGCTTGAGGATGTGAAACTCCGACCTGCTCACTGACACCAGTCCTTCCTTTCGCAAGTTCTGGAGCACCCGGTTGGTGTGCACCACCGAGAGGCCAAGGCAATCGCCGAGGTCGGTCTGAGTGATGGGCAAGCCGAACTCTCCATCACGCGTTTGCCCGATGGCCTTCAGCCGCCGGTGCAATTCGATCAGGAGGTGAGCCATTCTCGGCGTCGCCTCGCGTCGTCCGACATTGACGATCCATTCCCGGAAGATTGCGCCATCGATCAGAGTTTCGCGCCAGAGTGCCGATGCCAGGTTCGGGCGCCGACGGATGATCTCTCTGAGGTCGTCATGGGCGATGAAGCCGAGCGTACACCGCGTCACCGTGACAAGGTCATGATCCATGACCTTGAGATGAAGGCTTTCAAGGTCGGGGATCTCTCCCGGTATGTGAATGGAGAGGACCTGTCGTTCGCCATCCGCCGTCGTTTTGGAGCGGAACGCAAATCCATCCGCGATCAGGCAGCAGTCGCTTGGCCAGTCTCCATCGGCGACAATGACCTCGCCGGCATCGAGATGCCGTTCGCGAATCCGAAGACCGTGAATGGCGCGGATGTCCTCAGCGTCCAGATTGTTGGACACGGACAGCTTTGTGATCAATGCGGAAGCCAGGTTTGCGGGCATCGGATGCTCCATTTCGAGACCCGAATGGTGCAAACCACTCCGGCCTGTCAGGCGGGAGCACTACACTCTCAGCATCGACGCCCATGAGAATCTGCCGATGATGATAGATAACGCGAAGCTATCAGATCGTTCCAAAAACAATCATGGAGCAACTTCCAGCGCAGACTTTTAACTTGGCTCACTTTGAGTAAGAAGAGCCGATTCGCTTCAACGGCGTCTGGGACTAGCCGAGCGCGTGCACAATCGGTCGAATCTCGCCGCTCTCGTCGACATCGAGCGTCGCCAGCGTGATCGGAAGCCTGAATCGCCGCGGCCCGGCGCTCCCGGGATTGAGATAAAGCACCCCGTCGATGCTCTTGACGCTCGCCCGGTGCGAATGACCGCAGATCACGGCAGCAACGCCGTTGGGCGCAGGTTTGCTCCCGAGCTCATTCAGATCATGCAGGATGTACAAGTCGAGCCGGCCGAGGCGCACGGTTTCCGTATCCCGATAGTTCCGTGCCCAGTCGCCGGTATCGACATTCCCCCGGACGGCCGAGACCGGCGCAATCCTGCGCAGCCCGTCGAGCACATGCTCGGCGCCGATATCGCCGGCGTGGATGATGTGCGCGACCCCGGCAAGGCATTGCTCTGCCTCCGGCCGCAGCAGCCCGTGCGTATCCGAAATCACACCGATCCTGATCACAGCCCCTCTCGATATGCCCCCCGCCCTGCCGCGCTTAGGAACGACCGCAGCACGCACGCATTGCCTGCATATCTAACCGGAGCGCACAAATGGGCAATAGCGGCGTCGGCATGCTTTTGGGAGACGTCTCGGCCACTGCATTGTGGCTGTGGTTCATCGGCGCATTCATCCTTGGCGCGGCGATCTGGTACGGTGTCAGACGATCCGGCCATTTGCGCCGCAGTGAGCGCGCGCAACTGGACCGCAACACGGAAGCCGCCCAACGCCGCGACGATCCGCAAAAGCCCGTGGCGCGGTGAACGCGCGGCCGAGGATCGCGATCGCGAACCCGCAATCGATCGCCTTCGTGTCCCGCCTCGTGCGGCGCGGAAAGGACAATCCGGCAGCGCCGAACGCCGCCCATCCGCCTGGTACCGAACTCGGGGTGCAGCCGATGTACGGGGCTCCCTACGGTGTCGACCTCGGCATCTTCCTGTCGCCGCTCGGCATCCCCTGCCTTGCCCCACCCTGGGGAAACATCGCCGCGATTGATCTCAAGACGCACAAGGTGGTGTGGCAACACCGCATCGGCACGATCCGGGATCAGGCTCCGCTCCCGCTGCCGTTCAAGCTCGGCGTTCCCATGCTGGGCGGACCGATCGCGACCGCAGGCGGAGTCATCTTCATCACCGGGACCATGGACGACTACATCAGGGCCTTCGACGTCAACGACGGCAAGCAGCTCTGGCAGGATCGCCTTCCGGCCGGCGGCCAGTCGACGCCGATGACGTATGAGGCCGGCGGCAAGCAGTATGTGGTGACGGTCGATGGCGGCCACGGTTCGTTCGGAACCAAGCTCGGCGATTACGTGCGGGCCTATGCGTTGCCGTGATGCGCGCCGGCCGGCTTGTCTATGCCTGGCGACGCCTCGTCCGGATCTGTCGGCGCGGACGGGCAACCGCTGAGGCAAGGAGAGCCACGCCCGCAGCCAGCCCCAGAACCGCAAGCCCCTGACTGATGACTCCGGCCGGTGGCAGCTGCTTCCGCACCAGCCAACCTCCATCCACCGACGCCCCGGGCGCAGACGCCTCGAGCATGCTTCCCTCGCTCACTGCTGCGCGCCGCGCACGCGACAGAAGCAACCGGAATGCGCCTCCCAACAGGTTCTCCGTCAATTTCGGCGCGCCGGCGTAAGCCGCCTGACCAGCCCGCGCGGGCCAACCGACGGCGACTTCATCGCGCGGCGCACGGACCAGATTGAGGAACGCCTGAGCGACGTCCTCGGACTGGTAGAGCAGCGGGCCGGGGTCGAGCCTCTTGCCCGACATGTTGGCGCCGTGAACGAAGCCCGGCGTATCCACCATCGCCGGGAAGACGCCGCAGACATGGATGTTGGGATGTGCGCCAAGCTCCTGGCGCAGGCTCGCCGTGAACCCGCGCAGTCCGAACTTGCTTGCGGTGTACGCGGCTGCAAACGGCGTCGGGGCCCAGCCGCCAAGCGAAATGTTGTTGATCAGGATACCCCGGTTCTGGCGCAAGAAGATCGGAAGGACCGCGAACGCACCGTTCATGGTTCCGAGCAGATTGACCTCGACGGTCCGGCGATGCAACGCAAGATCGGCGTCCTGGTAGGCCCCAAACACGCCCGTGCCGGCATTGTTGATCCAGACATCGATCCCGCCGAATGCATCTTCGGCCTGCCGGGCCAATCGCTGCACCGCTTCGGCATCGGTAACATCGGTGGGGACGGCTAAGGCACGGCCTCCCAGCGCCTCGCACTCCTCCGCAAGGCGCGTCAGGATTTCCCCGCGCCGCGCCGACAGGACCACACTTGCACCTCTCAGCGCAAACGCCAGCGCCGCAGCGCGGCCGATGCCGCTGGAAGCTCCCGTTATGACGACGCGTGTGCCGGCCATTGGTCGCGGCCGAGCTTGCTCGGCACCCACGGGGAGCAGCCATCGCAGCGACCGCCGTAGCTGCTCCGTCGCCCCCGCACGAAACCAGTCCCCATGCGCGAAAATGACCCGTTCGGGCTCGAGGCTCACCAGCCGTTCGGCTGCCGCCTGGACCGACCGGCCGCCGAGCCGCAACAGCAGCCGCAAATAGATCGGCGCCTTGCCGTCAGGCTTGGCGTTGCCGAGCAGGTTTACAGCAGCCTGCTCTGACACGGGACGATCCTGGGACTCGAGGTTCTGCACGAGATCCGTCAGGATCAATGTGCGGCTGCGCTTGTCGAATATCTCCACTTCCGAGAACATTGGCGCGTTCACGGTGATGGTTTCGAGCTCCGACGACCATTCTTCCGGCGTTGTGCCGCCGAGCTCGCGGTCAATGCGCAAACCTGCCTCGCGCACCTGCTTCCTCGCCGAGAGGCCTCGCGCCGCGAAGGTCGTTGCCTGCGGGAAATGCCTTTGCCATGCGGGCAGAAACATCCAGTGCGCGACATTCGGCGCCACAAGACATTTGATCTGCCCCAGACACTCGAGCTCGGCGCGCAGGGCGGGCGAATATCGCACCGGCGAGTGCAGCACGAGGTCACCATTCGAGAGCCGAATGACCGTCATACGAATGGGCAGAACCAGACCCGCCGCACTGATCGGCGCGTCGTCCGCGATCCAGATGTCGTCCGTCACTCTCGTGAGGGTGGCAGTCGATACGGCCGTGTCGAATCTTTGCATGAGCCTCGTTCCGTGAGGATCCTGTCCAAATCCCCGGAGGTGACGCTCGTTCCTCAGATCATTGCAGCCGCATGCCCGAGACTTCCGACAGAGCTCTGGAACCTGCCTGCCTGAGGTCGTCGAGGGAAATCTGTCCTCTTGTCGCCGCCTCCAGGAGCTTCGAGGCGACGTGGGTCCGGGCCCCGATCTCCCGGTGCGAGAGGCTTTCACAAACCTCCTCGAGCACGGCGCGCAATAGCGCCGTTGTCTCCGTGTCGAACATGCGAGCCGCCTCCAGCGGAAGTACGTCACGGTAATTCAGTCCGGGCTGCCTGGGATTCAACATTGTTAACGACCGAATGATTTATTGATCGAATGCCGACAGGTCGCTCCTGTGCGGGGCGAACAAGCGTAGGAACCCCGCGATGCGCGATCGCTTGACAGACGGCATCCGGACCTTGCCCATGCGAACACCCCGAAAACGAGGCCCCCAGCGAACAATATCTGCCGGAAGCTTTCTGGTCGCCGTCCTCGCCGTTCTGATCATCGTGAACGCCCTCGAACGGCGGACGATGTGAGGGTTCCTACGCCTCCTCGCCGCCGAAGCGATCCGCCTGCACCCTGCGGTATCGGGCCTCGGTCTGCGGCTTGATGAAGATGGCCGCGACCTCCGGATGGTGTCTTCGGATGTCGTGCTCGATCGCAACGACCGACTGCTCGATCTCGTTCGCCCGCTTGTCGTCCGCGAAACTCGATGCTGAGGGCCGCAACTACCTCGCTTGGAGACAGCTGCACCGTCAGCAAGCCGTTGGCGCGAAGCACACCGGGGGACCGTCGCGCCACGGCAAGGATCGACCGCGCGAGATCGGGATCAGCCGGTTCACCGATCAGAAGGCTCTTCCTCTCGCGCGCGAGCGCGATGGAAGCGATCCCGAGCAGAACGCCGATCAGGATGGACCCAACACCGTCCCAGACCGGTTGCTTCAGCAAGACCGCGGCCGCCGTTGCGGCAGCGGCGATGACTATTCCGATGAGCGCAGCGCTGTCTTCCAGCAGCACCATGAAGGCCGGCGGATCCTTGCTGCGGACGAATGCCTCGTAGTAGCCGAATCTTCGACCGCCCGCCCGAACGCGCTGTAGAGCAATCAACCAGGACGCACCCTCGAACAGAAAGGACAATCCGAGCACGATGTAGCTGACCCACGGGATCTTCGATCGGTTGGGGCCGTAGAACATGGACTACGCCCTGATAGAAAGAGACGCTGGCGCCGAGCGCAAAGATCAGCAGGGCAACGATGAAGCTCCAGAAATAGAGTTCGCGACCGTGACCAAGCGGATTCGCCTCGTTCGGGGGCCGGGTTGCCCGGCGATAGCCATAGAGCAGCAAGGCCTCGTTGGAGGTATCGACGACCGAATGAAGGGCCTCGCTCGTCATTGACGAGCTACCAGTCCATAGCGCCGCCCCGATCTTGGTGACGGCAACGAGGGACGTTGCCAATCAACGCGGCGTAGACGGCAATCTTTGTCGACGACCGCGCCTGCTCCACCTTGTCGCTAATGGCCAACCGCCGCTTGATGCGTGATCTCTGAGGCCAGCTCGAACTGCGCAATCCGCTTGTCCAGCCGCCACAGCTCGATACGATGCACCAGCACGAGCGCGGCCGCCTCACGCCTGGCCTGATCGTCGTCGCCACAGACCAGATTGATGCAGCCGAAGACGTGACCATCGGGATCAATCTGAAACGCGCGATTATGCTTCATGGCGGGCATCATCATCGTCGGTAGCCGGGAGCGCTCAACAATTCGGTCAGGTCTGAGGCCACCTCATTTTGCTTGGCACTGCGCAATAACATCTCGCGTTCCTTGCCCGGAGGCATGCGACGCGCCCGCTCCCGGGCGGCTTCGGCGAATGACATCAGTCGTTGTTGAAGTGGTTGGGTCTGTTTCCTACGGCTACGTTTGGCGGTCATTGGCATTCCCGAGGCTTGCTCGTCCGAGAGAAAATGGCCCCGGCGGGAGGTATGGCGCCCGGGCCGGCACATGCCGGATTGGGGCGCCCCAAACCGGTAACCTTCATAGGTTGCGACCGAAGTCGGGTTCCCGCACTTCAAAAAGTTAAAGACTTCGGATTTTTCGGCCCGAGGCAAGGATCCACCCGATGAGCCCCCGGGCGACGATCGTGACAGCCATAGCAACCATTGTTCCCTTCCGCACTTGGATGTCTCGTAACAGGGCGGCGGGAGATGCATCGCCATACGAGGTGAACGACACGATGACTGACGAGTCGCACGACGAGAGCCCGTGGTGGCAATCCGCGGTCGTCTACGAAGTCGCGCTGATCTCGTTTCAGGATACCGACGGCGATGGCAAGGGAGACCTTGCCGGCCTGAAATCGCGTATCGACTACCTCAAATGGCTGGGGATCGATGCGGTATGGCTTACGCCGATCTACAACAGCCCGTTTCGCGATCTCGGCTACGATATTTCCGATTATTGCGCGATCAATCCAGCCTTTGGCACTCTCGGCACTTTCGATGAGCTCCTCGCCGCTCTTCACGAGGCCGGCATCCGGCTCGTTCTCGATCTCGTGCCAAATCACACCGCGAACGATCATGAATGGTTTGTCGGGAGCCGTAGTTCACGCAACAGCGCGAAAGCCGACTGGTACATCTGGGCCGAAGCCGCCGAGAACGGCGGCCCGCCAAACAATTGGCTGAGCCGCTTCGGCGGCAGCGCATGGGAATGGTGCGAAGCTCGGCGGCAGTACTACTACCACTCTTTCCTGGTCGAGCAGCCCGACCTCAACTGGCGCAATGCCGAGGTACGCGCGGCCATGGCCGACGTCATGCGATTCTGGCTGGATCGAGGCGTCGACGGATTTCGTGTCGATGCCAGCGCCGTCCTAATCAAGGACGCGCATCTGCGCGACAATCCCCGGAATCCCGAGGCCGAGGGCAAACCACCACCGCAACGCCAGACGCCGGTGTTCACCGACGACCGGCCCGAAACAATGCACTGCATCGAGTTCATGCGTGGCGTCATCGACGAGTATCCCGGGCGGCTGCTATGCGGTGAAGTCCAGGGCAAGACCGATCGCATCGGGCATTTCTACGGCACGGAGCGGCCGCGCTTGCACCTGCCTCTCAACTTTGCCTTGCTCGACACACCCTGGGACGCGTTGTCGCTGCAAGCGGCAATTGACGCGTATTTTAACGCCCTGCCCGAACGAGCATGGCCGGTATGGGTGATCGGCGGTCACGACAAGCAGCGGGTCGCGAGCAAGATAGGCGAAGCGCAGATGCGCGTGCTGGCAATGCTCCTGATGACCTTGAAGGGCACGCCGTTCCTCTACATGGGCGACGAGATCGGCCGCAAGCGCGTCCCGATACCGCCCGATCGCATCCGCGATCCCTTCGAAAAGCTCGTGCCCGGCTTCGGCCTGTGCCGCGATCCCGAGCGAGCGCCAATGCGGTGGGACGCCAGCTTAAATGGCGGATTCACGAGCGGCGCCCCTTGGCTGCCGCTTGATCCGGAGGGTTCGGCCAATGTCACCGATCAGCAAAGCGACGAGCGGTCGACGTTGGCATTGTTCCGCGCATTGATGGCAGTGCGGCGCGAACATGCCTGCCTTCGGCAAGGCCGCTACGAACCACTGCGATCGCAGGGCGACGTGCTTGCCTTCAGGCGCGTCGCGAACGGACAGGAGATGTTGGTCGCGCTCAACATCGCCGCCGAGCCACGCAAGTGGCATTGGCAAGGCAGCGGGCACCTGCTGTTGTCGACCGATCTTGACCAAGCGCCGAGATCGCTGCCGGAGGCCTCGATCCTGCTTCGCGGCAATGAAGGTGTGATCATCACGCTGCAGCCCAGGTAAGAGCTCAGGAACCATTTACCGCACCGAGAGTCTCACCCACGCTTCCGGCATGCCCCATCACCGGAAGCGTGTTGGACGAAACCGCGCCCCGGCGTTTTCCCCCTTCAGGCGCCGGGGCAGCGGCGACTTCGGAGATCGGCAATGGGCAGAGCGAAAGATCTCAACGAACGTATCGTCGGCAAGGCCAAGAAAACGCTGGGCGAGGTCATCGGCGACCAATCGCTGTACGAAGATGGCAAGGCCCAAGCGGCGCGTGGTCGCGATGAGCAGGACAGACCGAGAGAGATCAATCCGCTCAAAAAGCTCAACCAGCTAACTTAACTCCTTCGCCACGGGGCTCGGTTCGATGCCGGGAATATTGATCGACCTCCATTCAACCTCCATCCTCACAATCCGCTCGGATGTATCAAAGGCAAATGCGCGCCTTTTGCGACTTGCCCCAAAGTGCGCGAGTGACGAGCGATTGGACGACCAATGCAGACTGGATTTACTTTCTCCAAGCTCGCCGACCATCTGGCGAGCCTAGGTGAGCTAACTGCCGGCGACCTCGACATCTTGGCAGAGATGCCGAGCACGATCGCGCACTTCAGTTCACATCAGGCCATCCTGCGCCACGGCGACGATGGTCATCAATGCTGCCTGCTGCTCCAGGGCTATCTGTCCTGGCAGGACGCCGAGGGAACGGATGGGCAGATCACGTCGATCTCGGTTCCCGGTGACATCGCCGACCTACAGACGTTGTACAGGCCGCGCATCCAAGGCAACCTCATTGCGCTCGGCCCCGCCGTGGTCGCGCTGGTGCCGCATCGCTTCTTTCGCGAATTGTCGGTGCGCTCGCCTGCGACGTCGCGTACCTTGCTGCTGATGCTGCTTTGCGACCAGGCCATACAGCGCAACTGGACGATAAACCTCGGCAGTCGGGACGCCCTGACGCGGGTGGCACACCTGCTCTGCGAGATCACGACACGCCTGCAGAATGTCGGGCTCGCCCGGGATTTCAAGCTGGCTTCACCGTTCACCCAATCCGACCTCGCCGCAGCCTGCAGCATTTCCCCGGTCCATGCCAACCGCACCATCCAGGAACTGCGCCGCTGTAACCTGCTGCAATGGCAGGGCAAGACGTTGACGATCTCCGACTGGCCGGGACTGGTGCGACTGGCGCGCTTCGATCCCGCCTATCTCGGCATGCGGCCGCGGGACCAGGGTGTGCGATCAACGCCATTGGGACCAGCTAAAGGCGTCGCTGCGCTGGCCTGATGATGGTCACGCGTCTCTTGGCGCGGACTTAGCGCGCTGCACCAATGCTTCGCGCACCTCCGCGATCACGGCGCCCCAATCCCCGGCGGTCCTTTGATGAAATAGCCGGAGGCTCGGATACCAGAGCGAGCGACACCCGGATGCGGGCCATCGCCAGTCGCAATCGGCATGCAACAGCACCCAGGCTTCGCATCCGAGTGCGCCTGCCAGATGTGCGATCATGGTATCGACGCAAATGACCAGGTCGAGCCGGCGGAGCAGATGGCCGAGCGCCGCGATGTCGGGCGTGCTGATGTCGCGCGCACCGGTCTGCGCGAGCTCTTCCTGGGCTACATCTGCCTGAAGCGAGTGAAGCACAACGCCGGGAGCTGCAAGGCGTCCCAACAAGCCGGGCGGAATTGCGCGCCGCTTGTCCCATTGACCGACCTCCCAGACCAGGCCGACAGCCAGGCCATCGCCATCGACGGATGCAACGCTTTTCGGCGGCAGCGTCAGATAGGGCGCGCGCATCTCGATCCGTTCTCGCCCGACCTTCAGCGCATGCGGAACCTCCATGATCTCGATATCCACCTCGAAGTCCGCCTCAGGCGTCCCCTCATGGAGCGCAAGCACACGATCCACGCCTCGCGTGCGCTCCACCAGCGGCAAGAGCCCAGCCTGGCACCACACCGTAACGCTGCGCGCGACGCCACGGAGAGGCTGCATGAAACGCAGGAACTGGAGCGTATCACCGAGCCCATGATAGCACCGGACGAGAACATGCTTGTCCGTGAGAGACTCCCCGCGCCAGATGCGCTGGAGATGCCGCGGGCCCGTGTGCTTGGCCGGATGCGACGCCGCCGCAAGATCACGGTCGTTGATGGTCCACGCGCGCGCAAAATCGCCCGCGCGCATTGCCTCCACCCAGTCGCCTGCCACGACCGGCAACCCGGCTAGCGGCGGACGAACTTGTGGAACCGGCTGAGCTTGCCATCCTTGGTCCGGTCCTGATGCAGAAATGCAATGCCCGCTTCGTCGAACTTATCGAAGAACTCGTCCCAGCCGATCCGGTCGAGCCCTTCATCCGGCGGATCGAAATCGATACGCAGGATGCCGGCATGTCCGTCTTCCTCGGTCGCTTTGACCGTCGCCGGCCGTCCGCCGCGCTGCTCCACCCATTTACGGATCGCAGCGTGATCGGTGGTCTGCTCGGCTTCGCTGTTCTGGGTCTTGGACGTCATGTGACACCTCGCTCGTTGCAGGCCCGGCACCGTCAGGGCGTCGCATCGGACCATCTGCGGTGAAACGCGGGTCGGGAAGATTTGTTCTTCACCGGCGCGAGGAGCTCGTGCACGCCGACCATCATCATCTTCTTCATCTTCAACCTGGATGATATTCGTTCCGTACTCGCACCGGCAGATTCTATCCCAGGTTAAGCTTGCTGCATTTTCTTGCCGGGAATCGATCCACGCCGCCGGCACGGCATCCCCAGCGCAGGAACGAACATACCTTCCGGCACGTTCGCCGATCTACTTACGCCGATGCCCTTGCGTCTTTCCCGGAGGTTTTCGTCAATGCATTCCCGTCTTCAGGACAGGCGCCGGGTGCGCGTCGGTATCGTCGGTGTCGGCAACTGCGCAAGCTCCTTCGTCCAGGGTCTCACCTATTATCGAAATGCCAAGTCGAACGAGCCCGTTCCCGGCCTGATGAATGTCGATCTCGGCGGGTATCACATCAGCGATATCCAGATCGCGTCGGCTTTCGACGTTCACGCAGGCAAGGTCGGGCGCGATGTCGCCGATGCCATCCTTGCCAAGCCGAACAACACGCACCACTTCGCAGACGTCGATCAGACCGGCGTGATCGTTCAGCGTGGCCCGGTCATGGACGGCATCGGGCACTATCTCGAGAATGATGTTCCGGTCGCCGACGGTCCGCAGGCCGACGTCTCAGAAGTGCTGGCCATGTCTCGAACCGATGTGCTGGTGTCCTACCTGCCCGTCGGCTCGCAGCGCGCAAGCGAATGGTACGCAGCGCGCGCGATCGAAGCCGGCTGCGGCTACGTCAATTGCATTCCCGTCTTCATCGCCTCCAATCCGGATTGGCGACGAAGGTTCGAAGAGGCGGGGCTCCCGATCGTCGGCGACGACATCAAGAGCCAGGTCGGCGCCACCATCCTGCATCGCGTGCTCGCCAATCTGTTTCGCGACCGCGGCGTGCGGCTGGACCGCACTTATCAGCTCAACGTCGGCGGCAACACCGATTTCAAGAATATGCTCGAACGCGAGCGATTGACCTCCAAGAAGATCTCCAAGACGCAGGCCGTCACCAGCCAGTTCGACGTACCGATGGACCCCGATAACATTCACGTTGGCCCGAGCGACCACGTCCCGTGGCTGACCGACCGCAAGCTCGCCTTCATCCGGCTCGAAGGCACGACCTTCGGTGGGGTGCCCTTGAGCGCCGAGGTCAAGCTCGAAGTGTGGGACTCCCCGAACTCGGCGGGCGTCGTTATCGACGCGGTCCGCTGCGCCAAGCTTGCCATGGATCGCGGCCAGGGCGGCGCCCTGACGGGTCCCTCCAGCTATTTCATGAAATCACCGCCGCAGCAGTTCACCGACGAGGAGGCGGGACGGCGGACCCGCGCCTTCATCGATGACAAGGTGTTCAGCGGATGACGAGGATCATTCATCTCGTGCGCCACGGTCACCATGCCTTGCTCGACCGCACGCTCTGCGGCCGGATGAGCGGCGTCACCCTCGACGACATCGGCTGCGAGGAGATGACGCGCTGTGCCGCCAGACTAGGCCCCCGGCCGACGCTGATCCAGTCGAGCCCGCAGCGGCGCTGCATGCAATCGGCCAGCATCCTGGCCGCGCGCTTCGGACTGCCAATCGAGATCGTTCCTGCTCTCGACGAGCTCGACTACGGCCAATGGACCGGCCGGTCTTTCGAGGAACTCCGTGAGGATCCGCAATGGTCGCGCTGGAACAGCCGTCGCGGCAGCACTCGCCCACCCGGAGGCGAGAGCATGCGCTCGCTCCAGACCCGCGTCGTCCGTCATCTGGAGCAACTGCGCTCAGATCCGCTTGCGGACTCGGTGATCGCAATCAGCCACGCCGAACCCATTCGCTCGGCGCTGTTGCATTACGCGCGCATGCGCCTCGACGACTTTCTTTCGATCACGGTCGATCCTTCGAGCGTCAGCACCCTCCGTGCCGATCGACGCGGATTCAGGATCATCGGCATCAATCAGCGGGTGCCGGCGTGAAAATCGTCATTTTCGGCCTGACCATCTCTTCGTCCTGGGGCAACGGCCACGCGACGCTGTGGCGCGGTCTCTGCAAGCATCTCACACGTCTCGGCCACACCGTCGTCTTCTACGAGCGCGACGTACCCTATTATGCAGGTGCCCGGGACTTCAATGAGTTGCCCGGTGGGCTGCTGCGGCTTTTTTCGAATTGGGAGGAGACCCGCTCCCTCGCCCGCAGTGACGTCACGGATGCAGATGTTGCGATCGTGACGTCCTACTGTCCCGACGCAATTGCGGCCACCGACCTGATCATGTCCGAAGGGCGCGCCATTCCCGTCTTCTATGATCTGGATACTCCGATCACGCTGGCGCGGCTTATGGCCGGTGAAGCTGTGCCTTATATCGGCGCGCGAGGTCTACGCGATTTCGCGCTCGTCCTCAGCTTCACCGGCGGACCTCGCGTCGTCCAGGAATTTCGGAACCGGCTCGGCGCCCGCAATATCCGTCCCCTGTACGGCCACGTCGATAGCGATGTTCATCGGCCGGTGCCGCTCGAGCCACACTATCGCGCGGATCTGTCCTATCTCGGGACCTACTCCGAAGACCGCCAGCGCGGGCTCGAGGCGCTCTTCGTCGAACCGGCGCGAGCCCGGCAGGACCTGCGCTTCCTGATCGGCGGAGCGCAATATCCTGACGACTTTCCATGGTCGCCCAACATCTACTTTGTGCGACATCTGCCCCCATCGGAGCACGCGCCATTTTTTGCGTCCTCTCGCCTGACCCTCAACGTCACGCGCAAGGCCATGGCGGAGATGGGCTGGTGCCCCTCCGGCCGTCTGTTCGAGGCGGCGGCCTGCGGAGTTCCGCTCCTGAGCGACGACTGGCCCGGCATCGAAGAGTTCTTCACACCTGACAGGGAGATCCTGATCGCCCGCGATGCACAGGACACTCTGGCCGCGTTGGCGCTGTCAAGCGCCGACCTCCAGTCCATCGCCAGGCGAGCCTACGAGCGTACGATGGATCAGCACACATCCGACAAACGTGCGCGCGAGCTGGTGGCGCTGCTGGAGCAGGGGGTCTCCGGCGGCGCGCGTCGACAGCAATCCGAGGAGGCCTGACATGTGGGGAATCGTTCCGGCTGCGGGCCGCGGCAGTCGTATCCAGCCGCTGGCTTTCTCCAAAGAGCTATTGCCCGTCGGAAGTCGGCGCGATGATGGCATCGAGCGTCCCTGCGCAGTCTCCGAATATCTGCTGGAGCGCCTGATCCTCGGCGGCGCGGACAAGATCTGCTTCGTGATCTCGCCGGGCAAGTCCGACATTCTCGAATATTTCGGCGATCACTACGGCAACGCCCAGCTCGCCTATGTCGTCCAGCCCGACGCCTCCGGCCTGTGCGACGCCGTCTTCAGGGCCGGCACCGTCGTCGGACATGACGAGGACGTCGTCGTCGGCCTGCCCGACACCGTCTGGTTTCCGAAAGCCGCTCTGCAGGCCCTGCCCGATGTGGACCTCTCATTCCTGCTCTTCCCCGTCGAGCGCCCGGAATTCTTCGACGCCGTCGTGCTCGATGGCGAGAGCGTGCGGGAGATCCAGGTCAAGCAGCCGAATCCGACATCGCGGTGGATCTGGGGCGCATTCCGAATGTCCGCGATCGGCTTTCGTGAATTGCACACGCTCTGGCACGAACGAGACCGACGCGACGAGTATTTTGGAACGCTGGTCAACGCCTATCTCCAGGCAGGCGGCCTCGGCATCGGTATCAAGGCAGGCGAATCCTATGTCGATGTCGGGACCGTCGACGGCTATCGCACCGCGATGGCTCTGCTCGCCGAGCGCACCGGCACAGACGGCCGGTCGCGGTTACGGGCCGGCGCCTCGTCCGATGAGGCTCGACCGACCCATGCAATGGAGAATGGAGCGACGGCATGACTGGAGCGCTGCTCACGCGTGAGGAAATCCGAAGGCGCGTCGACGCGCTCGGCCCGTGGTTCCACAACCTCGACCTCAACGGCGTGCCGACCGCACCGACCCACTTCCTCGGCGACTATCCCAATGTGAAATGGCGGCGCTTCTCGAGGATCATCCCGGACCGTCTCGAAGGCAAGACCGTGCTCGATATCGGCTGCAACGCAGGCTTCTATGCCATGGAGATGAAGCGGCGAGGCGCCGAGCGCGTGCTCGGGCTCGACACCGACGAGGAGTACCTGGCGCAGGCGCGCTTCGCCGCGGAGGTGAACGGCCTCAGGATCGAATTCCGCAAGATGTCAGCCTATGATGTCGGACAGCTCCGCGAAAAGTTCGATCTCGTGATCTTCATGGGCGTGCTCTACCATCTGCGCCATCCGCTGCTGGCGCTGGATCTCATCCACGAGCACGTCGCCAAGGATCTCCTGCTGTTCCAGTCGATGCAGCGCGGCGCCAGCCATGTCGACGCGATCGACGCAAACTACGATTTCTGGACCACCGACCAGTTCGATTCCGCCGGCTATCCCAGGCTGCACTTCATCGAGCACAAATATGCCGACGATCCCACCAATTGGTGGGTGCCGAACCGGGCCTGCGTCGAGGCCATGCTGCGCAGCGCCGGCTTTGCCATCGTCGCGCATCCGGAAGAAGAAGTCTATCTCTGCAAGCGAACGGAACGGCCGCAGATCGACGGACCCGTCTATCCATCCCGGAGCACCAGCTGATGATCGAGGCCGCCAAGATCTGGAACGAGCCGAACAACAAGTCGCATTGGGATCTCCTGATCGATCCGGACTGGGCGATGTTCGCAAACCTTGCGACCGCAGCCGGCAAGGCGATTCGCAGTACGCGGCCCGCACTGCCTATCGTCCTCGGTGGCATCTCGCCGATCGATCCATCCTTCATGGGCAACATGCAAAGCCGCGGCGTGCTCGACCATTTCGACGCGGTCGCCGTGCACGGCTTTCCGCTCGACTGGAACCTGTGGCAGATCGGCGAGTGGCCCGCCAAGCTCGAAGACATCAAAGCGGTCACTACCCTGCCCGTGTGGGTAACCGAGGTCGGCATCTCCTCCTTCGGTGCCGAAGAGGTGCAAGCCTGGGGCCTGTCGCGCACCGCCGAACTGCTGATTGACCGTGCTCCGCGTATCCATTGGTACAGTCTCTATGATCTTCCCTCGGCCTGGGAAGCAACAACGCGGCATAAGGAAGCCGAAGGCTCATCCTACTACAGGCATTTCCACATGGGTCTCCTGCGCGAGGACGGCACGCCCAAGGTCGCCGCCGATCAGTTCGGCGCCTATGCGCCCGCCATGGGCCTGTGCCAGTGGTTCCATTTCGAGGATCACCGCCTGCACGACGCGGTGCATTGGATGCGCCGTCTCGGCGTCGCTCATCTGCGGACCGGTCTGTCATGGGCCGACAGCTTCCGCCCGAATGCGCTCGACTGGTTCGACCGCCAGATGGAGACCTTGGCAGAGTTCCAGGTTACGGTCACGTTCTGCTTCACGCCCGAACATCGGGGCATCGCGCCGCATCACACCAGCCCGCCGCTCGACGTCAACGAATTTGCCGATTTCTGCGCGGCGATGGTCGATCGCTACTGCACGAGAACGGGTCTAGCGTCCCTCCCAGCCTCGGCCGATCCACCCATCAGAGAGCCAACATGCGTGCCCTGATCCTGGTGATGGATTCCGTCGGCATCGGCGGCGCGCCGGATGCTGCCCGCTACGATGACGAAGGCGCCGACACCGTCGGTCACATCGCGGAAGCCTGCATGGCCGGCCGCGCCGACAGCGGCGCACGCGAGGGTCCGCTCCGGCTCCCCAATCTCGTGGCGCTGGGCCTCGGGGAGACCTGCTGCCTCGCCACGGGGCGCATACCACCGGGGCTGGACGGTGAGGCGCCATATCGGCAATTCGGATGCGCCAGCGAGATTTCCAAAGGCAAGGACACGCCTTCGGGCCACTGGGAGATCGCCGGGGTACCCGTTCCGTTCGACTGGGGCTATTTCCCGCGAACGACGCCGTGCTTTCCCGCGGGTTTGACAAAGGCCTTCTGCGAGCAAACCGGAGTGCCGGGAATCCTCGGAAACTGCCACGCCTCGGGGACCGAGATCATTGCCGAGTGCGGCGAGCGTCACATGCAGACGGGGATGCCGATCTGCTACACGTCCGCTGATAGCGTGTTCCAGATCGCCGCGCATGAGCAGACCTTCGGCCTCGAACATCTCTATGAGATCTGCGCGATGGCAAGACGGCTACTCGATCCCCTCAATATCGGCCGCGTGATCGCGCGGCCGTTCATCGGAACAGGCGCGAGCGACTTCAAGCGGACCGCCCATCGTCGCGACTTTTCCGTACCCCCGCCCGGGATGACTATCCTCGATCTCGCCGCGAGTGAAGGGCGTGACATCGTGACAATCGGCAAGATCGACGACATCTTCGCCCATCGCGCGACCGGGCGAAACTTGCGCGGGGACGGCAACATGGCGCTGTTCGACGCCACGCTGAAAGGGCTGGCGACCCTGGCGGATGGAGGACTGCTGTTCGCCAACTTCATCGATTTCGACACGCTTTACGGCCATCGCCGCGACGTCAGCGGTTATGCCGCAGCACTAGAAGCCCTCGATAACCGCCTTCCCGAGCTCATGTCCCGTCTGCGAAGCGACGACCTTCTGATCATGACGGCCGATCATGGCTGCGATCCGACCTGGAGCGGCACCGATCACACCCGCGAGCAGGTGCCCATCCTGGCCTGGTCCGCGCGATCATCTTCGTCCATCGGCCAGCGCATTGGCTTCGCCGACATCGGCGCGACCGCGGCAAGGCATCTCGATCTGCCGGCCGCCCTTCACGGCGTGCACTTCTAGGCGGCAACGGCGCGCCGATTCACTTGGGTTATTGATCCAGGTTAGAGAAATATTCGTTTGTACAATTTCGAGGAACGAACATTCCTTGCATCGCTTCTGACTCCAAACGTGACCGGCGCGCAGGTCGTCCGACCACTCAGAAAGCGCGCTTCACCAGACATCATCGATCGATCTCGACCGGATCGGTCATGCGGTTGTACGGAGCGGTGAATGACGCGGGTATTGATCACAGGCGGCGCCGGCTTCATCGGCTCACATGCGACGGATGTGCTGCTCGCCGCCGGCTACGAGGTTCGTCTGCTCGACAATCTCTCGCCGCAGGTGCACGGCGGCAACCGCCAGCGCCCGTCTTATCTCGCCGACGATGCCGAACTCGTCGTTGGTGACGTGACCGACAGTGGTGCCGTTGAGCATGCCCTGCGCGGCGCCGACATGGTGCTGCACCTTGCGTCCGCGGTAGGCGTCGGCCAGAGCATGTACGACATCGAGCCCTACGTTCGAACGAACGAACTCGGCACCGCTGTCCTCCTCCAGGCGCTGTCCAGGCGCCCGGTCGCGCGGCTGGTGGTCGCCTCCTCCATGAGCATCTACGGTGAGGGCCTCTACCGCAGGTCCGATCAAAGCGTCGTCGCCTGCGACGAACGATCGATCGAGCAGCTTCGCCGTGGCGAATGGGAGTTGCGCGACATCACGGGCGATTGCCTCGAGCCGCTTCCTACGCCGGAGACAAAGCTGCCCTCGCTCAGCTCGGTCTATGCGTTGAACAAGTTCGCGCAGGAGCGCCTGTGTTTGATCACGGGCAAGGCTTACGGCATCCCGACCGTGGCGCTGCGCTTCTTCAACGTCTTTGGTCCCCGTCAGGCCCTGTCGAATCCCTATACCGGCGTGCTCGCCATCTTCGCCGCACGGCTCCTCAACGGGCGTTCCCCGCTCGTGTTCGAGGACGGTGAGCAGCGGCGCGATTTCGTTCACGTGCATGATGTCGCCCGCGCCTGCCGCATCGCGCTGGAAGCCGAGCATGCGCACGACGTCTTCAACGTCGGCTCGGGCCGGAGCCGGAGCATCCTGTCGGTAGCCGAAGACCTCGCCGATGTCATGGGGCGAGGCGACATCGCGCCCGAGATCACGCGAAAATACCGCGCCGGCGACATCAGGCACTGCTTCGCCGATATCGGCAAATCGCGCGATCTGCTGGGTTTCGAGCCGCACGTCACCTTCAAGGACGGTCTCGAGGAGCTTGCTGGCTATCTCGCAGGGCAGATCGCGGACGACCAGGCCGAGCGGGCGACCCAGGAATTGCTGCAGCGAGGATTGGTTGCGTGATGAATGAGCGAGACAATAGGCCCGTTCTGATCACCGGTGGCTGCGGCTTCATCGGCTGCAACCTAGCCGACCGGCTGGCGGAGCGCGGCGAGCCCGTGCTGGTGCTGGACAATCTGGCCCGTGCCGGCGTGCGCGAGAACGCGCAATGGCTGAAGTCCAGGCATGGCGACCTCGTCAGCATTGCGGTGGCCGACATTCGCGAGCCGATTCCCGTGATCGACGCCGTGCGCGAGGCCCGCGCCGTGCTGCATCTGGCGGCCCAGGTCGCCGTCACCGACAGCCTCAGCGACCCGGCAGCCGATTTCGAGATCAACGCACGTGGTACCCTGAACGTCCTCGAAGCGGTCCGGCTGCACAACAGCACCGCGCCGGTCATTTTTGCCTCCACCAACAAGGTCTATGGCCGCCTGATCGAGGACAGCGAGATCGCACTCACCGGCCGCCGTTATACGCCCACCAGCCCCCTGCTGGCGGACGGCATCTCCGAGAACGCTCCGCTCGATTTCTACAGTCCGTATGGCTGCTCCAAGGGAACTGCGGACCAGTACGTCCACGACTATGCACGGGTCTACGGCCTTCAGACCGTTGTGATGCGCATGAGCTGCATCTACGGACCGCGCCAGTTCGGCACCGAGGACCAGGGCTGGATCGCGCATTTCCTGCTGAGCGCGATCCGTGGCAAGCCACTCACGATCTACGGCGACGGCCATCAAGTTCGCGACGCCTTGCATGTGTCCGATGCGGCCACAGCCTGGCTCGCAGTGCTCGACCGGATCGCGCTCGCGCGCGGGCGGGTCTTCAATCTCGGCGGCGGCCCGGCTAACGCGGTCAGCCTGCGCGAGCTCATCGACCACATCGCCGAACTTACGGGTCGCGAGGTCGCCTACGGTTTCGCCGATTGGCGCCCAGGCGATCAGCCGTGGTACGTCACTGACACGCGCGCGCTATCGACGGCACTCGGATGGGCGCCGCAGGTTTCAGTCGCCGAGGGCCTTCGCTCGCTGCACACCTGGTTGGACAGCCGTTTCGGAGCAGCTCACGGCAGCCGCGAGGCTCTCGCATGACACGCATCGCCCTGATCAACCCGAATTGGGATTTCGGCGGCAGCATCTATTTCGGCTGCCGATCTCCCCACCTTCCGCTCGAGCTCGGGATCTCCGCGCATTACCTGAAGGCGGCCGGGCATCGGACGCTGCTGCTCGACGCACACATGTTCGATCTGTCGTTTGGGGACATAGAAGCCGAGCTGCGCGCATTCGGCCCCGACCTGATCGTCATCACAACGGCTCCGACTTACCTGTTCTGGCGCTGTGCACCACCTGAACTGCGCGTTCCGCAGGAGCTTGCACTGGCCATGCGGGACCTTGCACCGACCCTGGTTGCGGTCGGGCCCCACGGCTCGACGACGCCGCGGGCGGCTCTCAGGAAGCTCGCCGTCGACATCGTCGTGATGGGCGAGTGCGAGGCATCCCTGTTGCGCTTGGCAAATGGGCAGCGCGATTTTCCAGGCCTGTGCTTTGCAGAAGGCGTTTCGGTCCGGGTCAACGGCGGCCCGCAGGCCGTGGACTTCAGAGATCAGCCGGTGCTCGATTGGCCGGATGAAATGATCCGGCGTCATCATCACCATCATCACCGTTTCGAGGCTGATCCGGTCGGCCTTGGTGCAGAGGTCGAAGCGTCGCGGGGATGTCCATACAATTGCACATTCTGCGCCAAGGAGAATTTCCGCAACACCTATCGCAAGCGGCCACCCGCTGTCATTCTTGACGAGATTGATCGCCTGCGCGGACAAGGCGTCGAATATGTCTACTTCATCGACGAGATCTTCCTGCCGACCCCCGAACTGCTTGACGGACTGAGCACGCGGGGCCTCAAGTTCGGCGTGCAGACGCGCATCGATTTGTGGAAGCCGGACATGCTTGCTTTGCTCGGCCGCGCCGGCTGCGTCTCGATCGAGGCAGGAATCGAGAGTCTCACCGTCGAAGGACGCGCCGCGCTCGCCAAGAACTGCAGGATGACCACCGACCAGCTTGCCGACCGCCTGGTCGAAGCTCGCCGTCACGTCCCGTTCGTGCAGGCCAATTTGATCGAGGTGCCCGAAGACGAGGATCCCGTCGTGCAGCGCTGGCGGAGCAAGATGCAGAATGCCGGCATTTGGGCCAACGATCCGGTCCCCCTCTACCCCTATCCCGGCTCGCCTGATTACCGAAAGCTCTGGGGCGAGGCGGACGATTCCGCCTGGGAGCGCGCGCACCGGCATTACCTCGGGATGTTCGATCAGTTCAGCGACGTGCAGAACGACCGTCCCGTCCCGCTCGAGGCCCTCGAACATCCGGTGGCGTCATGAGCGGAGATACGGACATCAGGGTATTGATGACGACCGACACCGTCGGCGGCGTATGGACCTATTCCTGCACCCTTGCTTCGAGCCTTGCCGCCACAGGTGTCGATGTCACTCTCGCGACGGTGGGGCCGCCCGCGCGCACCGATCAACGCGAGATGCTGGGCGACTCGCAAGTTGACCTCGTCGAAACCGACCTTGCTCTCGAATGGCAAGACCCTGAAGGCCGCGACCTGCCCAAGGCAAGACGCGCCCTCCTCGGTCTCGAAGCCCGCTTCAAGCCCGATATCGTCCACCTCAACAGTTTTCGCGAAGCAACCTTGCCGTGGCGCGCGCCGGCTATGGTGGTGGCGCACTCCTGCGTCAATTCGTGGGCGCTGGCCTGCCGCGATACGTCGTGGCTCGGCGAGCCCCGCTGGGTCCGTTATACCGAACGGGTCGCCGCAGCGCTAAACGGCACGCAGGCCTGGGTGTGCCCGAGCAAATCGTTCCACGACGACATCGTGGGAATCTATCATCCCCTCTCGCCCGGAGCCGTGATCTGGAACGGGATGGCTGCTGGAACTCCGCCAGGTCGAAAGCGAGAGCTCATCTTCGCAGCCGGCCGGCTCTGGGATCGTGCCAAGAACATCGAAGTTCTGTCGGCAGCTGCACCTGGCCTGGACTGGCCGGTCCAGATCGCGGGCCCTGCCAATGCGGATGCATCAACGGGGGTCACCTGGCTCGGACAATTGCCGCACAGTGCCTTGTGTGGACACCTCGAGCACGCGGCAATCTTCGTGAGCCCGGCGCTGTACGAGCCGTTCGGCCTCTCGGTTCTGGAGGCCGCTGCCGCCGGGTGCGCGCTCGTGCTGTCGGACATTCCGACGTTCAGGGAGTTATGGACCGGCGCTGCGCTGTTCTTCGATCCACGCGATGGTCAGGCGTTGCACCAAACCCTCGCCGGACTCTGCGCCGATGACTCCGGAAGAGCCCGTCTGCAACGCGCCGCCTATGAGCACTCTCTGACCTATTCGCTCGCGCGCGCGACCAACGCTTATCTGAAGCTCTACGAGGAGCTTCTCGCGCCCAATCGGGCAACCTCACAGTTGGGCGAGATCGAGGTGCGCGCATGAAATGCGTCCTGTTCTATCACGCGTTCACCTCCTGCTGGAACAACGGCAACGCGCACTTCCTGCGCGGCTATGCCCGTGAGCTGCGTGCACTCGGACATGAGGTCGTCGTGTTCGAGCCGATCGACGGCTGGAGCCGGCTGAATGCCATCCGTGAGGCCGGCAGCCAAGCCTTGCAAGACGTCGGCCAGCTTTTCCCGGGCATCTCCATCCGCCGCTATGACGCCTCGCTTGATTTTGACGAAGCCCTCGATGGAGCCGATCTCGTCGTCGTGCATGAGTGGAATTCGCCTGACGTGATCGAAAAGATCGGGCACAAGCGCGCCCACGGTGCTCCCTTCACGCTGCTGTTCCACGACACCCATCATCGCGCGGTGACCGCGCCCGACGAGCTCGCGCAGTTCGATCTCGACGCGTTCGACGGCGTGCTCGCGTTCGGAGAAGTCCTGCGCCAGATCTACGCGAAGCTCGGCTGGGGCGATCGGGCCTATACATGGCACGAGGGTGCCGATGTCGCGATGTATCGCCCTTTGCCGAATGTCGAACACACCGACGATCTGGTCTGGATCGGCAATTGGGGTGACGGAGAACGTAGCGCCGAGCTCGGCGAATTTCTCGTCGACCCGGTCGCCGAGCTGAAGCTGTGCGCAAGCGTCTATGGCGTGCGTTATTCCGGTACGGCCCTTCAAACCATTCGGGCCGCGGGCATCCGCCACGGAGGCTGGCTGCCGGCACATTGGGCGCCGGTCGCCTTCGCCGGCGCCCGCGCGACCATCCATGTTCCGCGAGGGCCCTATGTACGGTCGCTTCCGGGAATCCCCACCATCCGCGTGTTCGAGGCGCTCGCCTGCGGAGTTCCCTTGGTGTCGGCCCCGTGGTCCGACGCGGAAGGCCTGTTTCCGGGTGGCGCTTATCTCAAGGCGGCGAATGGAACAGAGATGAAGCGCGCGCTCCGCACCGTTCTCGACGATCAAGCGCTGTCTTCCGCCATGATCGAGACCGGCCTTCGGGCGATCCGCGAGCGTCACACCTGTCGTCATCGCGCCCAACAGCTGGTCGACATCGCTGCGGACATCCGCACGTCAGCCTCATCGTCGCGACCGCTGCGGTACATCGGAGCCTCCGCATGAAGATCTGTTTCTTCGGATCCAGCCTCGTCTCGTCCTACTGGAACGGTGCCGCCACCTACTACCGCGGCATGCTCAAGCAGATTGCGGCGCTCGGACACGACATTACATTCTTCGAGCCCGACGCCTTCGAGCGGCAGGCCCATCGCGACATCGCCGATCCCGACTGGGCCAAGGTGGTCGTCTACCCGGCGACGGCCGACGGCTGGCGCGGCTCGCTCGAGGCGGCCGCGCGATCGGCCGATATGCTGATCAAGGCCAGCGGCGTCGGCGTCTTCGATACCGAGCTGGAGCTTGCTGTGGCGGCCCTGCCCGCCAAGACTATGCGGATCTACTGGGACGTCGATGCTCCCGCCACGCTCGAAGCCATGGCAAGCGACCCCAAGCATCATCTACGGCGCGCGGTTTCCTCCTACGACATGGTCCTGACCTACGGCGGCGGCGATGGCGTCGTATCGGCCTACCGCGCGAATGGTGCGCGCGATTGCGTGCCGATCTACAACGCGCTCGATCCCGAGACGCATTTTCCGTCTCCGCTCAAACCGAGCTTCGCCTGCGATCTCAGCCTGCTGGCAAATCGCCTGCCCGATCGTGAGCAGCGCGTCGAACACTTCTTTCTCGACGTCGCACGCGAGCTGCCGGACAAGAGTTTCGTCCTCGGCGGCTCCGGCTGGGAGACCAAGGAGACGGTGAGCAACGTCCGGAAGATCGGGCATGTCGGAACCCGTGAGCACAATGCATTCTTCGGCTCTGGCCTTGCCACGCTCAATGTCAATCGCGACAGCATGGCGCGCTACGGTTTCTCGCCGCCGACGCGGGTCTTCGAAGCGATCGGGGCCGGTGCCTGCCTGATCACCGACCAATGGGACGGCATCGATCAATTCCTCGAGCCGGATCGCGAGGTGCTGGTGGCGTCGAATGGAGTCGAGGTCGCCAGCCATCTCGGCGCGCTCAGCATCGATCGCGCCGCTGCGATTGCAAGGCGTGCCCGCGCTCGCATCCTGAGCCAACACACCTATCGGCATCGCGCCCGCCAGTTCAACCAAATCTTTGTCGGAAGCAGCTCGCGCATCGAGGCAGCGGAATGACTCTCAGCATCGTCGTCGTCGGTCTCTCGGTCACATCATCGTGGGGCAATGGTCACGCCACGACCTATCGCGCCCTGATCGAGGCCCTGGCGCGACGAGGCCACCGAGTCACCTTCCTGGAGCGCGACACTGCCTGGTATCGCGAGCATCGCGATCTCACAAAGCCGCCGTCGTGGACGGTCGAGCTCTACCAGTCGCTGAAGGATCTCCCCCGCCGCTTCGGGAAAATGATCCAGGACGCCGACCTCATCATCATCGGGTCCTATGTACCGGATGGCATTGCCATCTCCGAATGGATCACAAGCCATGCGCGCGGAATCACCGCCTTCTACGACATCGACACCCCGGTAACGCTGGCGCGGCTCGACCAGGGCCTCGATTACTTGTCCGCCGCGATGATCCCGCGATTCGACCTCTATCTGTCCTTCGCCGGCGGTCCCGTGCCGCAGATGATCGAGCAGCGCTACGGCAGCCCGCTGGCACGGACTCTCTACTGTAGCGCCGACACCGACACGTACGCACCGCAACCGGCGCAAACGAAATGGACGCTCGGCTATCTCGGGACCTACAGCGAGGATCGGCAACCCGTCCTCGAACAATTGCTGCTCTCCCCGGCGCGGACATTGCCTTCGGAGCAGTTCGCCGTCGCGGGCGCGCAATATCCTGCGCACATCGCCTGGCCTGACAATGTCATGCGTATCGAGCACCTCGCGCCTAAGCAGCATCCGGCGTTCTACGCGGGACAGCGGTTCACCCTGAATGCGACGCGCGCCGACATGCGTGCGCTGGGCTTCTCACCGAGCGTCCGGTTGTTCGAGGCAGCCGCCTGCGGTACGCCCGTGATTTCCGACCGATGGCCGGGCATAGAGACGATCTTCGAACCGTCGCGAGAAATCCTGCTGGCTTCGACGGCGCGCGATGTCATCGAGATCCTGCGCGACCTGCCCGAGGAACGCCGACGCTCGATCGCAGAGAGCGCGCGCCGGCGCGTTCTGAGCGATCACACCGCCGATCATCGGGCCCGCCAGCTGGAAGCCTATTATGCCGAAGCCACCGCGCGGCGCCGCCGCAAATCCGTGCGGATTCCCGCCGGCCGGCCGGTTCAGGTCGCCGACCTCTGAAGGTGCTTGCCATGACACTGCAAACCCGTATCCCTACGCTTCCCCGCGTGCCGACCGTTCTGATCGCCGGCGGAGCCGGCTTTATCGGCTCGCATCTCTGCGATTCGCTCCTGCAGCGCGGCAACGCCGTGATCTGCCTTGACAATCTGTTCACGGGCAGCATCGACAATATCAGGCCGCTGCTGAACCATCCAAATTTCCGCTTCATCGAGCATGACGTACGCGAGGAGATCGAGATCGGCGCCGAGATCGACCGGATCTACAGCCTCGCCTGCCCCGCCTCGCCCCGGCACTACCAGAAGGATCCGGTCGGCACGATGAAGACGTGCGTCCTCGGCACCATCAACCTGCTCGAGCTCGCGTGCCGGAAGGGTGCTCGCGTCCTGCAAGCCTCCACCAGCGAAGTCTACGGCGATCCCGAGGTGCATCCACAGCCGGAATCCTATCTCGGCAACGTCAACCCGATCGGGCCGCGGGCCTGCTACGACGAGGGCAAGCGCGCTGCCGAAACGCTGATGTTCGACTATCACCGCATGTACGGGACAGAGATCAAGGTCGCGCGCATCTTCAACACCTATGGCCCGCGCATGCTGGAGAACGACGGCCGCGTCGTCTCGAATTTCATCGTGCAGGCGCTCCGCGGCAAGCCGATCACGATATATGGCGGTGGCACGCAGACGAGGAGCTTCTGCTTCGTCGATGATCTCGTGCGGGGCCTCCAACTGCTGATGGAGAGTTCAGCTTCCGTGACCGGCCCCTGCAATCTCGGCAATCCGCACGAGGTCACCATCGAGGCCATAGCGCGCGAGGTCCTGACATACACGGAATCGGCCTCGCCTCTACGCTTCGAGGCGCTGCCGAAGGACGATCCAAAACGCCGCAAGCCCGTCATCGACACCGCCGCCCGCCTGTTGGGGTGGCGCCCTCGCGTCGCACTGCAGGACGGTCTTCAGGCCACGATCGCCTATTTCGCGTTGCGCATCGCGGGTGAGTCAATGCCGCTGGTGCCGGCTCTCGCGTCGCGAAAGAAAGGTCCGGCGCGCGGCTTGCTCAAGATCGCAGATCAAGACCAATGACCTGCTCGTTGGATCGACGCAATATTAGTGACCGTTTGAGAAATGGGCAGCTCACGGTCTCGCCAACCAAGCCGTTGATTTGGTGGGCGCCCCGGGGGTCTAATCTCGGACCCGCTGATTCTGATGCGTGTGTTTCGCAGGAAGATCAAGGGCCGACCCGACCAACCGGGTTCTGGTTCTGCAGCACCCGATACCCGGCGGCGGGCCAAACCGATTGTCCGTTTTGCTCGCCCTAATATCCCATTCTACGACGAGCACGTCGTTGACCTGCGCCATCGAACCTGAGCGCTGTATGAAATCGGGGAAGATGAAAGAAGGAAACATCGCACAGCAATCTGTCCGTGCAATATCATTCACAAGAAACGTCGCACGATACCCGTTTTGTTCTCAAGCGAACATCCGGCGAAGCGACTTGCAAACCAAGGACTTTAAATGGTGGGCGCACCAGGGCTCGAACCTGGGACCCGCTGATTAAGAGTCAGCTGCTCTACCAACTGAGCTATGCGCCCGAAAGGCGGTCAATGCCTTGCGAGGCCGGTCGTTTAGCAAAGCGATCCGGGGATGGCAAGCGATGGGACGCAAGTTTTCCAAGGCTTCGCTCACGAGCCCCCAAATGCGAAAAGCCGCTGGATTCCAGCGGCTTCGCGGAGGTCAATGGCTCAGCAACCCGGCCCGCTCAGAGCCGTCCCTCGCGGTCCCGGTCCGGACCGCCGTCACGGTCGAAATGGTCGCCCCGGAAGTGGTCCATGCCCCGCTCCATCATGCGGTCCATGAAATGGCGGTACCGCGGGCCGTCTTCGCCGTCGCCGAACGGGCCGCGGTGGCGGGTCAGCACGGCGAGACGCCGTTTCTGGCCCTCATCCAGGGTCTTGTAGAGCGGATCGGCGGCATCGGCGATCTTTTTCAGGGCTGCGGAGCTGGCGCCCATGTCCTCGGCGCGCTGGCGCAGGCGGGCGACCGGATCTTCCGGCTTGTCGGCGTCACCGGAACCCGCGTTCATCCGCGCATTGGCCCGATCGATGCGCAGCTTGGCGAACTCCCGCACGGCGGCCTCGACCGGAGGCCACAGCTTCTCCTGATCGGCGTTGAGCTTCAGCCCGGCATGGACGGCGGCGATCCGCGCGTCGACGAAGGCGGCGCGGTCCTCGGGGTTCACGCGCATGTGGCGGGCGTGCTCCATCCATGGACGATGATATTGGGCATAGACCGCGCCCGAGCCGGCGATGCTGAGCACGGCGATGGCTGCGATGGTGAACTTCTTCATACGGACCTCCTCTGGAAGGATGTCCCGAGGATGAGCGCGGCGCGGCTGGGGCGCAACTTACAACTTGGACAGGGAGCGTGCTGTCACGAAGATGTAGCGGCAGATTTTACCTCCAGCCGCGATCGGAAATCATTTGCAGCAAAAAGGCTTCCGTGCGGACCGCACGGAAGCCTTCGTTCATCGTCCGTTGGGATCAGTTCGTCGTGCTCTTCGCTTCCTTCAGGAACTCGTCGATCAGCGGCTGGCCGACGCGGCCCGCGGCGTCCTTGTAGACCGGCTCCATCGCCTTGCGCATCGCCTCGTTCTGCTCCGCGGTAAGCTTGATGATCTCGCTCTTGCCGCTCTTCTTGATCTCTGCGAGCGCGTCGTCATTCTCCTTCTGCGACTGCGCGTTGCCGAATTCGGTGGCTTCCTTCATCGCCTTGGTGAGCTGGTCGCGGATGTCGGCCGGCAGATCGTCCCAGAACTTCTTGTTCACGATCACGACGTAGCCAATATAGCCGTGATTGGTCTCGGTGATGTACTTCTGCACCTCGTGCATCTTCTGGGTATAGATGTTCGACCAGGTGTTCTCCTGGCCATCGACCACGCCGGTCTGCAGCGCCTGGTAGACTTCCGAGAACGCCATCACCTGCGGCAGCGAGCCGAGCGCCTTGAACTGGGCCTGAAGCACGCGCGAGGACTGGATGCGGAACTTGACGCCCTGATAGTCGGCGGGCGTGATCAGCTTCTTGTTGGCGCTCATCTGCTTGAAGCCGTTGTCCCAATAGGCAAGGCCGGTGATGCCCTTGGCATCCAGCAGCTTGAGCAGCTTCGTGCCGAGCGGGCCTTCCGTCACCTTCCGCAGCGTCTTCAGGTCGGGCAGGATGTAGGGCAGATCGAACACCTCGAACTCGCGGATGCCGAGCGGTCCGAACTTGGAATTGGACGGCGCCAGCATCTGCACGCTGCCGAGCTGCAGCGCCTCGAGCTCTTCCTTGTCCTTGTACAGCGTCGAGTTCGGGTAGACCTCGACCTTGACCTTGCCGCCGGTGTACTTCTCGGCGAGCTCCTTGAATTTCTCCGCCGCCTTGCCCTTCGGCGTGTCGGTGGCGACGACATGGCTGAATTTGATGATGATCGGCGATTGGGCCGATGCCGGCCCGGCCAGCCCGAGTGCCAATGCCGCGATGGACGCGGCGATCGCGAAGGTGCGCATAATCTCTCCCTGTTGTTATCTAAGCCGCCCGGCGCGCGGGCGGCCCGTCCTCATGCCGACGGCATCCATACAGGCCGCCGGACCGCGCTGCTATTGGCCGTTAGCAGGGCAGCCATTCGCCGCAACCAGCGCCGTCATTCCGGGATGGTCCGAAGGACCAGACCTCAGGTGCGCGATTGCGCATCATAGTTCTGGCTTCGCGAGCCCCGGAATGACGAGCTTCGCTTGTCAGCTCGCCGCCGCCGTCGTCACGGTGTCGCGCTGGCGCTTCATGACGATCTTGTTGAGCGCGCCGAGATAGGCCTTGGCCGAGGCCACCAGCGTATCCGGATCCGCCGCGCGCGCGGTCATCGAGCGGCCGTCCTGCGACAGGCGCACCGAGACCTCGGCCTGCGCGTCGGTACCTTCGGTGACGGCGTGGACCTGATACAGCTCAAGCTTGGCCTCGTGCGGCACCAGGCGCTTGATGCAGTTGAACACCGCGTCCACCGGACCGTTGCCCTCGGCTTCCTCGATCCTGATCTGGCCGTCGACGTCCAGCTTCATGGTCGCACGCTGCGGGCCGTGGGTGCCGGCGATCACGGTCAGCGAGGTCAGCTTGATGCGGTCGTGGGATGCCGCCATCTCCTCGTCGACCAATGCCTCGATGTCCTCGTCGTAGATGTCCTTCTTGCGGTCGGCCAGCGCCTTCATCCGCGTGAACGCATCCTCCAGCTGGTTCGGGCCGAGCTTGTAGCCCATCTCCTCCAGCTTGTGCACGAAGGCATGGCGGCCGGAATGCTTGCCGAGCACCAGCGAAGACTGCTTCAGGCCCACCATCTCCGGCCGCATGATCTCGTAGGTGGAAGCATCCTTCAGCACGCCATCCTGGTGGATGCCGCTCTCGTGCGCGAAGGCATTCCGGCCGACGATGGCCTTGTTGTACTGCACCGGAAACGAGGTTGCCGCCGATACCAGCTTCGAGGCGCGGGTCAGCTGGGTGGTGTCGATCCTGTTCCAGTAGGGGAATTTGTCGTTGCGCACGTTGATCGCCATCACGATCTCTTCGAGCGCGGCGTTACCGGCGCGCTCGCCGATGCCGTTGATGGTGCACTCGACCTGACGCGCGCCGCCGACGATGCCGGCCAGCGAGTTCGCCACCGCCATGCCGAGGTCGTTATGGCAGTGCACGGAGAAGATGGCCTTGTCCGAATTCGGCACGCGCTCGATCAGCGTCTTCATGAAGTGGGTGTATTCCTCCGGCACCGTGTAGCCGACGGTGTCGGGAATGTTCACCGTGGTGGCGCCGGCCTTGATCACGGCCTCGACGATGCGGCAGAGAAAATCCATCTCGCTGCGGGTGCCGTCCTCGGCCGACCATTCGACATCGTCGATCTGGTTGCGGGCGCGGGCGACCATGGCGACCGAGGTCTCGAGCACTTCTTCCGGCGTCTTGTTCAACTTCACCCGCATGTGCAGCGGCGAGGTCGCGATCACGGTGTGAACGCGGCCGCGCTTGGCGAATTTCACGGCTTCGGCGCAGCGGTCGATGTCGGCGGGATGGGCGCGCGACAGGCCGGCGATGACCGAATTCTTGGAGCGGCGGGCGATCTCGCTAACCGCCTCGAAGTCACCCTGCGAGGTGATCGGGAAGCCGGCCTCGATGACGTCGACGCCCATATCGTCCAAGAGCTCGGCGACCTCGAGCTTCTCCTCGAAGGTCATGGTGGCGCCGGGGCACTGCTCGCCGTCGCGCAGCGTGGTGTCGAAAATGATGACGCGGTCCTTCTCGGACTTGTTCTGCGTGGCCATTTCTAGAATTCCTTTTGAGCGTTTGCGCCGTTCAGACCGTTTCGTCCCTTGGCGCTTGAGGTGTCCGGTGATCTCGACAAACCCCTGAGCGCCCAGGCGCATGGCGCCCAGCCGGCCCTCAGGGGCAAGTAAGAAGAAGGCCGCCAATAAGGAGGGTGGGCAGCAAGGCGGCCGGGATCGTGGCGGCGGCCCGAGCCACCTCCCCCGAAATCCCCTCGATTTGGCCGCGAATCAGCATTGCCAGACCCTTTGAGCCCCGAAATCCTCGGCGAAAACCGTTGACGGTTGGTTGCCGGGAGGCTCGCGACCCGTTTTTAGACGAGAAATGGCGGTAACTGCAACGCCAAAAGATGGGTCAAGGAGGCTGACCTGGTTGCAGCGGGACATTGGCGTCGCTCCCGATTCACATTTCCGAATTGCAGGCACAGCTTTTCCTTCCCGCGGCGCCTCGCGCCCGAGTCTTGCGCTTCGTCTTGCGCTTCGCGTCACGCCCTCATCTGGAAAGGGCGCAGGGAAGGCCGGGCGCCGGCTGGCACCCATAAGACCCCTGCGCCGAACGAATGCACGCGCAATGCACAGGGGAGACACAGGGCAGCCGAAACCAGGCCTTCCCTGCGCGATGGTTTGACGGCGTATGGCGCGCTCTCCCCGGAGACGAGTTCCTGCTTGCCTCCGTCACCTCGCGAATTGACGATGCTTGCGACCCGGTCGGGCCCCAGCGCATCTCCGCAAGGCTTGGCTGTAGCAACGACAGCCAGGACCACGCGATTTGGCCGTACGCAAGACGACCCGGCTTCGCCCGAAGGCCTCCCCGGATCCAGGCGCCGTTCGTCCGCACGCCGCCGGGATCTCACGGGGTTCATCCCGCCCTGCTCCCGCATCTCGTGCACGACGCTCCCGCGTCCACCGCAGCCCGATCCGCGGCTCGTGACGACGTACGACCGCCCCTCATCACCGGATCAGGATGGGCTGAGAATGCGACAAATCAGAAATTCTGTAAAGGCGAATATTTTGACACAGGTCGGTTGACCCAGCGGTCGCGTGTTTTGCCCGTCGGGCAACGCAAGCCCTTGTAGATCCGCATGGAGCGCAAGCGGAATGCGGGGTCGCTGCCGGAGACGCAAGCGGTCCAGGATTGCGATTCGCTCCATCCGGACTACGAAGGCTGAGCGGGCTGCGAGGACTCCGAACGATCTATCCCGCGCGGCGGGCGCGGGCCCTGCTCTCCCAGCGATCGAGCATTTGACCGAGCTCGCCGGTGACCACGGCTGCCGTGGCGGCGCGTGCGATCTCGTTGGTGTTGGCCGGCGCGTTGGCGGGGAGCCAATCCGGCTCACTGTACTCGCGCCAGCGGCGTGCTTCCGCACGTCGTTTGCTGGAGATGAACTCGCGGGTGAAATAGCCGGCCGCGAACGCGATTCCGAGCAACACGATCAATACGATGACGCCAGCCACGATCAACTCCGTCCATCGCCCCCGGCCGTCTTCTGCGCGGCAATATGTGCGAAATCAAGGCTCAAAATGGGTCGAATGCGTCTACGTGCCGGGCTTTGCCGCAAGCAAATTTCTGCTCGAGCTCGCGGAACAATCTTGCGATTTGTGGGTGGCGCACGCACGCGCCGAATGTGACGGGATTGCGACCAGAGCTCGGAGCTCGCGATTCCACCCTCGCAACCAGCCATAGACCGCATTAACCTTCACACCTGCTCGGCCGGATCAACCGGCCAGCGAACATGATCGGGAGGACGCGATGACACGCCAGGAGGCTCGTGACCACGAGCAGCGTGACCAGGATGCTGCGCTTTCACGACGAACACTCGTCCGGGGACTTACGCTCGGCGCCATGGCGACCGTGGCCGGCCCGGCGCTGGCCCAGACCGGGCCTGCCGCCCCGCCGACGACGATTACGACCCCGCCGCGCGACTTCGGCCCTCGGGGCGCGCCGACCACTTATTTCTGGGATCCCGACATCATCGCGGTCGATCCGTCCTTCAATGATCTCGCGCAGCCCAACACCGCGATCAAGCGGCTCTACACCGGAGTGCTGTGGGCCGAAGGCCCGGCGTGGAGCGCGCAAGGCCGCTATCTGTTGTGGAGCGACATTCCCAACAACCGGCAGATGCGCTGGAGCGAGGACGACGGCCGCGTCAGCCTATTCCGCTCGCCTTCCAACAATTCCAATGGCAACTCCTTCGACTTCCAGGGCCGCCAGCTCTCCTGCGAACACCTGACGCGGCGGGTGACGCGTTACGAGCATGACGGCACGGCCACCGTGCTGGCCGATTCCTATCAGGGCAAGCGGCTGAACTCGCCGAACGACATCGCTGCGCATCCCGACGGCAGCTACTGGTTCACCGATCCGCCCTATGGCGGTCAGCTCTATGAGGGTGAGCCCGACGTCGGCGGCGGCCCGAGCAATGCGGGCGGCAAGCTCAATCCGCGGATCGGACAGCCGGCCGGCTTCGTGCCGGGCAAGCGCGAACTGCCGACCAACTGCTATCGCATCGATCCCTCGGGCCGCATCGACCTCGTCGTTACCGAGGACCAGGTGCCCGACCCGAACGGCCTCTGCTTCTCGCCCGACTACAAGAAGCTCTACATCGCCTCCACCGGCAAAGGGCCGGGGGACACCGGACCCGGCGGCAAGGGCGAGATCTTCGTGTTCGACGTCGGCAGCGACAACAAGCTGTCCAACCTCAAGAAGTTCAGCGATTGCGTGATCGACGGCGTGAAGTGCGGACCGGATGGCCTGCGCTGCGACGTCAACGGCAATCTCTGGGCCTCCAGCAATGCCGGCCGCGCCGTCGGCTACAGCGGCGTCACGGTGTGGTCGCCGGAGGGCAAGCTGCTCGGCCGCATTCGCCTGCCGGAGGTCTGCGGCAACATCACCTTCGGTGGGCCCAAGCGCAACCGCCTGTTCATGGCCGCTAGCCAGTCGCTCTATGCGGTGTTCACGGCGACGCAAGGCGCCGGGCCGGGCTGAAAGAGGCGAGACAAAAGCAGGCGGCGGCGTGAACCGTCGGCGCCTGAATATTTCCAGTCGTGGCGATCGAAAAGGTCTGCTTTCCGGCCGGCCAGGCATGACGGACTCTCTTCGATCGAACAGAGTGTACGGCAGCGGACATCTCCCTGCATTGCGACCGGAGAATTGAGCAACCTTCAGGACCCGAGGTCCGCGAAGTGCTCGCAGCTGATTGCCGGGATCGGCACGCGACATCGGTCTGTCGCCGCTAAATCCTGCCAGGCACCGACCGAGCGGTCGCTGCTGCAAGCACGAAAAGCTGATCGGCTGCCGCCAGCGCGATTAGAAACCTTAGAGCGCGATGAACGTTGCGCCTCCGAACCATGGCGCATGCCCCTCGTCGAAATCTGCATGCCTGCTGCCGACCAGCATACACTCTATCTGCGCATTCTAGACTTTAGTCCCGCTCCCACAATCATGAATGCGGTTTCACTTGCCGAGAATGCCTCCGCCGTTATAGTCCCGGCCCAATAGCTCAAAAGAGGCTTGTTTAAGAGGAGAGAAACAAAATGAAAAACATACTCCCTGGTGCATTGCGGATATCGCTTGGTGCGGCAGCCGTCGGTGCGATGATCACCGCGTCCGGCGCGGCCAAAGCGGCAGATCCGATCAAGATCGGCGTGATCGCGGAAGCGCAGGCGATTGCCGGCGCATCCATTCCGCAGGCGGCGCAGCTCGCAGCGGACGAGATCAATGCGAAAGGCGGCGTCGAAGGCCGCAAGATCGAAATCGTCTCCTACGACAATCACTCCTCCTCGGCAGATTCGGTGCGGGCGTTTCAGCGCGCCGTCAACGAGGACAAGGTCAACATCGTCATCGCGAGTTATATCAGCGAGGTCGTGCTGGCGCTCGAGCCCTGGGCTTCGCGGCTGAAGACGCCGTTCGTCACGCCTGGCGCAGCATCAAACGAAATCAGCAAGAGCGTCCATAGCGACTACGCGAAGAACAAGTATACTTTCCACGGCTATCTGACCTCAGCGGCACTGGCGCTTTCGGTCTGCGATGCCGCCAAGGATCTGCTCGTCGACAAGATGCACATGAAGTCGGCGGTGATCATGAGCGAAGACGCCGCCTGGACCAAGCCACTCGACGCCGGCTACGAGGAATGTCTGCCCAAGATCGGGCTGAAGGTGCTGGACCACGTCCGCTTCTCGCCGGACACCACCGACTTCACGCCGATCTTCAACAAGATCGAGGGATCCAAGCCTGATGTCATCATCACCGGCATCTCCCATGTCGGCGTGCAGCCCACGGTGCAGTGGAAGAACCAGCAGGTGCCGATCCCGATGTTCGGCATCTCCTCGCAGGCGACCAACGAGACCTTCGGCAAGGACACCAACCAAGCCGCCGAGGGCGTGCTCTACCAGGGCGTCTCGGGTCCCGGCGTCGCGGTGACGCCGAAATCAGTCCCGTTCGCGGAGAACTTCAGGAAGAAGTTCGGCAACTATCCCTCCTATGCCGGCTACACCGCCTATGACGAGGTCTACTACATCGCTGACGCGGTGAAGCGGGCGGGCTCGACTGACGCCGATAAGCTCGTCGATGCGCTGGAGAAGACCGACTGGGAAGGCACGATCGGCCGCGTCCAGTTCTACGGCAAGGACGATCCGTTCACCCACTCGATCAAGTACGGCAAGGGCCTGATCACCGGGCTGATGCTGCAATGGCAGGACGGCAAGCAGATCGCGGTCTGGCCCAAGGACGTCGCGAAGGCCGACATCAAGTTTCCGAGCTTCGTCAAGCTCAGCAACTAGCCGACACAGCTCCCGGGCCGACCTCCCCGGGAGCCTTCCCGCTTGCGTCCCCGCACGTTCCTCGAAGCGGCAGTTTGACTGCCACCCGGCCAATCATCAATGCGAGCCTTCCAGATCTTGATCGATGGCTTTGCCATCAGCGCTCTCTACGCCCTCGGTGCCACCGGCTTTACCCTGATCTTCGGCGTCTCGGGCGTGCTCAACCTCTCCCACGGTGCCATCATGGTCGCGGCAGCGGTGGCGGCCTGGGCCGCGGCCAGCGTGCTTGGCGTCGGCACCTATGCCGGCGCGCTGATCGGAGTGGCGGTCGCCCTCCTCACGGCGTTTGCCACCTATTTCGCGGTGGTCAAGCCGATCCAGGATTCCCGGCGCATTCCCAATGAGGAGAAGGAGATTTTCGTTCTCACGGGAACGCTGCTCTGGGGCATCATGATCCAGGAGCTGATCGCCTATTTCTTCACCAACAACGCCAAGACCGTGCTGCCGATCGTCGAGGGCGTCGTCGAGATCCTCGGCGTCCGCACGCCGCAAAACGAGATTTTTACGGCGATCGTATGCTGCCTCGTGATCGCGCTGCTGTGGCTTCTGGTGAACCGCACCCGCACCGGCAAAGCCGTGCTGGCGGCCTCGATGAACCCGCGTGGCGTCACGCTGCTCGGGCTCGAGCTCACCAACATCTACATCGTGGTATGGGCGATCTACGGCATTCTCGCCGGCATCGCCGGCGTGCTGCTCGGCATGTTCCTCGGCGTCAGCTCCTACAGCGTCGGCCCATTGACGGCGAGCGCGTTCTCGATCGTCGTGCTTGGCGGCCTCGGCAGCGTCTCCGGCTCGCTGATCGCCGCCTTCGTGGTCGGCTATCTCGAGACGCTGACGGCCTACCTCGTCTCGCCGGCCTATCGCACCATCCCGGCGCTGCTGCTGCTCGTGTTCGTGATGTACATCCGGCCTCAAGGCCTGCTGGGAAGGCGCTGAGATGTCCACCTTCTTCACCTCGCGCCTCTTCTTCATCTCGATCGCGCTCGTCCTCATTGCGGCAACGCTGCCGCTCTATGTCTCCGGTTACGTGCTCGGGCTGCTGACCGTCGCCTTCTATTTCGGCGTGTTCGCGATGGCCTGGGATCTGTTGTTCGGCTTCGCAGGCGAAGTGAATTTCGGGCCGACCTTCCTGATCGGCGTCGGCGCCTACACCGCCGGCATCCTGAATGCCCAGTTCGGCTGGTCGGTCTATCTCTGTATCGTGCTGGGAGCGCTCGCCTCCGTGATTGCCGGCCTCGTGCTGGCGCTGCCGGCGCTGCGCGTGCGCGGTCCGTATTTCGGTCTGACCACGCTGGTCGCGGTGCTGATGCTGCAGAACTTCATCGTCGTTTTCGCCGACCTCACCGGCGGCGAGATCGGGCTCACCATCCCCGACGTCATCAGCATCAACGCCGGCACCAACTACTGGATCGCGCTCGGCTTCATGACCATTTCGGCGGCCATCCTCTACGGCCTGTCGCAATCGCCGATCGGACTCGTGCTGCAGGCGAGCGGCCAGGACCCGGTGCAGGCCGGCGCGCTCGGCTTCAACATCGTCAAGCACAAGCTCGCCGCCTTCATCGTCAGCGCGTTCTTCTCGGGGCTGTCGGGCGCGCTGCTGGTGTTCTACTTCGGCACCGCCTCGGTCGGCACCGTCGTCGACGTTGCCGTGGGCGTCAACGTGATCGTTGCAGCGGTGCTCGGCGGCCGGCGCACCGTGCTTGGCGCGGCGCTCGGGGCGATCTTCCTGATCGTCGCCGGCGAGTTCCTGAGGCCGACCGGCGAACTCGCGACCTTCATCGTCTCGGCGGTCGCCTTGCTCGTCGTGCTGTTCTTCCCCGGCGGCTTCTTAGGGGCGGCCCTCTCGCGCGAGGCGCGTTCGTGATGGATATGAGGCTTTCAAACAGGGCCGTGCTCGAAGTCCGCGGATTGACCAAGCGCTTCGGCGGCCTGACCGCGGTGAAGAATCTCGGCTTCGAGGTCAACAGCGGCGAGATCTTCGGCCTGATCGGGCCGAACGGCTCCGGCAAGTCGACCGCGATGAAGAGCGTGATGGGCATCGAGCGCCCGACTGCGGGCGAGGTGATCTTCGAAGGCGAGAACGTCGCCGGCCTGCCCGCGCACAAGATCGCGCGCAAGGGCTTTGGCATGGTGTTCCAGCACTCGCGGCCGCTGAACCGGCAGACCGTGCTGGAGAACATTCTGGTCGCGCTGCTGCCGGACAGCCTGTTCATGCTGTTTCCGGACAAGGCGCTGGTCGAGCGCGCCAAATGGATCGCCGAGCGCGTCGGGCTCGGCGACGTGATGAACCGCCGCCCGCCAACGCTGCCCTTCGCGGACCTGCGCCGGCTGGAGCTTGCGAAAGCGATCGCGCGCGACCCCAAAGTCGTTCTGGTCGACGAACCCTTCGCCGGGCTGACAAGGGCCGAGGTCGACATCTTCTCCGAGCTGATCCGAAGTTTCCGCGACGAGGGCCGCGCGGTAATGCTCGTCGACCACAACGTCAAGAGCGTCGCCGCGCTGGTCGACCGCGTGCTCGCGATGTATCTCGGCGAGGAGATCGTCACCGGCAAGGCCGAGGACGTGATGAAGAACGAGACGGTGCGGAAGGTCTATCTCGGCGGCGCCCTGGAGACCCATGCGCGGCCCGAGACCGGCTTCAGGGACAAGGTGCCCTTGCTTCAGGTCGAGAACGTCAGCGTATTCTACGGCAAGGCGCAGGCGCTGGAGAACGTCTCGATCCACGTTCACGAGGGCGAGTTCGTCTCCATCGTCGGTCTCAACGGCGCCGGCAAGACCACGCTGTTCAACACCATCTCCGGCTTCCTGCCCTATACCGGCGAGATCGTGCGCGGCGGCGACAGACTGCGCGGCACCAGTCCGGCGAAGATTGCCCGCAGCGGTCTCGTGCAGTGTCCGGAATCGCGCGAGCTGTTCGGCGAAATGAGCGTGCGGGAGAACCTCGATCTCGGCGGACAGCATTTGTCCGACGACGAGCGCGCCAAGCAGCTTGCCTGGCTGTTCGAGCTGTTCCCGATCCTGAAGGAGCGCCAGGGCCAGATGGCCCAGACGCTCTCGGGCGGCGAGCAGCAGATGCTGGCGATCGGCCGCGCGCTGATGATGCAGCCGCAGATCCTGATCCTGGACGAGCCGACGCTCGGCCTTGCCCCCGTCATCCTCGAGCAATTGTCCAAGGCGCTGGAGAAGCTGCGGCAGACCGCGGCGATCACGGTGCTGCTCGGCGAGCAGAACGTCACCTTCGCGCTGCCACATGCCGACCGCGTCTACGTGCTGGAGCATGCCAGGATCGTCTGGGAGGGCGATCCCGGCCGCTTCGCCAGCGAGGCCGGCGCAGATTTTCTCTAGTTCGTACGTCTCAATAGCAAAACAACGAAAGGGAAACGACCATGCGACCTTCAGTTCTCGGCAGCCTGCTCACCTCCGCGCTGGTGCTGTGCTTCGCGGCGCCCGCCTACGCGCAGTCGAACGACCCGATCAAGATCGGCGTCATCGCCGAGGTTCAGTCGATCGCGGGCGCGGCAACGCCGGGCGGCGCGCAGATCGCGGCCGACGAGATCAACGCCAAGGGCGGCATTCTCGGCCGCAAGGTCGAGATCGTCACCTACGACAACAAGAGCTCCTCGGCGGATTCCGTGCGCGCCTTTCAGCGCGCGGTGAGCGAGGACAAGGTGTCCGCCGTGATCGCGAGCTATATCAGCGAGGTGGTGCTGGCGCTGGAGCCCTGGGCGGCGCGGCTGAAGATGCCGCTGATCACGCCCGGCGCCGCCTCGAACGAGATCACCAAGGCGATCCACAACGATTACGAGAAGAACAAGTACACGTTTCACGGCTATCTGACCTCGGCCGCTCAGGCCCAGCTCGTCTGCGACGCCGCCAAGGACCTCCTGGTCGACAAGCTCAAGTTCAAGACCGTCGCGATCATGAGCGAGGACGCTGCGTGGACCAAGCCGCTCGACGTCGGCTACGAAGCCTGCCTGCCCAAGGCGGGTCTCAAGGTCGTCGAGCACGTCCGCTTCTCGCCCGATACCACCGACTTCACGCCGATCTTCAACAACATCGAGGCCAAGAAGCCCGACGTGATCGTCACCGGCATCTCGCATGTCGGCGTGCAGCCGACGGTGCAGTGGAAGAACCAGCAGGTGCCGATCCCGATGTTCGGCATCAGCGCGCAGGCGTTGAGCCCGACCTTCTGGAAGGACACCAATGGCGCCGCCGACGGCATCCCCTCGCTTGCAGTGGCAACGCCCGATGTGGCCGTCACCCCCAAGACGAAGCCGTTCGCAGCGGCGTTCAAGGCCAAGTTCGGCAGCGCGCCGGCCTATACCGGCTATACCGCCTATGACGAGGTCTACATGATCACCGACGCGATCAAGCGCGCCGGTTCGACCGATCCCGACAAGATGGTCGCCGAGCTCGAGAAGACCGATTACGAGGGCACGATCGGCAAGATCCAGTTCTACGGCAAGAACGACGAGTTCACCCACGGCATCAAGTCGGGGCCGGGCACCGTCACCGGCCTCGTCTTCCAGTGGCAGGATTCCAAGCAGGTCGTGGTCTGGCCCGAGAAGATCGCCGAGGGCAAGCTCAAGTTTCCCGACTTCGTGAAGCTGTCGCAGTAGCCGGTTCGTACCGACGTCAGGCCCATCGCTCCGCAGGGAGCGGTGGGCCTCTTTCGTCTTTCGCAGATGCGTTGTACGGCGGCGCACCGCGTGTCGACCTTTCGCCATGTTGACTTTCCGCCGCCCCCCTCCCCATACTTCGCAAAAAACAACAACCAATCATAAGACGGTTTTGAGGGAGGATAGGATGCCGACTTCACGCAGGCAGCTGCTGAAGAGCTCGGCGGCTGCCGCCGCCGCACTCAGCTTCGATTGGACACGGGCCCAGGCGCAAGCCGAGAATTTGCGCATCGGCCTGATCTACGACCTCACCGGCCCGTTCGCCGCCGGCGGCTCGGTCGCCTCGTCGATCGGCGCGCAGATCGCGATCGATCTCGTCAACGAGAAGGGCGGTATCGGCGGCAAGACCAAGGTTGCTCCAGTCGCCGCGGATTCCCAGAGCAAGCCCGACGTTGCGATCAACGAGGCCGAACGCCTGATCAGCCAGGAGAAGATCGACATCCTCAACGGCGTCTATGCGAGCTCGCATGCGGTGCCGCTCGCGGCCAAGGTCGAGCAGCAGAAGAAGATCCTCTGGATCACGACCGCGGTCTCGACCGCCGTATTCAAGGACAAGAACCTGCAATACGTGTTTCGCGCGCAAATCCATTCGGATCAATACGGGCAGGCCTTTGCAAGCTTCATCAACGAGCATGCGAAAGCCAAGCTCGGCATGGACCGCAAGGACGTCAAGGTCGCGCTGATCCACGAGGACGGCCCCTACGGCGTCGGCGTCGCCACGGCCGACGAAGCCTATGCCAAGCAGGCCGGCATCCAGGTCGTGCTGCGTGAAGGCTACTCGGCCTCGGCGCCCGACCTCTCAGTGCTCGTCACGAAGATCAAGCGCGCCAAGGCCGACGTGATCTCGCATGCCGGCTACAACCCTGATATCACCCTGTTCCTGCGCCAGGCGCGCGAGAGCGGCCTGCGCTTCAAGATGCTGTTCGGGGCCGGCGCCGGCTACAGCCAGCTCGACAAGCTGCGCGCGACTTTCGGGGCCGATATCGACAATTTCTGCAACATCGACCCGGTGCCGGCGCAGCTGCTCGATCCCGCCAAGCTCGCGCCGGGCATGGGCGATCTGATCAAGACCATGGTCTCGCGCTACCAGGCCAAGACCGGCGCCACCGACGTGCCGCCACACTGCTCGATGGGCTTCAACCAGACCTGGGTGCTGCTCAACAACGTGCTGCCGGTGGCCAAGGAGAAGTACGGCAGCTTCGAGCCCGAGGCTGTCCGCAAAGCGGCGCTCGACGTCGACATTCCCGCCGGCGGCACCATCCAGGGTTACGGCGTCAAGTTCTTCCCGCCGGGCACGCCGCTCTCCGGCCAGAACGAACGCTCGACGCCGGTGGTGATGCAGAACGCGGGCGAGCATATCTCGGTGGTGTGGCCGACCAACATCAGGACAAAGGACCCGGTATTCCCGCTGCCGAAGGGCTCGACCTACGGGGCATAGGGGGCGGCGCGCTGCATCCTCCCCTCCAGGGCAGGGTAAGAGAAGCGCGCGCCTACAGCACAACCCTTCTCCCCTCCTCCGCCGCCCAATAGCCGGCGTAGTTCACCTTGATCGTCTCATAGGCGAGCGCGAGGTCCGACAGCGGCTGTCGTCCGGTCGCGACGCATTCCATGAAATCCTGGATCTCCTGGAGATAGCCGCGCGTCCATTCCTCCTCGAGACAGACATATTGCCAGCCGGTCTTGCGGTCGACTTTTTCGGTGATGTAGACGCCCGCGAGCTTTTCCTCGCTGGTCTGATAGCTCATCAGATGCGTGTTCGGGGTGATGTTGGCGAACAGCGAGCCGCCACTCGTATAGGTCTCGATCAGATTGCGCACGCCGCCCATGATCATGTCGCCGGAGAATACGGTGGCCTTGGTGCCATCGGAGAAGGTCGCCGTGAGCGTGCCCCAATCCTCGACGTCGACGGGATTGGCCTTGATGTAGCTGCGCTCTTCGGGCTTGAGGCCGGCTGTGACGTTGCCGACGTCGCAAGTGACGCTGGCGACGCGGATGCTCTCGCCGCGCGCCTTGGCCTCCACCTGCTTCAAATAGAGCACGGCGGAAAGTGGATGGCAGCCCATGCGGATCAGCGAGCCGCCGCCGGTCATCGTCCATTGCGCGGCATGGGCCGCGTGCGAGCCGGAATGGCTTTCCTCGCCCTTCATGAACAGGATCTTGTCCCTGGTCGCCTTGATGATCTCCGCGGTCTTGGTCACCGCCGGCGCGTAGATCCAGTCCTCGGCATACATGAAGAGTCTTCCTGTCCGCTCGATCGCGGCGCGCGTCGCGTCCATCTCTTCCAGCACGCGCTCATACATCAGCGCCTTCGGCACGTGCTTGCCGATCGGCTGCTCGTCGCCCTCGCGGCCGAAATAGCCAGCGAAAGGCTTTTCGCAGATCACATGCTTGCCGGCCTGCATCGCGCCGACGATCATCCCGGCATGAAGACTGGGCGGCGTGCAGATGTCGACGACGTCGATATCTGCGTCCGCGATCAGATCGGCGAAGCTGCGATGGACGCGCGGGATATCGTGCCGATCAGCGAACTCAACGACGTGGTCGCCACGCGCCGCAACCGCTACGACCACGACGTCCACGCCGTAGACGCGCCGGAACGCATACATGTGCAGCTCCGACACGAAGCCGCAGCCGACGAGTCCCACCCTTATCCTGGCCATGGCGCCCCCCTTGCTTTGGGGCGGCACTATAGCGCGCTCAGACGCCTATTCCACCGAGACCCGCACCACGCCCGCGCTCATCATGCCGAGCGCGCGGGCGGCCGGCACCGAGAGATCGACGATGCGCCCGCGGATGAAGGGACCGCGATCGTTGACGCGGCATTGGATCGTGCGCCCGCTATAGGACACCCTAAGCACGCTGCCGAACGGGCGCGTGCGATGGGCGCAGGTCAACTCGCCGCCTCTGCCGGCCTTCCCGTATCCGTAATAGGAGGCGAGCCCGCTTTCGGCATTTGCAACCGACATGAAGGCAAGAGACGAAGTTACGAGACCAAGCAATAGTGTTGGCTGCGCTCGCACGGCACCGCTCCCCGGTTGGCCTGCCCGGCGCTGCAACGTCGCTTTGTTCCCAAAGGTTCCTGGAAGATCGCCGGTCGATGGGCGGCGGTGCCATCACACATTGTTACCGTTCGTGAAGAACCAGCCTGCAACCAGCCTGCGGACTTCGATGCTCTGCATCTGCCGAACGGGCCTTGGTCAAATCGACCAACGATGGCTCGTATTCTATTCTTATTCTCGCCGAACGAAACTCACCGCGCGGACCAGCGCGAGATCAGATATGGCACGACAAAAGACACCGAGATGCGCGGGGCTTCGCCTCAAGCCCGGCCCACCTGCATCTCGCTGCAATCCTGCTCACCCATCCAATATGCACGAGCCTGATCGTGTGGCTCTCGTTCTAGCCGCGCGGTGCTCACCATCTCCGGTAATAGTGACGGTGATAGGCACGGTACGGCCGGTAATAGCCATAGCTGTAATACGGACGATAGGGCCGATAATATCGCGGATAGGCATAGTATCGCGGATAGGCATAGGCCGGCCCGTAGCCGTAACCGTAATACGCCGGGGCATAGCCATAGCCGTAGCCCGGATATCCATAGCCGCCATAGTAGGGGCCGCCATAATAGCCGTAGGGGGCGCCGGCCGCGAGGGCGCCGCCGATGATCGCGCCGGCGGCGAAACCACCGAGACCCCATCCCCATCCGCCGCCACGCCAATGCACCTGCGCGACATTGTCGCCGGCCGCAGCCTTCATCGTCGCGACGTTGGTCGGCATCGGGCCCGCCGCGGCCTGCCCGATCTGGCCCGCCATGACCACGCCGGCCAGCGAACAGACAATTGCCGTCTTCCAGATCCTCATCGTCTTACTCCCTGTCTGACCTTTCGCTTGGAAAAGGATCGCAGCATCATGATCGGGCATCGTTGCGCCAAGTCAAAGCCTGGAATTTGCGTGCACCGCACAAGACGCGTGCCTCCGTTCTGATCAACCGGTGCCCGGCGAAGGCCAACGACCTCGCCGCGTGTGACACCGGCGCGACGGCGGCTGAGGCCCGATCATCCGGAAAGCATTAAGCTTCCCGTGCATTCGCAACCAACAACCACCTTCACGATTTACTATTCGTGCCATTACTATCGGTTCCAATGTGCGCGGCCGGGGGAGGCTTCTCGCGAGCGCCAGAGTTGTGGGAGGATGACATGAGTGCCGCGAGACCCGAGCCGCTTGCCCGTCAGGCGCTGGCATTCGTCCTGGCTGGCGGTCGCGGCAGCCGGCTCCTGGAGCTGACCGACCGGCGCGCCAAGCCCGCGGTCTATTTCGGCGGCAAGTCCCGCATCATCGATTTCGCGCTGTCGAACGCGGTGAACTCGGGCATTCGTCGGATCGCGGTCGCGACCCAATACAAGGCGCACAGCCTGATCCGCCATCTCCAGATGGGCTGGAACTTCTTCCGCCCCGAACGCAACGAGAGTTTCGACATCCTCCCCGCCAGCCAGCGCGTCTCCGAGACCATGTGGTACGTCGGCACGGCGGACGCAGTGTACCAGAACATCGACATCATCGAATCCCACGCCTGCCGCTTCATCGTGGTGCTGGCCGGCGACCACATCTATAAGATGGACTACGAGGTGATGCTGCGCCAGCACGTCGAGAGCGGCGCCGACGTCACCGTTGGCTGCCTCGAGATGCCGCGGGCGGAATCCTCGGGCTTCGGCATCATGCATGTCGACGAGAACGGCTGGATTCAGGAGTTCCTGGAGAAGCCGAAGGATCCGCCGCCGATGCCGGGCAAGCCAGAGGTCTCGCTCGCCAGCATGGGCATCTACGTATTCGACGCAAAATTCCTGTTCGACCAGCTCAAACGCGACGCCGAAGATCCGAACTCGAACCACGATTTCGGCAAGGACATCATCCCCTACGTCGTCAAGAACGGGCGCGCGATGGCGCACCAGTACTCGACCTCCTGCGTCCGCTCCGGCAGCGACGAGCGCGCCTATTGGCGCGACGTCGGCACGGTCGATGCCTATTGGGCCGCCAATATCGACCTCACCGACGTCGTGCCGGAGCTCGACCTGTTCGACCGCGCCTGGCCGATCTGGTCCTATGCCGAGATCACGCCGCCCGCGAAATTCGTCCACGACGAGGAGAGCCGGCGCGGCCAGGCGGTGAGCTCGCTGGTCTCCGGTGGCTGCATCATCTCCGGCGCATCGCTGCGCCGCTCGTTGCTGTTCACCGGCGTGCGCATCAACTCCTTCGCCAATGTCGAAAACGCCGTGATCATGCCCTATGTGAATGTCGGTCGCGGTGCCCGCTTGAGGAACGTCGTGATCGACCGCGGCGTCGAGATCCCGGAGGGTCTCGTCGTCGGCGAGGATCCCGAGTTCGACGGAAAGCGTTTCCGCACCACCGAGCAGGGCATCTCGCTGATCACCCAGCCGATGATCGACAGGCTCAATACATGACGCCTGTTCGCGTCCTCGCGGTCGCCTCTGAAGTCTATCCCCTCGTCAAGACCGGCGGCCTTGCGGATGTCGCCGGCGCGCTGCCGGTTGCGCTGAAGGCGCGTGGCGTCGAGATGCGGACCTTGATGCCAGGCTATCCCGACGTGATGCGCCTGATGTCGGGGGCAGAGGAGCTCCGGCGCTGGCCGGATTATTTCGGCGGCCCCGGACGGCTGCTGGCGGGCTCGTATGAGGGGCTCGACCTGTTCGTGCTAGACGTGCCGCATCTCTATGCGCGGCCCGGCAACCCCTATGTCACCGCCGAGGACATCGACTGGCCGGACAACGGCGTGCGCTTCGCGGCGCTGTCGCGCATCGCCGCCGATATCGGCCATGGCCTCGTTCCGGCCTTCGTGCCCGACATCGTGCACGCGCACGATTGGCAGGCGGGGCTCGCGCCGGCCTATCTGCACTACGACGATCGTCCGCGGCCCGGCACCGTGATGACCATTCACAACATGGCCTACCAGGGCAGGTTCGCGCGCGAGCTGATCGGTGCGATCGGCCTGCCCTGGGATGCGTTCAACGTTCAGGCCCTGGAATATTTCGGCGGCATCAGCTTCCTCAAGGCGGGATTGCGATTCGCCGATCGCATCACCACGGTATCGCCGACCTACGCGAAGGAAATCCAGAGCGACGAAGGCGGCATGGGGCTCGGTGGTCTGCTTCGCGAGCGGTCCAGCGTGCTGAGCGGCATCCTCAACGGCATCGACATATCGGTGTGGAATCCGCAAGGAGATCCGCACCTCGCCTACCGCTTCGGCGCGGAGGACCTGACGTTCCGGGCCGCGAACAAGGCGGTGCTGCAGCAGCAGTTCAACCTCGATTCCTCCGACGAGGCGCCGCTGCTCGGCGTCATCAGCCGGCTGTCCTGGCAGAAAGGGCTCGATCTCCTGCTCGAGGCCATTCCGACCATCCTGGGCGAAGGCATGCAGCTCGCACTGCTCGGCAGCGGCGACCGCGATCTGCAGGACCGCTATCAGGCCGCGGCCCGCGCCAATCCCGGTCGGATCGGCGTCGTAATCGGCTATGACGAAATCCTGGCGCATCTGGTCCAGGCCGGCTCGGACGCGCTCGTCGTTCCTTCGCGGTTCGAGCCGTGCGGCCTGACCCAGCTCTGCGCGCTGCGCTATGGCGCCGTGCCGATCGTGTCCCGCGTCGGCGGCCTCGAAGACACCATCGTCGATATCGGCGAAGCCGATGCGTCCGGCCACGATGCCACGGGATTCAAATTCGCTCCTGTGACAGTGGATGCCCTCGCCGGCACGCTGCGCAAGGCCAACATCGTCTTCCACGACAAGCCGACCTGGCGCCGGCTGCAACGAAGCGGGCTTGCGACCGACGTCTCCTGGCGCAACCGCGCCGGCGACTATGCCGCGCTGTATCGCGATCTCATGGCGGCCCGCGCGTGAGGCATGACCATGGTCGAATCCATGCTATAGAAACGGCATGGAACCCCTCGTGATCAAGCTCATCGGCTTTGCCGCCGCCACCTGCACCACCGTGGCCTACGCGCCGCAGGCCATCAAGGTGTGGAAGACGCGCTCCACCGGCGACATCTCGCTCGGCATGTTCCTGGTCATGGTGCTGGGCCTGGCGCTCTGGCTCGTCTACGGCCTCCTCAGCGGAGATGCGCCGCTGGTCGCCGCCAACGCCATCACCATGCTGCTCGCCGGCGGCATTCTGTTCATGAAGCTGAAATACGGTTGAGGATGACCCTGTCCCCTTGTGGGAGAAGGAAGCGTCACCCGCCGAACACATACGACGCCATCGCCACATTCGCGACCTCGTCGACGAAGACGCGGCGTCCGACGTCGCTGCCGGCAGCACCAGCAGCCACCATCAGCGGCAGCAGATGGTCCTGGCGCGGATGCGCAAGACGCGCGCTGGGCGCGCTCTCCCAGGCAATCAGCATCGCATTGCGATGCGCCGCATCGGGACTGCTGATCGCCTCGTTCAGATAGGCCTCGAAGTCGTACGAGACCGGCTTGGACTCCGGCCGGTTGAAGCCGCGCATGTTGTGATAGGTCAGCCCGCTGCCGACGATCAGGATGTCTTCGTCGCGCAGCGAGGCGATGGCCTGTCCCATCTTGACGTGCTCGGCCGCATCGTAGCTCGATTTCAGCGAGAGCAGCACGATCGGCATGTCGGCGTTCGGATACATCAGCCCGAGCGGAACGAAAGTGCCGTGATCGAAACCCTGGTTGGGATCCTCCCGGCAATCGAGGCCCGCTCGCGCGAGCAGCGCCTTCGCTTGCGCAGCGAGCTCCGGCTTGCCCGGCGCCGGATATTTGAGGTGGTAGGTATGCTCGGGGAAACCGGAGTTTAACAAATCGCTACACGCTGAGCCCTGCATTTCGCTGGGGCGGTGGCGGTCGGCTGCGTAGGACGAGGCCACATCCGAATGCGGGCCACCCAGAAATGGTCCGCAGATGTCCTCGTTCCTTTTTTGTTCCTATCTATCAGGAGGTGCTGTCCGTATTCCGAGCCCTGTGTCCTAAGTTGAATTGCGGGCTGTCCTAAATTGCTCTGCTACCCGCGAAGCCAATGATGCCTTCGCACCGCTTTGGTGGGGTGCGGAAATGCAGGATTATTTGGCGCAAATCGAAAAATTAAGAAAAGACGCGGCCGAAGCGGCTCTGATCCGGGACCTTGCGACCGATCCCCATAAGCGCACGATTTTCGACCGCATCGCCAGCCATCTGACCATGCTTGCGGACCAGGTTGAGATGGCGATGCTTGAGCGAAAAGGGCCGGCGGGAGTGTAAGGCCGCCTCAGTTGGCGGCCTCTTTCAAAGCCAATTGTCAGCGGACCTGAGAAGCTCCTCTAACGCCTGCTTCCATGGCATCCCTCAGGCGCTTGGGTATCCGCTGAGCTTTGCCAGCCGAGACGAATGCCACCCTGACGCTGGTGCAAGGTAATCGAGGCCCCCTCACCTCCTCTGGTGCCGTGATCACGTCGATCACGAGCGCTTGAAGTACTCGATCTTCATTGAGCGCACGACGAAGGCAAAGCCGCCCCCGCCTTCCTCGAACAGCCCGCGATGGTCAGTCCCTAACAGCCGCAGGTAGTTCGTCCGGCCCCGCTCCATGAACCGCAAATAGTTGGCGTGGTATACGATCTGGCCGAAATCAGTGTCCTCAAAGTAGACCCTGACCGGCATCTGGTGGCGGCCGTCGCAGATCGAGCCATCCAGATTTACTGTCAATTGATCACCCCTTCTCAAGGGACCAGCACCTCTTTAGAGCAGCTTTTATTTTCATAGAAGTTCTGCAAATAAATATAACTGCTTTACTCTCTCGATGGGGGAGGCCCATGTGATTTATGTCGAAAAATTACCGCCAGAGACTCCGGAAGAGCGACGACGAGCCAAAGAAGAACGCGAGCGCCGTCGGATCGAAAAGTTGGTTCGCGATGCGAAGCGCCGGCAGCGATATTTGGAGCGTTTAAAAAACGAGCCTAACAAAGTCTACTTGCCCGAACTGATTGGGGCAGCCCTGCTGGTTATCGTGCTAAGCACAGCGGGCACCTTTGGGACGTACTGGTTATTTCAAGAACTGTCTCCAGTGCTTACTCACCAGCCCAAGTGGGCGTCAGTGGTTGAGCTTGCGCTTTGCGCCATCTTTGTGGGTTACGTTGCTTGGTATTTGAGGGAAGCTCGCAAGGCGAAACTCTACCCGGTCGTTGAAATAGCCCTTGGTTCGACATTGTCAGTTCAGGGGTTGATACTAGACTCGACAAATTTTTCGTTGTTGGCGAGCGTCGTCGCCTTTGTGGGCGGGGTCCGAATTATTATTGATGGATTTAAGCGGCTTTTTGAGTACCGGACGTTTCATTTGGTTAGGCCGGGTTTTTACGAGTATTACTGGCGTAAGGTGAAACGAGCTGCGCGGTGGGTCTTCGCGCCGAGCCCAGAGTAATGCAGCCTCGGCGTACTGTTCGATGGCGACCTGGATGGCCTCAATATGCCCAACGACACCACCCCTCGCGGGTGGACAGGCGGCGCGTATGTTCGAGCGACTTCAAGGAACTCTGGCGGGTTCCCCATATCAGTGAAATACCTTGGTCGTTCGCCTACCACTTCCGGCCTCCTAGAACGCGCGTCTTCTTCTCCCGTGGAACGGTGCTCTTCAACTCGTCGCGCTGGGCCACGAGGTGATCCACCTTGGCCTGCATACGAGAGAGAAGGGCTTCGGCCGAGGCCGTACCTATCCCGGCTCGCTGGAGCTGTAGGATTTCCTTGCGCTGGCGGCCAATTCGAAGCCGCATGCGGGCGATTTCCGACCGAATGAATTCGATGGAGGGCATTGTCCTAACCTGGGATTTTGCCCAAGAGAACAAAGCACGAACTCAGAGTCAAGAGGGGATAACTCGGGCTCAGCACGACCGCCCTGACCATTCCGCGCTATATCAGGGTTGCACCCCAACCCGAGCACCACCATGGCCACGACCATTGCAGCTGGGTTCGCCCAGTTGCGAAGCAACCTCGAAATCACCGGGCTGCAGGCGAGCACCGTCTCGACCCGGCAGCAGGGCGTGCGCAACACCATGAGCGGCGGCTTCACGGTACTGGAGGACTTCCAGACCGGCTCCTACGCCAGGTCCACAATGATCGCCCCGTTATCCGAGGCCGACATCGACATCTTCGTGGTCCTGGATCCTGGCTATCACAGTTACGGCCCCGCAGGGTTGCTCGACCTCACCAAGCGCACGCTGCTCTCGACCTATACTCGTACCCCGGATATCAGCCGCAACGGCCAAGCCGTTACCGTCAGGTTCTCGGATTTTGTAATTGACGTGGTGCCGGGGTTCTACAGGAACGGCGGCGGCTACCTGATCCCGAATTCGATGACCGGGAAGTGGCTTGAGACCGACCCCAAGAAGCATGTGACCATCATGGCCGACGCCAACAAGGCGCACGCCGGGGACCTGGTCCCACTGGTGAAGATGATTAAGGGCTGGAACAGGAGCAACGGCTCGTTCTTCCGCTCCTTCCATCTTGAAGTGCTCGCGCTCGAAGCCTTGAACAACGTGCGCATCACCGACTTCCCATCTGGCTTGCGCTTCTTCTTCGACAAGGCGCGAACGCTGGTGAGGAATAAGAACCTCGATCCCGCCGGCTACGGCGACGACATCGGCAGCTACATCAATTCCCATTCAAAGCTTGAGGAAGCGACCCGGCGTTTCAACACCGCCCACGAGAAGGCGGTGCGCGCAGAACAGTTCGCTGTGCGCGGCCAGCTCCAGGCGGCACTCCAGCAATGGCAACAACTCATCAGCGATTATTTCCCGACCTATGGCTGAGCAAAAGACCGGGGAGCGGCCTGCCTCAAAGGCCCTGGAGGAGGTTATCCGCGAGGCGAAGCGCCTTGAGGAGAGCACCCTGTATTCGATGAAGGGGCACCACTGCGCCGCCAGCGGGTGGTCAAACCGTCATCTATGGCTCGGCTTGCCCGTGGTCATCATCTCGGCCCTGGTCGGCGCGGCGACATTCTCGCAGTACGCCGAGACCTACCCGGTGGTGAAGACCGTTGCCGGTCTTCTGTCCCTCGCCGTGGCGATCCTCTCCGGCATCAGCACCTTCCTCAATCCGAACGACCGTGAGAACGCGCACCTGAGTGCCGCTCACGGTTTCGATAAGCTCAACAACGACAGCCGTCTGTTTTGGTCGGTTGATTGCTGGCAGGAGGACTCCGACGCGGTCCTCACCACCAAGCTCAAGGAATTGGTAGACCGGAAGAACGAGCTCAATAGCAATAGCCCGCAAATTCCAGACTGGGCCTATCAGAAGGCCAAGAAGGGTATTGAGGCTGGTGAAGCCAAGTTCGAGGTCGATAAAAAGGGTGAGCCGACAGCGCTTCCGCAGGCAGACCCATCGGACAAGCCGCAAGAGTAGCCGCCCAAAGGGAGCAGCCGCCTCGCGAGTCGAAAGCGAGCAACCACGGCGTAACCCTTAGATTGTACAAAGGAATACCTTGAACCGCATGTCCGAGTCGCGCATGTTAATGCGACCTGATCGCATAATGATCCACTTGCCGTAACTGCTTCGGGGAGCGGTTGGTCTGGCAACCTCCGGGGGCAATTCGTGAACCACCAAAATCTGTCGTCGTTCATCTGGTCGGTCGCCGACCTATTGCGCGGCGATTACAAACAATCTGACTACGGCAAAGTCATTTTGCCGTTTACGGTGCTTCGTCGCCTCGACTGTGTGCTTGAGCCAACGAAGCCAAAGGTGCTTGCCGAGTTCGGGGCTAAGAAGAAAGCCGGGCTCAACCCCGACCCGTTCTTAATCCGCGCGTCGGGCCAAAGCTTCTACAACACCTCTGACCTCGATCTGCGGAAGCTGATCGGTGATCAGGACCACATCAGTCAGAACCTCTACGCCTACGTTCAGGCATTCTCGCCTGCGGTGCGCGACATCTTCGAGCGGTTCAGCTTCTCGGCCCAGATCGACAAGCTGGCGAAGAGCGGCCTGCTCTATCTGGTCACGGAGAAGTTCACCGGTATCGACCTGCACCCTGAGGCCGTTGACAACCACGAGATGGGACTGGCCTTCGAGGAACTGATCCGCAAGTTCGCCGAATTGTCGAATGAGACCGCCGGTGAACACTTCACGCCGCGCGAAGTCATTCGGCTGATGGTCAACCTGCTGTTTGTCGAGGACGACGAGGTGCTGACCAAGCCCGGAGTGGTCCGCACGATCTATGATCCTACGGCTGGCACAGGCGGAATGCTCTCGGTGGCAGACGAACATCTCGCCGCGCTGAACCCGCAGGCTCGCTTGACCATGTTCGGACAGGAGCTGAACGACGAAAGCTATGCGATCTGCAAGGCGGACATGCTGATCAAGGGTCAGGATGTCGCCAACATCGTCGCGGGGAACACGCTCTCGGAGGACGGGCACCCCAGCGCCAAGTTCGACTACATGCTCTCCAATCCTCCGTTTGGCGTGGAGTGGAAGAAGGTCGAGAAAGAAGTCCGCAAGGAACACGAGAGCCAAGGGTTCAACGGCCGGTTCGGTCCCGGGTTGCCGAGTGTTTCTGATGGCTCTCTATTGTTTCTCTTGCATCTGTTGTCGAAGATGCGGCCAGCCTCAGATGGCGGCAGCCGGTTCGGTATCGTTCTCAACGGCTCGGCATTGTTCACGGGCGGAGCCGGGTCAGGTGCCAGTGAAATTCGCCGCTACCTGCTAGAGAACGACCTTGTCGAGGCCATTGTCGGCCTGCCAACTGACATGTTCTACAACACCGGCATCTCCACCTACGTCTGGATCGTCTCAAACCGCAAGCCAGCCCACCGCAAAGGACAGCTTCAGCTCATAGACGCCTCCTCGCTCTGGCAAAAGATGCGCAGGAGCCTCGGCTCCAAGCGCAAGCAAATGAGTGAGGCACACATCGCCGAAGTAACGAGGCTGTTCGGTTCCTTCGTCGAGGCTCAGCTCGCTACGCTAATTGACACTGAGGGTAAGGAGTCACGGCAAGAGATCGTGCTCAAGGGTGAGCGCCCCCCATTAGCCCCCAAGGGCGGCAAGGTGAAGCTCGCACCGCTGTCCCGCATCTTCCCAAATGAAATTTTTGGTTATCGTTCCCTCACGGTGGAGCGGCCTCTGCGCGACGAAAAGGGTGAAGTTTTACTCAGCGTCAAGGGTAAGCAAAAAGGCAAGCCGCAAGCGGATAGCGCATTGCGTGACACCGAGAACGTACCATTGTCGGAGGAGATCGAGAGCTTTTTCCGGCGCGAAGTGTTGCCTCATGCTCCCGATGCGTGGATCGATGAGGAGAAGACCAAGACAGGGTATGAAATCCCATTCAATCGGCACTTCTACGTGTTCGAGCCACCGCGGCCGCTCGAAGAGATCGACGCCGATTTGGCAAGGGTCTCCGCTCGCATCAAAGCGATGATCGAGGGCCTCGCGGCATGAGCTTCCCGCAGTACGAGAAGTACAACGATAGCGGCGTCGAGCTTTTCGGAAAGCTCCCAGCTCATTGGAAAGTGGGTCGATTAAAGGGCTATTTGGATCGGAACGATGGGGGAGTTTGGGGTGACGATCCTGACAACGATGGAGAAGCTGGGACGATTGTCCTGAGATCTACCGAGCAGACCGTTGATGGCCGGTGGATTATTGAAGACCCTGCTCGTAGAAAGCTGAGCCCAGGAGATCGAGCTGGTGCTCTTCTCAAGACAGGCGATTTGCTGCTAACCAAATCGAGCGGAAGCTCCCTTCATATAGGCAAGACAACGCTGGTAGATGATGAAGTCGAGAAGCTCGGCTGCTGTTTCTCAAACTTTATGCAACGTCTTCGGACAAAGCCCTCGCTCTCTCCCCGGTTGGCTTGGTACATACTCAATCATAGGCTGGCTCGAGAACAGTTCGACTTACTCTCCAACTCGACCACCGGGCTCGCTAATCTCAATGCTCGAATGATCGGCAGTGTGGTGCTGCCTGTTCCGCCGCTTGCGGAGCAGATCGCCATCGCCGCGATCCTCGACCGTGAGACGGCCAAGATCGATGCGCTGGTGGACGAGCAACAGCGTCTGATCGAACTACTCAAGGAGAAGCGCCAGACCGTCATCTCCCACGCTGTAACTAAGGGCATCATTCCCAACGCGGCCATGAAATCTTCAGGCGTTGATTGGCTCGGCGAAGTGCCAGAGCATTGGGAAGTAACCCAATTGAGGCGTGTCGCTCGTGCGGGTACAAGCATTACTTACGGCATCGTGCAAGCAGGCCCGGACATCGAAGGCGGCATACCGTACATCCGAACCTCTGACATGGCAGGCGATCAACTTCCATGCGACGGGTATCTGAGAACTTCTCGTGAAATAGACGCCGCATACGCTCGGTCTAAGGTGACGACGGGCGATGTGGTCATTGCCATCAGGGCGACCATCGGAAAGCCTCTGATCGTTCCCGCGTTTTTGGACGGAGCCAACCTAACGCAGGGCACCGCGAAGTTTAGCCCCGGACCTTCGGTGCTCAATGAGTTCATTTTCTATTTCCTGCGTAGCTCACCCGCTATCGGGCAATTTGAACGATTGGGAAAGGGAGCGACGTTCAAGGAAATCACACTTGAGATGTTGCGGAAATTTGCAGTGCTCCAACCACCCTTAGACGAGCAGCGCCAAATAATTGATTTGCTGCGATCCAAGACAGCGCAGTTCGATGGTCTTATTTCGGAAACGGAAAAAGCAGTCTCGCTGCTTCAAGAACGCCGCTCTGCCCTGATCTCCGCCGCCGTCACCGGCAAGATCGATGTGCGCGAACTGGTCAAAACCAACGTGGCAATATCTGACGTGGCGGCCGCATGACCTTGCACAAGGAGATCAGCTTCGAAGACGAGATTTGCGGCCATCTTGCCGCGCACGTCTGGTTCTATGAAAAGGGCGATGCAGCCCTCTATGACCGTCCTCGCGCTCTCTTCCCGGCTGATCTTATCGCCTGGGTGCAAGCCACGCAGCCTACTGCATGGCAGACGCTCTCGAAGAACCACGGCGCGAGTGCGGAGAGCACCCTGCTGGATCGCATCCGTAAGCAGCTCGATGATCGCGGCACTCTCGATGTGCTGCGCCATGGAGTCGAGCTGATCGGGCTTCGCCAGCCGATTGCGTTGGCCCAATTCAAGCCCGCGCTCGCAATGAACGACGACATCCTTGCTCGCTACGCGGCAAACAGGCTGCGCGTGGCGCGGCAGGTCCGCTACTCGTCAGCAAACGAGAACTGTCTCGATCTGGTGCTGTTCCTCAACGGCATCCCGGTGGCGACCGCCGAACTCAAGACCGACTTCACCCAGAGCATCGACGATGCCATCGACCAGTATAGGTTCGACCGCGATCCTCGACCGAAGGGACGAGCTGTCGAACCGTTGCTGAGCTTCCCCAGCGGGGCCTTAGTCCACTTCGCGGTCAGCAACAGCGAAGTCCACATGACGACACAGCTTGCCGGGCCTGCGACGACCTTTCTACCCTTCAACATGGGCGACCGCGGAGCGAAGGGAAACCCGCCGAACCCGGCCGGTCATCGCACGAGTTACCTTTGGGAACAGGTTTGGCAACGCGATAGCTGGCTGGAGATCATCGGCCGCTATCTCGTCACCCGGCGCGACGACAAGAAAAAGATCACCAGCATTGTGTTCCCTCGCTACCACCAGCTCGACGCAACCCGGAAGCTGCAAGCCAAGGTCCTTGAGGAAGGCGCGGGTGGAAAGTTCCTCATCCAGCACTCGGCAGGATCAGGAAAGACCAACTCTATCGCGTGGTCGGCGCACTTCCTCGCCGACTTGCACGATGCCACTAACCAAAAGCTCTTCTCGACCGTCATTGTGATCTCAGATCGCAACGTCATCGACGCCCAGCTTCAAGATGCCCTATTCGACTTCCAGCGCACGACTGGCGTGGTTGCTACGATTAAGTCCGAAGGGGCAAGCAAGAGCGGACAGCTCGCCGAGGCGTTGGCGGCGGGCAAGAAAATCATTGTCTGTACGATCCAGACCTTCCCGTTTGCGCTAGAGGAGGTCCGCAGGCTTGCGGCTACTGAGGGCAAGCGGTTCGCCGTGATTGCGGACGAGGCGCACTCGTCGCAGACCGGCGGAGCCGCGGCAATGCTCAAGCAGGTGCTGTCGCCCGAAGAGCTGGGCGAGCTGGGAGACGGCGGAGAGGTCAGCACCGAGGATATGCTGGCGGCGCAGATGGCGGCTCGCGCAAACGACAAGGGCATCACTTACGTCGCCTTCACCGCGACCCCCAAGGCCAAGACGCTGCAACTGTTCGGGCGGCCACCGAAGCCCGATCAGCCGGTTGGCGACAATAATCTGCCCGTCCCGTTCCATATCTACTCGATGAGGCAAGCTATCGAAGAAGGCTTCATCCTCGACGTGCTGAGAAACTACACGCCATACCGGCTAGCCTTCCGTCTCGCTAACGACGGCAAGGAGTGGGATGACAAGGTAGTCGAGCGTGATGCGGCTCTAAAGGGGATCATGCGCTGGGTTCGCCTGCATCCCTATAATATTAGCCAGAAGGTGCAGATCGTCGTCGAGCACTTTCGCGAGACCGTTGCTCCGCTGCTGGAGGGCCGCGCCAAAGCCATGGTTGTGCTGGGGAGCCGCCTTGAGGCGGTGCGCTGGCAGCTCGCCATCGAGAAATACATTAAGTCCTGTGGCTATAAGATCGGGACGCTGGTCGCCTTCTCAGGCGAAGTGAATGACAGTGAGTCCGGCGCTGATCCCCTCACCGAGACCAGCAAGTCCCTTAACCCCGGCCTCAACGGGCGCGACATTCGCGATGCCTTCAAGGGCGACGAGTTTCAAATCCTCCTCGTCGCAAATAAATTCCAGACTGGGTTCGACCAGCCCCTGCTCTGCGGCATGTATGTAGACCGGCGTTTGGCCGGCATCCAAGCGGTGCAGACGCTGTCACGGCTCAACCGCGCCTATCCCGGCAAGGACACGACCTACGTGCTGGACTTCGTCAATAGCTCGGAAGAGGTGCTGGAGGCGTTCAAGACGTACTACGAAACGGCCGAGTTGGGAGGCGTCACCGACCCCAACCTCGTCTACGATCTCCGGGCCAAGCTCGATGCGTCCGGGCACTACGACGAGTTCGAGGTGGATCGCGTCGCCGCAGTCGAGATGAACCCCAAGGCCAAGCAGGGTGATCTGATTGCAGCCCTTGAGCCCGTGGTGGATCGGCTCTTGAGGCGGTTCAAGCAGGCCCAGGAGAAGCTGCAGACCGCACAAGCGAAGAACGACACCAAGGCCATTGAGGAGGCGAACGGCGAGATCAATGCGCTCATCCTGTTCAAGGGAGACATGAGCGCATTCCAACGCCTGTACAGCTTCCTGTCGCAAATCTTCGATTACGGCAACACTGCCATCGAGAAGCGGTTCATGTTCTATCGGCGTTTGATCCCCCTGCTGGAGTTTGGTCGCGAACGTGAAGGGATCGACCTCTCGAAAGTGAAGCTCACCCACCACAGCATAAAAGATCAGGGCAAGCGTCAACTCGCTCTAGCGGGAGGCGAGGCACCCAAGCTGACACCTCTCTCGGAGGTTGGCTCTGGGTCGCTGCATGAGAAGGAGAAGGCGCGACTGGAAGAGATCATCGCCAAAGTTAACGACTTGTTCGAGGGCGACCTGACCGATGGTGATAGACTCGCCTATCCCAACGTCATTAAGGGCAAGCTGCTAGAGTCCGAGGAACTAGTTCTTCAAGCCAACAACAACACTAAAGCGCAATTCGCCAACTCGCCAACGCTCTCAAAAGAGATCATGAACGCAGTGATGGATGCGTTGGCAGCTCACACCAGCATGAGCAAGCAGGCCATCGACTCCGAGAAGGTGCGTGAAGGATTGAAGGATGTGCTCTTAGGCCCGGCGCAGCTCTACGAGGCATTGAGGGATCGGGGAGTCCAGCAAGGGCCAGATCAAGCGAATGGTTAGACCACAGCTCCGGCCAAGGTAAGCATGACGCGCAAGCTCCCGCCTTCGCGCTTGAGGATACGTTGCGACGGAGGGAAAGTCTGAGGAATAAAAGGCGCGGGGAGGAGGCCGTTGCACACTCCAGCCCCGCGACCCAGCCAGTTTCGTCGTCGGTAAAGATCAAAGAAAACCCGACGAGGTAAGGCCGCTGGGATTTAAGAGAACGAGCCGTTAAGGCGCACCACGCCGGTCGCTGACGGGTTCGTAGCGTCGAGTATGGCGACGCCGATCAACGTGTTCGCGGTGGGCGTCGTAGTGCAATTCCTGTTGATGTTGTCCCAATAGATCGCACTGCCGACGCTCCACGCTTCCGAGCTGTGCTTCGTGAGCACGAAAGCACCCGCCACGACGAGCACATCGTCCGCGCCTACAAGGCCGCCATTCGCGCATACGCCGAACATCGAGCCGATGAGGGCACCATCGCCGGGTTCGCAGTTGTACGGGAGCATCACGTCGATATGGTCGCCGTGAACTTGGTACTGATTTTTCATGCAGATTTCCTCTGGAGCGAAGCGGCGAGCTAGATGCTCGCCGTCGATCAAATCAGTGCTTTAGGCACCGGGATTGCGATAAGCGCCGCGAAAATCCACGGCACCGACTCCGAAATCATGCTCCAGGCTCACTTTCACGCCTTGCAGACCAAACGGGCTCGCGACGGTCGTGCGAGGACCGGAAGCACCATTGAGGAAGCCATAAATGAAGCACGGAACGCGCTTCGGATCGGCAAAAACGTACCAGCTGGTATCGGCGATGTTGGCGTCGGACACCGCACGCAGCTTGGCGGAATACGGGTTCACAGAGTCGGTCAAGGTCGGGGTGATCGTCGCCACGAGCTGATCGATGACCGTTTCCTGATCCGGGCCGGCGAGGATAATGGCCGGAGGCACGTTGAGGAAGCTGCCCGAGAGCGACTTCATGCCACGCAGCACCTTGCGAGCGTCGGAGACGGTCGAAACCGAAGGCGCAGCGCCAGAGCCGGCGAGGTTGCCGTGACCGGCCGCGAACACTGCGGTGTTGTCGGTCTTGAGGACCGGGTTGCCGTTGAACATCGTGAAGAACGTATCGTTCTCGAAGATGAGAACGGTCTCACCGGCCGACGCGAGGATTTGGTCGATCGCACCGAGATCATCGTTCACGAGCATCTGCCGGGAGATGGTGAATACGACGCCATACGGGGTGACCGAGGTGCTCTCGCCGCCGTCGATCGAACCGCCGACCTTGAGTTCACCGTTCTCCTGCACCGGCTGGATCATCGGGAATTCGCCCGCGCGAACCTGCGGATGCGGACGGAAATCCTTGAAGGGCCGCTCAACCGCGAGTTCGCGGTAAGTCGGAGTCACGAGCGTGTAGCGCGCGAGCAGGCTCGTATTGAGCGCGTTCTGGAAAATGCTCGGAAAGTCCGACGTGCTCTGGAAGGCGCGCTCGAACACCCGGAGCTTATCAACTGTGCTCATGGAGAACGTGTGCCCGCGATGGCCAATGCAAGTAGCGGCCATCTCGACGAGCGAAAGCCCAAGATACTGGCGAGCTTGATCCCTGTGCTGCTCGAAGTGCGCCCTGCCGTATCGGTCTTTCGGTCCCTGATAGTCAAAGCCGCTGCTGGCGAGGATGCGCGTGGTGAGTGCGATCTGCATCGCGTCGGCGACGCCTTCTCTCTCATCGCGAATGATCATTGAGGTGTGCTCCATATGTGTGGCGACATGTTCGTCGCGAGTCTTGGAATTGCGCGGCGGAAGCGGCTTCGCTGCCACGCGAGTGACGGGAATTGAGCGGCGATCGAGCATGCGCTGGCGGGCTTGCATGCGCTTTCGAGCGGCATGATCCGGTGACGGAGTGGCACCGTCGAAAGAGCGAACTACGGCCTGCGGGTCGGCTGGCACGCTCACTAGACTGCTTTCAAGGAGGGACCAGCGGGTCGCGGTGAAGGTCAAATCGGCATCAGACGGAATGCGGTCGTTGTCAGGATCGAGCACCTTGCCCGATGCCTCATCCTTGATCTCCCAACGCGAGACAACGTATCCCACCGATACAGAAGTAATCTCTCCGCGCTCGACCATGCCGAGCGCAGCGTTGCCCTGCGGGGTTTTGTTGAATTGGACCCGGCCAAGCAGTGTATCGCCCTCGAACCAGATGCGGACGAAGCGGCCGATAGCGTTGCTGATGCCGCGCTGCGTATGACTGTCGAGCAGCGGAATGCCAGCGCTTTCGAGCCGGGACAGGTCAACGGCATCCGGCGCGATGCGCAGCCGCTCGGTGCCGTAGCTGCGCTGCACGGGGCTGCCCTTGCTGAGGACCACATCGACGGTGCGCTGCTCGGCATTAAAGGTACGGGGCGCGGCTCCGCTCTGCGCGAAGCGACGCCCTTCGAGGTTTTTCAATTTCATAGTGACGTTTCCTGATGGGCCGACGTTGGGATGTGGCCATGGTGATTGCGCTTGCCGGTTAGGCCGCGCGATCAACCTTGACGTACCGCGTCGGCCGTTCGCGCCGGATCAGATCGCAGGTGTAAGTGACTTCGCCTTCGAGGCGTCGAGCTGCGATTGGCACTTCCGCACTGATGCTGCGGGCCAAGCCTGCAAGCTCCTGAGCGGTGAACACGTGTTCGCCGAGTTTTGCAGCGGCCGGCATCAGCTCGGCTGCGGCATCAAGGAACGCGCTGAGCTTGGCAGCGAATACCTGATGATCGTGATTGAGGGCGGTAGCCGCTTTCTCGGCAGCTTCGCTGGCTAGATGCTCAGCCAATGCGGCTTCCGCATCAGTGATCTTCCGATCGATATCAGCGATTGCAGATTTGAGCGACGAAATGCGTCGCTCCGTGAGTGCGAGCCGATCTTCCATCTTCGTGATCGTGGCACTCGAAACGTCGCCGTTCTTGTGCGCGGCAAGCAGATCGTCGCTTGCTGCCATTTTGGATGCAGTTGCTTCATCGAACTGCGAGGAAAGGTCGGCTTTGCAGGTCTGCATGGTAGTGATTTCGGCCCGCATGCGAACGTCTGCGGGCTCTCTCTTAAAAAGAGCCATAGGGTATCCTTCCGGTGTTGCTCTAGGGAGAGGTGACCGGAATTGCCGGTCAAAGGGAAGCTATTTGCTTCGTTTTGCGCGCTCGGCACCTCTGACGTGCTTGCGCGCGCAACGTCGAAACAAAATGTTTCGAGAGTTTACGATTTAAAAGAGCCCGGAGTCGCTGGCCCAGCGCCAACTTCCACGCTCCAAGATATCCGCCGCGTTCTTGGTTCGCATGCCGCCTTCAAAAACTTGCAGAAATGGAACTGAACGCGCTTATGATGTCGGCACGGTCACGTGAGCAGATGTTGTCTGCCCTTGATCAAGGCGTATCGTTCAAGCCAACTCCGCCAACTCACCGGACAGACTTCGAGCGGACCGTTAACACCACCGAGTTGCCGGCTGATGATCTCGCCTCGCTCGCACGCGCTCCGAAGGGTCGATGAGGAGACAAGTCCGCGAGGAACGGATTTGACCATCGTCGCGAACGGCATCCAACTCTCGGTGACATTGCCGGCTCTGAGCCGCGATATGTATGCGTTCGGGGAGCTGCCGGCTCGCTTCTCAGCTTCGGCGACCTGTCGCTTGAGGCTCGCCACTTCGCGTCGCAGCGCCATGTTCTCCTGATTGGCATCCGCGAGCTGCGCTTGCAGATCGGATTGTCGCTCCGAGACCATCTTTCCGCGCTGGAGCGCGTTGGGATTGATGTGTGTGAAACGGAGTAGAGCCCGCATGGCGTGACCGCCGAGAGCGGCCCTTATGTCCGGCACGGGCAGTCGGAAGTGATCGGTTAGATGAGTGAAGGCGTTCATTGGATTGGGTAGCCCCGCGTTCCACCCCGACATAAGCCTGCCGCGCCGTCTCGCAACCCCGCTGACTCGCTTGGAGGGCCTTTAGACGAGTCCGCTATCTGGTGTAGACCGGACCAGCCCGGAAATAGGGTTGAGGTCGCAGTTTGACCCAAGGCGGACATCGAACAGCAGGAGGTCATTTGAGTGCCGGTGATGACTTACCTTTTCGCCATGAACCGGGCGGAATGCCGACATATTTCTTGAAGGCCCGATTGAACGCGGCTTCGGATTCGTAACCGACCTCGGCGCCGACCTGCGCGACGCTGACGCCTGGCGTGCTAAGGCGCCGTATCGCAAGTTGCATGCGCCATCGGCCAAGATAGTGTATTGGCGAAACGCCGACATAGTGTGCAAAGCGATCGGCAAGCACCGATCGCGACAAGCCGACTTCACCGGCAAGTTCAGCGAGTGTCCAGGGCTTGCTGGGCTGCCCGTGGATCAATCGCAGCGCGTGCCCGACATGCCGGTGCTTCAGTCCCGAAAGCCAGCCCTTCGAATCGTCCGGAAGATGCGCGATGTACTGACGCACCACTTCGACGAACATCACTTCGGCAAGCCTCGCCAGCAGGCTTTCGCTTCCGGCGCCACCGCGGCCGGCCTCTTCAGCAGCGACGCGAAGCATGTTGGCCAACCAGCTCTGGGCCGCTGCTGACATCTGGCTGAGAAGCATAGGTGGAAGGGCTTCGAGCAGCGGATTGAACGGTCGTGCATCGCAGCCGAAATAGCCGCAAACCAGATGGCAATACTCGGCATTTTCGTTGTCCAGACGTGTCACGATCGGTAGAGGCCGATCGTTCGGACGAGCATACTCCTGGAGATCAGGAAGACCGCGCATCCCCGGTGCGGAGCTCAGGACATTGGCGTCGCCCATCGGATAGATGACGATGTCGCCCGCGTTGAAACGCTGGCTCGAGTCGGAGCTGTCCGCGAGGCCAGCCCAGCACGAGCCCGATAGGATGGCATGGAAGCTGATCACATGCTCCGCCTCCGGCATGACCATGGTTGCGATGGCGGCTGAAGGCGGCGATTCGCCGACCCACGGGGCGTGGAGGTGCCGTTCGAAGAAGACGGCGCCCGTCAAGCGCACGGTCTTCAGCACGTCCGAAAGAACATCCATAGAAGCGCGCCTCCTCGTCTCGGACGATCGAGCAAGAAAAGCAGACAGGCGGGCATACCAGCACAGTCGTGCGTGCCGTACAAATCGCGCGCATCGGCGCGCCAAAGACAAGTTGGCGGTGAAGCCGGCTGGCAAGCCGACGCCGTTTGGACGGACCCGCATCAAGGCAAGGAGGCGGTACTATGGGATCAGATGCTGCGAACCACACACCGGCCGCGCCCGTCGGGGTGAACCATATCGTGCTCAACGTCCGTAACATGGACGAGAGCCATCAGTTCTGGACTGATGTTGTCGGGCTGCGGCTGGTAGGAGAATTCCGGCAGCGGCCCGGCCGGCCGCCGACGCCGCAAATGCGGTTCTACAGCGGGACCGGGATCTCAGGCATCCATCACCACGACATTGCGCTGGTCGAGAATCCAAATCTACCACCACCGCCCAGCGAGTGGAAAATGTGGGACATGCCGATGGCGATCAACCACATCGCGATTACGTTTGCGAACCAGCAAGCCTGGCTGAGTCGTCTTGCCTATCTACAAGCGAAAGGCGTGAAATTCGACCGGCGAATCGATCACGGGATGACCCATAGTCTCTATCTCCATGATCCCAATGGATATGGCGTGGAGCTTGTCTACGATCTGCCGCGCGAGGTGTGGGAGAACGATATCGACGCGGCGCTGAACTTCGCGGAGCTGCGGCCGCATGAGGGTGCCGAGGCGCTTAACGACCGCACGGACGTGCCGATGTTCGGTTCACGGAACTAACAATATTTCGGCCTCGCTACGCGCGTCTCGGAAGTCTGCTGTTGGCCCTTCTCGGACCTTCCGTAAGGGGCGCTTATTGAGCCGCTATCAGAGTAATAGCGGACCAGCGGTGCGAGCGGAACCGGAACCCCTAGGAAAACTTTCATAGCTGGCGATATGCCGGACTCGTGCGTGACCCGATGCCGGCCACCCCTCCGGAAGAACCTTTTGCGAAGCCCCTGACCCTTCATTTCCAGTAGCTAGCCCCGCTGATGCGCTGGCGATAAGGGGACGCTCCATACAGCGGAGGAAGGAAGAGCGATACCGAACTATTACTGACTCTCCTATTGGAGGCTCTTGTTAGTCGCTGCCATTTGCGGCGTTCCCGCTGTGACGGCAGCGCGACATGATTGAATGATCGACATTTTCGACTGTCGCATGGACACCGCGTCGCCATCTGATCGCGAGGCCGTGTCGCCTATTCACGGGTATGGCCGCGCGCAGCGCGCGGCCTGCCTATCGCGCGAATACGCGGTGCCCAGCTTTCTTCCACGGCTGGGTACGAGCGAGCGAGTGGTTAAAGCGTCGCTCCGTGCAGACAGATATCCGTTATCGTGTCTCAGAACAGTTTTAGGCATAGCTTGCCCATCGAGGGGGAACAGCTTTTGATTTGACCGTTGATCTCACGGCATCGATGGTTGGACACAACCTATTCAAAAGGTCAGCCGGGGTCGCTCTGTCGGCTTTGCGTGCTGCTTGGCGGCGGTGGCGCTATGTACTTCGCGCAACCATCCGCGAAGCAACGGCCATGATGGTCGGTGCAAACCGGAGCCATCTCCGAGACCGCTGTGACCGTTACTCCTGCAACGACCTAGACGGCGGCCTCTCGTTTTGTCGCGGTTCGCGATACCTCTCGAAGGTAAGGCTGGCCTTTGTTTCCCCGGAGTCATGTTCCCCCGGTTCGGCCCATTAGCGAGAGCCTGATCCATCTGCCTGCGACGACGACAGAGACCTATGGTGACCTTGCAGCTAGTGGCCGGTTGGCTCGATCGCCACACAGACCGCGCAGGGTGTTAAAGATCGAGATGGGGAAATGCTCCGCGAATGCAGGCACATAGCGAGGTTTTTGCGCCCACGACTCCGGTGATGCGTCTGCCGCCGCTCCGTGTTATCCGAGTGCTATTCCCGACACCGCCGTGACGACCAACGACAACGTGCGTCGTGGGACTGCGACTCTCCCTGATACGTCGATCCGCGCGGCCGACACGGGCTATGATCTTTGATCAAGCCGAATGGAACGCATGCCAATGACTAGGACGAAAACGGCGGTCGCTTACGCGCGGTTCTCAAGCGAACTTCAAAAAGATCGTTCGATCGATGACCAAGTTGCTCTCTGCGAGAACATCGCGAGGCAGCATGGATACCGCCTCGTTAAGGTCTACCATGACCGCGCCAAGTCGGCCGCGACGATGTTCGAGCGCGATGGGCTGCTCGATCTGATGAAGGACACCAAGGCCGCGAAGTTCGACGCCGTTATCTGCGAGAGCCTTGACCGCATCAGTCGCGATCAGGAGGACTTGGCCGGCATCCACAAGCGGCTGCGCTTCCGCGAGATCGCGCTCATCACGAGCGAAGGCGTCACCACCGATATTCACGTCGGTGTGCGCGGCATCGTCGGCTCGATGTTCTTGACCGATCTCAGCGCCAAGGTTCGCCGTGGTCTCAATGGCCGCGTGCGCGAAGGCAAAATCCCCGGCAGTGTCACCTATGGCTATCGCTGCGTGCCCGGCAAACCCGGCGAGCGCGAGATCGACCCGGAGCAGGCAAAGATCGTGCTCCGCATTTTCAACGAATACGCCAGCGGAAAATCAGTGCGAGAGATCGCAGCGGGGCTGACCCGTGACGGCATTCCGACGCCTCGCGGCGGGAAGCATTGGGTCTATCAGACATTCATGTGCGGCCGGCAGGGCGGCAGGGGCATGTTCGGCAATGTGCTCTACACCGGCAAGATCGTCTGGAATAACAGCCGCACCGTGCTCAATCCGGAGACGGGCCGGAAGCTCAAGCGACGAACGAAGGCGGAGGACGTGATCGAGATCGACGCCCCGCATCTCAGGATCATCCCGCAAACGCTGTTCGATCGCGTCAACGCGATGGCGCGGGACCGGGCTCGCTCGATGTTCGGAGGTTCCGGCAAGCGGCCGGGAGGGAACCCGGAGCGGTCGGTCAGGGATAGCCTGCTCCGAGGTATGCTTACGTGCGGCGTATGCGGCAGTCACATGAGGGTGGCTCAGAAGGCCCGTGACGGCTCTCCAAGAGTCGCCTGCGCGGTGGCCGACCAGACGGGGGAATGCAGCCACCGAAAGACCTACACGCTCTCAGTGCTCGCGACAACGCTTCTGGATGGGCTTAAAACTCACCTCACCGACCCCGCCGTGCTGATCAGCATCACGAGAGGGTTCCATGACGAGATGGCACAGAGCCGGAAAGCCGTCCGCGTCGATCGGGACGCGACGCAGCGCCAGCTCAACCGCGTCAACGTCCAGCTCGATCGGTACGTGACCGCGATCGGCGAGACCGATCAGCCGGTGACGATCCTGATGGAGCGCATCAAGAAGTTGGAACAGGAGCGCGTCGGGCTCACCGAGAAGCTGCGGCTGATCGATGCCGAGAATGCCGGCAACGTGGTGGAGCTTCACCCCAAAGCCATCAGCCAGTTTGCCGCGAACATCGAAACGCTCCACGCCGCCTTGACCACGATCGATGACCCGGAGACGGCCGAACCATTCCGCGTCGCCTTCCGCAATCTGTTCGAGACGGTGAAGGTACACCCAACCGAGCCGCGTGAACCGTATGAGCTGACACCGTTCCTGCGGATCAGTGCCGTGACCGGCATCAATCTATTCCCACCGATGCGCAGTCCGAAAGAAATCCTTGCAGATCAAGGTGTTGCTTGTAGCGATTTATACAACTCCGGGAAACCGTAATAGTCGTAGACCATCGGCGGATGCGGCGAGGTGGACACGGTGAAGGCATCGGCCTCCCAATGTCCGGTGATGACGAGCACAGCCTTCGGTCTCTCGGGGAGAAGCTGCGGCAGACGACCGAACGCCTCGGCGGTCCTGGCATATTGCACGCGCCTGTCCTCCATGAAGGGCCAGGGGCCGCCGCCATGCGACAGGAAGAGGGTCGGAAATCTCGTCATGGGGCTCGTCTCGTTGACAACGGGCGCGTGCGAACTGTCCGCACGATCGGCGGCGAGCATAGGCAAAGCAGCATGGTTAGCAAGTCGTTAACGATTTGCCGCTCAGAATCCCCGGTGTGGCCGAAGCAGTCGGCCTGAAGACAAGTGAGACGTGAGATGAGGAAGTTTGCGCTGGGGGACGTCGTCAACAGTGACAAGGGCCGCCGCGGCGTCGTCCGCGCCGCCTTCAAGTCCAGGGAAGGCCAGCAGTTCTACGCCGTCGAGAAGGACGGCGCGATGGACTATCTGGAGGAAGACCGGCTGACGCCGGCACCCCGCGTGGAGCTCGCGGCTTAAATCCAACTCAATTCCTGCCCTCACCTGCGAGCCGATCGAGGCGCCCCGCCAAGGGATCGTCTCCGCTCGCGATGCGATCATTCGTGATCAGCAGCAGGCGATCGCCGCTGGCCGCGTCCCAGCGCGGCAGGTCGGGACCGTTGGGATCGCCGGTCCTCGCGAAATTGATCCAGTAGGCGCGCACGCGGCTTGCGACCGCGCGATCACGTCGCGACAGGATGCCCGCGCCGGGAACGCCTTCCGCACCGAAGATAAACTGCAACTCCCGCCCGTGGCCAGCTTCCGGATTTGCGCGCCGGGCCTCCGGCACATAGGCGAAGCGATAGCGAAACGTCGGCGCACCACTTGCGACGTGCAGGCGAGCCAGCAATCGCACCGGCTCCGAGAAGACTTTGTCGGTGTAGAACCTTGCCGCGAGATCCGAAGGTCTGGCGACGTCCGGATAGAGCTTGCGCAGTTCGCTGCTGGGAATGCCGGACGACGCAAGCTCCTTCTTGATATCGACCTCATCGTCCAGACCCGTCTCGTCGTCGTTCGAGCCGATGATCAGGGGAATGCGACTTTGACGTCCGGCCGCAAAGCCTGGCGCAAGGTCCTCGGCTACCAGACGTCCATCCATCATCGGCGCGAAGCTGCGGGGCGATTTCTCGAGCAGATGCTTTTCGACGGCAAGCAGGCGCCGCGGCTCGGCCAAGCGCAAATCTTCCTTCGGTCCAAGCGCGGCCACGAACTGCCGACCCACCGCTTCCGCCTCTTGCACCGAGCGCAGGCGCGCGCGGCCGGGCATCGATTGCAGAATGGCTTTCTGGAACAAACCACGCGTTTGCGCAGACAGCATCAGAAGCGCGATCGACGTCGCGCCTGCGCCACTGCCAAACAAGGTGACGTTGTTAGGATCGCCACCGAACGCCGCGATGTTGTCGTGAACCCAATGCAGCGCGGCGACCTGGTCCATCAGGCCGTAATTGCCGGAGCCGCCTTCCGACGAAGCGGGATCCACGAGCCAGCCAAGCGCGCCGAGGCGATAATTGGCGGTCACCACGATGAGGCCGGCCTGCGCCAGCCTGGCGCCATCGAACCGAAGATCGTTCGCGGTGCCGCTGACGAAGCCGCCGCCATGGATGAACATCATCACCGGCAGCGGACCGTCGACCCCGAAAGGACGGAACACGTTCAGCGTGAGACAGTCTTCGCTCGCATCAGGCAGCGCCGGCTGAAGGCACGGCGCGCCGTACTCGTAGGCGGTGCGCATCTCCGAACTTTCGGGCGTCGGCTGCGGCGGGCGCCAGCGCAGCGCGCCGACCGGCGGCGCCGCGTAGGTCAGTCCCTTGAAAGACGCTACCTCGCCTTCCACGGCACCGAGCATCTGTCCTTCACGCGTCAACGCGAATGGAAACTGTCCGACCGACTGAGCCACAGCCGATCGTACGCAACACAGGACTGCGGAAGCCGCAACAAGTGCAAGCAAGGACCGCATCTTCGAAGGGTCTCGATGAAGGGCTGCCGGCAGGTTATGTCGAGGGCCGTCAGCGAGGCAAGCCTCGCGCCCGCACTAGCTGCCTTTGTGCATCAACTCCGCCAGCGCGCGACGCGCGACGATGCCGAGCTCGCCGAGCGTGGAGTGGCCGGACTGCGCCGCCTCGATCAGGCGCTCGGCGATGAATCTGCGGCTGTCGTGATCGCCGCCGTGCGGCAATTGGCGGCACGTCTCCTCCAGGACGACGTCCATGTTCGCCTTGGTTCGCTCACTCAACTCTGTCATGGCGCCCAGTCAGTATACGTGGCTTGTAAGCGCAAGCATACACAGAAGGATGTGGTCTGATTACCCCGGACAATCCCGGCGATTGTGCATCGCGGTGCGTGCATTGGCGCAATGTTCGCCCAGCCACGATGACGCCGCAAGCGACTACCGAAGATTGCACTTGCTCTGATGACAAGCCGGGCCTGCAGCGTTAGCCTGCCGGCAAAACAAGATACACGGGAGGAATGCCATGCCTGACGCGATGGTCGCCGCACGTGAGTCCAAGGCGGCAAGTGGAACAGCCCAGCAGGTCGATGTTGCCGTGGTCGGCGCCGGATTTGCCGGGCTCTATCTCCTGCATCGCCTGCGCAAGGCCGGCTTCTCGGCGGTCGCCCTCGAAGAGGCCGACGATGTCGGCGGCACCTGGTACTGGAACCGCTATCCGGGGGCGCGCTGCGACATCCAGACCATCGATTACAGCTACACCTTCGATCCGGAACTCGAGACGGCCTGGAGCTGGTCGGAGAAATACGCGACCCAGCCCGAGATCCTGCGCTATCTCGGCTTCGTCGCCGATCGCTACGATCTCAGGCGCGACATCCGCTTCAAGTCCAAGGTCACCGAAGCCAGATGGGATGAAGCGTCCGAGCGCTGGCAGCTCACCATCGACAACGGCCCTCCGGTCTCCTGCCGCCATTACATCATGGCCACCGGCTGCCTCTCCGCGCCGAAGCCGCCGGAGATCGACGGCGTCAAGGACTTCAAAGGCGAGGTCTATTTCACCGGCCGCTGGCCGCATGACGGCGTCAATCTGGCGGGAAAGCGCGTCGCCGTGATCGGCACGGGCTCGTCGGCGATCCAGTCGATCCCGCTGATCGCCGAGCAGGCCGCGCATCTGACCGTGTTCCAGCGCACGCCGAATTTCGCGCTGCCCGCGCATAACGGCCCCGCTCCCTCCGACCGCACGGGCCTGCTGCAGGGCGACCGCGCTGCCTATCGCGAGCAGGCGCGCCAGTCGATGGCCGGCGTGCCCTATCCGCAGCAGACCGCCGTGAGCTGGCAGCTCACCGACGCCGAACGCCGCGTACGGTTCGAGGAGGCCTGGGGCAAGGGCGATCTCGTCTACATCCTGACGCAGTTATGGGCCGACCAGGCCGTCGACGTCGACGGCAACCGGATCGTCCAGGACCTGATCCGCGAGAAGATCCGCGCCGCCGTCAAGGATCCCGAGACCGCCGCGGCGCTCACGCCGCATGACCATCCTTTCGGCGCCAAGCGGCCGTGTCTCGATACCAACTATTATGCGACCTACAATCGACCGAACGTCACGCTGGTCAATCTGCGCCAGGAGCCGATCAAGGCGATCACCGCAAGCGGCATAACCACCGACAGGCGCAGCTTCGACCTCGATGTCATCGTGTTCGCGACCGGCTTCGACGCCATGACCGGCGCGATCCGCGCCGTGCATCCGATCAGCGGTCGCGGCGGCAAGTCGCTGACTGACGTCTGGGCGCAGGGACCGCAGACCTATCTCGGACTCACGGTCGAGGGCTTCCCGAACTTCTTCATGATCACCGGCCCCGGCAGCCCGTCGGTGCTGTCGAACATGGCGGTGTCGATCGAGCAGCATGTCGACTGGGTGGTCGATCGCCTGGCCGCGCTGCGTGATGCCGGGTTCACCACGATCGAGCCGACCGAGACGGCGCAGGCCGGCTGGGCCCGGCACATGGCCGACTGTTCGATGCTGACGCTGCACCGGCTCGCCAACACCTGGTACACCGGCGCCAACGTGCCCGGCAAGGTGCAGGGCCTGATGCCCTATACCGGCGGCGTCGGTCCCTATCGCAGCATCTGTGACGAAGTCGTCAGTCGCGGCATGCTCGGCTTCAGGCTCACCGGCCCCAATGGCGCCGTGCAGTGCAATGACGGCGAGGTGGTGCGACTGCAGCCAGACGTGCGCCTGGTGCTGAACCTGCTCGCAACGCTCAACCTGCCGCCGATCGAGTCGATGGGCGCGGAAGGCGCGCGCGCCTTCGTCACCGAGTTCAACAAGAGCCGCCCGGCAGGACGGCCGATCGGCGAGATCGTCGACGGCACCCTGCCCGGCGCCGGCGGGCCGCTGCCTTATCGTGTCTACAAGCCGGCAGCGCCTGGGCCACATCCGGTCGTGGTCTATTTCCACGGCGGCGGCTGGGTGCTCGGCGACGAGCAGTCGGACGAGCCGTTCTGCCGCGACATGGTGCGGCGGACCGGCATGATGTTCGTCAGCGTCGGTTATCGCCACGCGCCGGAGCATCGCTTCCCGACGGCCGCAGAAGACGGCTATGCGGCAACGCGCTGGATCGCCGAGCACGCCGCCGAACTCGGCGGCAAGCCGGGCCCGGTCCTGGTCGCGGGCTGGAGCGCCGGTGGCAACATCGCCGCCGTCACCTGCCAGCTCGCGCGCGATCGTGGCGGGCCCGAAATCGCGGGCCAGCTCCTGATATGCCCGGTCACGGACTGCAGCTTCGATCGCCCGTCCTACAACGACAATGCGACCGGCTATTTCCTGACGCGCTCGCTGATGTACTGGTTCTGGGATCTCTACTGCTCGCCTGCGGACCGTACCGATCCGCGCGTATCGCCGCTGCGCGGCAAGGTCGAAGGGTTGCCGCCGGCCTTCGTGGTGACCTGCGAGTTCGATCCCTTGCGGGACGAAGGCGTTGCCTATGCCGAAGCGATGGAAGCCGCAGGCGTCCCGGTCGGGCAGCTCAGGGCGCACGGCCATTTCCACTCGTCCTTCACAATGGTTGATGTGGTGATCACCGGGGCGCCTGGCCGAGTGCAGATGGCCGAAGCCTTGCGCCGCTTCGCCGGGCTCCCGCCGGAGGTCAGCAGCGGTGACGAGCACGGCAACGGTCAGGCGAGCCCGGGACACAGAATCGCGGCGGCGGCGAGCTGATTGCGACGAGGCGGCGGGAACCTTTTCCCCGCCGTTGCGTTGAGTACCATGGCATTGAGACGCAGCGATGAGTGTGGGCCCCGGCATGCAAGTCCGCGTGCTGGGGTTTTTTTTGCGTGAGGCGAGGCGATGGGAGGCGCGACCGCGGATTCAAAGGTCGATTTTGGTGCGCTTGCGGTGCTGCATAAGTGGCCGTCGCTCGCAAACCAGCGCCGGCCGGACTGCGAGTCATACCAGATAAGGGAAGGCACCCTCGACGAGTGCATCTCGGCCTTCATGAAAAAGCCGGCGGCGACCCGGCATCTCTATGAGATCCGGACGATGGCGCAGCCGCCACTCGTGACGGAGATCCTCTCGCCCGAGCATGTCACCGAGCTATCGCGGTTGAGAGAATTTCTCTGACGGTATTTTGCAGGCACGCAGCATAGGAACCTTCATCCGGTCTTTCCCGTTGTCAGCGATCGGAAGCCAAGGCGTGAGTGCCTCTGATGCTTGAAGCTGGCGTACCATCTCCCGTCGTGCCCTATGGCGCAGACCGGACTCTGTTCGTGGTGATCGATCGCCTCGACCGGGCGACCGAAATCCGCGTGGAGCGGAGCGATCTCGAAACCACGATCAGCGATCTCGTCGCCGGCTGCTTCAGCGATCCCGTCAGGGTGATTTCGTTCAACACGCTCGAGCATTGGATGAAGGACATCTCGACCGATGTCGCCGGCGAGATAAGGGCCCGCTGCGACATCGACGGCGTGACGCTGCCCGACTATCTCAGCGACTTCGTCGAGAGCCATAGCTGACTGCGTGCGCGGAGCAATGCACAGGGCCTTCACAGGGCCTTGGAGGGATCAAGCGCGCCGCTTGCCGGCGATGACCTCGATCTCGCGGCGTCGTTCGCCGGCGAAGGTCAGGAGCTTTTCGATCGTCAGCGTATCCGTGATCCGTTTGGCGAGCCGCTCGGCGCGCGCGGCCTGATCTTCGAGATACTGAATCGTGTTCAAGCGCCGCCTCCCCGAAAGCCCCGATTTATGCGGGCAGCCATGATGCTTGAGAAGCCGCTAACGGGCGGTTAAGCGCGGCGTTCCGGGCCGGCGAATCTCGACCTATTGCACGACGTCGAGCCTGACATTGGTGATGCCCTTGTCGACCATGCCGAGCGCCTCGGCGGCGGAAGGCGAGATGTCGACCACGCGTCCTCGAACATAGGGCCCGCGATCGTTGACCCTCACGGTCACGAAGCGGCCGGAGGACACATCGGTCACGCGCAGCTTCGTCCCGAACGGCAGGCTGCGATGCGCCGCGGTCAATTCGTTCTTGTCGAATTTCTCGCCGCTCGCGGTCTCCGTATCCGAATAGAAGCTGGCAACGCCATGCGAGGCCGTTTGCTTTGCGTCACCAACGGGAACGCGAACCCGGCTGATCGGCCGCCGATGCAGCGCCGCAACCCTGTGCGGACGTTCGACCGCGACCTGCCGGTTGGGGCCGGCAAGGTCGGCCTTTTGGCGGCCGACGGGCGACTGCGCGCACGCCGCGAGCGACGCGGCGCCGAGGGCGGCGAGCAGCAGCCGGCATGAGGTTGCGAGGGAACTCCGGGCAGTTTCGGCACGTGCAATGCGAGACATGGTACGCCCCTCCGAACGGTCGGAATTTCGGTGGGCAATGAGGGCAGAACCTTGTCGGAACAAAAGCGGCTCTGCGGCCGCGGCTGTTTCGCATCAGCTGTGGCGATTCCACCACACTGGCGCGTTCTGAATCGGGACGAAAGGGTCAGGCTCGCGCCCTCTCCTCGCTCTTACGGGCAGGGCTATCGCATCTGAATTTTGCAGAGGTCGTCATTGCCCGGGCTTGTCCCGGGCATCCACGTTCTTCGCGCCGCCCGACAAGGCGTGGATGGCCGGGACAAGCCCGGCCATGACGATGTGGAGACGTTAGCGTGAACCGAGCCGTTCTGGTGCCGCAGGCCGGTCAGTAGTGCGGCTCGTACATCTGCGACTGGACCAAGGCCTTCACGTCATTCGGCGCAGGTCCGTCCGCCAGCCCGCGCTGATAGGCGACGTCGGCAACGGCGGCGGCGATGCGGACCGAGACCTCGCGGATGCGCGGCAGTGCCGGATAGAGACTGCCTTGCGCAAGGTCCTCCTTGCCGACGCAATCGGCGAGCGTGTGGGCCGCCGCCATGAACATCTCGTCGGTCACCAGCTTCGAGCCGCTGGCGATGACGCCGAGGCCAACGCCGGGGAAGATGTAGGAGTTGTTGCCCTGGCGCGGCACGAAGCTGCGGCCGTTGAGCTTGACCGGATCATACGGGCTGCCGCACGCAAACAGCGCGCGGCCGTCGGTGTAGCGATAGGCATCCTCGGCCGAGCATTCGGCCTTCGAGGTCGGATTGGAGAGCGCAAACACGATCGGCTTCTCGTTGAGCTCGGCCATCGTCTTGAGCACTTCGGGCGTGAAGGCGCCGCCAACCGCGGCGACGCCAATGATCGCCGTCGGCTTCAACGTCTTGATCGCGGTGAGGAAGTCGGCGATCGGCGCCTGGTCGGCATGCGCATAGCGGAGCTTGTGGCCGGAGAGGCCTTCGCGGCCGCCGACGACGAGGCCGCGGGAATCCACCAGCCAGTTGCGCCGGAGCGCGTCCGCCTCGGAAGCCCCTTCCGCCATCATGGCGGAGACCACGAGATCGGCGATGCCGGTCGCCGCCTCGCCCGCGCCGAGGAACAGGATGCGCTGATCCCCGAGCTTGCCGCCGGAGATGCGCAGAGCCGAGAACAGCCCTGCGAGCGCCACCGCCGCGGTGCCCTGGATGTCGTCGTTGAAGACGCAGGCTTCATCCCGGTACTTGTGCAGCAGCTTGAAGGCGGAGTGATTGGCGAAATCCTCGAACTGGATCAGCACGCCCGGAAAGGTCTTTCGCGCGGCTTGCATGAACTCGTCGACGAAGCTGTCATAGGCCTCGCCCGTCAGCCGCCGCTCGCGCAGGCCGAGATAATAGGGATCGTTCAACAGCTCTTCGTTGTTGGTGCCGACATCGAGCACGATGGGCAGGCACAATTCGGGATGCACGCCGGCACAGGCCGAATACAGCGAAAGCTTTCCGACCGGAATGCCCATGCCGTTGGCGCCGAGATCGCCGAGACCAAGAATGCGCTCGCCGTCGGTGACGACGATCAGCCTGGCAGGATAAGGCCAGTTCTTCAGGATCTCTGCGATCTGGCCGCGATCGCGCGAGGAGATGAACATGCCGCGCGGCCGCTGGAAGATCAGGCCGTATTTCTGGCAGGCGAGCCCGACCGTTGGCGTGTAGATGATCGGCTGGACCTCGTCGATATTGTCGACGACGACGCGGAAGAACAGCGCCTCGTTGCGGTCATGCAGCGCGTTCAACGCGACATATTTTTCGAGGTCGGTCGGCAGCGCTCGCAGATTGGTGAGAACGCGCTGGGCCTGCCTCTCCATCGTCAGCACGCAAGGCGGCAGGAGGCCGCGCAGGCCGAGCGTCTCGCGCTCCGCTTCCGTGAAGGCGGTGCCCTTGTTGAGCAAGGGATCGCGCAGCAGTGCCATGCCTTGCGGCGGATTGGACGACGTCGGTTGGGCAACGACCCGGGCAGGTCTATTCACGAATTCCCCCAAGAGCTTCACATTGAACCGCGCGCATTGTCGGCCAGCGCGTCATCCAGATCAAGGACGCAGACATTGGAGCGCCGATTGCCATCTCGCACCGCAGCGAGATTGCCGCGAACGAGTGGCAGTTGCGCGAGGAAAGGTTAACGTGGCGAGACGGACCTCTCTCCTAATGGCGAGGAGCGCGGCACACGTCTCCGGGCGTGCTTCGCATCGCCGGGCGGACCATGAAGGTACCGATCACGCCGGCGGCGCATCGTTTGGGCCGCGCGGACTATCCGACTGCCCGCCGCGGCGCCAGATTGGCCGCGCTATCCGCCGGTGGCGCGATGTGCATCAAAATGGTCTGGGTGGCGGATGCGACCTCGATACCGTTCTGCTGGAAGCGCAGCTTCATGCGCCGGTTGAATTCGCGCTGGACCGGCCAGCGCCCGGCCTCGGTGCAGCGGATCTGGCCGACGATCGACACCATCGCACCGTCGACCTTGTCGACGCCCCACAGGTCGAGGTCGCCGCGGATCAGTGCGCGGAATTCCGGCTCGCGGCGCATCTCGTCGACGATCTCCTTGAGGATCTGGCCGGCTCGGTCGGTGTCTTCCTTATAGGCGACGTTGACGCTGACCGAGGCGTTGCCGGCGCCGCGGCTGGCATTGGTGATGGTCGTGACCGCGCTGAACGGCACGATGTGCACGGCGCCGTCACCGGCGCGCAGGCGGATGGTGCGGATCGAGACGTTTTCCACGACGCCCGACAGCCCCGAGACGCTGACATTGTCACCGACCTGGACCGTGTTTTCCAGCAGCAGGAACAGGCCGGTGATGAGATCCAGCACCAGTTTCTGCGAACCGAAGCCGATGGCGATGCCGACGATGCCGGCGCCCGCGAGCAGCGGCGCGACATTGACGCCGATCTCGCTGAGCGCAGTGAGGCCGACGACGGCGGCGATCAGGCAAAGCAGCGCCGTGCGCAACATCGGCTGAAACGTACGCAGACGCGCGGCGCGGGCATAATGACCGTCCCGGGACAGCGTATTGATCTGGCGGTCCAGGAGCGCATTGCCGGCTTCCCAGATCGCCGCTGCGATGAACGCGGCGAGGCCGATCGTCACCACGGCCGAGATCAGCCGGCTGCCGATCTGGCCGCCATAGAACCAGACGATGGCGTCCACGCCCCAGACTTCGAGCACGGCGACGAAGCCGATGAAGGCGATCGCGCTGGATACGATCTTGCGCAGCAGCGGAAGATAGCGATTGGCGCGGACCTCGAGGCCCGGAAAGCGCTGGAGGATCTCCGGCTTGATGCGGAAGCCGCGGTCGATCAGGCCCAGCGTCACCATGATGACGACGCGCGTGACCAGCGCCACCGCTATGGTGCCGACGAAATATTGCAGCAGAAGCGAATAGCCGTTGCGGATGTTGAGCGCCCACACCGCCCAGAGCGCAAGGTCGAGCGCGATGGCAAGATAATGCCAGCCGCCGGCGATCCGGTTCCGCAGGCGGGCCGCAATCCCTTGCCGCTCGGCCGGCGCACGGATGGCATCGGCGACCTGGCGTCGGCATTGCAGGATGATGACGACGATGAAGAGGTGCACGACCAGCATCACCATGCGCAGCAGCGCGGCATAGCCGGTACGATGCAGGCCGAGCAGCAAGGCCACATTGGCGAAGGCGATGCCGGAGACGCCGACGCCGACGATGCGGCGCGCCCAGATCTCGATATAGGCGGCGGTTTCCGCGCGCACTGGAAACAGGCCGAACGGCCCTGCCAGCGCCCGGACCATGCAGATGAGCCCGCGCGAGAACGCGTAGGCGTTGACGACTGCGAGGATCACGAGGCGGACGGTCGTGGGCTCGCCGATCTCCGTCCCGAGCAGCGCCGTGGCGGCGCCGACGAAGACGACCACCGGCAGCAGTTCGAGCACGAGGCGTCCCACCACGAAGGGCAGCCGCAGCAGGACCTGCCAGACCCGCGCAAGGCTGTGACGGCGCTTGCTCAGCTCGGGTGCGGGCGTGACATCGGCCACCGATGACGGCGGGTCAGCGATGGAAAGCATCTCGGCCGGCAGCTGCGCGGTTTGCGGCACGCGTCCTTCCAGGAACACGACCGGACGCCGGATCAGGCGAAAGATCACCCACTCGGCTGCAAGGGCGCAGCCGAGCACCAGCGCCAGCTTCCAGGCGATCTCGATCAGGAGGTTGTAGGCGGCGGGATCGTTCGCGGTCCGCAGGAACCAGTAATAGAACGCCGGAAAATGCGTGAGTGTCCGCGCCATGCTGGCGATCTCGCTCGAGATCGCCCCGATCTCTTCCGACAGCGTGAGCAGGAGCTGCGCGCCGAGACCGTCGGCCGCGAGCGGGATCGGCGATTTCTGTTCGGGCGCGGCGGCTGCAGCCTGCTGCTGACCTGATACATCCGCGATTGCGCGCAACGTATCGATCATCTGCGCGCGCTTCTTGTCGTCCTGGAGGGTTTCCAGCGCGCGCTTCGCCTGGTCGGGCGACAGTGTGGCAGCGCTATTGGCCGGCGGCGGAGGCTCGGCACGGGCGCGGGAGGAAGATGGAATCGTGAGGAAGAGAGCGGCGAGGAGCGCCGCGGCCAGCTTATGCGACACGAGGATTCCCTAAAAAATGAAATGCGCCGGCGACGTCGGGACCGTCGCCGCCGAAGCGCATGCGTCGCATGCGTCATGTCGGATTGCTGCTATTCGCCCCGGCCCTGTGTCGGAAGTTGGCCTTTGAGGCGACATTCTCTTGGCATTTGCCGCAACGCAGGATCAGGAGCCGCCCTCAGCGAAGCGCCTTCAGGCCCCGTGCGCGCAAAAACCTCTCCCGTCGTTGCGAACCGACGGCGAGGAGGAAGACGGCAGAAAGCAGAATGTCAGCAGAAAGCAGAATGTCATACGTCTTCATCGCGACGGCCTCGTCACGGCCATCCGACGCGATCGAAATGATGCAAAATACAGCGCCGGGAAGGTAGGGGCCTTGCCTCACTGATGCGGCCCGCTAAACCTTGTCCCGGCGTGCCGTTCGCGGTTTCCGCCGCTATGCGATAGTCCGAACGAGCTCCATCGCAATTAACGCGGCTGGATTTGCGGAGGTGGCGTCATAGACCTCCCCTTGCTCATGAGATGGACGTTTGCGTGTCGCTTGTTTGCGACCCTTGGCATGGTCCTCCTGCGACACAAAACTGTCAAGCCGGATCAAAGGCTTTGAAATCACAATTGAAGACGCGTTCCGCACCGTTCCCGCGACAGATTGGCCCCGTAACGGCGGCGGAATAAATCCCTGACGGCAGCGTTTGTATCGAAGGGAATATCGCCTCTGTCGCCCTCGTTCCCTTCCGGAAAGCCAGAGATGAAAGCACCATTTTGCATCGCCATGCTCGCCGTCCTCGTCACCGGATCGGCATTCGCACAGAACGCGCCGCAGACGTCCACCAGGAAGGTCGACGGCACCGACAACGTCTACATCTTCCGCTATGGCGGCCATCAGGCGATGTTCGTGGTGACGCCGCAAGGCGTGATCGCGACCGATCCGATCTCCTATTTGCGTCCCGCCAAGCCCTATATCGACGCGATCAAGGCGGTCACCGACAAGCCGATCAAATACGTCATCTACAGCCACCATCACTACGATCACATCGCCGGCGGCCAGCCCTTCAAGGATCTCGGCGCGACTTTCATCGCGCACCGGCGAACCAGGGAGCGCCTGCTCGAGCTGAAGAAGCAGAAATCCCTGCTCGCGGACGTGGTGATGCCGGATCAGGTGGTGGATGACAGGAAGAGCATCACGCTCGGCGGCACCACGCTGGAGCTGAACTACGTCGGCCGCAACCATTCCGACAATTCGCTGGTGATGCGGCTGCCGAAGCAAAAGCTCGTCTTCGTGGTCGACTTCGCGCCGATCGAGCAGGTCCAGTTTCGCAACATCCCCGACAACGCCTCGCCGCTGGAATATATCGCCTCGCTGAAGAAGCTCGCCTCGCTCGACTGGGAGCGGATGATCCCCGGCCATCCCTATGCCGGCGGCCGCTTGGGCACCAAGAAGGACGTCGAGGACGACATCGCCTACATGGAGGATCTCTCCGCCGAGGTGAAGAAGGCGGCGGACGCCGGCACGTGCTTCGACACCGCGATGAAGGACGTGAAGCTGCCGAAATACGCCAAATGGGCGAACTACGAGACCGGCCTTCCCGCCAATGTGGAGCGCTTCTGCTACTGGTGGGCTCGCGGATATTGAGCAATCAGCTCAGCGGACACGCCTGCCGGTTCTCGCCGGCCGCACTTCGGAGGCCTGCGCGAAATACGGATTCGTCAGGCAGGTCGCCGGTCGCCCCGACGCAGCGGCCTGGCACTGGGCGAAGGAGGGAAAGATGCAATCCATCCGCTCGCCCTCGAGCTCGCCGAAGACGTGCAGGCAGACCGGCGCGCGTGGGTCGTAGGTCTGGGCGCACGCGGGTGCGCTCATCGCGAACGCGGCAAGGGACATGCCAAGCACGGACACGGCGAGAACTGACTTCAACACGGCAAACCTCGATTCCGGAGACGGTGCACGGCGGATCGAGGGTAGAGCAATTTCGCTCCCGGTCAAAGCCCGGCATCGAGCCGGGGGCCGCCTCACCGCTTTCCCTTTCCTTCGCGTTCCAGCGCCTGGCGCACCTGCTTGAACTCTTCCAGCGAGGCCTTGTCGGCGCGGGGGAAGCGCAAGTCGAGCCTTTCGAGCGCCGCGTTGATCACCGAGCCGATGACGACGCGGGCGAACCATTTATGGTCGGCGGGCACGACGTACCAGGGCGCGTGGGGCGTGGCTGTGTGGCGGACAATGTCCTGATAGACCGCCTGGTAGCGCGGCCACAGCGCGCGCTCCTTGATGTCGTCCATGGAGAACTTCCACTGCTTGGCCGGATCCTCCAGCCGCTCGAGAAAGCGCTTGCGCTGCTCCTCCCTGGAGACGTTGAGGAAGAATTTCAGCACCACGGTGCCGTTGCGGCAGAGATAGCGCTCGAAGGCCGAGATGTCCTCGAACCGCTCCCTCCAGATGTGCTTGGTCACGAGCCTTTGCGGCAGCTTCTCCTTGGCGAGAATCTCCGGGTGTACGCGCGTCACCAGGCATTCCTCGTAGTGGGACCGGTTGAAGATGCCGATGCGCCCGCGCTCGGGCAGTGCGATCATATGGCGCCAGAGGAAGTCATGATCGAGCTCCTTGCTGCTCGGCGCCTTGAAGGCATGAACCTCGCAGCCCTGCGGATTGATGCCCTCGAAGATCGCCTTGATCGCAGAGTCCTTGCCGCCGGCGTCCATCGCCTGGAACACGATCAGGAGCGACCAGCGGTCCTGCGCGTAAAGCTTCTCCTGAAACTCGATCAGCCGCTTCTTGTTCGAGTCGAGGATCGCCAGCGCCTTCTCCTTGTCGAGATCGCCCCTTTCGTCGGTCTTGTGGTCCTTGAGATGAAACTTGCCCGAACCATCGTGGCGGAATGGCGCGATATAGCGGTCAAGTTCCTGGGCGAGCGATTTGGACGGCTTCTTGCTCATGAGCGCGGGGCACCTTGCGTTGCGGCTTCAATCGGTCGAGCAAGCTACCAAGGATGCCCTTGGGAAGGAATATGATGAAAAGCACGAGCAGCACGCCGTAGACGAGGTTGTCCCAGCCCACCGCCCTGGTGCCAAAGCCGATGCGCAAGGTCTCGGCGAGCAGAATGGTGATGATGGCGCCGACGGTCGGGCCGAGCGAGACGAACAGGCCGCCGACGATGGCAGCGAACACCATCTGGAGCGACACCGCGATGCCGCTGACGGTGTCCGGCGTGATGAACATCTGGTACTGGCAGTAGATCGCGCCGGCGAGCGCCGTCATCAGCGCGCTGAGCAGCGTGATCTTCAGCTTCTGCGCGGTGACATCGACGCCGGCCGCGGCAGCGGCGTCCTCGTCCTCCGAGATCGCCTCCAGCGCATAGCGAGCCATGCTGCGATCGACCCAGTGCCAGACCACGATGCCGAAAAGCCAGATTCCGAGCGCGATCAGGTACCAGGTCGTCTTGTCATCGAATTGCAGCGCCAGCAGCTTGTTGCTAGATGCCCGGTTCGGCGTGTAGCCCAGCGAGCCCCCGGTGTAGTCGCGCGTCGCGGTGATGACCTGGAGCACGATGCCTGACAGCGCCAGCGTCACCAGCACGAAATAGTGCCCGGTGATGCGGAAGCGGAAGCAGGGATAGCCGACGATCAGTGCCAGCGCGCCGGCCGCGATCATGCTGATGGGAATGCCGATCCAGGGCGACAGGCCGAGATGATTCCAGAGCAGCGCTGTGACATAGGCCCCGATCCCCATGAAGCCGCCATGGCCGAGCGAAACGAGGCCAAACCGCCCCATCATCGACCAGGAGGTGTAGGCAAACGACCAGATCAGGATCAGGACCAGAATGTGCAGATGATAGGGATCGCGATAGACGAAGGGCAGCGCGATCAGCGCCGCCAGGCCTGTTCCCCAGGCTGCAAGCCGCTCCTGCCCCATCATCGGCGCCTCGCAAGCAGGCCCGCGGGCCGGATGAACATCATGACGATGAAGAAGGCGAAGGCGAGCACATAGCCCCACTCGAGATCGGAGAACAGGCCGCCGAGCGAGATGATCTCGGCGAACACGAAGGCGGCGATGAAGCCGCCGATGAAGTTGCCGAGGCCCCCGAGCACGCAGATCAGGAAGGTGATCGGCCCAAAGGACAGGCCGACGAAGGGGTGAACGTCATATTGCAGCACCAGGAGGCAGGCGGCGAGCCCGGCCAACGCGCCGCCCAGCGCCGAGGTGATGAGATAGATCCGCCTGGCATCGACGCCCATCAAGGCCATGATCTGCCGGTCCTGCGAGATGGCGCGGATCGCGGTGCCGGTGAAGGTGCGCGTCATGAACAGATAGACGGCGACCATGCCGACCAGCGCCGCCACGAACGATAGCAGCCGTGCGTAGCTGAAGTTCATGTCGCCGAAGGCGAGCACCGGCAGGCGGATGCCGAGATTTCGGAAGTCGATGCCGAAGGCGACGGTGGCAAAGCTCTGGAGCACGAACAGCACCCCGCCGGTCGCGAGCAACTGGTTGATCGGCGGCGCGGTCAGCAGCGGCGCGATCACGAGATAGTGCAGCGCCGCGCCGAGAACGGCCACCAGCAGGATGGTGAGCGGTGCGGCGACGAAATAACTGACGCCGTAATACTGCACCATGAAGTACATGGCGTACATGCCGATCATCACGAGCTCGGCGTAGCAGATCCAGGTGACGTCGATGACGCCGAAGATCAGGTTGAGGCCAAGCGCGAGCAGCGCCAGCACGCCGCCGAGCAGGATGCCGTTGATCACGGCCTCCAGCAGATAAATGTCGAAGACGTCCAGAAATGCCTGCATGCCCCCTCACACCCCGAGATACGCTTCCTTGACCGTGTCGCTCGCCAGCATCTCGGCCGAGGTGCCGGACGCGCGGATCGCGCCCGCCTCGATCAGATAGGCGCGGTCGACCACCTTCAGGACCTGCTGCACGCTCTGCTCGACGATCAGCACGGTCAGCCCGCTGGCACGGATCCGCTTCACGAGCTCGAACACCTGCTGCACCACGACCGGCGCCAGCCCCGCCGAGGGCTCGTCGAGCAGCAGGAGCTTTGGATTGGACATCAGCGCCCGGCCGATCGCGCACATCTGCTGCTCGCCGCCGGACATGGTTCCAGCCATCTGGTGGCGGCGCTCCTTCAGGCGCGGAAACAGGTCGAACACGACCTCGAGCCGCTCGGCATAGTGCCCGCGCGCTTCCTTCATGAAGGCGCCCATCTTGAGATTGTCGTCGACCGAGAGCCGCGGAAACAGCCGCCGGTTCTCCGGAACATGCGCAATGCCGAGGCTGACGATCTTGTGCGCCGGCGTGGCCACGACGTCGATACCCTCCATCCGGACCGAGCCGCGCGAGGGGCGGATCAGGCCGGAGATGACGCGCATCAGGGTCGTCTTGCCGGCGCCGTTCGGGCCGATGACGCCGACGGCTTCTCCGGCCTTCACGTCGAGATTGACGTCGAACAGCGCCTGGAAGGTGCCATAGCCGGCATTGACGGCGCGAAGCTCCAGCATCGGCTAGCCTCCCGCGCGGCGGCGCGCTTCGGCGGCCGCGGCCTGCGTAGTCTCGGCATCGGTGCCGAGATAGACCTCGATGACGCGCGGATCGCCGGCGACCGCGCTCGGCAGGCCTTCCGAGATCTTCTCGCCGTGATCGAGCACCATGACGCGGTCGACGACGCGCATCAACACGCCCATGATGTGCTCGACCCAGATGATGGTGATGCCGAGCTCGTCGCGGATGTTGCGCAGCATGTCCGCAGCCTGATCCATCTCGGCCTCGTCGAGACCGCCGAGGCTCTCGTCGGCGAGCAGCAGCTTTGGCGCGGTGGCGAGCGCCTTCGCGAGCTCGAGCTTCTTCAGGCCGGCCGCGCCGAGGCCATCGACGCTGGCGTGGCGATCGGTCGGCAGGCCGACCATCGCGAGCGAGCGTTCGGCCGCCTCCTCGGCTCTAACCCGGCTGTGGCGGCCCTGGCCGTAGAAGCCGGCGAGCGCGACGTTCTCGAAAATGCTCAGGCGGCGGAAGGGGCGCGGGATCTGGAAGGTGCGGCCGATGCCGCTGTTGATGATCCGGTGCGGCGCGAGGCCTGCGATCTCATGCCCGGCGAACAGGATCGATCCTGATGTCGGCGCCAGCGTGCCGGAGAGCATGTTGAAGATCGTGCTCTTGCCCGAGCCGTTGGGGCCGATCAGGCCGAGGATTTCGCCCTGATCGACCCGGAACGACACGTTGTTCACGGCGGTGAAGCCGCCAAACCGCTTCACCAGCCCGTTCACTTCCAGCACCGCCCCTCTCCGCCGCTACTGGTTGCTGTAGGTGGTGCCCTTCGGCAGCGGCAGCACGGCCTCGCGCTGCGCCTGGCTCTTGGGCCACACAACGTAGGATTTGTCGTCGACGTACTGGATCACGACAGGGAACGAGCGCTCGTTCTGGCCGGCCATCGGCGAGCCCTCGCCGTGGAATTTGACGCCGAAGCCGAGCATGGTGCCGCCTTCGGGGATGTCGGTGTCGAGTGCTGCCTTGCGCAGGGAATCGGGATCGATGCCGCCATATTTCTTGATCGCTCGCGGCAGCACGTCGGTCAGGAACAGGTAGGTGTTGGACGCAGCCATGCCGACATGAGCCGAACGGATGGCGACGCCCGGCTTGCGCTTGTCGAACTCCTCGCCAATCGCCTTGATGATCGGCGGCAGCTTCGGATCCATGCCCTTCTGGTTGGCGAGCCAGATCGAGATCGGATCGGTATTGAAGAAGTAGTTTACATCGGCGCCCAGGCCTTCCTTCAGCTTCTCATAGACCCCGTAGCCGGCGCCATGTCCCACCAGTGCACCGAACTTCAGCCCTTGTTCGCGGGCTTGCCGGAGCAACAGGGTGATGTCGGGATTGTAGCCGGTGTGGAAGATCACATCCGGCTTTGCCCGCTTCAGCTTGGTGACCAGCGCAGACAAGTCCGGGGCCGTGGCCGAATAGCCTTCCCTGAGCACGATGTTGAAACCGGCCTTCTTGGCACCGGCTTCATTGCCTTTGGCAACGTCGACGCCGTAGGCGCCGTCCTCATGGATGATGGCGACCCGCAGGTCCTTCGGATCCTTGCCCAACTTCTCCTTCGAGTTCTGCGCGATGAAGTCCATCGTCATCATGCCGAACTGATCGCCGGAGGCCTGCGGTCGAAACACGTACTTGTAGTTCTTGTTCTCCAGCACCGCGGACGAAATGCAGGTCGTGATCCACATGAACTTCTTCAGCTGCTCGACGCGCGCTGCAACCGGCACGCACTGCGCCGAGGAAAAGAAGCCGAGCAGCATGTCGACCTTTTCCTGCTCGATCAAACGGATCGCTTCATTGATGGCGACGTCCGGCTTGCTCTGAGCATCGGCATAGATCGCCTCGATCTTGTAGCCCTCGACATCCTTCGCGCTGTACTGATCCAGCATGATTCTTGCGCCGGTATATTGCAGCTCCGAGCCGCCGCCGGCGAGCGGACCGGTCAGATCATAGATGACACCGATCTTGAGCTTCTTCTCCTGGGCCTCGGCGGACACCGCCAAGCCTGTCGCTGATATCACGACCAACAGCCCACGTACCAAGCGGGCAGCCATGCGCAGGCGCATCAAAACCTCCCTGGACGATTGTGCATTGCATTCTTGTTGCTTTTGCTTTTTGCCCATCACATGGGCTGAGCGCGGCGATGTCAAGCCTCGCGCATCAGCGCGAGGCGAACTGGCGCTCGACGAAAGCCGTGACAAATCGCGGCATGGACGGTCTGAGATCGCCCATATCGCGCACGAGATGAATGGCCGACAATTCCGGCTCGGCCTCGCGCGCGAGATTGGCTTCGATCCGGGCGCGGGCCTCATCGCCCGGCACATCCAGGTTGAGGACCTGAATCATTGCAATCGCGCGGCCGCTGACGACGCAGTGCCAGTCCGCCTCCGCCGTGTAGTCCGCGGCGGTCAGGCCGGTCTCCTCCGCGATCTCGCGGACGACGCTGCCGGGGATGTCGAGGGTGCCATCATTGACGTCATCGAGGTCGGGCGTGCCCGAAGGGAAATAGATGCGACCTGCATTGGCGGTGTGCTGCGCCATTTCGCCCATCACGAAAGCGCCGTCGGACGTGCGCAACGCGCCCATGCCGAAGCCGTTGAACACGGCCGGATCTGGAAAGCCCCAGTCACGCCAGGCGAGGAAGCTGGCGAAATCGGTCTCGAAATAGGTCGCGGCGAGACGGCCGTCCGTAAACACCGCGTCCCGACCGAGCAGGACGCGGCCGTTCCAGATCTTCGGCCGCTCGCGTTGTTTCTCGGCGAAATGCGCCGCGATCTCGGCGTGCCGCTCCTCGGCGAACCGCCACGCGACCGACCGCACGGCAAGATCAAGTGTTCTGACGCGATGAATGACCGGAGAGGTCATGACCAGGCGACCGCCACGCCTTCGCGTCGGCTATTTGGCAGTCCCCGCGGACTTCTTGGCATGGTCGACGAATTTGTTGGTGAAGGTCTTGCTGACGTCGATCTTGGCGTTGGCCACCTCGGGCGAGCCGACGCTGAACACCGCGAGCACGGCATCGGCGCCTTTCGGGTCCATCTTGCCGGTCTCGGAGTACATCGGGATCGTGTTCTTCAGCGCCGCGAGATAGAGATCCTTGTTCTTGCCGACCGTTTCTTCCGGCATCTTCGCCATGATCTCCTCGGGCGAATGCGAATGAATCCAGGCCAGCGTGGCCAGGATCGCGTTGGTGAGCGCCTGCGTTTCCTTCTCGTGGCCGCTCACCCAGGCCGCCGTCGAATACAGCGCGCCGCCCGGATATTCGCCGCCGAAGGTCTCGAGCGTGTCCTTCTGGGTGCGGGTGTCTGAGAGGATGCGCAGATCCTTGTGGCTGCCCTGGAGCACGGTGACGGAGGGATCGAGCATCACGGCGGCATCGATCTGGCCCTGCTCCATCGCGGCGACCGCGGTGGCGCCGAGGCCGACGCCGATCACGGCGGCACTGGTGGGATCGAGACCGTTCTTCTTGAGCATGTATTTGAGGAAGAAGTCCGTGGACGATCCCGGCGCGCTGACGCCGACCTTCTTGCCGGCGAGATCCTTGACCGACTTGATGTCATTGGTTCGCGAGGGCGCGACCACCAGCACGAGACCGGGATAGCGATCATAGACCACGAAAGCCTGGAGTTCCTGCTTCTTGGCGGCGAGATTGACGCAATGGTCGAAATAGCCCGACACGACGTCGGCACTGCCGCCGAGCACGGCCTTGAGCGCGTCCGAGCCACCCTTGAGGTCCACGAGTTCGACATCGAGGCCGGCCTTATCGTATTCGCCGAGCTGCCTGGCCAGCACCGTCGGCAAATAGCACAGGCAGGAGCCGCCGCCGACCGCGATGGTGACCTTGCTTTGGGCAAGCGAGGTGGTGAGCGCCAGCGCCAGCAGCGCGCCGGCGAGCCTGGCAATCGTGTTCTTCATTGGTTTCCTCCGTTCGGCCGGCGGCACCATAGAGCAGCGGAATGGGCTTGAGAAGCACTGCCTGGGTCGGCTGGCCGTCGGCCTTTCGGCGCAATAGCATGCCTTGGCAACAACGCCGCATGGCGGCGCCAAGCCGATCAGCGGTCGGGTCAAGGCCATCGCGATCAAGACGCCGCCGCAGGCGCCTGATGACGTCAAGCTGCTGGATTGTAGCAATGGCTCCCGCCTGCAAGCGGGAGAGGTGAACGAGCCGCAGCGATCGATTCAACCTGAAGCCATTCTGCTTTAGAGCAGATCGGCGTAGGACAGGAAGCCCACGTCCTGCCCCGGCTCGACATTCGTGATGTCCTCGCCGAGTTCGACGAGGCCGTCGGTCTCGACCAGCGAGGACAGCAGCCCGGCCCCTTCACGCGGGAACTTGGTCGCCTCGAGCCCACCGTCCTGCGCGCGCCGCAGCGAGGCGCGCACATATTCGCGCCGCCCGGCCTTCTTCCTGTAAGTAAACGCCGCCCGCAACGGGATGGGCGTCGGCGGCTCCGGCAGGCCACCCGCCAGCGCCAACACGGTCGGCCGCACCACATGGACGAACGTCACGAAACTCGCGACGGGATTGCCGGGCAATCCGATCAGCGGCGTGCCGTCGATGATGCCCATCGCCACGGGACGGCCGGGCTTGATCGCCATGCGCCACAGCACCAGCGAGCCGATGCTCTCGACCGCCGCCTTGACGTGATCCTCCTCTCCGGTCGAGACGCCCCCGGTGGTGAGGATCAGGTCATGGTGACCTGCGACCCGCTTCAGGCCGCTCGCGAGCGACGTTCGCTCGTCGCGCAGAATGCCGAGGTCGCTGACCTCGCAACCGAGCCGGCGCAGCATCGCCATCAGCATGAAACGGTTGGAATCGAACAGCTGCGAGGCCGCGCGCGGCTCGCCCGGCGACGCCAATTCGTCGCCGGTCGAGAACACGGCGACACGGATGCGCCTGACGACGTCGAGCCTCGTCAGGCCGAACGCGGCGGCAAGGGCGACATGCTGCGGCCGCAAGCGCTGGCCAGCGCGGAGCGCGAGGTGACCTTGCGGAATGTCCTCGCCTGCAGAACGGACATTGGCCCCACGCTTCAGTCCCGGCGGCAGCACGATCTTGCCGGAATCATCGATGCGGACGTCCTCCTGCATGAAGACCGTCTCCGCTTCCGGCGGCATCGGCGCGCCGGTGAAGATGCGCGCGGTGTGACCGGGCTTGATCGGTGCTTGCGCAGGGCCGCCGGCCTGGATGCGACCGTCGAGCGGGAACGCCCGTTCGGCGCTTCCCGGAAGGTCCGCGTTGCGCAGGGCGTAGCCGTCGACGGCGGAGTTGGTGAACGGCGGCAGCGGCAAAGGTGCGGCCACATCGCGCGCGAGCACGCGCCCGTCGGCATCGGCGAGCGCCACAGTCTCGAGCTCGGCAATCGCGCTGACGCGCGTTGTGATGAGGCCAACGGCTTCGTCGACCGACATCATCGGGCCGCCGAAGGCAAAGCAATCGTCCGATAGTTGCGCCATGGTGCCTCGTCAGCGCATCGCAGCGCTCTTTGCCATCGCTTCCTCGAGCGGCATCGCCGCGCGCAGCAACAGCGCCGCGGCAGCCGCGATGTCGTCGAGATGGACAGTCGGCAGCCTTGTGTCAATCGCGACGTCGCTCGCGATCCCGGCAATCCCGGGATCATCGGGAAACAGCAGCGGCTTGCCGTTGCCGGCGCGATGCACCTCGATCTTCCGATGCGGCTCGCGCTTGAACCCCTCGACCACGACGAGATCGACCGCGGAGAGCTTGCCGAGCAGCTCCGGCAGCCGCGGCTCCGCCGCCCCGCGCAACTCATGCATCAGAGCCCAGCGGTTTGACGAGGCAACCAACACCTCGGCGGCACCGGCCTCGCGATGGCGCCAGGAATCCTTGCCGGGCACATCGACGTCAAACTGGTGATGCGCATGCTTGATCACGGAGACACGCATGCCTTGCGCGCTGAAATGCGGGATCAGCCGCGTCAACAGCGTGGTCTTTCCGGCACCGCTCCACCCTGCAAGGCCGATGACTTTCATGCCCTTCGATCTCCGCCAACGGCTTTGCCAGCCGATGGAACCTCCGGCCTCTTCCCCGTCATTGCGAGCGCAGCGAAGCAATCCGGACTGTCGCCGCGGAAAGATTCTGGATTGCTTCGCTCCGCTCGCAATGACGAGCGGAGGCATTTTGCCCATTCCCAGCCATGCTTATATCGGCTTGACCCGAATGTCATGCTAACGTCACGGCCATGATGAAGATCGACAAAGCCCCGGTGCCCCTGATCGTCCCCAACCCCGACGACCCGCGCCTGACCCAGAGCGTGACCGGCACGGACCAGACCGGCGCCAGGGTCGAGATCAAGGTGCCGATGGAGCGGCCACTGACGCTCTACCTGAACGCCCAGGAGATCGTCACCATGATGACGATCGGCGACTATCCGGAATATCTGGCGCTCGGCTACCTGCTGAACCAGAACATGCTGAAATATGACGACGTGGTCACCGACGTCGAATACGACGACGACCTCCAGGTGGTCGTGGTGCGCACCGAGCACCATACCAATTTCGAGGCCAAGCTGAAGAAGCGCACGCAGACCTCCGGCTGCGCGCAAGGCACCGCCTTCGGTGATCTGCTGGAGGCGGTCGAGAGCGTCGCACTGCCGAAGGCAGAACTGCGCACCTCTTGGCTCTATCAGATGACGCAGACCATCAATACCATGCCCTCGCTCTATCTCGAAGCCGGCGCGATCCATGGCTGCGTGCTGTGCAGGGAAGGAACCCCGCTCTGCTACACCGAGGATGTCGGCCGCCACAACGCCGTCGACAAGATCGCAGGCTGGATGTACCGCCACGGCGTCGCGCCTGGTGACAAGATCCTCTACACCACCGGACGCCTCACCTCGGAGATGGTGATCAAGACCGTCCGCATGGGCATTCCGATCCTGGTGTCGCGCTCCGGCTTCACTGCCTGGGGCGTCGATCTCGCAAGGCAGGTCGGGCTGACGCTGGTGGGGCGCACCCGCGGAAAGCGCTTTATCGCGCTCGCGGGCGAGGAGCGCATCGTCTACGACCAGAACCTCGCCTATGTCGAGGAGGAGTCGGCCAGGCACAAGCGCAAGGGTGAAAGTGGTGACGACTAGGTTTCCGGCAACGAGCGTTCCGTCGACCCTCGGCGTGCTGCTCGCCGGCGGCCTTGCACGGCGCATGGGCGGCGGCGACAAGCCGATGCGGACCATCGGTGGGCGCACCATTCTGGAGCGCGTGATCGCGCGCCTATCGCCCCAGTGCAGCGGGCTGATCCTCAACGCGAACGGCGATCCCGCCCGCTTTGCTGCCTTCGGCCTGCAAGTCGTCGCCGACGACGTGCCCGGCTTTCCCGGCCCCCTCGCCGGCATCCTGGCTGCGCTCGACTGGACCGCGGCGAACCGGCCGGAGGTCGAATGGGTGCTCAGCGCCGCCGGCGACTGCCCGTTCCTGCCGCGCGATCTCGTCGCACGGCTGCATGAGGCACGCGCGCGCGAGAACGCGCAGCTTGCGGTCGCCGCATCGGGCCAGCAGTCGCATCCGGTGATCGGCCTGTGGCGCATCGCCTTGCGCGAGGAGCTGCGCCACGCGCTGGTGGTCGAGGACCTCCGCAAGATCGACCGCTGGACCGCGCGCTACCCGCTCGCGACGGTGACGTGGCCGGCGGAGCCGCTCGATCCATTCTTCAATGCCAACACGATCGAGGACATCTCCGAGGCCGAACGGCTGGCGGCGCTGGATGAGGCGTCCTGAAGCGGTGTCGGCTTTGGTGCAGCAATGCGGCTTATCCTTCGAGACGCCCAGCGAGCGGCGTGCGCTCGCGGAGGGTGACGAGCGGGGGCGTGCGCACCAGCGGACTGGCGGGGGATAGTCCGCATCTCGCAGCAGAGCTCTGCTCGAATGACGCCCATCTACGCGGGCCGGAAGCCCGCGCGCTCGAGTGCCGCACGCGCCGCATTCGAGCCGAGTGCGTCGAGAAAGGCCTGCACTGCAGGCCGGTCCTTGCGCGCGCTCACCAGCGCAAAATCATAGTGCTCTTCCGCCAGCGGAATGAAACCGAGGCCGGCCGCATGGGCCACCGGCGCAATGGTCATGCCCCAATCAGCGCGATGCTGCGCGACGGCCGCGGCCACGGCGTTATGCGAGCGCGGCTGGTTCCAGTAGCCTTCCGGGCGCGCACCGCCGAGCAGCCGGTCGATCAGGATGCGCGTGCCGGCGCCCTGGTTGCGGTTGACCATGATGCAGGCGGGATCGGCGAGCGCTGCGGCAACGGCGTCCTTTGCCGTAAGGCCCTCGAAACGCCTGTCGCCCTTGCGAAAGACAATGCCCTGCATTCGCCGCCACCCCGGCACGAGCTCGAGCCCCTCGACGAGATAGGGCGTGTTGTAGGTCTCGCTCTTGTCGTCGAACAGATGGATCGGCGCGAGATCGCATTCGCCGCGCTTGGCCGCCGCAAGCCCGCCGAGGCTGCCGACCGAAATCGAGCGCACCGTCAGGCCGGCCTGCGCGAGCCCGGCGGTAACGAGATCGAGGCCGGTGCAATGGCTGCCGACGATGACGAGATCGGGCACCCGCACATGTGGCGTGAACAGCGTCACTTCGGCTTCAGTCCCGGCCGGCATCTGGTCGGCGAGCGCCTCGATGCGCAGAAAGCCGTCGGCCTGCGCAAATGACGTGATCGCGCCGGACCCCTTGCCGGAGGGATAGGCGATGAGGCCATCCCTGCCCTGGACCAGCGAAACCATCACGAATTCGGTGCGGCCGAGCTCGGAGGCGATGCGCACCGGCACGGTCGCGTTCACCTTGGCGTCCGAGCGCGGCGGCAGCCCGGCCATCCTGCGCAGCATCGGAACGATCATGTCGTGGAAGGTGAACATCGCCGAGGTCGGAAATCCCGGCAGGATCACCACCGGCTGGCCGTCGCACACCGCAAGGCACAGCGGCTTGCCGGGCTTGAGCGCAACGCCATGCGCGATGATGCCGGGCTCGCCGAGCCGGCCGATGATGCGATGGGAAAGGTCGCCCGCGCCTTTCGACGTACCTCCCGACAGCACCAGCATGTCGGAGTCCGCCAGCGCGCGGCGCATGGCCGCTTCGAGCCTGGCTTCATCGTCGGGAACGGCACCGAGGAAAACCGCCTCGCCACCGTTCTCGTCGACGGCGGCTGCGACGATGGCGCCGTTGGTATCGTAGATTTCGGCAGGCGCGAGCGGCCGGCCGGGCTGAACCAGTTCGTCGCCGGTGGAGATCACGGCAACCCGCGGCTTGCGCGCCACTGCGACCTCGGCGATCCCGCAGGCCGCGAGCATGCCGATCTCGCGCGAGCCGATGATGGTGCCGGCGCGCAGCAGCGCCTCGCCGCGCGCGATGTCGGATCCGGCGTAGGAGACGAATTGCCCCGGCGAGACGGCGCGACGGACCTCGATCGCATCTGGCCCGGCCGGCTGGGTGTGTTCGACCATGACCACGGCATCGGCGCCGCGCGGCAGCGGACCGCCGGTGGCAATCGGCGTCGCGGTCCCGGCCGCCACCTGCAGCCTCGGCGCGGTGCCGCAGTGAATGGTCTCGCCGTTCAGCGCGAGGCACACGGCGGCACCTTCCCCGGCCGCCGCGAGATCGGCGGAACGCACGGCGAAGCCGTCGACATTGGAACGGTCGAACGGAGGAACGTCGATCGGCGCGGTGATGTCTTCGGCGAGTGCTGTACCGAGCGCAGCAGCGAGCTTGCGCGATTCGCTCGGAAGCCCGCGCGGGAACAAGGCGGCCTCGAAGCGCGCCAGGGCCTCCTCGCGTGAGAGGATCCTGAGGAACTGCTCCTGTTCGAGCGCGCTACGGTCTGGTGATTCCGGGATCATCGTCATGCCAGGACCCATGTCACTCCCGCATCAGATAGGCATCGATCGGCGTAGCCGCCGCGAATCCTTCGTGGCTGGCGGGGATGAGCAGCCATGCGTCCGCAAGGGTGATGGCCTGAAGCGGCCATTCGCCCACGGCAAGCGGCATCCAGGCACGATCTCCCTCGGCCAGCAAAGCGACCTCGGCGATGCCGACGCTGGATGCGATCTTTCGCGCGAGCGGCAAGGTCACCCGCCAGCGCGGCCGACGCGCCGACAGACGGTCGACGAGCGGCAGCACGAGCGCGAGCCACGCCGCAAGCGCATGATCGGGCGAGCCGGGCAAGGCGACGACGGGAACCGGTCCGAGCCGCCCGACCGCGGCGGTGCGTCCGGGCTGGAGCGCAAGGCCGTGCGCCATCACCTCACCGCGCTGGGCCAGAGCGGTGATGGCGGCGTCCCGGCGTCCGACGCCGCTGCCGCCGACCGTCAGCAGGAGATCGCACGAGGACGCATCAAGCGCATCGGCAATCGAGGCTTCATCGCGTGCACGAGCTTGACGCGTTTCCACATCCAGTCCCGCTGCGCGCGCGATTCCGGCGATCATATGCATCGTTGTCGTTCCGTCCGGCACGTTGACGATGCGCAGCCGGGGCCGCCGCACGCCGAGTCTCTCCAGTCCCGCAACGCGCGCCATCAGGAGATCAGCCGCACCGACCGGATTGCCCTCGGCGCCGGCAGGTGCGCCTTCCGCGATGTCGCTGCCGGCGCGCCGGACGCCCTGTCCGGGCACGCCCTCCGCCAGCACCTGCACGAGCGGCCCCGAGACCTCCACCGCGTCGGCATCGAGCACGCAGTCGGATCCCGCCGGCATCGCTTCGCCGGCCTCGACCCACGAAGGCACGCTTGTTAAAGGCAGTGGCGAGTAAGAGGACGCTCCGACGAGATCATTGGCCCAGAGCGCCCAGCCGTCCGCGGCGGCGATGTCGTGAGGCGGCCAGGCCGCGAGCAGCGGCGTGCCCGCCGCGATGCAGCCGGCCGCTTCCGTCAGCGGCAGCTCCACCGCTGCAAGCGGCTCGAGCCCGTTCAGCACCGCGGCGAGCGCGGTGTCGAGCGGCGTCAGCGATGGCGGCATGCGCTGGGTCATGCGGCATGATGGACCATGCATCGCCCGCTTTGGCAACCGCCGGCGATGCCGGCCTCAACCGCCCGACCTGTCCGAATTGGGGAAGAACAGCTGCTGCCCGTCGACCTTGTAGCCGGCGATCGCCGTCTGCCCCTCCGGCGAGGTCAGCCAGTCGATGAAGGTCTGCGCGAGGTCCTTCTTCACATTCGGAAACTTCGCAGGGTTGACCAGCATCACGCCGTACTGGTTGAGCAGCCGCCTGTCGCCTTCGACGACGATGTCGAGATCGCCGCGATTCTTGAACGAGATCCAGCTACCGCGATCCGACAGCACATAGGCATTCGCGGCGCGCGCCGCGTCGAGCGCCGAGGCCATGCCCTGCCCGGCCTCGCGATACCAGGCGCCCTTGGCGGCGGCGATGTCGATGCCGGCGACGATCCAGAGCGCGAGCTCCGCGGCGTGGGTGCCCGACCGGTCGCCACGCGTCACGAACGGCGCGCCCTTGGCTTCGATCGCCTTCAGCGCCGTCGCGATGTCCTTGCCCTTCACACCCGCGGGATCGCTCTTCGGCCCTATCAGCACATAGTCGTTGTACATCACGTCGTAGCGCTTCACGCCAAAACCGTCGGCGACGAACTTCTCCTCCTGGGGCCGCGCGTGCATCAGCACGACATCGACCTCGCCCCGTCGCGCCCCGTCGAGCACTTCGTCGGCGCGCCGCGCGATCACGGTGACCCCGATGCCGGTCTTGTCGCGGAAGATCGGCAGCAAATAATCGAGCAGGCCGGATTCCTGCGTCGCCGTGGTCGTGGCGAGGACAATGCTGCGGTCCTCCGCGGATGACGCCGCAACGCCCGCGACAAGGCCGCAGAGAAGCGCAAATGCAACGGACAGGCGGCCCATGATCGGGGTTCCCTTTGGCTATGACGCGATCATGATGATGATCGATTGCGCCGCACTCGTGACGCGTTTTCGCGCGGCCCGGCCGGGAAATTTCGGCAACACCGCCGAGGCGCACCGCGTAAGCGACTGATTCAGGATCGTTCACCAAAGCAGAAATCGCGCGTGCGGATGTGTTGCAAAGCAGCGGGATGATCGGGCATGGTTCCCGCGGACAGAAATTGAAATGCAGAATTCCACCTGCGTCGGACGTCAAAAAGAAGCAAGAATTTGCATAGGAATGCAGGATGGAATTCCTGACGACCAGCGAAGCCGCCGACTACCTTCGGCTCGGCGAACGCAAGCTTTACGAACTCGTCACCACAGGTGCGATCCCCTGCACCAAGGTGACGGGAAAATGGCTCTTCCCGCGACACGAGCTCGACCTCTGGGTCCTGTCGGGACTCGCGCGTCCGGCCGGCATGTTGATCGCGGAGCCGCCGCCGGTCGTCGGCGGTAGCCAGGACGAACTCCTGGATTGGAGCCTCCGCGAATCCGGCTCGGGCCTGGGCTCGATGAGCGAGGGCAGCGCGCGCGGGCTGGAGCGCTTGCAGCGCAACGAGGTGATGGCTGCGGCAGTGCACTTCCACGCCTTGGACGCCTCCGACAATCTCGCCGGCGATGCCAGCATCGAAGCCCTGCGGGCCGCGCCGGACCTGCATGATGCGGTGCTGGTCGCGTTCGTGCGCCGCGAAGCAGGTCTGGTGCTGCCGCACGGCAATCCCAAGCGGCTGCACGGCCTGATCGACGTGCTCGCACTCGGCGCCCGGATGGCGACGCGGCAACAGGGCACAGGCGCACAGATGCTGCTCGACGCGCTCCTGAGACGCGCCGGCGCCTCGACACGCGACTTGCGCCGTATCGAAACGTCGGCCCTGACTGGGCCGGACCTTGCCGAACTGGTCCGCGCCGGCCAGGCCGATTGCGGCATCGCGACGCGCGCGGCGGCGCGCTCGGCCGGTCTCGATTTCGTGCCGCTGGTCTGGGAGAATTTCGACCTCGCGATGCGGCAGCGCAGCTATTTCCGCCCCGCCATGCAGGCCTTGCTCCACTTCCTGAACGAGCGGCGCCTGCGCCAGCGCGCCGATGAGCTGACCGGCTACGATCCCTCGCCCGCAGGCCTGATCCGCTTCGCAGCCTGACATTGACGCCCGCCCCCAAATAGTTGCAAAAGAAACCAATTCGGCCGGGCATACCCGGACGCAACACCGGCCAACGAGCCGGCTCAAGGGGAGGACAAGCGTGAATCCAACCAGATTTGGACTACCGGTCGCGGCCGCCTTCGTGGCGGCGCTGCTTTCAGGTGCGGCGTCCGCGCAGGTTTCCGACGACGTCGTCAAGATCGGCGTGCTCACCGACATGAACGGCCCCGCCTCCGCGCCGACGGGCCAGGGTTCGGTGACGGCGGCGCAGATGGCGATCGACGATTTCGGCGGCACCGTGCTCGGCAAGCCGATCAGCGTCGTGATCGGCGACCACCAGCTCAAGGCCGATATCGGCGCTTCGCTCGCGCGGCGCTGGTACGACGTCGAGCAGGTCGATCTGATCGTCGACGTGCCGGTCTCGGCGGTCGGGCTTGCGGTGCAGAACATCGCCAACGAGAAGAAGCGGCTGTTCATCACCCACTCCACCGGCACCGCCGATTTCCACGGCAAGTTCTGCTCGCCCTACGCGATCCAATGGGTGTTCGACACCCGCGCGCTCGCGGTGGGCACCGCGGATGCGGTGGTCAAGCGCGGCGGCGACAGCTGGTTCTTCATCACCGACGACTACGCCTTCGGCCATTCGCTGGAGCGCGACGCCTCCGCCGTCGTCACCGCCAATGGCGGCAAGGTGCTGGGGTCGGTGCGGCCGCCGCTGGCAACGCCCGACCTCTCCTCCTTCGTGCTCCAGGCCCAGGCCTCCAAGGCCAAGATCATCGGCATTGCCGCCGGTCCCCCCAACAACATGAACGAGATCAAGACCGGCGCCGAGTTCGGCGTGTTCAAGGGCGGCCAGCAGATGGCGGCGCTGCTGGCGCTGATCACCGACATCCACGGCCTCGGCCTGCAGGCAGCTCAAGGCCTGCTCCTGACCACGTCGTTCTATTGGGACATGGACGACAAGACCCGCGAATGGTCCAAGCGCTACTTTGCCAAGATGAACAAGATGCCGTCGATGTGGCAGGCCGGCGTCTATTCGAGCGTGATGCACTATCTCAACGCCATCAAGGCGGCCGGCACCGACGATCCGCTCAAGGTGGCCGCCAAGATGCGCGAGAAGCCGATCGAGGATTTCTTCGCCCGCAACGGCCGTCTGCGCGAGGACAATCTGATGGTGCACGATCTCTGGCTGGTACAGGTGAAGACGCCGCAGGAGAGCAAATATCCGTGGGACTATTACAAGATCCTCACCACGATCTCCGGCGACAAGGCGTTCGGGCCGCCGGACCCGGCGTGTTCGATGGTGAAGAAGTGACGATCGCTTAGAGCGATCGTCATTCCGGGATGGTCCGAAGGACCAGACCCGGAATCTCGAGATTCCGGGTTCGGTGCTGCGCACCGCCCCGGAATGACAGTCGCCTCAGGCGACCGTTATTTCATCACGCCGATCTCGCGAAGATACTTCATCACGCCCGGATGGATCAGCTCGACCTTCGGCGCGGCCGCGACCGTGTTCTCCGCCGTGGTCTCGCAGGCCTGCGCGAGCTTCCTGCAGAACGTCGCCTCGACGCCGTGCAGCGTCTTCGCGAGCCGATAGGCGACATCGTCAGGCAGATCCTCGCGGGTGAGGACAAAACTCCACGAGCCGAGCGAGGCGATCGACTCCGTCTGCTTCGGATAGGAGCCGGCCGGCACCGTGAGCGGCTTCAGGAACCCATGCCTGGCGCGGATGCGCGCGATCTCTTCAGCGCTCGGCGCGATGAAGCGCGCGCCCGATGCGCTCGCTGCCACAGCGGCAAAGCCGGGCCAGCCGATGCCGGCGCCCCACAGCGCGGCGACGCGGCCATCCTCGACCATCGCCGGGCCGTCGCCGGCGCGGTCGAGATAGACGGCCTTGAAGTCCTCGTTCTGCTTCAGGCCGAGCCCGTCCAGCACATAGCGCGCCAGGATCGGCAGGCCGGAGCCCTTCGCGCCGAACGCGACGGGCTGACCGACGAGATCGCGAATGGTCTTGTAGGGACTTTCCGCCCGCACCACGAACATGCCAGGGTTGGAATAGATCGCGGTGAGGATCCTCAGCGCGACCTTGGCGCGGCCGATGCCGGCAAAGGCCTCGTAGGCCGGCTCGCCCGCGACGAGGGCGAGATCGAGCTCGCCCTTCTCCAGGAGCGGGATGTTCTCGTTGCTGCCCTTGGTGTTGCGCGGGACGATGGACATCTGCGGATCGGCCGCGTTCATCGCCTCAGCGAAGGCGTTGCCATAGAGCGGAAAGCCGCCGCCCGGCGTCGCGGTGCCGAGGCTGATTGTCTGGCTGATCGTCGTGGTCGGAATGGCCGTGCCTCCGGTTTGGGCGGCAGCGGGGCTTGCGAGCAGCGCCGCGCCGATGAGGATCATTGCGAATCTCATGGTCGCTCCTCGCGGACCTGCGTCAATACCGACTCAGAGACGATGTAGGCAGCAGCCCGATTTTGTGAAAACATGCAGCCCAACGACAATAGAACAATGGGAGGTGTCATGTTGCGAATTTTGCGTAAGGGTGTTTTCGGGCTCGCAGTTCTCTTAGGTCTTTTCAGCGCCACCCCTCCCGCCTCCGCCGCCTATCCCGACCGTCCCGTGCACTGGCTGATCGGCTTTTCCGCCGGCGGCCCGGTCGACATCGTGGCGCGCATCATGGCGCAGTGGCTGTCGGATCGTCTCGGCCAGCAATTCATCGTCGAGAACCGCACCGGCTCCGGCGGCAACATCGCCGCCGCCGCCGCGATCAATTCGCCACCGGACGGCTACACCCTGCTGTTCGTCGCCCCCAACAACGCGATCTCGACCTCGCTCTACAAGAAGCTGCCGTTCGACTTCCTGCGCGACACGGTGCCGGTGGCCAGCATCATGCAGCTCACCAACATGCTGGTCGTCTCCAACGCGTTCCCGCCGAAGTCGGTCAAGGAGTTCATCGACTACTGTCACGCCAACCCCGGCAAGATCTCCTATGCCTCGTCCGGCAACGGCACCTCGGTGCACATGTCGGCCGAGCTGTTCAAGGTGATGACGAAGTGCGACATGGTGCACGTGCCCTATCGCGGCTCGGCCATCGCCTTCCCGGACATCATCTCCAACAAGGTGCAGCTGATCTTCGACAACCTGCCCTCGGCGATGGAGCAGGTGAAAGGCGGCACCGTCCGCGCGCTTGGCGTGACCTCGCCGAAGCGCTGGCCGAGCGTGCCCGACGTGCCCGCGATCGCCGAGACCGTGCCGGGCTTCGAATCGGTCGGCTTCTACGGCATCTCCGCGCCGAAGGGCACCCCGCCCGAGGTGATCGAGATCCTCAACAAGGCCGTCGGCGAAGCGCTGAAGGATCCGAAGCTGGTGGCGCGCCTCGCCGAGACCGGCGGCATCCCCAGGCCGATGACGCCCGCCGACTTCGGCAAGCTGGTGGCTGACGAGACCGAGAAGTGGCGCAAGGTGGTCGAGTTCGCCGGGGTCTCGGTGGACTAGACAACGCTCCGCTGCGGGCTGCGCCGCTTGCGGGCAAGACGTTTGAGGGGGCGCGCGGGCCCCCTCAAGACAAAAGTGCGAAAACAACCCCATGCACAGTAGAACAATTGAGCAATCACAGGGGGTTACGGAAGCGCCAAATGGGCAGCGGCCGGACGATCGCGAGGGCCGTTTGACTTGTCGGGCAAAACAGTGGCAGAATGCGATTATTCCGAATTCAGCGATCGTCCGGCGCGCAGCGTGTCCCGCAGCCCGCGCTCCGCTCCATCAGGCCGCTCTGTTCGACGCGTTGTCCTGACACGACCGAGGACCCCTTCGCCTTGAAAACGCGTGAGGATTGCACCCCCGCCTCAGGCCCTGTAAACGAACCGCGCACCGTTGCCGGCCGCCCCCAAAAGCGGCGGCCGCCTCGCGGCGGGGCCTGTAGCTCAATGGTTAGAGCCGGCCGCTCATAACGGTCTGGTTGCAGGTTCGAGTCCTGCCGGGCCCACCAATGGAATCAGTAACTTATCAGGCTTCGTTCCGTCTGATTGGAATCACCGCACCAGAAACCGCACCAGATACGTGCGCTTTTCGTTCGCCAGCTGGATCGTGCTTGGCGATTTTCTCGACGGCGTCGGACAAATAGTCGGGATGGTGATGGCCATACGTGTTGAGCAGAACCTCAAGCGACATTCCGAGATATCCTGCCGCCTGCCAAGGATCTGCCCCTCTCTGCATCAGCCAAGTAGCTGCGGTGTGTCGCAGAGTGTGAGGCGAAATTCCCGGACCAAGCCCTGCAAGCCTCACAGCACTGTTGAACGCCGTTTTGACCGAGGCAACGGGCCTTCCATTGTACTCGACGAAATGCTTCGCCTCTGGATCAATCCGATGCCAGCGCCGTAGATGAGCAAGCAAGCGGACGGGGATCGGTACTGTCGGTTGCCGCTTGTTGGTTTTGGCGCTGCCCTGTTTCAGACGGTAGTAGCGGCCGCGCTCCAGGTCGACATAGGAGCGACCGATCGCCGGAATGGGAGACGCGGCTGCAATGGCTCCCGCACGGGTTCCGCTGTAAATGCCCAACAAAATGAACCGAGCAAGATGGCGAAGGGGACGCTTGCTTGTCGGGACCTTCACGTCGTCCATCGGACGGCGCGAGCCTTTTTGCATTTCGCTATAGCGCCAGCAGGTCCAAACCAATTTGGCCGCATCGCTGCGCGTCAGCCATTTGTCTCGCGGTTGGCCCTTCTCCGGCAGGGACACCTTCACGATTTCCCGATGATATCCCTCGGCTGCATGGTGACCAATGGCAGCGCGGAGGTCTTCAAGGTCTCGGCGCGCGCCTCCCCTCTTGCCGCGCTTCTTGGCGTACGAGCGACATGCCTCCCCATTTACGTCGCCCAGCATTTTTGCTCCCCACCACTCGTTCAACCGTTCGATCCGCTTCTTGAACTTGCGGATATCGGGGAGCGTATCTTCGCTCTCGCTATCGACCTTGAAACGGCCGCGAAGCTTGTCCAGCTGCGCGTCCATATAAATCGAGAGGACATCCGCGATAGGGATATCGTCTATGTGGCGAATTCGTCGCTTCGGGGTGTGTTTAGAGCTTATGTAGTCTCTTAGCTTTTCTTCCGCGGCCGCAATCTCATCTGCAGCGCAGCCTGTGCTGACATCCCGGCCGTTGTCTCTGATGATCCAGGTTGCCTGGTGAGTGATCTTTCCGCTCTTGTTTCGGCGGGCAGCCTTGAGCTGAAGTCGGGCCCCCTTGCGTCTTCGCGGCATAGCTCTCGCATCCGTTCGATATGAGCCAGTGTTGTAAATTCTTTGCCGGCAATCTTCTCGATAACCAATCGATTACGATCGCGCTCACGACGCAAACCCGCGACCGTCATTCCTCCCAAAGGAAATGCGATCTTCACGGCATCAACAAGGCGAAGAGGGGTATCAGGTGTAATTTCAGGTTGCATTCGACTTGGCATCGACGCTCATGGCGCGGCTGTTAAAGACCGAACTAAGATGTCGGCGCCTTGTTGGGAGTAAAGCTTTCCCTCCTTCCATCGCAGGATTGGCGATTTCCTCGCAAAATTGAGCAGACGGGGCAACTTGAAGGAGAGACTGAGCAACAGTGTACACGACGCTTACTCAGGTGGCTGCAGCCGGGCGATCTAACCTACGGTCTGGTATTGGCTGACTCAGTTATCGGAGAACCTTAGACTTAACCGGCTCCGCTAGGGACTGAGGCAGCCCGCGGCCACTTTTAGCCTCAGACCTGTTCTTGTCTCTTTCGCTTGGCCTCACACCATTTCACTTGCAGGATTTTGAAGGCCTTGGCGCCACCTGGCGCCTCGACGAGTACGGTCGCGCCTTTGGTCTTGCCAATCAATGCCTTCGCGATCGGTGAAGTCACTGAAATCTTTCCCCCGTTCGCGTCTGCTTCCGGCTCGCCGACGATCTGCCAAGTCCGTTTCTCACCAGTATCATCGTCGACCAGCGTCACGGTGGCACCAAATTTGATCGTATCGCCGGAAAGCTTGGATACGTCGACGATTTCCGCACGCGCGAGCTTGTTTTGCAACTCGGCTATTCGAGCCTCGTTGACATTTTGCTCCGCCTGCGCAGCCTGATATTCCGAGTTCTCAACCAAGTTGGCTTCGCTGGCGATCGCCTGCTGAATTTGCTGAACCAGACGAGGTCGTTCGATTTTGATGCGGTGCCTCAGCTCGTCTTCGAGAGTGGCGTGACCCGCGGCGGTCATGGGAATAGTTGTCATCGAGGTTCCGCATCAAATCATTTCTTAGTGGTACAGATCCTGGCTTCGCAGCGGGCTCATCTCTCATCCGGACCGGCGGCCGAAGCAGGAAGCTAAAGCTTCCAGCCTGCGGCCTCCTTGCGCCGAACTGAGCAGATTTGGGACCGTCGGCTCTCTCGATTGACGAGAAAGTCTTCGCTTCACGGCTATCCGCTGACCTGAATGGCACGCGGCTTCGCCTTTTCAGCGAACGGTAGCCTGAGCGAAAGCACACCATCCCTGAGCTCAGCCGCGATCTTACCCTGATCAATCGTGTCGGAAAGCCGGAAGCTCCTCGAGAAGTGGCCGACGTTATATTCGGTATAGAGCGGCTGTAGGCCCTGGTATTTCGAGAAATCAAGCTTGCCGTCGACCTTGAGCACCTTATCCTCGACTCGGACATCGACGCTGTTCTTGTCAACACCCGGCATTTCGAGGACTACATTCAACCCATCCTTTGTCTCATAGATATCAGCGTTCGGCACGAATATCCGCGCCGGGATAGTGGTCTCTTCCTTCTTCTCTACTTCGCGCTTCTGTGCGACCTGCAGTTCCTGTTTCGAAGCCATGTTCGTGCCTCCTCGAAAGCTCTTAGCCCATCCCGCCCTCTCCGACAGCGGCAAGGAACGGGTGACGGCTTACCATTCAGGTGATTTTAATACTGCGTGGCTTGTCGCTTTCCGCTCGCGGCAGGAATAGCGCCAAGATGCCGTCCCGATATTCGGCCTTGATTCCGTCCGGATCGATCTGCACTGGGAACGATAGTGTGCGGTCGAACTCGCCCGAGGTGCGCTCACGGCGGTGCAGGCTGACCTCCTCTGGATAGTCAACCATTTTCCTGCCGAAAATGCGGATGGCATTTTCCTTTGCCTCGATCTGCAGGTCGCTCTTGCTGACACCTGGCAGCTCGACGATGGCAAGTATGTCGTCGCCTTGCTGGAAAACGTTGATGGGCGGGAACGGGCCGCGACTAGCCGTTAGATCCTGCAGCCAATCGGAGGACAGGGTCGCCTCTAGCGATCGTTGAAGATTGAGTAGCGCATCGAACGGATCGGCAAATCCCATGATCATGTTTGCACCCCAGTTAGCTTGTTGGTGGGGCGAGGAAAGGATCATGGTCGCCCCTCGGTGCTTTGACTTAGGACGACCGTTGGCGCTGTCAAGGGGCGAGTGCTAAGCGCCGAAAAATTTCCGTGCTCCGCTTAGCGGTCTTGTTTCAGCATACCCTCCTCGACTGCTGCACGGGTGGCATGGAGCGCATCGTCAACGCGGTCCTTCTTCTCCTTGACCTCAACCTCGGTAGCGCGGCCGACGCGGATCACAGCAAGGTATCGACAAGCTGCTCGGTCAGGTTGTCGCCGAAAATGACAAGCTCGCCAATCGAGCCCTCACCCGGGAGAGCTTCCAGACTGCCGTTCAGACCTTGGATACCCTGTACAAGGATCTTGACAAGGCGGCGTCGGCCGTCGAGGCATTCGGCACGACGAGCAAGCCCATCGCGGCGCCGAAGAGTAGCACCGAGAGAGCTCACCCGAACGAACACGAGTACCGCCATGCAAGCCCTCGGCATAGACGTCCGCATTTGGGCGGTCCTGTTTCTAGCCCTCACGTTGCTTTTTCATCTTCTCAATCGCAAACCTCGGGCGTTGGTTGACGCGGCGGTTTCCCCGCTGAAGGTCCCGGAGCGGCGTCCCTGGGGTTATACCGGACTTGAGCTTCAAGAATTTCGCGAGACGGCGCTTCAGGCGACGGCTGAGAGGGGACGAAGCGCACTCGATCTGTACCGTAAGACGGTCCTGTTGATCGATATAGGATTTGCCATCTCTCTCGCTTTCGCCAGTTTCTTCCTCTGGTGGAGTGCCGTCCCGACCATGGGCCCGAACGGGTTGGTCAATTGGATTGCGACGATGGGATGGATTCTGTCACTCTTCTACGGTGGGTTCGACATTGGAGAGGACGCCAGTCTGTATTTCCTGTTGGGATATGATTCGACCGGCTCAGAGGCGGCAAACTTTGCAGCCGGATGTACTATCGGCAAGATGATCGCCATCACGGGTTCGCTGTTTGGGCTTGCAATCTTCCTCACGCTGGCGTTGATGGATTGGATTATCGCGGGATTTGGCGCGAGGCGATAGAACCGCGCCGGGCGAACTGGCGCGGTCCTGTGGTGGTGCCAGCTCAGGAGACGTCAGGATTTGATGTGGTGAGATTCCGGGCCACCTTGAAGCCGCGGCGCGGGCCGCCGCCCTCGCCGCATCACCTACGAACACGATGTCCATATCCTCGGTGACAGCGACGAACAGGGGCATGACGCCGACCTTGCCCTCACCGACATGCTCCATGAGTACCACTGCCACGCTGGGTTTGCCGTTGATGAGACAGCTGGCGAGGGAGAGCTGGGTCCTCACGGCCCTGGAAGGCACGAACATGGCCGGGTGTGATGAAAGAGGTGCTCATGGAGCACCTCCCTTCGTCACGTCGTGCACGTCGATATTTTCAACGATGCATCCGGCCCTTCTGGCGGCTTCGATATAGGTCGAGATCGGTCCGCGTGCGGTGAAGTGCAGGTCACATTCGATGCCAAGACCAAATCGGCCACGATAGGCAGCAAGTTCGGTCAGGCTGACGGTCCCGAATTCCGGGAAGCCCATGCCGAGATCGCAGAGTCCCCAGGCAACGGTTTCGTCCGAGGGATCAATCTCGGTGAGAAGCCAGGTAGCGGCACCGCAGGGATTGAACAGCTTCACGACCGGATAGAAGTCGATCTCGTCCGGCGTTCCCTTAACGCCCGCCTGACGGCGGCCGTTGTCGAGAAGCTTCGCGCGCTGGGCGGAAGTGAGGAGCTTCATCGCGCACCTCCTTCGTTTGCAGCGTCCGTCTCCGACTCGATCTCGCGGATGACGATATCCGCGTCGCCGACCGGCATCAGGTTGAACTTGAGGTTCAGGCCTTTGCCGTCCCGGTTTGCCCAGGCGGCCCCGATTTCGGCCCAGTAGGAGGTGCCCTTGTCGCCCTTGCGGACCGCATAGATGCGGTGCATGGGTTGCTTCGATTCCTTGACGATCATGTTGTGTCCTTTCACCAATGAGACCGCCGGGATGGCAATCTCGTTGCCGTTCGGGACAACCGAGGCGAATGAGCGAGCGGTCAAAAGCGCGAAGCGCCTTGCCGTAATGGGAGGCAGGCCGTAGGCGGGCACCGTTCGGTTTTGACGGCGAGCGCGCCTCGGTTATACGAAACGGCAATGATGAGAGATTGCTTCGCGGCGGATAAGACGCTGTCCGGGCACAACGACGTCAGAACGAGCGCATGGCACCCGACCGATGCAGTCGCATGATCGATAAGACACCGCGCGGCTGAAACGAAGCAGCAAGCAAATCAAGCCAATGGCATCTACACTCGAGCGAGGATTTCGACCGGCGGTGTTCGACTTGCGGATAACTTGGCCCATCGGACGCGGTTGCAGAGGGGATCCCAAGCGTCCAGCTGAGCAGCCGACAACTGATACGGCTCAGTTAGCTACCAGGGACAGATCCGGATCTCGTTCCATAGGCAGCTCCCGGATGCGCATTGTGCCGAGAAAGCTGCTCCGGGAGCTGGATGAGCTCTGAGCGAGGTGAGCCTGACGCCTGTCATTCAAAACTTTCACATTTGAAGCAGCGCCAGATGGGCGGCCCCTTGCTTCTCGGGGAAGCCAACGTCATCGCATTCTTGCATCGTGGGCAGGTCGGAACGGGTTCGGCTCGCGTCTGGGCGCATCAAAGTCCGAATGTCAGGCTCGAGTGAGATTCTCGTTCAGGGGCGTCGCGTTGGCGGGTTGGCCATCAGGCGCCGCAAGCGAGGTTGCAGGTGCCTTTGCGCGAGGCACTCCGCCAGCTCAATGACCGAGCGGCGCAGGGCTGCATCGTCGATCCGAACAAATACGCGCATGATCCGGAGTCCCTGCAACTCGCGCATTGCTGATAAACTGTTGTCATTCATTTCCGAAATCGTCCCGAGCCCCCTGCTTTTAAGCAATGGGGTAGCGAGCTTGCAATGAAGCCACGCATCAGGCAACGGTTGCATATGCGTAGTGAAGGGGGGCAAGTGGCAAAATGGCACTGCCCCAAGTCGGGCTTGCTGGCATATATGTCGGAAGCTTCAGCCTACGCGCCGGATTTTCTTGATGCGTGCTTGGAGCCGGTGTCTCTCACGGCCGACGTGTCCGGCTTTCGTTCCGTAAATCGTCTGAGGGGGCAAGTCAGAACTGAGTGCATAGCATGCAATGCGCTCCGCCGGGCTTGTCTCGTACTCTGCACAAGCTATTGAGCCGCCAGCAGCCGGCGCAGCCATTTCTGGTCCGCCTCCCGCCGGGCGTTGAAGCGATCGACGCATTTCTTGGAGCAAAGGGCCGTTCGCCACCAGTAATGGCGGACCAGCCCGAACCTTCCACCGCAAACCGCACAGCACCTTCGTTGTTCCGAACTATGAGAGTTATTGCGCATTTGTCGCCTCCTTTGGCGGACGCTCGTGCGGCAACATCGTGCTCACACGTTAAGCGCGGCATCCCTTCTGTTAAATCTCGCTGCATGTACGGGCACCGGGCGCACGAGCTCGGCTCTTTTGTGCGCCCTCGTGGCGAAGCGATACGCTCGATCGCGGTGCGTCGCCTGATTGATCGGCGACTATAGTCAGGTTTTGATCTCGATTGATGCAATGAGCAGTGCGAAACGGATTAAATCCTGCACGCATGCATGCTTCTCCGGCGTTTTTCGCTGGATGCCCTCTTGGGGTAGCAGCATCCCACTTGTACTCCTCAGCGCCCTCCCTGGCATTGTCAAACGTTCCGCCCCACGACCGGCCGTTCTGGGAAACTCTCAGCTGAAAATCTCCGAGTTGGATAGGCTCGTATCAATAAGAAAGTGAGGAGGCCGAAATGATCTGCGGTGGGCGGCTCTCCGCGCCGCCAGATGCAAGCGGTTTTTGAAGAAGATTGGCATGTAGGCTGTTGGATAGCGCCGGACGCACCGGCCGTTGAGGAGAGAAAAGCGATGGCCTTTTTTCGTGAATCGGCGCCGACTTCGTTTCGCGCTACCGATCTATGACAGACCACCGAAGCGCGATGTTTCGGTTGTCGATGGAAGCAAGGTCACTCTCGGCGACACGACCATCGATGTCCTGATCACGCCAGGCCACACCATGGGGACGATCTCGCCGATCTTCGATGTCCATGCGGGGCTTAGAAGCACCGCACCTTGCTGTGGGGCAGCACTGCCTTCAATTTGGCCGCAAGCCAGAACGGTTGCAGGCCTATATCGATTCGACAGCGCGAACCCGTGAGATAGCCAAGCATAGGGCGTCGATGTCTTCATATCGAACCACAGCGCTTACGACGGCTCGGTCGAGAAGCCCGACTGGTCTCTTTTTTTCGTCATGCAGCGAGGCGTGTCCGCCGACCCGGCTGTTCAGGTTATGTTGAATGGCGAGGGTTTCTATATTCCAAGGCCACAGCTCGGCACGGTCGAAGAGGCGCGGTCACTCCAGGTGCTGGACCTAGTTTCTCAGGCCATTGCCATGGCGACATCGAAGGACAGCCTGCCGAAAACCAATAGCGTAAGCCTGGTCGCCGTGCGCTGACCTGATCGCCAACCGCAATTCAGGTGACCTCGTCGCAAGGCGAATATATTTCTCGGCACATCTTGCGATTGTCACATAACGCGGGCAACAATTGGGGCGACGAACCAACAGGAGGGGCTGGTGGGTAAGATCACGCGTGCGGTCGCATACTGCAACAACGAGGTCGCCTTCATCGCCTGGGACGTCGACGAGATGATCCCGGGTTGCCTTGGCTTCGATATTGTCCGGGTATATCCGGACGCGGGCGAGCGCCGGGCTCTCTCGGCCTGGGTGCCCTTCGAGGGACAGCACAATCACGGCTGGAAAGAGCAGGATACGGGGGTCTGGCCCGTTCAGAAGACGAACTGGCGCGATCTGACCTTGCGCCGGCGCCGTGATCGTGCCGAGCGCCGGCCGGACAATGTGCGCGTCAAGTACGAGATCCGCCCGGTAGGTCGTATGGCCGATGGTCTGGAGCCCGTGCCGGTCCGGCAGAAGAAGACCTATGACGGCCCGATCATCCCGCTCGGCTATCTCGGCGAAGCGGTGGAGACCAATGTGATCCTCATCACCTCTGACTACGGGGAGGTGAAGGCAGCCTTCAACAATGGGATTATCGCCGGACAGTGGCTGCGGCACGCCATCGAGGAGGAGAACAAGGACTTCAACAAGGATGTGCTGATCGCGGAAGTCCAGGACCAACATAGCGCCATACGCGAGTATCTGTCGGGAGACCTGGTATCATTTCTCAAGAGCATGATCGACCGGGCTCTTGATAAGGGCGGCAAGGTCTTGCTCGCGCTTTATGAACTCGACGATCCGGAGCTGGTCGATCTTCTGATCCGTAACAAGGCGATCGTCCGGATCATTCTCTCGAACTCGAGTGCCGACCGGGACACGGGAGAGTGGGACAAGCGCAATGCACCCGCGCGTGCCAGGCTCAAGGCCAACAAGGTCGAGGTCCAAAACCGGCTCTTCAATAACCGACATATCGGCCACAACAAGTTCGCGGTCTATCTGGACAGCCACGGGGATGCCCAGGCAGTGATGACCGGCAGCACCAACTGGACATCGCTTGGCCTCTGCGGCCAGACCAATAATTCCATTATCATCGAGAATGCCGACGTCGCCGAAGGATACCATGCCTATTGGCAACGACTGCACGATGATGAGATCGATGACCCCGATCCACCCTCCGCATCAGGCGCCAGCAACGTGCAGGGTGAAGAGCTGCGCAATGAAGATCAGACAGCGGTCGCGGCCAATCTGACTTCGTCACGGGCGCGGCTCTGGTTCTCGCCGAACACCAAGGCGAAGACGCGGAACATCAAGAAGGCGCCGCCCGATCTGGATGAGCTCTTCAATTTGATGACGCACGCCGAGCAGGCCATCTTCTTCCTTGCCTTCCTCCCTTCGCGCGGCGGCCTCTACAGCATCATCGAAACCGCCAGGCAAGCCGGTGAGACCAATCCCAATCTCTTGGTCGTCGGCGCCATCAGCGATCCGACCGCCATGCCCGGCTATCAGGCGAAGAAGGACGAGGACGGCGAGGAAGAGGACGAGACACCGGAGGAAGCTGCGGCGCGGAAGCCCTATGTGTATGATGAGCGCCACACGCATATCGTGCGGGCGAGCAATCTCGGCGCTGGTACGGCACTCGGCGATTTTGAAGCCGAGATCCTCAAGCTGGGCACAGCGATTGTCCACGACAAGGTGGTCGTCATCGACCCGCTGTCCGACAACTGCACCATTGTCACGGGAAGTCATAACCTTGGTTACAAGGCGTCCTACGAAAATGATGAAAACATGCTCATCATCAGAGGCGACAAGAAGCTGTCCCAGGCCTATGCGGTGCATATTCTTGATGTGTACGACCATTACCGGTATCGCGCCTGGCAGGCCAAGAACAAGCTCGAGGGAAAGCCGGTCTTCCAGGGGCATATTGATTTGAATGATCGTTGGCTCGATCGGTACGTCAACGGTCCCAAGGGGGATATTACCGAGTACTTCCTGACTTGATTGGCTCCTGCGCTTTAGATGCGTCGTTATCGATGTTGCCCTTCCTGTTTTTTAAAAGGATTCCATCATGCGAGTTGCTCTCAGCCTTGCCGCTCTCGCCTGCGGCGCGCTCCTGAACTGCATCCAGACCGACAGCGCACGCGCCTGGGGTGACGAGGGGCACCAGGTGGTTGCATTGGTTGCCCAGTCTTTCCTGGAGCCGGACGTGCGCAAGCGCGTGAACGCGCTGCTGGCTGCCGATACCGACCCGTTGACAGGCCATGATATTGCCTCTGCCGCGACCTGGGCCGACAAATACCGCGACGCCAATATTGACAATTCTCGCGAGCGCACGCGGCAGTGGCACTTTGTCGACATCGAGATCACCGCACCGAACCTTGATCAGGCGTGTTTCAATCACCCCGCGCTGCCCAATGGCAAACCGGCATCCGATGGATCGAAGGACGACTGCGTTGTCGACAAGATCGAGCAATTTTCGTCAGAACTTGCGGACCCTGCCACCGACGCCGAGGAGCGCGTGGTCGCCTTGAAATTCCTGCTTCACTTCGTGGGCGATGTGCACCAACCCCTGCATAGCTCCGACGATCACGATCGCGGCGGCAACGACAAGCGTGTCTCGGCTGCCGGCCTGAGCGCCGGCAATTTGCATCATTTTTGGGACACCGAATTCGTCGATCAACTTGGCCCGGACGCACGAACGATCGCCTCTGACCTGATTGGCCACATCACGAAAGAGCAGCAGACCCAGTGGCAGATTGGGGTGCCCGCCGATTGGGCGAAGGAAGCTTTTGCCATTTCGAAAGATGACGCTTATGGGGCCCTTCCCTCACCGAACCAGCGCGGAAGCTTTCGGTTGACCGACGAGTATGTCACAACGGCGACAAACGATGCCGCGCTGCAATTGAGCAAAGCGGGGGTACGCCTTGCCATGATTCTCAATCAGGCGCTCCGTAAATGACGAGGTGAGCATCAACCCGATGCCGAGCCCGTCTACTTGCGGCTCCTGAACGACAGCGCGAGAGTAAACGGCACAAGGGCATCGTTGTCTTCTCTAAAAAGTACGCGTTGGTGCATGCTGCTGGAGAATGCCGATGTGGACGGCCTTGGGTGACCTCGAGGTGGTTACTGGTGCTGAAATACGCGGGCCTGTGTCTCGCCGCAGGTTTCTCCATATGGGGCACTGTCAACGAACTGACCGATAAGGCATTGGACGGCACGCGCCGGCTGACGAAGGCGGGGCTGGTCGCCATTTCGTTCACGGTGCTTGGCCTGATTATCAGTCTCGTTTCAGAAGATCTTCAACGCCGTGAGAATGACGCGTCGCACGCGGCCCAGGTTGCGGCCGAAGCGAAGCTCGCACCAACGAAATCATTGTCTCGGGCCAGCCACTGACGAGCCTCAAGCTCCACTGGCAGTTTGCAAGCAGGGACCCTCAGCTCGAACAAGCGATTGCGGACGGCTCGAACGAGGTGACCCGGAATTCTGAGGATGAGCAGGGAGGAGTCCCGGTTGCGCTTAGAGATCAGACTTTTGAGGGCATCTAACCAACCGATCATGGCTCGGAGTTCGGCCGCTTGGCCAACCGGCTTGCGGATGCAGAGCCCGCGGAGCTGGAGCGACGTCGAGATCCAGCATGAATTCGTGCATATGCGCCGCAATCCTTTGCTGAACGCGAGATAAGAGCAGCGAACGTCACCTCAGATTGTATCAGACTGGCGATCCAAATTGCTGCTTTTAGGCGAACACTTTTGGGGCTTCAATATGAAGAGACTTCTGGCATTTTTGTTGATCGCGCAGTTTTGCTTGGCCATCGGTCAGGCCTGGGCGCAGGGGCTTCCTGCTCCCTCATACTGGAAGAATGAACGGGGCTCGGAACTGTTTGTTTGGTCCGTCAATGGCGGGGCCATACAAGGGACCTTCACAAACCATGCTCAAGGGTTTGCCTGCCAGGGCATCCCTTATCCCGCATCGGGAGCCGTCGGTCCAACCGGACTGTATTTTGTTGTTACTTTCGGTCAGTGCAATTCTTTCACCCAGTGGGTTGGAAAGATTAACGGTCCTCAAATGCCAACGTCATGGACGCTGTTCTACGTTGATAAGAATGGCAAGCCCAGCAAGCTGAAGGGCGCCGATACATTCACACGCGTATGGTAGTCTTCAGCTTTCTTGCGACGTCGACCTTAGATCGAAAACTCGCGCTCGCGAGTTTCGACCTGAGGTGAGCGTGCAAGCTCCGTCCGGTCAAGTGCTCGACAGCCTGCAGGCCATCCAGGAAGGGCCGAAGACTTCAAAAGGGCCTCCCCAGATTAGAAAAAGGACAGTCCAAGCTTTGACCAAATTTGCCGGATCATCCGTACATCAGCATTTTTTCAGGTTCTTGTTTTGAAGTCCAGCGCGGGGTCCGGCAGGTGCCGCTAAGGTGTGCGGCGTTCGTGCTATCGCGTTTGGTTAGAGAAATTGAGTTTTCAGGTCTCGATACTTAAAATTCTCGCCGGCCAACCGGAAGGCCGCGCGAGTCTCGCCGTCCTGAAGCACTACCTGGCGGTGTTCTACACCAGCGGTCCGGACTGGACGGCTCGCATGAAGCGATTGGCGGAGCGGGCGCCGGATCTCAATATTTTCGGACAAGGGCTGGTTGCGCGAGAACCCGGACAGTGGATCATAACGGAAAAAGGCCGGGCCTTTCTTGCTTTGCTGGAACAGACGGGCCTACCCACCTCTCAGGAGCGAGCGCTCGAAGGCACGGGCGAGAAACCTCTCGCAAGTAAGCTTCCCGCGCTTGCCCCGGGCCGACAAGGCCACAGCGCCAGTCGCAGGCATCGCCGACGTAACTGCCTGAGGACGCGCGATGGCCGGTCCACCTAGCCCTTCTGTAAGGCTGACTAGCGACCACAGTGTGGCTGCATACGTGCCACGGCAACCTTGCGTATGGCCTACGCGTAAGACCTTGATGCCTCTGCAAATCATGCTTAGATCGGCCTCGTTTGAAATGGAGATGTTGTAGTGGCACCCGGCATCGTGAAGTGGTCTAGCGCGACAAAGGTGTGATGCACCTCATAAGAGCGTCAAAACACACATAAGTTCGTCACGTTTTGTCGGTCTCCGGAAGCGCGACCGGACGAAGGTTTGCATCGATGATGCGCCTCAGATCGGCATCAGTGGGCCGGCCGCTGATCGTGATCCTTCGTTCGACGCTGCCATACCCCGGGGACGTACTGTTCCGGATTGCAGACATCTCGCTGGTCTGGCTCTCGTCGACGTGGCCGAGCGCGACCTGTTCTAGGAAGTTTAACCTTCCAGGCTGGACGATGCGCGACCCCAATCCGCCGGGCTCTGCCCCCTCGGGGAGGCCGACTCCGTTATCGGAGACTGACAGCTCGATGCCGCTTCCGCTCGCGAACGAGACCGCGATGTGGCCGGGCTTGTCGCCGGAAAAAGCGTACTTCAGCGAGTTCGTCACAAGCTCGTTCGTGATCATGCCGATCGCGAGCGCATGGTTGCTGGCGAGGTCGACGTCCTCGCAGGCCACCTGGAATGCTATTGGTCCGGAAGCCGCCAAAGACTGGAAGACCTTCTCAACGACGTTGTTCAGAAAAAAGCGCATGTTCACCGAGCTCGAATCCCGCTTGGGAGAGAGATGGTCGTAGGCCTCCGCCATCACCTGCAGGCGACGCGCGTTGGCTTGCAGCACGGCTGCGACTTCGGGACCGCCGTGCCTGGCCTCCAGCCTGATCATCCCGCCAAGGATCGCGAGGTTGTTCTTGGTCCGGTGGGCCATCTCCTGCAGCAGCAAGGCTTTCGTTTTGTCAGCGAGGACGACACGGCGCAGTTCAGCGCGCTGGAATTCGGCGACAGCGGCCGTCCCGGCGGCAGTGATTGCAAAGAGCGCATTGGTCGCGAAGTAATCGATGCCCTTGCTGCCGGCATAGCTGAGATAGGCCCCAACAGCTACGGCAGCGATCGCAGCGAATATTCCGGACCCGCGGTCGAAGATCAGTTCCGACAGAAACACGCCGGGGAGCAGCAGGAACCCGGCGAGCCGGTCTGCATCTGCAAGGCCATCTGCAACACGGCGCACCCCAGCATGATGCTCGCCGATATGCCGTACCGGACGGGCGTCGGGAGGCGGTGCTCCACACCAGCGGGTAGAGCCTGTTCATGGATTGAAAGCCACTCGCCGCGGACGGCCGTTCCTCGCGCGATCGCTGATTCCACCCGACCGGCCCATCTGGAAGAGAGCCATCGGATTTCCGGGAACGGCAGAGCATTTGCGCCGTTCGATGCGTGACACATGCGATCCATCAAGAGCGACCAGTGAGCATACTTCTCGTCGAGGACGACCCACTGATCCGCGAGTTCGTCGTCGAGGCGCTTCGCGAAGCAGGCTATCACGTGATCCACGCGAGTACCGGCGAGGAGGCGCTGGCCTGGTGCAAACGCCGGGTCCCGGATGTGCTGGTCACCGACGTCAGGCTGCCAGGACAGGTCGATGGTTGGCAAATCGCGGAGCGTTACCGAGAGCAGTATCCGGAGCTGCCGGTCATCTACGCGACCGGGTTCTCGCCCGTCGCTCCACGCCCCGTCCCCGGCAGCCGCATCGTGAAGAAGCCCTTCCATCCGGAGGAGATCGTTCGAATAGTAGAGGAGCTCGGCCAGACGAAGGGGACGCCCTCGGCTTAGCTGTTCTACTGGCTGCCGCGCCTTTCACCGATCTCAGCAGGGGCGATGCGCGCAGAATCTCGGCAAACTGTCACGAGGTCGGGTCGAGATTTCTTCCTGCAAGCCAGAAGATCGCTGCTCGGCAAAATGACGGATGCGGCGCAGCGTTAACCAATCGACGTGCGCCGGGAGTAGCTTCGCCTGCCAATGGAAACGTTTTGGAGACCCGGCCTGGATTCGAACCGGGATAGAAAGTAGTCCCCTACTCTTGCGTGAGATTCCGCTTCCGCCACCGGGTCGATGGGACCATCGGCTGCTGTGAAGAGATCAGCAATAACCTTTCGCCCCTTTCGAGCGACTTGATCGCGCCGCTCAACGCTTCGGATCCCAGCGTCTCCAGATATTCGGCATCTCTGCGGCAACGTATCATTTCATACTTTCTGGACGCCGGTGAGCTGCTACACTTCGAGAACAAAAGGGTTTGGGGGCGGTGCCGCATTGCCATGAAATGGTTCCGCTCCGAACTCGTCCGGGACAATCCTACGCGGGCGTCCCGCACGCCATCGCCTCGATCATGACGAGGCCGAAAGGCTCCGGCCAGTCGATCGGAAACAGCAAGGCGGCGGCGCCGGCGAGGAACGGCTGCTTGCGCGCCTCGTCCACTTCGCCGACCAGCTGGATGTGCACGCAGTCGATCTCGGGTTCGAGCTTATTCTTGAAGTAGGCCGTCTCCGCGCGCGGTATTTTGGCCGCGATCCGCAGCGGCATCCGGACGGCGCGCGCGATGCGTATGGCGGCTTCCGGCCTCTTCTGCGCCGTGAGTCGTCCGAGAAACGCCAAGTACGACCCGACGTCGTAGGAGGGGCGAAACAGGTCCTTGGGCAATCCGTGTTGGATCGTCGCGATCCAGTTGGCACCGGGAAGCGGACGGCGCTGGTTGTCGGAGATGGAGACGAAAGGGGCCTCGGCGAAAGTCCCGATCACTTCGGACAAGCCGGGCAGGTCGAGACGGCCGTGCATCGTCGTCAGAAACGGCACACCGGTCCGGCTCAACACCGGCAGCGGCAGCCAGTCGACATGGGAATGAATGACGTCGAATTCGCGCGCGCGCTCGGCGATGGCCTCGATCAGGAGCGCGCAGGCCGCGTTCGCGTCGACCCCTTTCCGCCCCAGGCGCAGCGCGCGAGGCCACACCGCGTGAAGCCTGCCCTTTGTCTTCGAATCGCCGCTCGCGAACAGAGTGACGTCGTGTCCGAGGCCGACCAGTTCGTCCACCAGCCAGGCGATCACGCGCTCCGTCCCGCCATACAGTCTGGGAGGAACGCTCTCGGCCAAGGGCGCAAGCTGGGCAATCCGCACCGAACTAGCCTCCGAACGCGAGACGCAGGCCGATCACGACGACCGCGGAGATGAGAAAGGAAATCGCGAGCAGCGTCCAAGAGGGCCTTGTGCTTCCGCGGGCTAGGCGCGCCACGAGCATTTTGATGGTCCTCAACATCCGTCCCCGAAGAACCGGTGCAGATAGGCAATCCCGAAGCCGGCGAGCTCTTCGGTATCGCTCTCCCGCTCTTCTCCTCTCCTCGGCAGATGGCGCTCGAGAAGGCAGCGCCTGTTGTCCTGCGGGTCGACGTCAGGGTGGCGCGCCCGGTAGACAGACCAGGCTGTCTCCGTGGCGTTCTTCAGAACGACTTCGTCGACCATCTTCATGCTCTCGCGGCCAATCCGGTCGCTGGCAACTCAAGGCGGTCGGCAAAGTTTCCGTTTTTTCCCGCTCGTCCGTAGTCGACCGGAGTAGGCGCGCCAGCTCGCTTTGGCGCGGGCTCGCTCGCGTGCCGCGCGGCGGCGCTGCAGACGTTCGCTTCGGCCGGAGCGCCTAGCGGCCAGAAGCGGGGACGCCTGGGCTGTAGCCGAAGGCTCCGCTGCGGGCGCAACGCTCTCCGTCCGCATCTCGCCAGGCTTCGCTTCCATGAACTCGAACAAGGCGCGGCCCTTCTCAGTGATCCGCCAGCCGCCATTCAGACGCTCGACCAGACCTTGCGAAGATGTCGAGAGTGGGCGCACGCGCGGCGAGGCGCTTGGTCCGCTCGGCCCAGTCGCGCCCGCTCGTCGCCATAATCGCCATGTCGCGCTTGAGGTCCGCCACGACGCGAATCCGTCGGGATAGCTCACCAGGATCTTGAGCACAGTGACCTGGAAGATCACCCGGCGTCCCGGCTATCGCCACATCGAAGGAGCCTCGTGAAGTGCCTGGCGACTGACCTTCTTCAGGCTCTCTCGAGCAGTGTCGCCATTGGCCGCGGCTTCCAGAATCCGAGAAGCTACGCGGACCCGAGCACCGGTTTCGAAGCGCGAGATGTCTGCGCAGACATCGTCGAGTACGGCGCGCAAAAGCGCGGTCGTGGCCGGATCGAACATGGGAACCCCCGAAAGGCGAGAGAGAAATCCTAGCGCAAGAAATCCGACGGCGAATTCAACATTGTTAACGTGGCCACGTCGCGGGGCTTCTCTCGCGCCGCAGCATTCCAGTCCGAACTCCGCTGCGCAGCGGCGTTCATGCTCGAAGCTCGACGCTTCGAGCGACGTTGACCCGGGGCCGATATCCCGTTGCCCCTCGTCGCCGGGGCAGCAACCATTGCCTATTTTTCCCGTTATCGCGCAGGGCATGCGTAGCGTGAAAGGAGTTCAGATGAAGAAGCTTGCAATGTCGGCGCTGATGGTCGGCGCCCTTGGTCTGGCCTCGGTGGCCTCGACCTCTCCTGCCGAAGCTCACTGGCGGGGCGGCTGGGGACCGGCCCTCGCCGGCGGCCTGGTTGCGGGAGCCGTGATCGGCGGGCTTGCCTCCACGGCGTACGGTTGGGGACCCGGCTACGGCTACTATGGCGGCCCTGGCTACTACGGCGCAGGTTATTATGGCGGTCCTTACGCCTACGACTACGGCTACGACGAGCCGTATCGCTGGGGCGGCGGCTATACCACGACCTACTACACTGCGCCCGTCAGCTACGGTTATCGCTATCGCCAAGTCGCCCGCCCGGCCTACGCCTATTACGGCGGATCCTATCCGATCGTTCGGCATCACTGGCATCGGCACTACCGGCACTGGTGAGAGCAGCCCACTCAAGTCAACGAAGGCCGCACCTCGAGGGAGCGGCCTTTTTCTTTGCTCACCACCATCCGCCGGCAAACGAGTCGGGTCGCTCGAACGCGAGACGTCGGTCGGGTGTCCTTTTCTGTAGCTTTGCCGCGCGCTTCGGATGGGGGCGGGCCGCTGCGGAGGCGCGCACAGGCGCCTCTTTCTTCAACTCGACGACAGGTGCTGCAGGCATTGCGGCCATGGCTTCGCGCACTTGTTGCCCGGGTTCTTCGATGAGCGGATCGGCCTGAGCGATTGTGGGCAAATCGGTGCGGGCACGCGTATCGAATACGATCTTCTCCGGAAGACTCCTCGCCGAGGTGATCCGGATGATGGTCCTGTCCGGATCGGACGGGCCCGCCTTCTCAACCGGCGCCGGCAGATACCGGTCCGCAGCGAAGAGCAGCGCCAGCAGCAGCCCACCGACGAAGACGAAATAACGAATGATCGGCATGAACGGCCGCTCGCAAATGAGAAATCAGGTACCGGCGGGGGCCGGATTGGAGTGGCGGGTCGCTTCGTTCGGCGCCACCGCTACTGGAGGGATTGGTCGATCTCCTGGACGACCGTGCGGGTCGACGGATCGACCAGCATCACGCGCTCGCCCGAGTAGACATAGCGGTACTTGGTGAGCGAGGGACGCCAGTCGGCAGGCACCGCATCGAGTTCGACTTCGCGCGGCACTGGCTGGCCGACGAGAATCTTCTCGCGGGTCTCCACCGGACGGACCTTGTGCTCGGTGACATAGGTGCGGATCTTCGTGCGGTATTCCGGCTCGATCTGTACAGCGGCAGCGTGGCCGGTGGTGGTGACGACGGTGGACTGCGCCATCGCGCCCGTCGAGATCATCACCGCCATCGCATCGGTCAGCAGAAGCTTGTTCATCTTTCTCTCCTCGCCGCCATATGCGGCATGCGAGAACCCACGAATAATGGCAAGGTTCCCGCTCGTCCGCAGAGGTCCTCGCATGCGACGGAACATTCAGGTCCGGCGAAGGTTCGCCCCAAGCTCCCAGGCGCTTGCTCACGGAGAGCCCGCTGATGCCACCGTCCGATGCAGTCAGGAGTGCCCCCGATCGACGCCAACGAAGGCTCCTGATCCTGTTGGCGTTAGGATTCGTCGTCTTCGGCGCCGCTACCGCGGCGCTCTTCTACGTCCTGCAGCCCGAGACTCTTCGGATCGCCGTCGGCCCCTCGGGCAGCGAAGACCACCAGGTGGTCCAAGCGATGGCGGAGGCTTTCGAAGAGGAAAGCAGGACGGTTAGACTGTCCCCTATCGCCACCGCCGGAGCGGCCGAATCCCTTGCCCTCCTGGGCGCCGGCAAAACCGACCTGGCGATCGGTCGCGGCGACCTCGTCATGCCGGCTGATGCGCAGACACTGGCCGTCCTGCGTAAGAACTATGTCGTCATATGGTCGCAGTCCGGACGCGCAGGCAAGGACTCCAAGAAGAAGGCCGCCGCGAAGATCGGAGAGATCGCCGATCTTGCGGGGCATAAGGTCGGCATCATCGGAAAGACCGACGCCAACGTCGCGGTTCTGCGGACAATTCTAGAGGGCTCAGGCGTGCAGCCCGGCAAGGTTGCCACGGTTCAATTCGGGACCGAAGAGATCGAAAAGCTTGCGCAGGACACCACGCTGGACGCGTATCTCGCCGTCGGTCCGCTCGACAGCAAGATCACGGCCGCAGCCATCGCCGCGACGTCCCGGTCTCGCGGAACTCCGAAGTTTCTTCCGGTCGATGCATCCGAAGCCATCGCCTTGAAGCACCCTCGCTACGAATCCGAAGAAATTCCGGGCAGCGTCTTCAGTGCGAACCCAGCATGGCCGGAGGACAAGGTCGACACCATCAGCGTCAACCATCTCATTCTGACCAGAAAAGGACTGTCGGAAGCCAAAGCGGCTGCCTTCTATCGGCAGCTGTTCGCGGTCCGCGACACGATCACGCAACGTGTCGCCGGCGCTGCGCACATCACGAAGCCCGACACCGAGAAGGAAGCGGAGCCCTCCGTGCACAGGGGCGCGGCGGCGGTCATCAACGGGACCGAGCGGACCTTTCTGGACAAGTACAGCGACTACTTCTGGTTCGCTTTGCTTCTGCTGTCCGGGATCGGTTCGGCGGCTGCCTGGCTGCGCCGCTATCTGAACCGGGACGAGCGGGATGACAACACCGGCTACCGCAATCGCATTCTCGCCCTGGTCTCGGAGGTCCGGGATGCCGGGTCCGAACAGGACCTGCTGGCGTCGCAGCGGGAGGTCGATTCGATCATCGGCGAAACCCTCAAGTGCTACGACGAGGGAGCCATCGAACAAGAGGACATGGCCGCAGTCGGCCTCGTCCTTGAGCTGTTCAATCATGCGGTCGCGGAAAGGCGGGCGGCGCTGCAGGGCGGCGCGATCGAAGCAAGGGCTTCGAGCCCGACCCTTGCCTCTCGCCGATAGGCGCACCCGGCCTCATCGCTTCTGCAACACGGTCGAGAGCGCCGAACCGTCGTTCAAGATCGAGAGGACCTCCCGCAAGGACAGATGCTCTGCGGCCTCCTCGAAAGTATCGCTCGCCTCGACCTTGGCGCGGCCGACCGCCAGGTTGGCATCGACCGTGTCCGGCCTGGCGGCGCGAGGAGGTGGCAGCTGCGCCAGATGGAAGGCTAGGAGCGCGGCGTCTTCGCGCAGCTCCACCAACGCGGATCTGATCCCTACATCCGCAGACGCGCTCAATTCGTTAGCCCGGCGCAGTACCGCAGGCGGCTCTCGGTCTTCCGGGGTGGCAAACAATTGGCCGGACGCGGGCTTGGCCGTCAGCGCGCCGATAGGAACGGCGAACAGCAGTCCGACGATGACCGGCGACATCCAGAGCAGAAGGGGCAGCGAAACGGCGTACGCGCTTGCCGCCATTAGAACGCCGCACAGGGTCGGGACGCCGTATTTCCGATAGAGTTCGCGGCGCTCCACCGTGCCGTCGTCGCGCCTTTGCGTCTGCCAGCCGGCATCGCGGCCCGCCAGAATCTCGACGACCGCGATCGACTGGAAGATCATCATCACGGGCGCCATCAGCGCGGAGACCACGATCTCTGCGAAGAGTCCGGCCGAGGCTCGCAATGCACCGCCGAACTGGCGTCGCATCGAGTCCTGCATCCAAAGCAGGATCAGGCTCAGCAGCTTCGGCAGCAGCAGCAGACCCATGGTGGCGACGAACACCCAGATGGCGAGCACGGGATCCTGGGCCGGCCAAGTGGGAAACAACGAGAAACCCTTGGGAAAATACTCCGGACGCACGAAACGGGCTTGCAGCGAAATCAGCATGCCCAGCAGCAGGAATAAGAGCCACAGCGGTGCCGTCAGATATGCCCCTATCCCCACCATGAAATGCAGGCGCGACACCCAATGGAGACCTCGCGCCGGCACGACAGCGAGATGCTGAAGATTGCCTTGGCACCAGCGTCGGTCGCGCGCCGCAAAATCGAGGAGCGAAGGCGGCACCTCTTCGTAGCTGCCGCCAAGCGTCGGCAGCATGTAGATGCCCCATCCGGCCCGACGCATCAGCGCAGCCTCGACGAAATCGTGGCTCAGGATGTGCCCGCCGAATGGCTTGCGCCCGCGCAGCTGCGGCAGCGCGGCCGACTCCGCGAAGGCCTTTACCCTGATGATCGCGTTGTGGCCCCAGTAGTTTCCTTCCGAGCCGTGCCACCAAGCGACGCCGGCGGCGATCATGGGGCCGTACAGGCGGCCCGCGAATTGCTGGACGCGGCTGAACAGGCTTCGCGCGTTGATGACCATGGGAAGCGTCTGGACGAGCCCGGCGTTCGGGTTGCTCTCGATGGCATGGACCAATCGGACGATGGTCTGCCCGCTCATCAGACTGTCGGCATCGAGCACGATCATGAAGTCATACGCGCCGCCAAACCGCGTGACCCACTCGGAGATATTCCCGGCTTTGCGCGCCGTATTCTCGGCTCGGTGGCGATAGTACAGCCGTGGCGTTCCGACCGCCTGTCGCAGCGCGAGGAGCGCTTTTTCCTCCGCGACCCAGATGTCCGGATCGGTGCTGTCGCTCAGAACGTACCAGTCGAACAGCCTTCCTTGCGAGGTCGTCTCCAAGGATTCGATGATCGCACGGAGCCGCGCCGTCAATCGGTGCGGGTCTTCGTTGTAGGTCGGAAGCAGCATGGCCGTGCGGCTTGCGATCGCCGGCAGTTCCGCATCTGGCGCGACGGCGTCCGGACGATGGACCAGCAGCACGAAGAAGCCGGCAAGCGCGGAGGCGAACGAAAAGGCGACCCAGGCGAGCAGGACCAGGAAGAGCGCCAGCACCACCGCTTCGAGGACGGTGACGCCGCCGACCTCCAGCACGCGATACATCTCATATCCGCCGCCCGCCGTGAGCGCCGCCGTCGAGAAGAGGATGAGGCCGCGCCGCCAGGCCATTGCGGGGGCAACCGGCGCAGGAATGCGGTCGGGTACCCGGTCCTTTCCGAGGTCGCCGGGAGCCATGGAAAGTGGGGACTCGTGCGGCAGCAGGCGCTGGTTCCCGATATCGCCGGCGATCGGTCGCGGGGCCGTGCTCACGGTGCCCATCGATAGACCCAGATTTCCGACAAGGGCTTGTCTCCTTCGGTAAGAAACGCGCGCAGCTCGATCGGCTCGCCTTTCACCTGGCACTGGAAGCTGAGCCGCCAGCCGCCGGTGTACGGATTGGGCTGCGTGACAATGTTCTTCAACTCGGACTTCTCCGCCGTCACGACGCCTTTGACGCCAGCGGGATCGACGCCCTTGAGGTTGTCGCCGACCAGATCGAGCACGAACATGCGCGCGTCCTCGCCCCTCGCCCCGATGCCACTTCGCGTGAATCTGGCCAGCGAATGCGGTTTCGGGCTGTCCGGACCCCAATGCTGCCTATAGGTGTAGATGTATTCGCCCTTGGCCTGCAGCGGGTTTTTCGGCCGCCAGAATGCGGCGATGTTGTCGTGGACCTCCTCCTTCGTCGGGATCTCGAACAGCATGACCCCGCCCTCGCCCCAATCACCGATCGGCTCTATCCACAGACTTGGGCGTTTCTCGAAGCTGGATTCGATGTCCTGGTAGGCGAAGAAGTTTCTCTCCCGCTGCATCAAGCCGAACCCGCGCGGATTGAGATCCTGAAAGGTGCTGATCTGCAGGTCGCGGGGGTTGCTGAGGGGCCGCCACAGGCTTTCGCCCTTCCCGTTGAAGATCGCAAGGCCATCGGAATCATGGACCGACGGACGGAAATCGTCGATGTCGTTGCGGTCGTTCGGACCGTAGAAGAACATGCTGGTCATGGGCGCGAGACCGGCTCGCTGCATTTCGACGCGCGGGTAGACCGACATCTCGACATCGAACACCGTGGTCTCCCCGGGGCGCACGGTGAATCGGTAGCTCGCGGCGCAGCTCTTGCTGTCGAGCAGAGCATGGATCACCAGCGAGGTCGCACCCGGCGCCGGCCGCTCCAGCCAGAACGTCTTGAAGAACGGAAATTCCTCGCCCTTGGCTTCGCCGGTATCGATCGAAAGACCCCGAGCGGAGAGCCCGTACGTCTGCCCCTTGGCCACGGCGCGGAAATAGCTCGCGCCCAGGAAAACACAGACCTCGTCGTAATAGTCGGGACGGTTCATCGGCGCATGGATGCGAAAGCCGGCGAAGCCGAGATCGATGTCCTCGAACGGAGGGACCTTCTCGCCGAACGAAAAGTCCGCCTTGCGGTACTTGAGCTCGGTTGCCTTTCCGTCCGCGACTTCGAAGATGCTCACCTTGTTCTTGTAGAAGAAGCCGCGATGGAAGAACTGTGCTTCGAACGGAAGATTCTTGCCGCGCCAGAGCGCGCGCTCCGGCAAAAAGCGGATCGAACGGTACTGATCGTAGTCGAGGTCCTTCAACCCACGTGGCAGCTTCTCGTCCGGCGCCTCGTACGGTTTGCCGGCCAGCGCACGGGCCAGGTCCCTCACCGTGGACGGCCCGAACGCGTCATCCGACGCTGCGGCGAAGCCGCTGCGCGAGGCGAGCAGCAACGCCGGCAGCACCGCCGACCCTTGAACAAGTTGGCGTCGGTTCACGTGCTCTCCTATTCGCTACTGCTGCCGCGGCCATGCAACGGCCGCCGCGCGAGCGAGTTCCACCGCGCGGCCATCATTGATGTCGCGCCCCCGTCTCAATTAAGCAGACGCGCGCGGAGCTTTCTGATGATCTCCCGGAGATCGGCGGCGTATTCCTCAGCGGCCCCGGCGCGCGTCCTTCAGGCGAGCTCCTCTGGAGGTCGGCTTTTGCTGCGCTGATGCCGATTACGATGCTTTTCCAAGCCCATAGCGGCGACTTCGCCGCCGGACCCATTCGCCAGATCAATGGTAATCTCGGGAGCTCGGTTCGCGCTGCCCGCCCAGGCCCTGCGATCGCGTGCTGATCGGCAGCCTCTAACGGCGACCAGCAAACCAAATGCCGAGCAGAAACGCGACAAGGAGCGACTGCAGCGGGGCTTTCACGGTAACTTTGCGCAGTCGTTCGGCCCAGCGCACCGCTGCATCCTGCGAAGTTGGCGGGATTGCCCTGCCGTCCGCGGACCCGGTCTTCGCGCTCGACCCGTCCGCCGAAGCCCGCTCGAGGCCGCCCTGCTCGTCCGTCAATCCGGAGGCCTCCGTCATCGCCGATGTCTCTTTCATATCCATGCGAACCTCCCAGAGCGGCGTCACAGAAACCGGCCTCCCGCGTCTCGGTTCCTACGCCGACTTCCGCTGCGGCCTGGCTGCCGACTTCTTCACGGCCTCCTTCGGCTTCTTGCCTTCGATCGGCATCAGCATCTCCTTCTGACCGCTCGCTGCCTTTCTGGGTTTCTTGGCCGGCTTGCCCGTCTTCGCCGGCGCGGCCTCCTTGCCGACCGATCGGCGCAGCGCCTCCATCAGATCGACGACGTTTGTTGCCGCCGGCTTGGACTTGGGTGTGATCGGCTTGCCGGCGCGCTTCTGGTTGATGAGGTCGATCAGCGCGGTCTCGTAGTGGTCCTCGAACTTCTCGGGCTCGAACCGCCCCGCCTTCTGGTTCACGATGTGCTTCGCGAGGTCCAGCATGTCCTTCGTGACCTTCACGTCCTGGATCTCGTCGAAATACTCAGCCTCATTGCGCACCTCGTAGGGATAGCGCAGCAGCGTGCCCACCAGGCCCTTGTCCATCGGCTCGAGCGCGATGATGTGCTCGCGGTTCGTCAGCACGACGCGACCGATGGCGACCTTGTTCATCTCGCGGATGGTCTCGCGGATCACCGCGAAGGCGTCGTGGCCGACCTTACCGTCCGGCCTGATGTAATAGGGGCGGATCAGGTAGCGCGGGTCGATGTCGGCCTTGTCGACGAACTCGTCGATCTCGATGGTGCGCGTGGACTCGAGCGCGATCTCCTCGAGCTCCTCCTTGGTCACCTCGATGTACTGATCCTTGTCGAGCTCGTACCCCTTGACGATGTCTTCGTTCGGCACCTCGTCGCCGGTGCCGGCGTCCACCTTCAAGTATTTGATGCGATGCCCCGTCTGTCGGTTGAGCTGGTTGAAGCTGGTCTTCTCGCTCTCCGAGGTCGCCGGGTAGAGCGCCACTGGACACGTGACGAGCGAGAGTCTCAGAAACCCTTTCCAGTTAGCTCGGGGGGGCATGTACCCAGAACTCCGATCGGGGCGGGCCTGGATTCAAGACGAACGGCAGGCGGCAGTTCCGAGACGCGGCCTGCCATCCCCGGAGATATTCATCCGACTTCGACCGCTGCCCCACCGGAATTCGGAGGGAGCCTCTTGACTCCTGGGAACGAAACAGGAACATAATCGGATGAACGCCACTTCCGAGCAGGCCGCATTGGCCCCTGACGATCTTGAGGCCGCCACCGACTAGGCGATCGCGGCCTGCGGAGGCGACCAAGGGAAGCGGTCAAGGCCCTGATCGTGGCCAACGATTTCCTGGAGACCCAGTTCGAAGAGCTCCGGACGAAGGCGTCGACCGGCTACGCCCGTGGACGGCTCCCAGGAGCGCGAGAACGCAAGGATGGGGCAGATGGCTGATGTGACGTACTATGTCGCTCTACCGTTCGTTTTCTTCGACGACGGCCTAACCGCCGGCGAGGCGACAGAGTGCCTCAGCGCCAACGCCGCGGTGATGAGGGCGGAGGCGCTGTCCCGCAAGCCGGGTCACGCGGGCGCGATCGCGTTCAGCCGGACCGGCGATCCGTCTAGCGGCGACTTCAGCGACGCCAAGCTGATCCGGAAGTTCGGCGAGGTGCCGGACGACCTCAGCACGCTGTGACCGACGAAGGTCACTCGTCGCTCGGGCCGGCGCCATCTTCCGGCGCGAGCAAGCTCAGCGCGGTCTCGATCTGCGCGAGCAACCTTTCGATCTCCTCGCGCTCGTTCGGCCCAGGGGCGCGGTCCCTATAAGCAGCGGGCCGCGATTGAGGCGGTCAACTGAAGGCCGAGCAGTTATCGCGGGAGGCGGCCCCGGCCGCATCGAGCGGCATGACCGGGATCGATGTGCTTGGGCATGTTCTTCTCGACTTGCGGCACCATGCGGGCAGGATCGGGAGCGCCAGGAATGCCGCGCGGGCCGAGCTGCTCGCGCGCAATGTCGTCCTCGGTCTTGTCAGGCGCTATGCCGTTGATCGGGCGCGGACGCATGATCCTCTTCCCCGGGCGCATCGGCGGTCAATCGCCCGACGCACCGAGCGCCGCTCCAGACCTCTATGACCGGATGTGCCTCGAGGAGTTTCGCGGCTCGACACCTTGCGTCGTCATCGGCGCCGCACTCCAGCTCATAGACCGCATGGACGACGCCGCATAGATCGACTGCATAGGCCACATAACGCATGGCGGTGCACAAAGCGCGATGTTCAGCACACCCGAACGACTCGCCCGACAGGCAGTTTGTTCCTACGAATTCGGAATGTCGTCAATCCGGTCGCTCTGAGCTAAGCGACCGGAAAGCCAAGGCATATTTGCCGACGGACGCTTCGTCCTGTGTCGCGCCGACCTTGCCTCTCGTCGGATGCGTCAGACCACTTGACGCGAAGAGCGTCGCGCATTGAAATCTGGCTTTCAGTGATGTTGCGGGGGTGGCGTCGTGGAAGAGTTCTACAGAGGCTTCGCGCAGCGGGCGCGCGATTTGGCGGAGAAGGCGGATCCGTTCACCCGACGGCGGCTGCTCGACCTGGCCAAACGGTACGACCTCAAGATCAACGGGTCGAGCTACGCACGGATACCGCCGCCGCGCGCAACGCCGCCGACAGCGCTCTTCTCGGGCTCCGGCGAGGCCTGACTCAGCCCTTCCTGTCCTTCGGGGCCGGAGAAGCCCGGCGTTCGTATTCTTCCGCGAGCGCAGTGAGCCGCTCGATCACCTCCGGATCGGTGATGGAGGCACCCAAGCGCCGGCACCTTTGGGCTTCCGCGAGCCATCGAGTCTTCTCGTCTTCCATGCCGCTTCCAACCCGCTTGCTCCCAGCAGGTTGCGGCCTCGGCCAATCTTCAGCCGTCCTTCAATGCATTCTTGACGTCCTTCGCAGGCCAGCTCTCGCCGGCGGGCCTGACACGCACCTTCCCGCCGCCTCCGACCAGCTCGTGCGTGCGGGAGCGCCTTCAGCACGACGAGCGACAGCGAGAACTGCACGCCGAGACGCGCCCCATAGGAGCCCAGCTACGAGGGCGACGATCCCCGCGGCCGTCCAAACCGAGGTCCAAACCCGCGGCAACCGCAAGCCGACCGCTAGCGCCGCAAATTGATCATCGGCAACGGCGCGAAACGACAGCCCGGTGCGGGTGTAGCGAAAGAAGAGTGCAAACAGCGCGACCAGGCTGCCGGCGACCGCCGCGGCAAACAGGTCGAACCGGCTGATCAACACGCCGCCCACCTCGAACGGGGTGTCGCAGATGCCGATGTCGAGGCCATGCACCTGCGTGCCTCACAGAAGCTGGGCTGCGTCTTCGATGATGTAGGAGAGCCCGAGCGTCGCCATGAACAGTGTGATCGGCGGCTGGTTGACCAGCGGCCGCAGCACCGCGCGCTCGGTGGCGATGCCCAGAAAGATCATGGTGACCAGCGTCGCTGCCAACGCCGCAAGAAATGGCGCGCCGCGCTCCAGCAGACTGACGAAGGTCAAGGCTGCGAACAACAGCATGGCGCCTTGTGCAAAGTTGAGCACACCGGAGGACTTGTAGATCAGCACGAAACCGATTGCGACCAGGGAGTACATCACGCCCGAAAGCAGGCCACCGATCAGCACTTCGATCAAAAACTGATAGTCGAACATCAGACCGCAAGCTCCGTATCGTCCTCGTGTGCGACGCCGAGATAAGCGTCGATGACCGCAGGATCGACACGGACTTGGTCGGGGGTACCGTCCGCGATCTTTCGGCCGTAATCGAGCACGGCCACACGGTCGGACAGCCCCATCACCACCCCGATGTCATGCTCGATCAGGACGATTGCTGCCCCGAAGCTGTCGCGGGCGTTGCGCACATGCTGCGACAGTTCCTGCTTTTCGGTGAGAGTTACGCCCGCGAACGGCTCGTCTAGCAGCAGGATCTTCGGCCTAGCGACCAGCGCCCGCGCCAGCTCGACGCGCTTCTGCACTCCATAAGGGAGGGTTCCAGCCAGGCGGTCGCGGAGTTCTGAGAGATGCAGGAATCCGATCACTTCTTCCGCGGCGGCACGACTCTCGACCTCGATCCGTCGCGCCAGCGGCGAGCCGATGATCTGCCGCAGAAAACCTGTGCGTTGACGATGCGCCAACCCAATCAGCACGTTGTCGAAAAACCGAAAGTCCCTTGAAGAGCGCCAGGTTCTGAAACGTCCGCGCTACGCCAAGGGCTGCCAGCCTCGACGTCGGCACATCACGCGCCAAACCACACGTCTCCGCGATCGGGTCTGTAAAGCCCACTGACGACGTTAAGGAGCGAGCTCTTTCCGGCGCCGTTCGGTCCAATGACTGCCAAGATCTCGCCCGGAGCGACCTCCAGATCGACCTCGCGGAGGGCTGCGATACCGCCAAATGTCAGCGAAATACTTGCACGCCCAAGCGCCGGCCGCACGGGGGTCTTGGCAGACTGTCGCGCGCCATGGAAAACTGCCCCCTCGGCGCCACGAGGAATTGCCCCCTCCTTGGATAGCTGAGGAGAGAGCGAATGAACGAGGAACGAATCACGGAAGGCTCGTCGTGGATTGATCCACGGGGGCAGGTGATGAAGACGCCGGATGACGTGGCGGAGATGTTGCGCCTGAGGGCGTGTGGCTGGGGTCTGAAGCGGATTGCGCGGCAGCTGGGGTGCAGCCATCACACGGTGAGGGACTACGTGGCGGCGGGCGGGGTGAAGCCGTTCAAGTCGCCTGAGCGGGCGAAACGACTCCATGGCCTCGAGGGTTGGCTGCGCGAGAGGTTCATTCGGCATCGCGGCAATGCGGATGTGGTGCGCCAGGACCTGTTGGCCGAGCAAGGCGTGGCAGTCAGCCGGCGGACGCTGCAACGCGCCGTGCAGCCCTATCGCCAGGCGCTGAAGGCCGAAGCGCTGGCGACGACGCGGTTCGAGACGCCGCCCGGCCGACAGCTGCAGATCGACTTCGGGGAGCGTCTGGTCGAGATCGGCGGGGTGAAGATCAAAGCATTCGTGTTCGTGGCGACGCTTGGGCATTCGCGGCGGCTGCATGTGCGTGCGTTCCGGGCCGAGAAGCAAGAGCACTGGTTCGCCGGGCTCGAGAGCGCATTTACGACCTTCGGCGGCGTGCCGGAGGAAGTGCTGATGGACAATCCACGCGCGCTCGTGGTGCGCCACGACGCGGTGAGCCGGTCGGTTCAGTTTAACGACAAGCTCATCGCGTTCGCGAAGCATTGGGGCTTCCGTCCTCGCGCCTGCGCACCGTATCGGGCGCGCACGAAGGGCAAGACGGAGAATGGCGTCGGCTACGTGAAGAAGAACGCGATCGCGGGGCATTCCTTCGCGAGCTGGGACGCATTCGAGGCGCATCTCGCCGAGTGGGAGCGTGAGGTGGCGAACGTGCGTATCCACGGCACGACCGGCGAGGCGCCGATCGCTCGCTTTGCGCGTGACGAGGCACACCGGTTGAAGCCGCTCGGCGGGCAGCCGTCGTTCGGATCGTTGCGCGAACTGGCCCGTGTCGTCAGCAACGATTGCGCCGTCGAGATCGACACGAACAGCTACTCGGTGCCGTGGCGGCTGATCGGCGAGCGCGTGGCGGTGACAGTTGCGGCGGGCGAGGTGCGCATCCGCCATGGCATGCGCGAGGTTGCGGTCCACAAGCAATCGGAGGGTCGCCGGCTGCGGATCGTCGATTCCGCCCACCTCGACGGGGTTGCCGGTCGCGATGGCGCGGTCTGCCGACCGGCAAACGAACCGACAGTGCCGGGGTCGTCTCCACTGCCCTCGTTGTTGCGTCCTCTTGCCGAATACGAAGCAGCGATCGGAGGGAGCTTCTGATGGCGCGCACAAAGAAGGCTACCGAAGCACCAATCGATCGGCTCGAGGCCATGCTGGCGCGATTGCAGCTCTCCGGCATCCGCGACCAGCTCGACAACCTGCTCGACGAGGCGGCGCGCGCGAACCTGTCGGCGCGTGAGACGCTGATCCTGCTGTGCGAGCGCGAGATCGCGCGCAAGGATCATCGCCGCATCGAGATGGGGCTGAAACTCGCACACTTCCCGACCGTGAAGGAGCTTGCGGGCTTCGACTTCGAGGCGCAGCCGTCGATCGATCCGAAGCAGATCCGCGACCTGGCCGCGTCACGTTGGATCGCCAACGGCGAGAACGTGCTGCTGCTCGGCCCGCCGGGCGTCGGTAAGACGCACTTATCGATCGCGCTCGGGCGAGAGGCGATCCTGGCCGGTTACACGGTGCAGTTCACCACGGCGACGACCCTGGTCGCTGGCCTGGCCAAGGCGCATGGCGAGCGACGCCTGGACGAGAAACTGCTCGCGCTGGCGAAGCCAAAGCTGCTGATCATCGATGAACTGGGCTACCTGCCGCTGGAGCCCGACGCGGCGCATCTGTTCTTCCAGTTGGTCAGCCGCCGCTACGAAACCGGCGCCATGCTGATCACGTCGAACCGCAGCGTTGCCGAATGGGGCACCGTGTTCGCCGAGCCGATGACTTCATGATGCCTCCTTCTTCGAACGCTTGGTGCGTCGCACCCGCTTGCGAAGCTGACTGATTTGTTCGTCTGAGAGCTCGATCTGCCATGGCTGGCCTTTGGCTAACTGACGACCCGCCAGCAATCCGCGCGCAAGATAATCGAAGATTGTTTGCGGGGTTACTCCAAGCTCAGCCGCCGCGCCCTGAATCGAGAAGCTACCGTCGGGCCAGCGCATCGGATTCTTGTCCACGCCATTGATTTTGACGGTTGGAATGCCCCAGCGGGCCCGCAACAACCAGACGTTCTCGCCTTTGAAGGCGCAGCCTCGGGCCGCGACGAAGCCTTCCTGGTTGAGTATTGCCGCGATCTCGGCATCCATTTTGTGTTCAGCATTCAACTCGACGATCCGTTGCCGCAACCGATCAATGTCGATGTAACTGCGGTAGGTGTGAACCCGCCGTTGCGCGTGATGCTCGCTGGTTGCGCCGGTCTGCCAGACGATCTTGAGCCACACCTGACCTCGGGTCCGCTTCTGATCAAGAATGACTTCGCGGATGACAAATCGCAGAACGCGCTTGCGATCGGCTGCCGACGTGGTAGCCGCGTTCCAGATCCGTGGCAGGTTCTCTCCGAGCGCTTGGAGCCCTGCGCGTTCCGTTGGGCCAATCAGGAGCGGCTCTTGCGCGCGCCAACGCGCATGCTGCTGCTCGACCGACTCGACGACACGCAGCTTCTCTTCCCAGGCCCGCTCAAGTGAGCGCGCCACAAGACGGTTCTCGGGCTCTACGGCGTCATACTGACGCCGAGCGCGCTCGGCCTCGTAGCGGGCGCGCTCCACGCGAAGCGCCCACTGGCGCTCGAGCTGACGGCTCTCCTGCTCCAGTTGGCCCGCCGCCGCGAGTGCGATTGCAATCTGATCCGGCACCAGGGCGTCGAGGACCACCCGCTCGACCAAGGCGTCAACGGCCAAGGCCCGGACTTCCTGGCACAGAACACTGCCTTGCTGGTCCCGATCCGAGCGGCAGCAATAGACCGGATAGTCAGCATTCGGGCCAGTGTAGCGCATGCTCATGCGCCGTCCACAACGGCCGCAGATCGCAATTCCTTGTAACAGGGCTGCCCCCTTGCGCGGTACGCCAGCGTGTCCCGCTTCATAGCGGAAGACGTTATCTGCCAGTCGCCCCTGGTTGGCCATGAACTCCTCCCAGCTGATATAGCCTGGGTGAGCGGCGTGGAGGCAAACCGCCCAATCCGCGATCGCCACCTTGACCGTTCCCGTCAGCGATCCCGGCCGGCATCGGCTCGGATCTTTTTGCCGGCGGCCATAAACATACGCCCCAGCATAAGCCGGATTTTGAAGGATACTAAGGACGCGTGCACTATCTGGCGCACGCCAGACGATCTCGTGTGGAGATGGCCCAAGCAGCGGTCGAACCGGCAAGGACAATCCGTTCCTGTCCAAGTAACGCATCACACGGCGAGCGCTTTGCAGTTCCCGGAATTTGGCGAACACGAGATGAAGACGGGCCTGCACCTCCTCGTCGGGATTGAGAACAATTGTGCCCACTCGATCGTAGACGAGCCCGGCTGGTAGCGGCAGCCGCAGTTCGCCCCGCGCCGCCTTCTGGCGTTCGCCTTGGTGCAGGCGCATCCGAAGCTGGTGCAACTCCGCCTCGCTCATGATGCCGGACAAGCCCAACAGCAGGCGGTCGTGGTAGGCGCGCGGATCGTAAAGCCGCTCGCCATCCGCAATGAGCACGCCGAATACCGAGCACAGTTCGAGAAGCTGATGCCAGTCCCGGTTGTTGCGGGCCAAGCGAGAAGCGTCGAGACTCACCACCAGACCGGCGTTGCCAAGGCCGATCTCGGCAATGAGCTTCTGGAAACCATGACGATCCACGCCGCCAGCACCGGATTTGCCCAGATCCTCGTCAATCACCTGAACGCGCTCGGGCGGCCAACCCAGACCGATGGCACGATCGACGAGGCGGTACTGTAGCTCGGTGCTCTCCTGATGCTGGCGCACCTGGTTCACGGATGACTGCCGCACGTAGACATAGGCCAACTTGGCTCGGTGTGCGGTCGTGAGCCGCTCGTCAGCGATGTTCGAGCTGATCAGCACGACCCAGTCCCCTTCCGGGCGTGCCGGGGATCGCTCGCATTCGCCGCATCAGCGCGGCGATCGTTTGAGCGATCTGGGTTTGCGTCGCGGTCGACAGATTCGGCCACAGGCGCGGAATGCCGGCCGTCGGATGGCCGGGTGGATTTGCTAACGTCGGCAGGGGTCGATACGCAACGCGACCTGGAAGCGGTCGGTGGGCCATCGCGAATCACCTTCTCGTCGAGAAGGCTCAGACTCGCGCTCAAATGTTGCATCAATGGGATCAGCGTACGTGCACTGACGCGCGGCAGATCGGCCGCGTCCGGGCGGGAAGTGATCGCCGTCTCGGCAAGGTCCGTCGACGCGATCCGAACCGCCCGCCGCCGTCCGTCCGGCAGCGCGACGACGACGTAGGCGGGACCACGCCCCGACCGCTCCTTCAGCACCTCAAGCCGGTGCCCAAATAGGAAATGATGCGGGTCGGTGATCGTGACGTGAAACACGACCCGTTCAAGAATAGGGGTATTCTGCCGTGTTCGGCGATCCGGTGGTCGCCACTGCGATCCTCGACCGGCTCTTGCACCACAGCCACGTGCTGACCATCCGCGGCGACAGCTACCGGCTCCGCGCCAAGCGAAAGAGCGGCCTCATCAAGCCGCCCGCCGCTGACGGCCCTCCGGTCGGCTCCGCCTCCCTCCGTCCCGTCAGCGGCGGAGCCAACCCTGAACCGACATCATGAACCCGAGGGTGGGGGCAGTTCTTCATGACGCAAAGGGGGCAGTTCCGGATGGCGTTTGACAGCAGACTCGCCAGCGCCCCCTCCAGCGCCTGCTCGCGCGTTCCGCCCGATACAATCGAGTATCGGCGTGGGGGGATCTCCTCCAGGCGAAAGGCGCCCGCCCCTATCGCAATCGCGGTCACGTAGCTCACCCCCGCTTTGCGCCTATTCTGCGGCCTGAACGCGCACAGGCGTCCTTGCCTCGAGTTCGCGAACCAGCGGGATCACATGCCTGCCGAAAAATTCGACCTCTTCCTGGAAATGCAGGAACCCGAGCAGGATCAGGTCGGCACCGGCTTGTTTGAGCTCGATGATCCGTTCAGCGACTTGCTGCGGCGTGCCGATCAGGTTCGACCGGAAGCCATCGTTGTATTGAACGAGATCCTGGAACGTGGATTTCGCCCAATTGCCCTCGCGCTCGGGGCTGGCATTGCCGGCGTTCTGGACTTCGTGGTGGAAGCCGCGAACCGCTACGGGAATCGCGTTGTCGAGGACCTCCTGCAGCACGTCCCTGGCTTCCTTTTCGGTCCGCCGGACAATGCCGAATGCGTTGATGCCGATCTTGGTCTTAAACCTCTTGCCGAAAGTCTTCTCCTTGAACCTGATGTCCTCGACCTGCGCTTTTAGTCCCTCTGGCGTATTCCCGTTGGTGAAATACCAATCCGATACGCGAGCCGCCATATCGCGGGCGGCACGAGAAGAGCCACCCTGGAAGATCTCGGGCAGCGGATCGAGTGGCTTCGGCTTGAGCGAGTAGTCGTTGAACCGATAGAAGTTTCCCTTGAGTGTAAAGCTCTCTTCCGTCCAAATCCCGCGCAGAGCATTGATGAACTCCTCCGAACGCCGGTAGCGCTCGTCGTGATCGAGCCAAGGCTCTCCGATTGCGTGGAATTCGCCGCGGAACCAGCCGGATACAATATTGACCGCAACGCGCGCGTTAGTGAGCTGGCTGATCGTCGCAATCTGCTTCGCCGCTACGGCCGGATTCCATGGCCCGGGGAGGAGAGCAGCGATCACCTTAAGCTTTTCAGTCGCAGCCAACAGCGCATGCGAGAAGCTGACCGGCTCATGCTGCTTGTCGGCTCCGTAACCCGCCGTGAACCGGATCTGGCTGAGGGCGTAGTCGAAGCCCGCCTTTTCGGCAATCTGGGCAAGCTTCCGGTTGTAGTCGATGTCCCAGCTGGTACGCTGCTCGATCGAGGAAATCACCAGGCCGCCGGATACGTTCGGCACCCAGTAGGCGAATTTGATCGGTTCGTTGTTCACAGACATCCTGGTTTGTCCCTTGAGAATGACACTTACTGCGAGGTAGGCGCGGTATGAGTGCGCAGCACCATGCGACCACGCCGCTCAAAACGAGCGGGTGCGGACACTGCTGTTCAGCCAGCGTTTGCGTTATTGATTTCGAGGAGCTAGAGCGATCTCAGGCCAAATCGCCTTTACGAATTAAGACGCCGCTCAGGAACAACACGAACACAACTGGTCGACAAGCTTGCTCAGAATCGAATGCGTAACGCTGTCGAAGACGTAGTTGCGCATTATCCGCGCTCCTGATCGGCACCATCGCCTGATGATCAATCCTCTCAGAGATTGTTCGACCATGCGAGTCCAAGACGAACTATTTTTCGCAACGCGGAGATAATCAGCTTCCTTTTGTTTTGCGGCGAACGCATCGTTTGTTGCTGTGTGGGTGCAAGCAGATCATTTCCTCGCCGCGCAGAAGCTCATTCAATCGCCACGGCCGTACGGCCGCATCGGCATAGCCACCTGCACCAAATACTACGACTTCGGCCGCTGACTGGAATATTCCAATCGCATTCGCCGGCATCTGAGATCACTTGCTCTACCGAAGAGATCGGAGACATCGAACTCGTATGAAGGGAGCGGCTATTGTCGTCCAACATGCAAGCACGCTCGCACTGGACGCAATCAAACGAACGACCCAACGGATTTCAGCGCAGAATAGGTGGGGTCGAGCGAACGGCAACAAGAGTCTGAACGACCCCGCCCGTTCATCCAACGCCGTCCTTGGCTGACCTAACGACGTTCGCTCCAGGCCAATTGCCTTCCCTCGCGCTCGAAGGCGTAGATCGGATTGATACCGCAGTAGGCATATGTGCCGGATGCGGTAGCCATGCACTGGCTATAGGTTGAGAATTGGCAGTTGCCCGGATATCCCCAGGTTCGGCCCTGCAAGCAATAAACGTCTTGGGGAGTCGGAGGGGTGTGCGAATGAACACGTGAAGCAGCAGTCGAGCCCGATCCAAAGCCGACAAGGATAGGAAGTGCCAGCGCTCCGATGGCGAGAAGATAGCGCATGAGATCTCTTGCCTCCGTTAATTAGCTGAAGGATAGAGGATCCGAATTGGACAGTTTGATCTTAATCAATGTCAGGTGGCGGGTCCAGTTGGACTATCGTCAGCAAGACAGTCAGCCGTGGCAGAGCCTCGAGCGAGACACTCCAGCAGACGTTGGATATGAGGTTGGGGCAAGAAGAGGGCCGAGCGGGTTAACGGACCCCGTCCTTGGTCCTGGCACACTCGCTCGCAATTCCAAGCCGCCTTCCAACGACACTCCGCAGTAAAACGCATCTTTTCAGCGCGACTTGGCTCCTTCGCGCAGCAGAACACTCGTATAGCATTCAAAATCTAGGATCGCTTCGTTCGCTCCGACGCGTGTTGCTGGGCACCTATCGTCGTCGATCAGAGGCCACATATTGCGTCACTCAACTGTTGCGCGGGCAGTGCGACACAATGACATAACTTCTTCTTTTCATAGACGCTCAATACAACCTGCAGGCATCCATAGATTGCGCCCGATTATTAGCGAGGCTCCAACTCATTTCGCATATTCTGGTTCAGGAGTGTCGGACCATGTTTGTTAGCATCACCACAGACCACCCCGCGTCAATTCGCTCAGTGAGCTCGGCTCGAATCCGATCGTCAGCTTGAGTGAATTCACTTGCAAGAAAGGTCAGACCATCTACATTGAGAGTGAGCTAGCCGAGTACGTCTACCAGGCCAGGAACGGCGCGGTACGGACCTGCAAATTACTCCCCGATGGACGGCGCCAGATTGGCGCATTTCATTTGCCGTGCGATATTTTGGACTCGAGAACGGCGGAGCCCACCGATTTACGGCGGAAGCGATCATCCAAACCACTGTTCGCCTGATCAGGCGGCAACATCTTGAGACGGTGGCCGAGATTGACGCGGTTGTCTGGCGCACCTTGCTCAGCTTGACTACGAATAACCTGCAACACGCCGAAGACCATATGGTGCTGCTCGGACGCAAAACTGCTCTGGAGCGCGTTGCTGCGCTCTTACACGAGAAGGATGAAACGGCTCACGGCTGCTGACGTGATCTCGTTCCCAACGTCTCGGCGCGACATCGCGGATTACCTTGGTTTGACCGTCGAGACCGTTTCACGTGCTCCCCTGCGCAGCAACTACCGCACTTTCAGGAATAGATTTATCTCATCTCCGAGGCGCGACCAATCAGCTGTCGAGCGCTATTTCCCGAACGCTGCGATGCTTTGAATGGCGCGCCGCTTCGAACGATTGTCTTGGATCCCGCAGAAATACAGTTTGGCAACGACAGGGACCTGTTCTTCGTGAGCGTGGATTTTCACTCTACTGAGTTGACCGGAAAGAAGCAGGACGATGACTACTCACCTCGCGAGCCTCACCATCAGCGACGGAGAAATGGAGAAGCGCTTCGCTCCGGTCTTCGAGGGGATCGCAGCGGGTGCGGTGGAGCGCGAGCGAAACCGCGCCCTCCCGTTCGAAGCGATAAAGCTGCTCAAAGAGGCAGTCTTTGGAGTCTTGCGGGTTCCGGTCGAGTTCGGTGGTCTCGGCGCATCGCTTCGTCCGACCTTCGATCTGCTCACTGCACTTGCGGTTGCGGACTCCAATCTGCCACAGGCGCTGAGGGCACACTTCAACCTGGTCGAGGACTTGCGCCCGAACAAGAATATCGGGCATTCTCGTCGTTCCCGACGTCGTCGCAATTCTTTTTCGGACTTGAGAGCGCGGAAAGAGGCCCTTCGACGGGCGGATAAGAACCATCGCACTTCGTGATCTCACTCGTTCCTAGCCTACTAGCAGCAACCGGGACGATCGGCAGGGTTATTGGCTCGCCCCTATCGGGTCGAGTAGCCCCTCAACCAGCTTGTAACGCGCAACGAATAGGTCTTTCATTAACAATAGCTCTGTTTGAGAGGTTCGATGTCTCTTTCGATTGGATTGATTGTGGACGGCTATGTGAAACTAAACAACCGTATCGCGCTGGAGAACCTTCTGGCGCATCGGCGGGAGCTACTGCAGCAGCTGAAGTGCGTTACCGGAATTGATCCGAAGCAAGCGGTCGCTCAGGTGAGTCAAGAAATCGCAGTGATCGAAAGTGCACTTGCGGCGCTCGCGCCAGAGTAAACAGCAACGGCACACCGGCTCGGGTCAGTTGCCCGACTCCCTTTTCCGTGCCCATAATTTCCGCGGCTATCTGGCGCCAAATACTGAGTCGCTCCGCCAGTGCCGCTTTTTCGGTCGAAGAGCGGTTTAATCGATCCGCCGCCCGTCGGCACGTCAGCTATAGCGAAGGCCGGGGCTGCGTGCGCAAAGCGTGGACGCGCTGCCTTGAGTGCGAAATGCTCAATTGATTCAAAGATCTGCCGCTCGCAGCGAGCGACGCGTCAAGCGATTCACATATGCAAATGCGCCCTGGCGGTCGCATGGCCCTATCGTGACGGATTAGGCACAGAATCGGGGGAAGCAGGATTGAGCGACGGCCCTTCTTCGCAAAGCAGATTTTTCGTTCGCAAAGGCGGATGGTCTATAATCGAGAACGTAAGAGGCTAGCGCTGATTGGGACCAGCTTAGCAGCCAATCTAACCATAGAGCAAGCCGGTGAAGTGGATCTTCACCGCTCCGCAGGAAAACAAGGTCTCATTTTGAGCAGAGCATTTGAGATGGCAAATTGTGTGATCGTTCGGGCCTACGGAAGGCAACTTGATCAATTGCGGGGAGAAGCCTCCCGTATTTCCCGAGGACTGAGAGTCGATTGGTGGATTGAACGCGGAGAGCAAGGAGCGCGATTTTGCTTCGAGAACGAGGAATCGAAAAAAGCTTTCGCCTCAATCTGCGAGAACCTCGCTATTGCTTTTCAGGAAGCTTAGAGAGTTTATTTCAGCATGCATGCTGATCTGAACCGGCGAGATCTGAAGGAGCGTCCTGGCGCTTTGAACGCTGGAAAACCTTCGCGTTAGCTGTCATCATTGCAGGCCGACGAGGACCAAAAAGATCAAAGCCAACCAAGATCGGCTGCTTGCGCGCTGAGCTTAAGGCGATTCCGCTCCCGACTTGAGGATTATATTGTCGATCAAGCGCGTTGAGCCGACATAGACTGCCGCGCAAAGAGCCGCAGGGCGAGTCCAAGGGCTCGCGACCGCCTTGAAGGTGTCGGCATCGATGAGCTCGACGTACTGCACCCGACCGACTTCATTCAAATGCCGCCTGGAAATTGTCACGAGCTTCTCGACGTCACGCTCGCCGGCCTTAAACGCGGACTCTGCCACGAGTAGAGCGCGACTGATTGCAACCGCCTGCCGACGCTTCTCTTTGTTGTGATAGCGGTTGCGACTGCTCATCGCGAGCCCGCGCGAAGCGCGGTACTAGTCAGCACCGATCTACGCCGGCCTCATCGTAGCCGGCGGCGGCTAAGCCATCGTCTGGTGGCGCTGCCCCCATCGATGCTGCGCCTCGCGCCTTGCGAGGCTTCGCGGTTCGGCTACAGCGTCGCACACGGGCCTCTTCGGCTCGTCCTCTGAGCATAATCGCCCTTGCGTTCCCACTTGAAGAAGTCGAGCACGTCTTCATTGATGCGAACGGAAATGGCCTTGTTCGTGGCTAGGATTACCAACATCGCATCGGAGCAATCGCGGTTGCTGCCACAGAGCAGATAGCAGCAGACCTCCTCAGCCTTCCCAAGGCCCACACTCAACGACTGACGCACATTTGCTCTGTATGAAGTCTAAAATCAGCGGCACAGACAGCCCCAATAGCCCCGTCGGCAACATTTACCTGACGGCGGGAGAAATGAGGTTCAGAACTGTCGAAGAGCTCAAGCTAAATGATCTCGAAGTATCTCCGACGTTCAAAGTCGGTCACTCGATGTTGAACGGCTTCCCACTCCCAATGGCGCGAGCAAGAAAATGCTTCAACAAACCTTTGTCCGAAGACATCATTAGCCGCTGCAGACTGTGCAAACCGAGATGTTGCATCTGATAGGCTTTGAGGCAGTCTCGCGGACGGAAGACACGTCTCCACGCTTGCATCACCGACGATCGAAGCCGGTAGCGCCACGCCTGTCTCGATGCCCAATATTCCGGAACCAATCGCACATGCGAGCGCGAGATATGGGTTCACGTCTGCGCCAGCCAGCCTATACTCCAGGCGATGGGCAGATGGCTCTCCCGGAATGGCGCGAACCGCGCAGGAGCGGTTGTCAACTCCCCAGCTTGGACAAATTGGTGCCCAGCAGCCAGGTACCAATCTCTTGTAGCTGTTGACGTTCGGCGCAGCGAGCACACAGAACTCATTCATGTATTCTAGTTGTCCGCCGATAAATTGCCTCATAAGCTTCGAGACATTGCCGAACGCATCACTATCGTAAAACGCATTCTGACCATCCGAGGACATCGAGATATGAATATGGCCGGACTGGCCGGGCCATTTCTCGGAAACCTTGGCCATGAATGTAGCCATCATGCCTCGCGTTTGCGCCCAGGCTTTTATCATCGACTTGAATATGGTTGCTCGATCGGCAGCTTCCAGCGCATCACAATGACGAAGTGACGCTTCGACCACGCCAGGTCCCGTTTCAAAGTGTAGTCCGCTGAGAGGTATTCTAGCCTTCTCACAAAGCGCCAAGATCTCATCGAACAGCTCATGTTGCGCGACAGAGCGCGCAATCGAGTAGCCGAACGGGCCGCGCGTTAAAGGAGCCCATTCGCCGAACGGCTTTTCTTCAATCGTGTCTGCGCTCTCCTTGAACAGCATAAATTCAAACTCGAACCCGGCAGTGCAGCCGTATCCGTGGTCAGCAGCCCTTCTCAGGACCTTACGCAGAATACCGCGCGGGCAGATGTTCTCATGTGCGCCGGTGAACTCCGCGAGGTAGAGATATTGATCGCCGACATAAGACACCGAGCGGCCGGTGCCTGACAGAATACGCAGGTCAGCATCTCCGAACGCTGATAGCGGCTTTTGCGTGAAACTGGCCGGAATGAGCCGGTCCGAACAATCCCACGCCAGCACCGCTTCAGAGAACTTGATAACTTTATCTCCATCCGAGAGATCTTCACCTAAGACGTGTTTGCCTCGCAGAACGCCATCGAAGTCGCTTACGCCGATCATCGCCGCGCGGGCTGGATTCGCTCCGGTCAACCTGGCATCCGTTGGCATTAGTCGTGATCCTGCGTCACTAAATCGAACACCTGGTCCATCCGCATTGCTCGCAACTTGCGATAGTCATGCTCAAGCTGAGTCACGTCGTTATTCACGAGATAAACGATGCCTGGCGTCGACGCCAAATCGATCGTGGGAACCAGCTCTTGACCAATCGGAACGAATGCAATGGCATCCGCGAAGCTCGGGAGCTTGCGGATTGCTTCGAGGCCCGGGTAACCGGCAACGACACCGCCCATATCTGAGATCAGCGAGACGCATAGTGCGTGAGCCTGCCGCTTGTAGGGCCCGCGCAGCCTCATATATTCACCAAAGCCCTTGGGATCTGCGTAGCGCCAGGCCGTCAGCGTCATATGATTGTGCCCCAACGCCATCGTTCGTGCTTTTGCCGACATGGTCCCTTGAAGCCTCGCTCCGAAGTCCACCAGAACCGGCCCCCGATGATCGACGATGATCTCAGCATGAGCCGGTCCGTCGACGATCTGAAGTGCCTGCAACGCACGCACCAAGTAGTCGGACAGTTCCTGAACAATTGGTTCGCTGCCCCCCAACAATCTCTCGAGTGAGCAGACTGATGATGCCCCCTCAATAGGAACCGTGTCGTAAGTCCAGGCCTCCGTAACGAAGGCTTCCCCGTCGATCGAGACGGCATTTACGGTGTATTGCTGGCCGTTTATTTTTTCCTGCCCAAGGGCAAAACGATTCAACGCTCCGACACGGTTCGTCTTCCCGACAATTGCGCTGAGAGCCCGCTGAATATCCGCATCTGTCGAGCAAAAGAATACATCCTCGGTACCCGTACTGTTCAGCGGCTTGATCACGATCTGATCGAACCTCGATTCACGCTTCCAGCTCGCGATCTCTACAGGACTGTCGGACACGACTTGTCTGATCGATCGCACGCCTGCAGAGGTCAGCGCGCAAGACAATCGCGCTTTGTCACGCCGAGCAGCGGATAGCGCGGTCCCATTTGAAGGTAAGCCCAGCCGCTCCGACAAAGAATCGGCGAGCTCAACTCCGGTCTCGCAACCCGCGATAACGAACTCCAATTCCCTGCCATGGAGAGCCTGAAGATGATATTCAACGATGTCGTCATACCCCATGCGCTCGCTGGGGCGAATGACTTCATCATACAGATCCGCATTGAAATGCGATTGGAATATGGGTGGAATCTGTGCAGCCGACATCACATGCACCGTTCCAATTCCATAGCGCTTGAATTCTTTCGGCAGGTATCGGCCGGTCGAGTATGCGTCTACGATTACACAATTCCGTTCTTTCATGCGGATCTCCGATACTGCAGGTAGATGTTGCCGACAGCGACAGCCGTGATGAGAACATTTCCAATGAACGTATGTGACGAAGGCACGATGCGAGAATCGAAGTACTGGAACAGGAAGGTGACGACAGGGGCGGTGGACAGGACCATGTTGACGGTGAAGGGCTCTACGCGGCGAATGCCCTGCTGGATCAAGAGCAAAGGAACAATGATCGTCGACAGCCCGATAGTTGCGATCGCAAACCAATGCTGCGAGATCTCAGGCACGATAGATGAATGGTCGACCAGTCCCAGCAGCAAGAGAATCGTTGCATAAAAGCGATGCGCCAGCACTTGTCGGCCGGAAAAACCACGGTCGAACAGCAGTTTGACAAGTAGATTTGTAAGGGCCAGCGATAGGCCGGCCACGACGGCCAAGACGATGCCAAAGGACGATCGAGCCCCCCACTCCACGCCTGCGTTGCCGCTGGCCGAGATCCAAATCATGTAACTCCCGATCGTTGCGATCGTAACGCTCACGACAATATCGGATGCTGGAGGGGCACCCTGGCGCCTGATCAATGCGTTTAACCACACTGTTGCGGTGGGTCCCAGCGCCACCATGAAGGCGACGACGATCGCAGGTTCAGCGTATTTCAGTCCGATAAATAGGCCGATCCAGCTGATCGCCGTCACGACATTGAGCGCGACGAAGACTAGGAGCGACCATTTCGCCACCGTTGCCTCGCCTCCCTCGTGACGAGCCAGGACATTGAACATCAGACAAACCACAGTGAAGGACAGCAGGAGCGCGACGAACACATTCGCTTGCTGAAAATACGATGCCGCATAAACCTCGCCTGCCGCGCTCAGGACGACATAAAGCGCCACAAAGAAGACTCCTAGAGCGAAGCGATTCGTCAATCGCGCACTCTTCCTGTGCCCGCGAGGCGGCGCACGGCCCTCGCAGGACCAGGCGCGTGCATCGGCTCCGAGGGACTCCCCTTTCGACCCGGACGCACCACGTTTGGTTTGAAATGTCACAATCCGCCTCTAGTGCTTCTTAGTTCGGCAGTACCCAACACACGCCTCTCCAAATGCCTTGAACAGTTGCTTGCTGAGGAGATCGGTTGAGACGTGCCATTCGGGGTGCCATTGCACACCGATTTGCAGCGTCGGCGCGCCAATGACCGAAGCCGCCTCGACCAGACCGTCAGGCGCCCACGCCTCACGCCTCAGCGCCGGGGCAAGGGCCTCGATGCCTTGATTGTGCAGCGAGTTGACTTGCGCTTCGAGCGCCCGCGCGATTGGAAAGAGCACGCCATCGGAACAAATCCTGACGCCGTGCGCAGCGTCATACTGACGGTCTCTAGGACGATCTGGCTTCTCGGCATGCATCAGGCCACTTTCCGGCCTCCACTCCGCAAGCGATGGGCGGAGTGTGCCGCCGAAATAGACGTTGAGCTCCTGAAGTCCACGGCAGATGCCCAGAATAGGCATTCCGAGCGCGATCGCGCTCTCTATGGTTACGGCAGAGAGCCTGTCCCGCGGACGGTCAAGGATCCCAACCCCAACGTCCTGCCGATCAGCCTCCGGCAAGGACGCAGGCGCTCTCAGGACGGCCGGGTCGATGTTCGATTCATCACCTGTCAACACCAGGCCGTCGAGCCGGCGCATGATCGCCGGCGCGACCTCCTCCCTCGCATCTTCCGCGTCGACCGTCGGCAATATGACGCAAGCCACTCCCGCATGACGATGGAGCGCCTGCACGTACTTGCGCCGCAACCAGTCGCGATGCACACCATCGACGAAAAGACGGTTCGAAGTGACCCCGACCACGGCTCGCGCGCGTTCTGGCCGCGGCAACGTCACGCCACCTGCCCCCGCGTGCGCACTTCGGCAACCGACTGTTCATACAACCGTCGATTTCGCTCTTTCAACTGGGTGATGACGCTAGGTTGACCTTGAGGTCCCTTGACAAAGAGCCCGCCCCAGGTAGCGGCAACCTTCGCGTAGTTAGGATCCTGCATTCGGATTTTCTGAGCTTTGCGCAACAGCCAAAACGGGATACCCGGCGAAAGGTGATGCTCAAGGTGGTACTCATCCAAATTCTGTCCGAGGATGGCCCGCTCGATGAAACTTCCTTTCCGATTCCTGGTGAGATAGACGTTCTGCGTCTCGGTTTCGCACATTGGTGAGTGCTCGGCGAGCTCAATAAACCAGCCGAGGACCTGAAACGTGGTGAGATAGGGCACGATCCAAAACAGGACGACGATATGGAGGAGCCCAAGAGCATATGAGCCGCCCAGGACGCTAATCCAGAAGAGATAGAAGCCATACTTGTCGATAAGTATGCCTGAGCGGCTCTGATCCTCAGGATCTGTGATTGAAAACCGATTGGTCCAAAGATACTTCAGATACGCCACTGTCGCGCCGCCCAAGATCGGCTTCCAGATGATATTGAAAGCGTACCGCTGCGGACGCTGCACGTCGTAAACGCCGCTGGCCAGGAAGAACTTCAGGTCGGGATCCTTGTCCGGGTCGCCGAGATAGGGATGATGCAAATAGACGTGCGAGATGCGGTAGGCCCAGTGGCGCTGAAACAAGGGATAGGAAGCGAACAGAATGCCGAGCACATAATTCCAGGTCGTGTTCTTCGCGAGCGTGCGGTGAGCCGCGTCATGAGCGATGGTTGTCAATCCGCGCTGATAGGCACCAATCAGAAGAACGGCCAGCGGGTAGAGCCACCATGAGACGGACACAGTCGCGAGCGTGCACGCCGTGATGACAGCGTAATCTTTGGCGATATAAGCCGCTCCCGTTATGTTGTCCGGCCTCAGCTCGGAGAGCTGCCTGTTGATCTCTCGGCTGAATTGAACGGCCTCATAGCGTGATGACCTCAATTTCCAAGCGTCTGCCTGATTCATGAGAACCTCCTCCTAATCGCCTTGCAGGTTGTCAGATTGCGGAAAGCGCCTTGTCCAGATCGCGCAGGATGTCGTTGACATCTTCGATGCCGACGCAAAGCCGGATCGAGCCGCCAAATATGCCGGCGGCTTCGCGCCTTTCTCGCGGGACGGTGGTATGGGTCGTCGAGACAGGATGGGTTACTAGCGTGCGGGCATCCCCTACATTCGAAACGTGATACATCAAGTCGACGTTCTGGATGAACTTGCGCCCAGCCTGTTCGTCCTCCACTTCGAACATGACCATCGCCCCGTGTCCGTACGCGGTATTGAGTGTCTGTTCGACGATTTCCCGATCGGCGCCCTCAAAGAGCCCCGGGTAGAAGACACGGCGCACTTTAGGATGCTCCTTGAGCACGTCGGCCACGATCCTGGCATTTGCGCAGTGCTGCTTCATGCGAAGGGGCAGCGTTTCAAGCCCCTGGATCAGTTGAAAGCTAGCAAACGGGGAGATCGCCGCGCCGGTATCGCGCAACCAGGTCATGCGAGCCTTGAGGAGAAACTCGCTCTTGCCAAGATCGTCTACATCGCGCACCGCGTTATGCCAGACAATTCCGCCATGCGCATCGTCCGGACGGTTGAACAAGGGAAAGCGAGAGGCCCCCCGGTAGCTAAACTCGCCGTTGTCAACGATCAGTCCGCCGAGCGTCGTGCCGTGGCCGCATACATATTTCGTTGCGGAGTACGTCGTAATCGCAGTGCCGAGATCTGACGGCCGGCATACCAGTGGCGTCGTCGTATTGTCCACGACCAAAGGCACGCCGTACTTTCGACCGATCTCCGCCAGCTGCTTGACGGGGAGCGGAATCAGACAGGGATTCGAAATCACTTCTCCAAACAGGCATATCGTGCGATCATCAATGGCACGTTCGAACGTCTCAGGCCTTCGAGGATCGGCCGTCCTCACGCTGATCCCAAGGCGCTTTAATGTGTTGTGGAGCAGGTTCCAGGTATTGCCATATAGATACGGAGAGGCGACGACGTTGTCCCCCACTTCACCACTTGACAGGTTGACGATAGCAAGGAACGTCGCCGCTTGGCCCGACGCAACGGCGAGCGAGTCGCTTCCCATATCGACGGCGGCGTAGCGCTTCTCCAGCGCGCGGGTCGTCGGATTGATGATCCTGGTGTAGGTGAATCCATCGGCCTTGACGTTGTAGACGTCAGCAATGTGGTTTAGATCGCCATCGAGTTCATAAGCCGTATTCTGGTAAATCGGCACTGCGACGGCTTTCGTCACCGGGTCGCGTCGATAGCCCGCATGCAGAACAGCAGTCTCGGCGGAAAACGGCAGCCGAGGGTCCCCAGCCGCTCGAGCCGGCATCTTTACGCGAGCCGCGCAAGCCTCTTGGCCCGACATCGGCCTTGCTGACCGAGCCTGACCGGACCGGAAATATGTACGAAACGCGCACCCCAACTGCTCGATCCAGCTGGATTGGATTTCCCCAATGCAACCAACGCGAAAACTCCGCGTCGCAAGATGCAGCTTCGAGTAGACGTATAGGTTGTGGGCCGCCAAGTGGCGATACAGCCCATCGAATCCTGCCTGATCCACGATTCCGGACGGCGCACTGAACGCGACGCAGACCGGCGACTGCAAGTCCGCGGACAGCAGCGGAGACACCACTCCCTCGAGTTCTTTGACGAGATCGTCCCTGACCTTCTCGTACCTGCAGCGCCTGGCGTCGATGCCCTCCTCGTGCAGAATCTTCAGGGCCTTTGTCGTTGCCTGAACGATGTGGGTGGGAGGGGTCGACCGCCACTCACCGGTGCGCTCGAGCGAAAGCCATTGATCTCTCACGTCGAGCACAAACGACCTCGGTTCTTGAACCGCATTCTCCAGCAGCTCGCGAGACGCGATGACAAACGCTACTCCCGGCGGCCCTTCTATGCACTTGTTGCTCGACGTGACCAGGACGTCTGGTCCACGCTCGCTCAGGTCGATATTAAGGGCGCCGAAGGAACTCATCCCATCGATGATGGTCTTTACGTCACGTCGCCTCGCCTCCTCCACGATCGCGTCCAGCGGATTGACGATTCCGGTTGTTGTCTCACAATGCACGAAACACAGGTGCGTAACGCCAGGATTTCGGCTCAGATGCTCGCCAATTTCTTGAGGATCCAAAGGATCGGTCGCTCGCTTGACAAGGTTCAGTGCTTCGACGCCCCACAGCCGCAAAATTTGTAAAATGCGCTCGCCATAGATGCCGTTTATGCAAACGAGCGGCTTGTGGGCTCGGGACACAAATGAAGAGAGAGCGGCTTCCATCGCAAAGGAGCCGCCTCCCTGAATAGGCACGACCGAATAGTCGGCAGCATTTCCCAGCAAGTTCAGCATCAGCCGCCTCATGCAGGCGGTCACTTCCTTGAACTCGCAATCGCGCGATGCGAGATCAAGCTGCATCTGGCTTCTGACCGCCAGCGATAACGACAATGGACCAGGCGTCAGCAACGAGCGCTGTCTTGTCAAACCATTCCTCCTCAAGTTGTATTCGTCAATGACCTGGAGTACGCCCACTCCACCAGGGAGCCCCCCTGTGGCGAGCGTCGACTTCTCGGTTCAACAGCTTCGGGTCAAACGCGCGGGCGCGCTTCCGGTCAGTGCCCGAAAACCCTGCCGGATGACAATCTCCCTATCTCATCGCAGATGCAGAGCGATCTTTCACAAAGCTCCTCAGCAATACCATTCATCACCTCCTAGACCGCGTCCTCGAACGCAACTGGCGCCGACGCGCGCTTGCATCCAGCCGTCACGAATGCGCAGGTTTGAGCGCGGTCGCCCTCTTGCGTCGCGAAGCGGCAGGTCGGCCGACCGACTTACGCGTGAACCTGTGCCATTCAGGCAAACTTGACGTTAGGAAAACGATGAGGTCGGATCATCGCGCCCGGATGCAGATCAAGGCATGGCACACTTGATGAGGTCGTTGGCAGCGGGAGTCTGATGCATGGGCTTGAGACTTGATGCATTCGCACTTCGTCGCTCGTTGGAGGGTTTGGGACGCTGATGCCTGTCGTTGTCCATTTTTCGAGATCGTACAACTTGACGTTAGGGGCGTTTCAACCCTCTCCGGGACTTTTCTCGCGAGACTTTTTTCCTGACGTACCTCCATCTGGCGGCGACAAGCCGACGTAGACAGCAGAGTGCGGAGATTCGCGGCGAACTGGAATAATTTGAGAGTTCGACAGCAGGACCGTCGGCATTCCGCCTGCGACCGCATCCCTGCAGGTAATGGCCCAATCTTCCGGTTCGCGTACGGTTCTCGCAATACCCCCAGATGGAGGTACCGAGCTTCTCCCGCATGCCGGCGAGATCCTCCTGGATACTGGGGTTGGAAAGTGTACGGCCTCGTCGCACATGAGCGCCGCTATCACTTCGTTGTGCTTGAATGGAGCGACCTTGGCAGGCTGTGGTCGAGTCCGTGAAGGTGATCTGAGCTACCTTGCGATTGCTGTCCCTTTAGCAACGATCAGTACGACACCTTTCGGCGAGTCGCCGCGACGCAGAACATGTCGCCCTGTGTTAGAACCACATCGAGCCGACTCCAGATGAGTGGCACGTGTCCCTCTGTGAGCGCGATCGTTAGGCTGACAGCATCTCTCGTTCTGCACGCCGCTCGCGGCGAGAAAGTCTCACGGAACAATCATCGCCGTGCTGAGCGTACCGCGGTTAACGGCTGGTCCAAAGCGTGAGCCCCAAGGTGACCGGAGTTACATCGCGTCGCGGCACTGAATGAGCGCAAGTACCTCGGCCGTGAGGCGCTCTGGTTCGACGGATCGCACCTCCGAGCCGTTCTGCCCGCGTTGGCCCCTCTGCAGCGTCCTGCTCGTTGATGGCGAGCTCGCTTTCGACGCTGTCTACCGCGCGGTCGAACAGGTTGCCGGTTGACCAGAGCGGATCATCAAGAGATCGTCCTTGTCGCTTGCCATGGATGAGCTCCCCTTGCCTTTTCGGCCGCGCCAATGGCCCGGCGGAGGTCCGTAGGGGAGCGCAGGATGGCTAAGGTTCGCGGCTGCTTTGTGTCGCAATGCGAAGGGGCGGCGTAGGCAGGCGGTGTCCGCCGACGAGCGGCGAGCCAAAAGGAAGCAAGCTTCGTTGGCATGGCCGCGAGAGGAGGGAGTCCTGGTCGACTGCTAAGTTCGGATTGGTCAATGTACTGGAAAGCAAGCGCCCGCTCGCCAGATGCGGCCAGGCCCGCGGCCCCTCATACTGCGCGAGAGATCGAAGCCGGCCGAGACGCTGCCGGGCTCGGCTTTAACGGGAGCTCGGCGTGTCGCTGGCCGCACGCGCAGCAAGGAGCGCCAAGCGAAAAAATCAACCTATTGGAAGTCGGACTTCCTCTCTGGCCTTTGTCATCGCGTCGTAGATTCTGATCTGGAGCATGGGACGGCGTTTCTTGAGCTCCTCCGCTCCCGCCCATGCTCCATCTCTGCTCGCGTACTCGGTTTTGAATTGACCATCGACTTCGAGCACATAACCGGAAGCGGGCAGTCGACGAGTGGGTGCGACCATTTTGTTCCTTTAGAGCCAAACGTCCGATCGCAGGCCCGCCTGAGCTGAATCGCCTCGGCCGGGGCCAGCTGGATAATGTGCGAATCGATGGTACGACGCGAGGGACATTTAACCATCAAGAATTGAGCGCGCCATCAAGACATCCAGTACCGCTTCCGCCGAATGCTCTGGGGTCTGCTCCATAGTCCTGAGATGAACCTCCGGTGTCGTTGGTACTTCGTAGCACGAATCGATCCCGGTGAAGTTCTTGATCTTGCCGGATTTCACCTTTGAATACAGGCCTTTTGGGTCTCGCCGCGCGCATTCCTCAATTGGCGTATCGACAAAGACTTCTATGAACTCTTCCTTGCCAACCAGGCTGCGCACCCTGTCCCGTTCGGCCCTAGTGGGCGAGATGAACGAGCAGATCACGATCAAGCCGCTGTCCGCCATCAACTTGGCAACTTCACCGACACGCCGAATGTTCTCAGCGCGGTCCGTCTCCGAGAAGCCGAGGTCCGCGTTCAACCCGTGCCGGAGGTTATCGCCATCCAGCAGCATGGTATGCCGCGACATCGCAAACAGCTTTTGATCAACGAGGTTGGCGATCGTCGACTTTCCCGCGCCAGACAGGCCAGTGAACCAGATGACGCAAGGCTTCTGATTCTTGAGCGCGGCGCGCTCCCTCCTATCCACGGATAGCGCTTGCCTAGCAATATTGGTGGCCCGCCGCAGCGGAAAGGCAATCATGCCGGCCCCAACCGTACGATTCGTGTAACGATCGATGACGATAAATGATCCGGTCTTTCGATTGACGTCGTAAGGATCGAATATTGCGGGCACTGCGGTCGCAACATCGCAGAAGGCGATCTCGTTGAGGGAAAGCGTCCCGGCCGCCAGATGCTCACTGGTGTTGACGTCGATCCGATGCCTAATTGCGGTAATGCTGCCGGAAATCGTCTGCGATCCAATCCGCAGGACGTAATTGCGTCCGGGAGCGAGCGGCTCCTTGTCCATCCAGATCACATAAGCGGCAAACTGGTCGGCGACCTTCGGTCGGTCATCCGGTCGCGACAGAATGTCGCCACGGCCGACATCGATTTCGTCTTCCAGTGTAATGGTAACCGCATCTCCGGCTTCGGCGCCGACAAGGTCGCCATCGTGGGTCACGATCCGTTTGACGCGCGTGGTCCGTCCCGACGCGGCGACAACGATCTCGTCTCCTGCCGAGATCCTGCCGGAAGCCACCGACCCGGCATAGCCCCGAAAATCCGGGTTTGGCCGGTTCACCCATTGGACCGAAAAGCGGAAAGCCTGGCTTGCGGTGCCGGACTGGATGTCAATGCTCTCCAAATGCTCGAGCAGGCAGGGACCATGATACCAGTTCGCATGAGCGGAGCGGTCCACTACGTTGTCGCCGTAGCGGGCCGAGATCGGGATCGGAACGATCGAGGTGAAGCTGAGACCGGCAGCAAAGGCCAGATAGTCACGGGCAATCCGATCGAAGCACTCTTTGTTGTATGCGACAAGATCGATCTTGTTCACTGCCAGCACGATATGACGAATACCGAGCAGCGAACAGATAAAGGAGTGGCGGCGGGTCTGAACCATCACGCCTTTGCGGGCATCGATCAGGATGATGGCGAGCTGTGCATGCGAGGCCCCGGTAGCCATGTTGCGGGTATACTGCTCGTGGCCGGGAGTGTCGGCCACCATGAAGGAGCGCCGCGGCGTCGTGAAGAAGCGGTAGGCGACGTCGATCGTGATGCCCTGCTCCCGTTCGGCCTCCAACCCATCCACGAGCAGCGCGAAGTCAATGTCATTCCCGGTGCTACCGTGCTTGATGCTGTCGCGTTCCAGCACCGTGAGCTGATCGTGATAGATCATCTTGCTGTCGTGCAGCAATCGGCCGATCAGCGTCGATTTGCCGTCGTCCACCGAGCCACATGTGATGAATCGCAGCTGATCCTTTGTCCTGGCCGGGACCGGTTCCGTTGTCGGCTTTGCAAACATCAAAAGTAGCCTTCCCGCTTTTTCTTCTCCATTGAAGCGGCTTCATCCGTATCAATTAGGCGTCCCTGGCGCTCCGACACAGTCGCAGTCTGCATTTCTGCAACGATGTCTTCGATCGTCGTCGCATCGGATTCAATAGCCCCGCTCAAAGGATAACATCCAAGCGTGCGAAAGCGAATCATCCGCATTTCCGGCGTCTCGTCGCCGTTAAGCGGCAATCGCTGGTCATCGACCATAATCGTCGCACCATTTCGACGCACTATCGGTCTTTGTTTTGCGAAGTAGAGCGGAACGACCGGAATCTTCTCGAGCATGATGTATTCCCACACCTCGAGCTCGGTCCAGTTTGACATCGCAAACACGCGCATGGTTTCGCCCTGGCGGATCCGTGTGTTGAACAGGTTCCAGAGCTCCGGCCGCTGGTTACGGGGGTCCCATACATGTCCGGCCGAACGGAAGGAGAGTATCCGTTCTTTTGCGCGACTCTTTTCCTCATCACGCCGGGCTCCGCCAAAGGCGGCATCAAATCCGTGGAGGTCGAGCGCCTGCTTCAGCGCGTCGGTCTTCATCACCTGGGTATGGAGCGCGGAGCCGGAATCGATCGGATTGATCCCGCGCGCGATGCCTTCCTTGTTGACATGGACGATCAAGTTGAGGCCGAGCCGCCTGGCTGTCGCGTCCCGGAAGCTGATCATCTCGCGGAACTTCCAGGTCGTGTCGACGTGAAGCAGGGGAAAAGGCAATTTTGCCGGATAGAACGCCTTGATCGCAATGTGCAACATTACGCTTGAGTCTTTTCCGATCGAGTAAAGCATGACCGGCCTTTTGAACTCAGCGACCACATCACGCATGATTTCAATCGATTCAGCTTCGAGGCGGCGCAGATGTTTCGGCAGCATATGTCTTCTTTTCGATGCAGGATCTTTGTTCTTCGCCGTTTTATGGCTCCAGCCTAGAGCGGGAATATCCGCGGCGGAAACGGCGGGCCAGGACGCATGGCTCGTTAGCTCAAGCCCCGTTGGACACCAGACTTGCAGACGCGGGAGCATATCGCATTCCGCCGCTGGTGCGGCCGGCGCCTGCGTCACACCTGATCGGGATCAGCTCGTGCGGGTTAAGGATCTTGGCTAAATCAGCCAGCGTGTTTTGATCGCAAGCATTCAGATCCCCTAGGGGATATTGAGGATCCGCTCAAGCCGCGCGACTTCACCTCGCAACATCTCGATAGCCGCGTCGCGGTTGCGAATGGCATCCAGCCCCGCAGCTCGATCAGCTTCTGACGCCAACAGCGTCTGTTGCAACTGGGCAGCCATCGTGTGGACCGGCTCTCCAGCGTGAGATGGGCCGGATAATGCTCCCGCCTTGGTACTTCGCGAATCCCACCAGGTTCGGAATATCTGACGATAAAGTTCGGTTACCTCCCCTCCCCTATCCAGGACCCCGACTTGCTGTGCATGTAGCAGTTCCTGCTCATATCCGAGTTCTACCAAAAGCTCGGCGCCGACCAGATCGGTCACGGTTTGCATCTCTTCGACGCTCAATTGAGATTGCCACGCCTTGACAGAGCTTTGGTCGACGGCGTTTCGTTCCAGGATTTTTCGGTCTCCGAAGCTGCTCGATCGAAGATAATCTGCTTGTCTCATCCCCGCCGATGAGACGGCCGCTGGATCACAGCCGAGCCCCGTCAACAGACGCCGGATTTCCTCGTCCGGATGCGTCACGAGCAGTTCGTATTGCACGCACTGTGTCTGCGGGCGAGTGCGGTGCGCGGCGAGCTTGGGAAGGCCCAGAACCAAATCGGCGAGTGAAGTTATGATGCCGTCGGGCAGACGGAGCATGAGATCGGAGAGACTGGAGACGCTGACCGGATGCGAGCTTTCTGCCCGCAGTGGGATGCCCCATGTCGATTTCAGTGAAGCGGCGATGGCATAGGGATTGCGCATCAGAAGGATGTGTGGCGCTTCTGGATAGACAGATTCAAGAAACTCAAGCGCCGTCCAATAGCGTGGTGTCTTGTCTAGGATGATGCGCTTGCCCGCTTCTGCCAGATACTGATCATAAGCTGCATCGGCAAAAGCGCGGCTGGCGATCGTGCGATCTATCCGCCCCAGGAATTCGGAGGTCGCGGCCTCAATCAGTGAGCTACCCGCCGGATGGCGCTGATCCACCCTGCCAAATGCTTCAAGTGCCAGCATCAACCAGGGTTCAGGCGGAGCCACAATGTCTGGATGGTGCTGGAGCAAATGCGCCAGGAGTGTCGTCCCGGATCGTGGAAGACCGAGGAGAAAGCACACCGCAGGCGAACGGCCAAAACGTCCGCTCATCGTTCAGACTCTCGTGCTTGAAAAGCGAACCCTGTCGGCGCTCGCTCGATTGAGCCACACAAAGCCAGCCGCAAAGCGCTAAAACGACAAGAATTTTGTCTGCCACTCATGACTTGAGAACCGCTCCGTTCGATCGATCGGCTGGATCAAAGGACACCGCAATCGCCTCCTTGATTACTCGACAGTTAAATCGAAGTCACGCGCCGGCTCAATTGCACGAAGATTGATCGCCGATATGGGAAGGTTGAAACGAACTATACGGACGTTTGCCGAAGAACGACCGCGGCACCTGGAAGGTTATTACGTATAGTCACAAGCTGCCTGGGGCACTGAAGACATAAATGCGACATGCACCTCGCTGAGGCTCGGCATACACGAAAGAAGTCAACAGCGGACAGCTCGGCGAGTGCGGCAAAGAAGCAGACTATGTCGTGGACATCTCACCTGGCAAGGTGCAGCAATCTTGTCAGGGCGTATCGCTCCCGACGAACCGTGAATGCTGCCGTTGGTCCGCCAAGGCACACAGAGCCATAGCTCCGGCTGGCCTGTTGTTCGTCCGAACTATACCAACGATTTGATTTACCTGCTCCTGCAGCGTTGTCCTCCTCCTAATCCGCGCTAAGGTAGATTGGTAAAGAATGGAACTGACTTAAGATGCCGCCGGATTTACCTGATCCAGCAAGCGCGCTTGGCCGCTCAGACACCTACGCTGGCCTTGAGTCCCTTGTTGACTTGAATCAGCTGACGCCTTCCGAATTGCGCGACGATGCTCACTTTGCGCCGCTGCTCGCGAGGGCTCGTTCAGACACCTACGCCGGTCTTGGGTCTTTTGTTGATTTGAATGCGCCGCCCTCGTCCGAATTGGTCGAGGAGGTTGATTCTGCCCCAGCGTTTCCGGCCCCCACCTCCGTTGCTCGGATCGAAGGTTTGGACCCCACAGCCCGTTCCCGAGGTCCCGGACAGGTCCTCGGGGACACACAATGGCTCGGCGATGAGCACATCCAGAGAGATTATGAACTATCAAATACGCTTGGCGGCCGTCGATGGCAACGCGCGAAGTCGATTTCAGCGGCTCATCGATCGAGCTGGCGACGATACTGCCGACTTCCTTGGGCGACAAGGGGATCCACCAGCTGCGTCCGGGCGGCGAGATTCGGATGGTTCTCCTGCAGCCACTGCTCCAGCAGCTGGATTCGTTCCGATTCATAGAATTGCTTGCAGAAAAGCGGTCGCGCCGCGCCGTTACCATGACCAATCGTGGCCAGCCGTAGCTCTCGCCAACGATCCGCTGCTTCTCTTCGAATATGCAGTCGCGCCGAGCGCCCGTTGAGCATGCCGCGCCAAGCGGCCTTCGCCGTCAATACCTCCTTTCAACACTCAACAAAAATGACGAAGCATTGGAGCCCATTCCGCGACAATGAAAGGCCAAGTGCGTGAAAAGCTCTTTTCACCGCAATTGGCAGGTCCAATTTGCGATACAGTTTCAATGGCCATAAGGGCGGCCCGCGCGCCGCCCTACTGGGCCACTTACTAGCGCTCATCAATAGGCTACCGCTGATGTCCGAGTCCGATTCCGAGATTTAACGCCTTCTGACGTAGCGCACCGACGCTGCGTTTGGTCATTTTTGCTATTTTTATGACCGGGGTTCGAGCCTTCGAATGGACTTTGAGCTCTTTGATATCTGCCTTGGTCCACTCGCGCCGCTTAACGCGTTTCTTGGTTGCTTTTTTCACCATGAATGCTCCTTTTGAGAGGAGCGGCTTGTATCATAGTTTTTTCGGAGCGACGACCGTAAAAAAGGCAATCTTGGGAACTCGCGCAAGGGTATAAGCTCGGTCCTGTGTTCACAAGACAAGGCGTCTGGAGTAGTGCGGCTGTGGAATTCTAAACTTCGTACAGACCGTGTTGAGGGGCTTCGTTATAATTGAATGCAGCGCCCTCGACGGCTGTTATTCGAAGCTGAGACCGTAGACTAACATGTTTCTGGAAAGAAATGAGCAAGCCAATCGCGGTCAACCTGAACAGCTCCAACTCGGGCCGATTCGTGATTTGTATTAAGCCTAGAGCGATCAACCGTCTGTGAGACATCGTGGGGTCTCTTACTATGGTCGCCCTTACGACGCTTGGCGCGCTGCGTTGTCTAGATTGCCAGAGCCTCCATCGGGCTGGGCGCGAATACTAGCCTAGCACTACTTTGGCAGATTATCGCTTTCGCCGCGGCTTTTAGGATTCTCGAATCGATTTTTCAATGATTCATGGGTGGTCGGCTCTCGGAGGGCTGACCATGGCGGAATGGAAAGACGAGCTCGAACGCTGACTGAAGCCGTTGCTGGGTCGGTTGGGTCATAAGACCCGGCAGCGGATGTGTCCGCTGTACGTTGCCGGATTGATCGATCCCGGTGATCGTAAAAGCGTTCAGCCGATGGCGGAGCGCCTTGCCACGGGCAACTACGATCAACTGCACCATTTCGTTGCCGACGACGTCTGGGACGCGACGCCATTGGAATCCGAGCTGCTCAACCAAGCTGATCGGCTCGTCGGCGGCAAGCGGTGCTGGTCATTGACGACACGGCAATGCCGAAGAAGGGCGAACGCTCGGTTGGTGTCGCGGCTCAATATGCGTCCTCTCTTCAAAACGGCAAATTGCCAAACGCTGGTATCGCTGACACTTGCGCGGCGAAGTGCCCGTGATGGTCGCATTGCGTCTCTTTCTGCCTGACAGTTGGATAAGCGACGTGTCTCGTTTGAAGCGCGCTCGCATGCCGGTCGAACACCGAACGCCACGGTCCAAGCCGGAGATTGCTTTGGCCCTCGGCACCTCAAGGTGTATCCGGTTGATGTACAGCTTATTTGGCCGATTACCAAAGTCCGCGGGAAACCACGAAAGCACCACGTACCAGATATCTTATCGATTGCGGCAGAACAAATGCTGGCCGGCCAACGCCAAATGGAAAAACCGTGAATTGGCGCAGCGGGACGAGAGGTCGGCTGAAAGCCCGATTTACTGCTCTCCGTGTCCGCACCGCCGACGGCCCTCCGCAGCGGATATGGGATAAGGGTCAGCAGCAACTCCCGGGCGACGAAGCTTGGCTCATTGGCGAGCAACGTGCCTCAGGGAAGAAGAAATACTATCTCGCCAACCTCCCTGCGACGACGGATCTGCGCACACTGGCCGCCACCATCAAGGCACGATGGATTTGTGAGCAGGCACATCAGCAGTTGAAGGAGGAGCTTGGACTTGATCACTTCGAAGGGCGATCATGGCGATGGTCTTCATCGCCACGCACTGATCACAATGATTGCCTACCCCTTTCTGCAACATCGTCGCCTCGCATACGCGGGGCGGAAAAAAAGAATCAACGGGCCTCCGCCTCAGCCAACCATGCCCGCCGTACGTCACGCCATCGTCGACCTCATCCTTCCGCCGTCTCAACGGTGCCCACATTGTCGGAAACGTCTCCGTGAAGGACTTCAACACAAAACGATTCTGGCAAAGTAGCGCTAGATCGGTCTCGTCTTCGTGTCCGTCGTCCGGTCTACACTCAACGTGCCGGATGGGCAATGTGTGTGTAGGGATGAACAGCTTCCACTTCTGTTGACGAAGGACAGAGAACGGAAAGACGTTGTGGTTTCAGCGTCCGCGATGATTTTTTAGAGAGGCGCGTGACCGATTCACGGTCAACGCTTTAGCTTTGATGGCACGCTCTTCGTTCAATTCGCTTCGGTGTGATGAATCGATATTTCGCGTAGAGAGACCGCAGACGCTTGATAGTCCTCGACGGAGCGAGCCGGTTATCGATGAGGTTCACGCGTGCCGAGGTCACATCCGGAATGCTCGACAGATTGCGCTCGATCTTTCCTATGCAGCCCGTGCAATTGATGCCCTCAACCGCGAGGTCGAGTTGGACGAGGGCCCTGCCTGTCCTCTTCAGATAGTAAGAAAAGTCGATATCCGCCTGCATGCACATGCGCCCTCAGTCGAGGACGATGCGGTTTCTCGACAGAAAGATGCGGCGTCCGTCAGCGTCGCCCTCTCGACAAAGGAGACGGAATGCGACCCGATTTGGCGCAATCGTATGGCCAGGACAGCCTGCCCCGCTATACGAGCTATCCCACGACACCCCACTTTTCATCAGATATCGGCGAAGCCGATTACCGGCAATGGCTCGGATCGTTACCGGCTCAAGAACCCATTTCGATCTATCTGCACATTCCGTTCTGCCGATCCATATGCTGGTACTGCGGCTGTCATACCTCCGTGACCAGGCGCGACCATCCGATTGCAGTCTATGCCGCGGACTGAAGCCCAGCTGGTCGCCGAGGCGATCGGCAAACGGCTTCCAATCTCGCATATCCACTTCGGCGGCGGAACGCCGACGATCATGACGCCCGAGACCTTCGCAGATCTCGTGGGCACGCTTCGCTACTCATACTTAGTGGTACCCGGCGCGGAGATTGCTGTCGAGATCGACCCCCGCACGCTGACGGAACCGATGGCGGAAGCTTTGGGCTATGGCGGTGTCACCCGCGCGAGCTTTGGCGTTCAGAGCTTCGATCCCATGGTCCAGCGCGCCATCAATCGCATGCAGAGTTTTGCGCAGACAGCTGCGAGCGTCGATCTGTTGCGTAGCGCCGGCATCGGTCAGATCAATTTCGACCTGCTCTATGGCCTCCCGCATCAGATGGTTGGTTCGTGCCTCTACACCGTTGCCAAGTGTATCGAGCTCCGTCCCGATCGTTTTTCGGTTTTCGGCTATGCGCACGTTCCGTCGTTCAAGAAGCATCGGCGCAAGATCGATGAGGCCGCCCTTCCCGATAGCGTCGCGCGACATCTCCAGTCCGAAACGATTGCCGAAGCGCTCGTCGAGGCCGGCTATGTTCGTGTCGGCTTCGACCACTTCGCGCTTCCGGATGACAACCTTGCCGCGGCGAAGCGGGACGGCCGGTTACGTCGAAACTTCCAAGGCTATACGGACGATTGCGCCGAAACACTGGTCGGTCTCGGCGCCAGCGCCATCGGTCGGATGACGCAGGGCTCCGTCCAGAACGCCATCGGGACGCGCGACTATCTGAAGCAAATCGCGGAAGGCGAACTCGCTACCGTCAAGGGCTATGAGTTCACGGAGGGCGACCGGTTCCGGGCCGACCTCATCGGGCGGGTGATGTGCGATATGGCGTCGACCTGTCCAAGGTCGCCCGATCTCATGGCCGCGACCCGCGGACGGCGATCGTCGACGAACGGCGGCTCGCGAAATTGCTCTCGGATGGCGCCGTGACCATGGATGGCGACCGGCTCCGCGTCCACGATGGCGCAAAGTTTCTGGTCCGAAGTGTCGCCTCCGCATTCGACGCCCATCTGGCCGGGTCCAAGGCGACTCATAGCCGCGCAGTCTGACCGGCGAGCGATCACGCGCGGTGCAGGATTCAGATCGAGCGAACCCGGCACACCCCTCGAACAGTGCTCCTAGCTACCTCGGCCCACCGAGGTCGGCTGAGCGGTTGCGTCAGGGGCTGCTCGTCTGGAAACGAAGCTTCTCAGCAGCAGAGCGGACCGCGGTGGAGCGCGATCTCGTCGGCCTTCTTGGCCTTCTGCATTGCGCCGATGGTCGGGCCGCTAGGACAATAGCGAGCATAGTTTAGGTCCGCGCTGCGGCGCGCAAGATCATGGCTGCAGCGGGTTTTGGCAACGCAGAGTGCGCAGATGCCGGACATGTCGCGCAAGACGTCCGGACATGCCTCTGCGATCGCAGCCTCATCGAGACCAAGCTGCTGCAATAACTGCGTCAACTTCTTGGCGCCGCGTCCATGGGCGGCCAGCTTTTTAAGCTGGCTGACGGGCATTCGCAGATCCCTCGCGATGGCCGCGATTTCGGTTTCGTCGAGATTGTGTAACTCACGGCCATCCCGGTCCACACCGAGCCAACGCGCAACTCTTTCAACCAGGCCTTCGGTGACTGACCGTAAAGTTGATGTCATCGCAGCCTCCATTTGCATTCCCCGAGGATGCGCAGCACGGGATCGGTCCGCAGCTTGTCCCAGGCGCCCGACAGTGTCATGAGGCCGTTAATCATGCCGCCCCAGGAGGGCATCCACAGCATCACCGAGAACGTCATGCCGAGTGTCTGAGTCCAGTTGGGTAGCGCCGTGTAGTGCAGATGATGCGGCCCAGTCCAGATGTAGAGAAAGATCAGCGCTCAGAAATGGATAATCGACAGGCGATAGGAATAGATCGGTCGCTCGACTCGCTTCGGGATGAAGTAGTACATGATCGCGAGGAAGCCGGCGGTCAGGAAGAAGCCGACGGCATTGTGGCCGTACCACCACTGGAACATCGCATCCTGAACGCCGCCCCACGCGATGTAGGACTTCGAGCCGAACACGGATGCCGGCAGCGCCTGATTGTTACCGAGATGAAGGACCGCGATGGTGACGATAAAGGCGAGATAGAACCAGTTGGCCACGAAGATGTGCGGCTCCTTGCGCTTGATAATCGTCCCGAGGAAGATGAGCAGATACGTTACCCAGACGATCGTCAGCCATAGATCCGAATACCATTCAGGCTCGGCGTATACCTTTGACTGCGTCACGCCCAGCAGATAACCAGTGCCCGCGATCAGGATGAAGAAGTTATAGCCGAGGACGACGAACCGTGTCGCCGGGTCGCCGGCGAGGCGCGCCCGGCAGGTCTTCTGCACCACATAGAAGGAAGTCGCGATCAGCACATTTCCGCCGAACGCAAGCACAACCGCTGACGTAGCAGCGGATGCAAGCGGCCGAAACTCGTCCAGGGCAAATCGAAATTCAGCAGGGGCCACACCAATTGGGACGCGATAATTAGTCCGACGAGGAACCCGGCGCTCCCCCAGAACATCGCCATGACGGCACTGAACTTGACCGGGCCCATGTTGTGGTTCGGCCAGCCGCCAATCTCTGGACGTGGCAGCAACGCACGGTCGTAGTATCGATTCACGATCGTGAATGCCGCCGCGATGCTGGCCAGCGCTCCGAGGGCTGCGTGGAATGCGAAGGCTGAATCAACGGCTTTAGTAGCCGCGATGACACAGAAGAAGGCGAGCGCGGCACAGAACAGCGTGAGCCCCGCTTTGCCGTGCGTCATCCACGTCGCGGATTGGGATCGGTTCATTGAGTCCCTCGTGAACGTGAGCTGTCCTGCCGGCCCGTCTTCCTTCTGCGTCCGGCCCTGGTTCGAGCCAGGAGAACGGGTCTTGGCTTTGGGGTTCGGAGATCAGAACGCGCGACGCTTCGGTTCAGCCACGGTCACCGGCTGACTCAGCGGCGCTCGGATATTTGCCCAGGCGAGGGCCGCGGCGAAGACGACGAAGATGGACGTGACGACCGCGCAAACCAGAACGGCATCGAGGGGCATGAGAATCTCCTTTTGAGGTCCCGACTATCGTCACTTTCAGGAAAGCGTCTTTGACCTCGATCAATTTTGGGGATGCCGCGTCTCACGCACCGCACAGTGCGAGCTGCCTGGCGCGTTCCAGATCCACGACACGAATGCCACCCGTATATGCATCACGCCGTCAGGCTCGAGCTTCGTGAAGATCCGGCTCACCGTCTCGATGGTGAGAATTCGCAGGCCTCCCTGGCCACACTCAGGCTAACCACCCCATGCCGGCGGCAATGCAGGCGGGGTTCGAAGCTCCATCGCATCGGCGAAGACTGTCCAATCGTGGACACCTTTTTGCTTGCAGAAATCGGTCTCCGCCTGCTGTGCAGCAGCACTCAGCGAGGCGGCATCGACCTTGAACGATGCTTGACAGGCACGATGCTCGTGGCCGGTATCGTCACAAACGGTCTTAATGAACCGAACGTTAAATGAAGGCATGGCGCCCTCTTGCTGTGGGTTTGCTTATCCCCCATTCTGTCATTAGCGCGACAAGAGTATTTGATCTGTCTCAAGCAGCATCCCAACGAGTTTGTCCGCTCCGTCCGCCGAGACAAGGTCGAGCATGGGCAGCGCGGCGCGAGCGCTCCTGTTGTCCCGCAGACCCCGTAATCGCTATCTGTCCAGCCTGGCAGATCGCACTCTGTTTTGAAGTGGCCGAGGGACAGCGCCTTCCGGTCTGCTCTGCCATCGACCGACAAAATTCAGGCGCGGATCGAGGAATGTCTCGAAGAGGCGGTTGAGAGCAGCATGAAGCCGTCACGCCCGGGATACCGACAATTGATCTCTATCAATCTCATACTCATTCGCCGGCAACATGGAACCTCGACGCCGCGAACGTTACACGCGATGCTTGGTGGTCTCACGAGGCATTGCCGCAAAGGCGGGGTCATTGGCCAATCACCGGCCAGAGCCATTTCTGACGCGCGGCGATGGCCGGGCGCTATCGACGGCGAGACCTACGCGAACGTGATCGTGGGCAAATGAGACGAACCGCCGCGGTCTAGCTCCTGACGGTCCACCCTGCCGCCGCGACAGCACAGCCGATGATCAGGCCTGTCGCCGCCAACGTTTCGATAAGCCCAAGGTTCAGGACTTCCGCGCCAAGGCCTAAGGCTGCGATCAGCGCCGGCAAGGCTGCCGAAATGCGAGGCGAGCAATCGATGGACCATCTCCTTTCCGGCTCTCGCAGCATTGAGGACACATGCTGTCGTGGCCCAATCCGCGTGCGGTGCGCCTCAAATCAACCTGGCTACACGCTGGCGTGTTGCGGACCAACGCGAGGCCCTGGCGGATCGCGCGAGTTGGAACATGTCGTCTGCAAGGCGGCCCTGTCCAGCTCGCAACGGCCGCTCGACCTCGGCCGTTCTGGCCGCGCATCCGCTCTTTTTGACCTGTATCAATTACTGCGGCGGCCGCCAACTGATAGAAGCGATCTTCCCGTCCAAGGTCAGACACATGGCAGATAGAACGACTTGGCGCCCCATCATCTTTTCATGTCCAAATACCGGCGACCGAGTTCAAGGACTGCTGCCGGACGCACCCGAGCCGGGTGCCGATGACCTGCACCCGATAACCTGCGCCGCTTGCGATGGCGTCCACTTCATCGACCTGCGGACCGGCGCTATGATCGGGGCCGAGCGCAGCTAGGCCCATCCGAATGGCGTCAAGCGAATTCCGTCGTCTTCCCGTTCTCGCTTGGGGATGCCGCCCCGCTCGCAAGGGCGCGGCTGACGTCATCACAACCCAACGCCCCACGCTGACGCCCCGCGGGACAAGGAGATTTCTCACCAACGAAGGATGTTTCGACATGACAGACTACGGCGACATTTGTCCCGCCGCGGGCCAGATTGCGGGAGCAGCAGTCCACTCAGCATTCTGCAGAACAGCGATCAATACCAACCGCCGCGAGCTTGAGCTGATCCAGATTTATTCGACCGAAGCCGGGGAGTTGTTTCGCGCCGCCAATTCTATTATTTCGTTTGGCGAGCGGATCATGTCCCGGCACGATAAGTTCAACGACGCCACGGCCGATAAAACCCCGGCCGCGACTGACGCGCTCGAGACCACGCGCCGCCTGGGCAATATTGGGCTGAGCCTGTTCGCGCGTAGGCCAAGCGATCTCGTCCGTAGTGTTCAGAAGGTTGCCTGAATTTGTCAGCCCGCGGCCATGAACACCGTCCAGGATCTAATGACAACCTGATCTGGGAGCGGCTCGAATCGGCGCCCTTTGATCGGGATCTGGAGATTGCCGTGATCGAGGGTAATACCATTCACCGGGTGGTCTTTCCTTGCCGCCGGATCTTCGGCGGCTGGATCAAGGCCAAGACCGGAGAACATGTCGCCGTGCAGCCGACGCACTGGCGCATCTGGCCCGGATAGCGGCGGCCGTCCTGCGCAATAGATTGGCGTGAGTTGAGGCGCGGCTGCGTCCGGTGGCTCTCGTGGGTGGACAATGTAAAGTCGATCGAATGAGAGGGTCTGCCAGGAAACATGTCCGACCACATCTGGTACCGCTATGGCACTGCCGCGGCAGCCGCAGCGCTGGCTCTCGTGGCGCGCGCGGCGCTAGATCCGTATCTTCAGGACCGAACGTTGACGATCATTTACCTTCCGGTCGTCGTATTTGCAGCTTTCGCCGGCGGCCGCGGTCCGGCGATCTTCGCTACCCTGCTCTGCCTCGTCACCAGCGTGGCATTTCTTGGAAAAGGTCTCATCACCGATTCCGCAAACATGATCGATATCGCGGAATTCGCGGTACTTGGTCTCCTGCTTGGCTTCATGGGCAATCGGCTGCGGCGGGAATCAGAGCAGGCGCGGTATCGGCTAGCCCATCTGCAGTCGATCCTGGACATCGTGCCGGAAGCCATGATCGTGATTGACGAGAAGGGCATCATTCGCTCGTTCAGCGCCGCGGCAGTGCGTTTATTTGGTTGGTCCCCGGACGAAGTGGTCGGAACGAATATATCGAGGTTGATGCCGCGGCCCTACCGCGCCGAGCACGACCGCTACATCGAACGTTATCTGACCACCGGCGAGCGGCACATCATCGGCATCGGCCGCATCGTGGTCGGCGAGCGGAGCGACGGCTCGACCTTTCCGATGGAGCTTGCCGTCGGCGAGGCCAACGTGCGCGGCGAACGGTTCTTTACCGGCTTCATCCGAGACCTCACCGAACGGCGGGCGCAGGAACGGCGCTTGCAAGAACTGCAATCTGAACTCGTGCACGTGTCGCGGCTGACCGCCATGGGTGAGATGGCATCGTCGATTGCCCATGAGATCAACCAGCCACTGTCCGCAATTACAAGCTACATGCGCGGCGCAAAGGCTCTGTTGGCGTCCGACAAACCGGACGCCAACCGCATTGGTGATGCACTCGAACACGCCGCCCAACAGGCTCTGCGCGCCGGCGATATCATCAGGCGCCTGCGGGAATTCGTTGCCAAGGGCGAGACGCATCACACTGTGGAGAATCCATTCACGCTCCTTGAAGAGGCTGTGGCTCTGGCCCTTCTCGGCGCCAAGGAGCAAGGTGTACGCGTGGCTATCCGCAGCGACCGCGATCTGCCATCGATAATCGTCGACAAGATCCAGATCCAGCAGGTCGCGCTTAACCTGATACGCAATGCAATCGAGGCGATGGCTTGCTGCCCGCGCCGCGAATTGACCGTCGGAGTTGCCAAGGTCGATGGCCTCGCCAGGTTTACCGTTGCTGACACGGGCCCCGGCATCAGCCCTGATATCGCCGACCGCCTGTTCCAGCCCTTTGTCACGACCAAGGAGCATGGCATGGGTGTGGGACTATCAATCTGCCGGACGATCATCGAGTCCCATGGCGGCCACATCGCCGCGGAAGCGAATCCGAGCGGCGGAACCATCTTTCAGTTCACCTTGCCACTTGCGGAGGTTAGTGAAGAGGCATGATTGGGCGACGCATTCTTGTGATCGACGATGACGCCGCGATGCGGGACTCGCTGGCGTTTCTGCTTGATGTTAACGGTTTCTACGTAGCAACCTATGAAACGGCGACCGAGTTTCTCAATGACGGCGCGAGCGGTCCGGTTGACTGCATTATATCGGACATCCGCATACCGGGTATGAGCGGTCTCGAACTGGTCCGCAAACTGAAGGCCGATCGCGTCGACTGCCCCGTCGTCCTGATAACTGGTCATGGCGACGTATCGCTCGCAGTTGAAGCGATGAAAGCGGGTGCGGTCGACTTCATTGAGAAGCCGTTCGAGGAGGAGGTGCTACTGCGTGCGATCAATAGTGCTTTGGAAGCGCGGCCAACAAAGCCAATCGATGACGCAGCGAAACTGGAGGCGGAGGCCCGCCTCGCGGACCTCTCGTCGCGCGAGCGCGACGTCCTGCAGGGACTATTAGCCGGCAAGATCAACAAGGTGATCGCCCATGACCTTGGCATCAGTCCCCGGACGGTCGAAGTTTACCGTGCGAACCTTATGGCCAAGACCAATGTCCGCAGCATGTCCGAGTTGATGCGGATCGCCATTAACGCGGGACTCTAGCAGCAACGCAAATGGCTTATTCATGCATTCAAGCTGATGCAGCAGCTTTGACTTCCTGTATGGTCTTCCGAAATACGTTTTTCGTCTTATCGCGCCAACGGCGCGGGCCCCGACGTGGCGCGCCGGATAAGACGATCACCACATCCGAGCGATGCATGCCTTCGAGCATCCCGGTGAATTCCGAGAAGCGCCAATTCGGGTGCAGCCCTGATATCTATCGATTGAGGGAATCACGATCCGAAACGATCCAACAGAACTGCCGGCGTTGTCATCAATATTCCGCGAGCGGCTCTGATTGGCCTTCCAGCGGCAGTTCAAGAATCCGAGCATTGGCGGATCCGCAGAACCGCGACGAACGAGCCCTGCATGACCTTCGGTTGCTGGCTCGTTCTTCCTCCAGCAGGCCTGGTTTGCCATGACATGAATATCGAGCCGGCAATGGCGAGGGACGGCATCCAAGTGTCCCGGCGTCCAAACAAGACTTCCTGCGGCAAGCCGAAAGTGGCGGCGGACGACAGCGTTCGGGCCTGGCTGGAGCTCTTCACGGGCGCGGCCGACGAAGCCAGCATGCAGCTTTCTAATCCGATTTGAGCATGGTTGAGCAACCAAGGGACCGCGCCGAACCATTCAAGACGCCCTCCTCAGGGGCCTTACGTGTAGATACTTAAGGGCTTCTACCTAGGGGGAACATCCAAATTTCCCAGTTCGTCAGGAGCAGCCAATGTCTGCGTCCCGTCGACGTTCGCAAGATAGGATCCGCCATGCACGCTCAGGTCGCCAGTTTTACCGAGACCAGCCGCCGTCCGACCAGCGTCTTGCGTGGGCAACCTCATGGTTGTGGACCGTTTGGCATGATTGCGACACCGATGCGGTTCACTCGCAATAGCGAGATCTACAGCGAAGACGAGGCAGCCGAATACCTATATCAGGTGGTGTCGGGCGCTGTGCGAACCTACAAGATTCTGGAAGACGGACGTCGTCAGATCGGTGCGTTTTATCTGCCCGGTGACATCTTCGGCTTCGAGGCCGGAGGAAGCCATATCTCTTCGGCCGGAGCGATTTGCGAGACACAGCTACTGATGGTGAAGCGTACCGCCCTCATTGTTCGCGCCAGTCACGAGAGGGAGCTAACACGGCAGCTGTGGGACGCGATGGTGCTCGAGCTCCGCCGCTTTCAGGAACATATGATGCTCCTGATCAGCAGCGCTGAAGACCGGGTCGTCGCCTTCCTGCTCGATATGTCTCGCCGCGCTACGAAGAACGGTGCCATCGAACTGCCCATGTCACGGCAGGACGTAGCCGATTATCTTGGCTTGACGATCGAAACGGTGTCGCGCACCTTTACCCAACTTGAGCAGAATGGCGTGATCGCCCTGCCGACCTCACGCCGAGTCGAGCTGCGTAACGACAGATTGCCCAGGAGCTTTGTGCAAAACCTAGGCTAATTTGATTTACACCAGCTCAAATTGAACCGCGCTACTTTTTTGCGTCGAAAAGCGCGGACAAATTGCAGCGCAAAGGGCACCGAAATCGGGCGATCTTGCAAATGGCAGAAACGCCCCCAGCCTACCTTGTGCCTCCAGGAACACCGCAATGATCATCGATCTTTTGCTTCGAGAGCATCGCAACATTGATCTGCTTCTGGTCGCTCTTCAACGCGAATTGGACATTTTTGAGAAAGGAATCCGTCCCGACTATGAGGTCATTCGCGCGATTATCAGCTATTTCGAGGTTTACCCGGAGGTGTACCATCATCCACAGGAAGACTTGATTTTTTCCAAGCTCAAGACTCGCGATCCGGATGCAGCCGCAATTGTCGGCGATCTCGCGCTTGAACATTATGAAGTCGTCGACCGTTTGCACCACTTCGCGCAAGCTATCGACGCCATCCTCGCGGATCGTGAACTCCTTCGGCAAGATGTCGGCAATATCGTACGCGACTTTATAGTACGCGAGCGGCACCACATGATGTGGGAAGAACGAGATTTCTTTCCCGCCGCCCTGAAGGCTCTCTCGGCTCGGGATTGGACCGAAATCGCTTCCGCCCTCACCGATCATGGAGATCCGCTATTCAGCGAGACAGCGGCAGCGACTTCCGATGCGTTAAGAGCGCATATTCTGCAATTGCAGCAAGAAGCTGAGACCGAACGGAGCTCGGTCGCGTTTTCGTCCGGCAAGGCCGGCAACCCGCGACACGGCGCCGAGACGGATGGGGCGTATTGACCACTGCCGTTTCACGCCAGGAACTGGACGTTATGCTCATCCTGTCGAAATGAAAATGGGGTTGCTCGCTGGCACTCAGGCCGCCGTACCGCCAAGATGGCTTCTGCACAATATGATCGCTTCGTCGACCACCGGTGCAAGCGGCATGGCCGCGCCCTCCTGAGCTCTGGTTCCACCATGTGACCGTCGCAGGTTTGGCCTGCCCAGTAATATCGCGCGAAACGGACGCCTCTGATGTCCGCCGATCGATAAGGACGAGCGATTGCGGCCGCGCGAGTGCGGCGAAACACTCCCACTCCTTGAGCCCCGCCCGGCACGCTCTGAATCATCCGACCGCAGCCGGTTCGACTCACTGCACGCCAACTGCGAGGCACTGACAAGGGTACATTCAGCACGAACGGCAAGGCGCTGGACCTCGATCGCCTGGCCCGGTTCTGACGCGATTGGATCATAACGGGCTATAGGGACAGCGTCGAGCGCTACCTCCAATCCGAAGCGATCGCGGAAGCTTTAGTTGACGCTGGATACGTACGTGTCGGCATCGGTCACTTTGCCATGCCGCACGAAAGTCTTGCCCGGGCGAAGCAGGCAGGCAGGCTGAAGCGCAACTTCCAGGGCTATACTGACGATTGCGCGGACGCCCTCATTGGGCTCGGCGCCAGCGCCATCGACGCGGCAACAAGGGTTCGTCGCGAACGTTGTCTCGGCAAAGGACTACCTTGCTCGGATCACCGAGGATCGGCTCGCCACCGCAAAGGGCTTGCCCACTGACAGAGGAGAGCGCGTCCGCGCCCAGATCATCGAGCGAATCATGTGCGACATGGTAGTCGATCTCTCCGAGAGATCCCGTCGCCACGGTCTGGATCCGAAGTTCTCGCCGTCGTCGATCGTTCTCGAATCGACAGCCTTATCGCAGACAGCTCGTGGTGATCGACGATGGCCGGCTTTCCGTAGCTGATGGGGTCGAGTTCCTGCTCCAGCGCGTCGCATCGGCGTGCGACGCTCATCTTCCTCGGTGCGGGGCTGTCGGCAACCGCTGCCAACGTGCTCATGAGCGACAAACCTTGGTTTAGATTTCTAAATCTCAGGCTGTACGGTCGCATACCACGGCATAATTGAGCTACGCTGAGCTTGTGCTTCAACTGGGCTCAGATTTTCGGCGAATGTCCTCGCCGTGATCGAACCGGCGGCTGTCCTCCCTCCGCCGATGGAGGTCTGCGTCAGCGTCGCTCCTCCAGACTTTCGCCCGGCCCGCTAAGCGGGGCCGGGCATTTTTTTGTGTTCCCACGGTTCCCTCGATTATCGAGAGCGCAAATGACCCTGGCTGCGTGAAAACGACGAGTCAGATAGGGATCGTCTGGGGGTTTTTGGAGACGATCAATGAATCGGTTCATTGAAGGGGCGGACCGAGCGCAATCGACGCTGTTGCCCGAATGCCTCGACGACTGGGTCGATGAGAGTAATCCGGTTCGCGCGGTCGATGCCTTCGTCGAAGCGCTCGATCTGGCAGAGCTGGGCTTCAAGGACGTCGAGCCTGCGGCAACCGGCCGGCCCGGTTATCACCCTGCGGCGCTGCTCAAGCTCTACATCTACGGCTATCTCAACCGCATCCAGTCGAGCCGCCGGCTGGAGCGCGAGGCGAGGCGCAATCTTGAGGTGATTTGGCTGTTGCAGCGGCTTTCGCCCGACGACAAGACGATCGCCGACTTTCGCCGCGACAACGGCCCCGCCATCAAGAAGGTGTGCGCGAAGTTCGTCGAGCTTTGCCGGCAGATGGGCTTGTTGATGAAGGCGAGCGTCGCCATCGACGGCTCGAAGTTCAAGGCGGTCAACACGCGTGACAAGAACTTCACGAAGGGCAAGGTCGAGCGCCGTCGCCAGCAGCTGGAGGAGAGCGTATCGCGCTATCTCGCGCAGCTGGACACCGCAGATCTGCAGGAGCCATCTGAGACTCTCGCCGCGAAGACGGCGCATCTGAAGGAGAAGCTCACCAAGCTCGCGAGCGAGATGCAGAAGCTCGAAGCCTGCGAACAGGCAATGCTGGCATCACCGGACCAACAGATCTCGCTGACCGATCCCGACAGTCGGTCCATGGCCACGAGTGGCCGCGGCTCCGGTGTCGTCGGCTACAATGTGCAGGTTGCCGTCGATACCGAGCACCACCTCATCATCGCGCACGAGGTGACGAATAGCGGCTCGGATCGTGCACAACTCGCCAACATGGGTAAACAGGCCAAGGCCGTGCTCGGCGTCGACAAGCTCGAGGCCGTGGCCGATCGCGGCTACTACACAGGCGAGGAGATCAAAGCCTGCGCCGACGCCGATATCGCTGTGACACTGCCGAAACCGAATACGACGGGCATGGAGGCGAAGGGCAAGTTCGGCAAGCACGACTTCGCATACCTGGCCAAGCAGGATGTATATCGCTGCCCGGCGGGCCAGTTGCTGGCGTATTGGCTTACAACAGTGGATGGCGAACGCACCATTCGGCGCTACGCCACGAAAGCTTGTGGAAGCTGCCCGCTTAAGGCGCGCTGCACCACGGCCAAGAACCGCGTCATCTCCCGTTGGGAACATGAACACGTCATGGAGGATGCCCAGAGGCGGCTCGACGCCGATCCTCAGGCGATGCGTCGCCGTCGCGAGACGGTCGAGCATCCGTTTGGCACACTGAAGATGCGCATGGGCGCGACGCACTTCCTGACGAAGCGGTTGCCGAAGGTCGCCGCCGAGATGGCGCTGCACGTGCTCGCCTACAATCTCACACGCGCAATGAACATCATGGGTGTCGGTGCGCTGATCGCGGCGATGCAGGCATGAGGCAGGAGCGCTGTCGTGCGCGTGCCGCCAACCTTTATCAATCGATCACAGTGACCAAGGGAAGCCAATGGACCGGCTTCCGGCACCTTGCCGGAAAATATGCCACTTTAGCGCCAGCTGGCCCTCACAGGGGCCGTTCACGGCCGCGTCACCCCGCGCTGAAGCGTTTTCACGCAACCAAGACCACAAGCGGATCAGCTTTGTCGAGAAGAGACCCAAGCCCGGATCAATGGCCTCGCGTATCGGATGCAGCGCGCAGTTCGCGGGCGGCAGCGACCATGTTCGCCAGCGCCGGCCGAACCTCCTCCCATTTGCGCGTCTTCAGGCCGCAGTCCGGATTGACCCAGAGCTGCGAATCCTGCAGCCGTGTCCGAGCCAACGCTATCAGCTTCTTGATTTCGCTCGTCTCGGGAACGCGTGGAGAGTGGATGTCGTACACGCCCGGCCCGATCTGATTTGGATATTCGTACTTCCTGAACGCCTCGAGTAGTTCCATTTTCGAGCGCGACGTCTCGATCGAGATGACATCCGCGTCCATTGCAGCGATCGCACCGATGATGTCGTTGAACTCCGAGTAGCACATATGCGTATGAATTTGCGTTTGATCAGCGACACCCGATGAGCAGATGCGGAAGCATTCCACGGCCCAGTCGAGATAAGCCGTCCAATCCGATCGGCGCAACGGCAATCCTTCGCGGAGTGCAGCTTCGTCGATCTGGATCATGGTCGCACCAGCATTCTCGAGATCGCGAACTTCGTCTCGGATCGCGAGCGCAATCTGGCGGCAGACCTCGCTTCTGGGAATATCGTCGCGAACAAAGGACCAGTTCAAGATCGTCACCGGTCCGGTCAACATCGCCTTCATCGGCTTCCTCGTTAGTGATTGCGCGTAGCGCCACCAGTCTACGGTGATCGGCTTCGGCCGCAAGACATCGCCAAACAGGATCGGTGGCCTGACGCAGCGCGAGCCGTAGGATTGCACCCATCCGTTCCTGGTAAATGCGAAGCCGGCGAGTTGCTCGCCGAAGTACTGCACCATGTCATTGCGCTCGAACTCGCCGTGCACGAGGACATCAAGACCGATGTCCTCCTGCCAACGTACGGCGCGCGCAGTCTCCTCCTTGAGGAACCTGTCGTATTGTTCGTCACTCATCGCGCCTCGCGCATGCGCCGCACGGGCATTCCGGACCTCTGTGGTCTGCGGAAACGATCCGATCGTCGTGGTAGGAAAAGCCGGTAGTCCGAAACGATTGCATTGGATCTCGGCACGACGGGCAAATGGGCTGGCGCGCCGGCGCATGGTTTGGTCGATCGCTCTCATCCGGACAGCGACATTGGCATCATGGATTTTCGGCGAGGTCCGGCGGACAGTCGCGGCGCATTCCGACTCGGCAAGAGCTTGCGCAACATTCTGGTCGCCTGCGAGTGCCCGCGCCAGGATCGCAAGCTCACGCATCTTCTGAACCGAGAAAGCAAGCCAGCTCTTGACGTCGGAAGCGAGCCCGGTCTCGAGTGCCACATCGACCGGCACATGAAGTAGCGAGCAGGATGGCGCGATCTGTACACGATCCTTGCCGAGCTTCGCAATCGCAGGTTCCAGCCGCTGGCGGAGCGACGACAAATTCGACCGCCATACATTCCGGCCGTCGACGACACCGAGCGACATGACGAGATCACTTCGGCCGCCAGCAATGATCTCATCCAATAACTCTGGCGCTCGAACCAGATCGAGGTGCAGTCCGGCAACTGGCAGGCTCAAGGCGGTGTCCAGATTGTCGCCGAGGTCGCCGAAATAGCTGGCAACCATGATCTTGATGGCCGGCCCCTCCTTGGCGAGCCGGTCATAGGCATGTAGCAAGGATTTTCGCGCCCCCTCATCCAGATCAAGAACCAGGCAGGGCTCGTCGAACTGGACCCAATTTGCCCCGCGTTTGGCTAATTCCTGCAGAACCTCGATATAGGCCGGTATCAGTTGATCCAGTAGTGAGAGTGGCTGGAAGGCAGGATCGGCACTCTTGCCGAGCTTTAGGAACGTGACCGGCCCGATCAGGACAGGGCGGGTCTGAAAGCCGAGGGCCTTGGCCTCCTCATACTCCTCGATCGGCTTGCGAGAGCACAGTCTGAAAGTCTGCCCGCGGTGAAACTCGGGGACCATGTAGTGGTAGTTGGTGTCGAACCACTTGGTCATCTCCTGCGCGGGTGCGCCAAATCTGCGCGGTCCGTGACCGCAACTCGCATCCTGCTCGTCGTATTGTAAACCGCGGGCCATGGCGAAGTATGTCTTGAGCGAAACGGGTTCGGCTTTCGAGGCGTAGATGTCCGGGATGGCCCCAACCATGACACTTGTGTCGAGCACCTGGTCATACAGCGAGAAATCGTTCGATGGAATGACCGTGACGCCGATGGATTTCTGACGAGCCCAGTTCGCGGCACGCAGGCCAGCTGCGTCCTCGAGCAACTGCTGTTCGCTGCTTTTTCCGGCCCAGTAGCTTTCGAGAGCGAGTTTGAGCTCGCGCCTTGGACCGATGCGTGGCGTTCCGAGCGTGGCAACCGGAAGGGAGAGAAGAGACATAGCGTTAACCCCATGTTGGGGGCAAAGGCCATGGCGGACGCAGGCAGGGGAAGTCGCGCGTGCGACGGCTGCTTGGCGCACCACCGGGACACCCCGCCCGTGGACGAATATATTGTCGGGGCAGGTCTCCTGGCTCGCGGGTCATCGCTGCTGTCCGGCCTTCCCGAAGCCGCGCAGGCTTCAGTGACATCGTTGGACAGCGGCTCGCCGCTCACAGTTGCGGGGGCAGCGCCGGCATTTTCACCGGCTTCCCTCTTAGCTCCGGATCAAATGGAAACCGGAGAACCTCGACGACTTGGATTATCGGCAAGAGAACTCTGCGGTCAACCTCTCAGATTATGTCTCAAGCTAATGCTGCGACATCTGCTACGCGAATGACCGTGCATCTCTATCGTTGACCTCGATATAAAGGCGTTCTCCAATCAGCGATATCGAAATGGTATCGGAGCTGCCTGCGCGTGCGTGTTGAATAGGCCCAAGACACCTGGCCAAAGCAAGCAACATACCCGGCGAGCACGTTGATTTGCGGTGCCAGCCAGACTTCACATGCTCGGCGATGATGATCGGCTTCGCGTCGTTCGCCATCGATACAAAGCGCACTTGACTGAGGCTGTTCTCGACTTCCGAGGCGCCGCATGTCGCCAAAGGAGCGCCAAACGCGCCATGACCCCGTGGCCGCAAGTGCCCAAAGGCATGGCAGAGATCGAAAAGCCCACATTCCGGCAACGGTACCGAACCAAACGGTTCAATGGCGGCAAACGCGCCGAATATCCGGTGCGTGACGATGATGCATAAGCCGCGATGGATAGGCTGAATGGAACGATCGAAACGTCCGCAAGTCGGAAAGTCGACAAAGAGGACACAAAAGCGGTGCGAATTGCCGTCTACTACCTGGCACGAACAATGCAAGTCCTCGGCATGCCCAGACTCCTCCTGCTGGGCATGTCCAGCACAGCAAATTGGGGCTGTCGCTGGCGACTGAAGTTAGCGGCGCGTGACATGAAGGGGAGCGCCTGGTCGCGCGGGACACCAGCGGTCGCCCCGTCGCGTCGCCGCTAACTTTTTTGCGCTCGCGCATAACAGGTTGAAGTTGCCCGCTTTGGAAGATGTGGATGAAACCAGATAGGCCGACGGTTCTGAAGAAAATGTCTGGAAGTCGCGCGCTATTATTTTGTCTCGGTCGATCCCTGATCTGCCTGGCCGTGCTGGCTGCGACGAGCAACAGGGTTTGCGCCAACGACAGCCCGCTTATCGAAAGAGTCAAGTCAACGTGGCGAGCGCAAAACGGTGAGACGATAGAACAAATTATCTCCAACGTCTCGAAGGTGGCACAGTTCGTCCCTCGAATGTGGGGCGTCGCTGAACTTGACCAAAATGAATATGTTTTCGTTTCGTGGACCAGGCACCAGGATGTTAAATCAGACGAACAGTACGCTATCACCTGGAAGGTCGCGCTCGACGGGACGATTGAACTTGCGTCGACCTATGCAAAGCCGATGGAATTGGGCTGGCGCGCCTTGGCGCTCTCGTTGATCGCCAGTGAAGTCAGGGATGGCGAAAGGGACGCAAATCTTCGCTTTCTGCATGACCCGACCAACTTCAACTTTGTGACGACCACGCAAGGCCGGCTCGGCGATCTTCTACGGCAGGGCCGCTGCACTATCGTTGAACCTGTTGGAGTGGACTACTTGCCGAAGCGGAATGACAAGCCGACCGAGAAAGGTGATCTGTGGCGCGTTTTGCTTTTGGTGAACTGTAATATCCCAGGGCCCCGTTATTTTACCCACAACGGGGTCATCACGTTCGAAAAGAGCGAAGGACAAGATTGGGAGCCGCAATCCTCCCTTGCCAAGCGTATCGCGGCCTTTCCTCCTGGCTCCTGGTTCGATCGCATGGAGCCAAAGGAACGCGAAGAGTTAGAGGGGCCAAGGCCTCAGTAAATGGTCGCGCAGAGCAACATCGCGCCGCAGCTCCTTCAGCGCCGAGCGCCTCGGAGCAACCGCAAGACATATGCGCTCTAAAGTCGCGCCGTTTGCGGCTCCGCAACAGTCCGCGAACCTCTCCCGCAGCCTTCAGGCCGTCATCGGAAAAGTCGGACAGCACGATTGCACTCGGCTCTTTCCGCGAGGAGTCGAGCTCAGCGGCGCGTGCCAGCTTGCGAGAGCCGGTTTGGCCCCGCCGCACCCCACGCGGTGAGAGGACACCAATCTGCGAGGGGGCCAGCTCTCGATGCTATTCTTCACGGGACCGGGCCTGGAGATGCCTCGGGCCCAAGCCCGATCTGGCGTGCGCCGCGCATCGCGCGACTGACTGGCACCTCAGGAGCGCGAGCATAGCGACGCCGAAGGCGGCACGCGGGACCGAGCGCTGCGAAGAAACCGATTAAGAGGATACCCGGGAACGGGGCAGTATCAGCGAGGCCGGCATACCCCCTGACGACGGGCCCTTTTTCCGAGTGGCCCCGGCAAGGTGCCGCGGAGCCGTGCGCGAGGCATCGGGACCGAATTGAGTCGGATCTAGATTTCCTCGCGCGCATTCGTCTGCGCGTCATAGATCCGGATTTGAAGCATGGGAAAACGCTTCTTTAGTTCTGCTCCACCTGCCCTGGCGCCGTCTCTGGTTGCGAATTTGGCTCTGAGTCGGCCATCCACTTCAAGCGCGTAAGGAGAGACCGGCAATTCACGGGTGGCTGTAACCATTTCGTTCTCATTGTGCGGTGAGGTGGTCGAGAATGATGCGTAGCGTGAGTCGGCCGAACCGCACCAGAGATACCTGCACGAGAGCGGTGATGGGCCAGTACATGTTGTGGATTGACGCCTCGCACTGAATGGCATCAGGATGGCCATTCGCGATCGTTCGAACAGGCGGGCGGCTTACCGCTTGCCCGGTGCGTATACGACAGAGCCACGGCTCGACATGGTTGCCCTTTCAAATTCCCTGGCGCAAACGTACGCCCTCACGCCGGGCTTGGTGGGTAAACCTCCACTTGTGATCATGGGCAAGCGTACTACGAAAGAGCGGCCGCCCGCCGCGCCGCCTGGGTCATGAACGATCCGGTCCCAGTACGAACGGGCGGCGGCACCACGAACGATTAGCGCGGAAGTGCGAAAAGCCACAATGCGATTGGCATCAACGACCATCCCGGCTGGCTCTACGAAAGAGGGCTCTGAGTTTTGCGCGGTTTGCGCAAACGATGCCGATTCATTTAACAGCGAGCGTTGAGCTGAACTCCGTGGCGCCTTGTCCAAATCTCAGAGGAGGCGAGACCAGATTTCTTTCGAACATCGGTCTTTTCGTGACAAGACTTTACGGCGAAATGTCATCGTCCTCGTTGAAACCGTCGGCAGCCTTCTGTCTGCCGATGGAGGTTGGCACGAAGATAGCAAGGTTGCTCCTCCACGCCTGACTTCCACTCGACCACCAAAGTTCACAGGCGCTTTGTTCTTCAAGCGCGGGAGAAACAGCGTTCCGAGTTTCGGCTTTCTCCTGCATCGCGACTTCGGCACTGAGCGATGGGTATCTCCTCCACAGGTCGAGAGGGTGCCCGCCCAGTGAGAGAGACCGGCGATGCTCGAAGGATACCGCGACAAGCACACCCGAAGAAATCGCTTGAACCTCACGCAGCGTCAGGTCGTAGCTTGGAAATGACGGCCAAGCTTTCATAACGCAAACGTCGAAAGATACGGGCCGAATAACGGACATAGTGCGTTTAAGCAGTTGAATGCGGCGGCGCCGGATTGTGCGTAAACATGGATCAAGAGCGAAAGGCTATTTTCGGGATGAAACGCCGCGTAATGATGGTCGCATTGTTCGCTCTCATCACATCTCCGGTCTGCGCGGCGAAGCTCAGCGGCCCTCCGCGCATCCTCGACGGCAATACGATCGAAATCGAGCAAACCAAGATTCGGCTCTCAGGCATCGAAGCTCCTGAGACTGATCAGATTTGCCTCGACGCCCACGGCCGGAAATGGGCTTGTGGCGTCGCTGCTCGCGACGAGCTTATCAAGCATTCGAACGGACGAACGTGGGATTGTCATACCACAGGAGTTGATGAATACGGTAGGTCACGCGGCGGTTGCTTCATCGAAGGTGAGGACGTGAACGCCTGGATGGTACGCTCCGGCTGGGCACTATCGTCGGGTCCTACCTACGTTATCTCTGAGGTTGTGGCGAGCAAAGCCGATGCGGGGCTGTGGTCGGGGGCGTTCATCGCGCCCTGGGACTGGCGTCGCCGCAACAAGGGGACGATCATCATCGGCGCGAGCTCGGTTCCGATCGACGCTCAGGAACTCCTGCTCGGATCCGCGCTGCTATCGGACCCGCCCTCGTCCGAGTGTCTGATAAAAGGCACCGTGGACCGCAACGGCGAGCGCACTTATCACCTGCCCGAGCAACTCAGTTACGAACAAATCGACATGACGAAGAAGCCCGGTGAACGCTGGCTCTGCAGCGAAGCGGAAGCCGAAGCCATCGGGTGGCGCAAGGCCGCGCGATGAGGTGACACGCATGCATGCAAGCCGTTCTCCGAATATGCCCTATCTGACCAAGATCGCGCCATCGCGCCGCTCGCTGTTGCTGTTCGCTGTTTCGGCGGTTTGCCTCCGGCTTGGCAACAACATTGTCAATGCGAAGGAAGCAAAAGCGCCGCCCAAGCCAGATAACTTGCTCTCGCCGGATGCTGCGCTGAAGCGGCTGATGGAAGGGAACGATCGCTATGTTCAGGGCGCATCACGAGGCGACGATTTCAAACGCGAGCGTCCGATTTTGGTGGATGGGCAAAATCCATATGCGGCGGTTCTGAGCTGCGCCGATTCACGTGTGGCGCCTGAACTTGTCTTCGACACCGGACTTGGTGATCTGTTTGTCTGCCGTCTCGCCGGCAACTTCGCCAACGATGACACGCTCGCCAGTATGGAATATGCGGTCGCCGTGCTGAATACGCCGTTGATCCTGGTACTTGGCCACGATCATTGCGGTGCGATAGACGCCACCATCAAGTCGCTCCACGATGGTAAGCCGCCGCCGGGTCACATTTCATCCCTCGTCGCTGCGCTTGCGCCTGCGGTAAAAGGATCTCGCCAGCAAACCGGTGACACGTTCGCTGATGCGACCCAGCAAAATGTAATCGATAATGTCAACAAGCTCAAATCGACGGGGCCGATTCTAAACGCGGCAGTTGAGCAGAACAGACTGAAGGTCGTCGGGGGCCTGTATCGGCTCGATACCGGCAGGGTCGATTTGCTGAGCTGACGCTGGCACCTTCGCGCGGCCGGCCAGTCGTTTGCCGCCTGATACAGGCTTCGGTCGAGTTCCGCGCAATTCGCTCGTCCATCGGCTGCATCAAATGCGCCGAATACAATCCGCTTCACAATTGTCGTAGCTTCGGGAAGACCTCTGGTATGCGTGGCCTCTTAATTCTCCTCGTATTCTACGTGCTCATGTTGGCAACGCGCGGCCAGCACCAAGAAACACTCATATCGCGACCGGCAGCATTCATGCCTCCACGTTGATGCGCCAGGCCAACAGAGGTGATTCAAACGGCAGATCGCGGTGCGAGGTAAGCAGGGTCTGAGCTCTCGCCCTCCGGAACACGCGACAATTCCGGCAGACTCTCACTCGCGATCAGGCAAGCCATCTATGGTTCTGCTTATGATCATCCGGCTCAGCCAGGGCCGAAGATCAAATAGAGCAGGATTACGACGACGATGACTGCCCAGCCCGCCGATGTAAAGAAAAATGCTACTCGCGTCGGAATCGGTCGGTCTCCCCTGCATCAGCCATTTGGGGAGACAGCAGTATCGGAGAAGCAGCCTCGTTCACATCTGTCTTGGACCTGTACCTTGGATCAGCATGAACAGAAACTTGTCGCGCGTACGACAATTGCGACCACCGGTTCGAACGGAGAACAATCTTTGTGCCCTCTCCGGGGTTCGTCAGGCCTGGCGGTCAACTATCCACGAACGCCTTGACGTGCCATCCAAAGAGCGTTCCTCGCTCTGCGCAGGTCGGGCTTGTGATTTGGATTTCAGAACTGCGCATCCACGGAGCATGTTTGCGCGCGGGCGCGCACCTTTGAAGATCGTTTTGCCGATGCGGACATCAGCCTCATGATCACCGCTAGCGCCCTCATAGCACGTCGCCCCAAGTCTCTTCGACCAGCGCATCAATCATATCGGATACATCAACTCGCTCGACGTTAAGCGTCAGCGAGATCCGCAACCTTGCCGTTCCCACAGGCACTGTCGGCGGCCGTATCCCGCGGATATCAAAGCCGCGCGCCTGCAGTGCAGAGGCGAGCCGCATCGCGCGGGCGTTATCGCCCACGACGTAAGGAATGATCTGAGAGTTCGAAGGGCTCGGGCGCCCGCACACAACGAGCTGACGATGTGTAAAGTCGACCAGATCGATCAGGCGTTGCTGTCGCTCAGGCTCCTCCTGCAGGATCAAGAGTGCTTCTCGCACCGCGACAGCCATAAGGGGGGATGGCGCGGTGGCGAAAATGAATGGACGGCACCGATTGACCATGAAGTCGCGTAATACGCCGGAAGCAGTGACAAGCGCGCCCGCCGCGCCCAGCGCCTTTCCGCAGGTGTGGACCACCACCAGATCTTCGCGCCCCTCGTAAGAAGCGGTCAGCCCCCGTCCCTGCTCACCGTAAACGCCTGTGGCATGAGCCTCGTCCACGATCAGGAAAGCCTCGTAGCGCTCGGCGATTGCGACCAGATCTTTAAGCGGCGCGAAGTCACCATCCATACTGTAGAGGCTCTCCACCACGATCCAGATGCGCCCCATTCCGCCGTTGGCGCGCCAGTCGCCAATGGTATCTTCAACTGACTGTAGATCATTATGGGCGCTTATCCGAAACTCGGCTCGGCCCGCTCGCGCCGCTTCATGAATGCTGGCGTGCACGAGCGAATCCAGAACGAGCAGATCGCCCCGCTGCGGCAGCGTCGTCAGAACTGCAAAGTTTGCGATATAACCGCCGCCAAAGAACAGCGCTGCCTCCGATCTGAAGAACTGCGCCGCCTCGGCTTCGAGAGCTTCGTGCTCCTCACAATTGCCGCGCAGCAGCCGTGACCCACCAGCTCCGATCGGCGTGCCGGCCTCAAGCGCGGTGAACAGAGCTTTCTTCATACGCGGCGCGCTCGCCAGGGCCAGATAATCGTTCGAAGCAAAATCAGTGCCTGCGCGCGGCTTTAGGCCACGCAGTCGCTCGTCTCCTCTGAGGGCTTCTAGGGCCGCGGCATAGCTGTTAAGCTTGCCTATATAGGCTCGGCACATTGCTCAATCCGCCAAATGCCATCAATCGTGAAGCGACCGTGATGGTTACAAAAAGAAGATGAACGGTCCGCCGTGCATTCTTTCAAGCCGGCCGGACGCAACTGTCTCCCATCAACCGCCACGATGCGCGGCCTTCACGTTTTTTCCTCCCCGAAGGACGCATAACTGCAGCCAGTCCCGCGCCCATTGATTGCCACCATTATTGGCGATTGGAGTGCTTCGATTACGTAGGTGACCCCGCCTCCGTTTCGATTTTGGCAGGTCACGGCGTATGTGTTGATCAACTATCCCACCCCCGCGGCAGCGCGCGATCGAGCCTTCGTCGCACAAACTTTCTTGTATCACTGGCGCGCCACGTATTTGCAGGAAGATCGAACGCGCGCTGGCCAAAAAAAGCCGAGCGCCGCCGGTGCCATCCGTCATGTACCGCCGTCTGGCGAACAAGTCCCCTGCTCGGGTACATGTCGCGAGCAAGCGCACTGCGATCGCGCAATGCCGACAATCGGCTCGTGCTTGACGTCATTCCATAGGATATACGGTCAGGCAGAATGAGCATACCGAGGCCTCCCTCGACTTGCTCGTCCATGCCGGTGATGCCGCTGCATCACCTTGATGCCAGCTCCACGCGGAGACACCTGCGCCCCCAATCCTTTCCACCTAAGGGCCTTTCCGAAGGCCCGCCGAAAGAAGGAACCGTTGCGGCGCGGACGATTCCGCGCAGCATGGTTATTTGGCAGATTGCGCTTCGCCATGCGCGTGCAACCTCCGTACTGACCGGACAAATGCACACTCTCTCAGCGAGAGTGATCTGATCGCATCATAAGCGCACGGTGCGTACCGGAGCTGGCGTGAGAAGATTTCCAGTTTCGGCGTGCCGAACCACCGCCCCCCTTGCCGCGCATCACCGCGGCCGCACTGCGATGCGGCCAATCTCACGATAGTTATCTGACAGATTTGCGACACCAGCTTCGCATTCATGCTTCGTTGCATCGTCTCGTTCGCCGCCAAAGATGCGGCTCACATCATGAGATGGTCGATGGTGTGACTGTTCTCACTACAATCCCGCATGCGCGCCCATCGAGTTTGCACGCAAGAGCAAGACCGACGACTCCGACAATCTATTTGAGGTTCAACGAGACGGAACTCGCAGAGCCATAATCTGTACCAGCAGGCTGTCAGGCTCCTAAGGCCGCTCTGGGATCTACGGTTCGCGGCCGACGCAATGTATCCACGAAGGTGCGGTTCGGTGCGACAGGAGGAATGATCCAAGTAGCAGGCGCACCGCGCCTACGGGCGTACCGGCAATCGATGCCAACGGCTTCCGGAATCAAAGACTTCCAAACCCCTTTGGAGCAGCTCGCCCATTTTTACTGGATAACAGGGCGCTAGGTTCAGAACGTGCGATGCCTGACCCACGGCGACGCTCGATAGTCCGCGCGCATCTGTCCATTTCGTACAATATTTGCGCTATTTGCACCGGCGCACCCGGCCATGGAGCCAGATCAGGTCGTGTTGCGCTTATGCAGCCTGACGTCCGCTTCTAACCGACAGCTCACCCACAGTCGCGACAGTTGTTGGTCATGTCAGGAGATCGGAGCGGGCCTGACACTGCGGCAGGTAAGCCGAGCCCGACTGGTCCGCGGTCGAGGTCCACTTCAGTCGTCCGCTCCCGCCGTGTCCGGTTGATGACGTGTTGTGCCTGGAAACAGACATGCAGGTGCGAGCATCCTGCTGGCGCGGCACGGGCCACGTGATCTCGCTCGATTCAGACAAGGCCGGCAGACCATGTTTGATGGCACGTCAATTGCTGGGGGAGATGGAAAAGGAGCCGCAGGCTTGGCGACCTAGCGGTCAACGTGGTCCAGCCCCAACTGTGACGGATCGTCCGCTGGAGAACACATGACAAGACATGCGCTGCCGTCAACCGTCGGAGACATGGTGCAGCAGAGGCGGATCGATCTCGTCGCCGCATATCGTCTGCCTTGCCGGTTCAGCCTCGATGACAGCATCGACAGCCACAGTCAGCCTTCCCCGCCTCAAAACCTTTTCCTTCCAATCTGTCGGGATGCGGTTTGGAGTGGCAACCGCCTGCAATCTCATCAGAGCAACTCCGATGGTTTCGACAATCCCTCCGGCTGGGTATCAATCCGGCCGGCTTCACCATGCGCGCGCAATCCATATCAATGACGCGCGGCGTCGATCGGCTCAAGACACCGAGGACAGTTTATGAACGCTCCGCCAGAGAAGATCACTCCAGAAACCGACGCTACGGCTGCGACCTGGGACAATCTGTCGCCGCTGCTGGTCAAGATCCGCGCGCGCCGAGACGAGTTCGCCCGCGCGCAGAAGATTCCAGACGAGATCATCGAGGGCTTCAAGCGCGTTGGCGTCTATCGGGCTATGGCCGCCAGGCGATTCGGCGGCGAGGAGCGGACGCCGGCCGATTTTTGTCGCCTGATCGAGCGCATTTCCGAAGCCGACGGCTCCGCCGGTTGGGTCGCTAGCTTCGGCGATGGGGCTCGCTACCTTGCTGCTCTTCCGGACGAGACCCTTCGCAAGGTATACGCGAATGGACCTGACGTGGTGTTGGCGGGTGCGCTTTTCCCGCTCCAGCCCGCCAGGCGAAGCACCGACGGGTTTGTCGTGAACGGCGTGTGGCCATTCGCCAGCGGCTCACCGGGCGCGGATCTGATAGGCGTTGGCATCACTGTGGAGGACGATCCGACCGGTGGCCTTGCGCGCGTAGCCGTAATGCCTGCCGAGAAGGTAACAATCCGCCCCAATTGGGACGTCATCGGCCTGCAAGGCACCGGCAGCCACGACGTCGTTGTCAACGATGTCATTGTGCCGGAGGAATGGACCTTGATCCGGGGCGGTCCGCCGACACTCGACGGGCCGGTTTATCGTTATCCGTCCGTGACTTTCGCTGCGCAGGCGCATGCGATTGTCGGCATCGGTATTGCGCGCTCCGCGCTAGACGAGGTGATCGCCATGGCCGGAAGCCACGCCTCGATCACTGGCGCGCCCGTGATGGCAGAGCGCGGCTATATCCAGCTGGAGATGGCCAAAGCTGAAGCCATGCTGCGTTCCGCCCGTTCTTTCTTCTATGATGCGACCGAGGAGCTGTGGAAGGAAGCGCTCAAGGGGGCAGTAAACTCGAGCACGGCGACGCTGATGCGGCTCGCCGCGACGAACGCTGCGCGGCAGAGCGCTGAGGTCTGCAAGATTGCAAGCGGTCTCGCTGGATCTGGGTCGCTCTCTACCACCAGCAATTTGGCGCGCGCCATGTGCGACAGCTTCGTGGTTGCCCAGCACGCAGCCTTAAACGAGGGAACGCTCCAGAGCGCCGGACGTCTCCTGCTCGGAAGTGCTCCACAGCCGGGCTTTCCATGAAGTCATTCACGAGCAATTCTGCACGCGCCATGCGGTCTACCGCTAGAGGACCTGGCGGCGTGCCAGTCTTGTTTAAAGGACAAGCGAGGCCTCTCATAAGCCTCTATGCCCCTGCCTTGATCATTGTCGTGTCGAGTACGATCCACTTGCATTTCAGCGCAACGGCTTGCGGTTCAACTCTCACGAACCTTCCAAGCCACCGTCGCTGAAGGGAGCAAGCGACGTCGGCCCGGCAGGCCGGTACAGGGACAGACACGCGCTTTTCGACCACCATGGCAGCAAGACGGGAACGTCAATTTGGAACACAGTGACCTATCCGGCGCGATCGTGCCCGAACCTCGCACGTGTTGCTTACTTCGCACTTTGCTGCGCTTACCCCAACACTTTCAAAGAATCATAATCACCGTAGATAGGCACTAGTCAGCTTCTCGAAAGCCAACCCTCCTAGCATTCGAACCTGGTCTCTAGATGCCGATGTCGCCTATGACTGGACTGGTCAGGAACTCGGGGTACCCGCTCGACGGATCGGCAGTAGACGTTGTTCGAATATGAGCAAGGAGAGCATTATGGATTCCAATCGGATAGATGGTGCCGGCTCGCCAGGGTCCCCAACGGGGTACGTCCGCACACAGGAGGACCATAATCTATTTAGGCAGGCTATGAGTGAAGCCGGGCCATCGTCTGCTGCGCCTGCATCGGCAAGGGCTCCGATTTGGCGTTCGAGCGATCCATACGGGACCTTTTCTCGCGATGGCTACTCTTGGAACAACGACGTATGGGGTGCGGGCGCTGGGCCTCAGACGATTTCGGCTTATGCAGTCAACCAGTGGGGCGTGTGGTCGAACCAGCCTAATACTGCTGGGATCAAGAGTTATCCGCACGAGGCCTTCCATATCGGAAAACCGCTGAGATCAATCAACGCTCTGCGCTCGAGCTTCAATCAGGATGTTCCTACTCACGGTGCCTGGGACGTCGCGTACGATATCTGGGACAGCTCAAACCAGCATGAGATAATGCTCTGGACCAATTACACCGGAAATGCGGACGGCAGCGTCAACGTCAAACCAATTTCTTATCATTATCGGCAGGATCCTTCCGGCGCAGCGATCCCGGTCTACACCAACGTCGACGTGGGCGGAGCGACTTGGAACGTTTTTGAAGGCTTTAACGGTCACAAGGTCATCTCACTCCTGCGCACGTCGAAGACCAACAGCGGAACAGTGGACATCAAGGCTATCCTGCAGTGGATCAAGTCGAAGGGCTACTTCGGCGATATAAACGTCGGTAGCGTTCAATACGGCGTCGAGATCACCTCGTCCCCAGGGGGAATGAACTTCAATTTCAAAGACTGGACCGTGAGCTCAAAGTGAAGATCGCGGGCGAAGATGTGATCTGCGCTTTGCCATTGAGAGGCGCCAACCCGCACTTGCCGCCTTTCCGAGCGCGGAGAGACGACCGCGGAGCGAAGCATGAACCCGGCAGCGGAATAACTTTGTCTGGCGGGGTTGGCGTCGTGGGGCGGGTCGGGGGCGGCCTCCGCGCTGCGGATTACAATGGCTTTGGGTCTACCGGCCCTCATCTGTCGACTGATTATTCGATATACGGCCGAACGCGTCACCTGCATTGCGTCTTTCGGCCCTCGGCATTCTCCGCGACATTGCGCAAGACGAGCTCAGAAAGCTGCACAACCAGTTGTTTGAGTCTCACTATTTCTTGCCTGCACCGCGCCAACTCGCGCTCTTCATCTGTCATTATCGATACTTCACAGCGGTTCCCAGCCGCATAATTCATGTTGAACCTCTATCCGAGCAGGTAAGCGCGAACGACGCCTCGCGTATACTCTTGCTCAGGATTGTACCGGCAGACCGGCCTTTTTGCCTTAGTAAACATCGTACGCAGCGATCCGCGATCTCGCCGCCTCCGCTTAGTGTGCCATCCCGGCTACAGATCTGAGCGTCTCGTACAAAAACTCGATTGCCAGACGAAGAGATCGGGTTTGTTCTCTTCGGGCCGGCTCCCGCGCGATAGCCACATTGGAGCTCAATTGCCTTCCTGATCTTGCTCCAAATATTTGAGCGTAGGGACAGCGTATCAAAAACCCGACCTTTCCGAGGTATGATCCAAAGCTTCGTTGGTTTAGTGGTCTGTGTGGAGAACGCCAAATCCAGGCACCAGTACGTGGACGGCGCCTCGATCTTGCCCGTGCTCGCCGACGCGGACTCGTCGTCGTTGTGGGAGTCTGCGAAGAACGCCAGCGCGCTCCAGAAAATCTGCCTCGTCAGGCAATGAGGAGCTCTCGACCACAGGAGAACGGCTATCCATATTGGCCAATACCGCTCTGCATTTCGCTGTGATGGACCAGCCGAATAAGCACGTTCCACAAGCCCATTGCAAAAGATGCTCAGATCGGGCATTCGCGCCGCAAATAGGCTGGTGCTCTCAGACCATTCCTGTCCACTCTTGGCCATAATGACGATCTTGACTTTGAGATCGTCGACGCTGGCCATGCCATTCGGATAGCCAACAAGAAGTTCACAATGATGACCTGAAGATTCATGGTCGCCACTTACAAACCACGTGATCTTCTGGAAAAAACGAACACATATGACATCACACAAGAAATATGATGCGCAATGTGCCTTGAGCGCTCACGCGTATATGCCCATCCAAAAACGGAATGCGATACGCCACGTCGACGGCTGGCGGATCAGTTAGCTGTCTGCGAGAGGTCGGCGGCTTGAATTTTATGCGGATCCGCTCGAAAGGCCTTGAATCGCACGTAGCGTCACGTTGTACCATTTTGAAGTAGCTGACGAGGATGCCCGGCAAGCGGACCGGCCCGCTGTTTGCTGCTGACATCGGTGAGACGATGATACCAATGCGGTCGTGCGTACAGCAGAAGGCGACGCAGGTGCACCAATCCCGGCCTGGGATCGCGCGAAGGAGCTCCGAGTGCTCGCATGCGAACAACAAGGTACTTCTTCTCAGCCCCAGGGGATGCTGGGTCGCTGCGCTCTTCGGGCGGCACTTTGATGCCGTGCGAACAGCGACGGATCATCACTGTCGGCGCCGCTCATTTTATCATCACGACTTCGACGATCCTCAGGACAACGGACAATACGTCCTTCCAGGTTTGTGCCAGCCGGTGTTGAGCCGCATTCCGTCAATATCGTTTTGAAAAAGGGAACGATGCGAGATTTCTCCGATCATTGATCATGTCGCAGAATTTGCGGTGACCGTTTTGCCGCAAATAACCGTCGACAGCTCTCCCTCTGTCGACGACTGACTTCGGCCCGGCCATCGAAATGAGGCCGGGCTTTTTTTGCCACCGATGAACGACAGTTTGGAGTGTCCTGGCCCGCGGTGTCCAATGATCGCGAAGGGTCAGGGGAACAGAGACAAACGTAAGCGATTGATTGGAGGATAGTTCGTCACAGCTGAAAGCGATTGATCCGATCCTAGCGCCCGAGCTGCTCTGGCTGCTCGCCTCTATGGGCCGTGGCGGCGACCTCGTGGCCGTCGACGCCAACCACGCGGCCACCCGTATCGCCGCCACGCCGCTCGGAGCGCCTGATGCAGCTGCCGGGCATGCGTTATGGAAAGGACCGTCCGCGCTATCCTAACGCTCTATCCGCTCGACGATCTCGTCGATCCGTGCGCGTGATGATGCCGGTCGACGATCCCGACCGTGTGCCCAGACGCAGCGCACGGTGATATCGAGCGCTCGGTCGGCCGTCCCATCAGTCCCGGCAAGCTCTCGCGTCCGGATTTTCTCGCGCTAGGGCTTCGGCGTCGTGCAGGTGGATGACAGCAGGGGATATGCGTGCTTTCTGATCAGGAAGGGCGTGACCAGCTAACAGAAAAATTCTGCGCAAGATTGCGCAGAACTCTGCGCCCAAATTTGAATGGCCTCCACGCAATCGACCGACTATTGTCGATCCATGTCTCGCCTTGTGTGTCTAACTGCTACTATCATCCTGCTGTTGCCGGTCGTCGCGAACGCTGCGCCAATTCAAAAGCGGCCCAAGCCGGTCTGGCAAGGTTACGGCTTCCTGCCCGGCTATCGCCAGCCGCTGAGCAACAGCATTCCGCTCTACAAGCAGAAGGACGCGATGCGCCGGCTCTCGCGCGCCGACCGGCGCCACTGGTATATTGACCCAGTTCCTCAGTATTACGGTTGGGATGGCGAGTGGCACTATTTCGGCCAGCCCGGCTTCCGCAGCGGCCGCTACAATGGCGGCAGTTTCGGGCCGTGCTGGACGCGGACGCCGATCGGGCCGATCTGGAATTGCGGGTGATCGGGCGACGCGGCTAGGAAAAACTTCGCGCCATTGCGCCGAGATTACGTCGAGGCGTTTACTGACGTCCTCGCCGATCTTCGTCATCGCGCCGCAGTCGCACGGGCAGAGCGAGCTCGCAGATTCGATGATCAGCTCCGCCTGCGGCAAATGAGCAGGCAAGTAACCGCGATTGCGATGGCGATCTTGATCCGATCCGGCGCGAGATCGGCCGCTGATGGTCGCCGCCGCCTTCTCCTGCGCTGCTCCAGGACGCCTTGCGGGACAATCGGCTGCTGCAGTTATGCTGGACGCCTCACGGCGATCTTAATCTGGAATGAACACATACTACAGCTCGCCTTCCCCAACAATAGCGACGCCAAGCGCGTGCTGAAATCCGCCCATCTCAAGGAACTACGAGAACTGATACAATTGCTTTGGCATTTGTTCAAAGCAGTGCACCAGTTCCTAGAGGCCAGACCATACAGCAGCCGTTCAGGCGATTCAGCGCTTCGAGCGCCGGCTGGCAGTGTTGATTCAAGCATCTGAAAGGGCTCGGGCTGCTGACCGCGAGGTCGTCGGTCGTGCCGGCTCGCTAAATAAATGATTGCCAGAAACCCACAACCCGCCCGACGCGGACATCGTGCGCGGGGTCTGCAATGGCAACCGGAAACCGGAGCGCCCGTCCGACCACCGATATCCGTTCGAATGATCACCCGTTGTGCAGCTTTGGCGGCATAAGCGCGCTGGTCAGGTTTTCCAGCGATGAATGAGGCGATCGAGTAGCCACTAGAAGCGCGTATTTTTGAGCAATACATCACCCTCCACTGCGCGGGGATAGTGGGCCGCCACTTCGAATGATGGCAACAGGTCAAGAATGGCTTGCAGGGACAACTGCCCTTCGTAGAGCTCGCGGTCGCTATATTCCGTGTAGACAAAGCGCGTGTTGCTCAAGGTCTGCATGCCGCCGGCGATAACATCGGCCTCGGCTCCCTGGACATCCATCCAGATGAAATCGACCGTATTCAGCTTGGCTTCGCTGCACCAGTCGTCCAGCCGCCGCGTTTCAACCGAGACAGGGCGATCGAACCGAACCCAATCATACTCGGTAAGATGATTCTTCGGGCGGCGTATTGAGCCGGAGAGGTCCCATTCCTTCGCATCACCATCTGCATTGCTTGGATGAAAGTCGATCATCCCGTTTCGATCACTGATCGCGATTTCAAGCAGCTTTACCCTATAGAGGGATGGGCCCAGCTTCTTCTTGAAGCGCGCAATCGCTCTAGGGTCCGGCTCAAAGCAGTAGAGCTGAGCTTGCGGGCAGAGGTTGAGAAACTGTTGCGTATCGGTCCCGTCATTGCAGCCGATATCCAGGATGACCGGATTCGGCTTCTGAAGAAGTGAAACAATGTGCTGGTGTACTTCTACTTCTACAGACGACACAGGTGCTTTTTCCATTGGGCGCGGAGATCGGATGAATTCGTCTTTGACGCCGCAATCACACACCAGACGCGCCGGCACAACGTATATCAACGTATATGATTCATATGCCCGTCAGTCCCCCTGATCCATGACAGCTATTTGGATGCCATCAACATCAAAAGGGAAGCCGGTCGGACCGACAGGCGCAGCGACTGCCCTGTAAATGCAAATTCCCAACCCAGCGTCGGCAGACGCGCCCTCTGTGAGCTAGATCGTCCTGCGGTTGTTTTTCGGGCGACTGAAAGATCGGCTTCGCTCGAATGTCACCCGTCGGCTATTCTCCCTGCAGCGTGCCGGGCAGAGTGATCTCTCGTGCGCAGCGATAGCCAATCACCTCCACAGTTGCGGAAATGTGCGCTGCCGACTGCCGCTCGCCATCTCAGATTCGTTGACGCAATTTGTGAGCAGCTCCGGGCGATTCCTTCCTCGCAATCATCTGTTCTTCGGAGAAGAGTGTACGCGGTCAAAGCCCCGGCGCGCGGGTTGCTGCGCGCAAGCAAGCCTCCGCGGCGATCGTCGCAGATCTCTTCGATCACTATCGGTCTACGAACGATCGGGGTAAATTCAACAGGTTTTGAGCGACCGTACCACGGCTGGACATCGACAATTCGATACAATTCGATGATGGCCTCTCTTGGAGCACGCCGACTCTTACAGAAAACATCGCCTGAGTTTTCAAGATAGTTGGCATATTGTTATCATACGGGACTACGTCAGGTTTCATCGAGCGCCGCTCTTTGATGAGACTTGTGCATCGCACGCTTCGCTGGCGTGAGCTGCTAGATGCTGCCGTCGGACGAAGCAACCATGTGCAGCACGGCTGCCGTCCTCGAAAGACGCGCTTGGATCGGTGTAACGGCCGTCCGTGCAATGTCGAGGAACGCTGGGCTCAATCCGGGTGTTTCGACGAGGCAATGTCATTTTCGCAACAGCTTGGCGGGCTGTGTACCTGAGGGCGTTTGCTTCCGGACAAAGACACGCGCAGGACAGGCAGCGATTCAGCAGAACTGCAGGCATGGATCGTTCAGCTCATTTGGCCTGACTCTTGCTATAATTGGGCTGGTCACAATGTGCCTATCTCCAACTTGTTCAAACGCTCAGGAGACCTGTATGAATTTCCGTCCGCTTCACGACCGCGTCGTGGTCAAGCGCATCGAGGCCGAAGAGAAGACCGCTGGTGGCATCATCATTCCAGACACTGCCAAAGAAAAGCCCTCGCAGGGCGAAGTCATTGCAGTTGGCCCGGGCGGCCGCGATGAGACGGGCAAGCTGATTCCGATCGACATTGAGGTCGGCGACCGCGTGCTGTTCGGCAAGTGGTCCGGCACCGAGGTCAAGATCGACGGGCAGGACCTGTTGATCATGAAGGAGAGCGACATCATGGGCGTTCTCACCGATGTGTTTTCCAAGAAGAAAGCCGCCTAACCCAGCGCTCGCGCAGCTCACCCCCTGCCGAGCGGCCCACCGGGCGCGCTGAAGGATGAGAAAATAAGAACTGAGGGAATTCTTTATGACAGCCAAAGAAGTCAAATTCGGAGTAGACGCGCGGGACCGCATGCTGCGCGGTGTCGACATTCTCGCCAATGCCGTGCAGGTCACGCTCGGTCCGAAGGGCCGCAACGTTGTGCTCGACAAGTCGTTTGGCGCACCTCGTATCACCAAGGACGGCGTTGCCGTCGCCAAGGACATCGAACTCGACGACAAGTTCGAGAACATGGGCGCCCAGATGGTGCGCGAAGTGGCTTCGAAGGCGGCGGATGCTGCCGGCGACGGCACCACCACCGCGACAGTGCTGGCCGCCGCGATCGTCCGTGAAGGCGCCAAGTCGGTTGCCGCCGGTATGAACCCAATGGACCTGAAGCGGGGGATCGACCTCGCGGTCGAAGCCGTGGTGGCAGACCTCCGGAAGAACTCGAAGAAGGTCACTTCGAATGAGGAGATCGCCCAGGTCGGCACCATTTCGGCCAACGGCGATGCCGAGATCGGCACGTTCCTTGCCGACGCTGTGAAGAAGGTCGGCAACGAGGGTGTCATCACCGTCGAGGAAGCCAAGTCGCTCGAGACCGAGCTCGACGTCGTCGAGGGCATGCAGTTCGACCGCGGCTACATCTCGCCCTACTTCGTCCCCCCCCCCCCCCCCCCCCCCCCCCCCCCCCACCAACGCCGACAAGATGCGCGTTGAGATGGACGACGCCTACATCCTCATCAACGAGAAGAAGCTCTCCTCGCTGAACGAGCTGCTCCCGCTGCTCGAGGCCGTGGTGCAGAGTGGCAAGCCGCTGGTCATCGTCGCCGAGGACGTCGAGGGCGAGGCGCTCGCCACCCTCGTCGTCAACCGCCTCCGCGGCGGCCTGAAAGTCGCGGCCGTCAAGGCGCCAGGCTTCGGCGATCGCCGCAAGGCCATGCTGCAGGACATCGCGATCCTGACCGGCGGCCAGGCGATCTCGGAAGACCTCGGCATCAAGCTCGAGAACGTCACGCTCAACATGCTCGGTCGCGCCAAGAAGGTGATGATCGACAAGGAGAACACCACGATCGTCAACGGCGCCGGCAAGAAGGCCGACATCGACGCGCGCGTGGCCCAGATCAAGGCGCAGATCGAGGAGACCACCTCGGACTACGACCGCGAGAAGCTCCAGGAGCGTCTGGCCAAGCTCGCGGGCGGCGTCGCGGTGATCCGCGTCGGCGGCGCGACCGAGGTCGAGGTGAAGGAGCGCAAGGATCGCGTTGATGACGCGATGCATGCGACCCGCGCGGCTGTCGAGGAAGGCATCCTGCCGGGCGGCGGCGTCGCCCTGCTCCGTGCCTCCGAGCAGCTCAAGGGCCTGCGCACCAAGAACGATGACCAGAAGACCGGCGTCGAGATCGTGCGCAAGGCGCTCTCCTGGCCGGCCCGCCAGATCGCGATCAACGCCGGTGAAGACGGTTCGATCGTGGTCGGCAAAGTCCTCGACAACGAGCAGTACTCTTATGGCTTCGATGCACAGACAGGCGAGTACAGCAACCTGGTCTCCAAGGGCATCATTGACCCGACCAAGGTTGTGCGCATCGCGGTCCAGAACGCCTCCTCGGTGGCGGCGCTGCTGATCACGACGGAAGCGATGGTTGCCGAGCTGCCGAAGAAGGCCGCGGCTGGTCCAGCAATGCCTCCGGGCGCCGGTATGGGCGGTATGGACTTCTGATCCACCCTCTCAAAGTGTCGATGAAATGCAAAACCCTGGCAGGAATGCCAGGGTTTTTTGCTTCAGGATGCAGCGTAGCATTGCACGCCGCCCCAAAGGCCTACCCCGTCGGCCTATCCATATGAGCGGCGGTAGAGCCCAGGCCTAATTTGCTTGTGACTCTTCTTCGGCGGCGACAGGGCCTCGGCCAAGGTAAAACGGGTTCAACACTGCGATGGACCGGGCCTGTCGCTATTTGAATCTCACGAAGCTGCCTCTGCTCATCCGAGTGTTCGAACCCTTCGTCTGGGGCATATCCGGTGCCGCCCTACCCGCTTTCGGCCTTCTTGCCTACTTTCCTGTCCTGACGCGTAGTCCCAAATGCCCAAACGCCCCTTCCTGGAGTTTCGCACTTACATCTCGTGGCCACTTGTTCGAAACGCTCAGCGAGAATGCTCATTGTCAAAAACCACAAGGTATCCTGCGGAAGTGCCATGATTAATGTACGCTTAATTTTGTTCTCGCGGACGGGCTCCGCTTCGCCTACGGGCCCCTCAACTCCGCCGCAGCGTCCTACCATGGATATCTGTTTTAGAGAGCGTGTGTGTCAGCAGGTTGTACAATTGATGCTGTTGAGCATACGGCCAGGCAGATCACGGGGAACGACTCTTGAGGATGCAGCGACACCGGTTTGGACCGCCTAGGAATGGAGTTTTACGACTCTGAACACGGTGGAGGGCTGGTTACGCTGACGTGGTTTTGCGGCAAAATCGGCGGTCTGTTGCCGATTGCCGCCCCGGGGGCGTTCTTCGTTGTAGTATTTGCGCCAAGTCTCCACCTTTCCTGGGCGTCTGCAGGGCTGAGGAAGCAATCGGTGTTGAGGCATTCGGCCCGCAAGCGAGCGTCGAACACCTCGATGAACGCATCGGCGTTTGGCTTGCCGGGTTGCGAGAAGTCCAGTGTGACGCCGCGCTGGTTAGGCCGCAGGCCAAGATTTGCGCGACACGAACTCGCTGCCCTGATCGACCCGGATCGTCGGCGGGGATCCCGCTTCCTTGCAGGCCCTTTCCAGTCGACGACGTCGCTGCCGCGGAAGGCTCGCGCTCCGCAAATCACTCAATAGATGCGGATCGGCTTCATAGAGCTCTCTCCGTGCAAACGGCACGAATCTTGATTTGTTTCTCGCACAGCAGCAGCCACCTCGTAACTGTCATCAGCCCCAGGCCACCCGAGAAGGACATGAGGAAAGCCAAAGTTCTGATCGACCGCGACTTCACCATTGGTTACACCGACCCTCGTCTTTTTGGTGCTTTCATCGAACATCTGGGCCGATGCGTCTATGGCGGCATCTACGAACCCAGCCATCGGACCGCAGACGCGAGGGGTTTTCGGAAGGACGTGCTGGCGCTGGTGAAGGAGCTCGGCCCGACCCTCGTTCGATATCCTGGGGGCAATTTTGTCTCCGGATACAATTGGGAAGACGGCGTTGGGCCACCGGAGAGGAGGCCGGCGCGCCTCGACTTGGCCTGGTTCAGCACCGAGCCGAACAGCTTCGGCACCAATGAATTCATGGACTGGTGCAGGGCCGCCGATATCGCGCCGATGATGGCAGTCAATCTGGGGACCCGCGGCGGCGATGCCGCTCGCAATCTGGTCGAATACTGCAACCATCCCGGGGGAACTGCGTGGTCGGAGCTCCGCCGCAAGCACGGCTGGCAGACGCCCCATGGGATCAAGCTGTGGTGCCTCGGCAATGAGATGGACGGGCCCTGGCAGATAGAGCAAAAGAGCGCCGCCGCCTACGGGGCAGTTGCAAGAGAGGCGGCCAAGATGATGCGGCGGGTGGACCCTACCATCGAGCTTGCGGTGTGCGGTTCATCGTTGCGCAACATGCCTAGTTTTGGCCAATGGGAAGAAACGGTCCTCGAACACACCTTCGATTACGTCGACTACATTTCAATCCATACTTATCTCGAGAATTACAGTCAGGACACCGCATCGTTTCTCGCGAGCACCGACCTGATGGACAGCTTCATCGAGGAGGTCGTCGTGCTAGCTGATGCGGTTGCGGCCAAGCGGCGCTCCAAAAAACGTCTTATGCTGAGCTTCGACGAATGGAACGTCTGGTATCGAACGCGCAACGAGGTTGCCCCGGTGGTGGACCGCTGGCCAGTGGCACCACCCATCCTTGAGCAAAGCTATACGATGGAGGACGCGCTCGCCTTCGGCGGCGCCTGCATTTCCCTGCTGAATCACGCCGATCGGGTGAGAATTGCCTGCCTGGCCCAACTCGTGAACGTTATCGCGCCGATCATGACCAAGACAGGCGGAGGTGCGTGGCGCCAAACCATCTTCTTTCCTTTTGCGCATATGAGTCGCTTTGGTCGCGGCATGATTTTGCGCGCGCAAGTCGAGACGGAGGCCTACTATGCGTCGTACAACAATCCTGACGGTAGACCGGCCGAGACCTTTCCAGTGCCTGACGTGCCGTATCTCAAGATAGCGGCCGTCGCCGAACAAGGGGGCGGCTTGTCGCTCTTTCTGATCAATCGTGATCTGAAGCAGGAGATGGAGGTGAGCGTCGAGGCCAGAAGCTTTGGTCCCCTGACAGTTCGCGAGCGGCTCGAGCTCCGGCACGATGATCTGATGGCAACAAATACCGAGAATACGCCGGACAAGGTCAAGCCAGCGCCCTTGCAAAGCGTGGCCTTTGACCGCGGGAGGTTGCAAGCGAGGCTCAAGCCGGCGTCATGGAATGTGATCTACCTGGATGCAGACTGAGAAGATGAAGGGGCCCGCGAAGGCAGTGTCAAAGGATCAATCACCATCGCGGCTTAGGTTCTTTCTTGAGCATGATTTCTTCGAAACCTAGCCAAGCTTCCTTTTGTCCGCCGCCATAGAAAAGACGAGCCTCTTGGATTGATCCGAAGGCGAGACTAAGGGCTCAGCAAAGCACCGCTACGTCGCCCAACCGCACGTTGCCGTGCGCGTTGCGTGTCGCCGCATATGCGGTTGGCATTTCCGCGAAATTGCCCCGAAATCCCTACACGATGACCACACGAAGCAGATTGATGCACCCCGCGCCATTTGCACCATCTTATGCGATGCGAACGGTCCGGTGCATGCGAATGGCGGGAAGTCACCGAATCGTCTCATCGCGAAGCAATCCAGGAGATTTGGATGAACTTAGTGAAAACCTCTGCCATCGCGTGCGTTCTTTCGGCCTTGCTTGTCGGCCCTGTCCTCGCGCAAGCACTTCGTTCCGAGTCCACGAAGCCCCACAGCGACTTGCAAGGCAAGAAAACACAGGGAACCAAGATCGGTGATGAGGTTTTGAGCGCGCACCCCGGCTCCGTGGGCGGAAAGGTGGGCATAAAATCAACCAAAGGGACTAAGGGTACGACCGGCACCACCGGCACGGCCCCGTCCAAAGCGATTATTGACGATTCGGCAAATAGCGGCAGCGCCGACAGCGACTGAAGCCAGCGCGTACGCCCCACAAAGCTCTGGTTGGCAACTGTGGCTGAAGGTTTTCTGCCAACAGCGGCCGCGGTGAAAGCGTTAGCATCCGATTCAAATCGTTCGGGATTTGCCAGAGCTGTTTGTGGCGAAAGAGTCCGGCCTCCTTTCGGAGGCCGGACGGAAGTCTGACGCTCGTTCGGCGTTCTCAAGATGACCGTGCTGTCAAAGACTTCTTAACGTCGGCGGCGTCGGGATCGGCCCAATCGCCGCTTTGCAATGTCCAAGCTGCGAGACTGGCTAGCTTTCGGCAATCGTAAGGTCGCCAGATCCACTTGAGGTCTCCGATGCTGGGGTCAATTTCAAAGTGGCGGCGTACCTCGCGCGGGAATCGCGCCGAACAACCCGCGCTTCTGGCCGGAGATGACGGCGCGGCGGGAATTTGCGCGTTATGGCCGCGGGATATCATCGCGACCTATGTGCCAAATAGCTGGTCGCAATCCCTCCGCCGATCGGCACTTTCGAACGCCCGAGCGTGACGACGCGGTAGTTCGGAGCAAGATCCTGCGACCTGTAGAAAAGAACGCCACTTTTCAGCGTAATGGGGGCACATGTGCGACGGAAAAACCCTGGCACCACGAGAGCTTGAGAACTTTAACTGTTCGGAATGAGCCGATTGGAGAGGTCCGCAAGTCCAGGGCCAGCTTATCAATGACCGAAGTGGCGGAAAACTCTCGGCCCACAGGTTTGCCCTCGAGCACTGCTTGAGCTGCATAACTAAAGCGGCCTCCGGGCTCGTGAAAGGTTCAACGAGCTGTTCTAAGCTTTGGTGATCGGCTTGATCCGGCGCAGCAGCGAATTGGCATATTCCTCGCGCTCGCGCATGAAGCGCTCTTGGTGCGCTTTGAACCTCTCGACCCGCTTCCTAATTTGATCGCGTTCGCCGCCACCATAGTCGGGCAGGCTGACGCCATCCCGGTCAACGACTTCTTTCAGTTGAGGCCGGCGCTGCCCGATCTCCACCTTTAGCGATCCGGCGAGCGCCATCGCTTCAGCGACGAACGCATCGAGTTCGCTCTTCCAATCACGCATTGACGCTCTCCCGCGCAGTACGGCGCGCTACGCGAGCCGCGACATGGCCCGGACGCTGGTCGCTACAAAGGGCAGCCCCAATCCTCATTTGCTTGTCCTTGAAGGAGGCGCCGACGATACTGCCGGCGGGCCTCGGGGTTCGAATTGTGAAGAAATGCAGTCCAGCCCCGTGCCAGCGATCCTCTAGAGCCACAATGCATCGTCTCCTTGTTTTGCCGTTGAGAACGCTACGCGGCCCGATGCGGTTTCCGCTGCGCCGCGAAGCGCCACATATCATACAGATGAGAGGTGCCGACCTCGAGTTATGGAGCTCTGCTGGCAATGAGGCACTTCAGTCCGACTTCGGCGCGGTCGGTGCGGCGGGCTGCGCGGCCGCCTGGGGCGCCCGGCCAACGACCACGGTCAGGAGCCCTTGGCCCCACAGGCGCTTGGCGGCCGCCTTCGCATCGTCCAGCGTCACCGCATCGACGATCGCGTTGCGCTTCTCGATATAGTCGATCGGCAGCTTGTCCTGCTGATACTGCAGCAGTGCTTGCGCGAGCTTGGAGGAGGTGTCGAGCGCCAGCATCTGCGAGCCCTTGAGGTAGGACTTGGCCTCGTCGAGCTCCTTCTGCGTCGGCCCCGCCTCGGCGATGCGGCGCACCTCCTTCTCGATGGCGTCGATGGTGTCGCCGGCGCGGTCGGCGCGGGTGCCGGTATTGCCGATGAACAGCGCCGAGTGCTCCATCCACAGCAGCGATTCGAACACCGAATAGGCGAGACCGCGCTTCTCGCGGACCTCGCGATAGAGCCGCGAGGACAATCCGCCGCCGCCCAGGATGTGATTGACGACATAGGCCGCCATGAAGTTCGGATCGTTGCGCTTGAAGCCGGGACCGCCAAAGGTGATCACGGTTTGCGGCACGTCGAGCTGCACGAAGGCGCGCTGTGGCGGCTTTGCGGCTTCGATGTCGGGGACCGGTGTAAGGCTGGCCTTGGCGGGCAGGCCGCCGAAAGTGTGGTCGAGCAGCTTGCCCAGGGTGGCAGGATCGACGTCGCCGACGACCGCGACCTTCAGTGTGTCCTTGGCGAGCACGCGGCCGACATAATCCTTCAGGTCCGCGATGGTGATTGTCGGCACGCTGTCCAGCGTGCCGTTGGTCTGCCGCCCGTAGGGATGATCGCCAAAGGCGGTCTCCAGGAACTTGCGGCTTGCCAGCGAGGTCGGATTGGTGCTCTCGCGGCGCAGCCCCGAAATGACCTGCGAGCGGATGCGCTCGACGTCGGCGCTGTCGAAATGCGGCGAGGTCAATGCCATCCGAAGCAGATCGAAGGCTTCGTCCTTGTTGTCGCGCAGCATGCGCAGGCTGCCGCGGAAGGTGTCGCGGTTGGCGCTGAAGCTGAGCTCGATGGCGCGGCGGTCCAGGCGTTCGTGGAAGGTCTTGGAGTCGAGATCGCCGGAGCCTTCGTCGAGGAGATCGCCGACCAGATTGGCGACGCCCGCCTTGTCCTTGGGATCCTGGGACGAGCCCCCCGCAAACGAATATTCCATGGCGATCAGCGGCACCGTCGCGTCCTGGACGAACCAGGCCTCGATGCCGCCCGGCGAGACGAGATGCTGGATCTTTGCGGCCGCCTCGGACGGTGAAACCGCGGCCAGCACCAGCGCAGCGCCGGTGACGAAGGACAGGGCGATCTGTCGAGCGGCAAGGAAGGGATGTGTCACGAACGCTTCTCCTCGCGCTTGGCGGCAGCGGTGTCCTTGATCAGATAGCCGGTCACCGAGCGCTTCTTCTCGAGCCACTTCTGTGCGGCGGCGCGAACCTGCTCGGCGGTGACGGCGCGGATGCGGTCCGGCCAGCTACGGATGTCTTCGATCGACAGGCCCGTGGTCAGCGCGTCGCCATACCAGTGCGCCAGCTCGGCCTGGTTGTCCTGGGCGTAGATCGCTTCGGCAATGAGCTGGGTCTTGACCCGCTCGAGGTCCTCGGCGCGGATCGGGTTCCGCACGATATCGGCGATGACGCCGTCGACCACCTGCTCGACCTCGGCGAAGCTGACGCCGGATTTCGGCGCGGCCGAGATCGTGAACTGCGTCGGATCGAGCGAGGTGCTCGAATAGCTGGCGCTGGCGGAAACCGCGAGCGACCGATCGACGACGAGCGCGCGATAGAGATAGGAGTTGTTGCCGCTGCCCATCAACCGCGCGAGCACATCGAGGGCCGCACTCTCGCCAGCCGCTGCCGTCGTCGCCGAGGGCACCAGATAGTAGCGCCGCACGGTGGGCTGCTCGACGCGCGGATCCGACAGCGTAACGGTGCGCGGAGCGGCCGGCTCCGGCTCCTGCGGACGGATGCGTTGCGCGGGGATCGCCGGCTGTGCCGGGATCGGACCGAAATTGCGCTCGACCAGCGGGCGCACGTCGGCGAGCTCGACGTCGCCGGCGATCACCAGGATCGCGTTGTTCGGCGCATAGAAGCGGCGGTAGAAAGCCAGCGCATCCTCGCGATCCAATTTTTCGATCTCTTGCCACCAACCGACGATCGGCCGTCCATAGGGGTGATTGAGGTACAGTGCCCGCTGAATTTGCTCGCTCAGACGCGCCGCGGGACTGTTGGCAACGCGCATGTTGCGTTCTTCGAGCACGACGTCGCGCTCGGGCAGCACGTTCTCGTCCTTGAGCACGAGCCCGGTCATGCGATCGGCCTCGAACTCCATCATGGTCGGCAACTGTTCGCGCGGCACGTGCTGATAGTAGTTGGTGTAGTCGACTGAGGTTGAGGCGTTCTCGTTGCCTCCGGTGCGATGCACGGTCTTGGAGAATTCGCCGACCGGGTGTTTTTCGGTGCCCTTGAACATCAGGTGCTCGAGGAAATGTGCGAGCCCCGATTTGCCCGGTGTCTCGTCAGCCGAGCCGACCTTGTACCAGATCATCTGCGTCACCACCGGTGTACGATGGTCCGGGATCACAACCACCTGCAGGCCGTTGCCAAGCGTAAAGCTGGAGAGCGGCACGGAGCTCGAAGGAGTCTCGGCTGACATGCCTTGTGTCAAGAAGGCGCAGGTCAGGACCAGCGCTAGAAGGCACGCAACCGATTGAGATGAAGATGTCGGCAGCCTTGACAGCACTCGAACTAGATTTTTCGGAACGAAATCGCGGTGGGACGGGTGGTTGGGCGCGGCATTGTTATCGGCATGGTTCGTCCGTCGCTGAAGCGGCACGAGCTTTTGCAAGCTCCGTCGCAGTTGTTTCTTGATAAGGAATAAGATCACGATCAATGTCATCTATCTGCTGCTCCATGGTTTGGATAGCCAATCACCAGCTCGCGCTTGCTCGAGGGGTATTATCCTGGTCCGGCGGCGTCTCCGGCTAACCCAAAGCATTAGTCGTGCCAGAAGGAACTCTTTGAAATTACAACTTGGCCGCCCAAGGCAGCCTGTTCGCATCTTCACACATCGTCGGACCTCGGACACGGTGTGCGCTTTGCAACAAGTCTGGCTATCGAGAGGTCTCTTGCTTGCGAAGCGGGGTTGGCCCCCCTAGCGCTTGCCGTCTTGACCGACTCGGTTTGTTGGTGCTGCACGTCTGTCCGCGCTATGCCGAACAGCCACGGAGTGGCGGTGAACATGATCTAAATGCCATATGTCATGTATCGCCATGCTATGCTGGCGATCGGCGCATGACGGATCTCTCCGCCGGCGGCTCTCTTTGGGACGTAGGCATCCGGCGACGGCCCTGGCTAACAAGGAATCGGCGGTTCACGAGCGGCTGACTTCAAAAGGGATGTTCAGCGATCACCTGATCCTGTACGATTGAAGGCATCGTCATGGCCGAGGAACACCTGTAATGACCGACGACGAAGTGAAGGAGGCGCTTGAGGCGCTTGCCGAAGAGAACCACAAGATAATGAGGCGCGCGGCCATCGAAGCCGATCGCCGCTACGCCGAGGCCGCCCAAAAAAAGGGAATGGCTAGGGCGCCAGAGGATAGCGACGGACCGTCAGAACCTTAGATGCATTGATCAACAGATCTCCGATCACTTCATAGATCTACGGAGCTGTGCTTACGCCGCGTGATGTCATTGAGCTTGGCAGTTTATACCGCCCGCCGAACTATGCCGAACGGATTTGGTATGGCACGCCGTTGTCACGCTGGCGCCGTCGATCGCGTGCAGGGCAGCCCCATTCCATTCGGCATAGTCTGGTCGTTTAGAGCGCCTCGAGGAAGGCGAGTAGGCGGTCGTTCGGCTGGAAGCGGGTTCGCTTGCCGCGCTCGTACGGCTTGAGCTTCGCCAGGGCATCTTCCTTGAGAGCGAGGTGGGCGTGCAGGTACGTCTGCGTCGTCTCGACCGATTCATGACCGAGCCACAGCGCGATCACGGAGCAGTCGACGCCGGCTTGCAGCAGTTCCATCGCGGCGCTGTGCCTCAGCACGTGCGACGACACGCTCTTGGCCTTCAAAGAAGGGCAACTCTTGTGAGCGGCACCAACATGCTTTCCCAGCAGGGACTGGACGCTATCAGCACTGAGCCGGCCCCCGTGCACGTTTGGGAACAACGCTGTTGCTCCTTTCCGCAATGGTACCTTGAGCCATGCCTGGAGCGCACGCCGCGCGAGTGTGGTCAGCGGAGTGGTCCGCTCCTTCCGCCCTTTACCGACGCATCGTACGTGTGCACCAGACCCGAGGTGGACGGCATCCTGGTCAAGGCCAGTCAGCTCTGAGAGGCGCAAGCCCGTCTGGGCCGCGACCAGCAGCAAGGTGTGATCGCGGCGACCAAGCCACGTCGTTCGATCGGGCGCGGCGAGAACCGCCTCGATCTCGGGGCGCGTCAGGAAGTGCACGTGTCGCTTGTCATGGCGCTTGCTCGGTATGGCGAGCACGCGCTGGATCAGCGCACTGTGTGCCGGTTCCTCGAAGGACACGAATCTGAAGAAGGATCTGATGGCGGTCAGACGCAGGTTACGCGTCTTCGCGCTGGCGCCGCGCTTTACCTCGAGATCGGTGAGGAACGCGCCGATGAACGTTGCATCCAGATCGGCGAGCGTCAGGGCCGATGGTGGCTTCCGCAGCCGCACCTGTGCGAACATGAACAGCAGCCGGAACGTGTCTCTACAGGAGGCAACCGTGTTGCCGCTAACATTGCGCTGGCGCATGAGGCGCTCGGTGAAGAAGCGCTCGATCAACGTGGCGACGTTGCAGGCGGGCTTCAGGGCGTCACCTCCCATCGCCGATCGAGATGCCGCGCCGCTTTTTCCATCAACTCGGGGCAGGCCGAGAGATACCAGTAAGTATCGCGCACGCAGGCGTGGCCGAGGTAAGTGGAGATCACTGGGAGTTGTTGCTCGATGTCCTTGCCTTCGCGATACCAGTCGAGCAGCGTCCGGATGGCGAAGCGATGACGGAAGTCGTGCACGCGTGGCCCGGTACGATCACCTGGGCGCCGCAGCCCGATCTCTCTGGACAATCGCCAGAAGACGCGATGAACGTACTGATGCAGCAATCGACCTCCCTGTTCGGCAACGAAGAAGGTCGAGCCGCAGCGTGATCCGAGCAGCGCATCGCGCCGGTGGGCGTAGGCAGCGGCCGGCGGGCTGGCTTGCGGCGCTCGAATGATGGCACCGCAATCTTCTTGGGTGCCATCTGCGCCGCGGTCTCAGCTTGCGCAGCCTTCTCCTCCAGATCGGCGAGCTGTAGCTCGAGCTGGTCCAGCGATGCGCCTCGCTCGGAGGACTGTCCGAACTGCCCATGCCGGAGCTTCTTGATCGTGAGTTTGAGCTTCTCGACCAGAGCCAAGCTGGGCTGGAGTGATTGTCACCATGCCATCAGCCGACGACGGCCAGCGACATGCCCCTCCATCGTGCCAAAGGATCTTGATCAGCTTGCCGCTCTTGCCAATAAATCCAAGTCCCGGACAACGGGATCATACTGTGCCGACATCCACACTATACTAATGTGTAACCGAGCTAACCACGGGGATGAATTGGCACGAAGCGCGGCCGGGATCATTGTGGGCCTTATGGCTATGTACACTCAGGTTCACGCCCAATTCGGGGAGACGCAGGAGCGCAAAGGCCGTGCAGCTGCACTATACTCCAGTTTGATCGCTGACCTCAGTCAGCTGAATTTCGCAGACGCGGATGACCGCCGAGCATTCCCTCCGACCCTACACAGCATATTGGTAAGGCATGGACTGTTCGGGCTCACCACACCAGGAGAGCACGGCGGATTAGCTCTTCCCTTGCAAGAGGCCATCGACCTCATCTCCGCCACTGCATCCTTCGATGTCTCCGCTGCCTCTACGCTCGTCATCCATAACTTCCTGGCCTTGCCCTGCATCGAAGCGGCACCGCACATCCCCGAACAAAAAACTATCATTTGGGGTGCAACACGCGGCGATCTCTGCGCTTTCGCTTTGACGGAGCCTGGAGCTGGCTCTGCCCCGAGGCATATAGAGGCTTCGGCTCTCATGCGCGAAGATAAAGTTCATATCTCTGGCCGCAAGATCTGGATCGGGCTCGCTGACTGGGCTCGCTGGATCGTTTGCTTTGCGCGCGCGTCTGGTCCCGATGCGAAAGGTCGGCTCGTTGGTGTACTCGTTGACAGGCAGGCTCCAGGCCTAAAGGTCACGCACGAGCATCGCACACTGGGTCTACGCGGCATTATTCAGAATACTCTGGAGTTCCAGGGTGTCGAGGTGCCGCGTGCTTACGTGCTCTCTCGCGATCAAGACGGCTGGGGCGCGGCGGCATCTAGTATGAACCGCGGCCGTATCGGTGTGGCTGCTATGGGTCTTGGAGCGCTTGAGCGCGCTATCCAGGTCGCAGCCTCTTATGCAAGCCATCGTCGACTCGGTAAACTGCGCATGCTCGAGAACAGCTACATCGAGCAGTTATTTGGGCAGATGGTGCTGCGGCGGGAAGTCGTGAAGGCGATGCTGGCCGCATCCTGCCGACTTGTTTCAGCGCAGGGCGCGCCCAACGTCCACCTTGCGTCGGCAACGAAGGTTTTGTCCTCGGAGTGGTGCGGCCTTGTCGCTGATCAATGCGTCCAGCTGTTAGGTGGCCGTGGTTACGATGAGGGAACGCCTTTAGCCAAAATCTATCGAGACGCTCGCATCCTCCGCATCTTCGAAGGTCCGACTGAGGCGCTCCTAGCACATCTCGGCCGCTGCCTCCTCTCTAAAGCTACGCGTGACGAAATAGCCGATCTCTTTCGGTCAGTTGGTGCGGCATCAGTCCATGCTGCTGCCATTGAGGAGCTCTCTGGGCTCGATGAGACGGACGGTGCCGTGCTGATCCATGCTGGTTGGCTCACCACATTGGGACTGGCAAAAGCTGTCATGTCTGCTGGATGCTTCTCTGTCTCAGATTGCGCCGTAGCAGCGGTTGACCTGGTCAGCTCCGAACTAGCAACTCTCCGTACTCGCGCGCCGGAACGGCAATCTGTCGAAGTCCGCAATCGGGCCAGTCGGACTCTGACCACCTTCCTTCAAGACGCGGCTTGTTCTATTCGCTCACCTGTTCTCACAGACGATTACCTTAGACTGGTGCAGTATGTCTGAAATCTAGTGGATGCCGGACGTCTTTCCACCTGGTGGTCGCCGTGATCGTCGCCGTCGGCGTCGACAGATATGGCCGGCGCGAGGTGCTCGGCATGGACATCGGCCCCTCCGAAGCCGAGACGCTCTGGACCGCTTTTCTGCGCAAGCTTGCCCGCCACGGCCTGCGCGGCGTCAAGCTGGCCGTCTCCTCATGAGGGCAATTAAGGCGCGTCGAAGGTGCCCAATGCCCCTTGGCAGCGGTGCCGCACCCAGTTCATGACTCGTCTGGGTTGGCAACCCCACCGGATGCAAGGGACAGCGGACTAATGCACTGTCCGATCCAAGCTTCGAACGCGGCTGGATGCACGAGAGCGGCAGCTACGCGAAGGTTACGCCGAAAGAGGTGGGAGCTTTTCGCCTGAATGGAGCAGCAAAGAGTGGCTGCAATGAAGCGATGGTACAAACTAAAAGAGCCGTCGCGGCTGACCACCAGGAGAAGGGGATAGCCGCGACAACGGCGGGTCCTGAAACCCAAGAAGCCCCGCGATAATTAAGAGCCGCGACGCAGTCTCGTTTTTGGTGGCGACGGCCTCGTCAGTTTCTCGAAAGCTTTTCCATATAGTACGATCTCAATTGATTTCATGGCGTGAGGTTAGCGTGGACCCGCACAATTTTGACTCATGCAATGTCACTGCTGACCCGCAGATACAGGTCTCGCAAGAGCATCAACCGGACCGAACCGGGCAAGAGGACTTTGAGCAGCAATTACACGAGGCGCGACAAGCCAATAACGGGATGCCTGACAGGGGGCCACGCCGTAGCCTCTCCGCCAATGTGTCTAGCGACAGCCAGCAGTCCCCAGGCGAGCCGGTGCACTTGCCAGGAGCAACCTGTTACCAGGCGAGGAGGTCCTCATCAACGATGAGCATGACATAGCTGAGGTGAGAGTAGCGAAGAGGCCGAGGACCCTAAACAATCCGCAAGGCGTTGCCATTGAGCAGCAATTGAGCGAGATCGCCAGTTCAGGTGGAGGTGGTGGAGCAATGCCAGCCGCCTCGGCGCTGCAGCCGGCTCGGTCAATGGGAATTGTGGTGGGGCGGCAGGACAGCGGGCCTCTGTATGCCGAGGATGCTTCCGCTATTTCGGGGCTTGAGGATGCCCTCATCAAGGCCGGGTGGACCAAAGGTTCCGCCTATGCAAGGTCCCTTCATGGCTTTAGCCGCTGGGTTTTCGCAAACAACAAACCGAGCATTGTTGCTCGGGTCGACAGTAAGTCGCTGACCGATGGCAGCGACGTGCTTGGGTACATCGGAAAGAGTAATGACACACTACTCCTTAAGGCAATTGACTATCTCCGGACCTGGTGGTCGACGGGCACCGTGCCAATCGCACGCCGCTCTAAGCGGAATCCTCACCCCCAGAACGTGGGCCCCATCCATTCCGAAAGCGCGGTACGGATGGAACCGAGGCGCCTCGACAATGCCGTTGCGCAGCTTAGCGCGTCGTCGGCGCCGCAGCCGGCTCAGTCGACGGGGATTGTGAGAGGACAGGACATGCGGCCTCTTTCTTCCGAGGATGCTCCCGTTGTCCTGGGGCTTGAGGAGGCCCTCATCAAGGCCGGGACTAGGCGCCTCGACATCGCCGCTGCGCAGCTAAGCGCGTCCTCCGCGCTTGTGACAGGGCCGGACATGCGGCCTCTTTATTTCGAGGATGCTCGCGATATCTCGGGGCTCCAAGAGGCCTTCATCGAGGCTGGCATGTCAGTCAGCACGTCAAGAGTCTACGCGAGTTTTCTTCGTAGCTTTAGCCGTCGGCTCCTCGCAAAAAACAAAACAAGCCTTGTTGCTCAGCTCGACAGTGAGTCGTTGAGTGGTGACGTGTCCGGGTTTATCGGAACGCGTAATCCCGCCGGACTCCTTATGGCAATAGACTATCTCCGGACCTTCCGGTCGACAGGCACGATCGCGCTCCCCCGCGCCGAGCGCAATCCCGCGCCCCCGGACGTGGCTCCCATTCGTTCCCAAAGCGCCGTACTAGTGGAACCGAGGCTCATCGGTGACGCCGCTGCGCAACACAGCGCGTCGCAGGAAGCGGGCAGTCGGCGAGAGGAGTTTCGGGAAGGGCAGGAGGATCAACCCGCCCCGTCGGCTTTCGTCCAAGAGCACGTCGCGTTCGATCAAGAGCTTCGGCGAGTACTGGATCATCAACCCATCCTGTCGCCAGTCTTCGTCCCTTCAGAGGAGCTTCAGCGACTGGAAAAGGATTTGGAGGACGAGCTTCACGCCCGACGGGACGATCACGCCACCCCGTCGTTCTCCGCCGATCCAGAAGAGCTCACTTTCAATCTAGAGCAGTTCTCTCCAGGGGAGCTTCGGCGATTACTTGATGATCCATCCATATTGTCGCCACTTCCCGTCGATCCAGAGGACTCGACTTTAAATTCAGGACAGTCTCCTCCACCAAAAGAGGTTTGGCGACTACTCCCCCCCCCCCCCCCCCCCCCCCCCCCCCCCCCCCCCCCCCCCCCCCCCCCCCCCCCCCCCCCCCCCCCCCCCCCCCCCCCCCCCCCCCCCCCCCCCCCCCCCCCCCCCCCCCCCCCCCCCCCCCCCCCCCCCCCCCCCCCCCCCCCCCCCCCCCCCCCCCCCCCAGGCCCGGCAGATCAGTCGGCTCACGAGCCGGGTCCGCTGCCGAATCTATCAATGTACCTCCCCCTGGGCTTCCAGCACGGCGCCGACATCGCCGCTGCGCAGGATCATCAACCCATCCTGTCGCCAGTCTCCCCCCCCCCCCCCCCCCCCCCCCCCCCCCCCCCCCCCCCCCCCCCCCCCCCCCCCCCCCCCCCCCCCCCCCCCCCCCCCCCCCCCCCCCCCCCCCCCCCCCCCCCCCCCCCCCCCCCCCCCCCCCCCCCCCCCCCCCCCCCCCCCCCCCCCCCCCCCCCCCCCCCCCCCCCCCCCGCCACCCCGTCGTTCTCCGCCGATCCAGAAGAGCTCACTTTCAATCTAGAGCAGTTCTCTCCAGGGGAGCTTCGGCGATTGCTTGATGATCCATCCATATTGTCGCCACTTCCCGTCGATCCAGAGGACTCGACTTTAAATTCAGGACAGTCTCCTCCACCAAACGAGCTTTGGCGACTACCGAATGATGAACCCGCGCCGTTGGAGGTGGCATCTAGCTCAGGCCCGGCAGATCAGTCGGCTCACGAGCCGGGTCCGCTGCCGAATCTATCAATGTACCTCCCCCTGGGCTTCCAGCACGCTCAGTAAGGTGTTCGACCTTCGTTTCCAGGCGAATGACCCGGTCGCGGGTATCGCCGTCGTCGATCATTTCTTGATCGCCCGAATTGCGGCGACCACAACGACTGCCGTTGACGCACCGATGAAGAACGAGGTGAAGATCTCATGCTCGGTCTTGTCCCACGCGGATTGACTTTAGTTCCGCCAGACTGCCGCTCGTCCTCGCCCGTCGGGGGTACCCCATGAGCTACCGGATCGGCTATCTGGTCAGCGATGGCTGACACCACGGCTCGCAGCCGGTCTCGGAAGTCCTGACGGAACTCCTGCCGACCCAGTTCTCGCGCCCAGCCAAGTCTCTATCTAGGGCGAGCTATATTCGATCAGCTTGGGGTTCTGAGTCTTTATAGTCGGTCCAGGCTTTCCATGATCGCCAAGTCTGAGGCAACATCGGTCCGTCAAAGTCACGAAGACTAGTTTCGTCCACGGCTATCTCCCACCACAACGCCTAATCGATCAACGCATGGTGGAAGGGCCTGCCAATGAGAGAACCGTAAGCGCGCATTTTACTGCACAGGCTGCGCGCGCGGGTGGTTGCGGCGTGGTGCCGGCCCCAGCGGGATCATCGGAACGGCTTGGTTGATCTGAGGGTTCGAACGTCAGCCGCAATTCTCAGCTGGCAGGTGTTTTTGAGCGGTGCAGTTGAACGGCAACAGATCTTCGATATCGGTGTCGGGCGCACGCTGAGGCAATTCAGTGAGCGCGTGACGTAGCCATGCATAGGGATCGACGTCGCATGCCCGGCATGTCAGCACCAAACTGTAGATCACAGCGCTTGCCTTGGCGCCGGCAACGGTGTCGCTGAACAGCCAACTTTTTCTTCCGGTGCAAAACGGCCTGATGTCGCGCTCCAGAACATTGTTGTCGATTGGCGCAAGACCGTCACTGGTGTAGCGGGTCAGATAGTCCCATTGGTTGCGCGCATAGGCGATCGCCTTGCCGGTCAAGCTTTCGGGCAGGACCTTCGGCGCCTGGTCGTCGAGCCACGTCTTGAAGGCGGCCAATACCGGCAGGCTATACTGCTGGCGCAGCCGCAAGGTGTATGCGGCGCGCGTTTCGCCGTCGGGCGGCGTCTTGCGCGCCACCCTCTCGACCTCATACAACGCCTCGAAGAACTTGAGCGCCTGCAATGGCGGCCCGCCGGGCGGCTTCCTGGCCTTGAGCGCATCGGTAAATTTCCTGCGGGCATGCGCCATACAGCCGAGATGGGTCGCGCCTGTCAGCGTGCGCTAGGCGTCATAGCCATCGCTCATCAACAAGCCACGATAGCCGGCCAGGAACGCCTGCGGATACTCCTGACCGCGACCGGGCTGGTAATCGAACAGCACGACCGGCTGCGCGCAGTCTTGGCCGCTGCGGTAGGCCCACATGAAGGATTTGGCCTGCGCGTCCCGGCCCTCCTCTTTCAGAACCTGGACCCAGGTTTCGTCACCGTGGACCAGGGGCTGCGCCCTGAGTTTTTGCTGTAGCGCGTCACAGACCCGATGCAGATGCAATTCCCTCGCCCGGATCACCCAGTTGCCCAGCGTCCCGCGGCTGATGCTGACGTCGGCCCGCCCCAGCGCGTCCGCCACACGATACAGCGGCGTGCCGTCGACGTATTTGTTGGCGAGCACTAGCGCCAGCGTCGATGGCGTGGCGACGCTGCCCGGCAACGGCTGCGCCGGCATCGGCGCGGTCACGATCGGGGTGTTCAGCGCGGTGCGCTCGCAGTGACGGCGGGCATATTTGAACCGCACATGTTGCAGCACCACGCCTTCACCTCGACGTGCAACTGCTCGGTGACGGTCTCGCCCATCCGATGCATCCGATTGTGGCAGCACGGACAGTCCTTTTGATCCTCACCCAGATCATGTTCGACGCGCTGGCGCGGCAGATCGTCAGGCAGCGGCTTGCGGCCGCGTGTCTTCGGGCGCCGGCTTTGGAGCCTCCGGCAATCCCATGTCCGGCACGGCGACCGCCTCGACATCGCCGTCGTCCCGGCTTTCAGCGGCGGCCTGCTCGGCTTCGTTGAAGATGCGCTCCTTGAGCTTTTCGCTCTTCGGCGCGTAGCGGTGCAAGCGCTCCAGGCGCAACTGCTCCTCAAGATGAAGGACGCGTTGCGCGAGTTTCTCGTTCTCCGCCTTCAGCGCCACGATCTCGGCCGCGTGCGCCGCGATCAGGGCTTCCAGCTCGTGCGTCGTGGGCTTGCGACTCGTCGTAGTCTTGAATCGAAGTCATGCCGCCGCGTCAACCGGGTTCCATGCGGTTGGCGGCGTCATCCGATAGCGCCGATGACGCCGCCCGCATCGAACACTGTCAGCCCACGCCGTGATATTGCCGCACCGAATGGCGCCGCACCGCCGCGATGTCGATGCCGTCAAGCAGCCAGTGCAGCTCCTCCGTCGTCAGCGTCAGCACCGCCTCCTGGCTTCGGGGCCAATGGAATCGGTCCGCCTCCAGCCGCTTCAGCAGCATCAAAATCCCGACCGATCATAAATCAGCAGCTTGACCCGGTCGCGGCGGCGATTGCAGAACGCGAACACCGTGCGCTGGAACGGATCCAGCCCCATCGACTGCTCGACCACGATCGCCAGACTGTTGATCCCCGCCCGGGAGTCAATCGGCGCGCGGTGAAGGTAGACTCGAAGATCAGACGCCAGCCGGAACATCGCAACGCCCCAGCGCTTCAATCATCGCCGACAGCAACTGCGCGTCGCCGCCTTCCAGCGAAGCACCACGCCGTTGGGCATCGATGCCGTCAGCCGCCCAGCAGAGGATCGCTCCGTAGCGCAAAAGGCGATCGCGCCGGCAGATCGGGTTGGCCGACGCGCGCTCACCGGAGTAAACGCCGGCGCAATCGCCGCCCGCGCCTCCGGCTGGCCATTTCCGTTCTGAAGTTGTCGCTTGGCAACCCACCGCAGCAGGTTCGCGTTCACGCCGTGTTGCAACGCCAGCCCCGCCAGCGACACCCCAGGCTGCAGACAGGCCTCGACCAGCCGCTGTTTGCTGCCTGGGTCATAGCGACGCCGGCCATTCCGCAACACGCCGAGCGTCTCAAGCTTAAAAGATTTTTCTGGAGTGATCATCGATGGTGTCCACCTTGGTTCATGGTGGACACCTCATCCCATCCGGACAATTGCACAGGTGCGTAGAAAACAGCGCTTACAGTTCATGCGCAGCGCGCTGGCGAATGTCGGCAAAAGTGGCCTTCCCGTGGTCTCCGCGAGTCGCGTCGGGTTCGTCAGCTTTCGGAAAGCTAGTCCGTGCACAATGCCGTTGAAGTTAGCGGCGCGTGGTAGGGACAGCGCTTGCCCCGTGTATGCGTGGGGCTTTTGGGCGCCGAGTCACGTTTCTGCTAACTTCAATCAGTGCGGGCGTGGCAGGGACAGCGTCTGATCCATCCAGCCCGACCAGCGCCGAGTCGCGCCCGCGCTGCTTCCGGTATCAGACTGGGATCATATCTAAACCACCGGGCGACGTCTTCCAGATCAAGCTAATAGCCAGCTTGCGCGCGCTCCGCGGAGAGGGGCTCCGGGCCGTAAATTCAGAATGTCACCTCGCATTATTCGGGAAGTAAATTGTCAAATGACCTTGTAGTCCAGCTCGGTGCAAAGTTTGACCGTCAGGCTTGGAACGAACACAGCGCATAGTGTTATCACTGTGTCGGTTCCGGTTTGGAGGTCTTCGCCAGAGCTGGACGTCAGCGGAAGTGCAGCGATGAGGACAAGGCGCGGATTGTTGCGGAGCTCGTGGCGAGCGTCGACTCGGTCGTGCGCTGGTGCGACGGCATGCATTGTCGTCGACAGCAGCTGTTTGGCTGGCGACGTCAGTACAGAAGTGGCCGGCGACGATTCGAAATGCAGCTTGTGCCGGCTGTGTTGGATGCGTGATGCCTGTCCTTAGCCCGGAGCGCAAGGGCGAAAGGCGTCGAAACCCACACGAGGAGCTTAGCCAGCTTTCAGGCAAGCTCTAACAGGCCGTCGGTCCCGCTTGAGCGCAAGCGCAGACCATTCAGGCTTTGACGCGCGATGGCACATCAACCTGAGTGATCGGCAGCCTCTATCTCTGAACATCCGCCCCCCTGCGCTGCTTCCGAGAGCTTCCGTCGAGAGTACCGCTCCAACATCTGAAGGGCCGCGGTGAGCTCCGGTGTCACGTCGGGCGCACGTTGAGGGCCGCAAAATCCGTGTTCCCGGCCCTGGTGTTGCACTGTCGGAGGCGATGCGGTTGTCCGGCATCGATCACGAAAGGATCCGCGCGTTGGATCGGAAAGCTCCGTTGGAACCTCCGAACCACTCACGTCATCCTTTGTGTGACGACCGTCGATATATCAAGTCCATTCGGCGGGCTGCTGTAACGGTCGGCAAGACTTTTGAACAAATCAGCCATCTGATCTGACCGAACAGTAAATTCTCCATAGTTAGGATCAAAGAGGGTCGTCATTCCATTCGATGTCGACGTTGCGATCAGGTGGGCGCCACCTGCGGCGAAACGCAAGCTAACCAAATAGATCGATGGATCGTGGGTGACCTCGTTCACGATCTGGTCAATGCGCGAAGATGTACCAAACCTATATCGCGTTTGTTCGGCGGACGGCTCTAGGCCGGCTTCGCGTAACATCATGTTTCTTGCCTGAGGATTGTGAGAACCTTCCGCTGTCTTGAGGTGCTCATACCGCTGCTGCAGCACTGCCGCTGAGCTGTGAATTTGAGTACCCGGCCGCAGCGCCCTCATCCGGGATGAAGGGCTGCTTGGGAGATTGCGGATCCACTCCGCTGCCAACCCAACGCAGATGCCGTTGACATTGGCCTCGGGCAATTCAGCAGTCCTGTAATCGAACAGAGGAGCGATTGGCCTCGCTGGAGAGGGTGGATTTGAGCTGGAGGACAGAGAGGATATGCTGGGATCCGAGGTGCTTGGGCTGTAAATGTTTGCATCGGAGGTATGTGGCTTGCTGCAGCAGAGCCCCATTTTGTCGGGCAATTCCCCAGCTGGCGGACCCTCCCGTCGAGCGAAATCCGTCAGTGTTTGCGCAAATTCTCTGCTGTCTTCCGGCTGACTCGGTTCGTTAGTTTGAGTAGGGCGTGTGGATTGGCCATTAACTCGATTATACATGGCGGTTCGCCTGCCTCTTCAGCGTAGGTTTCCTCAGAGCGAGGGCGGGCTGTTTACGCCCTGCCAGCGAACGCTATTGCGGCAAGCTGACGACGAGCTGACAACCAAATAGGCCTGGAGAAGCTACGCCTCAGTTGGCTATTTGGTGACTCGACCGTCTCTGCTCATCAGCCCCGCTCCAGATGAGGGGTAGTGGCCGACGGGCTACCGGCTCTTGCACAGCGACCGGCAGGCCTAGCTTGAGCAATCCGGATGCGGTCAGGGTGATGCCGACCCCGGCTCGTGGCCGAGGCGGCGCCTGGACAGCGCCTTCCTCAAACTGAATTCGGTCGTCGCTTTGGCTTCGATCTGGCCATTTCGCGTTATGCCGTTCGGTGGGCACATGCTTTTCGTTCCAAAGAGTGCGCAATCGCTTCGCCGGATCGTCCAGTGATTGCTTGTGAGCGGTCGTCACGTCGTTGTTGCTGCCGAACCGACAGCACGGTTCCGCAAACACTGGTTTGAATGCCGCCAAGACGCCCAACTCCAACTCGTTCCTTCGACAATATTTGGTCGCAAGCGCATACGAGATATCTCTTGAACCGGGTCCGTGGACTGTCAGCAGCTCCTTTGAAAGCAGCGAATTCAGACTCAGCACCCCTGCACAGTGCAACAGACCGGTCCTGACATAACTCCGCTTGTGACGCCTCATTCCGGCGGCGCCGAACCGGTGCTTCTGCACCCGCTCGGCCTCATCTTCCGCTCGGATATCCTTAACTCAGCCCATCACGCTGTCGCGCTCATCTGGGCAAACAACATTGCCGCTTCTGATGGCCCTAGCCCAACTATGCCTACAAAGCTCGGCGGTGGCATTGGGATGTCCCGATGAGTGGGTCTCCACAGGTGCAGGCAATATCGGCTGTTATTCACATACTGCGAATGTGGCGGATGCAGTTGCATGACGCACTCCTCTTCATCCCAGAACAGGTCTTTGACAAAGCACATCTCTTCCCAATTCGGACAGCGCCGCGGCGTCGAGACCGCGACATGCTCCCAGCCAGGACGGACTAATCCACTTATCTTGAGTTCACACCCGCAAGGCCCCTGCACAAAGAACAGGCCGCAAGGGCCGGATCCAGGAAGTGTAGCGAACTGGCCGTATTGCACGCGGCCGGCCTCCAGCTTCTCTATGATTTGCGCTCGCACGCCCCCTCCTTTGCCTCTCGGATGGCCTTAAAGTCGACGTAGATGACGTTGTCTCGCAACTCATCAACCCGCTCGGTCCTCGGCCCAGCGTTCCTATACCAGTCTTCAGCGAACCATCCGAGAAAGCGGCAGATGGCCATCATCACTCGTTCTCCTCTTTTTAGCCTTCTAACGCCCGCATTGTGGCCGGACTAACGCTCTCAAGGCCGCTGATTGCCTGACTACGAGCCGTGCACGATCTGCGCGATGGCGATTGAGCCCGCATTGCACCTTCCTGCTCATGGTGGTCCGACGGGCTCGCTCACCGGACAACTCAGTCATCAAGCCCCTCCCTTGCGAGGCATCTTGCTCATCGATGCCACCCAGTGCGGGCCGCACATCGGCTAACAGAGCGAGCTCATCAGCAATAGAAATACCCGCGAACGAGCTTTCGCGCTTCAAGCAAGGGTTCCTGGCCGTGCCCATTCATGGTTTCATGACGATCTGTTTGAGCACATGAAATGGCGGCTCTAGGCAAACCGGTGGCGCACCAGGTGACGTTTCGCGGCGATATTGATGCTTCGTGAGGTCGTACTTGATCATTTGCAGCCTTCTCGCCGGGTCCGAAACAGTGCCAATGCGCCATCTGTGTGACCACGACTGAGTTGTATGGGGGACAAATCGAACGGGTTCGCACCAGAGCCGCCGACGCCTAGTAAGAACTGACTTCGAGCTGATAACATCCAGAGGATCGACTGCCATCTCGGTGCCTTCCTGTACGCTCGCGATCAGAGACCATGATTAATCGATCTCATTGACTGCAACTGCGATCGTCGGCCGCTCTTCCCGCGTCACTACGATGCAACTCCTAACGCCTTGTTTGCGGTATGGCGCTTGCGAAGCGCTCACCCTTCTGCTGCTAATGCGGGTGTTCTCTTTCAGACGTCCACGTCACGAATCCGACCAGCGACTCCGTGTCGCCAACGCCGACAGACGTGATTTTTTTTGCATCAAAGCGGATTCCGGCACTTATCCGTCGTGGCATGTAGATTGCTGTAGTGAGGGAGCGCGACCTCCCTGTACCGACGATGCGCGAGCATATCGTCAGCCGGGCGCTCGCCGCGTAACAAACAATGATTCTGATACTCGCGCTTTGAAAGAGGACTGCGAAGGTATGAGAGATACGAGGCATGCAAACCCTGGCATTTTTCCGTGGACCAGCGCGACCTATGATGAAATGGCACATTGGCGCGCACCAAAGCACCCAACGATCAAGCATTACGGCGCCGATCGTCGCTCCTGGCAGGCGCAGAGGAGGTGGAACCTGTGGCCTCTGGCCGCACTCCTCATAAATGCGCTGCTTTGGGCTGGTATTTGCTGGATCATCGCAGCGTTCTTCTGAAGTACTTTCGCGGATGGCGAAGGCACGAGGGGCTTTCCGGCGCCTCTCGCATTCCCGCGGCCGCAACGTATGCGCACCATCAATCGGACGTGGAGACCTCCCTCACAGACTTGGTTCAAGCCCACACTTGGCGCGGCTACCTGAATATAAAATCCGCCCCTCCGGCCAACGCAAACGAAATATTGAGGCATGACGCAGATGTCTCGAGTTGGCGAAATTGATATGACGCCAGCTTGCCCGGCTGGATTGCAGCCGCGACGAAGTGCCAAACACTAACCCGTAACAGCTCAACACGGCCACACGCGGATGGCATCCGGCCTTCTACGTTCAGCGCGACGCATTGACCGCAAATGAAGGTCTAGCGTTCCGCATCCTCATAATGAGAGGATTAGCTTTCGAGAAGCTGACTAAACGAGCAGACCTGAAGTGATCGTTGGGCAGGGGGCCTGCTCCGCCCTCGACGTACGTGTCGCGATTGGAGCGCGGCACAGGGCCGTCGGGATGCCTCGCCTTACCGTGTCGCCTCAACGTCACGTGCAAGCGCCACTGACTTGCCTGCTGAGAGAGCTTGCCTAGCCATTGGGCCGGGTCGCGATCAACAGGCTGGGGCGTTTTATCGAACCGCACCGACGCTTTACAGCTCTTGCTCAGGCCACGTATCGTCCTCGTTTCTGTGCGTCTGCCACGCGTGGGCACGCCGAGCCAGCTTGTCGTATTCCATGGCAATCTTAAGCAGCCTGTCTCTTGGTTTGCCGTCGGCGAGCGCTTCCGCCTTCTTTCGCGTTGCTTCCGCACGGCTTCGCCAGTGTTCGGGCTGGTAGAGCTTACTTTTCGGATTCATGCCGATAGCATGCAATTCGTAGATCAAAGAAATGCGACACCGGCGCTCCGTATAATCACGTAACAGCGACGCTCGTGGCCCCGGTTGCCGAAGCGGACAGTCGCCATGCACAGCCGCTATTCAGAAACACCAAAGTGCGCGCTGCAGCCGAAGCTCGTACGAAGAATGCACAGCTCCGACATCCTCAGACGATCGGACGCACGAAGAGGCTTGAATCGCACGTAGCGTTAGATTGTACGATCCTGGACAAGTGGGAACCACCTCCGACAATCCAGACGCTTGCTGACGGGTCATGAGAATTGCGAATGTCTCAAACATCTAAACTCACCTGGCACGAAAGGATTATAAGATCCTCCAGATGCACGCTCGTCCGCGCTTCATCGGAGGCTTTTCCTGTCGCGGCTGGACGAAATCCCTCGTTTCGAACTCTGCACGGCAGGCGCACCCATCACCGTAGCCTCACCGGAACGGACGCAAGACGAAGGCTCCATCCGAGACCCTCCACCCGACGTCTTCACATAAGGTGGAACACAGGCGCGATTACACCAAACATAGTCTCGGCGCGCGCCATGATGGTTCGCTCTGCACGATCGTATGCATCATCAACAATGGCTTGAGCGCACGTGGCTTTTGCCTGTCTCGCCGCCTCGTGGCCCGGGCCCCTTAAGCCCGGCGTCGCGCCGGCTACGGTGTCATTAGTTGGCTGGTGGGTAGGCTGAGCCAGAGTACCTAAGCACATGTCCCGCTCAAGCAATGCCTCGCGACATCCAGGCATGCACCAACCGCACAATCACCGGAAGCTCCGAAATGATCACTTGTTGGGCCCGCTCACCCGCCAGAGCGTCTCCTCTTCGCGGGGCTCCGCGACTACGGCAGGTGTCGTTTCTGTCACGCCGGACAGATGACCAGCACCGTGCAGTCAGACCGCAAAAGTAGAAGAAGGAGCTTGCCGGCGCAGCACTTAAACAGTTTCGGCCTGTTTCGCGGTCGACAGGTCATGTTGACGTTTCGCGCAGGAAGAAGAATACCGCAGCCCCACCGACTTGAAGGGATATCATGACTCAAAATCAACGAACTCAGCTGACTTCGCACCTCAAACTCTACTACTGCGCCATCGCTCTTGCCCTCGCAATGACAGCTGTAATGCCCAGGCTGGTCAACGCGCGCGATCAAGCGCCGACCGCAGAGGAGAAAGAGGCTTGCATGGAGGACGTGTTCCGCCTTTGTAGCAGTCACATACCAGATCCCATCGCTATCACTGCCTGCCTCAGATCCAGGCAAGCGAGCCTGAGCCAGCAATGTCGCTACGTGATCTCCGTGCGAGACACTGGCAAGAAAAGCAGCGACTCGAAGTGAAGATGTGGCGGCCTGTTCGTTTGCCTCTGCCACAGAAGTGGTCCCGGCCGCCCGCAGGACGGTCCGAGGTTAGGTGACGAGCATGGCCGTCTACAAGACCGACGCTCTAGTTCAATCGCGCTTGTCCGGATAGGCGAATGCATAAATTGCCCTTCGATACCGTTCTGATCGCCAATAGGGGTGAGATAGCCGCACGTATCATCAAAACCTTGAACAAGCTTAGGCTTCGTTCTGCAATTGTCTACCATGAGGTTGACGCGGCAACCCCGGCCGTCTCAATGGCCGACCTGGCTATTCCGATCAGCGGCCGCACGCCGATCGCAAGCTATCTGGATATCGCGCAGATCATCGCTGCCGCCCACAAGGCGAACGCCGGCGCAATACATCCAGGTTATGGAATGCTTTCCGAGAATGCGGAATTTGCCAGTAGAGTGATAAAGGCCGGTATTGTGTTCATCGGACCCGCTCCAGAAACTATCGAACTAATGGGCGATAAGATTCGCGCTCGTAATTTCGTTCAAGGCAACGGCTTTCCGGTCGCACCCTGCGCCATCGAGGAAGATGATCCGGCGACATTCATTTTGAGAGCGCGGGCTATTGGAGTTCCTTTGCTCGTGAAGCCATCAGCTGGCGGTGGCGGCAAGGGAATGCGGATTGTACGGGACCTTGCTACGTTGGAGGCGGCCATTGAGCAGGCGAGCAGTGAAGCGCGTCGCTACTTTGGAGATGGCCGACTTTATGTTGAACGACATATCGAAAACCCGCGACATATTGAAGTACAGGTACTCGGTGACTCCTTCGGTAACCTGGTCCATCTCTTCGAGCGCGAATGTTCGGTGCAGCGCCGTTTCCAGAAGATCATCGAGGAGACGCCCTCGCCGGCGCTATCACCAGAATTGCGGACCCGGATTTGCGAGGCCGCCGTCGGCATCGCCCGTGCAGCGAACTATCAGAATGCAGGAACGGTCGAGTTCATTTTCAGCGGCGGAGAGTTCTACTTTCTGGAAATGAATACACGCCTTCAGGTCGAACATCCGGTGACCGAGATGATCACCGGCGTCGATCTGATCGCCGAACAAGTCTATGCGGCAGCGGGCCGAAAACTTGCACTTTCGCAGTCCGACATTGTTTCAAATGGGCATGCAATCGAGCTCAGGCTTTGCGCGGAGGCTCCCGAACGCGGATACGTCCCGACCACCGGCAAAGTACTTCTTCTCGAGTATCCGAATGGCGTACGAATCGACAGCGGCATCATGCAAGGCCAGCACATCACGCCGGCATTCGATCCCATGCTCGCCAAGATCATCGTGCATTCACCGAACCGCATAGAGGCTGCTCTGAAAGCCCATCGCGCCATTCGCGAACTGGTTCTACTTGGGTGCGAGACCAACGCGAGCCTGCTCGCCCGGATTCTCTGCGACGAGGCATTTCTTGGGGGGCAGTTCCATACGGGATACCTCGAAGAAAATCCACATCTCGCAGCCGGCAACTTTGCTGCCGGAATGTCTGCGTTCCTGGCATCTGCGGCTCTCCTGACAAGACCGGTCCGCGAGTCGGCCGATGCCGTGCCCGAGCTTCACGCAGTGCTCGGTAGTTGGAGAAATTGACGTGTATCACTCATTCGAGGTCGACGGCGTATATCATGAATTGTGGCTTTCACCCAGCCAGCAGGGCTACCGGCTCCATCTCCGAGACCAGGTGATTACCCCTGTCGCGTTCACCCATTGCAATGACAGTAGCGGCATCTTGACCATTGCGGGCCAGAGCGAACCGGTCAGGTTCGCCATCGAGGGAGAGCTCATTCACCTCCACATCCGCGGCAGGACGCGCATTTTGCGCTACAATGACCCGTTGCGAGCGTGCGCATCCGGGAATAACGAGACTCACACTCTGGTGGCCCGGGCGCCGATGCCTGGCTTTGTTGTTGCGATCACAGTTTCGCCTGGTCAATCGATCTCGGCGGGAATGGCACTGATGCTGATTGAAAGCATGAAGCTGGAAACGATCATACGCTCACCACAGGATGGCATCGTCGATCGAATTCACGTCAAGGAAGGTGAGAGCTTCGAGCACGACGCTGTGTTGGTCACGCTCTCTAAAGAAGGGCGCTGAAATGCAGCGGATTGGTTCCGTGGCGGACGTGAACTCGCAGGAATTTCGTTGCAACGACCTGCACAACAGGCAACTTGCCGGCGAATTGAAGGAACGCCAACGCGTTGCCCGCTTCCACCGGCCCGAGCGGGACTTTGAGCGGCTGCGTCGGCAGAATAAACTGTTTGTCCGTGAGCGACTCGCGGCCCTGCTCGATCCGGAAACTCCGTTCCTAGAGCTTTCGACGCTGGCAGCTAACAAGGCATACGACGGCGAGGTACCCGGCGCCGCCCAACTCGTCGGCATCGGCATTGTGGCGGGGCGCGAGGTTATTGTTCACGCCGACGATGCCAGCGTGAAGAGCGGCGCATGGTATCCTCTCTCGGTCAAGAAGATCGTGCGGGCACTGGATATAGCCATCGAAAACCGTCTGCCGGTGGTTCACATGTGCGACTGTGCCGGCGGATTCCTCCCTTTGCAGGCGGAATTCTTTGCTGATCGCCACCATGCCGGTCGAATTCTCCGCAATCAATCCGTTCTCTCGGAGATGGGAGTGCCGCAGGTCGCCATCGTCATGGGCCACTGCACCGCGGCAGGGGCCTACGTCCCTGCGCTTAGTGAATACAACATTATCGTCGAAGGTACTGGAGCGATTTTTCTCGGCGGCCCTCCGGTCGTGAAGGCTGCCACCGGCGAAGAAGTGTCCGCCGACGAACTTGGCGGCGCCCTCATGCATACCAGCGTGTCGGGCACCTGTGATTACTTCGCAAGCTCCGAAATCCATGCGATTGCGATTGCCCGCGACATCGTTGCTCGCTTCCACCAACCGGCGAAGACCTCGATCGATCGAGTGGCCCCCAAGCCGCCCGCCTATAGCGCGTCCGAACTCTACGGTCTCATTCCAAAGGACGCGCGAGCGCAGTTCGACATGCGAGAGATCATCGCTCGTCTGGTCGATGGCAGCCGATTTCAAGAATACCAGCCGCGCTATGCAACATCACTCGTTTGCGGCTTTGCGCGGCTTCATGGATATCAAATCGGGATCCTTGCCAATAATGGCGTGCTGTTCGGCGACAGCGCGCTAAAGGGGGCTCATTTCATTCAACTGTGCGACAAGAACCGGACGCCCCTGCTCTTCCTGCAGAACGTAACTGGCTTTATGGTTGGCCGCGAATATGAACGGCGTGGGATCACCAAGGACGGCGCCAAGCTGATCATGGCGGTATCTGGAGCGTCCGTGCCGAAGTTTACGATCATTTGCAATAGCTCGCACGGCGCAGGAACTTACGCCATGTCGGGACGCGCGTTTGATCCTCGATTCGTGTTCAGCTGGCCGAATTCTCAGATATCTGCGATGGGTGCCGAGCAGGCCGCCGGAGTTCTCACCCACGTCAAAGCGAGACAATTGGCTCGCGCCGGAGGGCGCCTCTCGGAGCAGGAATTGGCAGCCATTCGAGCACCAATTCTTGAAGAATATCGCGAGCGGTCAAGTGCCTATTATGCGACCTCGGAAATCTGGGACGACGGCATTCTTGATCCTGTCGATACCAGAACTGCCCTCGCAATCGCATTGAGCGCTTCGCTCAATGCGCCGATCGGTGCGCCGCAGTACGGCGTATTCCGACTGTAAGACAGGACCGAACACGGGTGACTCACCGCCTCATGCGGGCGGATCAACGGGACGCGTCGATCGTCTATGAAGGCTGTCCTGCGCACCTTCATTTACAATCAGGTGGGGTTGTTTGATCGCATCAAGAATCAGGTCAATGGAGTCTCGCTCAGCGGCAAGCCGTACCGTCGCAGAATGGCCTATTCGCGACCTTGATGCGTTCCATCAAAACAATCGATTTCGCCGATCTTGCCTAAAAGCCGCATAGTCGATCGTGATCTACGGAGGCAGCATTCAAGAATGTCGTTTGGCAATCGATTTCTTTTTTCAGTCCCTTGCCGGTCAAATCGGCTTGCGCGCTTGGGCGTCTGCATCCCAGAAGTTCGCTCCCGAGCGTCACATAGAGGCATCACGCGGCTCGCCACCGTCTCCTTGGTAAATTGGCACGCATGAGGTCGATCGGACGACCGTGAGGTTAAGGTTGTTTTGTAGAGCCCAGCTGGCGCGAGACAGTGCCATCGGTCCTAGCATCAAAATACTACAGCGTTCTAGGCTAGCTGGCCGACGATCTCCTCTCGACGGCACCACAAAATGGAGAGCTTGACCCTCACGTGGCGTCAGGTTGTAGCCTCGCTAAGGGCGCCCACACTCAACCGACTGCCGCCTCGAGCGTCGCGGAAGAGATCGAGGTTTGTGCAAGACACGTGTAAAGTTCGATGGAAGAGCTTAGATCGATCATCGGCAAAGTTGCCACCGGCGCCACTCTGACACGCGAGGAAACTGCGTCAGCCTTCGACAGCATGATGTCGGGTTACGCAACTCCCTCGCAAATCGGCGGCTTGTTGATGGGGATGCGCGTCCGGGGCGAGACGATCGAAGAAGTCACCGGCGCCGCCTCCGCGATGCGGAATAGAATGCCGCGCATCGAGGCGGCATGCGACCCCGTCGGTATCGCCGGCATGAGCGACACCCCTATATATTCGGTCAACGTGTCCACGTGTGCTTCCTTCATCGTCGCCGGGGTCGGCATTCCTGTCGCCAAGCATGTGAAACACGCTGCGTCTTCGGGTTCAAGCGCCGCAGACGTGTTGGCGCGCCTCGGCGTGAAGATCGATCTCAAGCCTGAAGCCATTGCACGTTGTGTGCACGAAGCCGACATAGGCTTCATGTTTGCGTCAGCCCATTATCCGGCGATGCAGCGCGTCGGCCAGATCCGGAGCGCACTTGGAACCTACACGATCTTTAATCTGATCGAGGCTCTGTCCAATCCGGCCAGGGTCAAGCGGCAGATCGTTGGGGTATTCTCTCCCGAATGGGTCCAGCCTTTGGCGTACGTCTTGAAGAACCTTGGTGCCGAATCGGTATGGGTTGTTCATGGCTCGGACGGCCTCGACGAAATAACCCTCACCGGTCGAACCTTTGTAGCCGCGCTTGAGGCGGGTATAGTCCGCGCCTTCGAAGTGACGCCTGAAGAAGCCGGGCTCCCCCGCTGCCGCAACGACGCGTTGGAGAGCAGCGATGCCGAGGCTAATGCCGTTGCGCTGCAGAATGTGCTTGATGGCGTACCAGGTCGTCTTCGCGACGCTGCGCTTTTGAATGCGGCGGCGGCATTGGTCGTGGCCGGGCGGGCCTCGACCCTGCAGGAAGGTGTAGCACTTGGACAAGAATCACTTGATGGCGGCGCCGCAGCCGATCGACTGAAGCGCCTGATCGCGGTGTCGAACGCGTGATAGCCGAGCTGGCCGATGTTCCGGTACTCCGACCAAGACTGCTGCTCACGAGCGCCAAAATATTACAGCCGCGAATGGGCGTCACTTCTACGGGACTTCGAGGAGCGTGCGCCGGCTGCGCTCGCCCTGATCAAAGCAAGTCGCGCTGAGCACGCGGCCCGAGAGCCAACTTTTATCGACGAGAGCCTGTTGCAGCCCGGATTGCCGCCGAGGTGAGGACCCGCGACGAAGCGCGCTGCGCGCCAAAGGAGAGACTCGATGACGTCCTGGCTGAAGATTGAAGCACAAGGAGCTATTGCAGTGACAGAGCACATCATTCGGAAGTTCCGGGAATTGATCGATACAGATAGCTCGATCCCGCCGGAGCTGCGGGGTGCACTACACGCGACGCTCGATCAGCATCTTCTCGAGGCAAAAAAGCGTATTCTCCTAAAGGTGCATTAGGTGCGCCGATGCCGTCTGCATGCGGAGAAACTCCGGCAGGCGCGCGCCGGTACTGCAATCGGCATCATCCCATCCGCACGGGCCGAGCGAGGTTCCAGCCCAGTTGGTCGGATCGCGACCACAACTCCATGTGCACTGGCGCGTCGGCGGCCGCTCAGCGCGGTTCCTGCTTGAGGAGGCTCCTATTGAAACTCGTGGCGGCGGCAATTCTCAGTTCTGCCGCTGCAATCGCCAAGCCGGGTAACAAGACGAGATACTGCACGTCCGTCTGGCCATGATTGTAGCTCATCCAGAGGGCATCGAGGTCATACCCGAGCTCGATCTGAGCTTGCTCGTCACGTAATTCCGCCCATACGGATCAAAGTCGGAATCGGGTACAACTCCAGAGGCAGATCATGAGCCACCAGTTTGAAATGCCGTCTATCCAACCGGCAGAATTCCGTCAGGCGATGCGTAGTCTGGCGAGCGGTGTCGCCATCGTGACGACCGGAACGGCAGCCGGACGACGTGGACTCACGGTGAGTTCTGTGACGTCCATCTGCATGGAGCCGCCGTGCCTGGTCGTTGGCATCAATGCCTGCTCCGAGGCACATGGTGAGATCCTCGCCAGCGGCAGCTTTGGAGTCAGTCTTCTGCGCAGTGACCAGGAAGACCTTGCCCTGCATTTTGGCGGTCGGGACGGGCCCAAAGGCGTTCACCGCTTCGATACAGCGCCTTGGAATCAAGGCGTTCTCAACGTACCGTTATTGCCGAACGCATTTTGCGCGCTCGAATGCATTTTATATGACCACAAGGTGCTTGGCACACATACCATCTTTATCGGACGAATTATCGCGACCCGACAAGGCCATGGCAATCCATTGATCAACCTCCGGGGCGCGCTTCGAACCTTACTGCTTGACTGAGCGCGGATTGCGCAGATGCAGGGAGAGCAGAACGGTGGATGGCCTCAATCCCACGCTTCCAGCGACAGTCATCGAACAATCGACCGGGCTGCAACTGTTTCACAGCTCGCATTGAACGGTCCCCCTCAGCTCCGGCGATTTCGGCGCTTCGTCGCTCGTGCGATGCTGGCGCTTGCCGGCGATCTCCCGCGTTGAGACGCGTGGGGGTCACCTGGTCAGGCAATGCGACTTGCGCGGATGTCGCAGCAAGGTCCTGATCAGAATAATTGCAGCTCACCAGAACGGGCAAGTCCAGGACGGCCGTCTTCTTGGTCCGCACAATCCCGTCGAAAACTACCAGCTTTGGTAGCTCAGTTAAAATCGACAGGCGCGTACATCATTGCCGCAGCAAGATCGGATTCAGAGGCACGCCTGGGTCACAACGGTTGGTGACTCGCTAGACGTTCGGCCTCGATTCTGATGTGAGTACATGGCGATGGCGTGATCTTGCAGAAGCGATGACAATCGAATTCAAAGGCGTCAGACAACTATGTCCAGCAACGCGTTCGAAATCGGCCTGATACTCGAGGGCATTCGCCGCTGGGTCGTGATCGAATCTCCGACGGAGCGGCCGGATCAGATCAACAAACTGGCTGATGTTGTCGCAGCAGGCTATCGCGACCTGCCGGCCAGCGTCGAGCGCATTGCGGGGCGTGACGGCTGCGGCGATCATTTGATCACTCGTTCTTCTTGGGGCCAGGGCGTACCGGGCGTTCTGGTGTTGAGCCATCTCGACACCGTTCATCCGATGGGATCCATCGCACGGCTACCATTCAAGATCGACGGCGACAGTGCGTTCGGCCCCGGCATCTACGATATGAAGGGTGGCGCCTATCTCGCCTATCACGCATTCCGGCAAATCTGCGACGATGACGCACGTCCGCCGCTCGGCATCACCCACCTCTACGTCTCGGACGAAGAGATCGGCAGCCCAACCTCGCGCGCGCTAATCGAGGCCGAGGGCCGCAAGGCCAAATACGTGCTGGTGACCGAGCCGTCGCGCGAGGGCGGCAAGGTCGTCACGGGGCGCAAGGGCGTTGCGCGCTTCGAGGTATTCATCAAGGGCGCGCCCGCGCATGCCGGCACGCGCCCCGAGGATGGCCGCAGCGCGATCCGGGAACTCGGCCATGTGATCCAGACGCTGGAGGCGATGAACGATCTCACACGCGGTATCACCGTCAATGTCGGCGTCGTCCGCGGCGGCACCAGGCCCAACGTGGTCGCGGAACTGGCCTATGCGCAGGTCGATATGCGCGTCCCGACCATGGCCCACGCCGACGAGCTGGTGCCGAAGATTCTCGGCATCAGATCGCGCACCGAGGGCGTGAGCGTGAAGGTATTGGGCGAATTGAACCGTCCGCCATATGAGAAGACCAGCGCCGGTGCCGCACTTTACGCACACGCCAAAAAGCTTGCCGCTGAGCTTGGCTTCGAGCTGCTCGACGCGTTCAGCGGCGGCGGCTCCGACAGCAATTTCACCGCGCCGCATACCGCGACGCTTGACGGCCTTGGCGTCGACGGCAAGGGCGCGCATACGCATCATGAGCAACTCTACATCTCGTCGATTGAACCTCGTGCGCGGCTGCTGTACCGCCTCTATCAGACGCTGCGATAATCCCGCACCAAGCAAAGTCAGCGACCGCGACGTGCGTTGGATCACGGGCGCCGGCACATTTCCAGGATCGTTCCTCGCCCGCCCCCAAAGGGCTACAGGCCGCGTCCTCATCAGGCCGACCTCGTCGAAAACTATCGTCGAATGCTGCATTTGGCATTGAAGGCTCAGCGTCGGTAGAAGTGACAGAGCGGTTCAATGACGGCGCAGCGGAGGTCAGGCACGCAATGGGCTGCAAAGGTAGCGAGCACTTGGTTGCGAAAGGGCGAGCGTTTCCGGATCTCAAGGGGATGACGAACTCTCCTGACGCAAATCGCAGCGCTGAATGCGTGCGATACCAGACCGGCCGGCGGCCCGTTTCCGGCAGCCTGAGAGCTTGGCCACGTTCACACAGGCTGCCCAAAAGGGCTTGAATCGGACGTAACGTTAAGTAGTAGGGTCTTGAGGTTGGATCTTGGTCTGCCGCCGGGATTGTGAAGGATTGCGAATGTCTCAGCTCGTCAGATCCACGCCCCGATGGTCGGTCATGATCCTCATTCCCGGTGGCTGGTCGGTCGGAAGGGCTCTGCAGCGAGTCCCGATTGCGGCGCTATGGCTCGCGCGCAGCTTTGAATGGCTCGCCATTCCGGAACCGAGACTATGTGGCTGTTCTGGGCCGGGACACCAGAGAGCCGATGAGGTCAGAATTGACCGACGTACACCGCCATCCGAACCCCCTACGGGGGGACGCGGCTTCCCGAATCTGAATCAAGCCCCTCCTCTAGCGCGACACCGCGCCAAAATCAGTTCGCCGGACCGGCTTTCCGCTCTGTTCAAACTGCTTTCCCGTGGTGGCAAGGCATTTCCATCGCGCAAAGGTGCGACAGACGGCGGGCCTGCGCAGGTTTTCAAAGAGCCTGAGCTGCAGTTGTCGCTCCGCGTGACCAGCGCGGCATTGGAAGATATTGCTTGGCATTATGGAGCGGCAAGTTGAAAGAGCCCGACGGCGTCAAGAAGGTCCTGTTGATCGACCATATTGAAGGCCAATGCCGTTGCATCATCGGCTTCAAAGATGGAGATGCCAGAGAGGCCTATATGTGCGGCGAGCCTGTATATCAAAGACGCGGCAAGAAACTGTCTTCGTGGTGTGTCTATCACTACGGACAGATGCACACGACCGCCGCCCAACAGGACAGAACGAGTGATCAATCGGCCGAGATCCCTCAAGCAATATCCATTGTTCGCAACCCATGACAACCATCAAAAACCGGGTCCTACCAAGGCCGTGTGATCATAGCCTGTACAAGAGCCGACCAAAGCATGTGATCGGGGCCTCGCCAAGCAGTTCCGGGTTGCGGCGGAAGCGCATCGCAGCAAACGTACTGTGCGGGCCTGACGCGCATGAATAACGAGTTGGATCTCTGCGGCCTGATCGAGCGAAACGCTGCGTATGCCCCGACAAAACTGCGATCCATTTCGAAGGGCAGACTCTCAGCTATGTCAGCCTCAACCGACAGACTGAGCGGATCGCTCGCGCCTTCAACAGCCAACTCGGCGTCCAGAGCTCAGACCGGATCGCGATCCTCAGCTTCAACAGGCCTGATTATCTGGTGCTGCAATGGTCGATGGGAAAGCACCGACCTATCCTCTCTCGGAGCAGGACGGCGCCAAATCAACCTTCGCTCAGTGCCTCACCACGGCGCAGCAAGTTCACCATTGTTGGCATCGCGATCCCTGTCTGATCGCGCCCAAATGCCCGGAGGTCGCGGATGCCGCGGATCCTGATCATGAATGCCGGTACGGCTCAAATGTCGGGCGCCGATCTGACACGAGCTCAACTTTCGCTGGCCGCCAACTCGGCATACCGTTCAGCGTGGTTTGCTCATGAGGGTGACCTGATAGTATCCCCGGTAGTCATCCCGGCGGATCTGCTATCCTTCATTGGCGCGATGCTCGATTTCGACGCATCGAGTCTTTGTCTGCTTGTACCTGAAGGCGGCCGCCAATCTCCGGTCCTTGATGATTGCACACTTCTGTCCAAGACTGTTGTTGAGCGAATCAACAGACACATTCGTCAGAAATCAACCTGGCGATTGTATCCCTGCTACTCTACGGAAGGCGTCGCACGCCTGGCGGCCATGCTGGGCATACCGCAGGCCGGCGACGACTTCGCTCTGCAGCGAGGGCCTGATCTGTTGAACCGAAAGAGCCACTTCCGTCAATTGGCGACAAGCGTCGCACTTCCACTGCCCAATGGATCCATCACGACGGACTCAAACGAACTATTCAGAGCCGTCACTTCCCTCAGAACCGAGACCGGAAGCGTCATTGTAAAAGCTTGACAATGGAGCCGGTGGAGTCGGAAATGTGATCCTGACCGGCAATGAAAGCGATCCACTACCTGGGGCAAGAGATACCCGGCGAATTCCATGGCCGTCGTTTGATCCTGACGCGCTTTGGTCTGAGATGACAACGGCATCGTGTAAGACGCTGGTCGTGGAGTCGTACCACCTGGCCAAGTCTTTGTTCTATCTCGAGTATGAAATCGAGGATGATGGTACAATCGTTTTCATGAGCAGTGGAAACATACGTCTACGTAAAAGCACGGATCCATCCGAAAGAGCTCTGATCTGGACAGGACTTGAGCTTCCAAGCGACCTGGGGAACGAGCAATGGTTGACTGCCCAGGCGCATGCCTACCGATTTGTGGCGCTTGCGCGAGACCTCGGATATCGCGGAATGATCAACATTGACGCCATTTTCGCAGATGACGGACGGTTGCTGTTTAATGAAGCGAACGGCCGCTGGGGTGGCGGCTCGGTGTTACACAGCATTGCCGTCCGGCTGCTGGGCTTCGACTATTCCGCTTGCAACGTTATTTTATCCGCGAGAAATGTTCGATCACGATCCCTCCAAACAGCGCATGATCGTTTCGTCAAGGAAGGATTTCCGTTCGACCGCATACGCAAGGAGGGCGTGATCCCGCTTGCCGCCGACGAAGACGCTGGCACGGTGGAGTGCCTTGTGATTGCGCGCGATAGGCCCGCGGCCCGCGATCTGGAGCATCGGCTACTGCGAATGGTCTGATTGAGATCCCAGCGACCATATCTTCAACCGCTCAATTCATCCGAACTTGTCCCTGCTTTCGATCGAGCGCGGTACCTGACCGCGTGACGTGAATGTCTGCCTCGTCTCGCTCGAGCTCTGTCAGCCCCAATCGCGACCACCCCGCGCCGCGCAACCTGGGCTTTCGTAGGCCCCAGCGCGGTAAGGATGCGCGGCTCGCCCGGGGCCGATCGAGCAGCAGCGCGCGCAACGCGAGTCTACCATCGCGCGCGGCGACACGCCTCCCGGTTTGACGCAGCGACGATGACTTGCCACAACTACTCTGAGCAACCTGCGCTCGGATTACGCGTGGTGGCCTTTACAGGCATCAAGGCTAGCCGTGGCTTCCGACCGGCCTTGTGGCTGCCTTTGCGAGGGACAGTCTGAGCACAAGATGGCCAAGCTACCACCCTCTCTTGAGAGCTCACCCGTTACCATTCGAAAGCCATTTCAGTCACCTCACCTCATAGGCCAGCGGTCGAGTTTTCGATGATCCGGCGGTTTGCGCCGCTGCGTTTTGAACAGAAGTAGACCAGCGATCGGCGCTCGCCGGTCAGCACAGGCTTCACCTCATGCTGGAGCTTACATGTGGTGACAAGCACGGCGCCAAATGGCGGTCGGAATACCTGGTGTTCGTACCCGCTTGGATATACCACGAACTCACCCCCCTCGAAGTCCCTCGCCAGCTGCACAATCACCGAGTACTCGAAATCCGGGTCGCTCGCAGCATCCAGATGAATGCCAACAAAGGAACCAGGGGGCATCCGATGCATTTGGCATCGGCGAATCACGTAATCTGACGTGGCTCCCAAAATCTTTTTGAGCGCGAAGCTGCGGTCTTTCCTTTCAAGTAGTTCCATGATCTGCCCTGGAGCTGCACCACTCGCGTCGCTAGGAGCGCGGCCGGGCGGGTCTACCCTCACGCGTTTGACGAAAACATTGTGCGAGTCGCCGGCATCTCCCTCCCTCACTTCTTCTTCGGGAATCTTAGCCTGCAGCTGATCGATCTTGGCCAAGTCATCTTGGGTGAACAATATCTGGGGGCCGATCACGACCGTCCCCTTCACCAACAGCTCTATGCGGTATTTTGTCAAAGCTTCTTCTGAAAGCAGGCGGGATTTATGATTCATTGCGCGCGCCATTCGAGTTCACTCCAGGGTTTTGATCTTCGACGCAGGACTCCAGGTCCTGGTGCATCGAGCGGAATGCTTGCTCCCAATGCTCGCCATCGAACTCGCTTATTGTTATGCGTTCGATGGTCCTGTTATCCAGGCATCGAATATTTACGCTGAATCCGGAGGGGTTCGACCGCGGCCTATAGAATGGCTTTACGCCACAAACCCGGCAAAACGTGTGCCGAGCGATGTTCTTGTTGAACTGGTACGCCGTGAGGAATTCTTCGCCGCACTCAATGCCAAGCTTATTGCCAGGTACGAGCAAGTGCAGAAATCCAGACATTTGGCAGATTGAGCAATTGCATCGAACTGCAGAGAGCTCTCGCGGCGCTCGGACGTAGAACTTGACAGAACCACAATGACAACGGCCATGGTGTTCGATCTCCGAGTGATTATATCTCTCAAGTGAGACAATTCGGAGCAGATCGCGGCACCATTGTAAGCTGAGCCGATAGGCTCGATCGAATTCATCCAAAAAGCGATCATTACGGCCAGCCGGGACAAGTTCGCCAATCAGCCGGCTTGTCATTTCTCCGTGATACTTCTCCGCGGGATCTTCTCCGCCGACATGGCTGCGGAAGTACTCAAGATCGTCGGACCGCGCCTTAAAGGTTTTGACCAGAGTGGTCCATAGCGACTGGATCATGTCCGCAGCATGTAGCTCAAAAGCGACCATGTAGGCGCAACGCACCAAGGGGTCTTTCGATGACAATCCGGCATAGAGAGAATGCAGGTACCGCTTCGTCGTGGCGCTGTAATTGGGCCGTATTGCTCTGCCGAGTAGTTGCGACGCATCCTTTCTAAACAAGTTCGAGTGGAAGTTTTCAGTCACCAGAATATCGGGTAACGCCGCCTTGCCGCCCTGGAGAATTTGGCCATAACCACCCGTCTCATCCCAACAGATGAAATTTGCGACCACGCTGGTCAGTTCAATGTCCCTCGCAATATCTCGATTGTGGTTCATTGCATCGAATATGAGATCCTTTTGCGACCCCGCCTGCAGGTACGGGAACGCCTGTGACATCGCCAGATATTCAGGCAGCAGGCTAGCGACCTGGTCCTGGGACATCTCCGCACCGAACGGATGCGGGCCGAACAGAGCTCGCGCTTGCTCAGTTAAATACTCGCAGGATATCTGCGGAGGTTGATCCGGTATAAATCGAGACGCTTGAGATGTCATTTGACCCCTGGCGATGAGGAGAGAACGGTCCTTGACGAAGCAACTTCGTGTCCGGGCCAACGATTGGCTGCCGCGAGTACGTTGGTTTCGATGGGCTTATGATCGCGTTCATCAGCCAGGCGAACTTCTTCGTGGCCAGCTTTGCGGTAGCACACAGCGGCATGCTCAGTCCTGCACACGCGTATCGAAGCGAACGCGTTCATAAATTGAGCAGCGGCGATCCAGACGGATTCCGGTCCACGAAAAGTCCGATGCCGCGAATGCCCGGCCCGGCCAGCATTCCCTTGCAGAGTCGTGGTGAGATATTGCGCCGCGCACGCCATCGGCAGGCTAACGTCACATGCGGGAGTGGCGTGTCTGGTTGTCCCGGGGCGCTTCCAGCTTTCGCGATCTGTCGTGAATGGATCGAGCCATCGCGGTTGCTGCTCCTGCCAGTTCATCGAACCGCTTTGAGCTTGGTACAGCATTGCAAGAACCACTCGCATCTACCGGGCTCTTGAGCCTTCGGCCCCAAGCTTCGCGAAATGCTGGCTGCTGGCCGGCACGACCGTCTCAAAGAGACCGCCGCTAGTTTTCGCGTTCACGAGTACCACCACCAAGCTGTGTTCTAGGACCGTTACAGCAATCACCGTGCCAACTCGTGCACTCACTCCATAAGATTCTGAATACGTTGACACAGCGCCCGTGACCGACTCCTTACACCAAGTGTATTGAACCTGACAGGCTTTGCACCGCCGTCAGAAACCAAACAGCGAACAGCAAGCCGCCACTCAAAATGGGTAGAGATTGCCCGGGAGGTGCCACATAGGTGGGTTTTGGCCTGAACAGCGCGACAGAGCTTTGGGCGTTTAACGGCATCGCGCTAGCATGGTGGTCCCGGTCGCTGACGTGCTCCGTCTTCGTTCGTGACAACTACGGCGAAGCAGTTGCCTCAACGCCGTCGAACACGACCATACAGTGGGATCTGGACGCAACGCATGCGCACCCTTTGTCGATGCGCCTGGCAATCGCGGCCAGCTCCGGGCATCGATCGAGCCCATAACGTGGTCTACGGAACAAGCGTAGTCCCAGGTGATCGCGAGCAATCGAAGAACGCCATGGACCAGAACGCGCTGGTCGCGGGCTGAGGTGCGTAGCTACATCTTGAGCGCTCACTGGACGCGGGTGCCCCTTGGCGTTGGTACATCCTTGGACCGTTTCGATCTATCGTTGCCAGGGCTCTCCAGATCAAGCGTCACGCACAAGTGCCGCAAGATCGGCTTCGAGCTTCGGTTGATGCTTGAAAATAGCGTCTATCAACGCCTGCGCCGGTTGCTCGGCGGCCTCAACCAGCGCCGCCTTCTCAGCCCGCGCAGAGGGAGCGAACACTCGCTTGACGACTGTCGGCGATCCCTTGAGACCGCATTTGGAGACGTCTTCGATACCGGCATCGTGCGCGCTCCATTTCACGATTGGGGCACGCGCAGCACGCAAGGCATCCGCCATCGCGCCCCGCCGAATCTGATTCGTTGCCTCCAGCATAGTGATGAGACAAGGCAGCTTCGTGTGCAGCACCTGAACACCACCTTCGGAGCGTCGTTCCGCTTCAATTGTATGGGCGGCGAGATCTAAGGATCTGACCTTCGCAACGTAAGTTAGCTGTAGTACGCCCAGCCGTTTTGCGATACCGGGCCCAACCTGCGCCGTATCGCCGTCGATGGTCTGCTTTCCCGTGAAGATGAGGTTTGTCGGGCCATACTCCTTACCAATTTTTCGGATGGCTGTTGCAAGTGCATACGTTGTGGCCAGGGTGTCGGAGCCCGCAAAGAGGCGATCGGTGAGTAGGACGGCGCGATCGGCGCCATAAGTCAGCGCCTTTCGTAAGGAATCTTCCGCCGATGGCGGTCCCATTGTAAGCACGGTAATTTCGCCCCCGAACCGATCGCGCAGCTCCAGCGCTGCCTCCAGCGCGAAGAGGTCATATGGGTTGATGATGGTCGGCACTCCCTGACGCATGATTGTATTGGTCACGGGGTGCACGCGGATCTGCGCCGAGTCCGGAACCTGTTTGATGCAGACGACATTGTGCACGGTGTTGCTCCAAAAGTTGCGACAGCTGCGAGGAGAACAGCAAATGTTGTACCATCGCCGCCCCTTTGGAATTGGCTTGCCATCAGAGGCTTAGATCGGGTGATGCGCCCCTCTAGCCCGCTTTTCCTGACGAACGAATGCCGACACAAGTGAGGGCTGCGACAGCGCTGTTCCGCAGGGCACGCCAGCTGAGTGACGCCAGGACAGCTTGCGACAGATTACTGCTGCTAATCACGAGCGGGCGGCATTACCGCTTACTAGTGCGAGCTTGATCGACGGACAGGCATGATAGCTTGTTAGATGTCGAGCAATTCGCGATTGCATGGTCCGCAGGTGACGCTCTGCATGTCATGAGCGCGCAAGTCCATCTCTCACCGAACCAGGTGAGCCCGCCTTTCGAGCATTCCGGTCAGCGTTGGCTTGACGCCGAACGGCACAGCAGCCTCGCAAGCGGGCGGGGTGGTTTCGCTCGGGGCCAAGTCGCCGCCGAGGGCGGACGCATTCCCTTCAGATTGCGATGAGATTGCCTATCGGAGATCGTCCTCGTATAGCTATTTGGCAGTAGCTGTTCCGACCGATGTCGTCGTTCAGAACCGCTTTATCTCGATTCCATATTTCCTCAGCGCATAGCCAATCTGGCGCGGCGTTAGTCCTAGCAGGCGCGCTGCTTTTGCCTGCACCCAGCCAGATTTCTCCATGGCCGCAATGACCCGTTCGCGATCGGCCATCTTCGCGCCACTAACGAGAACTGTGCCGGGGGGCCCCAGTGAGGCCAGTTCGCCGCCGACAGACTGGACCGGCTGGGTCGCTTCAGCTAGCGGCATGATGGATTTTGCGGGCACCGGTGGCATGGGTGCGGGCTGGTCTTTCCTCTCGTCCGACGTGCTTTTCCACAGCATCGCGGAAAGGCACTGGCCGTGGCAGCATGCAAAGTCACTTCTCACGATCGATGATCCGGCGCACAGCGTCGCTGTCCGCTCGATGCAGTTTTCGAGTTCGCGGACATTTCCCGGAAAGCCGCAGGTCATCAGTACATCGATCGCACTCGCCTCCAACGTCAGAGTACGGCCGTTCTCGTTATTGAAATTTCTGAGGAACTCCCTGGCAAGCAGCGGAATATCACTGCGTCTTTCGCGCAGCGGTGGCAACAGTAAGGGAACTACGCTGATGCGATAGTAAAGGTCCGCGCGGAACTCGCTCCTTGCGACAGCCTCTTCAAGGTTCTTGTTGGTCGCAGCTATGACTCGAACATCGACCTTAATAGTCTGGTTGCTGCCGACGCGCTCGAACTCCTGCTCTTGCAGAACGCGCAGCAACTTCGCCTGGAACGGAGCTGAGATCTCGCCGATCTCGTCAAGAAAAAGCGTTCCTTTGTCAGCAAGTTCGAAGCGTCCCTTGCGCGAGCTGAACGCACCGGTAAAGGCGCCTTTCTCATGACCAAATAATTCGGATTCCAGAACCGTCTCAGGAAGCGCCGCGCAATTCAGCTTAACGAACGGGCGCCTGGCGCGGGACGATGATTCGTGAATGGCCTTGGCTACGAGTTCCTTTCCTGTGCCGGATTCGCCACGCAGCAGAACCGTGCTGTTCGATCTGGCTACAACCGCGATCTTCTCGAGCAGCCCGCGCAGCGCCGGACTGTCGCCAATGATCCCATGGACGTCTAGCTTCTTGCGCTCCCGGGCGGGTTGCCTGAGCTCCAGTACTTGCTTTTGTAGCCGGTCTTTCTCCGCCATCAGTCGTTCGCGATCGCAGGCGAACAAGCGATGTAACTTCACTGTTTGTCCCACCAGGTTGGCGATCATGGCGAGCAGTCGCGCATCGTACTCGAGCCGGTGACTCGACCTATCGTCCCGGATGCGGTCGACCGTCAGCGTACCCACGACCTTCGGATCAATGCGAATCGGAACCCCGATGAACGACACTGGCATATTCTCGGAGGCGCCGAGCACTTCCCGGTCGACAGCGCTGAATACCGGCTCGGCGGCCACGTTCTCGGCGACAAGAGGCCTGTCTGTCGCGATGATCTGGTCGATTGGGTTCCGCGGCAGTCGCATCCGGTAACGTTCGTCGCTACCTTCGCTCCAGCCGGCGCCCACTGTAATGTCCGGCATGCCGTCGTCGTCGAACAGTGAGACGATGCCGTGTCGCATCTGCACAAACGATTGCAGAAGACCAACAACATTGGCCAACGTCACTTCGAGCCGACAAGGAGCGGTAAGAATTTTCGATATTTCGAAGATGCCGGTGAGCGCGCTCTCACGCAACGGCTCCCCCGAGAGTTTACCCTCGGGCTCAGGTTGCGAGGCAGGTCTTTCGTGTGAGGAAGGGATATCCAGCATGAGGCGGCCTCCGTTGTCTTGATCGTCCTCCCTGGTACCTTGTCCTGGTTGGCGAGCTGCGTTTTGCATGTCACTCTCGATCTAACGCCAAGTGTTGACGAGATGACATAGAACCGTGACACCTTTCCATGGCACGACGGTAAACTTACAGTGTGCCTTCATTCATTTTTGCGGATTGCGTGCGCGTCGTCAGCGGAGAACATAAGTACCGCTGCTGCAGCTCAAGTCAGCTCCGGCGTTCTTGAGAGCGGCGAGAAGCAAGAGACGGACAGGGGCACGCCACAAGGGGCGGGCATCAGCCCGCTCCTTGCCAACATCTTCCTGCACTACATCCTCGATCTTTGTCGCCAAGGCCGGCCGATTCACAGATGTTGCCCACCGTTGATCGGCACCTCGGCCCCCGTGACATAGCTCGCCGCATCCGAGCACAGGAAGAAGATGACCTTGGCCACTTCATCCGGGGTTCCCACTCTGCGCAACGGGATACTTGGCACGACACGCGCTTCTGTGTCGGGCGATAACATGTCCGTCCTGATTTCGCCCGGCGCGATCGCATTCACGCGAATGCCATGCGGCGCATAATCATGGGCCATTTCGCGTGTGAGGCTCGCAAGCGCAGCTTTCGAGGTCGCATAGGCGCTGCCGGCGAACGGGTGCACCCGCGAGCCCGCGATCGAAGTCACATTCACGATCGATCCTGACCCGGCTCTTAGCTCGTCAAACAAACCCTGCGCCAGCAGGATCGGGGCCACCAGATTGAGATGGAACACCCTCATCCAGGTCTCGGTTGACGTCGTCAACGACGTCATCCGATCGCCAGTGGGTGTTTTCGGCGAGACACCGGCATTATTCACCAGCGCGTGCAAAGGTGCGCCGGCCAAGCGTCTCTTGACCTCGGTGATCGCGCGCGGCAGCATTCGATGATTGCTGAGGTCGATTTGGACATGATCCTCGTTCCCTGCCTCCCAGGGGCATCGCTCGCCGTCGAACGGTTGGCGCGCGCAAGAAATGATGCGCCAGCCCGCCTCCGAGAACAGCTTGGCAGTGGCATGACCAATTCCGCGCGATGCTCCGGTGAGCAACATCACCTTCTGCTCTCCGCCATGAACACCGGCTTTATCGGCGTGAAAGGGGCAACCCAAATGTGTTTCGGGCAGCGAGCCTCTGATCAGATCGTCATTTGGCAGATCGAGACCCACGCCCGCCTCCTGTCCTGTTGCGCGCCGCACGCGTAGCAGGATTTGGGCCACGGCGATGCAGGTAAATCCGCTTCCGTTTTGCGTCCTAATGTCGCGCACGCGGAATGCTTGGCGGGTTCAAGACGCGATGCGTTTGTTTTGTGACAGTGATGGTGCATCAGCTACGTAATGAAGCGAGCGCATTCGCCTGCGTCAAGACACGGCTACGAGCCGCGCTCTATTTGCTGATCGCCCAACCGGAAGAGCCGGCGGAGGCCAGCGCCTCTCGTCGAAGCAACGACGATCAGGATAGCGGCCGCGGCCAGTAGCCGCGTCAATTCGAAAACTGACGTTACCAGCTCTGTACGTTAGATTCGCCGGCAACTTGATGCTGACTTCATCGCGCCCTGCTCTGCCATGTCCAGCACTGGCACATCGCGGGGCGGATTGATTCCGGACCACGACCTGGCGTGCTGAATGTTTCCCCAAAATAGTGCAACTCGAGAGCGCCCGTCCGCACCAGCGAGCGCCCGACCGCCACGACGGAACTGGCCGCCTGGAGGGAGAGCCTTTGGATGTGTTCATCCGCGATCGACCACCGACCAGCTTCGACTTGCGGATCCCCCCAAGGCGAAGACTTTGACTTGTTCCGCCGGTTTAACGCGGCGGCGGCACGTTAAGGTCATTGTTGTCGACGTTGAGCTTCAGCGGAAGACATTCGGCCGCCGCGTCGTTCTGTTCTCCGGTGGAACTTCGGGGCAGAGCATCACTTTTGGCACATGATTTCCGCCCCGAAGAGATCTGCCAATACTGCTGGATGCAAAACGCGGCAATCACATCGATCAATCGGGCTACGACTTTCATGAAGCCACGAGCTCTTGCGAGGTTTCTTCAATCAGGATCAATCGGCTCGGATCGTTCAAATCGAATTCTATAACGCGTGGTGCAAAGAGACGCGCATAGCGCGTGAAGGCGCTCGTCGGGGGAAAACGGATCACGGTGTCGCAGCGCGCAAGGAGATACATATCGATCAGGGCGGAAAAGCCTCCCTCGGCTCCGAGCGCGGCGTTGTGCAATGGGCCGGCCTGAGGTGCCTGGAACCGTTTTGGGATCGTGAAGACATCAGGAAATATAGTCGAAACCTTCTCAAGGACGAGCGGGCTGTCCGTGCACAGGAAAGCCCTCACGGGTTTTGCTTGGGGTAACGCCCTGGCCTTATCGATGGCATCACAGACCTGTCGCAAGGCGCGCTCCGGGTCAGCCCAGTAGGGAGCATGCCCCATGATATCCTCGCCGTTGCCATGTCGGACATGGATGCCGATTACGCTGTACGGTTCAAAGTGCTCGCGATAGATAGCATCAATCCGAGCCTGAATTTCAGGTCGTGGCTTGATGCTCCGAAAGATTTCTCGTTCGGCCTCCTGATCGCAGCGCCACATCAGGCAGGCGTCACACACAACCGTATTAGCGTCACTATCTTTCTGACTTTTGAACAGTTGATCGAGCTCGTCGCGTTCGCGGAAAATCTGCTGGTCCGGGCGATAGACGCAATCGATGGATGGCTTGTTCCACCAGGTCGGGAAGAATGGTCCCGGAAATGAGCACTGGTTGATCTCGTCATCGCAAATCACCCGCACACCGGCAATGTCTTGAACCGGTTCGAAGAAGACTGGAAAGGCATTGGTAAATGGCTCATCGAGATAACAAGATCCCCGCCAATCAATGACTAGCGTCCGTCCCGTCTGCTTTGCAAAACGCCAGGCTGCCGCCAGTGACCACAGGCAATCGCCGAGCCCCGTACGTCGCCGGGAAACTACGAACCGGTCATTGCTCGAACCGCTAAGCATCTGCATTGCCTCTTCCCGGGGTCCAGTTTGGACAAGAGACGTCATTGCAGACATCTCACGTATCATCTCGTCCGATGCCATGGCCTGAAATCGCGGTGTCGGCGAGCTGCGTCGGTAGAACTTCATAGCAGCGTTATCCCTGGTGTGCCGCGTTCTTTCAACAGCTTACGTATTTTCTTCAGCGGTGTTACGTCGACGCACCCGATTTCGGTCGGATGCCCGATGGCACCTTGTGCGTCGGATGGCCTGGCTCGCTCACATGCAGGTATAGCCATGGCCATTGCTCATGAGTTCGGGCTATGTTTCGCTTTGCACTTTATTGTGCCCTCGAGCGCGCGGAGGATGCAGGCGAACGCCCCGCACCTCCCACACGAGCCGCAATTCCTTCACGAGATCTTCACGCTTGGCCTGGTCCAGCATGGTTGCGTCGAAAAGACAGCTAAGCGACGCCTCGCCCTCGATCCGCATCAAAGTCTCGAAAAGCTCATGCGAGATACGCATACTATAGTGGGCGGAATGTCCCGTGCGGATCTCGCAGACCGTTTCCTGGCGATCCGGCGCTGTGTAGGAGCGAACACGATGAAGGGATGCATACGGCGGCAATGACACGCCCAGTGCACTCCAATCCTGCAGTGATGCTGGCCGCTTCCTGACGAGGAAAGGGCCAACAACAAGTCCGTCCAGGTCAGTCGTCAAGAACGTGGTGATCGCATCTGACACGGACTGCACGATCGGCTCGGCATTGTTGTTAAATGAGGTATTTAGAAGAATCGGAATGCCCGTTCGCTTCTTGAACGCACTAATTACATCCCAATAGGTGGGGTTTGTCCTGCGCGATACTGTCTGCAGCCGAGCGGTCCCATCAACGTGGGTGATCGCACCGAGCACGTTACGCTTGGCTTCACGCACACGAACCACGAAGTTCATGAAGGGGAGCTGCCGCGTGCCGTCCGGCAGCTCAAAGAACTCGCTCGCATCCTCCTCCAGTACAGATGGCGCAAAGGGGCGATAGCCCTCGCGCTTCTTGACCATCGCGTTGATGCGGTCCTTGTTTTCCGCAGGCCTCGGGTCCGCAAGAATGCTGCGGTTACCGAGCGCACGTGGGCCGAACTCAGACCGGCCCTGAACCCAGCCGATTACAGCACCATTTGCCATCCAGTCTGCCGCACTGGATGCTATGTCATCACTTCGTTGAATGTCGAGGTGGCCTGACCATGCGTTGAGCTCATGCTCTACGGCTTGCTCGTTCCCGAGATCAGGCCCCCAATAAACGTCCGGCAGTCGCTCGCGTGGCGCTGGCCTCCCCAGCTCGCTTGATACCATCAATGCAGCGCCGAGTGCGCAACCGGCGTCATGCGCCGCGGGTTGAACAAAGATGTCATCAAATAGCCCGGAATAAAGCAGCTTACCGTTCAGCGTGCAATTATGGGCTACCCCGCCAGCCAGGCACAAGCGTATCATGCCCGTCGCTTCACGATGGTGGCGCAGGATGTGAAACACGATCCGCTCAAGCGCTTCCTGCAGGGAAGCGCTGACATCTCGATGTTGTTGGGTGAATGGCATTCCTTTTCGCCGAACCTGGATGTTATTGACCAGGGCCGGACCGATTCGATCCAGGTGAACGCGATAGCCACCGCTGTCCAACAACTCGTAGAACTGCGCGAAGAGCTCGCGATAGCGAGCGGGATCACCATACGGTGCAAGCCCCATCACTTTGTACTCGTCGAACAACCCGTAGCCGAGATATCGGATCGTCTCGAGATAGAACAGCCCCAGGGAGTTATGTTCCGGGAAGCTTACAAGTCGCGCAATTTCGGTACCAGACCCCACCGCCAATAAGCCTGAGAGAAAATCGCCACCGCCGTCGATCGTAAAAACGAGACTTTCCTCGAACCCGGACATTGCAAACGCGCTCACGGCATGTGCTTCGTGGTGATTCACGAAGGAAAGCCGGGATGGATCGATCTCGGCCCCGAACTCCCGTGCCAGCAGCTGCCGCAGCAACAGTTTGGGGTCCAACGGAACGGGCTGAGAAACAGAAAGACGCTCGAGCATGGTTTTGCAGTAGGCTTCAGTCGCGTAGAACGCGATACGGTCGATCTCGCCGAGCGAGACTCCTGCGGTCGAAAGGCAGTATCGGATCGAATTGCTCGGGATCTTATTGGAGTGCTTGACGCGGTTGAGGCGCTCCTCTTCGACAGCAGCAATTACGCGGCCATCCTGCACAAGAACCGCAGCGCCGTCGTGAAGAAATGTAGTCGGCAGCTCCGGAGAGCTTTCATAGATTCTATCAAGACCGCCACTCACTCCCAGGCACAACATCCCGTTCTCCATTTTTGATCATGACGGGAAGGCTAACTGCCGCCCCACCGATCTAATGTGTACAGTCACGCCCCGCCGGGTGCGCGGGCCAGACAGCACAACACAACTTTGCAAGGTCCATCTCGGCGCCTAGCGACAGGCGCTCAGAAGCAAGGCTGCTGGCGTCCGACACCGATCGACCGAACAGGCGGCCGTAGACCTGGCTCGATCGCGGCCTTTTAAGGCCATTGCAGAAGCTGCTCTAATAGACCAGGTCACTCCCGAGCTACCGCAGAAGCATCGTGACACTGCATCGATTTGACCTTCTCCGTTTCGCTCAACTCACGTCAACGCAGCAGGCGGCGCCGAAATAGTGCTGTCGACGCGAAAAAGGGCAAAACCGCGTAAACGCAGAGCGCACCTACGTGCAGGGCAGCACTGTCGGCACCGCGCTCAAGCATCGCTGGGCGAATAAGGTCGACCGAATGTGCGAGCGGCAATAAGCCGACGAAGTGCCGAAATGAGTCGGGCAGTTGGCTTGTCGGAAAGACCACGCCACACAGAAACACCATAGGAGTGAGGACAAGTGTCTGGTAAAACACGAAGTAATCGTAACTTGGCGCAAGGGATATGACGACCATCGCCAGGCTGGCGAAGACAAGGCCAGTAAGGGCGATTGTTGGCATCGCATAGAGAATGGATGGCCATGATGCATAACCGAGCGCGGCGGCGACGATCCCGATCGCTGTTCCGGCCAGAACGGACTTACTGGCCGCCCACACCAGTTCACCCAGAACGATATCGCCAAGCGTGAGCTGAGTAGAGAGAATTGCTTCCCAGGTGCGCTTGGCGTCCATGCGTGCAAAGGCTGCATACATGGTTTCAAAGGTCGCCGACGTCATGGCGCTGGTCGCGACCATACCAGCCGCCAGAAACGCGATGTACGACGTGCCCTCGACGCGCCCCAGGATCAGTCCAAGGCCAAAGCCGAGGCCAAACAGATTGGTTAGAGGATCTGCGAGGTTGCCGAGAATCGATGCAAGTGCGACTTTCTTCCATGCGAGGAAGTTCCGACGCCATACCGCGATCCAGTTGTACGCGTTAGCGGGCATCACCGCTGCATAACTTTCACCCATCGCTCACTTCTCCATCTCGCGCCCGGTCAGCCGCAAAAACACGTCTTCGAGATTCGGGGGGCGCTGCAGAATACGAAGGCTCGCATGCCCACGCAGTTGCTCGCGCACCTGCTCCGGATATGGCGCATAACAAAAGAGCGTCTCTCCACTCACTTCGACGCGCCGCGCATACGGCTTGATCAGCTCGCAGAGCTGATGTGGATCACCCCCATAGATTTCGATCACGTTGCAGCCAATATGCTCATCGATCAGGTCGTCTGGCTTGCCTTCGGCGATCTTGCGTCCACCCTCGAGGACACACAGCCGATCGCACAAGCGTTCGGCCTCTTCCATGAAGTGAGTGGTCAAGAGAATCGTCTTGCCCCGCCCAAGCAGAACTCGCAGACGTTCCCAAATCAGGTGACGGGCGTGCGGATCCAAACCAGTCGTCGGCTCGTCCATCACGAGCAGATGCGGGTCATTGATTAGCGCCCGCGCCAGCGTCAGCCGCCGTTTCATGCCACCGGACAACTCAGAGACGCGCGTGTCCGCCTTGCTTTCGAGGCGCGCAAACTCGAGCAGCGAGGGCGCGATCGCCTCGATCTTGCGAGCGCTCATGCCGAAATAGCGGCCAAACACAAGCAGATTCTCTCGCACAGTGAACTCGAGTTCAAGGTTATCGAACTGCGGCACGACGCCGATGCGCACACGCGCCACACGAGCGCGGGAAGGCACAGGCTCATTGAGGACCGTAATCTTGCCTGCGTCCGACGAAATCATGCCGAGGAGCATACGCGCAATCGTACTCTTGCCAGCTCCATTTGGCCCAAGCAGGCCGAAGCATTCTCCGCGCGCAACCGAGAACGACAGTTCATTGACGATGACCTTGTCGCCAAATGACTTTTTCACGCCGGCAAGGTCGATCGCTACAGTGGACATGTTCATCTTAGGCTGACAGAAGTCGTTCCGCAGACGATGGCTTCTTGACGGCCGTTTTGGTCCAGAGCACGCCGTCGCACCACACATGCTCGACACGCCCCCATTGGCAGGCCGCCGCAGCATCCGGGAAGAATCCGCGTCCGTGGAGGTTGGCGCTCGTGTTGCAGAGCAGCGGAATGCCCGTGAGTTGCTCAAATTCGACGAGAAGCGCGGCGATTTGGTGCGGAGAGTTGCGGGAAATTGTCTGCAGGCGCGCCGAGCCGTCAAGATGGACCACAGCGGGGATCTTATCGCGCCATTCCGCCCGGGTCTGGTGATCGAACAGCATGTAAGGATCTGGCGTGCCTGGGCTGAAGATCTCCGGCGCCCGATCCTCCAGACAAATCGGCGCCACCGGTCGGAAGTGCTCGCGACGCTTGATGTCGTTGAGATGATCTTTCATTGCCGGGGAGCTTGGGGCTGCAAGAATGCTTCTGCCGCCCAACGCCCGCGGCCCAAGCTCGGCGCGCCCGGAAAGGAAGATGACAGGCTTGTCGTCGGCGAGAATCGCCGCAAGATCACGCAGACTGCACGGCGCCGCCTCCCATTCCGGCGGAAGCTCGCTGTCCTGCAGGGCCGGACCACTGTAGACTGACCATTCCAATGGCCCGAAGCCATTTTGCGCCGCCATGGCGCCGCAAGCAGCGCCGATTGCCGAGCCGCTGTCATTCGGAAAGGGCGGCACCCAAACATCATCGAACAATCCCGTCGCACGAAGCGCGCTGTTCCACTTTATATTGAGACCGCAGCCTCCGGCGATACATAGATTTCGTGCTCCCGGAAGCGACGAGTGTCGAAGCAGAACCATCGCCATTTCCTTGACAAGAAGACGTTCCACGAACACGTGAAACGACGCAAGGACGTCCTCCGCTCGCTTGGCCGTCAGGCGCAATGCGCTTGCCTCGAAGAAGTCGTGGATAGCTGCAAGAGACGATTCCGCGTTGTTGATGTCAGCGCGGTAGCGACGAGCCTGCTCCGTGTCAGCGGCGAAGCGCTTTTCATAGAGCTCCTGAAACACTGCCACGATGCTTTCGTCGACAGAGCCAAGCGCGATGTAAGCCATCAGCTTGCCGGCGATGCCCAAATCCCAACTGGAGCGGTTCGGCTGCCTGTAAGGTCCGAAGTGAAGACCCGCGGCAGCATAGGCATGGCCGATCATCGGAAACAGGGATGCAATGAGCCGTGCGCCCCGAGGTTCGACATAGTAAAGACGTGGAAAGATGCAGCCATCCCATACCAGACAAAACGCGGGTTTTCCCGCGCTGGCAAAGGGACTGGTGCTATATGCTGACGCGACATGGCCCGTGACGTGCGGGTAGCTCTTATATGGAAACACCTTGCCGCCGAGGATCAGGCCAAAGCCGTCGACGGAATCAAGAAGGCCCTCAGCATGGCGCTCGACATATGGTGCCCCTTTCAGCGCAATCGGCACAGCTCCACTGAGGACCTGGAACTGCGACTCAATCTCCCCATCCCAGCCGTCGATGACGAACTGATCGATATCCCGCGGATCCAGGCCATGCTCCGCCAAGGCGAGCACGACTGCATCGAGATTCTCGACGGATTGATAGCGTGGACTGTTGCCGCGCTTCTCTTGCTCGGTGCAAAAGACAAGCCGCCCGTCCTCGACGACAGCAATTGCACCGTCATGTGTTAATTTGATGCCGCAGATGCGCATACGCCCCCCTAACCTAGTGACCGACGTTTGATGGTTCTGACGAGTGACCCGGCTTCCGGAACCGAACGATCAAGCAGTCTTCGTTGACCAACTCGGTGTGGCAGTGCAGACGCTCCACCTCCGATAGGCTCTTCTTGAAGAGAGCGATCACCGTTTCGGCACCAGCAGCATGACCCCAGCGTTGACATGTGGCATCACGTGCGGACCCGAAAATCAGAGCTCCATTTGGCGCAAGCATACTCACCAGGTTGCGGATGGCCGCATGCATCTCGACAATGTCCTTGAGGTAATAGAGAACCTCGGCCACTACAATCAAATCGAACTGCTCGGTGGTCGAGAACCGTTGAATGTCGCAGGTCACCCACGTGATATGTGACCACTTCCTGGTCCGTCGTCGCGCTCGCTCGATCGCCTGCGGCATGACATCGACCACCGTGAGTCGCTCGCAAAGCGGCGCCAGCATGTCCGTGAATGCACCGGCTGCACATCCTACTTCGAGGGCACACGCAACATCTCCGTTGCAACGCGACATCCGGAGCATTTGCGCATATCGCTCCTGCTCGAATGAACTACTGTCGAGGCGCCATGGATCGTCGACAGCCAACTCTCGCTCTAATAGCTGATGGTTTGCGTCCAGGGTCATGAGCCAATTACCTACTTGCAGGCAGTCGAACGATCGCGACCGCAAACACTCTCCGTCGCCGCTAGGCTCGATGGACGGTGCGAAAACGTACTACACAGTTCCCCTATATTTGCAGGACTTCGTCCAGCGCTCGGGTGCAGGACGACAGGCTGCTTTTCCCCTACGGCCGGCACGTTGGTGACCTTGCGCGATAGCCAATCGCTGTTGCTCAATGTACAAAGCGCATAGGCCTTCAAAGGAAGTAAGAAAACGATATTGATCGGTGTGTGGAGCGAGAAGCCGAGAAACCGCACTTCGCGAGCACGAATGGCTGCCACACTGCACCGGACCATTGTCATTGCTGCAATCGTCACTCCCGTCCACCAGGGTACAGAGCCTGCGATTAGGAGCTGCGCGAGCGCAGCCAGCGATGAAAGGGCGAGAAGCAACGGGCCGAGATTTTGCCCGATAACGTCTAGCGTCAGATAGCCATCGAGCTCTGGCAGCAGGCGTAATGCAAGAAACGTGTCCCGAAAGGTACTGCGCGCCCAACGGAGTTGCTGACGTAGATATGGCCCAAGGCTGTCCGGGACGACCGTTGCTGCGATCGCGTCCGGGACATATTCGGTTCGAAATCCCGCCTTGAGCATGAGGATCGTTAGATGGCGATCCTCGCCGAAATCGCTCGGCTTCCCGCGAAAGAATTGCGCTTCGTATTGATCAAGCAGCAAAGCGAGCGCGGAGCGACGATACATAGCACATGGGCCGCAGCAGCACATGACCGCACCGAAACGAGCCTGTGCCGCGCGCTCTTCGTTGCACGCCAGCCAGTATTCCATATCGATCAGCCTGGTCAGCCAGGTTTTGCTGCGATTGCTCGCTATCAACTGACCCATGGCCGCACCGATTTCCGGGTCACGCATCTTGAATACAAGCTTGGTGACAACGTCAGCAGCAAGTATCGTATCCGAATCGACGTTGAGCACCAGGTCCCCGGATGAGCTGCGTATTGCGGCGATCTGCGCCTTGCGCTTTCCAACGTTGCTTGCCAGCAAGATGATGCTGAATCTCGGATCATTCGCATAGATTTTGTGTACAGGGGCGATAACGTCGCGATTTGCAGATCCGTCGTCGACCACATAGACCTGTAGCTTTCCGGCGTAGTCTTGACTCGCAAGCGACTCCAGACATTCGGCGAGCGTGTTCGGATCCTCGTTGAAGCACGGCACAATGACGTCTACACTGGGAAGAACGACCTCCGATTGTCCCGGGCTGTCCTGCAGCGATGAGTTATTCATCGGCTGGGCATAAAGCGCTTGCGCGCTCTTGTAGATTGTCGAGAGCAGCGCATAAGACGAAACAGCGACGGCACTGGTTGTAGCGAGCAGGTCCATAGGGTGTCAGTTTTTGTTCAATGAAGTTGAGGAAGTGGACGGATTACAAACCCGCGCCGTTGTAGTGCCGGGATCAGATGTGACAGCGCCATCGTGGTCTGATCACGCAGCGTGGCATCAGTGCACGGTCGCTCCTCATCAGGAGGATATCCGTCGTGCAGGAGCACAATTGCACCTGGGCGAACGCCCGCCAGCACTGAATTCACAATTCTATCAACCCCGGGGCGAGACCAATCTCTCGGATCGACCGACCAGTGCACAGCTGTGAGACCAGCGCTCGCTGACACAGCGAGCACCTCTTGTGTCCACATGCCGTAAGGTGCTCGCATGTGCCTGGGTGAGGCATGCGGACACGCCGAACGGATCGCCTCGTTTCCCATCAGAACTTCATCGCGTACCTCCGCTGGTCCGCATCTGGATAGATCCGGATGCGTCATCGTGTGGTTCGCAACCTCGTGCCCTTCCGCGATCATTCTTCGAATGACTTCAGGTTGTTCGGCCACGTACGTGCCGATCACGAAGAACGTCGCCGGAATCCCATGTTGCGCCAGCACATCGAGCACCTCTGGCGTGCAAAATGGATTTGGCCCGTCATCGAAGGTCAAATAGACGGGGCGACTTCCGCTCACGTCAGCGTAGTCGCAACGGACAGCAGATAGGGGGAAAAGCTCTTTCACAACTCAGGCCCGTTCCGATCGATGATCGTCCCGGCCGGCCACTCGCTTATCGAGCGTCCAACCGGGAAAACCACCACGATCACGTCTTCGATGCGGATCGGCGACAAATTGGGATAGACATCCGGATGCGTGGAGCGGACGCGAATGCCAGACATCAGGGTGGCGAGCCCCTGCCTTTTGACCAGTCGGGTCATATGTTTCTCAAGCGCAGGCCGAACCGTACCAAAGCCGAATGGAACCCCAAGCTCATGCAGTATCGGATACGTCACGCGCATTGCGTGGCTGACTCCCAGCCCTTCGAGATCCGGACGCACCGCATACAACCCCAGTTCGGCAACGAGTAGATCGACCCCACCAATCTTGATGAAGCGGCGTAGTAGCCCAACATGAGCAGCTACCCCGCGCGCGTCGTAACCGATAATGCGGACTTCAGGCCTCGCCCCGGCCCAACTTCGGTTGCCCTCAAATGGCTGCGCATTGAACGCACCGGTCGGCCCGTAACTCTTCCGGAAGAACTCGGCGAGTTCGCCATGATCGGTGAGCTGCAATTCGCTTTCCCAGCGACGGCTCCACTGTACTTGAGCACGCGCAGAAGGAGCTTCCGCAGTCGGGGATACGGCAATGTTCATGGCGGGCTTCCTTGCCAGTGGAATTAAGAGCGGAGATGGTCACGTGCGCTCGCTAGTCGCCGAAGCGCTGGTCAACGGTGAAATGCGCTGCTTTGACCCGGCGGAGCGCGGCACTTCTCGAATGCACCGCGCCCTGCGCCTTCGCTCGCGACGAAGCGATCGCATGGTTCGCGCTCGTCATCCGGCCAATGTCCTGCGCGAAATATGCCGGAAGATGCCGGCGAGGCGATTGGACTATCCAGAACCTATCTGCACCGCCACGGAGCTTTTCCGCCTCGTCCAGCATCGCTGTCGACGCCTTGACGTCTGAGGGCAGGCCTTCGATGCGCGGGGCCTCATAGATGGCGCATCGCAGCGGCATCAGATCGTACTGGTTCTTATGCATCTTCGACACGCCCTGAATGCGGTGGACAGGCGAGCCATTTGGAGAGTCGCCTGAATTACTTGGCATCCGCAATCTGCGCCTGCCGCTATGTCGCGACACTAGAATGCGGCTGAACGCGCTCTCAAGTGTACGCGGGTAAACCTCCAATATGGAAACGGATGAAACACGCATACCAACGTTTATCGAGATCCGCCTGACGTCCCGATCGAGCGCGCTTCGCACCGAGAAGAAGCGACGCGGCTCGCACGGCGCGCCCATAGCCGTTCTCGAAACGCATGCGGCGGCTGCTCGCACGTCCAGGAGTTGTTCTCTGAGCCCGCGTGAACGACCGACAGCCATCGTGGTATGCCTGATACTTTTCAAACTGATGTTTGCTATCCAACATCCCGTGATTTGGTAAAATCGATTGTTTCGATAGAACACATCCACACGATGGATAGACCAACAACATGCGGTTCAAGGGACTTGATCTAAATCTTCTCGTTGCGCTCGATGCTCTGATGATGGAGCGCAACCTCACAGCGGCGGCGCGCAAGATTAACCTGAGCCAGCCCGCTATGAGCGCTGCGATCGCGCGGCTGCGCGCCTATTTCCGCGATGAATTGTTTACCATGAGAGGTCGCGAGCTTGTCCCTACACCTGGTGCGGAGACGCTTGCAGGTCCGGTTCGCGAGGCCCTGCTGCACATCCAACTCTCGATCATATCACGCGAGGTGTTCGACCCGACTCAGTCGAGCCGACGCTTTAGGGTCATTCTCTCCGATTTCATGACAATCGTCTTTTTTCGCAGAATTGTGGACCGTATTGCACTGGAAGCTCCCGCGGTTCGCTTCGAATTGCTGCCATTTTCCGATGAACCAGATGAGCTGCTCCGCCGGGGCGAGGTCGACTTTCTCATTCTGCCGGAACTGTTCATGTCGAGCGCGCATCCTAAGGCGACGCTGTTCGAGGAGACCCTCGTATGCGTGGGATGCCGCGCGAACAAGCAGTTATCGCGGCAGCTTACGTTCGAGAAATACAGTTCGTTGGGGCACGTCGCGGCCAAGTTCGGACGGGCGCTGAGGCCAAACCTAGAAGAATGGTTTTTGCTTGAGCACGGCCTCAAGAGACGCATTGAGGTCGTTGTGCAGGGCTTTAGCCTGATTCCGCCGATATTGTTGGACACGAGCCGTATCGGCACAATGCCACTACGGCTTGCCAGACACTTTGAAAAGCGGATGCCACTGCGGATCGTCGAACCACCGCTCCCCCTGCCCACATTCACTGAGGCTGTGCAGTGGCCTGCGTTCCACAATACCGACCCGGCGAGCATCTGGATGAGGCGGATATTGCTGGAGGAGGCATCCAACATGGCATCTGGGCATCAGGAGCCTCCAACTCGCAGGCGTTGCTAGGCTCACTATTAAGCCGCTCCCCACATTCCAAATACGCTATTAAGTCCTTCGCTGTGCTCGGCCCCTTTATCATTTCAACGTCTTCGGGGGCGAAGCTGCTAGAGGCCGCAGGGAAGCGGCGGTCGGTTGCGAAGACTTGCCGGGTGGTGAGCGTGGTGATCTCGCAGGTGTGGTTTGATGCGCTTGCACTGCAAACAGGTGACGCTCGGCAATATCGCGCACGCTTCTTCCAGTACAAGAATATTTGGCTTGCCCAATAAAATCGCTTGAACCCCACACTGCGTCAGGTTGTAGCTTGGCCGGCGCGACTAACGCTGCGCTACGCATCCCGTCGACGGGGCGCTTTGGCGAACTCACGGCGCTGGCCGGACACTGTAGTTGATCTGCCATTAACGAACTGACCGGGTCCTGTTGCGTGGCTCGCCGAAAGCGGCGAGACCGATCCGCTTCAGGACTCCTGACGGTTTTTCGGCCGCTGGTGGTCTGCCTGCCGCCTTGCTCGCCAGTCTTGCGATCATCTCGCGAGCGTCTTCTCGCGATCGCACGGTGGAACCGATGTCCATTCGGGCGACGCAATAAGACCGCTCCAGACGCAGCCGTCGCCGCTCGTTGTATGCACCGCAAGGATGGTTTGTGCTGGATAAGAAGACATGCGTTTCAAAGGTTTGGATCTAAATCTTCTCGTCGCGCTGGATGCTCTGATGACTGAGCGCAACCTCACTTCGGCGGCACGCAAGATTAACCTTAGTCAGCCGGCCATGAGCGCAGCCGTTGCGCGGCTGCGCTCCTATTTCCGTGATGAGCTGTTTGGGATGAGGGGGCGGGAACTTGTCCCGACCTCACGCGCGGAAGGGCTCGCAGCTCCTGTGCGCGAGGCTCTGACGCACATTGAGCTCTCAATTATCGCGCGGGACGCGTTCGACCCAGCTCGATCGAACCGGCGATTCAAGATCGGCCTTTCTGATTTTATAACGGTCGTATTCTTTCGCAATGTCGTGGAGCGCGTCGCGCGAGAAGCACCCGCCGTCAGCTTCGAACTGGTGGCGCTCACCGATGAGCACGATGAACTTCTCCGCCGCGGCGAAGTCGATTTTATTATCTTGCCGGAATTGTTCATGTCCGGTGCGCACCCCAGGTCGGCCCTGTTCGAGGAAAGACTCGTCTGCGTAGGCTGCTGCACGAACAGCCAACTACGACGACGGCTTACATTGGATCGGTATATGTCGATGGGCCACGTTGCGGTTAAACTCGGAGGTGCGCGCAAGATCCCGGTCGAGGAGTCCTTTTTACTCGATCTCGGCCTCAATCGGCGCATCGACATTCTCGTACAGAGCTTCAGCATGATCCCGCCCCTGCTGGTAGGCACGAACCGCATAGGAACGATGCCATTAAGGCTCGTAGAGCATTTCCAAAGAACGATGCCCCTTCGGATTGCCGAGCTTCCGCAGCCATTCCCCGTCTTCACCGAGGCGGTCCAATGGCCCGTGCTTCACAACAGCGACCCAGAAAGCCTCTGGATGCGAGAGATATTGTTGCAGGAGGCTACCCGCATGGCAACTGCACAAGAGCCCTCCATCATCTGCACTTCGGAACGAGCGGACACTGCCGGAGATTTCGCACGATCTGTCTCGCCGTTGTCGTAAGGACGTTCGCAAAGTCTGCGAACCTAAATCGCACTCAACGCACACAGTTTAGGCTCGCCTCGCTCGAACTCATTGTCGCTGGATAAAGATCGCCGCAGCGGACGGCTATCACGACGACGTTGTGTAGCTCTTTCGCACGTTGGCATTAGGCTCGACGTGCGAGCGGCGGCTTGGTCTTAGAGACAGGAACGTGCGTCGCAACCCTGCCGCCGGGCGCACCTGCCTCGATACAGCAGGATCGACACGGGGCTGTGTCGTCGTCACCTCTCCGAATCAGTAGTGGCTCCCGATGAGCGCCAGACGATTCGACTTCTTCGGAGTCGCACCACTGCCCAGTGAGCGTGGTTCCCTCTTGCTCTGTCGAAGCAAGCATTGCGCACGCGTGTTGCCCTGTCGCATCACCCGGGAGTACATCGCATCTTCGTCGCTCCGCGCCGCGGGTCTGACTTCTTTTGGCCCTATCGCAGCCAAACGTCTTGACGACGTGCGCTGCCATGACGCAATGCCAAACAAGGAGCTGAACGTTGGAGCAATGCAGCGGCGTGTTCGATCCGGAAGAGCTTTCCGTCCTGGGAAGCCTTTATGATAGTGCGGTCGCCGCGCTACCCCCATCGATGCGAAATCCGGAAAATCGCACAGCAATCGCCAAACTCATCTTGGAGCGTACAGCGGCTGGCGAGGCTCAACTGGCATGCCTGACGAACTTTTTAATCACCATTTCCCCTCAGGGTTGATCCCCCGCCATTCTGAGGATAGTCACCACTCTCGCGCTGCAATGAAAGACGATCCAGCTAGAGCTTTGAAATAGCTTGAATCACACGTGACGTCAGGTTGTAGGCTTAGGCTTTGAAATTGAGCAACATGAGCAAAGCTACACCACGAAGGCGTCGATGGCGCATTGGCGAACTTGCAGAGGCGACCGGAGTAACGGTACGCACGCTGCATCATTATGAACACAGGGGGCTCCTAGCAGCCTCAGAGCGTACTGACGGCGGTCACCGGATGTACGACCGCGAAAGCGTTCAACGGGTTCACCAGATTCTGGCGCTACGTGAGCTTGGCTTCTCCCTTGTCGAGATCCGTAAAGCTATGGAGGGCACGACCTCACTCACCGACCTGCTGCGCAAACATCTAGAGCGGATAGAACTTCAAGTCGCGCGAACAACTCGGTTGCGAGATCGTCTGCGCAACATGACCATCGACAGTGAGATCCAGGTAAGTGTGGATGAGCTGCCTGCCACCCTGAATGCCATGTCGCAGGTCGAGACGCGTAGTCAGACATCCCGATGCACCTGCAAGCTAGCTGCAGATCGCGAGGAGCGGTGGCGGCGGATCCGCGACGACCTGCGTGATTGTATGGATCGGAGCGAGCCCCCTTGCGGCGAGCGGGCAAAGGCTGTCGCAGTTGCAGCACGCCAGCTGATCCGCGAAATCGCCGGCGCTGATTCACGCGTTTCCATGATCCTGAAGGTACTTGCACGATTAAGCGCCCCCCGTAGTCTGGCTGGTTGGGATCCCTGCCTCATGCAATATCTCCATCTCGCCCTTGGCGGGTTGGAGGATCAGCCGTACTGACGTCCTCATGGCCGGCTCCGCGCAGGATTGCCGATCGGCCTTGGCAGGCTGAAAACGCAATGACGCTTGGTTGATCGGCGGCTCTGATGCGGGCCGACAGCTTTATGGACTCAACCGGACAATCGTCATGACCTCGCCGATCCGCGCTCTTTGACGCCTTGATCGAGACTCCCTTCAAACGGGGCTTGAACCGCACGTAACGTCAAATTGTAGGCTCCACCGTGGTCGCAATCTGGCCGATCTAACGCACGCTTCGCTTGACCGGCGGCCTCGACCTGCAGGCACGCTTGATCTCAGCTGCTGGCGTTTCACTTCAGGTGAGCATTGGGAGCTCTATAATGTTAAATGGGCGTTACGCTTCTGCTGCGAGTGCAGCGCTTCTCTTCTGCGCCCTCGCCTCGGCTGCGCGCGGCTCCGAGGTCAATATTGCCGTGGCTGGCCCAATGAGCGGAAGCAGCGCTGCGTTCGGCTTGCAAATGCGCGATGGTGCGGCTGCGGCGGTCGAGGCGTTGAACGCTTCGGGACTACTTCCCGATACCAGAGTGATTTTGAGTGTCGCCGACGACGCCTGCGACCCGAAGCAAGCTGTCGCAGTCGCGAACAAGCTCACAACAGAGCGGGTCCGGATGGTCATTGGCCATTTTTGTTCCTCTTCGTCGATCCCGGCCTCCGACATCTATGCCGAAGCAGGCATCGTTCAGGTCTCCCCTGGCTCGACAAATCCTCAGCTAACAGAACGAGGCCTTCAGACCGTCTTTCGGATCTGCGGCCGCGACGACCAACAGGGCACCGCTGCCGCTGAGTACATTCACAGGAACTACCCTAACGACAGGATCGCAGTGCTCGACGACAAGAGCACCGCAGGCAAGGGTATCGCCGACGTGGTTGAGGCACAGCTTCATAGGTTCGGTGAACGAGTCATTCGGCAAAGCTACGTCGCCGGCGAAAAGGATTTCAGAGCGCTGGTCTCAAGAATGAAGAAGGATGGAGTGCGCGTCATCTATATCGGCGGCTATCATACCGAAATCGGCTTGTTTGTACGCCAGGCATCAGAAGCAGGAGCGGGCCTCATCGTCATGGCGAACGATCCGTTGATGACCTCTGAATTCTGGGCCATTACCACCAGCGCTGGAAATGGCACGTTGTTCACCTTCATGCCGGACCCCGCCGGGAATGCCAATGCGGCCGGCGTGGTAGCCGGACTCAAAGCTTCCAACCTGTCCGCTGAAGGCTACACGCTTTACGCCTATGCCGCCGTGCAAGCATGGGCAGAGGCGGTGAACCGGAGCGGCTCCCTCAATGCTGCTCGCGTCGCTAGCGCACTGCGTTCACGGGCGATCGATACCGTGATTGGGCCAGTCCGTTTCGATACAAAGGGAGACAATGCGGTTCCTGGTTTTCTGGTTTACCGCTGGCGCGACGGCCGTGTTGAAACTGTCGAGCAGAACTGATTGGCGTCAACGCCGCCTCCCCAAAACCAAAGTCACACGGATGATGAAATGCCCTCAGAACGTTGGAGCAGCGATACTCGCAAGCTCTCTTATACTTGCAGCTTTCGTAGCGTTCGTCGCGTTCGCTGCAGCCCTCGGAGAGCTATCCGATGTCGACCTGAAGGAGACGCTGCGTCCGATCATAGACAAATAGTAGCCGTGCTGGGCTGATCCGGCTCGCAGGCACAGGACCCCTGAAGCGGCCATCTACAATTGTGCTAGGTCCGGCGGCATGGACGGTTCTGCGGCCGAGCGTTGGGACACGCCTAGCAAGAGGAGAAGGCGAAGCTAACGACGCTTCTGGTCGAGCACATGCTCGGTGTAGCGCGCTTCGCCACCTTTTTCCAAAGTAACGGCCGCACCGCAATCTGCGCATTCTCGTGACCCTATCACACGTGCAAGCTCAGATCCAAGCACCCAACGAGGAAACGCCCCAAGCCGTCGAATGAGGAACGACACCTCTTTGAGCGCGACGGCATGAAATAACCAGGACTCGCCACCTGGCCCATAATCGGAGATTGATCGAGTGAAGAGTGGCCTTCCTTCAAGACTAACGTGCGGCATTTTCGACCATTTGGATGACGACGGCCGAGATGCCGCTCGACAATATGAAGATCGTCTCAAGCTCGCGGAGGTCTGTGATTCTCTCGGTTTCTACGCTTATCACGTGGCCGAACACCACTGCACACCTCATGGCAGAGGGCCCTCGCCGAACCTGTTTCTATCAAGCCTCGCGCAGCGCACCCGGCAATTGCGCTTGGGTCCGCTCGTCCTGTTGCTCAACCTTTATCATCCATTGCGCGCATTCGAAGAGATCTGCATGCTTGACCAGTTGAGCGGCGGCAGGCTCGAGCTCGGGATCGGCCGCGGCTCCCAGCCGATAGAATGGGGCTATTTCGGCATCAGTGCAGAAACCGCACCAGGTCGTTATACTGAAGCCGCCGAAATCCTGAATATTGCACTGGAGGGACATACGCTATCCTATCAGGGACACCACTTTGAGCTGAGCGAAATACCCTTAACCTTGAGGCCTCATCAACGTCCATATCCGCCGACCTGGATCGCAAGCAATCGGGCCGAGTCGGCGCAGTGGGCCGCTGCAAATGGCGCCAATCTGGCGTGCATAGGCCCCGCCTCTGTTGTCCGAAAAGTTACGGATGCCTACCGCTCCCATCGAGTCAACAATACAACGGCACACGGCCGCGAGCCATTTCTCGGGCTGGCCCGCATGGTCGTGATTGCGAAGTCTGACCAGGACGCTCATGCGGCGGCCAAAACTGCCTATGGACGATGGCTGGAGAGCTTCAAGTTTCTTTACGAGCTGAATGCCATTCCGACGCCGCCCGCCCTTCCGCTGACCTTCGATGCAGCACTTGAGAGCGAATTGTGCGTCGTTGGAACACCAACTTCCGTCCGACAGCTTCTTCTTCACCAGATGGAAGAGGCAGGTGCCAACTACTTGCTTTGCCAGCTTGCATTCGGAAACCTTCCGCTGGAGATTTCTCTGTACACGGCAGCCGCAATCAAAGCTGAAATTCTGGATAGCTTTGATGGCTAATATCTACATTGGGGAATCATACGCTCGGCAAGGAGACCGGCGCACTGAGATTGTCCGAAGCTGGTTGCGATTTTGGTTGTCGTTTGCCCTGGGCGCGACGGCGATCGTCAGCCTTCTGCTTGTGAGTCTTTGCCAACCGCTTCATCAACTCATCGCCAGCCGAACGCTCTTCGTCCCCTTCGATCTCGGGGGCCTTTTCAATGAAGGCCCGCGATTGCTCAGGATCATCCTGCATCTGCGGGGGGGCCGGAGCTGGTGTATAGTCGCCGTCGAGGTTCCATGGCCTTCTCTGAAGTCAAAGGTATTCGCCACCCTGACCGCGAGCTTTTGTCTTCTCAATCTGGCTGGTCATCAACGAATCGGTAGGCTCGCCGAAAGCCTTAAGCTCACTGAACCAAGCCGGCGGGAAAAACAAACTAACCCGCTTTCGGTGTAGGTGATGAGATTACTCGCGTGCGCTATCCACGAACTGGATGCATGCCATCAATACTTTCGATTTTACCAACTTTAGCCAAATACCTCATAAGTCGATTGCCGGTTTCCGGAAAGCACATTTCACGAATGCTGTGTGACAATGGATCCTTTTTGCTTGCAGCATGGTCGCAGGCCAATTCAAGCTCCTCGCGGCTGCATCGCCAACGCCCCCCCTCAATCTTTGAGTTCGACGCACGTGCGGCGCAAATGCGGTCGGATGGCCAATCGCAACGTCTGGCGCGCAATCTATCGCGCTGTCGCCTCCCCCTTTCCTATCATGCCAAAGGCGTCCAGGAAGATCGGCTGCCACGGACACTGCTTGGCCAGGGCAAATGCGTGCGCTGCATAGAATTCGGGCAGGCGAACTCCCCTCTGTACCGGTGCGGGATGGACTTGTCGCCTTGACCGAGCGGGCAGCGTCGCCAATCCGCCGCTGCGGCGGCCTGCCAACAAAGCAGTGCAGTCAACTATCTGACTACCCTAAGTGCAAGACACATATCCTCCAGCCAGGACGAGGCAGTGATGTCGATCCGTGTGATGAGACCAGCCTCGCGATCTTACCCAGCCCCTAGGCCCTGTGATCTTGGATTCTCACTCTGCTCGCGTGCTCAGTCTTCGTCGGCGGGCGGCGCCCATATGCGCTTCCTACAGACTGACGCCACCCCATGTCATTCTATGCGCCGCCGCTCTTCGACAATATCCAGACGCGGTTATGCCTTGTCAGCAGTCCTTACATCACCATCGGAACGAGCGGTGGCCGTGCGCGATCTGACGATCTTGGATCTCAGCGCGCGCAGCTTCCAGGCGCCCATCCGCACGTTCAGCGTGCCAGGCCTCTCCAGTCAACAACCGCAAAGAGAAACCGCAGACGTATGTAGCGGATGTTGGTTCTGAATCGCCTGGCATGGAGCGGAACATCATTGTGTGGCGGGATGAGGAGTCCAGTACTGGACCAGCTAACGGCGCATCTTCAGCAACATCTTCATCCAGCGCCAAGCGCTCTGTATCGCGCTCTGCCTGGCCAGCCCTTTGGTTACGTCCGGATCACCATGCCACGCGGCAAGAAATCTCGCAGCTGTTCGGGCGTCCGCTTCTCGACTTGCGGTCATCAGCGGCGTCCCCCCGCTGGCTGGAGTCACTGCCATTGCCCCATGCGCTGTACCGTCTCGACGGTCCAATCAAATGACAAGCCATCTACAACGCTGTTCGCAGCGCTCTATAGCATCGATTGCGTCTTTGCAGTCCTTATGCGGCACACGCCTGCCCCTCTGTCTTCGGCGACCGCGCGTGCGCCCTTGCCTGGAGCAGCAGCCATTCGTTCTAGGGCCGCGTCTGCCGTCTCGCGAACAGGGAAGCACGACACAACCGTTACTCAGCCTGCCCTGCATTTAACTGCTCTGGAGCAACACCGTGGAACTTGACCCTTCCAATTCACGCATACAGGACCTCGAAGATCGCATCGACCTGCAACTCGACATCGTGGCCGCCCTCATACGCGAAGAAGGCAACGAGTTCGAAGCGATCCGAGTGCTTAACGCACTCACAAACCAAATGATTACGGCGGAACTAGAGCTCGGCCGGCTCGGCGATACGAGAACCGTAAGCTGCGCCAGCGACCGGCGAACGGCGCGACTGTCGCGAGACCGTGGCGTTTACCACCCAGAAGACCTTCAGGTTTTGGGACGCCTTCTCGACCAGGCAGTGGCGGCATTACCGGAAGTGCTGCGAACTCCCGCCAACCAAATGAAGATCGCCAAGCTAATTCTGGCACGTGCAGCAGCGGAATGAGTTTCCGTTTGGCTTTTCCTGGCGGTTGCCGGCGCGCTTATTTTTATCGCTGGGCTGACAGCCGTGCTACGGCCGTACGCACCAGGGATCGAAGGCTTGGGGTCTATGGCTCACCGACCCGTAAGCGCGCCGCTTCCGCTGGCTTTTCCATATCGCAACTGCTCGCCACCACGTTCGAAAACAGGCGCGCCCTATTAGACCAGCTCGCGCCGGAGATGACACGGTTACATTCGATCCAGCTAATTTAGGGGACAGGGATTACCAAGTTTCCGTTCGGCGGCTCACAACACCAAATCAGTTTTCTGGCGGCGCGAAGCGCGCAATTCCTGTACAAATTCCGACAGCGGCACAAAGCCCGTCGGGTTCAAAACACTGGTCGCCGTGAACTTCCGTTGAGCTATTCATGCGCAATTAGGCACTTAATGCGCGCAGACGATGCTGGCACGGACGTTGCTACTAAGGTGCAGCAGTACTGAAAGTGCTGAGCGCACCCAGACGCGAGTCGAGCGATGCCCTCCTTCCTTGAACCGATGTGGCCCGCTTGTGAGAGGACGAGCGTGTTCCTTGTGACTTTTTGTGTCGTCGCGCTTAGCGCTGGGACACCGACATTCGCTACGGATCTCGCTCGGCAGCCCGTCTACACCAAGGCACCACCCCTCTCGGTCGCGGTCGCGATCGGAAATCAGCTAGCACAAAACGTCGCGCAGCCTCTGACAATAACTTTGGAGAGTAACATGGCGCTGGGCTTAGAATCCCCAGCTCCCCCGATCAAAGTGGAGAACTGGCTGCGTGGTCAGCCCCTCACGAGCTTCCAGCCCGGGAAAGTGTACATCGTCGAATTTTGGGCAACTTGGTGCGCACCGTGTGTGGCGGCGCTGTCCGATCTGGCACAGCTGCAAGAGAAATACAGAGATAGCGGAGTTGAGGTCCTCGGAATAGCAGCTCGTGAGCGCGCTCAAACAGCGGAAGAGGCCCGAAGCAAGTTGGACGCATGGTTGACCGAAAAGTTGCCGAATCTCAACTATCGGGTCGGGTTCGACTACACACGCGAAATGGACAAGCTTTGGATGGATTCCAGCTTTTCTGTTGGGATTCCGACCTCGTTCGTCGTCGATCGTGATGGCCACATCGCCTTTATCGGTTCCCCGACGCAACTCGAAGACGTTTTGCCGAAGATTCTGACAGGCAGCTGGCGCATCAGCGATGAAGCGAAAGCCGCCGATGCAGAGCGGATCGCCAAGGGCGAACGCACAATGCCGATCTTCGCCAAACTGACGCCGGCGATGAAGGCGCAGGATTGGGCGAAGGCGCTTTCGGTGGTCGAAGAGGCCGTTGCTGTTCTGCCGGATGACGTGCACTTCCGCGTGCTCCATGCGGATCTGTTACTTCACAAAATGCATGACTTGCAGGCCGGCCTGCCGGTTATGCGCCAATTGGTTCGTGACGCGATCAACAAAAAATCCGCGCTGTGGATGGCCGGGGCGATGCGCCAACTCTTTGATCCGGCGAATGACAACTCTCATTTGCCGCAGGCCGAGCGCTTTGCGATGGGCTATGAGTTATCCGAACACATTCTGGCAGTAAATGGCCAGGCCCCTAAGTTCCTGTCCTATCCGGCGGTCGCTCAGTACTATTACGAGAGCGGCAACAAGGATCGCGCGATCGAGTTGATCGAGGTGACGCTGAAGTCGCTGGACGACCCCGCACCTATGCCGGACACACTGAAACAGCACGTTGTGTCGGTATTGGTCCAAACGCTGGCCAACTACAAGGGTCAGAAGGCTTGCTATGGGTCGCTTTGTGCGACTCCGCAACCCGGAGTCTCGCAAAGTACCAAAGCGCAAGCAACGGAGGAGCGAAGATGAAAAAGGGTAACGATCTGAGCTGCTCACTGGTCAATTCGTCCATTTATCCGGTGGGCCGTCGGCAATTAGCGATCAGCGAGCACGGCGATGGATCGTTTGTGGCACGTTGGAGGTTCGGATGTTGCTATGACCTCCATCCGGATCGACGCGGAGGTGATCTTCCAGGTGGAGTCGCGCCGCGATCCGATAACGCAAAGTCTATGGCGGCCATATGCTGAACACTTCCTTCATCAAAATGCAACTTTGCGTACAGCCATGGCCGAGGCCGGAGCTAGGTGGACATCCCCACGCTTCTGCAGACGGCAAAGATGAGTGACGCCGATCCCGCCTACCTGGCTCACACAAGCTCGGGTCGCGCAAGGCTGGCTGATGTCTCAGATCGATGCTCTCAGCCCGAGGAGCTCGCAAAGCGTGAGGCGCTTCAGCTAAGCGCTTACGCGAAGAGTGGGTGAAATGGGTAGAAGAGCTCGGCCGCAGCCCCCAGACTCCGGGCATTTATCGCATCCTTCGGACGGCGCGCCAAGCATTGGGCACATCGGGTCTGGATCGAACGGTTTTTACACCGCGTGTGCCACAAACCCATAGCGCCATGACCAGTCAAGATGACAAACGACCCGCCGCAATCGGCTTGGTTCTCCCGTTTGCGTTGGAGCACTGGCTGAAGCAGCCAGTCCGTGCCACGATTATCCTCGTCGGCTTCTTAGGGGCGACGGTCGCCGACCTGTTCATGCCGGTCTATTCCGGGCGTCTAGTGGATGCATTGACGTCGGTTCCCTCCGACCAAGCGGCGCGACATGCGGCACTGATTGCGTTCGCTGGTATCCTTGCGCTTGGTCTGCTCTCGATTATATTGCGGTTTACGGGGTTGCAGGCGATCGTGCCGTTCACGCTGACGACCATGTCGGATGTGGCCCGTGGGGCCTTCATGCGCGTGCAGCGCTTCTCAACCGACTGGCACGCTAACTCGTTCGCCGGCTCGACCGTGCGCAAGATCACCCGCGGCATGTGGGCGCTCGACCTGCTCAATCATACGATCCTGATGGCATTGTTGCCCTCGCTCGCGGTGCTCGTGGGCTCGACGATCCTGCTCGGCCTGCATTGGCCCGAGCTCGGCGCCGTGTTCGGCCTCGGCGCAGTGATCTATGTCGCCATGACGACGGCATTCACGATCGGCTACATCGCGCCGGCGGCGCGCGTCTCCAACGCTTGGGACAGCAAAGTCAGCGGCACGCTAGCGGACGCGCTCACTTGCAATAGTGTGGTGAAATCCTTCGGTGCTGAGATGCGTGAGGATGCGCGGCTTGACGGTGTCGTCAGGCGCTGGCGGGCGAGTGTGCAGCGCACCTGGCTACGGTCCAACGGCACGAGCACGGTGCAGCTCGTGATGCTCTTGTGCTTTCGTGCTTCGGTGATCGGCGGCGCCATCCTGCTGTGGATAGCAGGACGCACCTCCCCGGGCGATGTCACCTATGTGTTGACAAGCTATTACATCATCCACGCCTATTTGCGCGACGTCGGGATGCACATCAACAATCTGCAGCGCTCAGTGAACGACATGGAGGAACTGGTTACCATCTATGGCGAGCCGATCGGCATTGTCGATGCCCCCGACGCCAAACCGATCGACATTCACGGCGGGACGATCACGTTCGAGGACGTCACCTTCCTGTATGACGGCGATCGCGTGCCGCTCTACGACGGACTGTCGATCAACATCCGCGCCGGCGAGCGGATCGGTCTGGTCGGCCGCTCCGGCTCCGGCAAAACCACGTTCGTCAAGCTGCTTCAGCGGCTCTACGACGTCTCCGGCGGCCGGATCCTGATCGACGGCCAGGACATTGCGAAAGCCACGCAGCAGTCGCTGCGCAGCCAGATCGCAATCGTGGAGCAGGAGCCGATCCTGTTTCACCGCTCGCTGGCTGAAAACATCGCCTATGGCCGACCCGGCGCCAGCATGTCGGCGATCAAGCAGGCGGCGAGGCTCGCCAATGCGCATGACTTCATCATACGATCGCCGAAAGGCTACGGCACACTGGTGGGTGAGCGCGGCGTAAATCTGTCGGGCGGCGAGCGGCAGCGCGTTGCGCTGGCGCGCGCGTTCCTTGCAGATGCGCCAGTGTTGATCCTGGACGAGGCGACGTCGAGCCTGGATTCGGAATCGGAAGCGCTGATCCAAGAGGCGATGGAACGGCTGATGAAGGACCGCACCTCGATCGTAATCGCGCACCGCCTGTCGACGGTGCGCGGCCTCGACCGCATCCTGGTGTTCGATCGCGGCAAGATCGTCGAGCAGGGCTCGCATCCGGCACTGATCGTGCAACCCGGCGGCATCTATCGCAGTCTGTTCGAGCGCCAGGCCATCGAGTTCGGTCCGCTCTCGGCGGAACGCCAGCCTAAAACATGGCTGGCCGCATCTCCGTAGGCCTAGTGCTATTTGGCCGTGCTGGAGGGACATGAGCAGGGGCTGATAGTCCCACATCCCTTTTTGCAATCTGGTGACGGAGGCGCGCGTGAGCGTTGATGCAAAGGCGCATGAAGAGTTCTTCCGGACGTGGCTCGCAGATATGGTTGAGCTGGCCCGGCCGTTCGGCTTAAGCGAGGTCCGCGGCGACGGCAGCGGGATCACGGAGGCACGGCGGACGCTGCCGCGGGGTGCGCGGCCAGGCCGGCGGCGTGGTGTGACCCTGTCGAGCCTCTGCCACCTCGTGTGGGGGAGGTGGTGACGCGCAGCAGCGGCCGTGATCGGGTGGTGTTCGGCACGGTGCTGTTCGGCCGCATGCATGGCGGCGCCGGTGCCGCCGCACGATGGGCCTGTTCATCAACACCATGCCGCTGCGGCTCGTCTTGACCGCACCGGCGTCGGGGCAAGCCTGCACATCACACATGCCCGCCTGCCCGAGCTGCTCGCGCATGAGCATGCCTCACTGGCACTAGGAGTTCTTCAGTCAAGTTCGCATCTGATTTCTGCCCGGGCGTAGGGGACCGTAACGACCTCCGCCCAACGTGGTCAGAACAGGTAAGTGGCGTCGCTAATTTAGAGCTTGATGGTCCTCAAACACCTGATAGCTATCGTGGCTTATATGACCTGCCGCCCACTCCAAGGGCTGATAGCCGGGAAGCGCAACCCAACACATGCGTGCGAGACATCGCACGGCTATCGGCGCTTGTGATCCCTCAATGCGTTCGCGCTCGTTGCGGCATTGTATCCTACAAACCCGCAACGACGGCACCCCACATTCCTTTGCCGGACGATAACGAATTCCGTAGAGGAGCATCGCAAGCGCGCAGCATCTCGCTGCCCTTCTCTAGGGCGACTCACCTGGAGCAAAAACGGCGCGGAGAGCAGGATCCCATGCGCAGGGTCGAACAACAGGACGACGGGCCGCGGACACATGTCAGAAAGCAAACAAGCAGCGTTCGGAACACGGCACACGATTCCAAAAACGACATGACAACCAGTGTTGCGATTAGAACGCTTCTGGGCTTGTGACTGCGAAAGGAGCTGAACGGTCCATTTTCATCATGTTCGGCTTTAGTCGTCATTGGCATGGCGCCGATCTTCCGATTGCAGGAAGAAGAGCCCACAAATATTGACCGATACCAAGCAACAAGAGCACTGCGGCAGTACGACGTACGGTCATCGGAACTTCAACAAACATCTATAAACTTCATTGAAGCGCCGAGAGCGGCTCGATAGCAAGCGGGCTGCGGCTCTGATGTCTTGCTTGCTGGGACAAGCCACAGACTCTCGGTTGCAAGGTAGTGCCTTGTATCAGGACGTCGAGGAGTGTTGAGATGGATCAGTTCTTATCCGAGCAAGTGCAGGTGCCGGATGCTATCGTGAGCGTCGCATTTGATAAGGCTTGGCGCTTTGTCGAGAAGGATCCGTTGCTGGCGCATAATCTCAGGACGGTCCTTCATAGCCGGTTGCGCACTTTCCTTGAGTGTTCGATAAGGAACGGCGAACGGAATACTTTGAATCTGGCAAACGAGGCGATACGCAATTTGCGGGCTGAACTCGCGCCGCCGACCGAGCAATAAGGCGCCTGCACCTCTACTGGCAAAATGGGTTTGGCTAAGGATCTTGGGAACTTTATGCGTCAGGAAAACAACCAGGTCAGAGTGTGGTCGAGCAGACCTTCCTCCGCTCATGTCTGCCCGGTGATGACGAGCACGTTCGCTGTTGTCTGTGCGGCTCTTCTGGCGACCCAGACCAGTAAGCTGGAACTCAAAGGCGGGGAGACAGGACAGCCGCCATTCGCTGGCGCCGGGAAAAGGCATACCGTTTTCTCCTGACCATGGGCTCGACACGAGCTCGCGCAACTTCAAGGAAGAGCCTCGTCAAGTGCAGCCGCCTTCTTGACATCCCTCGATCGAGGTAGAGATTGAGGACCATCGTACTACACTTGTACTAGGTCCGGAGCCAAAGCGATGGAGGCCTGTGATCGATCACCACCGCATCGCTCACAATCGCTAGCGGCAGCATGACCGTCCTGCCCGAGGGATGAGCCTCAGCGCCCGATACGCGTCCTCGCGACCAGCGGTCTTCATTTGCCGAACTTCGTGGACAGCGAGCATACACGGGGCGTGTTGGCGAAGCCTGGCTTGGCGCTAGTCAGCGACAGAGGGAGCCAAACACGTCGCGGCATTGCGTCGCATCGTAGGCCATCATGAACGGATCGCATTCAAAGGAGGACCTGCGCCAAGTGATCACTGTCAGGCCGCAGCATTTCGGTCGAGGCTGCGCATGGCAAGTTGCGCACTTCACAATCTGACGCGGCGTGCGATTGGACCCATTTCTTTCGAACACATGTTGTGCCGCAGTTACAGCAATTCGCGATCATATTGTTAAACGCACGCCGCCGGGGGTAGCGAAAGGAACGACACTCGAATGAAGAATTTTCTGATTCTGACCGCATGCATCGGCGCACTCAGCGCGGCCGCTCCCGCATTCGGCACGGACCTCTCCGGGCAGCCCGTCAAGATCAAGGCCCCCCCGCTGCCGGTCGCAGCTCCAATTATCGATTGGTCCGGCTACTATATCGGTGTCAATGGCGGCTGGGGCACGAGCCACAATTGCTGGGATTTCAATGGCGTCACTGCCGAGGGTTGCCATGATTCGGCTGGCGGCACCATTGGCGGCCAGATTGGCTATCGTTGGCACATCTTCAATATGGTCTACGGCATCGAAGGCCAGGGCAACTGGGCCGACTTCAACGGCTCCAATGTCAGCACCGCCTTCCCAGCAACCACCATTGGCACCAAGACAGATGCGTTTGGTCTGCTCACCGGCCATATCGGCTACGCCTTCAATGCTGTGCTGCTTTACGCCAAGGGCGGTGCTGCCGTGACCAGCAACACCTATTACATCAACTCGGCGGCTACTGGCACCGAGATTGCCAAAAACAATGATGTGCGTTGGGGTGGCGCGCTGGGCGTCGGTGCCGAAGTCAGCATCACGCCGAACTGGTCAACTGGCGTCGAATATACCCACCTATTCATGCAGCGCAGCAACGTAAGCTTCCCAGCGGCCCTTGGCGCCGATCGCGTCCACCAGGACGTCGATCTCATCACGGCACGGCTCAATTACAAGTTTGGCCCGGCGTTTGCCAAATAGCGATCTCCACGCGATTGCTTGAATCGGGAGCCCCGACGACGGTCGGGGCTCTTTCTTCAGATGCTCCTCTCCCTCGCATTTCTGCCGCACTTCCGAAGCACCGGGCCCGAGCTCGGCTAAGTCTGGGTCACCGGCTGGATGGAACGACGGCGCCTGACTCCGACGCTGGCGGACCAGGTCAGTCGATTCGACACGTCGTCGAGGGTTATGGAGCTCCACAACCTCAGGCCGCGTGAGGTTTGAGATCGCTTGTCTCGATTATCTGCGATTTGGCCAAAAGTGCCATGCTGAACTTGCCAGAAGCTGCAAGAAAATTTGGCAGTTGGAGCTTGTCCCGTTCGACTGATAAATTCAAAGAACATCGAGGCGAATAGCTATAGCGATCGCTTGAAGCCGGCTGGTCGCACCCAACTTTCGCATCGCATTCTTGATATGAAAATTGACTGTATTCTCGCTGATTCCCAGGATCACCCCAACTTCCCATGACGATTTCCCCTCGGCCACCCACCGCATGCAACTGATCTCCCGCTGCGATAGTGCAACTTTTCGGTCGCAATCATTATTGGAGGAACGAGCGATCTCGCCAGAGGCGGTGTGAAAAAGGCAGGCCAGCGCGTTGAGATGACCGATGCGGTCCTGAGGATCAGCATCGTCGGACGGAGATGCAAACGACACCACAGACACCCGCCCCAACGGACCGAACAATGGTACGCTCATACCATGCTTCAGGCCCGCCTCTCTCGCCTCGTCCAGTACGCGTCTCTCGTCTGGTTGAAGTTGATGGCGGTCGGCGAGTTGATCCCACAAAAAAGGCCGCGTATGCATCGGCGTCCGCCGCACCACCGGATCGATAGTATGGTACTTGCGTTTGAAGTACCGGTCGCACCAGTCTGGCGGCCACTTCACAGCCACAGTCGGAGGTGGATACTCCGGCAGCCGAAGCGGCTCGACGAAATTGAGAGCGCCGTAAGCGACTTCACTGAACCCTTCTTCAGTGGCACGGCTTACAAGGAGCTCGAACAGCGCTCTGAGCGAATGCGTCTGGTTCGCGCATTCCGTGAAGCTAAAGAGGTCCATGATGGGACGCCGATCAGGCTCACTGTCACTGTGTTCGATTGCGCTTGTTTCAGGCGGAGCCGCAATCCGTTCCATGACCTGAACTCTTGGGTTTGTGCTTAGTGAATTCTGAGCGCTCGCACGCTGCGTCAGACCGTTCCCGAATTCGTTGCCTTGCGGCCGGCTGTGCCGGCATGATCGTCCCGTCAAACAGCCGAGATGCCTCCACCATCCCTGGTCCGAGCTGAACGGCACGCCGCAATCCAAGCGCCGTTGCACATGCAAAGTGATCGGTCGAGCTCGCCGATGACGCACTGGCCAAATCGGGGATCACCGCGCCCTCATCCGTGTTGATGGTCTGTGCCATCGATGCCGACCCAACGCTGAACCGCCTTGCTGATGCCGGCGGTGATAAAAGGTCCGAGGGCCCTGGCCACTCAGCTGCCGAAACCAACCAAACAGCACCAGCGGCTATAGGCTCGGCTCTGTTCAGATTGGATGGCGAGAAACCGGGGTCCTGTCCGAACGACGCTTCGCTTTGTCTCAAGCAGAGGAGATCCTGGCAACTGAACTCCGCGATACAGGTGAGATAGACGACGCCGATACGTTTGGCGGTGCCGGACTCGACCTGCGCGTGGTCGGTCTGCTTGCCGACGAAGACAACAGGAGCGTCATTTTTCTTCCCAATCTTGCGAACTGCCATCGCTAACCATTGGCTGATCCTCCGCCCTATGACGGCGTCGGGGCCGCGTCGATAAGCAACACGGAACAGCCGAAGCCGAAGCCATACTCCTCGCATGAAGGCCTGGCGTCTCAGCGGGGCGGTCCGGCAGGTCCGGCGCAAATGGATCGAACGGGCAGAAAATGGCGACGTCAAAGGCGCAATGGGAGATAAGCGTGGTCGCGAGACCTGCTTGATGCAGAGGACACTTTGCATGCTCATCTCCGGAGGGAGAGCCCCCGGAGCGACCAGCAAGTGTCGTACCAACTTTGATTTCGCGAAAATCAACCGTCAGGACAAGGTTTGTAAGGCGGATGGTTGGTTCGACAGAAGTGCATGAAGCAATCATGACATCGGGAGGAAACGCGACAGGGCTATTTGCGCCAGCCGCGGCACGAGGTGACCTAGCCGAAGAAAGGGTGCAGGTCCCTCGGCGGCAGCTTCGAGTCTATGGACTTCTAACCGTCGGCGCCCAAACGCAGCCCTCTCGCAGCCCAGTCAAGTACCAACCTTGGCAATTGAGGATGACGGTGACACATGGCAATCGTCAAGGAACTTGAGCTGACTGTACCTTGGCCCGCGCGGATCCCCGAATAAGCGCTCGGAATAGGCCGCCCAGCGGAACGACAATTGCGCCGGCACCTTACGCTCGGATCATGATGCGGTTGGTGCAACCAAGGCGAAGAACTTCGCCAAAATCGGTGAAGTATGGTTTCTCTGCTCTTCGCAATCGTCTCACTGCTCTATGCGACTGTTGGCCAAGCGGGTGGCACCGCATTCCTGTCGCTAATGGCTTTTTCTGGTATGCCATCGACAGAGATGCGCCCGACGGCGCTTGCTCTCAACATTGTTGTCGCGACTTATTCTACGTGGCTCTTCAACCGCATCAGAGTCGTAGACTGGATAATCCTGCGTCCGCTTCTGCTTTCATCGATGCCAACGGCGCTTGCCGGTGGCTTTATTGTGCTCGGGGAACACATTTACAAGACACTGACGGGGATCGTCCTTCTTCTGGCGAGCGCCGTGATGATCATGCGGCGCGGACGAGCATCCGATCGCGTTTGCGAAACTCCGCTCCGGGCAAGCGTGAGCATTGGTGCGGTTCTTGGCATGGTCTCCGGCCTGACCGGCGTGGGCGGCGGAGTATTCCTGGCCCCGACGCTCATCGCACTGAATTGGGCATCACCTAAGCAGAGCGCCGCGCTATCACCCCCTTTTATCCTGGCTAATTCCGCAGTCGCCTTCGTCGGAGCTCTTTTCACCGGCCAATTTCCGTCCTCGGATTTGGCGCTTTACGCAATCTCCGCGCTTGGGGGTGCCGTCGCAGGAACGGTCATAGGCCTGAGATGGTTGAGCCAGACAGCTATCAGGTTCATCCTCGTGGCGGTTCTGGTCGTTGCCGGCATCCAATTGGTTCGCGCTTGAAAGTCTCGAGCCCCACTTTTTGGGGTTGGGAAGCGCCCAGCGCGGTCAGATGGAGGTGCAACACGATGCAAGCCGCGAGTCAGTCGAGTCCGAGCGCCTTGCCCAACTCTGCAAGCAGCCATGGAGCAGCACGTCTCCTACTAGGATAAGCCGTATGGTCGAGCGACGGTGGGGCGCACTACCTCGCGGAGCGCTGATCGTCATGAGCCGGGCGGTCAGTACCAGGTCGCATCCGGTTCGCGCTTCCCAATGGGCGGGAGGGTCAACGTCGAGCGGGGCGTACGAGCAGGATGAGGCGTACGCCGGTCTCGTCTATTCTGTGCGAGGCAGCTTCAATCAAGCGCGCAGTAGCTGCAGGACCAAGAGCACCTGATGGACGGAGCGGGAATGGGACGCCGAGCCAAGGCGCCCCGACGCACTTTGCCGGGTTGAAAGTGCGCCGGGCCCGCCCCAACATCATCAGTACATCCGTGATGATGCTGGCGGCAATGAGACAAGGAGCGTGGCGGAATTGAGGCTCATGCATTTTATACTTGAAATTCAAAAATGTTTTAGTGAGCTGCTCCAAAGCACTTGAATCGCACGTAGCGTCACGTTGTACGATCGCGCACTTGGCGCTCTTCATCTAGCAAGCAACTTATTTTCCGTGACACGCCGGCCTTCGAAGGAGGCCTCCGACTCGTGGCATCTGGCGGAGAGGTCTGCGCATGTCGAAGCTAAGCGGCGAGACGCCACTCGCCTCCCCAGCAAGCCATCGTCCATTCTTTCGCGCTAGGATTCTCAAAGGATGCTACCGGCCGGACGACCGATCGAACCGTCGACCTGCTGACGTCCGCGCCCAACTCTCCTTAACCGATCGTGTCCGTAGGAAACGGCTGCGAAGGGGCGCTTCGAGCTCGCGCACTTCGCCCTGGGATTTGCTGCAAGCCTGCTCCGCCTTGCGCTTCAACTCCTTGATCGTCTGGGCTATCGACTCAATCGTTTAATCCTTCCGCAAGCGCGTGGGTTCGTCAGCTTCCTGCCTGGTTTGTCCTGGATGTCGCCGATTGAGACCTGTACGCGCTGTTGGATGGTCAGATTCAGTTCACGTTTCTCTTCATCAAGGGCACGTTGTTTGCGGATCAGCTCGGCTTGAGCCTACTGCGCCTTAGCAAGCTTGGCATTGTTGGACTCCAAGTTTTGACGAAGCTCGGCTGCTTCGGCAGTTTGTGTCATCAGCTCGGCCGTCGCAGCGTCTGGAGCCTTCTCCGCTTCCATGGCGACGAGCTGGCCGCGCTCGGCAGCTAACCGTTCGGCGACCTGGTTCTCGATCTGCTGGCGCTGCGTGGCCCTCGCTCCTGGCGCAAGGCTCGGCCTTGCAACTTCGGCATCGTTGTCCGCCGATATTTCCTGAAAGCGCGCTCATACGAGAAGTTCATTCTACCCACAAGCATCCAGATAATGGCCAACGAGAGGCTCTCACGCGCACTCTCAGTCCCGGCCGCTAAGCCGCGTTGGCAGTGACATCGAGAGCGGGACCAGATCTCAGGAACAGTTAGGCGCGTTTGACATAACGCAAAGACACAAGAGAGGGCATCGGTCAGCTTTACGCTCTTTGAGCATGGGAAACTTAAGCCTTGCAGACCTCGCTCTTGAACAAGTATTGCGATGCTCGCCTGCCTTGGTACACCATCTACCCAACCGTACCGGATTTCTCCGCGATCTTCGGTGCCAAGTCTTGTGAGACATGGTTGAGGCGGCTGCCGCCGGACGAACCCGTATCGCTCTACGTCCACGTTCCGTTCTGCCGCTCGATCTGCTGGTATTGCGGCTTCCCTACGAGCCTCACTCGCAGCGAGCGACCGATCCGCAATTACTTGGCGGCAATGCACGAGGAGGTACGCTTGGTCGCAGAGCAAGCGCCGCGCGCTCTGCCGGTGAGTGACGTGCATTTCGGCGGCGGAACGCCGACTACCATTGCGCCAACCGATTTCCTGGCCTTGATCGAACTCCTGCGCCGCTGCTTCGCGTTCAGCAAATCAGCTACCATCGCCATAGAGATCGACCCGCGTGCCTTCACGGCCGAGATGGTCGAAACGTTACAAGCGGTCGGGGTCAACCGCGCGAGCATCGGCGTGCAAAGCTTTGACCCCGTGGTTCAAAAGTCGGTCAACCGTGTGCAGAGCGAGGTGCAGACGGCTTCTGTCGTCGAAAGTCTTCGCCAGCATGGGATAAGCCGCATCAATTTCGACCTTCTCTTCGGACTGCCGCATCAGACGGTGCAGTCCTGCGTGGACTCCGCGCGGACGGCTTTGGCCATGCGGCCAGACCGGCTTGCGGTTTTTGGCTATGCTCACGTCCCCTCCTATATGAAACGTCAGCGCCAGATCGATGAGGCGGCGCTGCCGGACAATGTCGCCCGCGCTGAGCAAGCTGCGGCCATTACAGATACACTGGTCTCGGCCGGCTACCGCCAGATCGGGCTCGACCATTTCGCCCTGCCCAACGACGAGCTCGCGCTGGCGCAGAAAGCCCGTGAGCTGCGTCGCAACTCCCTTGGTTATTCGGCTGATACCTGCAACACCGTGATCGGCTTAGGTCCGTCAGCCATCGGCCGTTTGCGTGACGGTTACGTCCAGAACGAGATCGCAACCGCTTCCTATCAACAACACATTCAGGCTGGTCGTCTGGCAACCTCAAAAGGCTACTGTCTCTCCGCCGAAGATCGCCTCCGCGCCACAATTATCGAGCGTCTGATGTGCGATTTGCAGGCCGACGTACCAGCGATCTGTGCTGCTCACGGATTTGATCCGATTCCTCTTCTCAGTTCGGCCGACCGCCTGGGAATGCTTGCCGAAGACGGGATAGTGGACATTGAAGAGGGATTCATTCGGGTCAAGCAGGAACACCGGTTTGTCATTCGTGCTGTTGCTGCCGCATTCGACGCTTATCTCGACCGTACCCCCTATTAACTAAGCCACGCATGTGAGCAGATCCCAAACATCTAAGCTCTTCGCGAGGGAATGATCCGAAGAGGCGCCTCCGGCAGACCGACCAGATTTCAAGGAAGCAGCGGCGGCGTGATGACACGACCTTTCAGATATCGCCTCAAACCGGCGAGGGCTGACTAAAAGGAAGCTGATTTAAAGGAGAGGCGCAGGCGGATTCCACCGTTCAGGGCCACGCCTCGATCATGCGGAAATGGCTCTGTCCCGCCTCCCCCGGGGAGTGCTCTCGATGATGGTGATGCCTCAGCGACATGCCGCTGAAGACGCCGGCGCCCGCACAAGCTTCGGATATTTTACGGTCGGAGGCAACTTTGCGAAGTTACGGTCCACCTCCTCGAGCGCAGTTGGAGACTCGACCACGCTGCAGCGACGTGAGACCTCAAGGCTCGGCGGTCTTCGGTCCTGCGATCACTGGCGCGCCTCCGACGGAAACAGGTCCCTGCGGTTTGGACCGCCCGAGGCGTTTCCTGGCGGCGCTTGGAACAGCCCGGGCTGGCGACAAAGGAGGCACGGAAGCAGCAGACGGCGCAGGTGTTGAACTCTGCAGCGAATCGATCCGAGAAGTCAGCACGGTGATCTGGTCCAGGATCCCTTTGAGGACATCCCGCTGGGCATCGATCCGGCGGTTGAGTTCTGCGATCTCATCGCCAGCCCTCTGCTGAGCCCAGTTTATCTCGAACAGGGATGCCCTGTCCTCCGTTGACAGGCTCATCGTTGAAGCGACTTCCCTGCTTTCCGGCGTATGGACAAACTCTTCAAAGTTAGCCCAAAGCCAGGCGCCAGCAGCACACGAGCCGACGAGGACGAGCGGGAACACTAAAACCGGGAGAATCCGTCTTGACGGCCGGTGCAAGAGCGGCCGCAAGTCTGAAGCGGCCTCTTGATCATTCAAGTCCATTGTCCCTCGCCCAACATCCCCATTCCAGCAGGCTTATTTCGTCGACGCGACAGCCTGCGTGCCTCTCGCGCTCCAGGAGCTGCCAGCGTCGACGATAATCAATCTTTGCGATCCTGATCGGCTGCCCCTGCTCCTATGAAAGCTCCTTCGTAGCAACGCAACGCGACAATTTGTGCGCGTTCTCCATGATAGCGCCACCAGCGAGCAATGGTTCTCGTCTTCGTCGGCGATGGCGCAGCATTTTCTCAGCATTCAGAAGAACCTTGCAGATTTTCTTACCTTGCCGCTGCACGAATGCACACGGTCGACTGATTCCTGCAGTGCGTTCGATGGAGCCCGCCTCAGGCCTTGCCGAGACCAGCAACTTCATCTGGCACGCGCCACGTAAGCGCCACGGCCGATCGGCCGAGCCGCAATGGCCGACTGGACCGGCAATCATTGCGCCTGGTCAACCATCAATTCCGGCAGGTTGTTCGAGATGACGGGCACGTGGCAAGCGTGACCAACGACCGCCCACGTCAAGGATTCGGATGCAAGACCACAAGCAAAGTTTCGGACCAGATCATCGCGCCGCGAGCTGAGAGGTTCGGGAAGTCTGAGTGGTTCTCTTAGGATCATCGAGTTCTAAGTCGTCTCCCTTGCCCTCGGACGCGAAAACGCACGGAGCTCATTCTGGGCCAATCAGGCCGCGGTTCAATCTATTCATGGCCGACAGGGACCCGAAGTGCGCTATGCGTGATTGCTTTCTTACGACGACCTCGCCTCGGACATACTCGGCTACGGCAGCACTTTCTTTCAATTTTAGACCAAAGGCAAAGCAACGTGGGCTTCTTATCGCACTTTCGCTAGCGGCTTGTCTGGTCGGCAGTTGCGTACTGGCACAAACCGCGAGCGGGCTTGATCCCAGTAGGCCCCCTGTGGATCAGGCCAGCAAAAGACGAAAGGCTTCCGATCGGGCCGCAAAGCTCCCGATCGACTTGGTCCGTCAGGCAATCCGCCCTGCTGCCCCGGCGCCAGCAGCAGGTCCCGGTGTGCTTTTCGAACGGCGCGGCAATGCGGACAGGGCTGCTCAGACGAGAACGCAAAAGGCGATCGATCCCTTCGCAAGGTACGACAATCTGCGTGAAAAAGGGTTGTGGTTACCCATCCCTGGTCCTGCAGATACGATTGATCAGGACAAGGGGGGCGTTAGATCTGCGCTGGCGGACGTCGGCATCGGCTACATCGGCTGGACACACAATACCTTTGCAAACAACCAGCTGCCGAATGCAGCCAGAAGCCCTATCGCAAATCAGCTCTATATGGGCCAGAATCCGACCTTCGCGTCGGCAAACTTCATGATCGTCACCTACGATCTCAGCCGGTTTGGCATTGCCGACGGACAGATTGTCGTGGGAGCCGAGCAGCAATATTGGACCTGGGATCGCCCAGGGCCAGATCGAGTGGGAATCAATACGCTCGCCTACTACAGGACTTTCTTCGACAGGACACTAGAACTCAAACTTGGCTACCTCAGAAACCAAAATGAATTCACCGGCACATTGTTCGGAGGGATTACAGGATCGAACATGTCTGCCTTGTTCCAGGCAGGGATGAGCACCAATGCCGCGCCCACCCCGGCGGTCAATTTGAAGTACAATTTGGACGATCGCTTGTACAACAAGGTCTCCGTTCAGCGCTCAATCAGTCCAGATGGTTCCTATGCCCACATAACGGAGAATCCCACTGGCTTGAACTGGAGCACGGCCAATGCAGGCATCCTTTTCGTTGAAGAAGCCGGCTATAAGAGCAAGGCTGCTCCCGGCGTACCCGACACGTGGCTGCGGGCGGGCGTTGGTTTCAACAGTAGCCGCTACACGAATTTGGCGGATCCCAAGCAACAAAGGGAGAGCGGGAATAATTTTTACTACATCGCTGCGGACAGGCAGCTCTGGCAGAGTGACGCCCCTTGGTCGCCGTCTCGCGGCATCTATAGCGGCTTCTCCGTCATGGGAGCTCCACCTGACCTGAACAGGATCAGCCGGTATTACGAGCTTCGTCTTTATGCGAAGGGAGCTTTTGATAGTCGGCCCAGTGATCTGATTGCTCTCGTCGCGACCAAGACGGCCTGGAGCAAGCTTGCAGTGGATGCTGCTCTTGCCAAAGGCCAGCTTGCGCACCGCGAGACCACAGCAATCACGGGAACATACACCGCGCATCTCGCTCCGGGGATATATGCAAGTGTCGGACTGTCATACATTCATAACCCGACAAGCATCACACACACGCCTCGAACGGAACACGCGCTCAATCTGTTGGTGTCTACGTTGATATTCTTCTGATCATCGCAAGCGCCGTTCTGCTCCCACCTTCTCGTGACGCATGGGACCGGAGCTTCGCGACTCCGATCTTGCAATGCTACTTGAGCAAGACGCGTCGCGGTTCCACTACCGACTTTGTGCTTAACCAACTTCATGCCCTCATTCGCGTCCCCTTCGAGCTGCTAAGCGACTATTGTGAGGACTTGATCGTGCGGGCCCCGGAACTGCGATGGTCAAAACGCTTCGCGATGCGGACTGGTACGAGTATGCGCGCGCCATTCGAAACACGGTGTCGCACAACTTCGAAAGGGACGTTCCGCCCTTAGAGACGAGATGGCGCCCAGTGGGCGACGAACAAAGCCTGTTCAGGCATCAAACAACCCAAGCGTCTTTTTCGGGAAGATGTGCAGGCCATCCTCAATTCGCAGCAGTAGCGCCGAACGCCTCTCGGCGCTCGGGATCGGATAGGTTTAAAATTGATCCAGCGTGCAGTTCGCTTCGGCTTGGCAAGCCAGTCGGCAATGAAGATGCGGCAGACTTCAAGTCGCTCACTTCAATCGGCTCAGTCTTGACCGAGGGACCCGCAAGGCTTGTCGTGCAGTCTCGGGACTGAGCCGATCAAGCGCTGCGCACCACGACGGCTTGGCCATCGTAAGCTGCGAACGCAGTGCGTGCTTGAACTCACAACTTGCTTGCCAAGATGAAGCTCGCGGGAAGGACCCGAAGTCAATAGACCTGCCGGACAAGTAACTGCGTCGTCAAGCCGAGCTGGTTGGCTGCGGTAGCGCCTCCGGAAGCCATGATTTCACCGCTGCGCGCCTTGGTCTCCTCAACAACTTTTCGACGGACTGAGCTCTCGTCCCGAAGCGGCTTTCGACGGGACGCGGATACTCCCTCGCCTCGCGCGCGGCAACTTTCGTCGCTCAGCAAGACCGAAAGGGCCTCATCGACGGCAGCGCACTTTCCAAGGTGCAAAAGCACCTTGGCAGCGATGGGCGAGGCTTCACGATCGATCATTACGTACCGCCCGCAGAGCAATGATAAATATCTCTGCGGCCGTTTGGGAGCCTCATAGTTTGAGGCCGCGCTCTGCGAGCACACGGTGCATGACCTCGCCTTTGATCTCGCCAGCGATCTCGTTTCGGACTTGGGCGCCGAGCACCCTCTCGGCATCCGGATCGCCTAGCAGGCCATGCTCGGCCAGTCGCTGATCCCAGCGGGTTTGAAACTCCTCGCCCATGGCTTCGACGAGCCGGTCTTGCATCGCGGCATATTCGTCCGGAGCGATGCGCCTCAGCACCGTCTCCCAGGGTTGCCAGCGGCTTGCCATGTAGTCGGTGAACTGACTTGCTTCCCGCTCCCGGACCAGGTCGAGCGCCTCCGTCGCATCTTCCTCGCTTACGTGAGAGACCGCCAGGAAGCGCATGTCAGGGGCGACATGACTGAGCTCCAGCGGCTCGCGCAGCAGATGTTGATAGGCCAGGTAGTTTTCGACGTCGTCTACGGTAGGGTCGAGGCTGAGGAGCGAGTTGACCCTGTCGCGCGCGATCCGGTCCAACGCCTCCAAGCGGAAGGCGACACGGCCGCGCTGGATCAGATCGCCAAGCCGATCGTCATACACCCCGTCCTCGACGTCAGCGTTGAGGCGCGCGGTCTGCATACCATTCCAGTGCAAGGTGACACGATCCTCGCAGCTCGCGTTGGCCTCGGAAGCCTGCGCAAAGAACTGCTCGCGCAATGTCGGATTGGCCGCCGCATGCCGCAGATCATCAGCTACTGTCTGCCGAAACTCGTCATTGCCGTAGTTCACGGTGCCTCGTAGCCTCTCCAGGAACTGTGCGTAGTCTCGGGCACCGGGCTCATCCGCAAAGCGCTGCCATTCGGCCAGCGCGGCCGGATCGTCTGCGAGCCAGTGTGCGGCAGCCTCATGCAGCGATTGCTGCGCAAGCTGCGGTGGCGCATCAGCCGCCGCCAGATGAGCGAGGACGTTGTCCGGCAGCGGGTTATCCCGGAAGTCGAGGCTCTCCAGATGCGGGTAGTAGAGGCTATTATTCGGTACAAGAGCATCTAGAAGACCTTCAGGCAGGCTGGTCAGCCGGTTACCGCTGACATTGAGTGATTGGAGCGTTCTCGGAAGAGGGTCGGGGAGGTTGGCCAATTGATTGCCGCTGACATTGAGTTCAATGAGCCACGAGGGCAGTGACTCGGGGATGTCGGTCAGCTGATTGCCACTGACCGCAAGGGAGGTGAGCCCGCTCGGGAGAGCGTCCGGCAGGCTGGTTAGCCGGTTATCGTTTGCGTTCAGGATCTCGAGCCCGGCCGGAAGGTTTGCCGGCAGACTGTTCAAGCTGTTGTCAGCGACCTCCAGCTCAGAGAGGGTCGCCGGAAGATCGTCCGGCAAACTGGTCAAGCGATTATGGCTAATGAGAAGATGCTGGAGACCGGGTGGGAACGTAGTGGGCAGGCTGCTTAGCTCGTTGTGCCTGGCGCGCAGTTGCAGCAACCTTGGCGGCAGGGCGGCGGGAAGAGCGGTCAGCGAGAGCGAGGACAAATCGAGCGAGTGCGAGCCTGTGTTATCCGAATTCCTGATTTGTCTGCGCCCCTGTCGCCTATTCTCGGCTTCGCCCTGCCCCTCTTCGGCAACCCAACTGTCCAGGATCTGCGCGCGCGCGGAGGCTGGGGTCCGATACCCCGTCAAGGTTTCGACCAAGTTGGCCAGGGCACGATTGAAGCCGCCGAGGTAGCTTTCCTGGTCCGCGTCGTCAGAAGGCGCCGAGGAAGAACCTGCACTCCACTGTGCCTGTCCCGTGTTCATCAATTTCTCCATCGTCAGAACAAGAATACCCCCGCTTCTCAAGCTCGCGAAGCAGGTGGTTGCGCAGCGCAATGATCATTCGACCGCCGGTGCACGTGCTCTGCGGCCCGCCCGACTTAGGTGGGTACAGGTTCAAACGAGCGCGACCGCGGCAAATGGATGGATACTGCGCGAGCTTGCTGCCTTTCGTTGACCAGAGTAAGTCCGGTAGGACAGTCAACGGGTAGCGTAACGTGCTGCCGTTAGCAGTTATATCTGTCGATCAGCTGACGGAGTGTCGCTGCAGAACCTCAGAGTTGCTCAGTTTGCCGCTGATGAGCGAAGCCATCCAGCTTGCGGGTGAACCGGTCACGTTTCGCAAAGACCAGCTCGACACCGACTGCCTAGGCATCTGAGAGGGCGCCGTGAACTTGGCCGTACGGACCGCCTGCCGCCCTTCGTGTCCAGCTACTCGGCCGAAAAGGCTCCGCTGGCTTACGTTGAGATAAAGCACCATCACGGCTCTGGGGCTCTATACTGAAGCCGCTGCCGCCTTGGTATCCGCACAAACGTGTAGGCGGGAGATAACTACCCTCGGCCGAGATCGAGTCACTGTTCCAAAATCGTTGTACCGACAGTCATGCCGGCTTCGATGCCATCGTTGCCACCCTACGGTGATAGTCTGTCAGCTTATCGAAAGCTAAGTGTCTTAGGTCCTAGAGCATGTCACCATGGGCTGAGTCTACTCAGTTTCGTAAGGAGGGGGAGATGGATCCTTTTGAGGCAGGACAGATTCAGCGCGGCGGCGGCATCCCTTCTGCATCTTCCGGACAAGAGGGCGGGGAAAACGGCGGCGGCACAATGGAATGCGGTCGTGACAGGCTACGCAGCAAACTCCGGGGACTCAGCGCTTGCAGAGGACGATGAAGACGAGGTGCTTGAGAATTGGGCTGCTGAACCGGAGGTGGGCGAATGCTCGGGGTGAGGCCACTAGACTGGATCTCGAATCGCTGTCCCTTACCAGCCTGCCTAGACTTCCGATTGGTATCGTCGTGCTCGATGTCCCCCTCAATCGGCTTACTACTCTGCCGGATAGCCTCCCTGCTTCGCTCCAGCGTCTTGGTGTTAGGGGCAATCAGCTGACCAGCCTGCCCGCGCTTCCGACCGAGCTCAGAGGTCTCGACGCGAGCTCCAACCGGCTGAGGAACTTGCCTGAGGTCCTACCTGCTGCGCTGGAGTTTCTCGACCTCAGCCACAATCAGTTGCTAGATTTGCCCGAGGTCCTCCCTGCTTCGCTCCAGTTTCTCTACGCCAGCGACAATCAGTTGACGAATCTGCCGGAGGTCCTTCCTGCCTCGCTCCGGTTTCTCGACGTCAGCCAAAACGAACTAACGCGTTTGCCGGAGGCCCTCCCTGCTTCACTGGAGCATCTCGACGCCAGCCAAAACCAGTTGACGAGCCTGCCCGAGGATCTGCTGACGCAGTTGGGCGAAGGTAGCAGCATAGTTCTGATTGAAAATCCGCTGCCCGAGCAGGTTCTGACGAACCTGGATACAGTCCTAAGCGCCGAGAGCTATGTCGGTCCGACCGTCCACCTTTCGCGCGATGACGAAAGTGAATTGTCCGGGACAGACGATGGACAGGCCGATGCTCTCATTGAAACGGTCGCAGACTGGCTCAGGGGCAATCCACAGGACGGCGATCGAGAGGTGCTGGCCGCTTGGCAGAGCTTTGCAGAAGAGCCGGGCGTCCGGGAATACGGCCTTTTCCTTGGCAAACTGTTCGACTCCGTCAATTCTAGTAATGAAGAATTTCGGCGCTCGGTGGCCAATGATCTGCGACAGGCGGCAAATAACCCGCAATTGCATACGCAATACTTTCAACTGGCCCTGGACGCCAACCAGAGCTGCGAGGATCGCAGAACTTTGACCTGGAACGGCATGCAGACCGCACGCCTCATCGCAGACGTCGAGAACGGCGTCTATGACAATAAGGCACGGTTTCCCGATCTCATCGATCTGGGACGCGTCATGTTCCGCCTGGACGCGCTGGAGGGGATTGCGCGCGAGAAGGTTCACTCGCTAGGCTCGGGCAAGAACGTCGAAGACATCGACGCTATTGAGGTCTTTCTTGCTTATCAAAGCAAGCTACGCGAGCGGCTGGGACTGCAACACGCCGCGCCGGACATGCGCTTCTTTGAGGTCTCCGGCGTCACCGACGCTGATGTTGACAGCGCAGAGACATCCGTGCGGAACAGGGAGGCGGCGGAATTCGCCGACTATTTGGCGGTGGACTGGCAACCTTGGGACGACGTGGTGCGTCGCATCGCACCGGAGGACCACGCCAGGACGCGGGACCTGCTCATTGCTGCAATGGGAAAGGAGTTCGACAACCGACTTGAGCAACAGCTCGCCGACAAAGGCTTGAGCGGGGTTGAAGCCGGCCTCGTCGAGGATGCCAAGCGAGAGTTGGGTGCCGCAGTTCGTAAAGAAATCGCCCGTGAGATCAAGGGCGCGCTAAGAGACAAGGTGCTCAATGAACACGGCCTCACCCTGTGAAGCCACCTTTGCTGCAGGAGGCTGTTAATTCCTGCTACAGTTTCCCTCTGGTGCGCCGGTTGGTGGCCGAGAGAATTCGCGTGATCCTCAGCGAGTGCAGCGGAGCGCCGATCTAAAAGCCGGCGCTGCTCGACTCGTTCCAGCGGGTGTTTCCCTAAAGCGACGATGGAATTTTGACTAACTGGACCCGCCTCCGAAAGGCGAAGGAAGGCGAGATCATTGCCGACATTTTACGGAAATAGCTGTCTGACCGTGGTTGCGGCCCCACCCTGATCGCCCAAACTCATATCCAGAGCCTATATCGGTTGTCCCGCCCGCCACCTCCAAGAAAAATCGGAAGCTCGCATATTGCGCAACAGAGTGAGTCCGCAATTGCCAATCGAGCCCGGCTCCAAATGGACTCTTTGCCGCATCCAGGCAGGCAGTTTAGCTCCAGCAATCATATGCTTTTAAAGGCAAAGCAGTTGTCGCATAGGATCTCCTCCAACTGAGCGCGCCGTCGTTCTTCCCCCTTCGCGCGCGTGAAGTTTTTGTCCCGGTTGTTCACGGCCTTGAACTTGCTGCCATCCATGGCGAGGCGCGCCCCGCGTAGTGCCAGGCCGTTGTCCCTTCGGAAGGCCGCAATGGTCATCTAATACCCTCTTGTAATGTCGCCGCGCTAGGGAGCGCAGTGGCGGCGTTGGACTAAGTAGGTGTCCACCACCTTCCCTGCACTTAACCTCTGAGAAGCACCGACTCGCCGGCGCAGCACCTCGCGCTTTTCCAGTACGAACTCGGTAAGAGAGCCGTCGTTGTCAGCAATCTCGAGGCCTTCGCCGAAGCCCTCATGCTTAGCAAAATAAGCGAGCGCCGCTTCAGGACTCAGTTCGCAAGGGACGGTCCATTCGTCCTTCTGTGACGGGTCAAATAGTGGCGTTGCCCGTTGGAGGGTGTACCAATGAACCCGGTCCGAGCCATCGTCGGCCGGCTGTCGGGTCAGTATCTCCAAGGCTTCAACCAGGCTCTTTCGAGAAACCGTAAGGCGCTCAATGTCGGCGGCGGTCTGGTCGATTCTACCGGCGGGGGTCGTTTCGCCCCTCTTCATTTTCTCCGAGCGCAACATCTCCAACTGCTGGTCGATGAGCTTGATGCTGTCGAGATAGCCCATCGCGGTTTCAAGAATAACGATGACGGGGCCCGGGATTTCGCGTTCGCCGGCTTCCCATCTGCGGACAGTGCGCCCATCTTCCACCCGAACGATCCTGGCAAAAGCGTCTGCGGTCAGCCCGAGCGTGGCGCGAGCGTCTTTTAAGGCTTCTGGTGTTCTCACAAGGGTCACTGCATGCTCCTAGGGCCATTGGTCCTAAATCATGTAGGGCCAATGGTCCTATACCGCAAGAGTTCCAGAGTTATTTCTGCTGCTAGAGGCGGCAATAAAAGCGGCAAAGAAAGCGGCGCAAGCGTTTATATAGATATTGATATTGCTATATATTTTAGCGGCAAAGAAAGCGGCAAAAATGGACGTATCAGCAATGGAACCCCTCCTGCCTGAAGACCGGCAGGAACTCGAAGATTTGGCAACCGACCTGGTGGCCAAAGCCAATACGTTGGCCGGACGCCTGCACCCGGTTATGCGGGCTTCGGTGGGCGACCTCGTGCGTTCAATGAACTGCTATTACTCGAACCTTATCGAGGGCCACAACACACTGCCTATCGACATTGATAGGGCGCTCAACGACGACTTGGCCAAAGAGCCCGAGCGTCGCAATCTTCAATTGGAAGCGCGCGCGCATATCGAAGTGCAGCGCATGATCGATCGCGGCGAAGCCCCCTCGCCTGCGCTGTCCGTCGACTTCATTATCTGGACCCACAAAAACTTCTGCGAACGCTTGCCGGAAGAGCTGCTGGTCGTTGACCATCCGACCACCAAAGAGAAGATCAAAATCGTTCCAGGCGAACTTCGGAACGACCACGTCAAAGTAGGATTCCACATACCGCCTCCACCGGCAGACCTTCACGCCTTCCTAAAGCGATTTGCCGAAGGCTACTCCGCGAAGCACCTTTCGAGACTACGCAAGATTATCGGCGTTGCCGCGTCCCACCATCGCTTGGCCTGGATACACCCGTTTCTGGACGGCAACGGCCGCGTGACGCGGCTGTTCTCACACGCACTCTTACGGGAGTTGGATGTCGGCTCTGAACTTTGGGCCGTTTCGCGAGGGCTGGCGCGAAGGGTCGCCGACTACAAAGGCAACTTGCAAGTGGCTGACGAACCGCGTCGCGGCGATCTCGACGGCCGCGGTAATCTCACCATGGCCGGGCTCATTGGCTTCTGCACATTCTTTCTGACGACGTGTGTCGATCAAATCGACTTTATGGCCGAGCTTCTAGAGCCGGAAGAACTGCTAAGGCGAATGGAGATCTGGACCGAAGAGGAGACCCGCGCAAAACGGCTGCCAAAGGGTTCGTGGCCCTTATTACGTGAAGCGGTGATGGCCGGTGAATACGCGCGCGGCAGCGCCCCTGCGCTCACAGGATACGAAGAACGCCAGGCCCGAACGGTCCTCAACGCCCTTATTGAAAAGGGCTACTTGGTTTCACGAACCACGCGTTCACCTGTGAAACTGGGCTTCCCGACGGCGGTGGTCGATCGATGGTTTCCTAGACTTTACCAGCCGGCCGGCTGATTTTGCGGCGAATCCAGAAGTGATCATCGCCAAATTCCGTTCCTCAAGTATCGCAACTTACCAAGCATCGTCTGGAAACCAAAAAAGTTTTCGATGTGCCGATCGAAGGCCCGCCGAATGTGCCGCACATGGGTGGGACGATAGCGGCTCTGAGCCTTGGCATGCAGGCGAAGAAAGCCAAGGTAAATCGGCGCCAGGTTACGCTCCAGGGATAGAACGCGGAGATCGCCTCTTCGCTGTCCGGCCCATCTCCGTGTACTACGGCATTGCGAACTGTGTACGCGTACTGAACATCCTCAGTGATTTGCATTGCGCGACTGCAATCGCCCCAACCGGCTGCAAATGCGCACCGTCGGGCGAGCCCTTGGGACTTGTCCTCGCGCGCCAGGACGGCAAGCGCCTCCAGCGCCGCCACTAGACGAACAAGACGAATCCGATCATGTGGCTCGCTAAACGCTTCTGCGATAAGTGTGTTGGCGTAGCGTAGGCGTTCGAGGACAGGCGACGACGGATCATCTCCCGACACCATCCACATCGCCAAGCTTGCGAGCAGATTGGCGTCCGGGCCGAAGTCATCATCAAGTAGATCGGCCCAGCAGTCATCAAGATGACTCGCCCATGGTCCTTTTGAGAGACTGAAGTTCGGCGAGCCGGCCTTGTTGAAATAAACCTGCGAGGTCTCCCAAACGAATCCGTTCCCAACACGGACATCGTCCATATGATAGTAACCAAACTTTATGCGAATAAGATTGAGCATGTACTCAGCTCACATCCCGCGCCGCCTTCCAGGCCATCTCGTATGTTGTCATCTGAAAGCCGCAAATACTCGGCTCCGAGCTAGGCTCCTGAAGCTCGTTGCACTACGCAGCCGCTCGTCGGAGCCAGGGCCGCTCTTCCTAAATTCACGAGATCGAGGATTGAGGCCGCATACATTCCGTCCCAAGCTGCGAGCTTTTGCAGAGCAAGCGGGCGTCAAACGGGTTGTTACGCCCCACATGTTACGCCACACAGCGGCCACCCTGCTGATTGAGAGCGGCGTAGGTATCCGAATGGTTCAACGTCTTCTCGGACATTCGAGCATAGCAACAACCGAGATTTACATTCACGTTTCCGAGAAGCATCACGGCGAACTCTTGAACGAGCAAATGTCATAGGTACGCTTGCGTCGTGATCACTTTTCAGCCTCCTTGATACGTTCGGCTGCTCGCTGGGGCCGTCGCCGCATGGACCGTGAGAAGAACCTCTTTCCCCGATATCACGATGAAATACCGCCAGATGGTCGAGGACGTTATTATCGAGGCCGACAACATCGTCATCCTACATTTCGACATCACGGATACAGAAATGCAGTTCAGGAGATTCTTGCCGACCCGAAAAGCCGAGCGGCGACATCAAACACTGCCCCGATCCTGGTCGTAGTACGCTTTAGGTTAAAATGGCTTTCTCATTTGATGCGGGCTGGATCGGCCCGAATGTGCCGCGGGCCAAGGAGAGCCTTAACGAGCTCTTCTGAACGTGCGCCAATAGCCGGAGCGCCGCCACACCGCACTCGGCCGGCAGTTTGGTTGCTGCACACGACTGTCCATCACTTCCGCTCTCCTGCCGTCATTCCATCCGAGGATCGCCACGAACCCCTTCGCCGTGAGCCTTGCTTTATGTTCCATCGAGATGGTTCCGTTGGCAGCCAATCTGTGGCACCTTCGAAGAATACTCTCAGCGACCATTTCGCGGCTTCGCCATCTGTCAGTTGATGCGAGCGAGGCTCGCGACCTGAGGGGTTGGCCCCGACGCCGAAAGATCTATATTCGGCATAATAGCTCGTGCTCAAATTGCTGGTCTCGCCAGGAGACCATTCGCGCCAGCCTTCTGCAATGACCTTTGTATCTATCTTTGTCGACAGGAAGACCACTGTGGCGTAGGGGCGCCAGGGGCGGCCAAGTGCGATATAGCGCGCAGCAGTGTCGGCACTTAGCCTGCAATGATCAAAAACATAGCCGCTGTCCTCATCCGGCGCTGCCTTGCTCTGAGCGGTATAGATGACCGCTTGATTGGCGATGCCGTGCAACTCACATTGCCGGAACCAGGCCTTGGCGTTGCCAAATATGAAATCGACATGCCCTTCGATGTAGCAGTTCGAGAAGTATTGTCGTGACATTCTGCCGTTTGGTCCCTTGCCTGCAAACAGCGTGTCCTGGGCGCCGAGCAGGCGGACGCGCGTAACGACGTCCCTGTCTCCGGTAACGGACAGCGCTACCGCCTGCGAGGGTGGATTGGCCGGATTGAGGGCGTAGTCGTTCTGGATGGTGAGATTCTCGAGCCGGAAGTCATCGCCAGCGGCATCCAGCGTCGCCGAACGGGCTGTTCCTCCTACATTAATCGCGCCGTCGCCATACACAATGACCGTATCCTCCGGCTTCCTGCCAGTCCCTTCAATATGAATACCGGGTTTGGAGATTTTGACCTTCTCGCGATAGATGCCCGGCGCGATCAGGACAATTCCGCCTTCCGCCTGCAACGCGTCGATGGCTTGCTGCACGGAGTGATAGTCTGCATTTCCGGCATGCGACACCAATAGTGGCTGAGCGTACGCTGCCGAGATGCAGAAACATCCGGCCAGAAGCGCAGACGGCACGAAAATTCGCATGTGATCTCACCCTTCATTGAGTTCGGGGCGCGCTCGACGCATACCGCCGCGGGATAGCCGGCGTGCATGGTCAAACACATTTTCTTCGCCAAACCAGAAGCTGCACGTCACTCTCGCAATTCCGGCCCTGCAACCCCGGCGGCCGCCTGCAACGAAGTACCGGACAGGAGGCTGACGTTCTGCAACACCAGCGATTTAGGCCCGCCGATGCCGAACTCACCACCCCTTTCGGCGCCGGGTGTCGTGCTTACCGATTGCCGTCGCGGAATGCCCTGGCACATGCCTCCGATCCGCGCGGCAGCGGTTCTGTAGCTCGTCCCGGCAGCGGCGGCGATACGTCAGAGCGATTTGCGGTCACCTTCGCGTGTTCGAGTTGCCAAGTCGCGGAATTGGCAAATCGGACATCCTCGAGTGTCACGTCAAGGGCATGCCGCTCGTCTACGCCGCGCATCAGCAGCACACCATTGTCGCCACGCACATGGTGCAGAACGATCTGCCGATAGACCGGAATCCTCGTGCCTTGTGCGCGCGGATCATATTTTGCGTCGAACGCCACCGGCCACCGGTTGCCTCTTAGACACACGTTCTCATAAGTCACGCGCTCGACCAAGCCGCCTCGACTGACATCGCTCTTGATGCGCAGGCCAGACGTCGTGCCGTCCAGCGTCAGATTACGCACCAGTATGTCGCTAGCCCCCGAATTCACCTCGCTGCCGATCGACATGCCGTGCCCCCAGCCGAAATAATTATCAATGATGGAAATATGGCTGCTTGAGCCATTATCGCCGGCCTTGATTGCGACGTTGTCGTCTCCCGTGCGTATCAAGCTGTGGGTGATGGTCACATCCTGACTGGCGCCGGGGTCGATGCCGTCGGTATTACGCGCATCCGCCGGTGAATCGATGGTGAGGCCCCAGAAAGTGGCACCTTCGACCCGATTCATCGCGACATGGAAATTGGGCGCGTTGCGCAAGGTGACACCAGAGAGCGTGATGTCCTGCGCATGATCGATCTGGATCAAGCGCGGGGCGTTCTGGTTGCCGCCCTCGGCTTGCGCGCGGCGGGCCAGCTGCCACCAGGTTTCGGCGCCGCCGCCCATAATTGCGCCGCCCTGACCATCGATGATGCCCTCCCCGTAGATGCCGCCGCCACGCGTTTTGGAAAAGCTGATGAATGGCCGGCAACCGTCGCCCTTACCCGTGATGCGACCACACTGTCCGCGGCCCCTGTCGTAAGCAGCTGGTTCGGGAATAGCGATCAGCGCCGCACCGCGTCCGATCCATAAGGTCACGCCCGATTTTATCTCGAGTGGACCTGAGTGAAACTCGCCGCGCCCGAGATAAACTGCAGCGCCAGCGGGGCAATGTTGAATGGCGTCCTGTAGGTTAACTGTATCGTTCTTGCCGGAAGGCACAGGGCGATCGCAGACCGTATGAGGTGCAACAGGTTCGGCGATAGTCCGGCGGTCTTGCGCTTTTGCGGCGGGGCAGACAACCATGGAGGCGACTATGGACAATAGGGCCCAGTTGCGAAAACGCTTTGTCATCGACCTCATCGTGCTTTGTCACGCGTATCCTTGCCGCGTCCCTTTTCTGGTATTGAGCGCTGGCTCGATCGAGCCGCCGCGCGCGTCACTCGCCCGCGCAAGATGACATTTATAAGACGCAGCTGACGCCCCGACCTTGCGATCGCGCAGCAGCACCTTGCCTGGTGCGCGAAAAAGACGAAGCGTTCTGCGAGAGTCCGAAAATCCAACAGCGTCGTAACGTCAGCCTGCTCACACTGATTGAGCTCTCAACCGGTCCCGAATTCGGCTTTTTTGCATCTACAATTGCGCGTGAATCCACGCCAGCCTCTCGTCCAGGATCAGTGGGTCAGTGAGTATTCGGGCAAGCTTTCGAGAAGCTGACGAGGCTACGGCCGGCACCCGGATCGCATTCGCACCCGATACCCTCTTCCTGGCGTCTCCCGATCTAGATGACCGCCGTTACCCGCCCTGTCCGGATCGCGCTGTGATCGCTTGCGGGACATCGTCAGCCAGTTCTCGTCATCATTAATGCGATGCCGGATGAGACAGGTCGGCTTCCGCGGTCAGCACCGCCCTGCACGTCTCGTGCCTTGCCCCACGGCCATAGCGGACCATCGTGGTCATTGAACACGCCCGCTCGTTCAACCGCTTGCCGCTTGTAGTCGTCCGTAGACGACCGACGTTGACGTCTTTCCATCCGACACCTCCTGGCTCCTCGAGCCTCCTACAGGTGTCTATCAATTCGGAGGCTCAACCAACGAAAGACAAGCGTCATGGACGAAGTCGCGCTGCAAAGGGCCGAGAAGCAAACAAACCACATCACCCTTGGTGGCAAAGTCCACCTGTACTTCCGCGGGAAGCGCGGCCGGTACCATTGCTCCGCAACGATCGAAGGGAAGCAGTACCGCTCCGCCACGGAGAAGGACGACCTCCGGCAGGCCGAGGAAGTCGCCGAGGAGTGGTATCTCAAGTTGCGCGAGATGGTGAGGAAGCGGTGACCTGGAAAAGGTCACCGCTCGCAAGAAGGAGAAAACCTTCCTGGCCGCTGCTGAGAGGTTTCCGGAAGAGTTTCCTGTGCTGACGGAAGGTCAGCGCAACGCCATCTATGTCAAAGGCCACGAACGTCGAGCGCGCAAGTACCTCATCCCCTTCTTCGGAAAGAAGGGCTTGTCCGAGATCACGGGTGTCCTTATGAACGAGTATCGCATAAGCCGCATCGAGCAGGCCAAAGAGCAGCGGGGAAAGCCACCTGTCCGCGCGATAATGCATCAGGAGATCGTATGCCTTCGGCAGATCCTGAACGCCAGCGGCATCGACCCAGTTTTGAAAGCTGCGCTTGCGCACCTCTGGTTCGTAACTATCCATCCCTCCAGGACGGCAACGGCCGCATAGCACGCGCCATCGCCGACCTCGCTCTCGCCAGATCTGAGCAGAGCGCGCAGAGGTTTTACAGCATGTCTGCTCAAATCCGCCGTGAGAGGAATGAGTATTACGCCATTCTAGAGCGAACGCAGAGAGGTAGTCTTGAAATCACCGACTGGCTAACGTGTTTCCTCGACTGCCTAGATCGCGCCTTCGATGGCGCGGACACCATTCTCGGCAGCATTCTCCGCAAGGCAGACTTCTGGGACCTTCACGCAGCACGGCAACTTAATGAGCGTCAGCGACTGGTGCTCAATCGCCTCTTCGACGGATTCGAAGGAAAACTTACGTCGTCGAAATGGGCAAAACTCACGAAAGTCTCCCAGGCTACCGCCGCGAGGGACATCGACGAACTCGTCGGTCACGGCATCCTCAAAAAGGACGCTGCCGGTGGCCGGAGTACAAGCTACTCGCTTATAGATTTAAAGACCTGATAGTTGACCATCAAAGACGATCAAGAGGATGCATTTGAGAAGACTCTCTCAACGCAACTCAGCCGCAATATCGACTTCCTTAAATTCGCGGAGACGAAGAATGCCGCGCTGCTTACGTTTTCCTCGGCTTGGATCATGGCTCTATCAATCTACTGACCGGCCAAAGCACCCTTCCACTCGGTTATAACATCGCCTTCTGCGTAGCCCTTCCGCTTTTGCGCTTGCCGGACTTATCTGTATTCTTTCATTCGTTCCGCAGGCTTTGGCGCGCTCGGTATACTGATCGATGGCAACCTGGGATGGTTTCAATGTGATGCGGCACCACCCCTCATGGCGAAAGCCGCCTCGCCTCATTCAAGGCTTTGAGGAATTCCGGAGGATTCTGTATGTCCGTGAATTATGAACCGCCCCGGGTTTGCCGGAGGCCATTTGGTTTAAGTTATGCCGCCATGGCCGGCTGTTCCAGCATGGCGTAGTAGCGTTGCTCGGCTTCGGCCGGCGGAATGTTGCCGATGGGCTCCAGGAGCCGCCGGTTGTTGAACCAGTCCACCCATTCCAGGGTCGCGAACTCGACGGCCTCGAAGCTGCGCCATGGCCCGCGCCGATGGATTACTTCGGCTTTGTAGAGACCGTTGATGGTTTCGGCGAGAGCGTTGTCATAGGAATCTCCGACATTGCCGACAGAAGGCTCGACGCCAGCTTGAGCCAGGCGCTCGGTGTACTTAATGGATACGTATTGGCTGCCCCTGTCGCTGTGGTGCACGAGCCCACTGCGATGGACCGGCCTTCGATCATGCAGGGCCTGCTCCAACGCATCGAGCACGAAGCCGGCGTGCGCCGTGCGCGAGGCGCGCCAGCCCACGATCCTGCGGGCATAGGCGTCGATGACGAAGGCGACGTAAACAAAGCCGGTCCAGGTCGCGACATAGGTGAAGTCGGAGAGCCAAAGGACGTTCGGCCTCGACGCCTTGAACTGGCGGTTGACGTGATCCAGCGGGCATGGCGCCGCCTTGTCGCTGATCGTGGTCCTGATGGGCTTGCCACGGATGACCCCCTGCAAACCCATGTCCCGCATCAGTCGCGACACTGTGCAACGGGCAACATCGAAGCCTTCGCGTTTGAGCTGGCGCCAGACCTTGCGCATGCCATAGACGGAGAAGTTCTGATCGAAGACGCGCCGAACCTCGATCTTCAGCGCTGCGTCCTGCCGGGCGCGCGCCGACAGCTTGGCGGGATCGCGCCGTTTGGCCACATGGGCATGGTAGGTCGAGGGGGCGATCGGCAAGACCTTGCAGATCGGCTCGACCCCATGCGCCCCACGATGCTCGTCAATGAAGGCGATCATGGCTTGGACCGGCGGTCGAGCTCCGCCATCGCAAAATAAGCGCTCGCCTTGCGCAAGATCTCGTTGGCTTGCCGAAGCTCACGGTTCTCCCGTTCCAGGGCCTTCAGCTTCTCGGCCATCTCGGTTGGAACGCCGGCCCGCTGCCCGCTGTCGACCTCGGCCTTCTTCACCCAGTCATGCAGGGTCTGCGGGGTGCAGCCGATCTTGGCCGCAATCGAGGTCACTGCCGCCCACCGCGACGGGTGCTCGCCGGCGTGCTCGAGAACCATCCGAACCGCGCGGTCCCGGATCTCAGGCGAAAACTTGTTCGTCGTCTTGCTTGTCATGGCTCCATCCTCTCAGGAGTTGGAGCCTCCGGCAAACCCGGGGCGGTTCATTAGACCGGCCGTTGCCCCGTCATGCGCGCTCCTTTTGTGTTGTGGAGGTTCGAGGCGGCGCTTGGCGACGCGGACACGCGGCGGTGTCCGTGTCCGACGAGGAATGAAGAGACTGTGGACGAGGATGATTGCTCCAGTATCGCCAGAACGGGATAGCTCCATACATAGCCGGATTGCCGGTCATAGCATGACGAAGAAGCCGGAAGACAAGGTTTAGCGAACGAGAAGCCCAACAGCGCTTCGAGGCTGCACTACTTGGCGCGCTCAAGACGCCGCATGAGCCGCTGAAGGAAAAGCCGAAGGTAAAGAAAAAGAGAGCCAAGAAAAAGCCCGGAGGGTGATCCGGGCTTTTGCGCTTTAGGCGACTTTGGCTACTTTTGGTTCTGCGTGTAGATGTATTCCTAAAGATCCAAGCACCTTGAGGACGGTCCCGAATTCTGGGCGCCCCTCGGAGCTAAGCGCCTTATAGAGGTGCTCGCGGGAGAGTCCTGCGTCTTTAGCAATGGCGGTCATTCCGCGAGCGCGAGCAACGGTGCCAATGGCATCAGTGATAAACGCTGGGTCATTGGTTTCGAATGCTTCGCTGAGATAGGCCGCGATTGCTTCTGGACTATCTAGATACTCTGCTGCATCAAATGGTCGGGTTTTGGCCATTGCTCACTCCTCCAACTCACTCGCGATCTTCTTTGCGTTGGCGATGTCTTTGTCTTGTGAGTCTTTGTCGCCACCGCAAAGAAGCAGGATCAACTCTTCACCGCGCTGGGTGAAATAAACTCGGTATCCCGCACCATGGTGGATGCGAAGTTCGCTTATTCCTTCCCCGACCGGCTTGACGTCTCCCGCGTTGCCCTTGGCCAGTCTATCGACCCTAACTAAGACCTTGGCCTTAGCCACCGCATCGCGTAAACCACTGAGCCAACTGGAGAATTGCTCCGTTTCTCTTATCGCCGGCACGTGTAAGTTATAAGATACACAAGCCTTTTGTCAACACGAAAGTGAAGTCCCGGTTCCTATCGCGTTGGCCGGTGCTTCACGAATTTTGGCCTCGGATTAGGCTGTTTGCCCGCAGGAAGCGCCGGCCCAGGCGGAAGTCGAATTCCGCGAAGCGGTGCAAGTGCCCGCCTGCAGCGCAGGTATCGGGCTGCGCGATGTCGAGCGCGTGCGTGACGAACAGCTCCCGAAACCCAAACCGAGTAAACTCACATTCGCCGCCCGCTATCGGGATCGAAAGCGCCGACTTTACCGCACGATAACCGGCAATATCTTCCGGCGGAACCGGTTCCTCGAACCAGCCGATATCGTGCTGCTCAATCATTCGCCCGAGTCGGATGGCTGCAATGCTGTCATAGGCGTGATTTGCATCTATCATGATTGCCACGGTCGGCCCGATCGCTTCGCGCACAGCGCGCGTCACGGCAGCATCTTCCTGTACGCCGAAGCCGACCCGAAGCTTTAGCGCAGCAAACCCTTCGGCGACGTAGCCTGAGGCCTCTTCGGCAAGATAGTGGATTGGATCTGCTGCTCTGCGTCGATACAGGCCGGTAGCGTACGCGGTGATCTGGGTACGCTGCGCGCCGCCCAGTAGCTGATGCACCGGAGCGTCAAAATACTTGCCCTTGATGTCCCACAATGCGATATCGATGCCCCCGAGCGCCTGAATCACAACGCCTTTCTGGCCGTGATCGCGGAGTCGTGCATAGATCATACGCCAAAGATAGTCCGTGCGTACTGGATTCTCGCCGATCAGCCATGGAGCGACGCAATCGACCACCGCGGCCGTTACCCGCGCGGGGCCATAACATTCGCCCCATCCCACGACACCTTGATCTGTCTGAACTTCGACCAACATGGCCGTGCGGGCGTCATACCAACCACGCGAACACGCAAGCGCTTCTGAGAGCTCTGCTTGAAGAATGTGGGTGCGAACCGCCATTATCTTCATCGGCTTGATCTCTTAGTCGCGTGGCTCTAGTGCCATTACAAATCGAATGTCTCTGGACCATGATTCAGCCCAGCGGCAACGTAGGAATGCGCAACCTCCCAACATATGGCGTGCAGGCAATGATATCCCGCTCGCAGAAGGACCGGCGTTTTGGTGCGAGCGCGTTGCCGGCCTCGACCTTTCCGTTCCTCGGAAGCATCGAGGCGGCGAAGCGTGCTTTGTCTCTTCGAAGCGCCGACTTACTGAGTTCGTGGATGAGCCCACCTTTACCGACCCTATTCTTGCCGCAGACGTATCTGCTCCAGTGGCGATCCGCTGCTCGCCCTGTGCCGTTTGTCTAGACTGCATGGCGAGTACCTCGCGCCTCTCTCGGCCCCTTTCCGGACGGACTAACTGGTCCCCGCTACCGATTTCGTAGCATCAGACACGCAGTGGCTGTTCAAGCGCTCCGTGCGAGCGGTACGATCGTCACAGCAAGCATCAGCGGCCATTACTCGCGGGCTTGCAGGCTTTTCGCAGAGAGTCCCGAAGTTCACCAACATCGCTAGGAGATTCGAGGTCACTAAGATGTCACCTTTATCTCAGTCTGCATGACACTCGCAAAGCCGACAGCCATTCACTTCAGATGCTACCGGCGTTATGGGTAGGCTCTCATCAGCTGTATGACCCTAAATTGGTAAGCAGCCTAGGAGGCCTGCGCCTGCTTGGTGACCTTGATCCGCGTTACGCTGCGTCGACCTTCCGCGCTCACCGGCACCTCGCCGTCGATCACCGCACGACGTACCACGCGATGCTGATCGCCGTAGTCATTGACCGCATAATGTTGGGTCGCGCGATTGTCCCACATGACGACGTCACCCTGCTTCCAGTTCCAGCGCACTGTATTCTCGGGCCCGGTGATGTGAGACTGGAATAGATCGAACAATTTCTGGCCATCGTACTTGGAAAGTCCGACAAAGCGCCGCACCAAATCGCCAAGCACGAGTGTGCGTTCGCCGGTTTCGGGATGGACGCGCACGACTGGATGCTCAGTCTCATAAACCGTTCTGGTGTAGATCTCGTCGAAATGCTGTCTGTCCTCCTGGCTCGCATTCCCCATTACAGTATAGTCATAAGCATTGCTATGAACTGCCCATAGTTCGTCTGCAAGGCGTTGAAGCGGCTTTGGCAGCCAGAGATAGGCTGCCGCGGTGTTCGACCATACCGTATCGCCACCAAATGAGGGGATTACGACGCCTCTCAGGACAGCAATCTTGGGATAGGCATCCACGAACGTCACATCGGTGTGCCAGAAGTCGGCCCGACTACCGCCGCGCGCCGAATCCAGCTCAATCATTGAGGTCGTCCCTTTGGTAACCGCCATCGTCGGATGAGCCACAAGCCTACCAAAACGAAGAGCAAACCGCTCGTGCTCGGCGTCATCCAGATGACTCTGATCGCGAAAAAACACAACCTTGTGCTCAAGCAGGGCATCCTTGATCGCCCCGATCGTCTCGTCCGACAAATCTCCCGAGACCTTTATATTGGTCACTTCAGCGCCTATCCGCGCAGCGCGCTTGGTGACCTTAACACCCGTGACTTTGTTGTTCAACTTTGCCTTGCTCATCGTCGATTCTCCCGGTGTAGTGGTTCTTCGCTAGACGACGCTGGTCAGCAGCAACGCAGCCTGCAATAACGATCACTCCCCCATCGCACGCCCGTACTAATGCCCCCATCATCGGCTAGCCCGAATCTTCCGCTTTATGGTGCTGCAGGCAGTGCTCGGGTCTCTGCTTTCGTTTCGGTTCGCAGAACGCGTTTGAGAGCTCCTAGCGGGAGGCGTTCGGGTGCGCGCGGATGTCACGTTCATGGAAGCGCCTCGTCTCACTGCAGCATGCCCAGCAAGTGCTGTGCCAGCTGCTGCAGGGGCTGAAGGACACGCCGTCCATGCAAGAGCCGCAGCATGTAGTCCGAAGTTGGACAACCTGAGCGGAAGCGGTCTTGTAGGTTTGTGCCGAATGCGACAGCAAAGGTTAAAACACCGAGCGGCGGCGCTCGACAGGGCGAGAGCAGGATCGCAAGTTATCGCCTAAATCGACCTGGGTCTGCGTCGCACTGGGTAAGCGTGGTTCTCGCACGCAAGTTGGTTGGGGATTCGCAATGTGAAAAGGTCCGACGTGCTACAAAAAACAGCTTAAGCCGGTTAGGTCCAGACAACGCGGTTGAGAAGGCGATAAATCATTGCTACGAGAACGTCTCGCAAAACCGATGATCAGGACCGGCTCTGCTCCGGGTCATGCTAGCAGGTGCTGCCTGATATTGCGCGTGGGAGCCCGAGCTTCGATGATTGTCATACTTTTAACTGACGCGGCCTCCAAACGATTTGGCTCACGATAGCATCCGAACCATACACCCAGGCCAGCCGCTTCGACTTATGTCGCGTCGGATGCTAAAGGGGCTATGCCATCCACCTGACATGATCACACTCGTCTTCACCTTCATATATTGTTCGGCCGCCTCCACTCCGTGCTCGATGCCAAGACCGCTCGCCTTGTGCCCACCAATTGGGGTCCCAGTGGAGAGAGTATGGGCACAATTGATCCAAACAATGCCGCTTACCAGCAAGCGGCGGGCCCGTTCGGCACGATGAAGCGACGAGGTCCAGACCGAGGCGGCCAAACCATATCGTTCGCAAGCTGCCAAGCTTCTTCATCGGTATCGAAAGGACGCAGCGCATGACTGGACCGAAAATTTCCTGTCGCGCAAAATCGCTTCGAGCGCGTACTTCGTCACGATCATAGGCAGGAAGAAATGTCCACCAGCCACGGGCCGATAGTGTTTTTGGCAAACATACCCCCCATCCACATCCGCGGTAAGGCGCCGAACACGCGTAAGCTGCTCAGCGGAAATGAGAGGGCCGATCTGCGACGAGAACGCGTGCGCAGCTCGTGCAGGTTTGGCCAGCATTCTTGAAGGTGCTGAAAACCGCGGCGGATGCTGCGCGTGGCAGATCAGCGTCATCGAATGCGATCAGCGGCGATTTTCTGCCAAGCTCAAGGATGACGCCCTTGAGCGCTTCACCGGCTGCGGCCGCAACGCGTCGGCCGGTCGCCATGGATCCCGTAAAGCTGATCTTCGATACCCGCGGATGCGTGATGAGCGGCGCGCCTGCTTCCGCTCCAAATCCAGTAATAATATTAACGACACCGTCTGGCAGCCCCGCTTGCTGCATTAGCGCAGCCAACAGAAGCGTAACCAGCGGACTCTGCTCGCCGGCTTAAGAATAATCGTATTTCCACAGGCGATGATTGGCGCGATCTTCGTTGCTGCATTCAACAAGAGATAATTCCACGCCGAAATCGCTCCTATGACCCCGAATGGCTCTCGCTCGACGAGTTCCGTCGCGTCATTTCCCATCGGCACAGTGCTGCCGTGCAGCTTGTCAGCTAGGCTGGCGTAATAATCGAAAAGCCGGGCCGCATGCTGCACGGAATCGGTTGTGGTCTCGCTGATCGGTCTTCCGCTGTCGAGCGTCTCAATCGTGCCAAGCCCTTGGGCATGTTTCCGGATCTCCTGCGCGATGCGGAGCAACAGCCGGTACGCTTGCCGCTATCTCAGGTCCACGACGCCGCGGCGGCGTCAGCGGCCCGCACGGCCCGATCCGCATCTGCGGCCTGCGCTCTCGATGCGACCATCAGATGCCGGGCATCAATCGGGCTCGTGACTGCGAACGTACCAGCATCAGTCGCGCAGCACCATTGTCCACCGATCCAGAGCGTGCCTTGGCGAACGCATTCCACGGGAAGCAGATCTCGAATGTCTTGGCATCTCCCTCCTCTCTTCTTAAAACATGTGTTGCTACGCGTAACCGAGGCGCTACCGAGGCTTGATGCATCTGGTTTGCCGCCGCGGAGTTCTGGCGAACCTGACTCTCTGCGAACAGCGTAGCTATAGAAGCAGCCGCGGAACCGAGCTCAGTACATGACGTTTCTTCCCCTACATCGTCCTCAGTTCGCAGTTCCATGAGTACTGGTATCGCAGCTCGTCTGCCAGCATTGGCATGTCAGTTCGAGCACGCTCTCGGGCTTGGCGGAAGCCAGTAAAGTCGGCGCGCGTAGCTTGACCTCGCCAGTGAAGCCATGCACTCAAGTGTCCATCGGCGTCTGATTGCCGATACAAAGTGTCGCGTTCGCCAACATCGGCTCACTCAAGTAGCCGACCGGGCACTTGTAAACTGATTGGCTGAAGCGCAGGATCGGCGCGCACAAGTAGCGAAGGCATTTGTACGCTCGGTGGTTTGTACTTTTCGACCCACAGTTCAAGATTTGCAAGGAGCCGAGGGCTATTGCTGCAATCGGAAACACCGAGCAATTCTATCGTAACTGTATCCCTGGCTTAGATGTGGACAGGTGGTGGTGCGGTCACCGCTACACATCAGAGGCCAGCACCGTCTCGACGACGTTCGCCCAATAGCCGATCCCATAAGGCAAGGCGTCATCATTGAAGTCATATCCCGGGTGGTGTAAGCTAGATGTCGATCCGTTGCCAAGAAAGATGATTGCGCCCGGCCTTGCTTCAAGCATGTAGGCGAAATCTTCCGAGCCCATCCGTGGGCTTGTCTTCTCATCGACGCAAGCCGGTCCAACCAGATTGCATGCTGCTTTGACCGCCAAGTTTGTTTCTTCCGGATGATTGATCGTGACCGGCGCGGACCTGCGGTACCCAAATTCGACATCTGCGCCAAATCCCCGCGCTATGCCTCGCGCAGCCGCAACTATCTGCCCTTGTGCGAAGTCGCGCAAGCCGGCCACAAGAGTTCGGACGCTACCCGCCAGCTCTACCTCGTCCGGAATGACGTTGTAGGCCTGAGCGGCGTTGAGTTTGGTGACCGATATCACGAGCGCCTCCATCGGGTTTGTGTTCCGAGAAACCAAGGTTTGCAGGCCGACGATGATCTGTGCGGCGATGACTACCGGATCGATGGCCTCATGAGGCTTGGCGGCATGGCCGCCCCTTCCCTTCACGATGAGGTCGAACTCGTCGAGAGCGGCCATGATCGGACCTGGGCAGATCCCGAACTTGCCGACGTCGATTCCTGGCACATTGTGCAGGCCGAACACCTTCGCTATTGAGAATCTGTCCATGATTCCTGCCTGAACCATCCTTTGGCCGCCCTCTCCACTCTCTTCAGCAGGCTGGAATATCAACGCCACCGATCCCTTGAAGCGCCGAGTCGTCGCAAGGTATTTCGCGGCGCCTAATAGCATGGCCATGTGACCATCATGCCCACAGGCGTGCATCTTGCCCGACACTTTCGACGACCAGAGCTTCTCAGACCGTTCAAGTATCGGCAGCGCGTCCATATCCGCGCGCAGTGCGATAGTCGGCCCGTTTCCACATTTGCCGTCAATCAAGGCGACGATACCAGTTTCAGCTATCCCCGTTTCGATATGATCAACGCCGAAAGAAGCGAGCTTCTCGGCTAAAAACCTAGCCGTGTTGTAAAGCCGATATTCCAGCTCGGGATTCTCATGAAGATGGTGGCGCCAAGCAGTTGCCTCCGCCAGCAGATGTTGAAACGCATCGATGCCATTCATTTGGAACCCACAGTATGAAATAGGTTGTGATCTGTACGGCTGAGCAGTTCCGCGCCAGACTCTGTGACGACCACGTGCTCGCTGCAACCAAACAGATGACCGCTTTCCCCAAACAGAATAACGGGAAGATGAAAGGTCATTCCCGGCTGCAAAATCTCCTCTGCGGCAGGCTCCAGGCTGAGGTTCCCGCGTTCTGTCCAGTGGATGCCGCTTTGGTACCCAGTACGATGGCGAAAGGCGCCCGGGCGTCCAGATTGCTCAATCACCTTGCGCGCGGCGGCGTCCACGGTCTTCGCGCTTACCCCCGGCTTAATCGCGGCAATGGCGGTTTCGAGCGCTTCAACCGAAAGAGCGTGCAACGATTCGGCCTCACGATGCCGACCAACCACCGCGCTGCGGACCAGCCCTGCGGCATAGCCGTGCTTCACGCCGCCGATCTCAATCATGGCGGGTTCATTGTTTCGAATTACGTGTGGGGTCGGGACACCGTGCGGCATCTTCGTCCGATCACCGAACACGAGAGTAACGGATCGCCATATTTCGCCGCCAGTTTTGCTGGCTTCTCCAACTATGGCTGCGTACGTTTCCGCTTCGCTCACGCCTTCGCAAACCGAGTTCCGAAACACGCGCACGGCGAGATCGGTTGTCGACATTGCTTGACGCATCACATCGAGCTCAAGCGGGCTTTTCACTGCAGCGACTGACGCAACTAGATGGGAGGCGTCGGCGGCTCTCATGTCTGGACACAGTGCCTGCAGTGCACTCACATCGGCCGGCGCCAGATTCCAACATCCGAGTTCGAGACCCACTCTCCGATCCTGCAGCCGATGCTGGCGAAGAACCTCGGCACAGGTGTTCGCAAGATCGCCCTGGTGCCTATAACAAATGACCTCATCGACGCATCCTTCGGCGCGGACAGCCTCGGCATCGTACTCTCTTGCAACGAGAACCGGCGCATGGCCCGGCGCTAGAATCAATGGGAACGGCGCGAAGTACCCACCAAATCCATGATAGCCGGTTAGATATCTGAGGTGGCCGATAGCAGTAACCACAATTGCATCAAGTTCGGCGCGCGCTACCGCTTCAAGCACCTTCTGCTGCCGGCGATCGTACTCCGACTTTGGGAATGGAGGACCCGCCCACGGAATTTCCGAACCTGTCGCTGTGAGCATAGAAGCCTCCATCTTCGGCCATACCGTGCCTGCGCCTTTTCCTCTCTCGAGCGACTTCGCGTCGACACTCTGCGATCGGATAGACCCCGGTCTGCTTCGTAGCCGGCGGCCCCCAGCCCTCAGCATTAAACACTGAAGCGCTCAGAGACGGACGTCACAACTGCCGGGTTTAGTAGTTTCAGAGCTGACGAGCTAAGCATTCGGGCGATAGCTAGCCTAGTGAGGATCATGTCCCAGCAAAGCACCTGAACCAATTACGACAAGAGCGAACACCCAGTCTTGTTTACGGCGTATTCAAAGCGAAAAGCATTGTGAAGCACTTCGAGCGAACCAGTGTGCGGCTCGAGTTGGCGCGATGTACACCGCGGTTTATAGCGGGCCTCCTACGATGGTTGCGCAGACGCATGGTCAACCATTTTCCTGCCGAAAGTGGATCGGCCAACGGCGCGACGAATGTGTTTATGAACGGAGTAAAGTCCTAACACCGTAGACTTCATCGCAGAATGAAAGGTCCTGAGCGTCGGGGAGACCGTACCGAGAGTCGCCTGCCAAGAGGCGATGTGATTTGCCAGGTATCCAATGGTCATTGATCCACTCCTTTGTTTCTCGGGAAGGCACGCTTGCAAGCAGCATGGACGGGCAGCTTGCGCTCGCTGGCTCAAGCCACACTTTCCCCCGCGCTGCGCAAGCTCAGCGTCGCTCGCGCACCGAGCCCTCCTGGGCGACCGAAGCCACCAGCGTGCCGTCGCGCCTAAAGATCAGCCCACGAGCGAGGCCGCGGCCGCTCTGCGCGCTTGGCGAATCCTTGGCATAGAGCAGCCAATCATCGGCACGGAAGGGGCGATGAAACCACATTGCGTGGTCAAGACTTCCGGACAGAATGCGTCCATCGAACAGCGTACGCCCATAGCGCGCCATCACGGCATCCAGCAGCGACAAATCCGAGGCATAGGCCAGTGCGCAAATGTGCAGCGCCGGATCATCGGGCAGCTTCGTCGCGGCCTTCATCCACATATGAACTCTTCCGCCCTCGATCTTCTGGCCAACATACCGGCCGATCTCGACGGGACGAAGCTCGACCGGACGATCAGGTTCATAGTAGCGGCGAACAATTTCCGGTAGATCCGGATATAGTGATTGCTTCGACAATTCCTCAGCTGCGAAATGCTCAGGCCCTGGCACCTCCGGCATTTTATCCTGGTGTTCGAACGCGCCTTCCTCACCCTTATGAAAGGAGACTATCATCGAAACGATTGTGCTACCGCGCTGCAATGCCGTGACGCGCCGGGTCGAATAACTTTTACCGTCGCGCAGGCGCTCGACCTTGTAGATCAAGGGTACCTGAGGATCACCGCTGTGGATGAAGTAGCAATGTAGTGAATGCGGCAGCCGGGCTTTGACTGTGCGACATGCTGCAAACATCGCTTGTCCGATGACCAGGCCACCGAATACCCGTTGCTCCCTCGCGCTCGGGCTATTGCCGCGAAATAGGTCAATCCCGATCGAGTCAAGGTCGAGAATGGCCGCAAGGTCGATCCGACTTTTTTGCATTCAAGAGCTCTTAGCTTGTTCAGTGTCATGGGCGGACCGGGACGACGAAGAGCCCCAGCGTCTTGAGGCTTCGAGAGATGAAGCATCCTCGGAGCGAAACGCCGCGTTTCGGGGGCCGGTATTCGAGCTGCCTCTCCGCTACCAGCACTCCATACGTGCGACAATTCACGCCGCCCCATCTTTCGATAGGCTCAGCGCCTGTGACAGTCGTTCAAGTCTAAAGCAATCGGCATGCCGCTCCGCACATCAGCCGACCCCAGCAAAGAACACAGTGGCGAGCTTCTTGTACCGTCGGCACTGGTCGCACTGTCGGCGTTTTGTTCCGGACATGTCGTGAACCAAACAACTGGCATGCAATTGGTGTATGTAAGATACGGCGCGACAGCTTATTTCAGCTGCTTCCTAGGATCGCAGGTCGTACCCGCTGCGGCTGAACGCGATGCTTCACCGCTGATGGCATAGCCGGCACGCTGACGACGACCATTTCGCCGTCCGAATGACTCAAAACTGAAGGCGCGCAGGGTTTGCAGCATGGATCGTATATTGTCGCGCTTCCACTAGATGCTGTCGTCTACTGCTACGCACACGGGTTGCAGGCTCATGATGCTTCGAGCATAGTTGTCGCGCAAGAGAGCAGAAGGCATTATTCGCTCGATGCTGATAAAGGTGACAGCACGGTCTTCATTATTAGGTATGATGCGTAGGTTCGTACCAGTCTTCAATGTGAGGTGGGCGAATTGATGATGTCACCGAATTACAGGAACGCCGCGCCTCCAAGACAAGCAAGAAGGCGATTATCAATTCGATCGACCTGGATTGCACAATCGTGCCTCGTGAGATGGCCGACATCTATCCTGTCAAGACGAAATGTCTAGGCTGTGGCGTCCACAGCGAAGCCTCTGTCATCTCCGCCTATCTGAAAACGCGCACCGTGGTCGTTGACGGCGGTTGCTTGCATGTCGCCAACGGCCTTAAGGCACCTTCTCCCGGACGACATCCTTCATCCTCCCAGATGGCGGCGATACGATATCGTGATCAGTAGTGCAACTTCCTTCTTCATTGTTGATGCTTGGGGACCGGAAGCAGGTCACGTGCGCGTGCATCGCTTTTGTGCAATGCATCACATTCCCAAACCCTTTCTTGCGGCACGTGCCGTCGCCTAGCTAACGCGCTAGTCCCACACCCAAAATCCGCCGAGGCTTATCACAAGGACGCCATTCTAATGTTCGCAAGGCTCATGCAGCAGTCAATCGGAAATCTTGCCTCATGGCGAACTCTGCGCCCCAACAGCCAAGGGCCGAATGGTTCAACTCTTCAGTTTAACCGCTATAGCCTGGAAGGCGTGTCTTCGGCCCCTGACTGCTGCTAGGAATTTAACTGCTCCATGCGTACGATCCAGAAACCCTGTGCTGACAAGTGATACAACGTTCGGCAGACTGCTCAATGAGATCGGTCTATTTCTTCGCCGCTCGTCGACTGTCTCTCGTTGAGGGACGCATTTGAGATCGCATGCTCTTTCCGTTCTGCAAGCTTGCGCCACTTCTCTAGGGAGTTCAAGCGCGCTTCGGCGTGGCCTCGCGCGTTTACCTGGCTTCGAGGACTACGAGAAGACGCACCGCCGTCGGTTGAGGTCCTCGCGCGCGATCAGCCGAATGGCCCGCCCTTGAGGGCCGCAGTTGGAGTGCTCCGAACGCCTCAGGTTCGTTGCGCAGCCCATCTATGCAGACGTTGCCGCCTTTCATGCATGTTGGCAATAACCGCTAAAAGAGTGCGACAAACTCGCAGCCGGATAGGTTACAAGGAACGGTCCGAACCCTGCTCAGTGTAGCACCGTCTGCCCATTCTTGACGACCGTAACCCGACGCTCTCTCACGCAAGCTTCGAAGGAGATCGAATTACCGTCCTTCCAGAGATTGACGGTAACAACTTCTCCCGGGAACACGGGCGCCGAAAAGCGGGCGCGATGACGATGAAAAGCAGACGGATCGTAGTCGGCATAGCTCTGCAGGACGGCTCTGCAGGTCAGCCCATACGTGCACATTCCGTGCAGAATGGGTCTTGAAAAACCGGCTCGACAGGCGAACTCCGGATCACTGTGCAAGGGGTTTCGGTCGCCAGAAAGACGATAGATCAGGGCTTGGTCAGGTCGGGTCGGGATATCGAGTGATCTATCTGGTGCTCGGCGGGGCACCTGGTGCGGCTCCGGCATCCCCTCCGATGGCCCACCAAAGCCGCCGTCACCTCTCGCGAATGTCGACGAAAGGATTGTGACGATCTTGTCGCCGCTCCCCTCTCTGACCACCACCTCGTTCTGAACGATCGCGCCTTTCTCCTTACCCTTGTCATAAATTCCCCTCACACGCGCGTCCGCCGTCACGTTCGCTGCGACGGGCATTGGCTTGTGAAACGTAATGTCGCGTTCGCCGTCAACCACCATGACGCGATTGAGGTCAATGACTCCGGGGCGTGCGCCCCAAACGCAGACGGAAGCAAACGTCGGGATCACCTTTAATGGCTTCGAAGTTGCAAATGCTTCGTTGACAAATTGTAGCTCCTCCTCCTTCAGCGGATCTGAGCCCATGCCAACTCCAAGTGCATAGAGCATTACCTCCCTGTCAGTCCAGGAATAGCGAGCTCCACAGGTCCTTAAGTTCAGTGCAGCGGGATAGTCGAGCGGCATCCGAGCCTTTCTACGCTTGAGACCGGGGCGCGCCGCCGGCGGCTGAACTTGAATTCGCTTCGTGGGGCGGCCGGCGTACCGCACTCGCTCCGACCCGTGGGCTGGAGCGCGCGCGTTAGATTTCATTGTTCGGGCAGATCATCAAGCCAGCAGGCTGTCGCGACGTGCGGTCGGGAAAAGATCGTTCCGATCTTCTCAGTAACTTTATTCTGGTGGTAGCGCATATACACCCGGCCATCCTGGCCTAAGTCCAAAAGCTCTATTTTTCCTGTGTAATGGGACATGATGTATTTAAATGTCTTCTCGATCCCGCTCAGACGTTGGTTGATGCCGCGTACTATCTCTAGTCCCCGCCGCAGTGGGACTTGGAAGTGCGACGCACCCTTCACGGGCCTCGCCTGAAATAAGTAGTAAGGTCGCACTCCGATTTCGTGGCATTTGGCGAAGGTCGCCGCCAATATCTCCGGATCGTCGTTGACTTTGGCGAGAAGCACCGACTGATTAAGGAATTGCACGCCCTGTGCTCGCAAGGCGCGAACTTTGTGCTCCGCCTCGCATGAGATCTCACCTACGTGATCGAAATGCGCGACGATCATTGGGGTTTTACCCGCCTTGTGGATACGCTTGAATAAGGCCGATAGAGCGGAATCCGCAAACCGCCTTGGCTCATAGGCCAGCATTCTTGTGCCAAATCTGATGGAATTCAAATGGTTTATTGACAGCAGGTGGTCAACGATCTTGTTCAGTTTGGTGGTGCTGAGCACGAACGGGTCACCTCCGGAAAGAAGTACGTTCGTCATCTCAGGATGGCGCGCAATATATTGCGCGGCCTGGTCCAAATCCGGTGCGATTTCATCCGAAGCCTTGCCCACAATGCGCTTGCGAAAACAGTAACGGCAATATGAGCCGCAGCGTTCCGTCACCAGCAATAAACCGGTCTGGGCGTACTTGTGCTGGAGTCCCGGCGCGACCGTGTTGTCGTGCTCGCCGCTCGTATCCAAAGTGCCCGGGCTCTCGAACTCCTCGACTGAGGGCTGGACGACGTACTTCAGCTGATCGTAGTAACCGCTTTTGAGAATTTGTTCGCGATAAAACTTTGTGACGTGATAAGGCGTGATGTTGTTGGCTTGCAGCTCATTGTCGCTAACCACGCGCGTTTCTTCAATGAACTTCAACACGTGTGCTCTGCAATCCAGCGGATTAGCTGTGGTTTCCATTGCCGCACCTCGTATGCCCTTATCATCGCGGTTTAATTCAATGCGATCTTCCCCGTCTACAATACAGTATCAACAGTGGATCGATACCTACCTAGTGTGGTGAGGACTATCGGGCTCGAGAGTTGAGGAAGGTGCACCGGTACTCGCCTGGTGTGCGCTGAGGTTAGCGGCGCGACCGCGAACCTAGGTCGCAGCCATGAGGGCGTGTTGAGATAGACTTGAATCCCAAGGGATAGCCAAATCAGGCGAACCGTGATTCATCCTCGAGGCGCGGAAGAGGCTGGCGGGGTGGCGCATCGGCGACTCTTCCGATTTGGGTGAGCGAGGCCGTGGCTAAGGGCGGTCTTTCAGGCGGCACGGACTTTCCGGGGTAGCGAGCGCGATCCATTGGGTGTGGGATTCGCGGAAACGCGCCGCACAGCAGCTTTGCCGACCGGCGCGGATCGACGTTCCGCGATGAAGCGGCAGCGGGATTGGCTCGCTGGAACTGCGGCGTAGCTGATGGCACGTCGTTACGCCTGGGCCGATGTCAGCCCACGCGCCATCGGCGATGGGCCGAACGGCCATTGGAAGACGACCACGTTCGTTGCGGGTCTCACCTGCAAAGGGCTGATTGCATCTTTCGTGGGCGACGGCCCGATCAAGGCCGAGTACTTCCTGGCCTATGTCGAGCAAATTCTCCTCGCCGTACTGCGCCGGGGCGACACCATGATCCTCACAATCTGTCGAGCCAGAAGAACGAAGAGGGCTTGCTCATCGCAGGCGCCGGCCTACTCTTCCTGCCGCCCTACGGCCCGGATCTCAAGCCGATCGAGATCGCATTCGCCAACCCCAAAGAACTGTTGCGGCAGGCCCAGGCCAGAACCGCGGCGCCCTCTGGATCTCATCGGGCGACCCCGAACATGTCCACTCCTGAAGAACGTGCCAACTACGTACGTCATTGCGGATGCAATCCGCTTTGATCGGGACCGGCTCCAGTGAACCGCGCAGCATGCCCAAGCTATGCGACCAGCGCGCCCAAAAGAGGCAGATTGCCCGCGCCGGTTCGCCGGTCCTGCCGGGATAAGCTCGAAGGCCCGGCTCCGCTCGACATTGCAGGGCCGCAACTTAGCCTTGGACCGCCAGCGTCTTGTGCGGACACTGCTAGGCAGCCTCAGCGGCCCGTGATTTCAGCCTCTTGATGTGCGATACGCCGGTGTCAATCGCAAGCTGGTCCATGGCCAAATGAGGACTGCCAATTTTGTTCACGGGGTACGCCTCAATCGCGCGATTGTCCCAGATTGCGACGTCGCCAGATTTCCAATTCCAGCACAGGGTGTTCTGCGGGGCGGTGAGATAGGATTGCAGAAGTTCGAACAGCCTTTGGCTGGGATAGCGCTGCAGGCCGACAAAGTTCTGCACGGAACGACCGAGCGAGAGCATGCGTTCGCCAGTCTCGGGATGAACACGAACGATCGGATGTGCCGTTTCGTAGATCGCTCCGGTGGATACGTCCTTCCTGTCGGCTTCGGTAGCCCCATCCGTCGCAGTGTGATCGAATGCGGCGAAACGCACAGCCCAGAGGTTATCGGCAAGCATCCGCAGCGGATCGGGAAGGTCAAGATAAGCGGCCACCGAGCTTGACCAAGCGATCTCCCCGCCAAAAGTTGGGATCGCTGCACCTCGCAGCACTGAAATTGCTGGGCGGGCGGCACTGAAGACGTCGGCATTGGAGACGTCATCACCGTCCATCTGATCGACATGATCGCGCGCGCCATCAGGGAGCGTCTTCCGGATTGTTAAGCCTCCCCTTGTGGCCAGCATTGTGGGATTGCGTATCAGCGAGCCAAGCCGGAGCACAAAACGCTGTTGCTGGGCATCATCGAAATGTCCCTGATCACGGAAGAAGATGACCTTATGCTCTAGCAGCAGCCGGTTGAAGGCTTCGATGACCTCGTCAGGCAAATCGTCCGACAGCGTAATGTTCTTGATTTCGGCACCAAGCCGGTCCGCGTGCTTGACGATGTCTGCTCGCGGGATGACGTTATCAATGGTCATTGTGCCACTCATGACGGCGCCTCTCTGTGGATGTTTAAAACAAGCCCCGTGTTTGGTGGTCGTGTCTGGCGACAATCGCGGCAAGGCCGTCGAGGACCCGCATCCGAATTGTCTGAGCCTGGGTCACCACGCCGCACAATTAGGCGGCTGACTTTTGATACACACCACCAGCATCTTAGGATCTGACTCCCTCTGCGTGCCGACGCGGCCATTGCCGTTCCCATCGAAGGACATTGCATATAGGGCCACCAAATCGATTTGCTGCCTGATCAACAGTGCAGATCATAGACGCAATCCATGTCCGGTCCATGAAACGAAACCAGCTTTCTTTTCGAGCTTGCGTAACGTTCGCCTCGTCTCAGAACTCGTGCTTGGAAAATCCGCGAATAACGATTGCGTCGTCACCTCACGCGACCGGCATGGCCTCATCCGCACGACAAGAATCGGACTCGTTCGCGGCCTGCCCTCGCGAAGCGAGGTACGACAGGACGCCTCGCTTCGGTAAACCAATTCTCTCTTAAGTCGTATATTATATCTTCAACTACCTCAACGGGTCTGCAATCACTTCCTCGCGACTTGGAGTTGTCCAATGCGCGTCGTCTTTTCGTCGGCTGGTTTATTGGGTTGTTCTTCTTGCCGAGCAGGAAAGCCGCGCAAAATTCGAACGCTGCAATTCCCATTGCAGCTAAACAACGGACTCAATCCCTCGATTTGCGAAATCTGCGCTCATCATCGAATGCAGGTCGTCAGGGCTGAGACCTACGTTCTTGGCTCGGTCCGGAGGCGTAGATTTTCCTTACGGAGCGCAGCTTGTTTTGGCTTCCTGGCAGTTGACCGCACAGAATAGAGACAGAGCGCGGGACCGCGCAGGAATACCGTGCGCTCCCCGAGACAATGCAGCGACTTCGCGCTCTCACATTGCAAGCCGCAAATTCTGGCAGGCTATTTTTGCTCCACTATTGGCAGCACGGCTGAAGGCAGCGTCGGATCTAAGATCATAAGCCCCGGTCCATCTTCCTAATGATCGCCCTGCCTTCCTCTCCTCTAACAACTGCAAGGCGCGTGATCACGATCACACACGCACCAAAAATGCGCTATTTCAGAGAAGACGATGAAAGAATGCACCGGCAGCGTAACAACGCACCCACGCGGCCGAGCCATCGTGCAAGATGCTCATCGCCGCAACAAAGCCCCGCTCAAAACCTAAGGTTCGTCACAAGCCGCAGTAAACTCCATTAAGCTTACTTGCATGTGCAGCCAAAGCTGCTTGTAAGCAGCTCGCGCGGCGCGAAATTGTGCTTTGAGCCTTGCTGGTCCGCTTGGCAGATCGGTCTCATTATGCCGCTTAAGATAAGGGCTTCACCGGGCGGGGCTGTTAGCAGCTTGGCTCTGCGCAATGAAAAGGACGCGGGGCAAAGCGGCGTTCAATTTGAGCGCTCTCATAAAATTGGACGACGCCTGTTTATGGACGGATGATTGGCTCCTTACGGAGCTCGGTGGAGTGGACGATGTCGTAGGAGGCTTGGGAATGACCCCGTGAATGCTTTGGAGTGGGACTAGTGATTCCGGCAGAGGCGCAACCTATCTGGCCATGGCCCAACCAAATGCTGAACACTAAGCATCAACAGCTTTGACCAGAATACAGGCGCGATCTCCCGCACCTATACAAACAATGCAAGCAGCAGCTGCGACGAACCTCAAGCAGTAACTGGCTGGCTTGCTCAGACCAATCAAGGCGCAGCCATCAGTTTTACCGTGAACTTTGCCGGATGTGGCTCGACGACCGTTCGGACGGTCAATAGCGCGTCGAGCTATCAGGGGCTATGGCTGTGAAGTGGACCCCATGCGTGGGACCACGAGACCGGTTTGTTAGTTGGATTCTCGACCGCTCCGATCTCCTGATATCACGCTGCGAACAGCGCTGTCTGCTGTTGTTGCTGCGGCTGTGGGCATGTGGGCAACGCGGCAGCGTTGTCCAAGCGCAGCGTCATGTCCACAGCCAGACCGGCGGCCATGCCTTCGTGCCACACCTCCATCGGCGTGCGATTGGCCAAGGCTTGGTGGGGGCGCACGGCGTTGTAAAACGCGAGCCACGAAGCGACGCCGGCGTGGGCCTCGCGGCCGTCGGCGTAGCCTTTGAGGTAGATGTCCTCGTGCTTGAGCGAGCGCCACAGCCGCTCGATGAACACGTTGTCCATCCAGCGGCCGCGGCCGTCCATCGAGATGCGCACGTCGGCCGCCATCAGCGCGCCGGTGAAGGCGGCGCTGGTGAACTGGCTGCCCTGGTCGGTGTTGAAGATCTCCGGCCGCCCGAAGCGGGCAAAGGCTTCCTGCAGCGCAGCGACGCAGAAGGACACGTCCATCGTGTTCGATAGCCGCCACGCCAGCACCGCCCGGCTCGCCCAGTCCATGATCGCCACGAGATAAAGGAAGCCGCGACCGATCGGAACGTAGGTGATGTCGGCGCACCAGACCTGGTTGGGGCGCTCGATCGCGAGGCCCCGCAGCAGATAGGGGAAGATCTTGTGCCCCGGCGCGGGCTTGCTGGTGCGGGGCTTCGACCCGAGCGCCGCGATCCCCATCTTGCGCATCAGCCGCTGCACGCGCTTGCGATTGATGGCATGGCCCTCGGCGCGCAGCATCGCCGTCACCCGCCGCGAGCCGAGGAACGGCCAACTCGTGAACAGTTCATCGATCCGCCGCATCAGCGCCGGATCGTCATCGTCGTTGGCGGCAGGTCGCGGCCGATAGACGCTTGAGCGGGCGACGCCGAGCAGCTGGCACTGCCGGCGCACCGACAGCTCTCCATGGTTGCGGTCGACGAGCACGCGGCGATCCGGGGCGCTCATCTTCCGGACCTCTTCGCTAAAAAATCCCGCTCGATGATCAACTGCCCGATCTTGGCGTGCAGCTTCTCAATCTCGCGCTCGTGTCCGGCTGCGCCGTCGCTGCCGCTCTCGAACGCCCGCGCCGCCTGATCCAGAAGCTGCTTCTTCCAAGCGTAAATCTGGTTCGGGTGCACCTGATAGCGCTGCGCCAGATCGGCCACCGTCGCATGCTCCCGCAGCGCCTCCAGCGCGATCTTCGCCTTCAGCGCCGCGTCAATCTTCCGTCTCGTCCTCTGCGTCATTCTCCGCTCCGTCGGTTGTGACGGAACGGCCCAAAATCCAATTAGTCAACCGGTCCGATTTTCGGGGTCCACTTCACGAGAGCAGCGCAGGCGGGAAGCTCTCGAACTCGAAGAAGAGCCCCGAAGTGACATCAAACTCGAGTTGGTTAGCTTCGATACTAAAGCAGACGGTCACCGATGGTTCACAAGCAACCTGCGGTCGACCGGAACGATCCGCCCGGTGCATACGCCCGAACTGACTTCTTGTCAGTTGCGCGCCTCCCAGCCTCTCTGACGTCATGCGCGACCACCGACGCAACCGTCTTGACGCACTTGTTCGTGAGAGCTGCAGGATGGCGAGGCTGTGCGCGACAAACAGGATGAGAGCGAAATCTCACCTTGATCGGCGCCACCTACCCGACTGTGCGATGCAAGCAGCCGACGCTTGCCGGTTTTCTCGCCCTTTCCGTTCGCGCTGCTGCGGTTGGGTCGCTGATCAGCTCAGCCGCCGCGCATTGTATCACGTCACCCCTTCGCGCTCGATCACCACAAGCCTTCGTGCAGGGCCCGCTCCGGAAGATCTTCGGCGAGTATCCAGCACTCTCCGCGCGATCCGATTCGAAGTCACCACAGCGCTGCCTGTAGCAGTCGGAGGCCTCGCTCGGGCCGGTGTGGCGGTTCGCGACAGATTGCTCAATGGTTCTAATCCGTCGACGCGACATCGTCAGGCCTGATATTTTTCCCTTGAGCCTCAGGCGCGCTTCCGTGCCACCTTTTTTCAGCTAGAATAGTTTACTCGAACTTGCGCTGGTCGCCGTCTCTGCGCACCATGTTCCTTGCGGATTGCTTGGTCAGTCGTCGGATGCCGCTATGATCCCGCTTCGCGAGACCCGCTGGCCAGTCCCTGAATTGAATCGGTTTACGGCGACCCATGCTGTCTCGGGCGCATAGCCATTCCGGATCAGCTTCCACGACGGCGCGCTCCCTGAATGCTTCCAGCTCCGCGGGATTTTGCTGATGGATTCGGATCGGCATGCTTAATCCAGTTTGGTTGAGCCGGTAGGTTCGCCGGCACCGCTACTTTCGGATGAAGATCGACGAGAACCTTGCTGTAGCCACATCGAGGGAGCACTGGTCAAGGCGTTCCGCCCAACTTGCCTGAGAACTTCGACGGACGTCTCGCCGCGAGAGGCGGCTTCTAGAATTTTGGAAGCGACGTGCGCTCGGATGCCGGTCTCGTCACGCGGCAACTCCTGGCAAACTTCATCCAGAATTCGACGGAGACAGGCGATGGTTTCGGAGTTGAGCATAGAAGGTCTCCTCCAATGGAGCGGTGCAATGACTGCACTGAACGGCGCATTTCACGACATAAATATTGTCAATTGCCAATGTGAACGGCGACGGAAATGGCTTTTAAACCTCTTCACTTAAGGTTGCATGATCATACATGAAGAACGTCGCGCGTCATCAAGTCTGGTGTCTTTAGCGAAGATTATCGACATACTCGGGCAAGTCGTTCGATAGCCTGATGGTCTTGTCCGCGCTAAGCTGGCCTCGCGGTTGAACATGTCCGCTCGTGGCGCATCATCAATGATCGGCGATTTATTCGATGTCGTGGACCCGACAAGCTCTGTCGATGACGCTAGACTAGCCCGCGCGCGCGATCCAGTTCACGTTCCGAGTACACGTCTGCGCACTCTGCACCCAGCTCGAGCGCGGGAGCACCTCCTGACTTAGCAGCACCGAAGAAGATCGGGGCTCTACTCCTGATCAAGGCTCTGATCCTGGCCAGAGTTCAGCCTTCTGATCGAATTAATCAGCCAAGCCCGGCCGGCCCGGCATGACCCGCAACCGAATCAAGGACCGCCGCCGTCATCCGATCCTCGAAGGGAAGTCCGGCAACTCCCTCGCAGGACATTGAGTGACATGTCCTCAATAGGCGGATGAGTTTACGAGGCGTTCCCAAAAAGATCGACTTGGTTCTGGCGTCGGGCGACGAGCGCCGAGCTTCCAGGGTGACGGCCTCCTTACAGCGTCTTCAAATACTCTAGAAGCGCCCGCCGTTCGGCGTCGGTCAATTCTGGCCCGATGACCCCAGGCGGCAGCTTCGTGATGTCGGTTTCCTTGCCCTCAAAAGAATGCCCGCGATTGCTATTCCCAAGCAAAGATACGTTGAAATCCGTCAGGCCGGCCGCGCAGGCGTCGCTCGCTCGTACTTTCGCAACGAGCCCGACGTCAACAGGATCGAATTTGCGGCTGCCCACGCAGAAAGAGCTCGGCCGCCGGCCCTGCGGCAATAACATGTCCTTGAGCGTCGGCACGGACCCGTTGTGCAGATACGGAGCTGTTGCCCAAACACCGTCCAGCGGACGCGCCCGGTACTGAGGTTCAAGGGCAAGGACATCTTCGTCCTTGCCATTACGGCGCACCCGCGCTCCAATGTATGCTCGCGGGTTTTGGCAATTCTTCCTCGGCCCCCACATCTGCTGCTTGGATTTATCGGAAGAGTCGTTCGCGTGGTTCCATTGATCGATCGTCTTGCCCACGACATCCATCAGCGCGAGCACGAATAAGGGGTTTGGCGCCGGATCGGCCGGAAGGCCGCATCCCCAGACTTTGTTCAGGTCATCGATCGGATTGAGGCCGAGTGACGCAGGTAAGTGAACACGCCGAGTCGTCAGGACATTGGATTGTTGACGATCAGTGCCGATCGCGTTCACCGGCAGCTGAGCGACGTTGAAATAGTGGCGTCCACCGATCTCCACCCAATTCTTCTCGCCCTTGGCAGAGCGATCCGGGTTCTCCGGCTTCCAGAACGAATCCTCCGGCCACTTTGCGTCGAATGCGGGATCATTGACCGGCCCTCGGTGGCATTCAAAGCAGTGCGAGCGATAAAGATCGCGGCCTTTCTCAACGAGTTTTTCGTCGATGGCCCAGGCCGGGTCGCCTCGAAACCTGTTCTGCGCATCCTTCCATCGTGGCGCGACAAGCCCATTGAACTTTCTGCCGCTTGCCTCCGCCGACGAAAAGGGATCGGTACCGCGCAAAAGCTCCTCGAATCGCGCAATGTCCGATAGATGAATGGATGATTCAAATAGCGGCCGTCCCGGCGCGGGTGCCCTCATATTGATTTTCGCGCTGACGCCGAGCGCTTCACCCGAATTGCGAACAAGCTCGTTGAGAACGGAGGCGTCATACTGCGCCCAAAGGAAGTACGGCGTGTCCCAGATTGGCGGAAAACTCACAGGAGCGTCGTTGCGCGCGAAGTTGCCCTTGAGGAGCGGATCTGGGAGTTCTCCGGTCGCTGGATCGAGAAAATTTGTGTAGAAGACCTGGTTGCCGATCCGGTTCAAGGCATCAAGCCGACCGAAACCCTCGTCGAGATTCGTGACGCCCTGCCCCGTCAAAAGGCTATCGTTTGCGGCCTTTTGCTTCTTGATCTTTTGAAATGCGAGCTCCAGATCACCTCGAAGCTTCTTGCGGTCGACGCTTCGACCTTCAATGCTTTCCAGCCGGTCGGCGAAGCGCTCAAACCGCCACGGCAACATCAGCGTATAGCCGATCGATAGCCCAATGACCCGTTCAACCTCGCCGAGATTGACCATCGCAGGCCCACCATCAAAGCGGATGCTGACATTCTTGTATTCGAGATGACCGGTATGACAGGCTGCGCAGGTTAGTCCGATCTGATCTTCGTAGAAGCCTCCCGTTGTCGGGTCGACGCCCCCTTTCAGGATCGCGAAACCTACAGGCAAACCATTTGCATTGTCAGGCGTGCTCGCTGTCCAAGTGGCGCTAACGCCCTTGGCATCCTCCTGGTAGCCGTACGCAGGTGAGCTAGCGTCAAAGTCCTTTGAGCTCGGACTTGGGATGAAGCCAAGGCGTCGCAGATACTCGTTGTCCGTCAGGCTCGTGTAACGGATCGACAACTCAGGACGTTCTAGAGCCAGGAACCATCTATAGGGCACAGGAATAGTCGCCGTGCCTTGGGACGTGTGGTGGAACCAGTAACGCTGCTGCGCACTCCAGTTCTGCGGCAGCCAGTATGCGCTATCGATCTTCGATGGCGCTGGCAGCGTCGCGGGCAGCAATTGGGCAACCAGATTTGCGTCATTCTTGACCTTGAGCGCCGCATCGCGAAGCTTCTCCGGTACGAAATACGCAATCCCTATTGACGCCGCCACGACGAACACAATCGCAAACAACAGACCGGCGACATGAGGCCACCGCCTCACCACGCCACCCACCCAAGAGTTGAACGAACGTGCCCCCATCCCGAAATCTCCTTAATCTCAAATGCGCCTGCCGCCGCGCGTGCGCGCCAGCCAGCAATGGCGGCTATTACTTGTTCAGCAATTGGCTATTGATGAAGCTGACGACGTCAGCGGTCTCGGCTGCCGCGCGTCGCGTTATGGTCGCGGCCGCTGGGCCACCATGCAAGAATGAGGGGAACCAACCGAAATTGCGAACATTCCAGTCTTCTTTCGGTAGAACGGCTCGGTTTACGCCGGACACCGCGAAGCCTTGCACTTTCCTGGCCAGCGGCTGCGCGGTTTCGGTGTGACAGCTCACGCAGTCCGTATTGAAGAAATGACTCTTCTTCGTATCGGCAATGACATTGACGATCTCGAGTACGCGGCTATTGGCGACCTTGGCATCGATGAAATCGGCTGTCGAAACACCCTTACGATTGGCAAGCGGCAAGGGAGGATTCTGCAGCGCCGCGTGGCGACACGTCGTTGGATTCTGGTTGTTCGTGACCGGCCGCGGGACCACGTGCGTGTGGCCTACGATGCTAAACATCTGCGCGGCATGAAGGCCGTCGAGCGTCGGGCCAGGCACTGGTATTAACCGGGCCTGGGGGACCCTCAGCATCGAGACGAAAACCCAGGGTTCGGGCGGTGAAATCCCCATGACAGCCATGGTGTTGAGGCGCTGCGGCGAGAGATGCTTTTCCAGCAAAGCTTTAACCGCATCACGAAACGGTTTTGCGGATGCACCGATAAGGCCCGGGTGCACGTTCATGTCACCGGCAGTTGAGACCTTGACATTGCCGAACTTTCCCGCCGCAAGTTGATCACGCAGAGATGCGACGTCACGGACGATTGCCTTGAAGGCTTGGTCGTCAGGTTTAAATCGCGGGAATGGCGCACAACCATCAAGAGGTGAATCAGGCTCGAGGTTGAAACTGAAGATAAGATGACCGGCAGTGTCATGGACCTTGAACCCTTCGGGTCCATTGGTCACTGGCTGAATGATCAGGCGGATTTGCGGTTGCCGGCCAAACTGGGCGATGACATCAGCAGATAATCCCGGGGCTCCCGGATCGATCCGGATGCCCGCAACGAACCAGGCATCGATCTTTTTCACGATATCAGGCAGCTGAATGCGGCGCGTGCCCGAGTCCGGCACGCCGTGGCGTTCTGGATTTTCGGCGTTTGCAATGAAACGCGAAAAATCCTCATCGGACAAAAGCCGCTGCGGAGCCCCAGTGGGGCCGGCGAGATCGGAGATTGCGATCAGATTGACGAGGTCTGCTGGTGCTTTCGGTGGAGGAAACAGGATGGACACGTCATTGGCCGAAAGCGGCTTCGACGGCGTCTCGGCCCGGGCTGTTCCTGCTCCCAAGGCAACGGCGACGATCAATCCCGCTGCGGACAGACTTGTAAGCAGCCGACCAAGTTTTGACCGGCGGATTTCACCTTTTGCCATCGTCGGCAATTCCCCTGTAAGATTGAAAAATCGAAAGTCCCACCGCTTTCAGTCACATAATTCCCGCCCGCGGCCGGGGATCAGGATGCTTACTCGCTGCCGTAAAATTTGCTCTGCAGTGTCTTGAGTTGCGTCGGATGTAACGCCTCTTCAATGCAGCCGAGGAACATCTGGCTTCTTGCATTGACATGCTCCCTATCGGTTGGGCCGTGCTCCATGTCGGTTTGCAGCGCACGCACGGCGATCCAGTCCTTCGAGGGATCCTTGAGCAACTCAAACAGCGTTCGGTTTTGATAGGGATGGAGCCGAAAGTGGGCGAAAGCGACCTTGGCTGAGATCTTCGCATCGCGCAGTGCGTCGGGAAGCGTGAGGAGATCAAGCCCCGGCAGTTCTCCGAGCTCTTGCATTTGATCCTGCGCTTCCTGATATTGCTCGCGTCCCACCAGTTGATACATTCCTCGTGGACGAAACCGCCAACCGTCGTCCGTTCCCACCTGGTTTCCGAACGGGTTACCCTCGTAACCAAGAACAAAGTTCGCCAATTCCTTCGGATGGTTGAGCAATGCGTCCATGCCGATGGGCGATTTGTTCGCGGCCGCGAGGTCGGCGTTGTTCTTTTCTATTCGATCGCGCCATTTACGCGGCAATTGAGCGACCGCGCTGTAAGAGAAGTCTTCGCTGCTGCGTGTAAAATCGGCACTGTCATACGAGAGTGCCCCGAGGATATAGGCCAGGATACGCGGATCGCTCTCCTCGATGCGGTCCCATTCCTGCAGCAAAGCCTTGACCTGCTCGGCCTGGAAATATGCCATATAGCCCTTTCGATATGGCGGCACGGGTGCAGGAACTGGCGAATGATTCTTGATCGATTCCGCCAGCTGATGCTCGTACGCAGAAACTTTATCCTGGTATTTCTGATAGCCACGCTCCTGCAACCACTTGCTCTCATAGCAGGCAAGTAACGGCTGCGGCTTGATCTTTGAAGCGGGCCTGTATTCCTTCTCCAACTCATCGGCGTAAGCAGCCTTTGCAAGCTTGGCGTCCCTAAGCGCTTCAAATGCAGATGCGACGGATCCGTTCAACAGATGAAACAATTTCACTTGCAAGCAATCCGCGTTGCTCTGCTTCTTGCGGGATTGATCGAAGTCATCCTTCGGCAAACAATCCCAAAAGCGGCCGCTGCTTAGCGAGATGATGTCTTCGGTTTTCTCAGATAGCGTCCAACCAAGCGGCAGGTTGTAAAACGAGCCTGTAATGTCTATACGGCCGAACGTTGGAAAGCGTTGCACGCTGGGCCTTATCTCGCTCGTTGGCCGACGATCTATATTGGTGGCGTGATTAAGCGCAACATAGGTTCGAGAGCTTCGCGTGCTCAAGAGCGCGCGCACTGGCTCCATGAGCTCACCGAACATGAAGGAACCGTGGTCTCCGAACTGACCGCTCACCAGCGACAACAGATAAATCCGGAATTTTGGCGCGTCAGAGGTGCCCTTGATGCTATTGAGCCGCTCAATCAAATCGAGCGCGGTCTCTATTCCGGAATTCTCGACATATCCGCCGTCCACGAGGCGCGCCTGCGGATTGGCGGTAATACAATCATTCCGCAAGGAGACCGTCGCGGCCGGCGTCACCCATGGAAACCGAGCGCTCGTAAAGGCCGCAGAGCTAAGCGGGATCCGCAGCGAGTGGCTCTTGACAGTTTGATCGGCTCCGGTGCCGGCACGATCAAGCATCGAGAGAATACAGAGGTCTTTGTCTTTGGCGTGGAGCGGGTCGATATCGAAGGGAGAGATGACAACGCGTTTGCCGCTACCGGCATCTGTCGTGTTCAACAACAGCGCCGGCATATTGTTGGAAGGTGTCCAATGTGACTGAAAATCGGCCTTTAGCAGATTCGATTGGTCGCCAGCGCCCTTTTGGCTCTTCAGCATTCTGTCTGCAGCATTTTCCAGGGTGTACTCCAGAAAGCGGGCGCGATCAAAACTTGGGATAGCGAGCGGAGAAAACAGCTGGGTGAAATCGGTAAATAGAAAACCGGCAACCAAGGGCGAGAGAAAATCCGTCTCCAAGACGCTTGCAACGCGCTGTTCTACCTGCCCAGAGGCATCGATATCCTCGGCCCGGCCGACGCCGGCCAAAAAGTCGGCGATCTTTGGGCATGTCTTTGCGTCAGGAGCGATCGTATCAATTGGCGCATTATCGGCATGAAGCGCAGCTGCGAAGATCGCCGAGCCGACGCTCCCTCCGGAGACGCCGCTTATCGCAAACAGATGCTGCCGAAATGCCGGACAGAGATCCTGCATCCTGGCAAGAAAGCGCGCCGCATTGTTGGCGGCGTAGATGCCTCCACCCTGGGCAGCCACAATGAATACCGGATATTCTCCGAGCCTCTCGGCCTCGGCCAGGCGCGGTTTTTGCCGAAGCCAATCCCGAAATGCTTCGACTGCAGAAACGCGCATCTCTTCTGATGGGCCGTTGGCTCCGGCCACGCTACGCAGCCCGTGGTCATCGCCTCCGAACAATGAGGCAACCACGAACAAGCCGCCAAACACAACCGGTATAAAAGGAAAATTGAACCTGATCGTCAGTAGTGCAAAGTGGGTGGTGAGACCGGCCACGCACATCGCAAAGAGTGCGATTACGCCGAACGATCCGACGAATTGTGCAAGCCTGTCCGGAAACAAAACGAACCCGGTCGTCAACAGGGCGATGCCGCCGATCGTGAGCGCGAGAAATCTATAGCGGATGAAATAGGCGATGTTCGTCCGGTTCGCGAGTGCGGCCGCGCGATCTTTTGATTCCATCCGCCAAGCGAATACGACAAACGAGGCGAGCAGGATCAACATGGCAAGCGCAAGGATGAGCAGCATATTCCGCTCGAAGGCGAGCGCTTGGTCCTGAATGCGGAAGATGCTTCCGACTTCTTCGACCTCACCGATCTTTTCAGCCGGCCGCGAGGCGAGTTGACCTGCCGTCGCGGCGATGATCGGCAACGCTCCGAGTACAATGGGTGCAGCTTTGATACAGAAGGCCAAGCCGCCCGTAGCGGGCGGGATATGAGGCAGGGTTGCGGCCGTAAGCTGAAATGCGGCCGCCCAGATCGTTAGCGCAATCACACCAAGGGCGACAAACTCCTTGAGCGTTACCCACCCAATGTCGTCAGCGGCTATCCGGTAGAGCTCCTGGATCTGATCGGGCATGTATAGCAAAAATGAAATGACCACCGAAAAGACAGAAATCCACCGGAGGTTGCGCAACAATGTAAAGAGCTGCTCGCGCACAGTCATCGCGTCAATTTCCCATACTGTCTATCGGAGATCGTCCTGAGCGAGAAAATAGGCTTGGGTTTTTGGAAATTCGTACCAGCCTTCGTCGAAGGCATTGCGCGACAGATAGCGGGCGGCCCGCAACAAATTGACGAGAGATTTCCTATCGGTCACCGCGTCGAAAATTGAGAACATAACCTACAGTAGTGGCGCGATTTATCGAATATTCTCTTGAATCGTCAAGAGATTTTCAATGCTGAGGATCGAGACCCGTGACGTCGATGTTTTTCGCTCTCGATCCGCCACCTTGCGCGCTTTTTCTTCACTCATTCGCTTAGAACGCAATAAAGCCGCATGCCCCGCACCTCACTCTCGTGATCGGTCGATCGTAGATCGTCATCACTGGACGCAGGCTTCAACGCTTCGGACAACGCGGACCGCGTCAGGCAATAAGCTAGCTTTATTGAAGCTTTGCGACCTCACGCCGGTTGAGCTCGCCGATCTGCAACCTGCTTATCCAGCCAGTGGGGATATGTGATTTCGGCTCGTGGGCGTTCGTGCCGGCGCCATCAGCACACCAGCAGTGCCAGATGCCGGATATGTCTCGGCCACCGCCCGACTAAACGTTCGAGACTGTTCTTGACGCCGTCGTAGGCTGCCCAGTCGTCGATCCAGCACTCCTGCGGAACGAGATCGGGGCCGGACGAAGTCGGCTGGACCCTGCTGCACGCCTCAATTCCCAAAAACAGGTCGCAGTCGAAGGCAAATCTGGAGGACCGTGCTGCCCTTTCTCGCTCGCGCGAGCTTGATGGTCGGCCACTCAAAGACAAGATACCAGTCAGTTAGACCTTTCGATCCGACTTAGGACGTCCGCGCGGCCGTTCAGCTTCTCGCCTCGAATACCCCGCATCTTGGCGACTCTATGGATCGAGGGCGCGCCAATCACGCCACCATCGACGGCGAGGCACTCGATCGCGGTGGCGGCGAGATCACGGTCTTTGTTTGATCGACGCCCGCAGTCGTCTAGCTCACCGCCCTCGGCGAGCGTCGCAACAACATGGGTGACTAAAGCTGATCGCGCGATTCAGATCGAATTTGTGTCAGATGCAGACAGCCAGGGGACGGACGAGATTGCCAGGCACCCGATTAATGGCGCCCGATGCTCTGCAGGCACCCTTCCGATCTCGATCGAACCGCCCTTCTCGTCCTTCGTCGCGTTATCCCATTTCCCTATGGATTCTTGGGAAATACTCTCGAAATCAGCGAGTAGGATAGCTTATAGTCGCCCGATACGCGTACAAGGGGGCTTCTCGGTGCACGACAGTTCGGCAGACAGAGCCAGATGGCTCCGCGATTTGCTGCGCTTTTTGCCTCTGCGCAGCCAATTCGTGCTTTCCGGCAATACGCGGGACCTTCAGATCCACGAGGTCGGTCCGGGCGAGTTGACCGCAGCGCCGCTATCAAGGGTCCTGCCGGACGTTTTAAAGGCAGCTGGTTATGGGCGGATCGCATGGTTCGATCTTCTGAACGGATTTCGGGAGGTCGAGCCAGCCGACGGAAGCTACCTCCCTCAACTGGGTCTAGTGCCGACTGCTGGCACGGCGGCGGGCGGGATCGATCTGTTGTCGACGACGCTCGAACGGCACGTCATGGCTGAAGGCCAGCCCTCTGCCCTTATCGTCGACTTTGCCTCAAGACTGATCGCGCGAAACGACGCCTTATCACCTGCCGAGCAGCAGCTTTTCTCCCGCGCGCTGATCCTGTCTCATGCGGCGCGGGCGCGTCCGGCGGGTGATAAGCGGCTGCCCTTCTTCAATACGGTCGTCTGGATCGTCGACAAGGAAGGTGATCTGCCCGATTGGTTCCTGATCGGAAACCCGAAGATCAGATACGTGCCCATCGGGCGACCGGATCATCTTGCGAGAAGGAGCATGATCCGCTCCCTTGTCCGAAGTCTACCCGGCGCACAGAACGCGGACCAATCTGAGATAGAAAAGTGTACTCAAGGATTCGTGGACGAGACTGAAGGCCTTCTGTTGCTCGACGTCAGCGCGGTCGCGCAGCTCGCCCGCAGCGAAGGCGTGCAGTTCGATCGGATCGGGGATGCCGTCCGGCGCTTCAAAGTGGGCGTGACTGAGGATCCCTGGCGCAAGATCAATCGCGACAAGATCACTTCGGGTGAAGAATTCGTCAGGCGCCGCGTCAAGGGACAGTCTCACGCGGTCACGCATATGCTCGATATCGTCAAGCGCGCGGTGACGGGGATCGGACAATCGCCGCGCGGCGGCCGGCCAAGAGGTGTCGTCTTTCTTGCTGGGCCGACAGGTGTCGGTAAGACGGAACTCGCCAAGACCATCACCAGTCTGCTTTTCGGCGATGAATCTGCGTATATCCGCTTCGACATGTCGGAGTTCAGTGCCGAGCACTCGGACCAGCGGCTGATCGGGGCACCGCCCGGCTATATCGGGTATGATGTCGGGGGCGAGCTCACGAACGCGATCCGTGAAAAACCGTTCAGCGTCGTCCTGTTCGACGAGATCGAAAAGGCCCATCCGAGGATTCTCGACAAATTCCTGCAGGTCCTCGACGACGGCGTCCTCACCTCGGGACGAGGCGATCGTGTCTATTTCTCCGAAGCGTTCATTGTCTTCACCTCGAATTTGGGCATCTACGTACCGGGGCCATCCGGTGAGAGAATTGCCAACGTCACGCCGGAAGAGAACTTCGAAGGCGTGCGGAGAAAGGTCCGAAGCGAGATCGACAAGCACTTCAAACAGGTCCTCAACCGGCCCGAGATATTGAACCGGATCGGAGAGAACGTCATCGTCTTCGATTTCATCCGGCCCGAGGTTGCAAACGAGATATTCGATCAGATGGTCGACAACCTGCTCAGGGACGTCAAATCGCTCGGCTATGGCGTGACTTTGACCGGAGCTGCCCGCGAGGTCCTTCGCGGCCTGTGCCTTTCTGATCTTTCAAACGGCGGCCGCGGCATCCGCAATCAGGTTGAATCTCACCTTATCAACCCGCTGTCGCGCAGTCTCTTCGATCGCGGAGCGGAAACCGGACACAGATACAGGATTGAACAGATTCGACCCGGGCCATCGACCACGATCGATCTCGTGAGCGAGCAGTCCCCATGAAGATGGTCGATCTGTCGCGCATCCATTTCCCGGTCACAACGTTGGGGCCCGGCCGAAGGATCGGGATCTGGTTTCAAGGCTGTTCGATCCGCTGCCCAGGATGCATCTCCATGGACACCTGGGCGCACGGACGAGGAACGACGACCGTAGAGGAGGCCGTCGAGGTAGTCTCGCCATGGCTTTCGACCGCTGACGGGATTACGATTTCGGGTGGCGAGCCCTTCGATCAGCGCGAGGCTTTGTTCGATCTTCTGGCACGACTTAGAACTCGAACCAAGGCGGACATCCTGGTCTTTACCGGCTACCCCTGGACCGCGATCTGCGAAGCGCTAGCCACATCGCCATCTCTTATTGACGCGGTCGTTTCCGGACCGTTCGATATCGATGAAAAGCAAACCCTCGCGCTTCGTGGCAGCGACAATCAGGAGCTGCACCTCATGACGCCCCTGGGCCGCGCTCGGTTCGCGAGTTTCGACCGGCCGATCGACGAAAAAGACCGCACCTTCGACGTCATGTTCGACGATAATGGCGACGTCTGGCTTGCGGGCATTCCGGCTCGCGGCGACTTCCGGCGCCTGCGAAATATGCTCGAAGGCGGCGGATCGACGCTGGGAATTTCGGAAGATACACGTTTCCCCTCTGTTTAGAATTTTGCTGATGATTAGACTTTGCCCGAACTGCAATACCGAACGCCCCGTCAGCGAGATATTTTGCGAAGGCACGTTGAACGGCCAAACCTGCGGCTGGGACCTATCGGCGGTCGATATAACGCCGGCCGGATCGACGAGACCAAGGCCAAATCCAGCTGTAGTTCCTCTTCAGAGCGCCCCGACCTGCCGAAACGGTCATCAGGGCTCTCTTGGCGACCTGATCTGCAGCCTATGCGGCGAGCCGATCATCGAAGGCGACCAGGCGCCCTCACCGACCGAGCCCATTCCGACGCCACAGCCCGCGCCAGCGCCCGGCCAGGAAACGGTCGTGGACGGTTGGCATCTGCAGGATCGGATCGCCTCGTCCAGCACAGTTCGCGAGCGCTTCGTCGCCACGCGCGCCTCAGACGGACAGCGAGGAATACTCACGCTTTACGCTATAGGCTCGGAACCGGACCAAGCAATCTACGATTTGCTCTTAAAGCTTCCTCGAGATCACGTTCCGGAATTCTTCGCAACCGCTCGCTGGCAAGATCGCGCCTACGAGGTCGCGGAGGAATTCAAGGACGGCACTCTGGTGGATTTTGCCGTCGATCCAGGCGATCCGGCGTCTCTTGCAGCGTTAGTCGGCGAGCTTGCCAAGGCCGTTCACGCTCTCACCGAAGCCGGATTGCGACACAGGGATCTGCGCCCTTCCGTGATCTTCGTGCGGTCAAAAGAGCCGCTTGACCTCGTCATCGGGGGCTTCGGCTCGGCACGGCTCTCCGAATTCGACCTCGATATCGTGTCTCCGCTTGAAACGACTCGCTATATGGCGCCCGAGGCAATCGCCGGCGGCGTCGCCCCGGCGTCCGACTGGTGGAGCATGGGGATGATCTTGTTGGAGAAGATCACCCAAGGCGCGTGCTTCGCAGGCATCAATGAGCAGGCCTTTCTGATCCACATTCTCACCAACGGCGTACACCTCCCCGAAAGCCTGGATGAGCGGACCAACACGTTGCTGCGCGGCCTGTTGGCGCGTGACAGGCGTCAGCGCTGGCAGTGGAAGGAAGTTCAGGCGTGGCTACGCGGAGAAAGCGTATCTGCGCCAGCGGCCGATACAGCGGCCGACACAGAGGGCGGGAGCTCGATTTCGCTGAGCGGCAAACAATATCGATCTGCAAACATGTTCGCATTGGCAGCGGCGGAAGCTGCGAACTGGGACCAAGCCAAGGCGCTTGTCCTTAGAGGCGCCGTTGCAAGCTGGATTTCGGAGGCCGGCTTCGAAGCGGCTGTTGCGGCAGGTCTTCGGCAAATTCTGCGGACTGAGGACCTTCAGGAGGATTTGAAGCTCTCCATTTCGCTTAAAACTCTCAATCCGTCGATGCCTCTGATCGTCAGAGGCAATATCGTCACACCGGGTTGGCTGCTCGACCACCCGAGCGACGGTTACAGTCTGATCACAGGTCCTGCACCCGACCTGCTGCGGAAGATTGATCCGGACGATTGGCTCTGGCGGCTGAAGGTCCGCTCGGACACGGTTCGTAGGCGACTGAACCAACTCGAAATCGCGGTCGACGAGGATGCTCTGCGCGTTCACCTGCTGTCGACCTCTATGGCCCGCCTGGCCGCGCTCTGGGAAGAACGGCGAAAGTTTTTCCCCGATACCGACCATGCCGGCGTAGCAGCGCTCGCTGAGCGCCGCATTTCGGCGGAAGAAGACCTCGTCATCCTGCTCAGCGCGACCTCGAACCAGTTCCGCTCGGTCGCCGAAGTCATCGAAGAAGCAAAAAAGGAAGCGTCGACGGCCGGGCTCGGCAACTTTTCGGCACAGGAGGCGACAACGCTCCTCGGCGGCCCACGTCGCGAGATCTACCAGGCGATTGACGAGCGCATTCAAAACTTCGCCAGATGCGGCATCAAGGAAGTCGACGAGTGGGCAGACCAGTTTCGCCTGGACCGACGGATGCCCTTAGGGCGCGCGCTCGCCCTTCTTTGTGTGCCCGCCGAGACGTGGAAAGCGCTTCCGAAGCAAGGCTATGTGTCGACGATCTTGGACTTCTTCGCCAAGCGGATTTCAGGCGGCGTCTTGCGCGGGCCGCTGACGCGCATGCTGATCGGAAAATCGGCCAGGATCGATCTCACCGAGCTCGATACGTCCAGAGTGCCGGCGGCTGATATTCTCGACCAACTGCTCGGTCGTACGAACCGGACCGTGAACGTCGATCCGGCGGCTTTCGCCGATGACGACGGGCTTGAGCGAAGGTTGCGCTCCTTGCACTCCCATGCATTGCTCTACAGGCGCGATACCGGCATCGATGGCCTGTTCATGGGATTTCCGTTCCTGATCATGCGCGATCATCGGCCGAACGCGAGACCGCGGATTGCGCCGGTCCTGCTGTGGCCGGTGCGCGTCAATCCCGAGGTCGGAAACCGCGGTCATGTCACCTTAGGTTATGGGCGCGAGAGAAATCCCGATATCGAGATCGAGCATGTTCTCGTCAATCCCGCTCTCGAAGGAATGGTCGGCATTCCCGAGGCGAGACGTTGGCAGGAAGCGGCCAACGAGCTCCTGACCCATGCAAGCTTGTCGGTCCAGGCGGTGATGGACGCCTTCAGCCGATTGGCCAAGCCTATTGGCAACGAATTGACTGCTCTTCCGGGAAAGGACGTCGAAGTCGGCGCGCAAGAACGGCAGCTGGTGCCAGCAGCAGTGCTGTTCCATCTGGCCTTCATGGGCCAGGCGGTGATGAAGGATCTCGAGACCCTTCGGGGCTTACCGCCGACGGCCACGGCACTGGAGGCCGCCCTGCGCCTGAACGAACAGCAGGCGGCGCCTTCGGCATCCCCTCCGGTGAAAGAGGCCGATCGGTACTTTACTGCGGACAGCGATCCCTCGCAGGAGGCGGCCGTCCTCGAAGCACGTCAGGCCCCGGGACTGGTCATCGAAGGACCTCCCGGAACCGGCAAGAGCCAGACCATCGTCAACATGGTCGCGGACGCCATCGGCACGGGAAAATCGCTCCTCGTGATCTGCCAGAAGCAGGCCGCTCTGGAGGTAGTCCGCAAGCGCTTGGATAAGGAACGCCTGACGGATCGCTTTGTCATGATCACGGATGCGCATCGCGACCGTGAGCCGATCGTCGGCTCAATCCGTTCGCAGGTCCATGCGTTGCACAACCTGTCTCCCGGAGGGTCTGCGGCCTGGAAGCGAGAGCGCGATCGCCTCGCCGCTCGCATCGAGACGCTCGAGACGGAGCTGGACCGTCGCCAGGTTGCACTTCATTCCGTGGATGATCGAACCGGATTGTCCTATCGAACGCTGCTCGGCGAACTGCTCGAGATCGAAGAAGCAAGCCCGAAACCCATTGAGGCTCCTGAACTCCGCCCTTTCCTGGCAGATCTACATCCCGCGGACGTGGCGCGGATCGAGGAGAATTGCGGCCCGCTCGCGAAATTCTGGCTTCCGTCGAAATTTGAAGACAATCCTCTGTCCGCCCTCAAGCCGTTCAATCCCGATCGAGGAATCGCGGCTGCGCTGGCCTTGCACCTGCAGGCATTTTTGCAAGCCGACGCGCGGCGGGAGCAGACCGACGCTGAGACGGCGAATTGTCTGAACATATCGGATGCGGCGGAATTTCGGCCCTGGCTCGCCGAAGCGGATGAGCTCCGCTCGATCAGCGATTCGGTTTGCGCAAATCTTGCTCGATTGCGGCCGCTGTTTCGGAACGTCGAGGATGGGACATCGGAAGCTGCGCGCATTCTCGAGCGCCTATCAGCGATTAAAGAAATCTTCTCATCGCTCGATGGCCCATCCTACAAACCGAACTTTTGCTCCAAGCTCATCGCCTTCAATGAGGAAGAGCTCTGCTCTGCCGAGGAACTCGCGGGCCAAGTTCGCTTGCCGGCAAGCGCCCTACAATGGCTCAACCCGCTCCATTGGCTGCGCACGCGCCGTGTACGCCAGCTCCTTGCGTCATTGCAGCTCCCGCAAGATAACGACGCCATCAGCTCGTTGTATTATGCGGTCGAGCTCGAATTGGCCATACGCCAGCCAAGGCACGAACTCGAGCAATATTTCACGATCTTGTTCGGCCGTGCCCCCAATCTGGATTTGTCGCCCGGTAAGCTCGCCGATTTCGCCGAGCGCCTCGGCTCGTTCCTCAATGGTCTGGCAGGCCATAATTCGCTCATCGATCGGTGCCCCGACCGGCTTGAGCTCGAGAGAGCGCTCTCGGCCGGAACGACCGAGGAGCTCGGCACGTTCTTTCAGCGGGCCGAACTCGCGCTCAGAAGGCATGACACGCGAGAGGGGAGCCGCGCCGCATTGGACCGGCTCAGGACCTATTTCGACGAACTGTGGCTCGGATCGAGACGCTCGGCGGTCGAGAATGGTCGCTCCAATGCGAGCGCCATTGACCAGATCGTGCAGGCTCTGCCGATGCTGAGCAGCTATCAGGAGTATCGACTTCGCTCTTCGCGCCTGGGCGACAAGGAGCGTGCCATCTTCGCAACACTCAGGTCCAGGGAGTCCGACCTTTCGGACCTGGCTTCCGAAGATCTCGACGCCTGTATTCGCACCACTATAGGCCGCGAGGCCCGTTTGGCGTGGAAGACCGATATGGAGGGCACGAATCCTGACGTCTTGTTCGACGCCGACGAGCTAGATGCGAAGGTAAAATCGCTGGCGGAGGCCGACGCGCAGATCCGCCAGTACAACCGGGATCTTCTCGTCCAAGATATCGATGCAGCAAAAGTGCGTCCGACCAGCGATTGGGACGCGATCACCAAGCTGCGTGGCCCAAGAGCGCTAAGATTGCGCGAATTCATCGATCGTGCCGCTCCGCTCGGTCTTTTCGCGCTCCGGCCGGTCTGGCTCATGACGCCAGATGTCGCGAGCCGCGTACTGCAACCTCGCGCGGGACTCTTTGATACCGTCATCTTTGATGAGGCTTCGCAGATGCCAGTTGAGTACGCGCTGCCCTCCCTGTTCCGCAGCAGGCTCGTCGTCGTCAGCGGCGACGAAAAGCAGATGCCGCCGACCTCCTTCTTCACCAGCAAGGTCGAGAACGACGAAGCGGCAATATTCGACGGTGAAGAACCAGAAGAAGGAGCCAGCGAGGAGGAACGCGAAGCCTTCGCGGAGACGTGGAATCGCAGAGAGATCAAGGATTGTCCCGACCTCCTCCAACTCGCTCGCTCCGTGCTTCGGACCCGTACTCTGCAGGTGCACTATCGTTCGAAATATCGAGAGCTAATATCATTCTCGAACGCATCGTTCTACGCCAACGGCCTTAGCGTCCCCGTTCGCCATCCCGTAGAGACAATCCGCAGGCTCAAGCCGATCGAAGTTGTGCGCTCGGACGGCACTTACAAGGCCCAGACGAACCAAAAGGAAGCCAGCGATGTCGTACAATACCTATCGCAGCTTTGGGAGGATTCATCGCCACCGTCGGTTGGTGTCGTCACATTCAACCGCAAGCAGGCCGACGCCATAGAAGATGCTTTGGAAGATCGCGCCGAAAACGATGCAGCGTTCCGAGAGGCATTGATGCGCGAGCGCGAACGTATCGAGCATGGCGAGGACATGGGCTTTTTCGTCAAGAATGTGGAGAACGTGCAAGGCGATGAACGTGACATCATCGTTTTCTCCACGACATTCGGCCGCAACGAACACAGCGTTTTCCGCAAGAGCTTCGGCGCGCTAGGCCACGCCGGCGGTGAGCGCCGCCTGAATGTCGCGGTAACACGTGCGAGAGAAAAGGTGGTCATCGTCACATCCATGCCGATATCGGAGATATCGGACCTGTTGACGAGGCGGAGTGGTCCAAGGGTGCCGCGCGACTATCTGCAAGGCTACCTCGAATATGCCAGGACAGTATCCGATGGTCTTGCAGACTCCGGAAAGACGCTCCTGGACCGGATGGTAACCGAACCACGTCCCCACCACGAAGCGGGACATCATGAGGACGACGGCTTCACCAGGTCCGTCGAAGCTTTTCTGGAAGCGAGTGGCTATAAGCCCAGTCGGGCTCGCGATGGCGGCGCATTCAGCCTTGATTTTGCCGTGACCGATCCCCGGACCGGCCTCTACGCGATAGGCGTGGAATGCGATGCGCCGCGACATCAATTGCTTCAAAGAGCTCGGGCTCGCGAGATCTGGCGTCCCAATGTGTTGGGAAGAGCCGTTCCTTATGTCCATAGAGTTTCGTCGTATGCTTGGACTCATGCTGGAGACGCCGAACGCCTCCGGCTCAAGAACGCTGTCGAGCACGCACTTCGTGGGGGAGGATTGTAATGAGCGGACCCAAAGCCTTCAGGATCGTCACCCGAGCCGAGATCATCGCCATCTGCCACCGCAACCTGGCGCGGCTTGACGCCGCGATCGAAAGCTGGACCTCCGCCGGCAGACGCAACGGGACCATTGAGCAGAAAGACATCGACAAAGTTATAGTCCGGCGAGATGAGCTTCGTCGCCTGCTCGAGGCCGATCGTTTCAGCGAACTCCAGAAACAGGTTGCCGCCGAGATCGTCTTCCTTCGGGCTGATTCCGAGCGCCGGGTCGAAAGAGCCGCCGAAATCGCGGCCCGTTCGAACCGCGAATTAAGGCGCTCGAAAGCGGCAGCCGAGGCGCTGCTAGAGAGACTGCAAGCTCTGAAAGTCGAGATTCCCGCCAATATTCAAAGCGAGCTCAGTGGTTTGGCAGCATCTTCCGAGCGCTTGGAAGCGGCCATGGCAAAGGCGCTGTTGCTGCTTCCTTCTCTGGCGGCACCGGATAGCGCGACAGACCGGCAACGCGAGCTTGCCAGTCGCCTGGGCGCCGGCGAACGGCGCGACACCCTGCAGGAATGGATTTCCGGGCAAGCTCAGGAGATGGAGGATCCCGCCTTGGGACGCGTCGATGCTCTTCTCGGCGAGTTGCGTGGGCTTGGCATCGATCCCTCCCCATTCTCGGACCGTGTTGCTCTCATGGAAGCAGAGGCGCCGGCTCGAAGATCGCTTATCGCAGATAGCCTTCTGTTGGACCTGGCCGCGGCCGTGAAGGATGGCCGCGCCAGCGCGCGACTAGCGGACGAGCTTCGGGCGCGACGCGCCGAGCTTTCCGTGATGAACTCAGCGGAGGCTATCTCGCTGGTGACCGAAATCGAGGAAGCCCTCGCCTCCCCATTGCCCAGCAACCGGCAAGAACTCTTCAAACGCGCAGACGTTCTCATCGAGGAAGAATTCAAGGCGATGGCCGCGGCGGAGCGCAGGCGCGTGGTGCTCGAAGGTCTTGCCAGCCTGGGATACGAAGTATCGGAAGGAATGGCGACCGCGTGGGTCCAGAACGGCCAGATTGTCCTTCGTAAGGCGGCCAATCCTGGCTACGGAGTAGAGCTCTTGGGCGGATCGAGATCGGATCTCCTCCAGGTGCGCGCCGTAGGTATCGGCAGCTCGGCCGAAGCTCGCGATGCAAATCGTGACCACGACATGGAAACGATCTGGTGCGGCGAGTTCGATCGCCTGAAGGCGTCGGTCGCTAAAGCAGGCGGGCACTTTGCGATGGAATTCGCAAGGCCTGCCGGCCAATTTCCTCTCAAGATCGTGTCAGCTCCGGATGTAAGCCACCCCACGAAGCGGAAGTTGTTGAAAGTTCATATCGAGCACGATCAATCAACCCGCCCAATTAGCAATTTGCAAAAACCCAGCTACTAACCTAACGGAGATCATCTCACAGATGTCTGCGAAGATCACACGGCCCGAAGTATTTCTTTCGCGCAGTCGAGAGCTGTTGCGGCAATGCGAGTCGAATATTTGGTTACGTCCTTCATCACTTAATTCCGATCTCGTGGCCATATTTGTCGATCATTTCGATCAATTGCCGCGCCTAACCTAAGTACCTCGCAAGTTATCGATTACTAGCGGTGCTGGAGACCTACAGGCCGCTAGAACTGGTAGCTAACCGACACTCCCGATTGGCAACTCAGTGTCGCAAGAAGCTAGGATCATTCTTGGCCGGTCGGTTCGTTCGCGGTTACGGGGCAACGGTCTGCGCTTGAATCTATTCAACCGATCTCAAAAGATCTTTTCAAGCTGGTCTAGAACGCGCATGTGGTCAGCCGTGCGAAGCGGCGCAGAGGAAAAGTATTCGTTCGCGCTGTAAGGCTGTCCAGCTCGCCGCTCGAATACAAACTCTGGAGGCCGAGGCACAGGAAGTGCGGCCGAGTCGTAGTGCAGCTTGATCCCGCTGATTTGATAAAGCGCGACTGGCTGTCCATAACTCTGCAAAGACTGGCCTATTAGGGCGGCTACCGAGTCGATCTTCTGAAGGTGTTTCTCAAGATTTGCGTTGGACGCGATCTCGAGCTGACTGAGGAAGGCCTTCACGCCATTTTCCTTAACGGGGATATTGTGCTCGGTCGTTGCCCATTTGAGAACTTCGCCCATAAATTCATCGCATGTGCTGTTGTCGGCTAGCGCCTCGCACAGCATCCCGTTCTCGTAGATCTGGAACTTAGATATGACGGCGCCCTTGTAGTATCCTTGCAGAAACGTCACGCCCTTCGTGAAGTCCAACTCCGCTACGGTAGTCGGCACTTGGACGAAGCCGTACATGTCTTGCAAACCTCTAATCAGCGGGATGGGCGATCGTCGCTCCGCTATCGGGTCCGCCGCTTCCGCAAAAAAGCGAATAGCGTGGCTTAGTAGAATGCCTTTGATCTGCATCTATTTCACGCCGATAAGTTGCGAGCGATAGCTTTGCGGTGCTTCAGGAGTGGCGCTTTTTTGCGTGGCCCCTAGCGCAGAAGGCGTTGATGTGTTCGAGGACGGGGCCGTGGATGCTATTTGCATGAGAGGGTTGTTGGTGTTCGCCGGCCCGCCAACTGCCGACGATGACGTTTGCCCGGCTACTCGGTGATTTCTCTCGGATTCTGACGGATCGAATATCTTCAGTTCGATGTCGTGGTCTAACCCCCAAACCATGTCGGCAATGGTTTCGATAGTCATGTTGGTCCGACCGGTAAGACGATGGTGCACGGCGGACCGATTGATGCCGAGCTTGTTGGCAAGGCTCGATTGATTGAGATCGCCCGCTTCATATTTTTTGGCATAAGCGTCCCGTAGCTGTCCTTCGATCATTCCGGAAAGCTTCAAGAACATCTGCCGTCTAGGGCTTGGCTGGCGGCGGGAAGATGGCAAGGATATCTCCTAACAACACAGAATCTTCGAGCTTGTGAGCTTTAATGAAGGTCAGCACGTCCTCGCGCTTGGAGTCGTTCAACCCTGAAAATTTCTTTGTGTCGGTCTCAAGCGCGAATCCCACCGCCACAAACGCGCGCGCCCGGGGACACCATCCATAAATTCTCGCGCCGGGGACATGAATCTTCCAAACGCCCTTCTTGTTGGGCAGCATGCGACGAAGATCACCTGCGCTCGGTCGCTCAGAGCATCTGAAATCGCATAAGCCCTGCTCGATATGCTCCGCAATCGTCCTTCCGCCTATTGTGAACTTGTCATCATGCAGCGCATCCGTGGCGTCGAACGCGCTCCAAAACTCCGGCGCAACCCATAACTGGTTTACCGTCTGCCTGGGTTCCCAAGCGGGTAAATCGTAGAGTTCCGCTACCTTTCCCAGAACATTGTCTATTGTTGCCATATAAGTCAACAAATCTAAAGTTCAAATGAAGTCGACCGTTAAACTTCTGAAGGTTGTGACGAGATAGCAGCACTACGTCTGGGAAGGAAGCGTTGCGGGGCATCGCTAGGACCCCAATTCGGCCCGGAATCTCGATCCAGGCCGGCGGGCCGCTGTCGTCTGCCCTGAGAGCTAAATGGCGCCGATCTTCACGCAGATCGCATGAGCAACCATGAATATCGGGAGGGCGATGAGGAACCATACGATGGCGTCCGCGTCGCGATCCGGCGCGAACTCGCGGTTCGCGTCTGTCTCCCGTGCGTGAGGGACTGCTGAAAAGGCTTGGCTTGGACGGGTGCGCTTCGCTGCGCGCCGCAAGAGCTGTTTGACCGCAACTTCGTGCTCATGCGGGATTTTGTTCTTCATGATTTCCGATGACCAAAGACGAGACCGAGCGCGCCTACGATAACTAAAACGTTCCCCGCGACGATCAGCCAGTGTGGCAACCCCAATCTGGAGAGCATTTCAAGCGCAGCGCTCATTTCGCCTTTGCCCGTAACCCGATCTCGACCAGCCGGCGCACCGCTTGAGCGCGCGTCAGCTCCTCTCCGGATCGAGCAATCCAGGCATCTAGCTCCGCCAGTTCGGCGGTGTGCCAACGCTCGCCTATTTGGACGCCCTTGCCAGTTGTGGGCGGCCTGCCACGACGCTTTTTTGTGGTAACACGAATTGACTCCCGCATAATTATTGTTACCATAAAAGCAAGCCGAGGGGAAGTTGGCCCTTCCGCCTCGGCTCTAACCCACAGCATGGAGTGACCCATGACGCAGGCTATTCAAGTACCTACGCCGAGCCCGTCGACTTCGGTCAGCGGGCTTTTTCGTTGAGCGGAGCCCGTCGTTCCATGGAGAACAAACTGCGAAGAGACGCTGTTCACGTCGCTGGCCCAGGCCCGCGTCGCGCTCGGATGCTGGCGCGCCGATTACAACGACGCACGACCACACTCGCGGCTCGGATGGAAGACGCCGTCCGAGTTCGCCTTCACCTGCCACCCGCGCCGGGATCTGGCGCTGCGCTATGCCGAAGGCTCCGCGCCAGCTCCCGTCGCTCCCACCGCCCAACCGGGCAAATCCAACGACCGGGGCGAACTCAGAACTGGATAAAACTTGGGGGCAAGGTCAGAGGCACTCAACGAGATTGGTCCGGCCATTGAAGCTTGGATATCGGCCGCGGAAGCTGCTGGAAATCCGGTGCCGCCACCCGCTGCTCTCGATGATGAGCTTCCTAGTGGGAAATTCTTAGTTCGAGTTGCGAAGACCGTTCACGCCCAGCTTTCCGCGGCCGCGCAGCGTGAGGGCATAAGCCTAAACCAATATGTTGGAACGATCCTAGCAACCGCTACGCTAGGGAACATCTATTCCCGCGCCACTTCCGGACTGCAAACACCGACGCTTCCGCTGGTTATGAAGCCACTCGTATCAAACCATCATCTCACGATGACGTATTTCACAAATTACGCCGAGCAAAATCGCGTCATCACCTCGGGCCTGAAAACAATGCAGGTAGCAGGAGCGATAGCTCGAAGCATGCAGGCCCCAGCACATGCCGAACAATTTGTTATCCGAACATTCACCGGAAAGCCTGTTTCAAAGTCGGGCGCACGGAAAAAGGCTGCAGTACATGGCTGACCCTACTCAGTATTCGTTCGAATTGAGTGAAGTGACTCGAGCCTTAGTTCGGCAGCAAGGGCTAACTTCCGGCCAATGGACTTTGGGCATCGAATTCAATTTCACAGCGATGATGGCCGGACCAAATCCGAACGACGTAAAGCCAAGTGCATTGCTTCAAGTCAATCGTCTACAGTTGGTTCAAGTCGGGCCGGATACCGTTCCTGGCGAACCTGTAGTTGATGCAGGCAAAATGGCTGCACGGAAAAAGATCAAGACTAAGGCGTAGGCGACCTAAATCCGCAACGGCGTCCTTATGATGACGTTCTGCGGCCCACTCAACTCGGTCAGCGCCCATACCAGGGCGTCAACACGATCCGGCGAATAACCGAAAGCTGGACGTCGAAGAACTTCGTCGTTGGGGCGCGAAGTACGGGGCTTCGTTTGATGGACAGAAAATATGAGGGAACGCAAGCCGTGTACTCTTGGTGTCAAACGCCATCCGGAACTGCCCCCTCATATTGCCTCAGATGACAATGTTACCGAAGCGCACCCTAGTGTCTCCTGAATCAGCTGCCGCGAGTCCGAGCAAGCCGCTCGCGACGCGCGCCTTCCAGAGCGCCGTAGCGAGCGAGCGGCTTGCGGTGATTCGGCGAAAGAACCTGTCGGGATTAGATACCAAGACACGAAGTTTGGACCGATAGTGTGATTTCTGTGCTGCTGATGAGCTGTCGAGCGGCCTTTGATCGCCAGTTCTTCACCAATCGCTGCACCGTACGCCGCTGATGGCCGCTGAACCGACCGGGCGCATGCGCTTCCAGCCGGGAGAGAAGATCGACCGCAACAAGGCGCCGGGAATTTTTAGGGGTTTTCAGGGGCTTAGCCCCCCAAAATGCACCTAGAGGATTGCAACTTAATGGATTTTCAGGCCTTGGCGTACTATATTGGAAGGAAGGAGAATTCATGTCGACCCGACGTACTGCGACCAAGCCCCATTATACCGCCGAGGTGATCCGGAGGTTGGCTACCGCCAACAACGTTACGGTAGTCATGACGGCGAATGACGTCTTTGCCCAGCACGTGACGCGACACCGCGTTCAGGCTGTGCGCCTTCAGGCACGCTATCTGCGCGAAAGCCGTCCGTGACGTTTGATCCGTTTGGGGATTTTGCGACGCGCGGCTATTTGCGCAATGTAGCCAAGGCGAAAAAGCCAGAAATCGTCCAACGGCTTCTGCACAACTCGTTCCTGACCGGTATCGATGCGGCCTTGGCAGACCTCAAGGCGTGGCCTTCGCTGACCTACGACGACGTTCTAAAGACGCACAAAAACGCTCTTCGAAGCCGTATTCCCATGGGCCGGCGAGGATCGGCACACAAACGCGTCCCACATCCACGTGAAAAAGGGCGCCGTCTTTTTCGCTCATCCCGACGACATTCGCAAAGCCATCGACTACGCGTTGGAAAACCCACCGCCAGCGATGTCGCAGAACGACTCATTTACGACGGAGGGTGCGAACCTTCTTCAAGGTCGGACCACCATATTCCTTCGTCAATCCGCCGCGAGAGTTGTTGATACCCTCTTTGATCAATACCTGCAGCGCATCGTTGCGAGACAGCTTTAGCCGCGCCCGACGTTTCGCGACTTTCTTCAGAGCTGCCAGAAGTTCCAGATTCAGGGTCAAATCCTCTCCCTCTCTCTCTCAACGAGCCCTTTGAATGGCCGGAACTCGCGGTCGTGAGCGTCAAGTCTACCTGCACTATCGCGCCTTCTGAGCTTCTGAGCAAAGCGATTGCATAAGTACGAGGTTGTCTAGTGAATAATCGCGCCTTTCGGCAGATGGTGAGCCGAGCTGCTGAGACCACAGGCCTTTCTCATGCGCCCACTCCGAGAAGGTCTACCCAGTCTCGCCGCCGGCCTAAGTGCGGTGCCTCGCGTTCGCACATAGCATCTATCGGAAAAAGCCGTGCGTTTGAACAATCGGTATCAGCTCGTGATAGTTGTGGATGATGTGGTCCGGCTTCGCAGCTCGCAAGCGCAACTCGGAAACAAATCCACCGGTAATGGATATGCTTATCAGTCCAAGGCTTCGTGCAATATTCGTTTCTACCGGCATATCCCCGATGATGAAGGTTGACTTGGGATTTATATCTTTCTGCTCCATATATCGCCGAAGCCTCTCCCCTTTGCTCATCGTTTTATACTGCGTGGCACGGCTTTCAAAGGCCAGGACGCCGTCGAAGTAGCGATCGATTCCGAGCCTTTGCAATTGAGCAACAAGGGGCGCGACTATATGGTTGCTCACGATGATCGACGAAGCCGCTTCTTGGCGCACCAATTCCAGCATTGTGCGCGCACCTACGCGTAACTCCGCTTTATCGGCGAGCGGCTCGTAGGTATCATGAAATATTGCGCTCCCATCGTCATCTACGGCTGCGATTTCCTCTTCTGACATTCCGATATTTCGGAAAAGAATGGAGAGTGGGACATCGCAATGATTCCGAAAGGTGTCCAGATCGATTGTCCGGTGTCCAAAGCGCTCCAAGAGAGTGTTCGTCGTTTGCAGTAGCGCATCGGCATCGTCAAGCAACGTGCCATTCCAATCAAAAACAAGAACTGGCTTCATGCGTCGGGCCTCACGCAGCGCTGTCGTGGTCAGCCACCAGGTTATGCAGGTCTCTATTTGCGCGCGTTTGCCCTGCAGGAGTTGGCATTTCGAATGTAAAGGGTGACAAATCTATTCCCTCGTTCCCCCGCGGCAGCAACGATGTGAGACGCGGGAAGGGCAAGTAAGTCACAGTTGCCGCGTTGATCGAGGCCGCGATCCTTCCTTCGATGGCTTTGAGGACATGCGGCTCGATATTTTTAAATAGTAGGCTTTGCTTCCGCTGTTGAGCGGACAGTCCCTTCCATGTCCGCCAGAAGGCCAGTTCATCGATGGTCTCAATATTCACGCCGTAGTAATTTGGGGCCACGATAGGCGGTGAGCCGATTCCCCAATGGACAGCTTTGACACCCGCAGCAAGAAGCATATTCGTTACGGTCCGACTGGTATCGCCACGAATGAGGGCTTCATCGGCAATGAGTATCGTGCGTTCTTCGACGTCAGTCGAAGCCAGGCGGTACTTGTGAGCAATACGACGCTTGCGCTCGCTATTTGGGCCGATGAGAGTTCGCTCAGAGATTTGTGTCTCGATGACTTCACGTCGTTCGGCGTTAACCCCGCGTGCTACGAGAGATGAAAATAAGCCGTCAGCGTAGGGTCCTCCGGTATGAGGCATGGACGAGACGATGATTGGAGTGGCGTCCGGCTCTGCGGGAAGCCGATGCGCAATAAGATCACCCAGCGAGAAACCGATACTGTAACGAGTTTCGAGGTGAGATCGACCCCGGATCGACGTATCCGGACTTCCGAGGTAAAGAGTTTCGTAGACGCAAAGCTTGGCGGCACGTTGAGAATCGCTGACACAACGATCGAGGAAATGCCCCTTTTTGCCATCCACATATTTGATGTGGCCGGGGACGATTTGGTCTGACTTGCCTCGAAGCCCGGCAAAGGCGCAATTTTCCGACGCAAAGAGCAAGAATCCGTCGTCGGTCTGCATGAACTCCAAAGGGCGCAGACCATATCTATTGCGGAAAGCAACTAGGTTTCCTTCGGTGTCCAGCAAAAGCGCACTAATAGCACCATCAATGCGCTCATCAATCTCACGAAAGACGTTCTCGTAATTGACTCGCAGGCCTTGGCGCCAATAATCCCTTTCACAAATGTGTTCAACCAGCTTGGGCAAGAGTTCGGCATCCGTCCGACCCGCGAAGGTGCGACCTTGGGCAACCAGTTCTGCCCTAATCTCCCGAGCGTTTACTAACGCTCCGTCCAACGAAATTGTCAGTTGAAGGGAGGTGGCCCTGCGATTGGGAGTTGGTTGATCGTCGCTCTCACCCCCTGTGCAAACTCGACCGCGAACATGAGCGATTGCAACATGGGGAGTGAACTCCAGATCCTTCTCTTCCTTGTCGATCGCACGCAGTTCGTGTGATGGCCGAGATGCGGTTTTATATCGAACGCCTTTGTTGTGCATGAAGGCGGCGATGCCGACGCCTGCCTGTCCGCGAAGTGAGAGCTTCGGAAGCATGTGCTTGAGCTGATCATAAACAGTCTGATGGGAACTGCTCCAAGGCAATAGAAAAGCGGCAGCGATACCTGACATGCTGGTAACCTTCTTGTAGCGTCCCCGTCCCGAGCCAGTCACAAGGCGGATGTAGTCCGCCGATCCGAGAAGGAATGGACCTACCCTTAAGCAAGCTTCGTACCAGCGCCCAGCGCTCAGCAACTTGACCAGACCATCGAACCCGCAGGTGTCGAGATTTCCGCTCTCGCAATCTCTGTGGCGGGACAAATGAGCTGGCGTTTTCGCGACAATCCGTCTGAAGCGCGACGAGCTCGTATGAGAAATAACAAAGCCAACACTCGTGCGGCAGCGCATGTGACGACCAGCAAGGCATCACTGATTCGCCTGGATGCATGCTTCGGAAGGTCGTACTGCGGAAGGTCGTACTGCGGCTCACGCCAGAGCTCCGCCACGACATCCTATCGTATCTGGTCTCTAGGCAGAGCGATCCGAAAGCGGGTCTACCTCATGCTCGAATCGCTCTTCACACGAACTCCAAGGGCCTAGCGTCGCCAGCGGCCGGGGTTGAGGTGTGATGCTTTGAGCAGTGCAGCACACCTCGCAAGATCTTCGCTACGCAATAGGCTTCCATAAAGCCTTGAATTGCTTGAGGGCAGTCTGCCATTTCGCTCGACGAAACGCTCATCCGCGTTAAGTGCCATCCTGTAACCCAGCACAAAACCACTGGATCAACGTGAAGAACCGCGGCTGAGCCTCTCATGCGTTCGGACACTCCGGGCTGCATTTCAGCCCGGCCCTCACTCTAGAGAGTTCTAGCGCGTTATCCGAATATCGCCTGCGTCTTCTGGCAGGGGCCCGCTCGCCATCAAAGTCATTGTGCGAGAGCAGCGCTCCCAAACCGAACAGAACCCTGCCGCCAATCCAGATGAGGATGGCGGTGACATAAACCGAAGTGCCGATCCCAGCCGAGCCAGCCCGGCCGAAGAGAGACCCCGCATCGAAGAGGAGGCCGATCACGCCCCAAAGCAAAACAGCGCAGTTAAAAAGCCCCTTCGGGACGCTGACGGCTTCGTACCCGAAAGGTCGGCTCCCATTGTTGCCCGCGCGTAAAAGGCTCCATCGAATGGCCGCGCTTCGAGTCCTGCCACTTCGCTCGTTATCGATGAGTGCTGTAACGGTTGCCAGTTCTCGAATTGACATAAGTCCCGCCACGGTGTGATGAGCCGGATCCGCCCAAATACCTGCCGCCATGACTGGTAGTGTGATGTCCGCCGCCGTAGCTGACGCGCCCTCCATGTCCTCCGCGTGCGTTTGCTTGTTCGATCACGCCGAGCATCAACAGACCGGCAACTATTGCAATCAACTTCATATTTCGCCCGCCCCTTTCTCGAATGTGGAAGCGTATCCAAGCGCAGCCAATGCGCGATAACAACCTTTGAGACGCGCAAAATATGCAGCTTTACGCCGGGAACAGCTGGAGCGGAGCCGTTTTCCGGCGAATAAGGCGCGCGCCCTCGTCCCCGAAATTTCTCAATTTCCAAATGGAGCCGGTGACCTCGTCTGAATGCCTAATCCGATCGAGCGGAAATACCGCGGATGAAAGACCCTCTACGCTAATTATCATCATGGCCGCGATGCTAACGTAGGCCTGCTACTTGCTCGGGGCCAACATTGTCGTCGCAGGAACTTTCCACCCAGTCGACTGCTGCAGCCGATCGGAATCTAATCTTCGTAGTGATCGAGCGTCATCGCGAGCTGTCGGCGCATTACGATGCGGCCTTGTCCGTATCGGCGAAGCTCGATGAGGGGCCTGAGTTTGATTCCGCCGACGAAATCAGCAGTCAAAGGAACCAAGCTCTCGCGGAGCATGCGAATGTGCTCATCCGTTCAACGCCAACCACGATCGCGGGCGTTATTGCTCTGACCCGTTACGTCGGAAGCCTACGAGAGTGGGAGCTTCCCGATGATGATGCGTGGTATCAGGTTTTCTTAGAAGGGCTGGCAGACGCGATCGATGGAATCGCCATGGCGCAGCGGCTTGGGCGAGACGGCGATTAACATGGTGCTCGCTTTCATCTTCCGCGGCATATTTTTCTGGGGGGCCATTGCTGCGCTTCTCTATTTCCTGTGGAAGTTGCCCTTCTGAAGCCCGACGAGTAGGCGCTCGCCCGAGCCAATGAGGAGCGGCGGCTTTTCAACAACGTAATCGCCCGCTCCTTACAGCATTGATCGCTGGGATGGATGTCAAGAACCGGCGGGGCGCACGCGCCTCGCTATCTATAGCGCACATGGCAGATCGGTTAGGCACTGGACCCTGGCTCCGTCCGAACGGCTCGATTCTTGTGCGCGCAGACCTCACTTCTTTGGCCATGTCGCGCGCGCGAATGTCATCGCTCGGCGGAAGTCGGTCATATCGACCCAGTCCTTCTCTTCCATGTGTCGTTCCCAGGTATATCCAGGAGGATCTTCCTCGTGCACGCGCTCTTTTGCGATGAAATACTTTCGATCAGTGGTATTGACGCCGTTCTTCGTAACCATCCATTGTAATCCGACCCAAAGTGCTGGCATGGCATCGACCTCCGTTATCGCGACCAATGTAGCGGCGGACTTTGAAGATTGTGAAGTTAAGGGAAAGAAGGGCCGAAGGATTGTCGCCACCCATATCCCATACAAGCGGGCGTCCCCGCACAGAATGGTTTGAGTGCGGCTCGCCTTTATCGGACCAGATCTTGATTGCGGTAGCGAGAGCATAGGTGCTGGGCTTGCCCCCAAACAAATTTGATCCTGAAGCGCCGGACAAACGATCGAGCGACGCGACGGTACGCTATATATCAGGATTAACGCGGGGTCAGGACTCCCATGGATCTCCTATCAACTATACGCGCAGGCCAGCGCCCCCTCACTCTTGTAGTATTCGATCTCTGCACGATAAAATGGCACGATACTACTTTCATCGTTTGCCAATCGTTGTTCCGATGGTCTTTAGATTTCGCCGCAGCTTCAAGATCATTCCCGGCGTCCGCCTGAATGTGAGCGGGAGCGGTGCCAGTGTCACGCTGGGGCCGCGCGGCCTGCACTACACCGTTGGCCCACGTGGCACGCGAACGACGATCGGTCTGCCGGGATCCGGGGTGTCGTGGACGTCCTACCAACCATACGCGGCGGCCAACGCCTCGCCGCCTCCCCTGCCGGACGTACACCAGCCGCCCGTTCCTGATCCGATCGAGGTCAGCCAGGGCACGGTCATCGACAGTGCTCCGATCGATGAGCTGGTCGCCAACTCAACCATCGATATTGCGCAAACTTTGGCGGCCGCCCGGTCCCGATGGCGGCGGTACAAGATATTAATCGCGGTGCTGTCCGCACTCTTTGCCGTTGGCGCCCTGATGGTCGCCGGCTCAGCTTCCGCCGTCCCCCCGGTCGCGGCCTTTGTCCTGACGGCTGGCGTGGTTCTGATCGTCGGATCGCTCGCAATCCATGGCCGCCAGTCCAGTACCGTGTCGCTCGAGTACGAGCTGTCAGCGGAGTATTCGTCGCGGTTTGAAACCCTCGCTTCGGCCTTTCACGATTTGGCCAGTTGCGGCGGCATCTGGATCGTCCCTCTTGAGATGCAGGAAGCGGATTGGAAGCGCAATGCTGGTGCCTCGAAGCTGATACAACGGCACCCCATCTCCTTGGGCAGAGACAAGCCGCACCTGGTCAAAAGCAACGTCGATTTCCTGAAGCTGCCACTTGGAAAAGAGACCTTCTACCTGACGCCTGACGCCATCCTCGTCACTGCCGGCAGGACGATTGCCGCCTTCGCCTACCAGGATGTACAGTTCGCGTTCCGAAATGCTCGGTTCATCGAGGAAGAGACTCCACCTCATGACGCCATCGTGGTCGACCAGACCTGGCGCTATGTGAATCGCAAGGGTGGTCCGGACCGGCGTTTCAACAACAATCGCCAGCTACCGATTTGTCTTTACGGTGAGATCGATATGCGCTCCGCAGCCGGCGTGAACGAGCGCATCCAATGTTCGCGTGGAGATGCCGCGCAGAGATTTGTCGCAACTCTCGCGGCAATGTCGGCCTGACGGCGCGACTGGCCGCTTAGGTTTAACGATCCAGTCGGTCACAACGGTGCGGACAAGGAAACGGCCTCAGCGGCACCGGGGGAATTATGCTGAGTCGTTCGTGAAGAACTGGCGCGGTGCCCGGCTCAAGCGATGTTTCGAGCCGGGACGGTTTGAATGAAGGCTCGGATGATGACACGCAAGAGCTCTGCGAGCCATCGCAGGAGCAGGCTGAAGTTATAGCCGGCAGCGGCGAGGACAGCGTTGATGCGATCGCCGAGGCGTCCCTTGAGATAATTGCGGTCCATGCGATGCTCGGCCTTGACGTGGCCGATGACGGGCTCGACAGCCGCGCGACGCTTCATCTCGCGCCGGATGGAAGCTGTGACGCGTCGGACTTGACCCGAGATCCAGACCCTGAACCGATGCGGGTGATTGTGACCGCGATACCCTTTGTCGACGTGGATACGGCGAGCCTCCACGCCGGTGAGCTTCTCCATGTCGGCGATCACGGGACCGAGCGTGTGCCCATCGAAGGGATTGCCATGCAGGGCCTTGGCGTGGAGCACGAACTGCCCGCCCTTTGGAGACGTCACGGGGGTGGCGATACTGACCTTGCAGCCGAACTCGTAGGGGGCGCGGGCTTTACCCTTGCCGATGCACTCGACCTCCGGGGCATGTAATGCATAGACCTTTGGGCCGCGCTGATGCTGATCCTGGCTGCGCACCTGCTGCGCTAAACCGAGCAACGGACCGAAGCGAGCTTCCAGGACCCTATCGCCATCAATCTTGCGGTGGATGTCGCGGATGATCCGACCAAGCCGTGTCCGCAGGAACTTGAGCTGCCGCCGGGCGCGTTTAAACTGATGGGCATGGGTGTAGCGGCCGACCATGATGGCGGCGTGCTTGGCCAGGCGCAGATAGCTCTGGCGCAGCGGCACACGGTTGCGCTTGGCCAGCCGGACCAGTTTGATGATTGCTCGATGCATCAGCCGCGCGTCGGTCGGATGCGCAACCGCCTTCGGCTGCACCGTGGTATCGACGACCACCCGTTCCAGATCCTTTGGACCGATAGCGCCGGTCTTGTGCGCCACCGACAGACTTTCCTGGATCAACGCGACGAGCTGTTCCTCCCCGAGCCGCTGGCGCCAGCGTGTCATTGACGATCGATCGAACGGCAGACGGTGACAGAAGCTCAATTCGCCACAGAAGTATTGGTAATAGGGGTTCTCTATCCAGCGAGCGCACAGCACCTCATCTGACAGGTTGTGCATGTGCTTCAGAATGAACAGGCCGGCGACCAGCCGCGTCGGCAAGCCCGGCTGCCCCGACCCTGCCTGGCACACCGAACTGAAGCGTTCATTCACGATGCTCCAGTCGATCAGCTCCGCCAAACGCACCAGCGGATGACCCATGTCGATGATCTGATCGAGAGCCGGAAGTAACAGGTCTTTCTGGCGATCATCCCGCGGTTTGCTCATCGCATTCCCCAATGTCGACGACGCCGTAAGGGAATCACGAATCACTCAAAAGCAAAATCCAAAAACGCAGGAAAGCGAGGTCCAACACCCAGCTTTCCTGCAAAATCGAATACTATATCAAGACCAATTCTGCTTGTTTCTCAGGTCAATCCGCATTCTTCACGGACGACTGCTGAGGCCGTATCGATGCTTATCGGACAAGCCGAAAGCCGAGTCAGAACACCGATGAACCTGGCTTGGTTCCTCGGGGCCGGACGTCCTCAGCCAATGCGGAGATTTTCCGCGCTCATCTTGCCAGAACGTCCGGCTTTCAGCTCGTAGCTGACCCGGGCGCCTTCCGCGAGGTTGGTGTAGCCGGCCTTCTCGACGGCACTGATGTGCACGAAGACGTCAGCTCCGCCGTCCTCCGGTTGGATGAAGCCATATCCCTTGGTCGCGTTGAACCACTTCACAGTACCCATTGCCACGGCAATATCTCCAAACTGAACTCACGCGATTTAGCGAAGAGCATCGCCATCATCAAGAGCCTCGCCCAACGGGCCTCAATCGCTTGAGGCCGGGCCGGTTCCTCCGCGTGACGGTCCGCGGTTGCACCATCATCCAAGGCGGCCTCTCGCCTTCAGACGGCGGCGCCGTCTTCAGCTCAACTTGACTTTGCGCAACGCGATCCAGCTGCTCGAGGGTCTCGAGAACCTTTCTGCCCTCCTCGGTGATAATCCAAGACCCTGGCTCTCGCCCGATCAATCTTTGCCCGAATATGTCGAGCTGGGGAGCACGGCTTCCGATCCGCGTCATGCGCGCGGGCCACTCTGGCCCGCTGCTGTAATAGATGGCGAGGTGCTGCTTGACAACCGCGATGCTCGCCCGACCGTCTGGCTACCCGGCAAGTATCCTCAATATGGAAAGCTGAAAACTCACGCCTGCAGGCCAACGACTCAAGGAAAGCCACATATTACCGGCGCGCGAGGATGCGACGTAGCGCGGGGCATGGTTTTCCAAACAGAAACCTTGCCCCTTAAGCCTAATGAAGCCGGAAGGCAGCTTCTTGGTCCAAGGCGCGACCTGACTCCGAAAGGGTTGCACCGCGATTTCCGGCGCGTCCGGGCACTCCCGCGTCACAAAAATCGGCGTCGACGGACTCGACTCTTTGTTCTTGATTACGTTCTCATTGCCCCATAAGCGATCGACCTGCGAGCTGGCGTATGCCGTCCCCCAAAGAGCTCGAAAAATGGGCCTCCGCGGCCGAGCGGAAGGCAACTGCACATGGCAGCCAAAGCGACCTGCCGCCAGAATACTGGGACGCCACCCTGGCGGATCCAGCCATATACCGCATCGGGCATTCCGATCCAGCAGCGCCGACTATCTGAAATTCCTCGTCACGTGCTCAGGGTGGCATGTCGTCGATGTGACCGCATCGTCAAGATGCAAAAAAAAGCGAACGCTGTTCGCTTCTTTGGCCAGCAATGGCGCTACCACTGTGGCGAGTTACTACCTCATGCGCGAGTTTTATTTCTCTCTCTGAGGGGACAGATCGAACGGGTAAGAGTAACTCAACGGTAGAACGGCAGCTCCCAGGCCGCGCTCCTTAGAGATTAAAACATAAACCAGCGTTTATGTTTGACGGCGCTTGCGCATCTCTCGTGCACCTGCTCCGCATTCCACTTCGGCGTCTTCATCTCCGATATCGTCAACGGACCAGAAGATTAGGTCTTGCTTCTCATAAGAAAGAGCGGAGCTTCGCCCGCTGCTTACGATTCCGCCGTTCAGCTCTTGCGGTCAGCGGCGCCATGGGTGTGAGACCAACGCCGAAAAATTCTGCCAGCGTCATGTAGAGGCAATTCGCGAACTGACTATCACTCGCGTTTTCGGCGGGGATGAGTCGTCCTGATCCTCAGCGATTGGTCACATCATCTTGGTTCGCGCATTACGTGCCGCACTATCTTGGCTTTCGTCTGCGCCGAGTCCAATGATTGAGCCTTTTCTGAAGCTTGGGGTCGACTTGATCACCGCTTCTGTTGAGCCTGTCTTCATACTTAACCGGGTTGCTGCTCTTCCAATACACCAACTTGTCTTTCAGATACCAGTGAAGAGGATGCACTTCGTCATCTGCGTTGATCAGCGCTAGCCTAGATCGACGTCTCCCGACTAGCGGCTCCTTGTTTATGAAGAAACGTTGGGCTTCAATTCTCGATGAAATAGAGCTCTCGACTTGCTTGTAAGCCTTAGGGTCGAGCGCGACATTCGCGAGCTCCTCAAGTAGATCTGCCATCGTTAGCAGCGAAATATTGGAGACGAAATCTTCTTCATAACCGCCACCGACGTCAGAGTGGACGCCAGGTACCCATATCTCTCGGAGAGTTTCTGGCAGGTGGACAGGTCGATCGAACCTCTGCAATTCGAATTCCTCCCGCACATCATGCATACTCAATAGATGGACGATGTGCTTGATCCCCGATGCCGGATATTTATCTCTGAAGCGGACGTTCTTCGTCACAAGCTCATCCAATGGACCCATGACTGTATCGAACAGTCCAAGGAAGAGGATCGGGTGTTCTCCAATAGGATGGAAAGCTTCTTCGCCGGCTTGACCTCTTAGTTCCACTTTCAGTCTACTAATTTCTTCCTGGTATTTTGTGTCAGCTTCGACACTGGATATCTCGACAAAATCGTTCCACAGGGTGTCCAGATGTAGGAGTTTGTCCGACGTTAAGATGCCAAAGTCGGAAATAAGTCTTGAAAAAATTCTCGCAGCAACTGCTCCGCGTGAGAAACCGACCAGTGCGATCTCATCGCCCAATCGGTAGTTCGCACATAAGTTGACGTAGGCCCTTAGAATAATCTGTTCGATGTTATCGCCGAAAATTTGTTGCCGAACGGTGTCGGTTCGCCACCAGCGGCCTCCACCTCTTTGAACGGCCCTTCGCACGGTAAACTTGGTCCCAATCCCCGGCAAATAGAATGTAACCTGGGTCTGCAGCTTAGATCGTCCAACTCGTTTGCTCTCTGCAATCAGTTGGTTAAGCGCATAAACGTTTGAAAAGCGGTCCTCAGTGGCGTCGTTCGCTGTGCCATCAAATAGAAAAATCATCATCTTAGACATTATAATATAACGGGCGTGCTTCTCGCCCCTCCTCTGCCCTTCAGGTGCTCAACTTATCGTTGTAACCTCATTTTACAATTCTTTTTCAGGGGGACATCGGTCGATCTGGGAGTCGAATTAGCTGGCCTGGTCTATGGAAATGCCAAACCTAGATGGAACTCGAATTCCGCTATGGTCAAGCCGAACCTCCAACATGTGGAACAAAGGTTGCGCGGTAATTTGGACTGCGCGGTTTGGAAGCCAGCCTGATGTGTCATTTCCCGTTTATGGAATCCCGCTTAGCGCAACGCCCCTGACCTGCCACTGCGAATTTCCTCCAGAAGGAGTTAGAGTCCGGCCCGAAGAAGGACGGACAGATGAAGCGAGCAAGGTTCACGGAAGAGCAGATTATCGCGGTATTGAAGGAGCATGAGGCTGGGGCGAAGACAGCCGACCTGGCTCGCAAGCACGGTGTTTCCGAGGCGACGATCTACAATTGGAAGGCCAAATTCGGCGGCATGGACGTTTCCGAAGCGAAGCGGCTGAGGGCCTTGGAAGAGGAGAACGCGAAGCTGAAGAAGCTTCTGGCCGAGCAGATGCTCGATGCGGCCGCACTTCGCGAGCTCCTTTCAAAAAAATGGTAGGGCCCGCCGCCAAGCGCGCTGCGGTCGCGCATCTGCAGGCCGTCATGAGCCTGTCGGAACGGCGGGCCTGCTCGATTGTGGAGGCGGATCGGAAGATGATCCGCTATCGCTCCAGCCGCCCGCCGGACGCAGTTCTGCGTGGCCGATTGCACGATCTCGCCAATGAGCGGCGGCGTTTCGGCTATCGCCGGTTGTTCGTCCTGCTGCGGCGGGAGGGCGAGCCCTCGGGGATCAACCGGATCTAC